>CAVWHV010000053.1:0-14782 GCA_963754725.1 uncultured Planctomycetaceae bacterium
CATTTCCCCCAGCGGGGTCTTCCCCGATCCGGTCGGTCCCAGCAGGATGGCGGCCATGCGCGGCGGGTGCATGGTTGGTTCACCAATCCAACGAGCGTTTCGTGGCGGGTGGATATCCAAGTTGTCGCCGGGATACGGGGGGACTGGGAAGTCGCCCTACGGTCCAGGTGTTCGGCCAGTACGAGAAACGGACTTCCAAGTCCGTTCGACAGTCCAGGTGTTCGGCAGCTGCGCAGACGGGCGAACTGCGAAGTCGCCCTACGGTCACAGCGTGCGGCAGGACGCATGTTTTCTGCCGGAAGCGGGAATTTTTCCAGGCCGCGTCGCGTCATATTTGATGGAACAAACCCAGTCCGTCCAGCCCGCGGCAATGACTGCTGGCCGCTGCTGGAACATCATCGGCGCTGGTCATGCCGACCGGCGATCGATCATCATCCTATCGCACACTCAGGCTGACAGGAACAGAGAATCATGATCCACCTACGCCCATGCTTCCACCTGCTGCTCATCGCCGGGTTGTTTCTCACAGGCTGCAGCAAATCAGAGTATGCGCGGCCGAGCAGTGCTGCCAAATCCGCCCAACGGACCTCAGCGTCATGGCGCCGGCCAGCGAGATGATGGAGGGAAAACCGGAGGAGGGACAAGGTCCGGGACAGGGCGGCGACAAGTACGACTTGATCGTCGAGAATCCGTTCCTCGCGGCCCAGACGAACCCGCGGTCCACTTTTTCCATCGACGTCGATACGGCGTCTTACTGCGAAGACGCGGATGTTCCTGCTCCAAACGGGCACGCCTGCCGCCCGCCGACGCGGTGCGGATCGAGGAACTCATCAACTACTTCGTGTACAGCTACCCGCCACCGACCGACGAGCATCCCTTCGCGGTCCATGCGGAAGTCGCCGCATGCCCTTGGCACGCGTGATCATCGCCTGGTGCGTATCGGGATCAAGGGCAAGGAAATGCCGCAGCAGCAGCGGCCGCCGAGCAACCTTGTGTTCCTGCTCGATGTGTCCGGCTCGATGGCCCAGCCCAACAAGCTGCCGTTGCTGCAACACGGCATGCAGATGCTGGTCGACCAGCTCGGCGAGAACGATCGCGTGGCCATCGTGGTCTATGCCGGCGCCGCGGGACTGGTGCTGCCCTCCACCAGCGGCGAAACAAACGGAGACCATCCTCGATGCGCTCGAACGCACTCCAGGCCGGCGGCTCGACCAACGGCGGCGAGGGCATCCGGCTGGCCTATCAGATGGCCGCGAACAACTTCATCCCGGCGGCACCAACCGCGTCATTCTCTGCACCGATGGCGATTTCAATGTGGGCACGACCAGCACCGGCGAGCTGATTCGCCTGGTCGAGGAACAGGCCCAGCAGGGCGTGTTCCTGACGGTCCTCGGCTTCGGCATGGGCAACCTCAACGACGCCATGCTCGAACAGATCTGCCGAACAAGGGCAACGGCAACTACGCCTACATCGACACGTACGCGCGAAGCCCGCAAAGTGCTCGTCGAGCAGATGAGCGGCACGCTGGTGACCATCGCCAAGGACGTGAAGATCCAGATCGAGTTCAACCCGGCCCAGGTCGCCGCCTACCGCCTGATCGGCTACGAGAACCGCCTGCTGGCCGCCCAGGATTTCAACGACGACAAGAAGGATGCGGGCGAAATCGGCGCCGGGCACACGGTCACCGCGCTCTACGAAGTGGTTCCCGTCGGTGTCGAGTCCAAGGTTCCCGTGGGCACGGTCGACCCGCTGCGGTACCAGCAGGATCAATCGCCGCCGGTGACGCCGGCCTCCGATGAGATGCTGACCTTGAAGTTGCGCTACAAGTTGCCGGAAGCCACCGACAGCGCTCTACTGGCCTTCGCACTGACCGATGGCGGACAGTCCTTCGAAGCGGCCTCGACCGATTTCCGCTTTGCCGCCTCGGTGGCCGCCTTCGGCATGCTGCTGCGCGACTCGCCGCACAAGGGTGACGCCAGCTACGACAAAGTCCTGGAAATCGCCACCTCCGCTCGCGGCGACGATCCGTCAGGTTATCGCCAGGACTTCCTCGGCCTGGTGCAGCGGGCCACGGAACTCACCCGCCAGCGGAGGGGGGAATGCAACATCGAACATCGAACATCGAACATTCAACATCCAACGTCAAACGTCAAAGCGCCGATCGAACGTCGAACTTCGAACATCCAACATTCAACGCCGAAGCGCCGATCGAACGTCGAACATCCAACTTCGAACGCCCAAGTTTGAATACCGGACGAACGGTGAAGGCATGCAATTTGGCGGGTGCCTATCTTGCCCGGTGTGGGCGGTTGCGGAAGACGGAAGTATTCCACACGTTCAATACTCTCTTTTCTCGCTTCGCCATTCCGCGTTCGCTGTTCAATGTTCGATGTTCCCGCCGCACGCTTCGGCGTTGGACGTTGGATGTTCGATGTTCGATGTACTCCCCGGCCGCCGCGATGCTCGACGTTCGATGTTCGTCCGTGGTTCCGCCTCTGGCTGGCGGATGGGTCCGTCCTGATGGTCCGTCAAGATGCCGATCATGCGTTCCACAACTCGTGCGGGAATATCGGGATGCCAGGGGAGGAAGACCAGGTTTTCGAGCAATCGCTCGACGTTGACCGGTTCTAACTGCGGCCGATCCGCAGGTGGCTTGACGATCGCCAGACGGGTGCGGCAGGTCGCATCCAATCCCGCCTGCCTGAGCCGCTCCACGACCAGCGGCGGATTGTCGGCCAGCATCGGAAAGACCCAATGGGAGTCGGCGACGGCTCCGTCGTTGTGCAGCAGCCGCTCGGGACCGAGGCGTGCGGCCAGCGAGTCACCTCGCTGCGTGCGCGTGCGGATGCGATCGAGCGGGTACGTGTGCAAGCGCCGCCGCATCATCCGCAACAGAGGGGCGGACGGCTGTCGCCGCAAGTGCTCGAACAAACGCTGCGCCGGGAAGTTCCGCGCGGCACTGCAGATGAGCGCGTCCTGATCGACACCCCACAGGCGACACACGCGCGTGACTCCGCGAAACAGCAGCGGGCGCGACAGCCATTTCATCCCGGCATAGCGGAGCACTCGGCAGAAATAGGACCAGCGATTCTGCACCGGGTAGGCGGCCTGGATGCCGCGAATCTGGTCCGCTAACTTCCGGTTGCGCAGATACATCAGCCCACCTCCCAAGGCCGTGGCGGTCTTGATCGGTCCGAAGCTGAACAGAACCGCGTCCGACTCGGGATGACCCAGATACTCGGCCCCGTGGTACGCCTGAGCGCAATCCTCGATCACAAACAGCCGATGGCGGCGGGCGATCTCCAGAATTGGTGCCATGTCGATCCGCGTGCCGAACAGATGCGCAATGACCACCGCGCGAGGCCGGAGTAATTGCCCGCTCGAGGCTGTCCAGTGCCGGAGTGCACCCGTTGGCCACCAGATCGACCGGCACCGGCACCAACGTGTGGTGCGCCAGAATCCGCGGCATGTCGGGAACCGTTAACGCACTGAGCAGCACTTCGCTGCCGGCGGGAAATCGCAGCGCCTGCAGCAACAGGTCAAAACCGCTCCGGACCGACAGGCATGCCACGGCAGGACCGCGATTCGACCCGTGTTGCTCCACGGACCTTTGAACCCGCTGGGCCGAGCCAGGCAGCACACAGGCGCACAACCCGTACCACAGATCGCCGACGGCGATGTCGAATTGCAGTCGAATCCACATGGTGGTGCCTCCGCCGCACGACGGTTCGAACACGCGCGAACGGCCGTTACCAACGCACAATCCGTGAGCACCCCGAACAGCAGGCATCGTACTCCCCGAAACTAAGTAGGGAGTAGGGTGGGCCCGCGCACTTTTTGCGATGGCCGTGGCGGCCAGCCGCACAACCGCTACAACCATACTGATCCAACCCCCAGCATGTCCTTTTCGAACTTGGATACCGTGCTCCACCCGGCGTGTGTTCGGGCTGGAATTGTGCACGCAAACTGCCCTGCTGGAGCATCGAAACAGGCCTTCCGGCTTATCTTGCTATTTGAACCTTCCCAAATTACCATAAAGTTCTTAATCGGCGCCATTTCTTGCCTCGGAAGCGAGGATTCGGCGCTCTCTGCGTGCGGACTCCTGTGCCGGGTGCTTGAGGCCCGGGGCAGTCGTTGGCAGTGGACTTCGACCATGGTCGGCAAGGTTGGAAGGGGAACTGATCGATGATCAGGCACACGTCCGTCGGATGGATGATTCTTGTTCTCATCGGGCTGGTTGGACAACACGTGGCCGGGCAGGACGAGGGTGCAGCGGAGCTGTACGGACGAGGTGTGCACGCGTATTTTGCGGGTGATTATGAGCTGGCGGTCAGCTTGCTGTCGGAGTCCCTTGAGAAGAACAACCTCGATCCGCGCAGTTACTATTTTCGCGGATTGGCGCTGGCGAGTATTGCGGGAATTGATTCCGGGTTGGCCGATTTCACGAAGGGAGCCGACGTGGAGATCAACCGGGCCGACCGGCCGGTGTATGACATCAACGGAGCGTTGCAGCGGGTTCAGGGATCGCTCCGTCTGGAACTCGAGAAGGTGCGAGCCGCGACGCGCAAGGCGGCTGTCGGGCGGAAGAAGAAACGCGACCTCGTGCGGTACGAAGAATTGAAACGCCGCGAAGATATCGTGTTGTTCGATCCCAACCGCCCGGTCCCGCTGGTCAAGTTGGATCTCCCCAAACCGGATCTGGGTGGTCAACTGGATCCGTTTGCCAGCGGGACGGCATTCTCGGGCGGCAAGCAAGTTGAGAACGTCGTTCCGGCGGAGGTGGAACCGGCGATGCCAGGCGATGCAGGCCAGCCTCAAGACCCGTTTGCCGCAGCCGGCACAGCAGAAGTAAAAACGCCCGCCGAAGCCGCCGATCCGTTCGCGTCCCCTGGGAAGAGCGACGATCCGTTCGGTGCGACCAAGCCGGCCGTCAAGACTCCCCCGGCCCCCAAGCCGGCGACCGACGCCAATCCATTCGGTGAGAACCTGCCGAAACTCGATTTGCCGGTCGACGAAGGACCTGCTGCGTCGGCCGCGAATATCGGCGGCGGCCTGATCAACCTGCTGGGCAAGACGCTGTCCGGTGCCGCTGCCGATCGAGATCCGTTCGGTGCCGCGACGAAGGCGGAACCGGCCCAGGACGGCGCGGCCGAGATGCAGGAGGACGCTCAGCCGCCGGCGGAAGCTCCAGCCACAGATCCCTTCGGGGATGGTGCTGAGAAGAAGGCTGACGCCAAGAAGCCCGCCGACGCTCCCGCTGGCGACCCCTTCGGCAGTGACGATTCGAAAGCAGAAGACGCCAAGAAGCCGGCCGACAAGGGTGCTGATCCCTTCAAGTAACGGCTAATCTCCCAAGCAGACCACCTGCCCGTCGTGCGTGGTCAGATACAGTCGACCGTCGGCGACCGCCAGTCCGTCCCAGACGGGAGTCGGTATCGACTGTCTTCTGAGTTCCCGGCCGTCATCCGCGGCCAACACGCGCAGTTCGCCGTCCGATCCGCCGAGATAGAGTTCGTCGCCGGCCAGGACCAGCGCATCGATAGTCGCCTGACTCGTCTCGGCCGGATAGACCTGCGTCGTCCACCGGGCTTTCTCGGCCAGTCTCTGGCTGGGCCAGGCAATGCCGTTGTTGCGGCTCGCATCGCTGTTGGCCCAACCGGTAATCCATTTCGTGTCGAACTCTTCGCCGCCTTCCAGATTGAAATTGCGCCGGTACACGGCCTGCTTGCTCTCGAGGCAACCCCACAGAACATTGTCGCGGAAGACCACCAGCGGACGGCGCGGCGAGAACGTCACGGTTCGCGATTGATTCCGCGGCGCGTAGGACCAGCTGCCGTGTGGAACCATGGCCGAACCACGGCCCGTATGGAGTCGTGAGAACGCTTTCCAGAGATCCACCGACATGGCACCGGTCTGGCGATCAAAGACCCAGCGAGCCATGGCCACTCCCTCGCCTTCACGAAACAGCAGATCGAAGTTGTCGAACTCGAGAGCGCTGGACGTGTAATAGCCTTGCTGGGGTACGGTGCTCAGTCGCTGGACCCACTGGCGTTGCCCGGTGGCCGGGTCGACGGCGAACAGCAGAATCCCGCCATCGGCGAACGACTGCCGGCCGGCCGCGAAGTAAGCCACGTTGTCAATGACCAACACACTGCCGGGAACAGGCCACGGCGATTCCAGCTGCCCATAGGCCACGATCCGCTCATCGAGCGGAGCTACTTGCAGACGCCAGACGAGCTGACCGTCAGCAGCCCGTAGACAGTACACGCATCCGCTCTTGGATCCGAACAAACATAGACCCCGGTGAAGGGTGGGTGGGGTATCGACTCGACCGTTGGCGGTGAACTGCCAGAGAGTTGCACCGGTCTTCGCATCCAACGCCAGCACTTGATGCCGATGAGGTCGCGTGACAAACAGTCGCCCCTCAGCGATCACCGGCGGGGAGACAGGCCCTTTGATGTACGGGTCGTCTTGCCAGTCCTCGAGAATCGGGCCGTCGATGTGTGCCGCGGTGTCCAACGCGACGGTCCAGATCGCCGCGAGTTGGCGGGGGCCGGGGGCGGAAGTCTGGCTGCTGCGCCAGGCGTCGCAGCGGTAGCCGGGCCAATCTGCGGTGGCCGTCGACGGGGCTCCCGACTCCAGCGGCAGGACACCGGTCTCCAGGTCCAGAGGAATCTGGCTGACGTCCGATTGGGCGGGGCTGCCGCCCGGTCGTTCCGGTGCCAGTGCCACGTAGCCTCGCAGCATCGGCCAGCAAACGCAGTGCTTGGGCGTGACGTACACGAGACCGTGTGCAAGGAACCAGCCCGCGTCCCGGCCGCAGGCGGCCTTCGTAATACGATTGGCATCGACCTGGCCGGTCTGCATGTCGGTGAAGTCCATTTCGCCGGACAGCAGGAAACGGGGTGTGGCCACGGGGGGGAAACAATGGGCCAGCCCCGCGGGAAACCGCGCTCGTTCATTGCCCGTCCGCACATCGATGGCCGTCGCCTCCACCGGAAAACCTCGATTCTCCGAGACTCGTCCCCCCTGCAACAGCCACACGTCATTGTCGACAAACATGGCTCGGGCCTGGCGCATGTGATTCATGCCCGGCAAGAAAGGGATTTCGCGGACAACTTGTCCGTCGTCCGCCGACAGGATGTAGAGTGCGTTCTCGGGACCGTCGTCGTTGAGTGTCGATACTTCGCAGGCCAGCATCCCCCGATGGTAAACCAAGCGCGAAACGCGGGCCGCCCAAGGCAAGTCACCGCGACTCCACCGGACGCGCCCCGACCGCTGGTCCAGCACGATCACTTCGCAGGTCTCGCCACGGCGCGGACTTCCCTGCAGGAGCCCGACGAATCCGTCGCCCGCCACGATCTCGCGCGGCTCCGACGCCGAGTGCGTCCACAACACACGGCCACTGTCCGCGTCCACGCCATGCACGGTCCCCG
Organism: uncultured Planctomycetaceae bacterium; assembly: GCA_963754725.1. GTDB lineage: Bacteria > Planctomycetota > Planctomycetia > Pirellulales > Pirellulaceae > JAAYDI01. Next base: position 7,437 of record CAVWHV010000053.1, read on the forward strand.
CGCCAACCGTGATCAACAAGCCTTGGTCATAGAGCGTCTGCAGGGGGGAACCGACTTCGGGATAGTCGCGAATCGTCTCGCCCGTTCGGTTGTCGAGCGCTTGGAGCTTCCCCTCCGTGAAGACAAATACCCGACCGGCTCCCGTCACCGGCGGCATACTGCCGGCCGTCGAGCGAAATCCGAATCCGCCCCGGGACGGCGACGGCGCCAGGTCACGTCGCCACAACCGCAACCCGTTGAAACCGTCCCGGGCCAAGATCCCGCCGTAGAAGTTGCGTCCCTCGGCAGTCACCAGATTGGCCACTTCGGCCCACGGCCCAGCCAGCCAGCGCACGCGCCGCGGCGGCCCCACCGCGGTATCTTGCGATACGGCGTTGCCGGCCGCGGAATGCCGCGGGTGCGTCCATTCATCCAACGTGTCCGGCCACGGCTTGCGGGCCGCCATCCACTCCGACCCCAGGGACGACACGTCGTGCGGCGCAGTCCCACCGCCTGCAGTCTCTCGGCCGAAAACGCGTCGCGCGCACCCAGCACGATCGCGCGGGCGCAGTACGCGAACGACCTCCGCCAGTGTCTCGCCCACCGCTTCTGCCCGCACGATCATCAGATTCACGAGATTCTCGGCATAGGGTAAGGGCTGACCCGCCCGCCGCTGTTCCACAGAAACCAGACCGTACAGACCGTCGTCCTGCAGTTGCCCGCGCGTCTGTTCGACCAGGTCGGCGTCATGTTCGAGCACGTGCACGAGGAATCGGCCCTGTGCGCGCCAGTTCCGTCACCAGCTGCATGTCGCCCGCCCCCAGCTGCACCACCAGTCCGCCGGGAACGTCCAGATCCATCAGACCGGCGACGGCCGTCGGGGGATCCTCGGCCAGGCACGCAGCGCAGTTCAGGCCGCCGAACAGACACAACACGAACACCCACGTCACACATCGCGGAATTGCGCGGGGCATTGTCATGGATGAAGTTCCTCTCACACCCGAGAAAACCGTGGGACGTGACTTCCGGTGGTCTCGACCGGAGCGTGATCGATTATACTGGACTCGCCTGCTGGATTCGCGAATCGGCGGACCAGGCTCGCCGATTTGGACGACATCCCACCTACCGGCCCGCGACAGACTGAACGTCATCCCCGGACGGGCACCTGACCAACGATTCTCGGAGGAACCGACCGATGCACAAGATACGCACCTTCCGGCAGCTGGAGCTCGCCTCGCTCTTGGCTCTGGCTTGGTTGCCACTTCCGTGCCGAGCAGGTGAACTCGGTGCCGTCGCACAGCCGGACGGAAATCCTGTGATCACCACCGCACAGATCGAAGCGGACTGGTTGCGGCAGGCCGTCGTCCGATCACTTCCCTCCCTCGGCACACAGATCACCACGCAGCAGGACGCGGCGGGTGGCTGTGACGGAGTGATCGATGGCCACTTCGGATTCCATACGCAACCGGAAGAAAACCCCTGGTGGCAGGTCGATCTTGGCCAGTCGCTGCCACTCGACCGCATCGTGATCTACAACCGCGGTGACGGGGTGGCGGAACGGGCCGCTCACCTGCAGGTCCTCGTTTCGGACGACGCCCAGCGCTGGCAACTGCTCTACGCGCATGACGGTTCGGTGTTTCAGGGATTCGCCGATCAGAAGCCTCTGCAGGTCGCGGCGAACGACTGCCAGGCGCGCTACGTGCGCATCCAGTTGCTCGGCGCGAATTACCTCCACCTCGATGAAGTGGAGGTCTACCGCGACGGCAGTCCGGAAAACATCGCCTTGCGGAAACTGGCCGATCAGTCCAGTCTCAGTCCGTGGTCCTCGTGGAGCCCCGCCGAACAGCCGGACGTGCTCGGCATGCCGAGTTACCCGGTGGCGGAGGTGGTCGACCGAGGACTCAAACTCGCTCACGACCTGACCGCGCAGGGGCTCGATGTTCAGGACTCCACGACTTCGCTGCGGACAATCGCGGCGCAGTTCGCGGCTTTGCCGAGCGACAACTCGACCGACCAACACCGTGCGCTGTTCTTGCAGGCACAGTGGGTCATCCGACACATGACGCTCAACAATCCCCTGTTGGATTTCGACGATCTGTTGCTGGTCCAGCGCGTGCCCGGCTCGTTTACGCACATGTCAGACCAGTACTACGGTTGGTTCTCGCGACCCGGCGGCGGTCTGTACGTGCTGGAAGACTTCAAGACGGCCAGTCCGAAACTGCGGCTGCTGACCGCCGAGTTGCCGGCGGGCAGCGTGCTGCGTCCGGACATTTCCTACGATGGCCGGCGCGTCCTGTTTGCGCACTGCAAGTACTATCCCGGCCTGGCCGAGGAACCGAACAAGCTGGACAAGAACAACGTCCCGGAAGATGCCTTCTACCATCTGTACGAAATGAACCTGGACGGCACCGGTCTGCGCCGTTTGACGTCCGGCAAGTACGACGATTTTGACGGCCGTTACCTACCCGACGGGCGGATCGTGTTCTTGTCCACGCGGCGCGGCCAGGACGTGCAATGCACGAGTGACGTGAACATCGCTCAGGACCAGCCCGCGCTGCCCGACTGCTACGTGCGTTGCGGCGGCGGTCCGGAGCGGCCGGTGGCCGTCTACACGCTGCACGTGATGGACGCGACGGGTCAACAGATCGTGCGCATTTCGCCCTTCGAGATGTTCGAGTGGACACCGAGTGTGGACGATCAGGGACAGATCCTCTATGCGCGGTGGGATTACGTGGATCGCTACAACATGCCCTACATGAGTCTCTGGTCGACCTTGCCCGATGGGACCGACGCGCGGGCCGTGTACGGGAATTACACGGTGAATCCGCACTGCATCTTCGAAGCCCGCCGCGTTCCCGACTCGCGCAAGATCATTTTCACTGCCAGCGGCCATCACGCCCAGACGAGCGGCTCGCTGGTCCTGCTCGATCCGAACCGAGGCGCCGACGGCGAGACCCCGTTGACGCGATTGACACCCGAAGTTGCTTTCCCGGAATCGGAAGGCTGGCCGCAGACTTACTTCGCCAGTCCGTTTCCGCTGTCCGAGAACCATTACCTGGTGGCGTGGAGTTCCGCACCGCTGCCGCCCGGCACACCCCGACCTCTGTGGGGAATGGCCGGACCACCAAACGATCTGGGGATCTATCTGTTCGACGCCTGGGGCAATTTGAACCTGGTGTGTCGCGATCCGGCCATCAGCAGCACGGATCCGTTGCCCATCCGGCCGCGGCGACAACCGCCGCAGATCACGTCCCGGGTCGACGCCCAGGCCGAGAACGGATCGCGGATGCTGGTGGTCGATGTGTATCAAGGCCTGGCGACCGTCCCGCGCGGCGCGATCAAGGAGCTGCGCCTGGTCGGCGTCCCTGCCAAGACCCATCCAACCATGGACTCCCCGCACATCGGCATCACCCGCGACGACCCGGGCAAGTTCGTCATTGGCAGCGTGCCGGTGGAAGCGGACGGCTCCGCATACTTCCACGCCCCGGCCGGAGTGGCCTTCTTCCTGCAGGCCTTGGATGACCAGGGGATGGCGATTCAGACGATGCGCAGCGCCACCTACCTGCAACCGGGTCAGGCGGGCACCTGTATCGGGTGTCACGAGCCTCGCAACACGGCCCCTCCCAACGCGCGACCCATGGCTGCGGTGCGTGAGCCGTCCAAGATCACAGCGGGCGTGTCGGGCACGTGGCCCCTCGATTTTCGGGCCCTGGTTCAGCCCGTGCTCGATGCCCAATGCGTGTCCTGTCACCAGCCCGGTGCCGACGGCAGCACATTCGATTTGACCGCCGAGCGGTCGTACGATGCGCTGATTGCGTATGGCAGCCCCTCGTTGCAGGACCACGTCCGGCAGCGCTACCAGGAGGGACGATCGATCCCCGGGGCGGGCGCGGCGCACAGCAATGCGCTCTGGACACTGCTCGACCAGGGCCACTACGACGTCCGACTCAGCCGCGAACAACGATCTCGACTGGCCACCTGGATGGACACGTACGGTCAGCGGGCGGGGTCTTTCGACCAGCTACAGGACGAGGATTTGCGACAGCTGAGGCAGCGAATGACATCGATGCTGCAGGAGTCGCCCTGAGTGAGAGGCCGCGCGCGGCCGCCGGACAATGGCCGGCACGTCGTCGGTTCCGCACTCCCTCGGGGACCGGGAAGATCTGGGAAAATCTGCCTTCGCGCCGTCCACCCGGACGTTATAATACCCCCAGTTAAACGGGTTTTTTGGGGGGCCACATGGCCCAAGGGTTGATGATGACGAAGAAACTGTATGTCGGAAACCTCTCCTTCCGTGTCACCTCGGATGACTTGAGCGACCTGTTCGCTCAGTACGGTAGCGTGACTTCGGCGAGCGTGATCTCGGATCGCGACACCGGCCGCTCGCGCGGTTTTGGCTTTGTGGAGATGGCGGACGGTGGCGACGCCGCCATCGAAGCGCTCAACGGCCAGGATCTCCAGGGTCGGCCGTTGACGGTGAACGAGGCCAAGCCACGTGAACCGCGGCGCACGGGTAGTGGTGGTGGCGGTGGCGGTGGTGGTTACGGCCGCCGCGAACAATATTGATCGGCACCAGCCAAGAGTGTCCGACGGGCCCCGCGGGCTGCTCCGCTGCGGCGGTCACAAAAACACCTGAACGCCCTCTGCGCCGGTATGCTGCGCAGAGGGCGTTCGCCTTGTCCGCGTTCACTCGTTGCCTGTAATCGCGGGGATCTCTTCATGCGATATCCTGTCCTGGTCGGGTTGTTGCTGCTGTGGCTGCCCGCGCTCGCCCAGGCCGCACTCGACCTGCGGACCTGGACCAGCCGCGACGGAAACTACGTCGTGCGCGCGGAACTGGTCGAGGTAGCGGGTGCTGACGTCCGGCTCCGGAAGCCCGATGGCTCGATCGTTTCGGTTCCGATCAGCAAACTCTGCGCTGCCGACCGCGATTTCCTGGCGTCCCAGTCCGCTCCGAAGAAGATGCCGGCCGGCCAGGAAAGCGACGGGGAAAAATCCGCTCGGGCGGCCTTGGAGCAACTCGGTCTGCGGATCAGCAGCGCGGGCCTGGTCTTGGTCGACGAGACGAAATTCGGCAAGATGCTTCGCGACATCATGGACTTGCGGAAGAACCTGAGGACGGCGCAAGGGGCGTTGGTCCAGCAGGAAAAGCACGCCTCCGACCTCAAGAAACAGATCGCCGGCTTGATGGCCCTGGATGTCAACCTGAACGCACAGCTGGCCAGTCTGCCGCCCGGCGATGCCACGACCAACAACAAACTGGTCGGCGCGATCAACGCCAATCGCAGCCAGGTCGAACTGCTGCGGAGTTCCCTGCAGCAACAGGACGAAGCCATCCAGACGGCTCGCGGCGCAGCCAATGAGTCGCGCGAAGCGTTCATTCAGGCCATCCTCTCCATGCGAACCACGGCCGACAGTCTGTCACAGCAATACGCCAGGTTGACCGCGTCGGACGAGGCCAAGCAGGCGGTCCAGCAGTGGAACGCGGCCAGCGGCAAGTCGCTCGAACTGGCTGAATCGAAGAACTTCCGCCAATTGCTGAAACGACTCAAGGCCGCTGGAAGAGACCGTGCTCTCCGAGGAGATTCCGCTGCGGCGAGTCGGCGGCGGGTCGCTCATCGTGTCGGTCGTCATTGACGGCAAACACACCCAGGAAATGGTGCTCGACTCGGGTGCCAACCTGGTCACGCTCCCGCAGGAAGTGGCCGACAAGTGCGGAATCCAGATCGGTCCCGACGACCCGCGGATCGTCATGTCGCTGGCCGACGGCAGCCGAATCACCGGCCACCTCGTGTCGATCAGTTCGGTCCGCGTGGGCAAGTTCACCGCCGAAAAAGTCCAGTGTGCCGTGCTGGGCGCCGACGCTGCCAACGCCCCGTCACTACTGGGCATGAGCTTCCTCGAGAATTTCAAGTTCCAGGTCGATGCCGCCAAAGGGACCTTGAAGATCGTACAGATTCGCGAGGAAAACGACTCGCCCCGCAGCGAACGCTGAACGTACCTCTGCGGCCGCATACTGACCGGTGTGCTCCGCCAGGGCCTGCTTCTCCAGGTCACTCGCCTGATCGAGCAGATCGTGCCTACCAGGTCCACCCCTATCGAAAAATGTGATTCCGGGTTCACTCTCCCCTTGGGGAGAGTCGGCCCGGCAGGGCCGGAGAGGGGGCACTGGCCCTCCCCGGACGCTATCGCGTCCGACCCTCCCGCGTTGCGGGAGGGTGAATTCGATTTTCCACGCCCGTCGCACAGCGAACGCTGAGCCTATTGGGCACAGTCACAGGTTACGGTGGGCAACACGGACTGGGATAGGTTCATGTCGGATAACCGCGTGCGCCCGGGGCGGTCCGCAGTGGTCGCAGGGATAGAACCGCTCGCAGTCCCACAGGTCCATGAACACGCCCGCCCCTGCGTGCGGAGCCCCGCCTCCAAGACCCGCCCCATCGAAGTCATGCCGGGTGATTCGAAATGACCCTGCTCGGCCAGTTGCTCGAGAATTCCGTTGCCGGCCCGCGTGGGGATGACCGCACAACATGCGACTCCGAGATCGAACGCAAATTGCAGCGAGCGCACGGCCCACTCGACCCCCTGCTGTTCATCCAGGAAGGGCGGACGCAGCAAGATGAACGTGCGGACACGTATGTCGTGGGTAGCAGGAACCCGACCGCTCGCTCGTAATCCCGCAGCGTCATCCGCTTGTTCAGTCTTTCCAGCACCTGCTCGTGAACGGTCTCTAGACCGAGTGCGATCTCCAGTTGGCCGTCCAGCAGATCGCGAAACCGCAGGCAGTCGTCCCCACACAGCTGCGGGTGGTTCTCGACGATGACCGTTTCGAACGCTCGCACGCGGTCGGCGATCGCGGCATAGTCCTCGGGCGGAATCGCCTGATGGTCGAAGAAATTGCCGCTGTTGTACAGCTTGATGTGGCGAGCGGGCTGGCAAACGGGCCAGCACGTCAGTCGATCTGCTGCGGGATCGCGCCCGGCGGCACACGCGTGTCGGTCGTGTTGCGCCACAGGTCGCACATCAGACACCGAAACGGGCACTCCCGATTCGTCAGAACACAACGTGGCCACGTCTTCCACGTGCCCGCCCGCGGAACACTCCGGCTCGACCAGGAAGGCGTATGGCTGCCGCGAGTCCACGGAGGTCTTGGGCCCGCACAGGCGAGGATCTGACGGTCCGAAAAGCGTGGTTGTAACACAGTGCGCACCACCCGTCGGACAAGTGTGTCGGTTGCGCCTCGAGCAAGCGGGACGCTTGCTCTACATTCGGTCTCGGTTGCGCCTGAGCAAGCGGGACGCTTGCTCTACATTCGGTCTCGGTTGCACCTGAGCAAGCGGTACGCTGCTCTACATTCGGTCTCGGTT
>CAVWHV010000054.1:0-52254 GCA_963754725.1 uncultured Planctomycetaceae bacterium
CTGGCCCCGGCGTGCAATAGGTATCCCGCAGCGATCAGGGCCGCGCTGCTCACCGCAAAAAACAGCTTTCGGAGGATAGTTGGTTTGGGACCGGTCATGTCGTCTCCTACTCAGCTTCTAGTTCGCAGGCGATTAGCTCCTGTCGTCGGCGGCGATGGGCAGGATGTTCGGATTGCCCTTCGGGATGTCGGCCGCTATACAGACGGATAGCCCTAACGCCAGCACGGTCACCGAGTTGAGGCAGTCGCCCGTAGGTTCGGCGTTTTCGTAGCTCCCAGTTTGTCGCCTCGTGCCAACCGATGCAGGTTATGTGAGTATTCCACCTGCCGTGGGCCTACGTCTATCGAAATTCCGCAAACCGTGAAAAGCTCGCCGCTGTCCTCCAATCCGGCCACTCCCAACCCCTCGTCGGCCGTCACGGTCGTCGAGATCAGCGACCCAACGGCGGTTGGGGAGACCATCCAGGTGATCGAGCAGGACGCGGTGCAACTGGAGTCGAGGCCCCTGCGAGTCCGACGGGTCGGCGTTCGCCTGGGTACAAGCGTCCTGTTGTTCCAATCGACTAATCTGCCCGTCCGCACGCGCACGACGTTGCAGGACGGTTTCGTGGCATTCGTTGCTTTTGGACCCCAGGCGGCTGGCACGCTCAATGGGCTGCCGGTCGGCCCTGACCGCATTTTGGCGAGCACGTCGAGAGTCGAGGTGGAATTTGTCGTGGCGGGTGGATACGAGAGCGTTTCCTTCTTTCTGCCGCCCGACGACATCCGGGCACACCTTCGGGGCCGGCATCGGGAAAACGAATTCCGCCTTCCCAACGGCGTCGAGTTGCTGCAGCCGAGTCCCGCCGCCGCCCACGAACTGTACAGTTTCGGACGACGCCTGGCCGACGTAGCCGTCAGACAACCTGAGGTGTTCGACGTACCGCAAACGCAGACCGCCGCCCAGATCGATCTCGTCGAAACCCTGCTGGCGACCCTCGGATCGGCCGGCCCCGTCGAGTCTGCGGCTGACGACCTGACGCGGCAGGCCCACAGTCGGGTCGTGCAGATCGCCGAAGATTACGCCTTGTCGCACACCGCCGAACGTCTGTACGTGACCGACCTGTGCGAGGCTGCAGAGGTGAGCGAGCGGACCTTGCAGTACGCTTTCAAGGAGGTGATGGGAATGACCCCGGTCGCCTTCCTGACCCGACTCCGGTTGCATCGGGTACGTCACGCGCTGCGAACAGCGACGCAAGCCTCGACTACGGTGACGACCGAAGCGCTCCGCTGGGGCTTCTGGCACTTCGGCGACTTTTCCCGTGCCTACAAGGACTGCTTCGGCGAGTTGCCGTCGGACACCCTACGACGGAAGCCACAGGCTGCGCTCAAGCTGGGCATTGGGGATGGCACCTGAACCTTCCGTCGCGGATTACCTCAACAACCCGTCAAAGTGTCGGAGGTCTTAAGACACGCCGGAAAAAGACCCTATTTGTGACGAACCTCGCCCGCCACTTCTTGCATAGGCTAACGCGCTCCGGTCGCCCCCGCCGGTGCGGGCAAACGGATCTTGTTTGCGCGCACAGGTCACATCCACCTGGTGCAGCTTCCACAGGGGTGTGGCTAATCGGTGTCATCGAAGTGACGTCACATCATAGCTGTCCTTGTGCGCCATTCTGATTAGCCGAAGCCGGACGGATTCACCCAACAACAACGTGCGTGGCTGGCGCCAATCTCGCTGACCTCCCATGACGCGACAGCTTCATCGGACGGAACCACCATGGAAACGGTCGACAACGTATCCCAGATGCAATTCCGCTACGGTCAGGTGGCGTCCCCCGTGCATCGCAGCGCAGTCATAGACGAGGCCTACAGGGAAGAGGAGGAGACCTCAATGAGAGGCGACAATGCTGCTGAGTCAATCGCACTACTAGGCGGACGATTCACAACCACCACGCTTTCTGCCACGAGGGATGAGACTCTTCGCACTCAGCGCGGGATCTCCTGCATGAGGCGGAGGCCCAGCGTGTCGACCAACCGTTCAAGGGCGGCGGCCGGAAGCTCCGCGTTGCCCGCCCGGAAGTCCGACAATAATCGCTGGTCAACTCCAATCCTCGCGGACAGCTCATCCAAGGGTCGGCGGGATGCCACGATCGCCCGGCGCAGGTCACCGAAGAAGCCCGGTTGCTCGGCCGCTGCCTGGATCTCTCGCAGGTGGGCAATATTCTCTTCCTTGCCGGCAAGTTCCTTCCGCACGGCCGCTTCCCACTGATCCTTTTGCTGGGTCGTGAAACCGATCGTCACCCGTTTGTCGCCAGCGGCTCTTGCCTTGCGTACTTCGTCTTGTTGCTCAGGTGTCAATCGCATTATCTATTCTCCCACGTCGTACCCAGTCACGGGTTCGATCAAGTCGTCCGATTATCTCTGGCGTCCAGACGAAGAAGTAGAACGGCATGGCTGTTCCCACTTACCTCCGTTGTTGCTTAACGGGTTCACTCGTCAAATGGCGGGGACCGGAATCTCACACGCTCTCACGAATCCGGTCGCCCAACGGCCTGCCGAAACACACGCAGTTCTTCAGGCGGACAATGCACAATCACCACCGTCACATTGCCGACTCCCGCTTGCCGTTGCTTTTCTCGTATGGGCGGCGATGCGAGCTACGCCGACGAAGTCCGCCGATCCAGCAGCCGACCTCACACCGGAACAGGCAGGATCTCATCACCAGGGAATCTTGGATTGCCGCAACAAATTCGGCCGCCGACCTCGTCACGAAACCCGTCACGAATTGCCTGGAAAATATGAGGACGCGCAAAATCTCAATCGCGTCGATTTCCGAGATCGCGTCCAGTGTACTTGGCTTTTGACTCTTACAGGGCATCTTCTGTGCCATGCTCCCGCCCTTCAGCGGTGTTGAGTCCCGTCACTCCGCCGTCTGCGGCGGGTTGGCCCGCTGTGCGACGGCTTCGAATTCGTGCTGCTGCGTTGTGCGCCCGCTCGCCGATCACTCGATCTGGCTGTCATCGTCCTCGTCCACAAGAGCTTCGGCGACCAGGGAAAGCCCCATCGACCGCGACACGGGCAGGATGTAGTGAAAACCGTCCGGCCCACAGTTTGCAGCCAGAGTGTCGATGATCTGTCGGCACCGGCTCAGTCCGTCGTGAGGACCGGCGATAAAAAACGGCTTCCCATCCTTGCCGTACGCGAACTCGTCGCCACACGCATTTGGATCGACGTCGCCAAAAATCAGCCTGGCCTTCGGATAGTCACGATGCGGCGGCAAGCCATGCGTTCGAGCGAACGCGACCGCGCCTTCGATGAGTTTCCGCGCGGCCGCCGGTTCGAGAGTCACGGGGTCGTGTTCTCGCAACAACTTGCCGTACACCAGGCCGTCGTAGCGAGTGCGAGAAACGATGTCGAACATCACGTCCTTGACTCCGAGGCAGTACACATCGAGGAGAAATACCGCGAACGCGACGTTTCCGCTTTGCAGCAAACGACTTACCACGACATGGGACATGCCTTCGTCCCACAGCACGCTGGTCGTGTGGCAGTGCAGGAACGGCGCGGAGGCTGCCCGCTCGATGCGGGTGGTCAGAGCCCGAGGATCGTGCGTCGCCAGGGCCTTCTTCTGGGCTTTTTCCTTGGCGCGTCGACGCTCCAACTTCTTCTGGCGTTTCCGAGGGTCCATGGATCAGGTCGCCTCCCATGCGAGGGTTTCCGTTCAAACGCTATGATATCCGCAGAAGCGTCCCCCCAGTATAGCCGATTCAGTCGGAATTGAATGGTAGGATCCTTGACGGCGACCCAATGATCCGTAGCGTCGCACTCAGCGCGGGATCTCGTGCATGAGGCGGAGGCCTAGCGTGTCGACCAGCGGAAGATGCACGGTCACTACTGCCACCGTGCCGACTCCCGCGGGCCGATGCGTCTTTCATATGGGGGTTGCGAACCATGCCGACGAAGTCGGCCGACCAAGCAACCCGGCCTCACACCCGAACACTCCACAGAGCCGTCCTCAAGAAACGCTGACACTCGTTTTGACACCACCCAGGACGGTAGTATAAAGGACTCTGATGCCACCCTCGGCTGCCGTTTCACCCGGGAGTCACCGTTTGGTCCGCCCCGCGTAGGTGTGCAGTGAATTATGCCCAAGTCTATCACCAAAGCACCACTGCGGAATCCCGAGAAGGCGGCCCGATTGCGGCGGAACGGTGCCGGCCGGTGTGACCCACATAGCGAGTGAAGTTCCGCCAGCCGGTTGGCGCGGATATGGAAAGAACCGAGGACCACCGGACGGTGCCTCGACACGTCCTACCAGGAACGCCTGAACTGGAGCGACTTGGCTCCGGCGTCGAAATGCCACACCCAGCGATTCCGGCCCTTGTCGAAGCCCACACATTCCAGTTTGCGGAGACAGGATTCCCACCGCCGATGGTCGCGGACGGTGTCGAGCAGGCGAGCCGGCTGGAACGGTTCGCCCGTGATTGTTAACCGCGCGACTTCTGACCGCCATAATCCCGCGCCGACGCAGACTTCGTTCTCAAGGGCTCACGAACACACGTACGACAAGGGCCCAGGCGCACGTATCGCTCGTCCGTTCCTCACTTGGCGGACTGAGCTTCGCTCGGCAGTAAGTCAGTGATCACCTGAATCACGCGGAAACCAACGTTCCCATTCGGACGATCGGACTTGCCCCACCCAGAAATACGTGCTGATGAGCCTGAAAGCCCACACCCTTTTGCCACAGCTATCGAGGTTCCTGGCGGTTCCTTGGGATCAACAATGATAGTTGACGGTGACGATGAATCTGGCTGCGTCGCAATGATCTGACACAGTTCCGCAACATTGCCCAGCATATCATGCAGGCTGATGGCGTTGGCACGCAATCTGCCCACGGGGAGAAATCCCATATCGCCGGCGCCGATCCGCATATGGGCATAGCCACTGATGCTCGCGACCGCCTCGCCCGATGGGAACCGGGTGGCCGTTCCGGCACGACATGCGTATTCCCACTCTGCCTCGGTGGGTATCCGGTGGCTTCTGTTCTCCTTGCTGCTAAGCCATTGGCAGAAAGCGTCGGCGTCGTTCCAGGTCACGATAATGACGGGATGGTTCTGTGTTTGTCCACCGATCCAGTTCTCTCCCGACTTTCTCCATGTATCACCACGTCGCCACACTCCGTCCGGCCCAGCTTGCATCTCCCCGTTAGCCACCCTCTCCGCGAAGGTAACGTAACCCGTGGCAGCCACAAATTGGGCGAATTGCCCCATCGTGACTTCACACTTCCCAACATAGCAGGGCGTGGTAATCCGAATACGACGCTTCGGGACTTCCGTAGGAGCTTCCCGCACTTGCCATTCAAAATCGGTTTTCTGCTGCCTTGCCTCCGCCAAGAAGCGATCCACCTCCTCTTGACTGGAACCCATATCAAACTCACCCGGTGGGAGCAGGACGAGCTTCATGCCAATCGAGTTTGTGGTCTCAACCGGCGTCTTAAGATACTTTGCCCATGCCATCTGCAGGGCCTTGGCCCTCTTGGCATCGAAGGGGGCTACGGCGGGCGGTGGTGTTTGCGTTTCCTGCATGCCTATGGGCGTTTCGAGCTGCCTACCTCTATCGTCTGGCGGGCGTATTGCCGTGTTCATTTGAAAGCTCGCAGGCCACACGGAAGCCCATAAATATTTCGCGGGACTGCGGCGCGCGCCGACCACGGTCAGCCGACCGGCAGCCCGCTGCCGGGGAGGCCCAGAAACCACCCCGGCACACGCGGACCGAACCACGCTCCGGCCCCCTCGGGTCGGTCGAGGGCGAAAGCGTGTAGTAGTCGTCGCCGTGCCAGTCCTGGCACCACTCCCACACGTTGCCATGCATGTCGAACAGGCCCCATGGATTTGGCCGTTTTCCGCCCACCGGAAGTGTTGTACCTCCAGAGTTAACTCCAAACCACGCATAATCACCAAGCAATGAATCGGATTCACCGAACGAAAAGCTTGTCGTACTCCCGGCTCGGCACGCGTACTCCCACTCGGCCTCTGTCGGCAGACGATACACTCGGCCTGCCGTTTTCTCCTTCGGTAACGCCGACAACTTATCGCAGAACTCGACCGCGTCGCTCCAACTCACGTTATGTACCGGCTGAAGTGGCCCCTTGTAGCTACTGGGGTTCGCTCCCATCACTCGCCCATACTGCTCTTGTGTCACCTCGAAGACACCAAGGTGGAACGGCTTGGTCAACCGGACACGATGTTGCTGCTCGCTGCTGCCCCGTCCTTTTTCCGTCGCAGGCGAACCCATGAGGAACTCACCCGCCGGGATCCAGACGAACTCCATCCCGATCGAGTTGGTCGATTCGACGGGTACTGCCAGCTGCGCCGACCACGCCTCCTGATGCTTCCTCGCCTGCTCGGCGTCAAATGGCGCGACGGCCGGCGGAGGCTCGGGGTCTGAATCGACAACCGCCGGCGGCGTCACCGGTGTCGGAGGCTGCATCGGCCCTGCGGGCACGTCGTTTCCCTCTGCTACGACGCTCGCTGCCGCCATGGGGTCTTGCCCTGGTTCAATGACCGTCAGTGCGACCTCGATCGGATGATTGGCACCGGAAGCGACTGTCACCGCTGTCTCCGACGGTGCAAAGCCGCTCTTCTCAACCAGCAAGCGATAGGTGCCGGCGGCCAGGGGAATTGGGAGTGGCTCCCTTTGGGTGCGGTAGCGCGCCACCGTCTTTCCCACTGTGTCGAGCACCTCGACCGCCGCTCCCGGCTGATTGACCGTCAGACGCACGGTGCCCGGCTGTGCGGGGACCGGCTCCAAGCGCGCGGATGACTTGCCGGGCGCCGCGCTCGAGTGTGAAATCCTGGGCGAAGAACGTGAAACCGTCTTTTTCCACGCGGAGGCGGTGGCTGCCCGGATCGATAGAAAAATTCAGCGGGTCCGCGTCACTGACGCCGCTGACTACGACCGCTCCCTCGTCGTTGAGCACTTGGACACTGGCCCCCGGTTCGTCCACTTCGACCACCAAGGTCCCCTGATGTGTGCGAAGCATCGCCACGATGCTCCACAGCAACACCAGCCCGACAAACGCCGCTCCCACGGCAATCGCGCCGATCACCAGCGACCGGCGCTTCGCCTGAGGCTTCCGCATCGCCTGAGATCGCAGCACCGTCGGCACCGCGGGCAATTGCTCCTGGAACCAGTCATCCAGCAGGTCCGCGCCCGACCCGAGTTTCTCGAGAGCGGGCAGTGCGGTGTCCGCCGAAGCCTGCGTCTCATCCCCGCCGGTCGGACCGGCGTAGATCGGCGACGTGTCCGCCGCCGCGTTCGCCTCACCCTCGGCCAGCGCGCGGCACGACTCCAGTTCGGCGATCACCTCGTCCATCGACTGTGGTCGCTCTTCGGGCTGCTTGGCGACCATCCGCCGGAACACCGCGTCCAGTTGCGCCGGCACGTCGCCGCGCGCGCTCGCCAGCGACGGTATCGATTGCTGCAAGTGAGCCACGATCTTCTGAGCGAATGTCCCCGTGGGATACACCGCGCGGCCCGTCAGTAAGTAAAAAAGCGTGCACCCCAGGCTGTAGATGTCCGACCGCCCGTCGGCGGAGTGCGTGTCCATTGCCTGTTCGGGAGCGATGAAGTCGATCGTGCCCATCAACTGACCCGTCTGGGTCAACTCGGCCGAACTCGCCGCCGGCTCCGACTCCAGATCCCGCTCGAAGCGAGCCAAACCCAAGTCCAGGACCTTGACCGTCCCCGCCCGGTCGAGCAACAGATTGGACGGCTTGATGTCGCGATGGATCACGCCCTGCGCGTGGGCATAGGCCAGTCCCGCCGCCGCCTGAAGCACGTAATCGATGGCCAGCGCGACGGAAAGCGGCCCCTGGGTGTGGACCAAACGCGAGAGGTCGGTCCCGGCGACGTATTCCATCACCAGGAAGTGGACCCCGTCGGACTGATCGGCGTCATAGGCGGTCACCACGTGCGGATGCGATAGCTTGGCCGCTGCCTCGACCTCGCGTTGAAAACGCTGGACCGCTTTGTCCGAGTTGGCTACCGACGAGGGGAGTACCTTCAGAGCCACCACACGCTTCATTCGCCGGTGCTGGGCCTTGTACACATGGCCCATGCCTCCCTGACCAATCTTGTCCAGGACCACGTAGTTGCCCAGCACCAGCCCTCTGATCTTGCCTTGATACACGGACTGGATCTGAAACCGGGTCAGCTTGCGATGACGGTGCAGTAATTGGGCCAAGTCGTCGCCCGTGGCAGGCTTCTCATCGTCCCTCAGGCCAGCCAGGAAGCCTTCGATCTCTTCCTCGGACATCAGCCCGCTCTGGCGGAGCGTTGCGAGAAACTGGTCGAGCACCACGGGCATCGTGAGCACTCCGTACGGCTGCGGAGGAATCTGCACATCAGGCGGAATCGCGATAGACCATTATGTTTCGTTTCCCGACAGATCACAACCGCGAGCAACGGTCGTCTTCCTGCCGATTGTGCAGGGGGCGTTACGGCCCCCCAAGAGGAACTCGACTTGTCCGATTCACGCGGACCTTGGAGGAGATTCGAGGCGCACTATAATGGTGCCTGAGCGGGCGACCGGAACCCGACGTGGAGTTCTGGTTCGTGTTACCTGGACACCTTGAGACCGCTTTCGGATCACGCGTGCGGCAAAGAGCTGTGTCATTTCCGTCCTGTCCGCGCCACGTGGAAGAACAGTGAACGACGATCATCTGGAACCATCGCGAGATCTCCAACGGATTCAGGACGCGTTTTGCGCAGCCTGGGAAGCTGGCGTGCGGATGCCGATGGCGCCCTGTCTGGAGGCGGTCGGTCCGTCGCAGCGGCACGCGCTCTTTAGAAAACTCCTCGCCGCGGAAACGACACAGCGTCGGGCACTCGGTGAGGAACCGAAGGCTGCGGATTATTTGACCCAGTACCCACTGTTTTCGAGGATCATTGAGGAATTACTGCCTGAGCGGAGTGATTCGATCGATCCTGTGCATGGGGCGGACCTCCGTCTGACGGAAACGGCGACCTGCCAGGGCCCAACTCCTAAGCCCGCGCCAGAACGGCCTCCGCGCGTCCCCGGTTATGAACTGATTCGACTCCTCGGCCAGGGTGGGATGGGGGTCGTTTACGAGGGACTGCACAAAGCCACGCAGCGTCGTGTGGCCATCAAGATGGTCGTCCCGGCACCGACGGCCAACGAGACCCAGGCGAGATTGTTTCTGCGCGAGGCGACCACGCTGAGCAAATTGGATCACAAGCGGATCGTCAAGTTCCACGAAGTGGGGATCGTCGGCGGACAGCTGTACCTGGTGATGGAGTACGTCGACACGATCGATCCGAATGGCATACTGGAACCCCGGGATGACCCGCGCCTCCGTGCGGCTGTCCTGTGGGTTCATCTGCCAGGTGCTGGAGGCGCTGGACTACGCACACGGTTTGGGTTTCGTCCATCGCGATGTTAAGCCTAGTAACGTGCTGGTCTGCCAGCAGGAGGGGAAATACCGCACCAAGCTGGCCGATTTCGGGTTGGCCAAGAATCTCGAGTCGGCGGGATTCAGCAGCGTGACGAACATGGGCGAATGCCGCGGCACGATCGCCTACATGGCCCCCGAGCAACTCAACAATGCGCAGTCGTCTGGACCTGCGGCGGACGTTTTTTCGGTGTCGGCGACCCTGTATGACTTTTTGTCCGGCCAGAGCCTCTATGATTTTTCGTCCGATCCTAACCCGGTGATCGTGGTGATGGAGAACCGGACTATACCGCTCGACCAATGGCGTCCCGATCTCCCTCGTCCGCTGATCGATCTGGTTCACCGCGGCTTGGCCCAGCGGCCCGCCGATCGCTTCCCATCCGCCGCTGCCATGCGCCGAGAACTGTTCCCTTTCGCCCAAGTCAAAAGGAAGTGACTGAAGATCACTGTGATGTTCGTTAACGAACGTCATCCAAAAGAACCCTGTTGCCTCGTACGGGGTGCATTTCGTTTTGGATCCCATCTGGATGAACGCTTCGTGGTTGAGGAAGTCGCTGTAACACTCCCGACTTGGAATGAGGCGGCTGCGCTGAGACTCAGTCTGCAGGCACGAGACTCTTCCACCACGTGGGATCCGGCTGCCAGCCAGGATCGAGGTACGCGGCATGCTCCGTTTCGAGGCGGGCTTTGAGGGCTTGAGCGGCCGTCCGATGCTCCTCGCCCCACGCTTTCTGATATTGCGGATTGGGCTGTGGAATCGTCGCGCCGGTCTCCTTGAGCCACGATTGAAGTTCCGCCCATAGCTGTGCGGTACGCGCCGATTCCTGCGTGGCGAGGTCGTGCTGCTCGCCGATGTCGTCGGGCAGGTGGTACAGCTCGTTGCGGTGGTCCTCCCAATAATGGATGAGTTTCCAGTCGGCCTTGCGAACGATCGACGCCGGTTCGCCGCCCTGGTTGCCGTAATGGGGGTAGTGCCAGAAGAGCGAACGGTCCACGATTTTGCCCCCTTCCAAGAGCGGCACCAAACTGACCCCGTCCACGTGCTGTTCGGGTCGAAGCGGCAGGCCGGCCAGGTGGAGAATCGTGGGATAGAAATCGGTATGGATCACCGGCGTGTCGCATGTGCTGCCTGGCCGAGTAACGCGGGGAGCCTTGATGTAGAAGGGCACGCGCAGGCCGCCTTCCCACTGCCGACCCTTGCCGCCGCGATAGGGCAACTCCGAGGAACTGAAACTGTCGCCCGAGGTCACCCCGCCATTGTCGCCGGTAAAGCAGATGATCGTATTCTCCGCCAGCCCCAACTCGTCGAGCCGCGTCAGCACTCGGCCCACCGCGGTGTCCATCTCTTCGATCAGGCCGGCGTAGACGGGGTTGTCCTGCACCTGGCGGACCGGCAGCGTGCGGTCGATCTTGAATCGCTCGTCGGGGACTGGCTGCCGAGACGCCTTGTCGCGGTACTTGTTCCAGAGCGGCCGAGTGGTCTGGATCGGCCCATGAACCGCGTAGAACGACAGGTAGGCCAGAAACGGCTCGTCCTTGTGCTGCTCGATGAAAGAGATAGTCTCGTTCGCCAGACGCAGGGTGAGCGATTCGCCCCGGGGGCCGCTGGGCAGGTTGGGGTTCTCCCACGGGGCATAGTAACCGCCCCGCGGGCTGCCGACGTCCCAGCCTCCCTTGTTGATGTCGAAGCCGTGGTCCTCCGGCCAGGAACCCTTGCTGCCCAGGTGCCACTTGCCGGCGAAGAACGTGCGATAGCCCGACTGCTTCAACGCCTCGGCCAGAGTGGTGTCGGCGGCCGGCAGGCTGCGCGACGTAATCGGGTACCAACAGTTTGACCTGCCGCTGCTTCGCAAAGGCTTCTCCCACCGCGGCACCGATATAGTCGGTGATGCCATGCCGCGGCGGATACTTGCCCAACAGGATGCTCGCACGCGACGGGCTGCACACCGGGCAGGCGGCATAACCCTGGGTGAACCGCATGCCGCCGCGGGTCAGGGCGTCGATGTGTGGCGTCTCATAGAACGTGCTACCCTCGACGCCGACATCCTTGATCCCGTAGTCGTCCACGAGAATGAACAGCACATTCGGCCGTTTTGACGCGGCGCTGTTTTCCGCCCGCGGGCTCTCTGCGGCACGGAGGCCTTCTTGCATCCAACCCAAACTGAACGCGGCGACGACGGCAATGAGACGACGATTTCATGATTTTGCCTGCAGCACTGTCGGGCGCCGTATATTGCTGTTGACACTCCGGGCAACGAAACTTGATGCTCATCGCCTCTCTCCATTTCGAGTACGCCAAGTGCTGCGCAATCCGGGCCCAGTCCGCGTATTCGACCACCCCTGAGTTCCCACCGTCAATACCGTCCTGGGTGTGGGCGCCTGTCGGCTTCACGAAAGGTGCCATGCCGGAAGGACGTTTCCGAGACCTTAGGTGAAGAACCTGACCAGGCAGGATTGTTGTCGAATCAGAGTCGCGATCCTTCTCTTCTGTGTGGATTCGTGCTATTCGTAGGTAAAGAACGGGAACGTCCTGGGTCAGAGCGCCAGCGAGGTGTACCATGGGACTGCGCAGCCTTCTCAAACGCTTTGGAGCCTGGACGAACGTGTATCGTTGGTCCGAGCCGCGTCTGTATCGTGTACGACTGCGTGGCGATCTGCTGTGGCGGATCGCGGTCTCGCTGGGCTGTGGGGCCGTCCTGGCGGGCCTACTGCTGGTAGCTTTTGCCCTCAGTGCTGATCCGCCGCATCCACTCTCGACAAGTTGCGGACTTCCGATGGCATGGCCCTGCTGCTGCCGTTTCTCTTGGACGGACGTTCCAACGCCGGTGGATGGGTGCGCATCTGCCAGGAGGGAATCATTCGGAAGCGTACGTACGTGCCGAGCAGTTGGGCCGTTGGGCGTCGAAGCGGCCACTGGCCGCAGCGGCAATCCGACACTGCACGATGATTCCCGGGCATGTCATCGACAAGAAGTTCTCAGTTCTCGTGGTGTCGGATGATGACGAAAGCGAAATCATCGGTATCCCAGCCAGGATCGATCTGAAGAAACTTGGCGGATTGCTCACGTCCAAAGACGTGCCGGTGTCCGTTGGCCGCTCCGTCCCCGAGCCGTTCCGTCGGAGCATGAGTCTGCGTGTGGTCGGCGTCGTGGGAGCGGTGGGGTGCACTTTCTCTGTGCGGGGCGTTGGGCTTCTATGCTGTCAGGGCTTCCGCGCGCCGGGACCGCGGCGGGGCCACGATCGCCGATCGGCGACTGGAACGACCGGGGGGCTTTGCGGATGTCAGGCGACCGTTCGTGGATCACCGAGTGCCTTTCGAGATGGGACCGTCGACATCGGAGAAGGTCAACCGTTACGCTCGCGTTCCGGCGGCCCCGCCGCCTCCGAGTCCCCTTATGCCGAACACTTCCCCAGCGCCGCTGGCGCTCAGGTCCCGGCGGCCCCGCCGCCTCCGAGTCCCCTTATGCCGAACACTTCCCCAGCGCCTGTGCGCTCAGGTCCCGGCGGCCCCGCCGCTGCCTCCGAGTCCCCGTTGCAAGCACTCCCCAGCACCGGGCGATCAAGCCCGGCGTCCGGCCATTGCCCCCAGGTCTCATCGTGCTGGACAATCCGCCGGTGCCTGCGGGCGCTCAAGTCCCAGCGTTTCCGCCAGCGTCGTCCCCGCAACCTCCCAATGCGTATAACGCCACCGCCGTGGACCTGCTCGGGCGCGTGCGACCAACGCATGCCTCTGCCGGGCATGCATCCAAGTGACCAACAAGGGTCCTTATCACGGCTTGATCGAGCAACAGGTATACGTCGGTGATGTCGAGGACCATCGAGCGCCCGAATGCCTCTGCGGAATCAGGTCGGATCGATTCGCAAATGGGTCGATAAACGGACCTCACGCCGAGCAAGCTCGGCGTCCCGAAGGAACAACCCTGTCAAAGCCCAGGGCCGCGACAACGCTCGTTGCGCTCGCATTGTCTTGCCCTGGGCTTCGATAGGGACGTCGCTTCGCGACTGAGTTCCATCAGTCGTTCGTTTGTCTCATTGTCCCCAGGTTCTTTTCGCCCAGGCGTCCATGGCGTCGTAGCGGTCCTCCCAGGTCGTGTACATCGCCCCCACGATCCCAGGCACGTCCGCAGTATTTGCCAGCCACTTGGCCATGGCGTCGCCGTTCGGGTCGCCGTCGTAGTAGCCGGAAAGGATCTGCTTGAGGCCCAGATCGGCGAAGAAACGGCAGTTCTTCCCTTCCAGGCCGCCGTTCCAGTTGACGATGCCGACATCCTTGTCGAGCCCCTTCCAGGACCCTTTGAGCGTGCCATTCACGGCGTAGTATTGGTCAACGGCGTTGTGCAGGGGGTCGAACATGTCGCTCCACACCCAGATGCCCGCGTCCGGCCGCACGTCTCGGATGATCTGAGCGGCCTTGCGCACATTGTCGGCGAGCAACTCGCCTGGCGGCATGTTCTTGCCTCGGCACAGGGCACAGTGGTTCATCACGCGCATCTCATCGTGCGACATGAGAAAGGCGGCCGGGTGCAGCAGCGCGTCGGCCTGCTTGACCTCGTCGCGCCACTCGTCGAAGATCTTGGGCTCGCTGACGCAACTCGTCAGGCGGTCCTCGTAGACGATGATCGGGTGGTAGTAGCACACGCGCAAGCGTTCCCCCTCGCCAATGCGCGTGCCGGGTGTCAACTTGATCACCGGCGCTTCGTGGAAGGCAATCCACGGGTGGAGCAGCGGGTCGACGATGCGCTGGTAGTCCTTGCCCTCTTCGTAGGCGGTCCCGTTCTCGGCACAGACACTCACCGGGCACCCCGGCCGGCGTAACACGTTGACCAGGCCGATCTCCTCGACAGCAAGATCGTCCCACCACACCTTGCCGTCCTTGCCGTACCAGGACCCGAGGTAGAGGTTGCCCTCGGAGTTATCCGTGCTGTTGAAGACCAGGTCCACACGCCGCCAGTCCTGGGTGCGCTCGGTGCGGAAGGTCTGAAAGCTGATGCCTCCCTCGCTGTTCCTCTTCAGGAGCTTGACTTCGGGGTCGGCGGGAGCCATACCTTCGGTCTTGACCCACACGGAGATGTGATACTGGCGGTAGGGCTGAAGCTTGATCGTTTGCATGATGCGGCAGTGGCGGTACTGGTTTTTTCCTATGCCGTCCATGCGTAGCGACGCCTTACCGCCATGCTTGACGTCGGTGTCGACGAAAGTCGTGACACCCTCGTCGTCCTGGAACCCCCAACGAACGAAGTGATTGCCGGTGAATTCCTCGAAGTCGCCGTTCGCGACGCGAGTGGGATTGTCCGGCTGATGGATCGCCACGCCATCGCGGGCGACGAACAGAGCATCCTTAACCGGCAGGCCTTCCATGTAGTTGCGGTCCCGTGAATTGCCCATGACGATGGCCACGAGGTCGAGGCCGTGACGTTTGGCCGCTTCGCGCAATTCGACTGCCTTGGCCGGCGCGATGTTCGGTGACAACACGACGCCGTTATATCCGGCGGCTTTCGCCATCGGCAGACGCGCGATGACCCGGTCGACTTCCTTGGTGTCGCTCATGTCGCGCCAAACGAAGAGCCAGCGCTTCTGGAGCGCAGGAGCGAGGGGGTTAGGCAGGCCCGCGTACGCGGGCAGGGGGAGGAACGCGAGAAGCCACAACAAGAGAATCCGTCGATAGTTCACGATGTGCGCCCCCATATGTGAGGATTTCAAGCCTTTGGATCACGACCCAAGCCGCTTTGACGAAGAAGACCCACAAGCCAACGGTGCCCACTGTGAAGCAGGCCGCTGCGAGCCCAACGGATAACGGCCCGATTCTAACCGATCACGTCCGGCTCCTCCACATCGAACGTTGGATGCCTCTGCGAGGGCATGCACTGCGTCGGCAGCAAAAGGTGGTTGATGCTCGATCAAAAAAAACGTTTGAGTTCCTGATTCGGCTTTCTCGAAGCCGGCCATCGCCGGGCAACGTAGCACGCACCCGGCGGACGGATCACCACGTGCTCACTGCGGCGGGCCGTGCTCCGCGTCTAATTGTGTATGGTTGAATGGTAGACTTTACTTTTGGCCGCGGACGCTTTGTTCGTTCTCTGCCTTACGTGACGCGGTCAGTAGCGAATCCGACAATTCCGGCACTCCGACATATTCCCCTTTGCGAGGCCGGAACCGGCTTGCGTCCGGGTCCCACAACGGTGATCCAAATGAACCCACACGGCGTTTGTTAACCCGAGACGGACGAGTTCTTCTTCGGTAGCGGTCGCGTGTGTGGTGACATACGCTCGAAACTCGCGCACGTTTCGTGACAGATTAGCCGACAACGACTCACTCTTCTTCTGCGGCGTAGGAACCTTTCCTGTGGTCAGCCAGAGCTTCCATAGAACTCCGTCAGCCTTTTCACGTATCCCCCATGACTGAAGGGTCAGGAGAACAAGATCGGCCATCATCTCCTCGAGTTTGCCGGTTCTCTCTCCTCGAAGTGTGATGGCGTTGGCCTCCTGTTCTGTCTTGGCTACGTCACGGCTGATCTCTAGCAGCTCGTCGATTAAGACGTGAGCTTTGATAGCCCATTCCTGGGAAGGTGAAAGGCCAGGACAGAACGCGGTGGTGATGATTTTGGTTTCTGTTCCGTAGCTGAGCCTCTTAATATGCAGAATGTGTCCCGTCCCATTTGAATTCTCGTATTCGTGACACGCGAGTTTTCCTCCTGAGCCGCGTTGCGGCTCCGAACGCCTCCGGGCTTTCGTGCACAACGGCTTCGCAATAGGCGACAGGCCATGCGAAACGGTCCACCCATGGAACAAATATCGCAACCGTGACCAAGGAGGCCTTTCCTGTCCGTTCACCTCCCCAGCCCATTCCTCGCGCGTCTCCCCAGCGGAGCGATCAGCCCCCAGGGCCGGTGCCCTGCGCATTGCGAGGACAATCAGAATTGAGAAGGTAGTACGCGGCAACGTATGTACGGAGAGCATTCCTCAATCCCTCCACTCCAGCGGAACTTCAGCATTACCGGATAGACCGAGCAGCCTCGTCAAGCGGCGCTTCTGCGTCCCCGTTTGATATAGCCCGACTGGTCTGCTGTTTCTGCCTCTCCGCCGGGGCCTCGTACTGTCTCAGCATTCGGTCCATTTTCGAGACGCGTGATTCGTCGCCTCCATCTGCCGCAATTCTACCAAGCAACTGACAGCCACCACGAGACTTCCCGGCGGGGGGTGACGACCGGATATGGGTGGAGAATACGGCTCTACTTGTCAGACGGAACGATGACGACGCGGAAACCAAAGGTCAGGCCGTGAACGTGGAACCTTGGTGGAAACCTGCCACGGTACGCCGACCGGCAGTACGACGGAGTTGCAGCCAAAGGGACGCTGCCACGTATCGAAGGTCGTAAGAGCGTATCGCAGCAGAATTGAGCGGTGCTCAAAGCATGTGCCGACTTCCACGTGGTCTTCGCCATGGTCCAGGGCCGGCGTGATTTGCCTGTCTCGAACCGGTCCTGAGCCGACCCCGCAGCAATGCGAGATTGCCCCTTGCGGTCCTCATGTTGGGGCGTCTTTTTTTGCGTTTTTCATCTCGTTTCTCCCGTTCATCCCGTCTACGATGCGCAGTACGGAAACGGATTGGACGGGAGGAATGTCCAGGACGCACGGGATGACGCCGATCAGTCCACTTGTCCCTCAACACGAAAGGCATGCCATGCAGGTGCCACAACATCGAGTGACTCGCCGCCGCTTTCTGAGTTCCACGGCGGCAACCACGTGTGGGATGGTAGCGCTCGAGTTCGCGAGGGCTCGACGCCCAGCCGATCGCCGCCGAGTCCGACTTCCCGTCGACGGCCCACTTCTGGTATCGCCTGCAGCCAGCGGGGCCGTACATGGACTCGCAACGCGATGACAAAGTGTTCGGTTTTACCGACGACGCCGTTCTCCTGTCCGACGACGTTGGAGCACGTGGCCGCACAGCCACGCGTTTCCCGACGCGCGCAGATCACCTTCAGCCACATTCTGAAAAACGGCAACATCCTGTTCAGCACGAGGTCGACGCTGTATCTCAGCACCGACAATCTGAACTCGTACCAGCCGATCACGGTGAAAGATGCGGATGGCCGGGATTACCTGCCCCATACACCGCGAAACCCGGACAACCCCGGCTGGTACTTCCACCCGCTCTCGGGCGTCAACTCGTGGGATGTGAATGGCGTGGAGATGCTCGTGTGGGGAAATTACTGCAACGTCGTGGGCGGTGCCACTCCTGTCAACATCTATTACTCAACCGACAGCGGGCAGAGTGTGAAGATCGCCTATGCCTTCGGGCAGAATCCCCATTTTCGAGACGACGGGTCCGCGGGCGGCGGCGAGACCGGCACGCTGCTGGGCGACGCGCGCAATCCGGTAATCTGCCGCCACCTCCACTGTGTGGCGTACAACCCCGCCGAAAACGCCTTCTATGCCTGCACGGGCGACGGAGACAAACCCGAGGGGCATGAATGCCACTGGCTGCGAGGCACCTACGACGCGCAGGCAGACAAGTGGCAGTGGACCGTCATCGTGTCGGTCAACTTTAATGCGCGCTACAAGAGTGGCGGCATCAATTTCGTGGACGGGATGGTCTACTGGATTAGCGACGCGAACGGCCAAGAGCCGTACGACCGCGGCCTCTTTCGCTGTGCTCCGGCGGACATCGCCAATATTGCAGCTCATACGATGCTGTTCAACCCGCAATACGAATGCGCCAATATGATCATTCAAGACGGCGTGATTCTGGCGGCACATTATGCGACAGCGTCCCCTTACACTTTGGGTATCATCATCTCTCCGGATATGGGGAAGACTTGGGCCCAGTACGATCTTCTGGAGTTCGGCAAGCGGTCACCGGTCCGGTTCCACCGGAAGAACAGTGAAGGTTGGTTCCGCGTGGACCTGAGAAAGGGGTGGATTGACCGCGGCGAGGTGCTTTTCATCAAGCCGAAAGAATTACCCGCTGGGACGGCAGGTTGACGGCCAGCTGATCAAGTCACGGGCGGGCGCCGCCCCGCGGTCGTCGCACGGCAGGAGTCCTTCCGATGTCCACGAAGCCTCCGATCGGCCAGCTCGAAGATTGGGCGGGACCTTCGCAGATTGAGGAAGCCGGCACCGTCGTGCCCGCTTCCGAAGCGCGGTTTGACCGGGCCCGCCGCACCCTTGGTTTGTGGTTGGGGCCCGTCGCGTTTGTGCTCATCTGGTTCCTCCCGCTCACCACACTGACCCCGCCAGCCCATCGCCTCGTCGTCCGTCGTGTCGCTGGTGGTCATCTGGTGGGTGACCGAGGCGATCCCGATCCCGGCGACAGCCCTGGTCGGTACCGCGCTGACCGTTGTCTGCGGGGTCACGGGTGCGACCGAAGCGTTCGCCCCGTTCGCGAGCCCGACGATCTTTCTGTTCATCGGCAGTTTCATCATCGGCCAAGCGGTTTCGACGCACGAGCTCGATCGCCGGCTGGCGTTGTCGCTGTTGTCACTTAGCATGGTGCGCGGCAGCATCGGTCGCATCCGGGTCGCGATGGGGGCTGCTGTGCATGGTTATCTCGGCGTGGATGAGTAACACCGCGACAACCGCCATGATGCTGCCGGTGGCGATGGGAGTGTTCACCGCTTTCGGCGTCGCGAACCACGGCGGCAGCCGGTCTTATGCGGTCGGGTTCCTGTTGACAGTGGCGTATGCTGCTTCGATCGGCGGCATCATCACGCCTGTGGGGACACCGCCCAATCTGATCACGTTGGGACTGCTCGACAAGCTGGCCGGTGTGAAGATCAACTTCTTGACCTGGATGCTGCTGATGACCCCGATGGCGCTCGCACTCGGTGCGGTCATGCTTATCGCCGGTGCCCGCTTGTTTCCCGCACCGGCCGACAGTTCGAGTGGCAAGCCAATCGGCCTCGGTCGTGAGGAACGCCCATTGGGTGCCTGGACGCCCGGGCAACGAAACTGCGCGATTGCCTTTGGGGTGGCGGTCGTGTTGTGGGTGACGCCGGGTGCGCTGGCGGCCTTCGGACTGGGTGCCCTGCCCTGGGTGAAGACGCTTACCGGTCGACTGGACGAAGCCGTCGTGGCGGTCGTGGCGGCGTGTTTGTTGTTCGTGCTGCCGGTCAATTGGCGGGAACGTCGGTTCACGATCGGCTGGAACGAGGCCTCGAAAATCGATTGGGGCACGATCCTGCTCTTCGGTGGCGGTCTGTCGCTCGGGCGCCTCATGTTCGTCACCGGGCTGGCTGAGCACGTCGGGCAAACGATCGTGGGATGGAGTGGTGTGGAGACGCTCTGGGGTGTCACGGCCATGGCCGCGGTGCTCGGCATCCTCCTGACAGAAATTACGTCCAACACCGCGGCCACCAATATGCTTGTGCCGGTCGTGATCAGCATTGCGCAGGCGAACGAGGTCAACCCGGTGGTTCCGGCGTTATCCGTGTGTCTGGGGGCGAGCATGGCATTCATGTTGCCAATCTCGACCCCTCCCAACGCCATTGTCTACGGCAGCGGACTCGTGCCGCTCACGGCCATGCTGCGGTTCGGAATCGTGCTGGACGTATTCGCCCTCGTCATCATCGTGGCGGGCCTCCGCGTGCTCGCTCCACTGCTCGGGCTGACGTGAAGGCCTGGACTGGCGGCACGTCGTAATGACCAATCAGGTGTGGAGAAAAAGGACGAAGATGGACAGGTGGGAGGTTTGCGGCATGGAATCACTTTCGTGGTGTCCCGCACTTCTCAACTTTCGCGATCGAGCCAGTCCATGAAGTTTCTGCGGGACAGCGGATTGGACATCCACGATGTGTCGGGCAACGGCAACTGCAGGGCGGCCTCCACATTCAGCCAGCCTCGCGGAAGAGGCATCGTGCTGGTGGTTCCCCGGCTGGTTTTCCAGACGAAAGACCGTCGCTTCTCGGACTCGCGGGCGACAGCCAGCGTCGTACGGACATCCTGTGCCACGTATTGGATCACTTTGTCCGAGTGACCCGCGGCCCACAAGGCTGGCGCGTCAATTCCTTCCACACCTGCAAGTTTGCCCGGCAACTGGAGCCCTGCCGCCGCGCTCTTGAGCGCCACAGGGAATCCCTTCTCGCAGACGACATGAAACATCATGTCCACATGGCCGCGGGCGATCTTCCGACATTCGTCGGGCAGCCCCGATTCCTCGGCCAGCACGTCCAGATCAAACGCCAACCCGTTCCAGGACAGCGGCACGAAGCCTTTCCGGGAAACATCGTCCAGGAACCGCACGAAGGCCGCGATGTCGGCCCGTTTCATCTGGGGCGCGGGCGTACCTTTCGGTGTCTTGGTCAGCCACACGCGTGGCTCCTGTTCGTCCGTCGCCTGGGAAGCGATGCACGTGACACCCAGCGGACGATGCGCCTTCCAGTTGAACTCCGCACCGGGAACGATCTTGGCGGTTTCGATGTCAAACGCCAGAAACTTGTGTGCCATCGTAGTGCCCCCAGGCGTCCAGCGGATTCGGCCAGTCTGAAAAACGGGGAACCGGCGTGTCAGGACAATCGGTTTCCAGAGTCTACCACTCGAGCCGATGCGCGGAAAGCAAATGACCACGCGAGATGTCTTCTTTGGCAAGCATGTGATGTGGGTCCCTGCGCTGTGACATGCAGGAGAGCGTGATATAATGTCCGGGCGATTTGTCGCCGGAATCCGTCACGGGTCGGTCTGGTTGCCCTCGGCTTAACGGGCGGCCGTGTGGGAGCTGCGAGGCAGCGGGTGCATGGATGGACGTTTCATGGAATTAGCGCTGACTCCGTCCGGTCGAATCACGGTGCGTCAGGTCACAGACTCGGCCGACAGCCCACCGCCGAATTTGCAGGGAGTGGAGCCGGATGGACAACTGGGCCGAGTGGCAAGGGCTTTTGGGATCAGTCAAGGCGAGGGATTGTTCCTGTTGGCGACCGAGCGGCTGGCCGGTCCGCTCCCGCCTACGTTTTCCTATTGGCGGGAGTTCGCCGTTGGCTACCTGACGGCCCTCTGTCACACGCCCGAGATCGCCGGCCTGGAACTGGAGGCGATCGCACCGCCCACGCCGGCCGAATTGGCGACGCTGATCCTGAGTGTCCCGCCGATGCACGGCGCCGAGTATCTCCACGAGACGGTCCTGGTTGCCATTTGGAATGATCTGGATACGTGGGTCCGCAACACGATTGCGGCCGGCGGTGAAGGGTTGTCCGGTTTCTTGAAGCGGCGGGCACCCCTGTGGCACCAGGTCGGGCGGGTCTGTTTTCACCTGGCCGAGAATCGTCGCAGCGAGGAATGTCCCTTTGCCTTTCTGGCGACCTATGCGCCGGGCGTGGCGTCCGGGTCCCGCGTTCAGTATCAGCCGCTCAGCAGGGCCCTCCGCGAACTGGCAGGCGCCAGGAACAAGCAGGCCTTGGTGCGACTGCTGTCGCCGGTGCATCGGGCGTCGCAGCAGAGCGCCCTGGTGAAGGAGTTGGTCGACTCGGGCGATCTCTACCAACCGTTGGCCTGGACGCCCCACGAAGCGTATCGATTCCTCAAGGACGTGCCGATCCTGGAAGAGAGCGGCATTCTGGTGCGGATGCCCGACTGGTGGAAGAAACGCCCGCGTCCCCGCGTCGGCGTGACCATCGGCGAGGCGAAGCAGAAGAAGTTTGACGCGAAAGGGATGCTCGACTTCCAGGTGCAATTGGCGTTGGGAGACCAGCAGCTCACCGAGGCCGAATGGCACGCACTGATGTCGGCCGACGACGGATTGGTCATGCTGCGCGGGCAATGGGTCGAGGTCGATCGCCAGAAACTGCAGGAGGTGCTTGATCATTGGAAGCAGGTCGAGCAGCAGGCGGACGAGGGGCTGTCGTTCCTGGCAGGAATGCGACTGCTGGCGGGCGTTCCCGCCGACCTGACGGAGGACGCGGGCGACGGAGAAGACCGGCAATGGTCGTTCGTGCATGCCGGCCAATGGCTCGGCGACATCCTGGCGAAGATGCGGAGTCCCGAGTCGCTGCAGCCGCAAGCAGCCAGCAGCGCAGCTCTGAAAGCGACGTTGCGTCCGTACCAGGAGACGGGTGTCAACTGGCTGCGGTTTCTGTCGAGTCTGGGCCTGGGGGCCTGCTTGGCGGACGACATGGGACTCGGGAAGACGATCCAGGTCCTGGCATTGTTGTTGGCTGGCCAGAGCGAGAAGGGCGCCCGGCCGTCACTGTTGATTCTCCCGGCGTCGCTCTTGGGCAACTGGAAGGCGGAGATGGCCCGCTTCGCGCCGACACTGCGGGCCACATTTCTGCATCCGGCCGAAATGCCTAAGGAGGAGCTCGACCGCATCGCAACCGACCCGGACGGCGCGCTGCGAAACATCGACGTGGTCATCACAAGCTATGGCATGCTCTTGCGTCAGGAATGGCTGTTGAGGCTGCGCTGGAAGTTGGCAGTGCTCGACGAGGCCCAGGCGATCAAGAATCCGGCGGCCCGCCAGACGAAAGCCGTCAAGCGGATCCAGGCCGACGCGCGGATCGTCCTGACCGGCACGCCCGTGGAGAACCGCTTGTCCGATCTCTGGTCCTTGTTCGACTACCTGTGTCCGGGACTGCTGGGCACTCAGGCCAAGTTCAAGGAGTTCGCGAAGAAGCTGGGCGATCGCTCGGAGAACCGCTACGCGCCACTGCGGAGCCTGGTGCAACCCTACATCCTGCGACGACTCAAGACCGACCGGCGCATCATCGACGACCTGCCCGAGAAAGTTGAAGTCCAGGCGTTCTGCGGACTCAGCAAGCGGCAGGCCGCGATGTACGCCAAGCTGGTCCAGGAGTTGACCGACTTGTTGGAGAGCGTCGACGGGATGAAACGGCGAGGGCTCGTGCTCGCCTATCTGATGCGCTTCAAGCAACTCTGCAACCACCCCAGTCAGCTGCTCGGCGACGGTCGGTATGTTTCCGAGGAGAGTGGCAAGTTCGCGCGGCTGGCCGAGATCTGCGAAGAAATCGCCTCCCGTCAGGAAAAGGTGCTGATCTTTACGCAGTTTCGCGAGATGACCGAGCCGCTGGCGGCGTTTTTGTCGCAGGTGTTCGGGCGCACCGGACTGGTGCTGCACGGCGCGACGACGGTCAAGAGCCGCCAGGCCATCGTCGATCAATTCCAGCGCGACGAGGGGCCGCCGTTCTTCGTGCTGTCGCTCAAGGCGGGTGGGACAGGCCTGAACCTGACTGCCGCATCGCACGTGATCCACTTCGACCGCTGGTGGAATCCGGCGGTCGAGAACCAGGCGACCGATCGGGCATTTCGCATCGGTCAGAAACGCAATGTGCTGGTCCATAAGTTCGTCTGCCGCGGTACCGTCGAGGAACGCATCGACGCCCTGATCGACGAGAAACGCCAACTGGCGGCAGACCTGCTGGAAGGGGGCGCGGAGAAAATGCTCACCGAGATGACCGACGCGGAGCTGATCCGGTTTGTGTCACTTGATGTAGCACGCGCGGACATGTAGAGCGTAAACTATCCGTTCAGGCGAGTGTGGCATTTTAGGGAGAATTGCTGTGGCGCGATATGGCAATCGGTACGAACGCGGGTATGGCGGCTGGGCGCCCTACGTCCCCGTCGCTCAACGGCGGCGGCAGGCGGCGCAAAAAATGGATGCCTTGCGAAAGAAAGGTGTCGACATCCAGCCTGTCACGATCGACGGCCGAAAGATCGCCCGCAGTTTCTGGGGCGAGGCCTGGTGCGAGCACCTTGAGTCGTTCAGCGATTTCGAGAACCGCTTGCCGCGTGGCCGCAGCTACGTCCGCAACGGATCGGTCTGCCACATGGCCATCGCCAAGGGAGAGATCGAAGCCAAGGTCTCCGGCTCGGAACTCTATCACGTCAAGGTCAGCATCAAGACTTTGCCGCGTGCGAAATGGACCGCGATCAAGGGGCGATGCAGCGGGCAAATTGGCTCGCTCCTGGAACTGCTCCAGGGCAGGCTCTCCGATCACGTCATGGAGGTGGTGACCGACCGGAAGGAAGGGCTGTTTCCGCAGCCCGGCGAGATGTCGTTCCACTGCAGCTGCCCGGATTGGGCCAGTATGTGTAAACACGTGGCCGCCGTCCTCTATGGGATCGGGGCTCGCTTGGATTCCAAACCGGAACTGCTGTTCACGCT
Organism: uncultured Planctomycetaceae bacterium; assembly: GCA_963754725.1. GTDB lineage: Bacteria > Planctomycetota > Planctomycetia > Pirellulales > Pirellulaceae > JAAYDI01. The sequence goes on from CAVWHV010000054.1 coordinate 24,562, forward strand.
GCGCGACGTCAACCACGAGGAACTGATCGAGGCCGATGCCGAGAGCGCCGTGGCGGCGGCCACGACTCGCGGCAAGTCCAAGCGGCTGGCCGCCGACGAAATCGGGGCCGTCTTCGGTATCGAGATCGACGCTGAACAGGAACACTCGGAGGCCTCGTCCAGCAAGACTCCCACCAAGAGGCCGGACAAAGCCGTTCCGAAGCGAGCGCGAGCCAAGAAAGTGACGGACAAGACCCCGGGGAAACAGAGCGCCACGACAAGCCGGACGGTTAAGAAACCGGCCACCGTCAAAACGGTCAAGACCGTGAAGAAGCCGGCGGCTGCACGAAAGATAGCCAAGCGCAGCTTCGCGAAAGAAGAAACCCTGACGGACGTCGATCCGATGTTGCATTATCTACAGTGCCGCAAATGCCGTGAGTTCACTACGCTCTGGACTGATCGCGAGAGCGTGCCGCGTGCGTGCGTCTGGTGCGGCAATCGGTTCCATTCGCCGTGCGGAAGTTACGGCGTCGCCGGCCAGACACCGCCGACGCTCCTGTCCGTGACGGATCGACTCCGCAACGAAGTCTGCCGGGTTTGCGGGCTTGTGCTGAGCTTTCGGCAGTCCATCGAGAAAGTCTGTGGTGATCCACATTGCCGGACAGCATATCCGGCGATTCAGTCGCGAGAAGAAGCCAGACGAGCGAGCCGGCAGCGGCGGTCGGCTGCCGTCGTGCGAGCCAAGGCGCGGCGGTGGTTCCGTACCGCCTTACAGCAATCGCCCGCGATTCGCGGTCTGCAGTGGAAACCACCCCGCGTGCTGGCCGTCCTGCTGCTGCCGGCGAATACGCGCCCGCTAACCTGCCTGCCGGAATCGCGCAAACAGGAGTTCATCAACGAGGCCGAGTCGTTCGTCGGCGCGATGAGACAAGACGGCACGTATGAAGCAGAGACCCCGCAACAGGAAAGTTCCGGCCAGTTCGCCGAAGAGTCCTCGGAACCAAACTCCTGGGCGCACTCCTGTGCTGTTTGCGGCGGATACTGCTGCCAGTCGGGCGGCACGCATGCGTATCTTCGCCCGGCGCAGATTGCCCACTACACGCAATCCCATCACGCCGACGAACCGGATGACGTGGTCCGCACGTTCGCGTCCCATTTGCCGGTGGTGTCGTTCGAGAACAGTTGCGTGTACCACGGGGCTCAAGGATGCACTTTGCCGCTTGAAATGCGTTCCGAGGCGTGTCTCTCGTTTTACTGCGTAGAGTCTCGTCGCGTCCACGCATGGTTTCAGGCGAATAGCGGAGTTCCCGTGCTGTTGGCCGCGGTGGCTGACGGCAAGATCCATCGCCTGGCGCTGTTCGACGGGCGCCGACTGCACGTCGTCCCTCGGCCGGCACCGCTCGACGCGAAGCAAGAGCCAGGAGTCGAGAGCCAGTCCGAATAAGCCATCCCGGCGCCGCATCGCACAAACGGCGCTCGGTGATAGCGTTCCCATAAGCGCCAATGTTAATTAGGGCGTGCGCTGGTCGAGGACTTTGAGGCGAACTTGGTCGACCGAAAGTTTTCCTGTACCGCCCCAGAGCCCCAGCTCAAAACTGGCAAAGCGTGCGTTGCGCGGCACTTTGATGTGCAGCTGCTGATCGGTCCAGTGGAAGCTGCCCTGCCACGGGCCGATGCCGAACTTGCCCGCCGGATCGCGATTCTCGTCGAAGAACATGATGATAAATCCGGGGCGCTGCGATACTTCGGGACCGGACGCCAACTGTTGACCGCTGACGCGCAGTGAGACTTCCACCTCGCGCGCATGGCGTCCATCGATGCCCACCGCTTGAATGGCCATCGCGGTTCGCCCGGGCTCGCTGTTTTGCAGTGCCAGATAGCGATGGCCCTTGCCCGGATCGTTTTCGATGCTCGCTTGTCGCATGTAATACCAGCCCACGGGCTGTTTGCCCGACGCCTCTTCAAAATCGCCGTTGACCACCACCGGACGATCCGGATCAGCCTGCACCTCCCGCTCCACTTCAGCCTGCCCGGTCATCGGCACAAACAGGGTGGGATCAAGCCGTTGCTTGGTGAGTCTGCCGTCAGCTTTGCCGAAGAGGCACATTGTCTGCTGGTACCGTTCGCCCAACGGGACAACCAGTCGTCCGCCATCCTTGAGCTGATCGACCAGCGGCTGCGGGATGTCCTCCGGGGAGCAGGTGACGATAATCTTGTCGAATGGCGCATGTTCGGCCCAACCTTGGTAGCCGTCGCCAATCTTGGTCTTGATGTTGTCGTAGCCCAGGCGGGTGAGCGTTTCTGCCGCGGCGTTTTCCCAGCTCCTCGACGATTTCCATGGAATACACTTCGGCGACGAGGCAACTGAGCACGGCGGCCTGATAGCCGCTTCCAGTGCCGATCTCGAGCACCTTGTCAGTCGGTTGCGGATCAAGCTGTTCCGTCATATAGGCCACGGTGTACGGCGACGTGATGGTTTGGGCCTCGCCGATAGGCAAGTTCATATCGAAGTAGGCATAGCGGCGCAGCTTGCTGGGAATGAACTCGTGCCGCGGTGTCATCCGTATCGCATCCAGCACGGGGGGACTCTTGATCCCGGCCCCGAGAATTTCGTGCTTGACCAGTTGTTCGCGCATCGGCGCCCAGCGATCCTGCATCTTCGCATAGTCCACGCGGGTGAGCGATGCGGGCTTGCGTTGTGTAGCGTCCTTGGCAGGAGGTTTGGTGGGATCGCTCTGCTTGCCGGCCGCTGGCGCTTGCGGAGTGGCCCGCACTGCCTCGGCCATGCAGCTCAAGGCGACGGCCCAGGCAAGCAGCGGTTTGCCGATCACGAGCAGTAGCCGAAGGTTATGGGGACGTCTCGCCTTGTTCGTCAATCTGCGGTTCTCCGGCAGAGTACGCCCAGTACTCCGTGAACGCTTACCGGACGCGGCACCGCTGCCATCGGCGCCCGTGCCACGGACCGTGTTGTTCGAACTCAATCGGCCCACCAGTGTTCAGGACTGATGCTCGGGAGTCGGAAGGACCGTTGCTCTGGTGGGAGTGACTCGAGAAGCTGTTTGGCTTTCTTGCCGATGGCCTCTGCAGCTAACTCGACATTTCGTCTACCCACTTCTGCCGAGGCATGCACTCGAGGATCCAGGCCGCCGATACCGTCCGGCGCTTTCATGTTGGGAGCCAGAGGTCCACTGCCCAACTCTGCCATAGCCACAGTGTCCGGGTACAAAAACATCATGTTGGATGTTTCCCACTTTGCTGCGTGGTCGGTCGCCGATTCCGGACCTTGACTCAGCGTGATTTCCCACAGTCCGTTTCCCGCGACAGTGCCGTCTGCCACTACCGGTTCCAGAGCCTGGTTGATCATATCAATCTGTCCCTGAACATTGTGCCCGGACACGCCGATAATCACGCGGAACCCTGTCATTTTCAATCGCGCAAACAACGTGCTCAGGACCGGGACGAGTTCTTTCTTCCCAAAGCCTTCATGGAAATAGATCGGAGGATACACCGCTCCGCCGAACCGTTCCGCAGTCTTGACCAGAATGGCATGTGCCTTCAGCGCGTCGTTACCGAGAGGCAGATGTTTTCCGTGCCACTCGATCAGGCCGAACGGCACATAGACGACAGGAAACTTGCGAGCGGCTGCCTCCAACTGACCGGGTCTCATGAACTGCATTTGGACGGATGGGGATAGTACATTCGTTGGCTTCCGGAACGTCTCGGGCAGCATCTCCTTCACCGTGCCAACGATGCGTTCGAGCATCGGCGGATCGAGTTTCTCCGGTTGGCCAAAGGTCACGAGGGAGCTGAGGCTGTTGTTGGATTCGTAGCCGCCTTCCTGAATGAGTCGCGGGGAGACGATGTACGTGGTGACGGCGTTGGTATATGCGGTTACCCAGAGGCGATGAGGGTCGAATTCCCGTTGCAGGCGAATGGCGTAGTCGACGACGACTTCGTTCGAGAGAAAGACCATGGCCAGGTCGTCCGCAAAGGTCCAGGTGACCATCGGATAGGTGTGCGGTTCCGTCGGTTTGATCCCCTCGTCGAGTTTGCCGAGCAGCGCGTTGACAAGATACGATTGTCCGGCGGCTTGGCGAGCGGCCTCCATGTCGGGATTCTGCTGCCAGGGAATTTCGAGAATTCTCTGTTGGGCGGCAATGGTGGGAGCGATCGGGGTCCAGGGACCGAGCAGAAGTCGAGCGACTTCATTGGCCAATTCGCGACCGTGTTGCTGGCAGAGTTCGACGGTGCCGTGAGGATACGGGTCGGCGTCGGCGCCGCAGCCGATCGAGATCATGGCAAGCGTGCCGGGCTGGTCCGTCTCGATGTACTGCTGGGCACACGCCGCCCAATCACCGTGGATCTGTGGGAAGTCGCCACGGAGAGTCGTGTTGTGGCAGGCATAGTTGGCCAGTACGGCGAGCAGCTTCCCATCTTCGCCGGTGACTTTGAGCACGGCCAGTTCATGGTCGACGGGGGCGTCGGGCACGGCCCCAAAACCAGACCACTTGCCGTCGGTGAGAACACGGCGGTTGGCGGCAAACCCGACCTTGCCGCGGGCCAGTTCGAGCCGGGCAGGCTGCCGGTTCTCGAGTGCTTGTTCGACGACCTGGACGAGGCGATCGGTGAGTTGCTCGGCGTAGTGGCGGAGATGTTCGTGCTCTTCCCCTTTCATCGAATCCATGTCGTCGAGATTGGGGCCGGAATGGCAATGGGAGTTGCAGAGCACGAATCGTTCCACAGCGATCGGCGTCTTTCTTGTTGACTCGTTGGTAAACCGCTTCCCGAATGTCGCCAGGCACGGCACCACAATCGACCGTGAGAAGTACCGCCGGCCCTGGACCGTCGCTGCTGCCGATCGCCAGGGCCTTGGCGGAGAGTGGGCCTGCCACGCCTGTGGACTCGGTCGTCCGGGAGGCATAGCCGTACAGGCGGATCGGAGTGTCGGGCGTGATGTCGATTTTGGCGACGCCGATCGGGGCAGTGGTGGGGAGTTTGGGGTCGGCCGTCGCTGTTTCAGCGAGCGGCAACGAGGCGGCAAGAAATACCACCGAACTTAGGACAGCAGTTCCCATTCGTCTCATGCGTCACTCCTTCTAAACAGGACTGTATGGCTCCCCATTCAAAATGCCGGTTTCCGCTGTGGCGTCTGCGGCTTGGCATCCTGATCGTAGGAAATGCTGCCGTGGGGTGCGATCTGGTAGCCCCACTGCTCGATGTAAGCACGGCTCGGCCGGAAGACATCGCCGATCTTCTCAAGCTGGCCCTGCAGGCGTTCGTCGAGTTCCTTGCACAGTGCGGCGCATTCCGGTTTCGCGACCAGGTTATCCATCTGATACGGATCCTTCTCGTTGTCGAAGAGCAACCACGGCCCGTCCAAACCGCGGACGTAGGTGTGCCGGTTGGTGCGGATCGCGCGGTACTCCTGGGTAAACTCACGAGCGACGAACGGCGCCACGCCCATGTAGAGTGCGACGCGGTCGTCCGCCTCACGCCCCTCATGAAGCAACGCGGACAGATCCTCGCCCTCCACGGTGTGAGGCACTCCCACGCCCGCCAAACCGAGCAGCGTCGGGAAGATGTCGGGCGTGGTCAGCGGAGTGCGTACGACACGCCCCTGTTTGCCGTGGACGGCCGGGTAACGCAGCAGGAACGGCACATGGGCCGACTCGCTCCAGGGGACCTGTTTCATCAAGGGTGGACACCCGTGTGAACCGAGCATCTCGCCGTGATCGGACGTGAAGACCAGGATCGTGCGGTCGGCAATGCCCGCATCGCTGAGCGTCTGCAGCACGTCGCCGACGCACCTGTCCAAAGCGGTGCAGTGCGCATAGTATCCCTGCGCCTCCCGGCGTGCCTCGGCCTGCAGTCCCTGGGGAACGTTGGGTGGAAGCTGAATCTTCTCGGGCGGATAGAGCGCCTTGTATTCGTCCGGCGCCGTCGCGTGCGGAAAATGTGGAGTACCATACGAAACCATTAGCGCGAACGGTTTCGCGCCGTGGGCGTGCTCCCGGATGTAGGCCTGTGCATCTTGCGTCTGCGCAAACGCATCATAGCCTTCCCAGAACTGTTTCTCGTCTGAATCGCCCGCATAGTAGTGCGAGTGATTGTAGGTGTGGTCGCACTCGGCGCCTTTCCAGTACTCCCATCCCTGCCGCCGCGCGGGCGGGATGTAGGAACTCCGCCCGTGACCGTCGAGATGCCACTTGCCGATGTAGCCCGTCGCGTAACCGGCTGCTGAAAACACTTCGGCGAAGCACAACTCCTCGTCAGGCAGATGTGCGTCGTTCAGGAACATCCCGGTCGAGGTCGGAAAGCGTCCCGTCATCAACGAGGCGCGGTAGGGCGTGCAAACCGGGCAGACCGACACGACGTTGCGCAACTGCAGACCTTCCTTGGCCAACCGGTCGAGATTCGGTGTCTTGACATTCGGATCGCCCGCATAGCCCGTCGCCGCGGCTCGCCACTGATCGGCGAGCAGATAGACAATGTTCGGCTTGTGGTCGACCTTGGACGCATCGGCTGCGTACATCGCTTTGCCCGTGGTCACTTTGATGAACTGGACTTCCCGAGCGTTGAAGGGGGTGCCGTCAGTGCGCAGGATGTCGTGCTGCCAACACGTCGGTTCCGGCGCGTTGAGGGGCGAACCCCACGGGAAATAGGTCTGCGTGCGGCCGGCTACGAGACCCCAGTTCCAGCAGCCGATCTTGCGATCGCGAAACAGCGGGAGAAGCTGTTCGAAAGAATTGCCGCCCCGGCGCACCAGCCATTCGGTGCAGAGCACGGGGCGTTCCTGGGCCGCGCAGGTCTTCAGTTTCGCCTCGAGTTCGGGTACGGAATCATAACCATGAAACGACACGACGTCCGAAAGCTCCATGATTCGGCGAGAAAACGGACTGCTGAAGTCCGTCCAGGCGCCGGTGGTGAGCGGCTGGTTCGGCTTCATTTCGCGCGCCCAGGCAAAGGCGGCTTCCATCAGCGGCTGGCTCGTCGAGCCCGTTCCATTTCCAGGTTCGTTGTAGAGGTCCCAGACGACGATCCGCCGGTCGTGCGCGAAGGTGCCGACCAGGTCTTTCACGTATTGTTCCAAGTGGGACCACGCCGAGCGGTCGGTCACCATCGCCAGCGGCGGACTGGAAACCCATTGGCTATTGTGGACACCAGGCACCGGGTCGGGCTGTCTGCCAGTTGTGGCAATCCGTCCGGCGAAATTGCAGTCGTCGAAGAGGATCGGCATCACGGAGATACCGTGACGGTCGGCAATCTGCAGAAACTCCTGGAACCGTCTCTTGAGCCCTTCCGCGTCGGCTTCCCACACGACGTAGTTGAGGAACACCCGAACGGTGTTGAAGCCCAGGTCCTGCGCCCAGCCGAGCTCGCGGTCGATCGTCACAGGGTCGAAGGTCTCCGCCTGCCACATTTCGACGTCGTTTACGGCCGTGCTGGGGAGGAAGTTGCAGCCCACGAGCCAAGGCTGCTTGTCATACCAGGCTCGAATTTTTTCGACCGGCCATCGCGCGGTGGCCTCGTTCGGCTGCAGCTCGCACCGGGCCAGTTCACCAAGCAGTCTGGCCCGCTCATCCCGCACGACCAACTTGACCGTGGCTGCGGCGGCAGGCGCCGCGACGACCGCGTCAAGCACCAGCGGTTGGAGCGGCGACACCGCAGGAGGCAGGTCGAGTGATTGCAGATCTTGGCCCGCCGCATCGCAGAATTCCGCCCGCACGGCGCCCGACACGAAGACGCCAAATCTGCCTTGGAGTGAAACCTGACCCGCGGCGACCGTCGCGCTGAGCGGCTGGGCGACAACGCCCACCGACGTGCAATCCACCACGGGAAAATCGCCGCCGATGTTGGCGGCATACCAGTCGTAGCTCCAGTTGTAGCTCTGGCCGGGCTCCAACCTGGCAAAGGGACTGAGCACCTCACTTTCGAACACGTAAGGGTTCTCGGCCACGCTATCGGCCATCACCGTGTCTTTGTTGTAGGCATGAATCGTCCCGACGCCATTCAGCCAGAACTCGACTGACGAGCCATCCGGATAATCGGCTTGCGGCTCAAACACAAACCGCTGCACAAACACGGCTCCGCTCGCTCCGTCCACCGTGGCCACCCAGCCTGCAGGCGAATCGAGGCCGATCTTGCCGACCTTGTATTGATACCGCACTCGCATCAAGCCACGAGAGGGATCGGGTTGGAAGGAAGGGTTGTCTTGTGCGCCGAAAATAACGTGGAAGCCGTTTGGAAAATGGCTCTGTGGATGCAACGGGCACCAGGCCTGCATCAGCGGATTGAACGAAGACCCGTCTGCCTTGGCCGCGTCGAGTTGCGTGTGCGCCCAGATACCCCAGCGACGAGGCTTCGTATCGACGTTGGTCATGGTCGCCACAAATTGCACGCGCGAAGAGTCTTCGAAAACTCGAATCACACGCGAAAACTGGATTCCACTGCGTGAATCCTTGCCACTTGTGAGCCGCACCGCCAATTCGTTGTGGGGACTCGGAACGCTTTCGAAGGTGTATGGCTGGCCGTCGAGCACAGCGTCCGGCGGCCCCGGCCATTGTTCGTCATGGTCCCAGCCTTGTGGTGCCGGCCACAGTTTGTCACCCCCGTAGTTGAGCCAACTCCCGTCGTCTTTCAGCCCGCTCGGCGGCGAGAGCTTTCCGGCGAGCTGCGGATTCACCCACAGAAACTCTCGGTCGCCACACTGGAACTGCATCACTCGCCCGCCCAGTTCCGGCACCACGTGGAGTTCCACCAGGCCATTCGCCAGACGCTGCGCCTGCCAACCCCGATAAGGGGCCTGCGACAGCACGCAGTCAGTTGCGGGCTCAGCGCCCAGTCCAAACCGCGCTCCGCAAAAGAACAGCAACACGAGGGGCAAACACCGGACGCATTTCATCGATTAGCTCCTGGCCGCATGGATTCTCGAGGGCCATGATACGATTCCCGGCAGAGACTGGACAGGACCACATCGGCCTCTCCTCATTTTCTGTCGAGTGACGTGACTATCAGGTCGTAGTACTGTGCGAAGCACCCCGCAGCGCGGACCCATCACGAGCCAATAATGTGCCGGTCCTCAGTCGCGCGTGATCCAGGGTTGCCAGTTTCCTTACGGGGCGTCGTTGGAAACCGGCGCAGCCGATATCTCCTGTTCCTGGTGTCGGAGGTGCTTGTCGAAGAACTGCCGGATGCGACGGGCAATCTCCGGATTGCGAAAACCGCCGTGGCCCCCGCCTCGGACCGGGATGAAGATGCACTCGACGCCAGCCTTCTGCAGCGCCGCGTGCAGAATCTCGGACTGGTTGAAGGGTACAAGCGGGTCATTGTCCCCGTGAATGATCAGCAGTGGCGGGGTACGGGGCGAGACGTAGGTGATGGGCGAAGCCGCCTTGGCCAGCTCTTTGTGCTCCTGCACCGCACCACCAATCAACTCGGCTTCCGGCGAGTGTGCATCGTCGTGGCTGCCACTCATCGCCAGCAGATCCGTGGGGCCAAACTGGTCCACCACGCACTGCACTCGGCTGTCGGTCCCTTGGTAAGGGCCGATGTCGCCCTCCAGCGACTCCACACCACCGCTCGTGCCGAGCATCGCGACCAGATGCCCACCGGCCGATCCACCGATTGCACCGATGCGATCCGGGTCGAAGTGGTACTTGGCCGCATTGGCCCGTACCCAGCGGATGGCGGCCTTGCAGTCGTGGATCTGCGCGGGCCAGATGGCCTCGCCGCTGAGTCGGTAGTTGATCGTTACCGCGGCGTAGTCGCCACTGGCCACCAGGGTGCGATTTCCCCGACGCCCATGGACTTGTCGCCCATCTTGAAAGCACCGCCGTGAATATTCACGACCACGGGCAGCGGCTTGTCGTCCGTGGGGTTGGTCGGCAGGAGCAGGTCGAGCGTCTGGGCCGGGTTGTTCGTGCCCGCGTAGGGGATGTCCTTCTCGACGCGGATCGTGTCCGGTAACCGGAGTTGCCCACCACGGTTTCCGGGCACTCGGCCCGGACCACGCTCGCCTTTCTTGCCGACGCCGGACTCCGGCGGCTGGGCCCACAGAGAGTTCGCCGCCAGGGACAAGAGCAATGCCAAACAAAATGGACTGGTTCCGTGCACGGTCAGGTCCTTTCAGAACGGGGAGGCAATCAACTTCCCGGGCCACTCGCGGTTCCTGTCAGGCATCATGGATCGCCACGTTGCCCGCTGTAAGTCTGTGGTTCAAACGGAGCTTCGCTCAACTGTGTGTCAACGGGTACCTTCGCCGGGGCTGCTTGCCCTGGCGAGTTCCCCACCTTGCTTGAGTGGCCGCAACTTGATGTTCCGGTACCAGCAGTCGCTGCCGTGGTCCTGAAGTCCGATGTATCCCTTGCGCGGATGGTCCTTGTAGACAACGTCGAACTTATGTGGGGATCCATCGGGTCGCTGACTCGGTTCGGTCCACTGGTCCAAATCCATCCGGGTAATGATTTCGCCATTGAGTTCCACGGCGATTTGGTTGCGATCGCAGGTCACCAGCAGGTGATTCCATTCCCCGGCCGGTTTCGCAGCGTTCTTCGATGGCGCTACGAGATCATAGATCGCCCCAGTATCATGCCAGCCGTTTGTTGTCGTGTCATCCACGGCGACCTCGATTCCATTGAAACCGACATCCTTGCCCGGGCGCGGCGTTAACGGAAACGTGCGGATGAACACACCACTGTTGCACTTGGGGCTGATCTTGAAATCGAGCGAGAGCTGGAAGTCTTCCCACACCTTTTCATGAACCAGCATGTAATCGCATGGATGTGGGTTCAGACTTCCGTTCTGGACGTGTCGGGTCGGCAGTGGCTGGTTCTTGCAGGTCATCCAACCCTGCGTGGTGGCACCGTCGAACAGCAGGATCCAGCCTGCGGACCGCTCCGTCTCCGTCAGCGAATTGTCGTCCGCCCGTGCCGACACAACAGACCCCAGCGAGGCAACAACCAAGAGCAATCCGGTGCTGCGGAGTTGACTTGGTCTCATAGCGTCCAGCCTTTGCGATATTCGGTGTGCATGAACGGATTCAACTCCGGGACGTTCTTGATCTGCTGGTTCTCGGCATCCCATTCCAGCCGCGTGCCGGGCGCTCGCAGCGAGAGTATTCCGAGCAGCATTGTTTCGGTCATGGGACCGGAATAGTCAAAGCTGGCCGCCGGCCGTTGTCCATCCCGGCAGCCACGCACCCATTCCTCGTAATGTCCCGGGGACCGCTCCATCGTCTTGGGAACGGCCTTGGCCTGTTCCGTGAGAGTTGCCGGTAAGAGCAGGGGCGTTCCGCCGTGGGAGCTATGGTACATTTTTCCCAGGCTGCCAATGTACAGGACACCGTTGTCGGGCAAACGTTGTCCGGACGGCAATTCTGCGGGCGCTGGCGGCATGAGTCCACCGTCGTACCAGGTCATCTTGACCGCCGGCAGATTGCCTCGTGCAGGGAAGTCGAAATAGATCATCGCGGCGATCGGGTAGGTTTCGAAGTTGGGCTGGTCTCCTTCGAGCACGCTGCCGTCCAAGGTCGTGCGTGACTCGACGGTGGTCGGCGCGCGAAGTTTCAGCGCCCATATCGGGTGATCGATGATATGGCAGCCCATGTCGCCGAGCGCCCCGGTGCCGAAGTCCCACCAACCGCGCCAGTTGGCCGGAACGTACGCCGGGTGATAGGGCCGCTCGCGAATGGGACCCAGCCACAGGTCCCAATCCAGCGTGGCGGGAATCGGAGGCGTGTCCGTGGGACGAGCGATTCCCTGCTTCCAGAGCCTGCCGGCACGATCGGACCAGGCGTGAACTTCGCGCACCTCTCCGATCACTCCGGCTTGAATCCACTCGTTGGTAAGTCTCGTGCCCTCGGTGGCATGACCTTGATTGCCCATGGAAGTCACGACCTTGGCGTCCAGCGCGGCTTTGGTGAGCGTGCGACACTCGTGCAGAGTGTGGGTCATCGGTTTCTGCACGTAGACGTGCTTCCCGGCTCGCACGGCGGCCATGGCGGCGACGGCATGGATATGGTCGGGCGTACCCACCGTGACCGCGTCGATGTGCTTCGCCTCTTTCTCCAGCATGATGCGAAAGTCTTTATAACGCCGCGCTTGGGGAAAGGCATTGAACGAGCCGGCAGCGCGGACTTCGTCGACATCGCAGAGGGCCACGATGTTCGTCCCAAGTTTGCTGACCGTCGCGATGTCGCCCCCGCCCATTCCGCCGACACCAATCCCCGCCACGTTCACTCGGTCACTCGGCGGTGTGTACCCGACGCCTCCCAGCACGTGCCGAGGCACCAGGGTGAATCCGAAGGCCGTCGCGGCCGTCACGGACAGGAACCTTCGCCGGGAGGAACGCAACGATTCGTTCGCGGACGCACCGTGATATTTCATGACGTGGATTCCTTTAAGAGCGCTCACACCTGTTTTCGGGAGAGGGCGATGCGGCGTCGCTGGAGGTCGACCTCCAGCACCTTGACGCGGACGACGTCGCCGACGGAGACCACGTCACTGGGCGACTGCACGTATTGGTTGGCCAGCTCCGAGATGTGGATCAGTCCGTCCTGGTGGACGCCCAGGTCGACAAAGGCGCCGAACTTCGTGACGTTGGTAATCACGCCTTCCAGGATCATCCCCGCCTTCAAATCCTCCAGGTCGTGGACGCCCTCGGCGAACTGGGCCACCTTGAACTCACTGCGCGGGTCGCGCCCCGGCTTGACCAGCTCTGCCAGAATATCCTTGACCGTCGGCAGTCCGCAATGTTCGTCCACGAAGTCTTGCGCGTCGAGCTTGCCGGCCAGCGTCGCATTGCCCACCAGTTGGCTGACGGCGACGCTCACGTTGGCCGCCATCTTCTCCACCACCGGATAGCTTTCGGGGTGGACGGCCGAGTTGTCTAAAGGTTGGACGCCGTCGCGAATCCGCAGAAACCCGGCCGCCTGCTCGAATACCTTGCGGCCCAGCTTGGGGACGTCCAGCAGCTGCTGCCGGCAGTCAAACCGCCCGTGTGCATCGCGATGCTCGACGATCCGCTCGGCCAGCTTCGGTCCGATCCCGGCCACGTGTGCCAGCAGGGAGCTGCTGGCCGTGTTGACGTCGACGCCCACCGAGTTGACGCACGACTCGACTTCGCGTTCCAGGCCGCGACGCAGCAGTGTCTGGTTCACGTCATGCTGGTACTGGCCGACTCCGATCGACTTGGGGTCGATCTTGACCAGTTCGGCCAGCGGGTCCTGCAGCCGATGCGCGATGCTGATCGCGCCGCGGACGGTGACATCCAGGTCGGGATACTCGTGAGCGGCCAGTTCGCTGGCCGAATAGATCGACGCGCCCGACTCGCTGACCATCACCTTGGTCGGCGTTGGCTGGCGCGTCGTCCTGCGCGCGGAGTTCCTTCAGCAGGCCGCTGACGAAGGCGTCCGTTTCCCGGGAGGCCGTGCCGTTGCCGATGGCGATCAGCTGGACTTTGTAGCGCGCGATCAGGTCTCGCAGCGTGGCCGTGGCACCGGCGATGTCGTTACGCGGCGGCGTGGGAAAGATGGTGCGGCTGTCCAGGAACTTGCCCGTGCCGTCGACCACGGCGACCTTGCATCCGGTGCGAAAGCCCGGGTCGATCCCCATCGTGACTCGCGGGCCAGCCGGCGGTGACAGCAGCAACTCGCGGAGGTTCTGCGTGAAGACTTGGATCGCTTCGTCGTCCGCCCGTTCCTTGAGTTCCTGCAGCGTGGCCGACTCGGTGGCAGGTAGCAGCAGCCGCTGATAACAGTCCTCCACTGTCGCCAGCAGCTCCTGGTGGAACTCGAACTGGCGGTTGTGCACCAGACGCGGCTTGAGCTTGCCGAGCACGTAGTCGTCGTCCAACTCGACGCTCACGCGCAGCAGCCCGTCTGCCTCGCCGCGCTGCATGGCCAGCAGGCGATGCGAGGGAACTGCGCTTCACCGGTTCCTGGTGGTCAAAGTACATCTCGAACTTGGCGGCGTCTTCCTTCTTGCCGCGTTTGACCTGCGAGTGAATGCGGCCGAATCCGTTCGCCTGTTCGCTCAGCCAACGGCGTGTTTCCACATCTTCCGACCACTGCTCGGCCACGATGTCGCAGGCGCCTTGGAGGGCGGCCTGTTCGTCCGGCACGTCGTTTTCGCGACTGACGAAGGGCCGCAGTATCTCGGACCGAGGCCGGCCCAGCGTCCGCTGCTGCAGCAGCAGATCGGCCAGCGGCTGCAGCCCGCGCTCGCGAGCCGCCGTGGCGCGCGTTCGCCGCTTGGGCTTGAACGGCAGATACAGGTCCTCCAGCACTTGCTTGTCCTGGCACTGCTCGATCTGCTGCCGCAGTTCGGGAGTCAGCAGCCCTTGCTGGTCGATCGTGCGCAGGATCGTGGCCTTGCGTCGAGCCAGCTCATGTGCCTTGGCCAACGCATCCTCGATCATCCGCAGCGCCGTCTCGTCCAGCCCGCTGGTGGCCTCCTTGCGATAGCGCGCGATGAAGGGCAGCGTGTTGCCGTCCTCCAACAGCGCGATGGCGCTCCGCACCTGGCTCTCGGTCACGCCCGTGGCGGCCGCAATCGACCGCACCGCTTGCTCCAGGTCGAAACAGGTGAACTCCGTACTATTCATTCGTGTTGATTCGTGCCATTCGTGGTCAAAAAATCTGTAACCTTGGGGTTTGCACAGATAACTGAACGGAGCTAATCATAGTCCTTGTCATCGCTCCCGCCAATCGAGCGGTGAATCCCTCGCCCAAACTTGGCAACCTGCCGCGACATCTGTGCAGTCTTATCCGCTCCGATCACCTTAGTCGGTACGGACCGGACCCTTGCAGGTTGGACTTCGGTTTGTCGCCAGGTTGGGGATGAGATGACGGGCGCGGCGGTGCCTGCCGCCAGACGGAGGTGTCGAGCCCTGTCAATCGCTCCAGCTTCTCGAGATCGCTGCCGTAGCGGTCGATGAGCCGCATCTGCGTCTCAGCGGACAGCGGCGCCGGCCGGCTGTTGACGACATTCCAATCAGCCATCCGGTCGACGAGCGGTCGCACTCTCCCGAGCCGAAGTTTGACCAACGCCGGCTCGAGCCTGCGCCGCAGATAGAACTGCAGCCTGCGCCGAGCGGACTCTCCGGCTCTGGTTGGCCGGGGACAGATCGTCGGGTTCGAAGTCCGGATCGACATGGATGAACTGCAGCACGCGGCGCAGCACGTCGCGGACGTCACGCTGCAAGTCCTCGAAGGGCAGGAACAGGAACCTGCTGCGTGGAAAGAGCTGGACGTAGCGGCCGATCTGCTGGCCGTACAGGCCCGACCGAAAATAGAGATAGTTGTAGAAATACTGCGGATTACGCCGCAGGAAACGCGGATTCGGGCCCGTCGTTCTTCGGCCTCCAGTGCCTTCTCGAAGGGAGTCAGCCATTCATTGCCCGCTGCCGTCATCCAGCAGTACAACGAATAGGCACGTTCGGCGGGATTGCGCAGGATCACGACGAATTTCGCGTCGGGCGTGTAGGCTCTGAGCATCTGGGCCGACGTTGGACAACTCAGGTAGGCGTGAGAGCATTCACCCACCATTAACTCATCGGTCGCGTGCCGAAAGAGCTGGAGATACTCCCACGGATTCTTCAGGCCGAAGAAGTCGCAGAAGAAGGTCGGCTCCTTGTTGGGGGACATACAGATTTCGGGGTGCCGCGCCAGATGCTGGTAGAGGGAGGTCGTCCCGCAACGGCCCGCACCCAGGATGTAAAAATTCGGAAGCCGCAGTATGCCGCCCACAGGCTCGCCTTCTCTGATCTCGATATCCATCCTGGACCTATTCGGTCAGATCGGTCTCGTTGTTCCGGACCACGATCCCCCGATCGTCCGCCCTGCGCGTCGTCAAACCGCGGCGGACGAGCCGAACAGCGACCACCAGGTCTCTTGCTACGTTGTCTTCCCCGTCTTGATTCGCAGGAGTTGCGAGACGGGGTATTCTTCAGAAACACCGGAAATCGCGGCAGGTGTCGTGACATCGCACACAAACGTATCAGTCGGCATGATCTGTCGTCGAGTTGCTGTCATGCTCCAGGCCCGTGCGCCGAATTCCGGTCGCCAGCGTTTCGGCCATCACGCCGTCATGATCGTGCCCATAGCCCAAGAGATGGCCCAGTTCGTGCATCACCACGCTCAGCAGATCGATTCGGTTCATTTCGCCCTGGTTGCCCGGCGTGCTGAACTCGCTGTCGTCCCACGGCGTCGGGTCAAGGAACCAGCCGCGGCCGGCAGCGTCGGCGTCGAGCCACACCGCTTGGTTGGCCGCCAGCCCAAGTGAATCGTCCGGCAGATCGGCGACGCGCCACTGCAGATCCTTCAGCCGACCGGCAACTTCCGCAGCCAATCCGACCTGTGACCATCGCGCGATGGCTTCCTGAACGAACATCGGCAGAAGGTTGGGATCGAGCGTTGCAACACATGTGGTGCCCGTTTGTTCGTGGACGGCAACGAGCGGGGAATCCACACCGGAGGCAGTCTGGATGGTCGCCGCCCGCAGAGCGCGATCCCGTCCGGCGTCGCCAACCAGAATGCTGAACGTACTGCGAAAGCCGTTCGCCGTCAGTATGTCGGGGCGCCCGTCGCCATTGAAATCGGCGGTGGCAATTCCCTCGACCGGGCTCGCCGTGGGATCGGTAGACTCGCTTCGTGGAATTCGCCCAGACCGTTGTTGACCAGGACGCCCAGGCCTCCCGGCCAAACGTCGTTGGAGACGGCCACAACGAGATCCGGCAGGCCGTCGCCATTAAGGTCGTCCACAACGATATCCTGATAGTGGCCGATCGTACGATGCCCGTATGCCCGGGGGGCCTCGAATGTGCCATCGCCTACTCCGCGGAGTACCTCGATCCGGGCTTCGATGGGGAACCCGTTCAGCACGCTATGTCCTGACGAGATGATGAGATCCAATTCTCCATCGGCGTCGACGTCGGCGATTGCCAGATCGGCCGCGAAACGATTGACTTCCATCGTGACCGCCGGTCCGTACGTGCCGCCGTTCAACATGACATGCACGAAAGAGGTCGGCTCATTGAAGGCACCTCGCGGCGCGAATCCGACGACGTCCAGTGCACCATCTCCATTGAAATCGGCCACTTGGATCTCGCGCATATTGATCGAAGGGTGACCCGGCGGATTCCGAATATTCCGCGAGTTCCCAAACACGCCGTTTCCCAGATTCTCGACGAGCGTGAAACCAAACACACCCTCTCGGGCGATGTACAGATCCGGCGTCGTGTCACCATCCGGTGCAGCGAGAACGATGTCCGAGATGCCCAGACCGCCGAACGAATTGGGGCTGAAGTCGAGTGTGCGGGGCGGCTGAAACGTGCCGTCGCCATTCCCAAGCACGAAGGTGACGAGGTCACGGTCTCTTGCTGTCGAACCCGCAATGACATCGAGGTGTCCGTCGTCGTTGACGTCCATGAGAACCAGCTCGTCGCCGTTGTTGAGACCGTTGCTGGGTCCGTCAATCAAGTACTGGGCAGGCGGCCCAAAGTTCCCATCGGCATTCCCCAGCTGGACATAGACAGAACTGGCAGTGAAGTCTGCTCGATAGCCCGTCAGCACGAGATCCACAAATCCGTCGTGATTCAGATCGCCCGCGGCGGCAGCACGCAGCACGTTGCGGCTGCCGTCCGATTCTCGCAGGTCGGTGCGCTCCAGACTCTGGAAGCCGCCAGCGCCGTTTCCACGAATAACGGTGACCCCTGTGTTCCCGTTCTGCAGCACGACATCCAGGAGACCGTCGCGGTTGAAGTCCCCTTGCGCGGATGCAGGGCATGGAGCGTCGCTGCTTCCGGATTCGCTGCGGAAAAGGTGCCGTCTCGTTGATTCCGGAGCACGTGCATGTTACCGCCCGCGTCAAATTGACCCTGACCTGGGGAATCGGTCACAACCAAATCCAGCCAACCGTCTCCTGTGTAGTCACCTGCGGCGATGTCCAGGGCCATGGGCAAGTCGTAGGAGATGGCTGTCTGGAGACTGCCGTCACCGTTGCCGAAGAGGACCGATACCGCATTTGTTCCCGTGACGGCCACGTCCAGAATACCGTCGTTGTTCAGGTCCGCCACGGCTGCGTAGCGGGCACCTGCCGGAACCGGAGACTCGATCGGCAGCCAAGGGCCCGGGCTCGTCGACTCCCTCTCAAAGGTCGCATTGCCCAACCCTCGCAACACACTGATGCGATTAACGCCGGTGGCTACCAGGTCCAGATTGCCGTCCTTGTCCATGTCGGCGGCTGTGAGAAAAGTGTGGACAAGTCCGACCAGCGAAGATATTGTCGGATCTTCGAAGTCACCGTCGCCACGGCCGAGGATGAGCAGCGCGGCATTTCCTGCTCCCTGGGAGCCGAATTGTTGACCGTTTCCGGAGCCAACCACAACATCCGGGTTTCCATCGTTGTTGAAGTCGCCGATCGTGAGATTATAGGGATCCGGGACCAGAGAACTCGGTGGCATGTCGTAGCTGGCGGCCCCAAATGTGCCGTCACCATTTCCCAGATAGACGTGCAATCCCTCTCGCACCGCCGCCAGATCGAGACGGCCGTCATGATTGAAATCGGCCGCTGCCAGTTCCCATGCACCGCGGACCTGAAGTGGGGAAGCGACCGGGGACGCTTGAAACGAACCATCCGGGCGGCCCAACAGCACCGCCGCCACGGGTCGAGCGTCGCTAATATCGCCGCCGTTATTGACCACATCCAGGAACCCGTCCCCATTGAAGTCCCCCACGGCCTGAAGCCGCCCCGTGGGATAGTTGGACACACTGCCTATGGTCAGGATGCCCGCCTGGAAGTCTGTTCCGCGAACGGTGGTCACTTCGCCCACGCGAAACGTAACGACTTGATCGCCGGTACCGAGCGGGTTTCCCGAACGGTCCGTGATCGACGCAGCGTGGATGACGAACTGATAGTCTCCGGGCGACAGCTCGTCGTAGCGGACCCGCAGCGACGTGTCGTCGAAACGTAACAGGAGTGCGGTCGGGATTCGTGGCCCGCTTGCGCCGACCAGCTCAAAATCGGCCGAACTCACCGTCGTGGCGTCGATCGGCTCAGAAAACTCGATCGCCATCCTGCGAAAGGTAGCGGGCTTGTTGCTTCCTTCCGCCGGATCCAGCTGCACGATCGTCGGAGGCGTGAGGTCCGGCACGATCTCAATCACGATCGGTTCAGACAACCGTGCGTTGCCCCCCGTGTCGGTGGCCCGGACCTGAACAAATGCCGGCACCACCGCGCCGCGCGCGATCGGCAGCGCCGCCGTGAGTTCAAAGGGATACGATACTTCGCGACGCACCACCGTACCATCCAGTAACAGCTCGACCGCGGCAATCTGCACGTCGTCTGAAATGTCCGTGCCCAGCCGAACCGTTGCACCCGGCAGCATCTGAACACCCGCAGTGGCGGGATCGATGTCGGGACTGAGCAACTCGACGCTGACCTGTGGCGGCGTGCTGCCTTGGTCGAACGGGACGAAATTGATGACCTGCAAGCCGCTGGTGTGGCTGGCCACAAACGCCACGCCGGACGATAACGCGACGGCAGGAGCAATCGGCGGCAACGGAAACGACGTCAACACAGGAAGTGACTGGGCGGGATTCTCGGTGGATACGACCGACAGTGTGCCCACGGTAAAGGACGCGGCAGACACCAACACGCCCAGGCCCGAGCCGCTCAAGGCTATCGCGTTGGTTAAAAGCAATCCCGTGTCCTCGTTGATCAAACGCAGGTCGTCCGGGTTGGAGACATCCACCGCGATGATCGAGCTGGAGGTGGCGATCCAAGCCATTCCGTCCGCGACCAACAGGGTCTCACTGAGATTGGCGAGCGCAAGCGTTCCGCGAACCGTCAGCGATCCCCCGGTTGCGTGGACAGCAACCAAGCGTCCGCCGGTCCCCTGAGGGCCTCTTGTGATGACCAAGAATGTCGTGCCTTCACGGCCAATTGCCACCACTCGCTCGAGCGAGTCAGTTGCCAGAGAAATCGCTTCTTCCTGCTCGCCAGTCGCAAGATCGAACGACCGAATCTCGTTTGCCAAGCCCGTGTATGCATATCCGTCGAAGAGAATGAGCCCGCGGGATTCACCTGTGGTGATCGTGCGCAGCAGTCGAGGTAACACCGCGTCCGATACGTCAATGACGTGAAAATCCCTGGCACCGTCCGTGACGACGACCAAGCCTCTTTGTGGGTCGACCTCCACGTTGACGCTCGGTGACGGAAGTGTCAATTCAGCAAGTAGCAGGGGCCGTTCCGCAGCCGTAATGTCGACGATCGCGAGACCAGCCGTGCCAGTCGCCAGGTAGGCAATTCGTCGGCCATCCGGTTGACCTGCGATCGCGATGTCGCTCGCCTGGCCGCTGAGTCCCAGTGCCGCCACGACTCCGGTTACGGTCGCCCGGCCTTCGAGCGGATTCTGTCCGCCGGCGATTTCGGCAAAATCATCCACCCGGTCATCATCACTGTCGGATCGTGTGGCACTGGTCCACGATCGCGTGCTCGACGTCATCAGGTAGACCGTCGGCATCCGTATCGGCACCGACACTTGCCTCGAAGACCATGGTCGATGCCAGGTTCGTTCGCTGACCGGACGGCGATGTGATTCCCGTCTCGCGGCCGACGAGTCCCGTCGCGGAATCGAAGATGGTCAGCTCGTAGAGGATCTCCGGAGGCAGGAAGAATTGGAAATTGCGCTGCTTCATCGCTGATGGCCCGCAGGACAGGCGCGTTCGGGACATCGGGCTGTGCCGATGGCCACATGGTCATTGCCCCATGTGGCCTGGCGAATCGCCTGGACACCGGTTCCACTGAGCGTGAATTTCAGTCGCGGATTCTCCGGATCATTCGTCAGGATTTCGACCTTCGCCCGGGCCAGGCCGGTCCGATCGGCCAGGAAACTCGCGCCGAAACTGAATGCCTCGCCTTTGGCAAGCGTTATGGGGCTGGTAGCCAGGTCGCTCGGAATACGCGACCAGCTGAAACGGGCCGGGAGCGTCCGCCAGGGTAATGGCCTGAATCACGAGTGGCCGAGCGCCCTGATTGGATATCCGAGCCAAGGCGTTCTGACAGCGGATGTCGCCCCAACGGCCGACGAGCCAAGATTGGCGGGTGACAGGAGCGTGAGTTGTGCCGTCGGCCGGCCGGGAGTGGCGAGTGCGGACAGGGAACTCGGCAGATGGGATTCGCCTCCGCGTTACTGACAATCTCGATCGTATCCGTCCCGCGTCCCGCGTCAGTGGGGTCAAAACGGACAGAGAACTCGACCACTTCGCCAGGCTCGATCATGTCACTCAGCGCGTCGGTCGTATCTTCGAGCGAGAACCCCGCCAGCCCGTTCAAGTAGCCCCATGGCAGTCACGTCGAGGGGAGCGAGACCGGCGTTGTAGATTCCCAATCCGAGTGTTCGCGAGTGACCGCTCCTCCCCGTCGGCCTCCACGAGACCCAGATCCACGGGCCGATCGTCCCGGCCGCCATACCACACGCCATCCTCGGTGACCACGACGATCTGCGGTTTGCGGACGACGTCTTCTCTTCGTTGACGGGCGGCGTGTTCTCGCGAATGCCAAGCGGACTTTGCGGCAGATTGAACGTCCGCCGATACTGGTCGACACCACCACCGAGGTTTCCGTCGGGTGCGATACCCATCGCCCCGGGCGGAGCAGCTGAATGTTCCACGGCAAGAACGTCAGGCTCTGCGTCGAAGTCGCTGCCACGACGCATGATGTCGTAAGGGATCGTGTTTCCGTTGCCGTCAACGCCGACATCGCCGGGCGGAGCTGGAAGATGTCGACGTACGCGTCCTGCAGTCCAAACGGTGTGACCAAGTTCATGGCTCACTGTATTCGCGACGAATTGCGCGAATGTTGCGAAGGACTTAAAGCCCAGGTTGATCGCGACGCCAAACTTCCCGGCGATTGTTTGGCTTCACATTGAGTTCCTCGGCCAGTGCCCAGATTCGAGCAACGACCGGCACAGTCGGATCCTCCAGATATGGCTTGAGGAAAATGTTGTCGCCATTGGTGTCAGTCTGCAGATCGGCATCGAACTCGGCAAATCCATAAATGGGAGTGCGGCACCACTCACCCCGGAATCTCGCCCGTCACCGGCCGTCGCGAACGTGTCGGTCCATTGCAGCGTGAGCTGGCCGCCGGCATCGACAAAGCGAAAAGCGCCTTCGCCGTCATCCACCGGAGTAAAATCGGCCTCGACAGCGGCCCGCATCGCGAGCGTTTTTCCGTGAGCAACGCATCCATCACCGCCAGTTGCTCCGAGCTGAAGTAATCGTTGAACGTCCGCAGGATTCCGTCCGGTCCCGCCTCGCCACGGTTGACCGGCATGAAGCCTGCGAACTCCGATCGAAAAGTGAAGCTGACCGTACGAAGTTGCGATAGTGCTGGTCATCGGCGGTGCCGAGCCGATTGTCCTTGCCCGCATGGGTGAGGAATACATCGTCCACGTTCACGACGAATCGCTTTACGGTCCCGGAGATTCCGAAACGCATGGCGGGACTGGCGGAGATCGACAAGCTTGTAGGGTGATGGTGCGCAGATTCCCGCGGCTGTACCGGTACGAGGACGCGACGCGTCGTCGGCGTCGGGCGAACCATACCGTCCGTCATCATCGTTCGTGCCGTTTTGATGATCATCGAACTCTTCGCCGGGGGCACCATCGGCGCCAGGATCCATATCGTCGATCGCCGTCAGGACGCGGCGGAGTTCCTCTTGATAGCCGTGTTGATCAACATTGACGTCCACCGGCGCGATGCCAGCGCCGTGCGCTGGAGGGAAATGGACAATCAGATTGTGATCGACGACCTGGATGCCCAGTGGAGCGGTGATGGTTACATTTGCCTGCGGATCGAACCGCCAAACCAGCAGCGTGTCTCCCTGGGCAGGTGTATCGACGTGGAAGAAGGGCTTGAATTCGGCAGGCACCTCAAAGCTGGTTGCGACCGAACTGGGAGACTCGCGCTTCAACCGTCTTGGTCGTAGCTCAATTGAACGGGCACCGTCATTCAGCGGTTCTGGAAGGCCACCATGTCGCCCCGCCGCTGTTGAGCGTTCGGCGCGAACGTCGCACTGATCCACCGATACAGTAGAAGGTTTTTCGTACGACGCTTTCGACGCTCCGCTGGATTGATTTGGTTTCCGTAACGGTGATCTTGCTTCCGTAGAGGCGGTCGCCCTCGATGGCCCGGAATCCGCCGTCAACCATCTCGTTACAAGCGGGACGTTCCGTGAACGACTTGCTCGGGCATGGGGAGTCACTCTAAACGCTGGGGATTTGATGCGAGGCGCCTGTCTGCTTCATGAAATTCGCTCGACGGTCCGTCCACGTCGATGGTAACCGTGAGCGATCCGCTGGGCGGTGCTTTCCAGGACAGACGAAGAGCTCTCCGAGCGTTCCTCCCGTTTCTTGGACAATCACTGGCAGAGCGACCGGCGGTTGAACGCTCTTCGGCCGGGACGCTGCATGAATCGGGCGGCGCACAGGCGTGGGCGGAGGGCCGCCGTTGCCGCTCGGGCTTCCCGCGGGCGCCAACCATGCGAACCGGGGCGCGTGACGCCGGTGCCGGGGTCGGCGCTGACGACAAGCCGTCGGCCGACACGGTCGCCGTACCTTCAATGACCAGACGCGCGGCGTGGTCGAAGCTGAGGAAGTTGCTCAGCTGCGCGCCGGGTGCGGCGCGACGCGTTGGGAAACGTCATCGGTGCCGGCGCGGTGAAGTTCGTAATCCCCGCGCCTGGACCGTGACGTCGAACGTGTGCTGCAAGACGCCCGGCGGCAGCATCTCGGTCGGACCAGTTCCGGCGGCACCGTGCTGATCCCCACCCGGCCACTGGCCAGCGTATCGCCCGCTTGATCGAGCAGACCGCCCGGTGGAACTTGAACACTGAGGAATGAAACGCTGCTCGGCGTCAAGTTCGGGGCCGAGCGGGCATCGACGCCGATCGTCGTCGGCTGATCGCCGCTCACGTCGTGCAGGATCGAACTCTCCAGCCGCGGCAAATACACCTCTTGCCGGTCGCGGCTGGCTTCGCGCTCGAGAAGCGACCCATCGAGCCCATCACGGTGTCGACCGACCAGCGCCGATATGAGCTCGATCACCATCGGGGAAATAGACTCCGGCCGGCGGGCTGTCGCCGTGCGCCTGTTATTGCCAGCTTCACGTTGCCGGCGGGGCACAGCGTCGAGGTGGAATCGCCTTGGGAATCGGTACAGGACCGCTTGATCTTCGAGGCCGACGATCCAGACCTTGGCATGCGCATCGGCAACAGGAACACGTCGTCGCCGCTGTAGAGCACTCGTTCGGCAGCCGCAGACCGTCCAGCGTCATCGGCCTGAGATCGGCTCCTGGATCGACGACTTCGCCCGTGAGCGTCGTGCCGGTGAGGGGCGTTAGACTGACGGTCGTGAAGTGGAACTCCTGGCTGCCGCCGGGCACGGAATCGCCGTCCGCATCCAACGGCTTGCCGATCGCCGCCGAAGAATTGTGGAGCGATCCACGCGCATCGTGATCCTCGTAGCCACCCGGCATCGGGTCCTGCAGGAACAACGAGGCGAACGTGCCGTCGTCCGAGACGACGTTCTGGGCCGCAGCTTCTGCCGCTGTGCGGCGGAAAAAATTGGCAGCGGTCAGCGTGGCCGCGTTGATCGGTCGCGAGAAGGCGACCTTGGGCTGGAGCGTGCTCAATTCCCTCGCCCCGGCCGCGGTGTGTGAATGGATGAGCGTCAGCGGTATCGGCGCCGCCAGTTGCAGCGAGCGGCTCGCTGTCGCGAGATGGCGGCCGCGTCGCGCGCTGGACGACGGAGCAATGTTGGCCTGTGACGAGTGCGGACAGATCGATGGGAACGGAAACACCGGCCAGTCGCTGAGACGGATGGACGGGGCCGCCGTTCAACGTGTACGCGAGCCGCGTTACTGGCGAGCCGGGACCGCTCGCTACTCCGCTCGGAAGATAGCCGTGTGCGGCTGTCACCTTAGTGTTGTTTGCGGGCGAACTGATGGAGAGGGGATGGTGCGTACGGTGTCGAGCGTGAACGCGTACTCGACGACGGCGAGGTATCGCAGAACATCGGGGGCACGCAGATGGAAGACATGGACTCCCTCCGCAGTGCCATCGTAGGGGCATATGCGTGGGCAGGCTGAATCGTCCTGAGCTGCTTTAATATCCACAGTCATGATACTGCCGTCGTCGAGCTGCTTCGAGTGCTGGACGCCGACATTGTCGAGCACGTGGCTTTCCAGCACGATATTCCGTCGGGGCGACCAGATTGGCATCCAGCCTCTCGATTACGATCTCGCGGGTGGACTCGATCGATTGCGACAGAGAACGCATCGAGGACGTGTCGGCGCGATTGTGCGCCCGGTCGCCAGACGATCCCGATTGGGAAACGAAAAATGCAGGTCCGCCAGAGCACTTCGGCGACGGCAGCCTCGTCAGCGGCTTGTTGGAAGCTGGGCAAGGAATGCATGATCCCCGGCAGGGACAACGAGTCCACCGCGAAATTCACCTGGCTGCCAAAGACCTCCGCCAGATTCTGCGGCCGCTCCGCTGAACGTTGCGTGTCCGGAGACGCATCCGGGAGGAGGCGGTGATCTCAGCAGCGGGGTCCATTGCGGATCGACGATCGTGAGGTCGTTGCCGTCCGTATCGGCCTCCGAAATCGCGGGTGATCGGCCGCCAGAAATCCTGGCTGTATCTTGCGTCCGAGGGCGGCGATGGCAGCGTCGGCCAGGGCGATGTCCAGCCTCGCGAACAGCTTGCGCATTCTCCGCAGACCGTCGCCCTCGCCACGGCGACTTGCGCGGATCTGGTTCCAGTGTCCCGGGCGGGTGTGTAGGTGCCCGCGCCGTCGGCCCAGAAACGGGTGATCGACAGTCGCCTGGAGCCGCGTCGCGCCCGGTGGCGCGGCCCCAGAACAGCCGCACTTCGTGCACCGCGTCGGCATACGTCTGACTTTCAGCGCTGGCGGTCGCCGGACGGAATTGAGCCTGGCTGCTCATCGCAAACGGCTCCAGGTCACCCCACTGGGAGCAGCGGTACGTCATACATGGGCGCGGTTGACTGCCACACGCCGTGCTGTTCCCATGTCATCGATACGCGTCCCAGCCGTCGCCTGCGCGCAGTGCAATCACCGCCTCGCCGATCGTGGCCCCGAATCGGAGGCTCACCGCTCTGGCCGGCCTTCTGGGACTACGTCCGCCAGGGCGTTGGCCAAGGTCGTTGAGCGCTGGCGTCGCCGACCGGGATAGAGATACGCGAGCATGCGCTGGGCTGCCGCCTGAACACCGCGGCCTTGGTGATGCGCCTGCCGGCGGCGGCAGGACCGCGGAATAGCTCGGAGTCCTTCGACATCGCCACGACGTCATACATCGCGGCATGCATCATGGCCAGCATGCGGGTGGCTACCGGGCGCGTCGTGGCATCCTGCTGAATGGCCTCGATGAGCGATGATGTATTCAAACAGCACGGATCCGGCCTTCCAGGGCTATCCACGCGACGTAACGTCGTGCTAAACTCGCTGGCACTCCCCGCTACGTCCGTCGTCTGCAATGACAATAAAGTGTCACCAGTCCTCAATGCGGCACCCGGCAACTGAAACGGACCGCGGCAGTCCACAGGGCCGAACGAATCGTCCCGCTGAGGATGACCGTGATGTGCGGGTCGGTGTTTCCGACGAGCGTCACGCGTGCCGCGTTCGTGGTGCCGTCCTGCGGCTCGCCCAGAGCGGACGTCAGCGACAGGGCCACTGCCGCGGAAGAGGGTCCTGCGTATCAGTAATGAAAAGAAACATCGGTCACAGGAGACGCATTTCCCACTGAATCCGCGCTGCAAATGAACGTAATGGCGCCATCGGGGAAGCGCACCGGGGAGAAACTCGGTCGAACGTGAAAATTCCCAGCCGCGGATCGTAGTCCACGAAGAAAATGGCCCCGAATCGAGCTGGGCTTGCAGCGAGGCGATGCTGGTCAAAGCGTCATGCACGGCGGTGATGGTCGCTCGAAACGTCACGCCGTCGCTGTTAAGGTTCCTGTGCGAGCCGCTGAACGGCCAGCAGCCCGGCGGTGATCGTCGGAGGCTGCGTGACCTCCGTTGAGCGCATTGATGACCAGCATGCGCGTCGAAGGCGAAACCGAACCCGCGGCCATCGGTGCTCGAATCAGTTTTCCCGGCGGCTGTCTGGGGGCCGGGGTGGAAGTTGTCCGTGCGATCGCTGAGCCGCGGGAGATTCAACTCGTTGATGACGGTGAGCTGGCCGTCGAGGGAGTGACACTTGAACACCGTTGTCCGAGACGTCGAGCCGGTTGAGGGGATTTTGCCAATGGCTGCGTAGTAGCACTCGTCCCTCCAGGTCTTCGAACAGCAGCCGGCGGCTGTGGGCCGACGTGGAAGATCGCTTTCTCGCGTGCCACGCTGGGGAAGAAGCGCGGCCAGGCGACCCCGCCCTCGACGATCGCTTGGACGAACGTGACCCAGCTCTCCTGGAGAAGCCAGCTTGGTCATCGAGTTATAAAACCGACGCGGACAAATACCGAAGGCATCCATCCACGTCGACTTTACGCGCTTGAAGCCTCCCAGGCGAACCGGGATGCTCTTTGGTCCAGTCAGCCAAACCACTGGAATCTTAGCTGAATGCTGCTGAAATTCGATCCTGCGTTCGACCCGCGCCTACGAGGATTTGTAGGCGGCTGACCAGAGAAAGCAACAAGACGAT
>CAVWHV010000055.1:0-380297 GCA_963754725.1 uncultured Planctomycetaceae bacterium
ATCCTGGTGCGGGCGGCGCAGGCCAGCAAGAGCACCTCGCTGAGGTAGATGCTGGGTGCCCCGCGACTGAGCAACTTGCAGAATAGTCCCCAATTGCCGTCGGTCGTCGTGCGTAATTGTAACTTTGTCTTTCATGTCGTCTTTCCTACGAGATGGGTGAGGTCATGGTTCTGTGCCGAAACGTGCCTGGACAGTTCATTTAGCCCAGTCGCCGCGGATACCCGCGTTCACTGGCAGTCCCAGGCTCTTATGGCGGACGGGGCGGCTTCACGTCGATCTGGTTGATTACCTGTGAAACACCCTCCACTTCACGAACTGCTTGTTGCGCGAGTTGCTTGTGGAAGTAACTTGGTAATCGTCCGCGGAGAATCAGGGCCCCGTGCTCCAAGTCAAACGAAATGGTTTGCAGGATCCAATAGGCACTTCCGTTCAGACGCGACTGTACGATCTTGGCGACTTCGTTTGGAGTATCTTAACGGTGTTGCTTTCGTTGCGCAGGTGACACCCCGTACTCAGCTCCTTTCCCGATGTGGTACATCGCATTCGCTCACTCGTGCATCAACCTCTCCATGGTGAATATCCACGCGGCACGCACAGTGTCCGTTCACCGGCGACGCATCGCTTCACGGCATGGATGTGAGTCCCGACTCGCTGTTCTGCCAGTTAGCGTAGACAAAGAGCGAACAAGAGACTGCGGGGCGAGAACTTGACGTCCGTGGCACGGACATCGTAAATGTACGCGGCACCCGCGCCTGCAAATGGCACAAAGAGTCGAGTGTGAAGGGACTTTACAGCCGTAGTCGCTGTCGGAGTGCCTGCTCTGCCGAACTGATACCGGGCGAGTCCGACGCCGGGTAGTTGGAAATGTCTACTCGGAGTGGGATGGCCCAGAGTTGATTCCCCGAAGCAGCCAACCATCGTTCCGTGAATCGGGGAGGCATGTCAGACTTGCTGGGCGGCCAATCCGGTCGGTTGCAGGCTGAATCTCCGTGAGAAGTGGCGCCAATCTCTCTAGAAGAACAGAATAGACGATTGCCAAGACCGGGCAAGGCCCGCCACCCACTTAGGTCGCAAGTGGGCGAATGCTTACTCCCATTCGCCCGGCAATAAGCCGCCCGATTGAGCTGCACAAGCGCCGAGATATCGTCTCGTACTGTCTCCCGTACTTGTACCTCCTCCTTGCGTTTTTTTTGGATCGGTTGGCATTGGCACTCACGGCACACCTCCTTCGCCCAAAGTCAAACTTCGACGACGCAGGGCGAGAAGCAGGTCCCAGCTGATAGATACAAAAACGCGAATGCTGCACCGCAGCGGTCACGCCGCATGTCTCACGTTTCGTCGTCTGCTCCGTCCGCTCGCGTTTCCTCGCCTTGGTCACTACCGGACTGCTCTGCCTCCCCCGCTTCTTCCTCGTTCGTCAACTCGATCTCGTGCGATGTCGTGACAAACAATACATTTCCCAACTTATCCAACCCCGTCAACAGCTTCGCTCCGGCGTGCTTGAGATGGGGCAACGTGAAGCCAAATACCGTGAGATCCGCATCCGCTGACTTTGAAACGATGCAATTACCGCGATCGACGTCCGACGCTTGCGGCACGAATTCAACATTCTGCGGCGTGATAGGAACTCGCCCATCGCGGATCAGCGACAACAGTCGTTCTTGCTGAGGCACCATTTCTGACTCGGGACACATCGCGAAGACTTTGATCGCGCCACGGCTCCACTCGGGGTGGCCGAGGATGACGTAGGCCAGCAAGATCATGAGCCCCGCGTGTTCATAGTCACCGGGCCGCAACCAGATATGGATCTCCCGCAAATAGCCGAATCCCCGCGGTGAACTGGCGAGGATGCACACGTCAAACTCCGTCGCCATGACCATCGGCAGATTCTCTACGATATGCGCCAGTTCTTCAAGGTTGTCCTTGGGAAACTCCAGAAGAATCATGTTGTTCTCTCGGCCGCCGATGCCGGGAACCTGCACCAGTTGGGCAACCGCGCTGGTATACGAGGGAGAGACGAGCGTATCCACGTAAACATTGCCATCCGTGATGTCAGCTAAGTGCACCAGGCGGGCCAACAATGCGCGAGCCTCGGCATGAGTGCGGCGCGAGAGATACCCTTCGAAGTAATGGATGTACATGCCGAAGCCGTAGCGATGGGAAATCCATCGTAGCAGGTCATAGGCATCGCGACGCTGAAACGTTGCGGAGGAAACGCAGATGACGGACGGGCGCCACGATTCCGGTCCTTGGAGCCGTGCCGACTGCTGCAAGAACACCTGCAATTTTCGGCTGATCTGGAAAAAGGCCTCCGCTCAGCAAACTGGCCAAACCCCGGCGGTCAGGGCGGTGATAGCTGATGACAAAGTACACGATGGCGAGCAGCACGAGCGAAACCGCCGCATATATCGGACTCATGCTGAACATCAGCCCCAGACACGCCAGTGCACCGAACAACGAGATATACCACCTCGAACGGAACAACGGTCGGTAGGACGGTCCGGCGGCAAAATGCTCCAGGAATGAAATTGTGCACAGTGAACCGTAGGTCACCATGAATATCATCGAGATAATCCGCGCCACAAAATCGACGTCGCCGACCGCCACGAAACCAAGCGCGATGAGAGCTGTCACCAGTGAACCATGCACAGGCTCGTTGGCGCCGGGAGTACCCTGGGCGAGCCAATGGTTGATCCGGTCGAATGGAAATACTCCGTCTCCCGCGAGAGCCTGCAACGTCCGCGGCGCCACCAAGATCGACCCCAAAGCCGACGAAATGGTGGCACATGCGAGGCCGATGGGGATGATCGGACCCCAAACGGCAATCTGGCTCATGACAAGTTGGTCGTCGACCAATTCCTGTGGCGCAGCGGAAACGGCCAGCTTCCAGGCAACTGCGATGTAAACGGTGAAGCCGACCATCGCCGCAGCGAGCGTGCCGATAGGAATCGAGCGGCGCAGATTGCGCAAATCGCCTGACAACCCCACGCCGGCAGTAACCCCGGTAAATGCAGGAAAGCAAATCGCGAATACGGTGAAGAAACCGGCCGGCTTGCTGACTGTCGCCAGCAGCCAGCCGGCGTCAATTTCCGACGAAACATTGCTTCCGAGAAAGAAGCACGCCAAGGAGACGAACAACATGGCGACGACAATGTATAGCGCTTTCACGCCGAGATTCGCTCCCTTGGTGAGCATTAGTGCGGCCAGCAAAAGAATCGTGGGAACGGTCACGATGCGTTGGTCCAGCAAACCGACATCCCAGCGCTGTTGAAAGAATTCGAGTACTGGACGGAACGCTTCACCGAAGGCAATCACGTAGAACGCCACGCTGGTTGCTTGAGACAAGAACAACGCGACGCCGACCGACGCGCCCACGAGCGTGCCAAACGACCGGGACATGATGTAGTATTCTCCGCCACCCTGGATCCGCTGATTGGTGGCGATTTCCGCAATGGCCATTGCTGTGGGAATGGTCACCGCATGGCCGAGCAATATGATCACGATGGTGCCGAGAAAGCCGACGTTACCCACCGCGTAGCCAAAACGCAGAAACAACACCGCACCGAGAATCGTCGAGATCGCTGTCAGAAATACGGGCGCGGTACCGAATTGATGTCGCGTGTGGTTGGCGGCGGCCGAATTCATCATCTGCTTCTCCGTGACACCAGCAACGTCGCCCGACATGGGCGTGCTTGCGCGGCACCCGGAAGAACGGAGTGCCACCGTTGAGACCTGGAAAATGTGGAGTCTTCGCAGCGTGACAACCCTGGCATCCGTCCACACTTCTCTGGGCCATTCGACAGGATTCGAGGGGACTTCGCAATGGCGCGCGGTCAAGAAACTCGTACCATGACTATTGCGCCGATCGCTCGAGTCTTTTGACCGCATCATCATGACTTACGACGTTACTACCACAGAGCGTACAACAAAGTAGAGCCAGAAAGTGGCGCTGCCCAAGCAGCAAAGAATCAACAGCGAGATGCTCACGCCAAGAAAGAACAGAGCAATGGCGAGGTGAGGCACGCACATGTCGAAGACGCGGTGTCGGGAACCGCTGTGTTGACAGGAGCGAGTGGTTTCGATAACCTCTTAGTGTGACCGGACGGTGCGTCGGTTGGGTCTGCAAAGTACGCTTCGTCGCCAAGGTCGCCCGCAATAACGTTGCACCGGCACAAGATACCTTGTCATATCGTTCTCTGACACCGGTTCGTTATTGGAATGACGCCGACGACGCCTGGCGGGTCAATCGGGACGGCAAAAGAGTTGAGGCCGGCAGAATAACCCGGTGGCAAATCCGGTGGATGCGGCGGGTTCTGACAACGCCTCGCCGTTGCCCACATGTAACGCACCGCAGCCATAGCCCGTAGCCCTGTCGCTGGGAACCGCCAAGGTTGTCGTCGCCACGATCTGCGAAAGTCGGAGGGCCAGTTCTGTTCATGCAGATTTTTCGAGGCCATTCACGCAGGAGCGGAGCATATGAAGAAGCGAACTTCGGCGCCCAAGCAGCCCTTGTACATCGTGTTGATCAGTGTACACGGGTTGATTCGCGGTCACGACCTCGAGTTGGGCGCGATGCGGATACTGGCGGCCAAACCAAGTACGTCGTGGAACTTGCTCGTGCCTTGAGCGAACGCGCAGATGTCGAAAGAGTGGATTTGCTGACGCGGCGCGTCGTAGACACTCAGGTTAGTCCCGATTATGCGGAACTACTCGAGTCGCTGTCTGAAAAGGCGCGTATCGTGCGCATCGAATGCGGTGAACCCAAGTATCTCCGCAAGGAAATGTTGTGGGATTCTCTGGAGACCTTTTCCGATAACGCCCTCGCTTACCTCAAAGGCCAGGGACGCATTCCGGATGTGATCCACAGTCATTATGCAGATGCGGGATATGTGGGTACGCGGCTCTCGCACCAAGTGGGCGTTCCACTGGTGCATACCGGCCACTCGCTCGGGCGCACCAAACGCAAGCAGTTGCTGGCCGGCGGTATCAAGCGGAGCGACATCGAAGCGACCTACAACATCTCGCGCCGTATCGAGGCGGAAGAAACAACGCTCGGAGCTGCCGAACGCGTCATCACCAGCACGCAGCAGGAGATCGAACAGCAATACGGCCTTTACGACTTCTATCAACCCGAATGCATGCGGGTGATTCCGCCCGGCACGGATCTGGAGAAACTCTTTCCACCCCAGGGAAGCGAAAAAGACAGTGAGATCGCGAACCAGGTAAGTCGCTTCTTGACTCAACCTAACAAGCCAATCATTCTGGCGCTGTCGCGCCCGGACCCGAAGAAAAACCTCGTGTCTTTGATCGAGGCCTATGGTGAATCGCAGCCCTTGCAGCAAGCCGCCAATCTGGTGATTGTGGCAGGTAATCGCGGCGACATTCAGGATATGGAAAATGTGGCGAAAACTGTCCTGAATCAAATTCTGCTCGCTATCGACAGATACGACCTGTATGGAAAGGTCGCGTATCCGAAGCATCATCGGCCGGAGGATGTGGCCCATCTCTATCGCCGTGCAACGGCCTCCCGCGGAGTATTCGTCAATCCTGCGCTCACGGAGCCATTTGGCTTGACGCTGATCGAGGCGGCCGCCTGTGGCCTGCCGATCGTCGCGACGGAGGACGGAGGACCGAGTGATATCATCAAGAACTGCCAGAACGGCCATCTGATCAATCCGCTCGATAAGGCGGCGTTGGCAGAAACACTCCTCCAGACCCTGACCGACAAGGTGCAATGGCGCCGTTTCTCAAAGAACGGAATTCAAGGCGTGCGCCGTCACTATTCGTGGCAGGCCCACGTGGAAAAGTATCTGTCGGTCATCCGCCCGCTGGTGGAAAAGACGGAGTCGATATCCAGAATGCGTCTGACGCGCAAGTCGGCCATGTTCCGCGACCGGGCGATTTTCACCAGCCTCGATCTGAACCTGATCGGCGATCGTGAATCGTTGGGGGCGTTTCTGCAGACCATGCAAGCCCACCGCAGGTCGATCATTTTCGGCATCGCGACAGGCCGCCATCTTGACGACGCCCTGGCCGCGCTACGTCAATACGGCATTCCCCAGCCTGACGTGTTGATCTGCAGCCAGGGCACCGAGATCTACTACGCGCCGAATCTGACCCAGGATGTGGTGTGGGAACGCCACATCAACCATCTGTGGATTCCACAAGCCGTGCGCGACATCCTCCAAGAGATACCGGGACTCGAGATGCAGCCGAAGAACCATCAAAGCCCCCACAAGATCAGCTATTTCATTGATCCCGCCGTGGCCGACATCCGGGAAATTCGGCAGACGCTCTTGCGCAACGAACAGCCGGTCAATGCCATCTTTTCCTTCGGGCAATTCCTGGATGTACTGCCCCTCCGGGCCTCCAAGGGACTTGCCCTCCGTTGGTGTGCCGAACAGTTGGGTTTCTCGCTGGAAAAAACGCTGGTTGCCGGGGTCACTGGGGCGGATGCGGACATGTTGCGCGGCAATACGCTGGGATCGGTCGGGGATAACCGCCATCTCGCAGAATTGTCCGAACTGGCGCACGTTGAAAAGATCTACTTTACTAAACAACAGCATGCTGCCGGTATCCTCGAAGCGATGGACCATTACAAGTTCTTTGCGGGCAGAAAGGGAAAGTCAGCACCGTGACGCGATTTCTGCTTTGCACCGACCTTGATCGGACGCTGATCCCAAACGGCGTACAGCCTGAATCGTCGAAGACCCGGGATCGGTTCTCGCAATTGGTGAGCCGCCCGGGGATCACGCTTGCCTACGTGACGGGGCGGCACCGCGCCCTCATCGAGCAGGCCATGGCTGAATGCAATCTGCCGCAACCGAATTACGTGATTGCAGATGTCGGCTCAACGGTCTACCGGGTCGACGTGGCCGGTTGGCGACGATGGGACGAATGGGACGCACAGATTGCGGCGGATTGGCGTGGCTTGACGCATGACGAGTTGTACCGGTTATTGAGGCCGTTTGCTGCGCTGCGATTGCAGGAGCAAGAAAAGCAGAATCACCACAAAATCAGCTACTACGTTCCGATGGGACTGGACGTGCGAACTGTGGGCAGCGAAATCAATGCGCAACTGAAACTAGCCGGAATCAAAGCGAACCTGATCTGGAGCATCGATGAAGCGGCCGGATGTGGTTTGCTCGACATCCTGCCAGCCAGCGCCAACAAACTGCACGCTATCCGCTTCCTGATGCAGTGCACGGGCTTCCTACACAGAAACACAGTCTTTGTCGGCGACAGTGGCAACGACTTGGACGTACTGCTGAGCGACATCCCTTCCGTGTTGGTAGCCAATGCCGACGAAGAAATGAAAGGCCGGGTCGCACACGCAAATCCAGCTGCTCTCTATGTCGCCAAGGGCGGCTACCTCGGAATGAACGGAAATTACAGCGCCGGTATCTTGGAAGGCGCCGCGCATTTCTGGCCAGAAGTCGATGCTTGGCTGCGTGAACAGGACTGAATCAAAGGTAGCTAATGTACGAACAAGCTTCTCACGCACTGCTGAATGAAATCTTGGTCGAACTGAAACCGGAGATCGGGAACTTTCGGCTGCGGCATTTCTACACCCGTCTCGGAGCGAACTTTTACGCCATTCATTCGCTGTTCCACCTGCTGTATGGCGACCGCTCCGATTTCAAGGAACAGCTGGTCCGCCTGGTCGAGACGCTCGCGCTGCGCTACATCGGGCGGGCACCCCATCTGCGGAGATCGGACCTCGAACGCGAAAAGAATTTCAATTGGTTTCTGAGCCAAAAGTGGGTCGGCATGGCACTGTACTGCGACCGATTCGCCGCCGACCTACAGGGCTTGCGCGCCAAGCTGCCCTACGTGCAGGAACTGGGCGTCAACATGCTGCACATCATGCCTATGCTCGACTGCCCGCCGGGCCACAGCGACGGTGGCTATGCGGTACGCGACTTCTGCAAGATCGATCCCCGTTGCGGAACGACGGAGGATGTTGAATCGCTGGCTGCCACGCTCAAGAGACGAGACATGTTGCTGGTTCTCGATGTCGTTGTCAACCACACTTCGAATGAACACGAGTGGGCGCAACGGGCGCGCAAGGGCGAAACGGCCTATCAGGATTATTACTACATATTCGATGACCGCGAGATTCCAGACATCTACGAAGAGGCCATGCCGGAGGTGTTTCCGGCCACTTCGCCTGGCAACTTCACCTGGGATGAGGCAATGGGCAAGTGGGTGATGACGGTGTTCCACAACTACCAGTGGGATCTGAACTATCACAATCCGGCGGTACTGATAGAGATGATCGATATCATCCTGTTCTGGGCGAACAAGGGTGCGGACATCCTGCGGTTGGATGCAGTAGCGTTCCTGTGGAAGAAGATGGGCAGTTCCTGCCAGAATGAACGCGAAGCGCACCTGTTGCTACAGTTGCTGAAGGACTGCTGCCAGGTAACGGCGCCGGGTGTGCTGTTCATCGCAGAGGCCATCGTCGCGACCGGTGAGATCGCGAAGTATTTCGGCGAGGATGCGATCAACGCCAAGGAGTGCGAGATTGCCTACAACGCCACGCTCATGGCACTGCTCTGGGATGCCGTGGCAACGAAGAATGCGATCCTGCTCAATCGGGGATTCAGAACCTGCCGAATAAATTAGAACGGGCGACCTGGCTCAACTATGTTCGCTGCCACGACGACATCGGCCTGGGCTTCGATGATAATGATGTCAGGCTGTCGGGCTATGACCCGGCGCATCACCGTCGCTTCCTGGTCGACTATTTCACTGGCAAGTGTCCGGACTCACCAGCGCGAGGCCTGCCGTTCGGCGAGAACCCCAAGACCGGCGACGCGCGCATCTCCGGCTCTCTCGCCTCTTTAGTCGGGCTCGAGTCCGCACTCGAAAGCCAGAATGAAGAGGGTATCGATGCCGCCATCAAGACGATCTTGTTACTGCACAGTATGATCCTGTCGGTCGGGGGAATCCCACTGCTCTACTACGGCGATGCGATTGGCATGCTCAACAGCTTGGAATACCTCGCAGACCCCTCCAAGAGCGACGATAATCGCTGGCTGCACCGCTCGCGCTTCGAATGGGATAAGGCGGACAGGCGCATCAGAGCGGCACGGTAGAACACCGGATATTCAGCGCACTGAAAAAGATGATCGCGTTGCGCAAGGAGACGATGGTGTTCGCAGACGTCGACAATCGCCAATTGTTGACCGCGGATAACCCGCATCTGCTGATGTTCTCCCGAACCGATCCGCACAACAGCCGGAACCGGGTGCTGGTGATCGGCAACTTTAGCGTCGAGCCACAGTCGCTGCATGTCGGTGTGCTGAAGTCTTACGGTTTTTTTCAGCAGGATAGCATGAAGAACCTCTGTTCAGGCATGCGCATCGTGGTGGACAACGATGCGGTCGTCATCCCGGGACTTTCCTTTTATTGGCTGACCGACTGACTCATGCCCGCGTGGGGCTATTTCGTTGTTGGTCTCGGCATAGCGATCCGAAATGTCTGAGTTGGGCTCGGTGAGCGGACCGAACAAGGAAAAATGCCCCTTCGCTTCAGACCCGCGAGGCCAGACGCCAGCGGCCGCTTGCGTGTTGCGGCCAGGCAGCTGGCACGGAATATCGCACGCGTGCTCGATGGCGGCATGGCCGAGCAGGGGCGTCCATACTTCGCCATGCAATACGTCAAAGGCGTGCCGCTGACCGAGTCACGGCGCGATATGGCACATGCATGCGGAAGGGCAGCGATATTGCCGAGGCGCCGCACCGGCTGAGTTGCCTGCGCACCGTACCGGATCCGATCATCCTTGTTACGCTCCAGCAGCTGCCGGCAGCGGTTGGCCCGTATCCTGGCGATTGACACCAGGCGGCGCAGGCCGCACCACAGCAGGCCGGCAGCGCGGGCTGGAATATCCCGCAACTGCTGGCCGATCACCAGGCCGAGTACGAGCAGGACGAGAGCACCGTGAGCACGGTGATCGCCTCGGCAGCCAGTACGATCAGCAGGGTGTGGATGACCCCGGACTGGCCCACGACCTGGCCAAACCGCAGGAACATGATCACGCCCAGGATCTTCAGCGTGCAAGGCGTGAACACGCCACCAAAGGTCCCGAATCGCGCCGAGGCGGCCTTGTGGTCGTTGACGGTGGCCATGCAACAATCACTCGTTGATTCTGAGAAACGAGATCGAAATCAGTGCGCCGCG
Organism: uncultured Planctomycetaceae bacterium; assembly: GCA_963754725.1. Lineage (GTDB taxonomy): Bacteria > Planctomycetota > Planctomycetia > Pirellulales > Pirellulaceae > JAAYDI01. The sequence continues at coordinate 10,186 of CAVWHV010000055.1, forward strand.
CCACCGCTGCCCGACTGGCGGCGAATGAGCAGACGCAACATGTCGCGCCGGCGGACAATACCGAGCATCTGATGCGGTTCCTCTCGGGTGATCACCGGCAGGCAATCATCTTTGCTCGTGTCGAACAGTTTACTGGCTCGCTGTACTGGATCGTCCGGATGCAGCACCTTGCCCAGGGGAGTGGAGAGGTCTGTCGCCCGGACCAGCGGACCCAAGGAGTGGTCGACCAGGGCCTGGCTCAATTCGCGATAACGAATCACGCCGACGACCTCGCGGTTGGCATTGATCACCGGATACGTGTTGTCGCGGCTGTGTTCGATGAACGCCAGAACTTCGTCGAACGTGAACGTATCCAGCAGCGGGCGGACGTTCTTCCGCATGATTTGCTGCACGGTCAAGCTGGCGTTCGAGTGCTGTTGCCAGGGGTCGAATCCGAACGCCAACAGCGCACGGTTCCAGACGATTCGCATTTGTTCAATGAGATCAGTGCCAGCGTGGGGAATGGCATACGCCAACGGCACTTCGCCGGCCCGCAGCACGGCTTGGCGGATAAGAATCGGTCCGACGATTTCAAAGAAAGGCACCGTTCCCAAGATGATTATCTGCAAATACCGACCCAGCTCCGGGTCGCGTTGAGCGGCGATCGCTGACAGTGCGATCGCGGCGCCGGCTTGTGAGACGAGCGTAACGCCGAGCCACCGCCGCACAACGGGCTGTTCGTGTCTCCGATCTGCAGCCAGGAAGATGCCGAAGTACTTGCCCAAACAACGCAAGACAATGTACGCCACGCCGATCAATCCCGCGCCGATCAGGGCGTCGATCTCCAACTCCACGCCGCTCGTGGTGAAGAAGACGACGCAGAGCAGGCCCGTCAGACGATCCAGTTCGGCCAGGATGTACCGCGTGTAGTAGCAGGTATTCGCTGTGACGATGCCCATAGCCAAGAATGCCAGCATGTAGGACGTGTCGAACACGGTGCAGAGTCCGAGGAGCATCGCGGCGATGGCCACCAGGAACACCAGCCGATGTCTTGCACCGACCAAACCGAAGCCGTAACTTACGATCAGTCCAGCCACCAACCCGAGTCCCAAGGAGCCGGCCAGGTCATAGGCGAGTTCTGCGAGCTTCGCGCCGCGGGCGTGCCGGCCACGTCGCGAGCAAGTTCGATGGCCAGGAAAACGACCTCGAAGGCGATGATCGCCACGAGGTTGTTGACGGCGACCAGCGCCTGAGCGTACTCCGTGATTGTGCCTTCCGATTCGGTCTCCTTCAGGACCAAAACGGTTGTGGCCGGTGCCGTGGCCAGCGCGAGGGTCCCCAGAAGGGCTGCGACTTCCCAGGGCTGGCCCAGCGCCACAACCCCAAGGCCACGGCCAAGAACGTCGCACGAAAGTTCCCCCACGGACAACCGCACCACACGGCGGAAAATGCGGCGCGCTCGAGTGAGTGGATATTGACATCCCAAGCTGAACAGCACCAACGCGACGGCGAGTCTCCGTCAGAGGTTCCAGGAGAACGACGTGTTGTCGCGGCACCAGGTTGAGCAGCGATGGTCCCAACGCGACTCCGACCAAGAGGTAAGCAGTCACTTGAGGCAATCGCAGCAGGACCGCGATCTTTCCCCAGAAGAGCGCGACCGCCAGAGCAATCCGAGCGTCAGGCAGGATACTTGAATCCGGATGTTGCATACCGAGGTCCCAGGCACGAGCCAATCACGCTGATGGTCTATGGGAGGCCGCGTGGGAATGCGCGGAACCGGGTCGGCTGCGGATTCGATGGGGGAATACCTGACTTGCGACCCTTGTGCATGGCGGACCACAGCCCCCAGAAGAATCGCCGCACGTTGACCCCCAGAGTGCGCGTGTTGTATCCCCCTTCCTGAACAACGAGGGTCGGCAACTTCAGCTCACCCAGGATCGAGCCGTTGGCTTCGAAATCGCTCGCCCGAAGACTCCATGAACCGGTGGGATCGCCCTTGGCCGTGTCCAAACCCAACGCAGATCGACCAGGAACGAAGGTTGGAATGACACGATCGATGCGCAAGGCCTTGTGCAGTATTCCACGGTATCGCATGCCGTCGACTTTCTCTGGAAGCGGAAAGTTCAGGTTGAAACCTTCACCGGGGCCACGTCCCCGTTCGTCTTCGAATCCGCTGAAATAGGGATACGCCAGCCGCGGATGCCCGTGGATGGAGATCGTCAGCACGTCGGCGCGATCGTAGAAAATGTCTTGCTGCCCGTTGCCATGGTGGTAGTCGACGTCCAGGATCGCAACCTTGCCGAAGCCGCTCAGGTAGTGGGCGGCGATGGCGCAGGAGTTGAGGTAGCAGAACCCCCCGAAGCTCCGGCGTTCGGCATGGTGACCGGGCGGACGCACCAGGGCGTACGCGATGATGTCGACCGGATAGCACCGCATCCGCCGCCGTCAGGGCACAATCGACAGCACGCTCGGCCGCAGCGTGCGCGCGGCGGTTGAGCGGCGTGAAAGTGTCGATACAGTAATACCCCGCCCGGACTGCAAGTTCCTTGGGGGGACGAGCAGCGTTGCGGATCGGAAACACATAGGGATATACCGATTTACCCTCCGGAACGTTCTCACACACTCGTTTCAGGTACTTCACAAAGTCCGCGTCATGCACCGCTCGTGTGTGACTCGTCGGATAGCTCCTGGGCGGTATGGTCGCGAACAGATCACTCCCGTCAATCTCCTTCAAGATCGTCGAGATCCGAACAGGCGATTCCACGTAGCCGCGTTCACGCACCTCATGAATGCCATGCCTGTCATTGACCACCAGTGCGATCTGCAGGTCCTTGGGAATTCGTGTCGTCAGCGGGACCGGCGATTCCCCGGTCCAGTATTTCGGCTCGCGCAGAAGGATGACTGGATCCTGGAACGACGCGACCACCTTGTCGATGTACTCCTTGCTACTAACGTGGCCATATTCCCGCTCCAGGATCGCACGCACGATCGTCCGCGCTTGGCTACGTGTTGGTGCGACATTGAGTCCGAGGTCATCGAACACCAAGTACGGCGGATTGGCACTCTCTGGGGTCATCGGCGTCTCATAGGCCGTGTTGGCAATCGGCCGGGCACCGTACCGTTCATAGAACCGAAGTCGAGCAGCGTTCTGCTTCAGCACGACGCAGTCGGAACACAAGGTCGGATCGTCCGGCAGACACTCGAAAAACAAACCGACTGCCCGGAGCAGGAGCGCTTCCTGTCGGATTCGCTCGTAGAGTGCGCCGCCGATCCCTCGATCCAGCATGTGCTTTGCAGTCGCGAGATAGTCCAGGTGACAGAAATTCAGGTCGGGATCAAACGATAGAAACGCGAAGCCCCGGACTCGGAATTTCGCACCTTCGGCCACGAACAGCGAAGAACGAAACCGGTACTTCATCGGGTTTCGGAGCCGTTCGGGAATCTCCAGAATCACTTCCTCACGCAACAGGGGAAATTGTGAGCGCAGAATCACTTGCACCTGCACAGGGCCGCCTGATTGCCGGGAAGGTGATCGCCAAAGATGCCTCGAATCCGGAACATGCGTGCCCCCTCGCCCAAACCGCTCACAGACCATCATGCACTCGTCATGGACGCCGTATTGTATCTCTGCCTGTGATCAAAGCAATTACCGGCGAGGCGACTGCGAGATAGCTGAGCCATGGCGGTTCTTAACCCCTAGCGATTGGCAGACAACCCGTTCGATCCGCATGCGCCGTCGTCCCGCTGGCACGACCACGTCGACGACATCGCCTTCGCGGCGGCCGTCCACGACTCGAGATGCGTGATGTCGCGAATGGCGTCTTCGTCGTGGTATTGACCGGTGGTCAGTGGAAGGCGCTGCCTGAGCCGTTCGGTTCAGGCAGCGCCATCCATGCGTACTATCAAGAGTGGGTGCGGAACGGTGCGTTTGCCAAGCTATGGCGTTTGGCCTTACGGGAATTCGACGAGCTAGTGGGCATCGACTGGCAATGGCAAAGTCTCGATGGGGCGATGGCGACAATCGGTAATTCCATGGCAGGACCGACTCGAGTGTGGTCACCGTGGGCATCGGCATGCGGTGTGCCTCCACCCGCGCGCCGCAACAAGGTGTTGATGCCGTCCCGACGGTCAGTTAGGCAGAAGTGGAGACCGGCCAACGAAGAAACGGTCGGACGTTCGTCATCTATCCTGGTTGCAGGCCAAGTGCCTGGCCGTTGGACGAGCAGCCCATTCATGCCAGAGGTCTGTCCGGGATTTGAACCCGGCCTTCGTCGTCTTTGCCACGGACCGGTGCCGTCCAAGGCACATACAGACCAAAGTGATCTCGGCTGGAATCGAACCGGCACTTTCCTGCATGTCGCAGGTGCCTTTGCCCTTGGACCACGGTTTCATGCCAGTGATCAGGGTGGGAGTCGAACCCACAGCATCCCTGCGACCCCGCTACGCGGCGGTGCCCGAGCCAAGGTGGTCTGCCGGTTGCCTGCCGAGCCATGGCTGGCTCGGTGCGAGCATCATAACGCCGACCGCGGCCGGCATGACCCGCCCCGCGTGCTGACGATCGGCGCCGTCGTAACAACTGAGAAACAGCACGCCGTCGCAACGCCTGGCGTCGTCGATCGGGAATTCGCCGTCGCGAAACAGCGTCACCTCGCAGTCCGCCGGCGCGTACTTCGCAAGCCCTTTGGCCACGTGATGCCAGGCCCAGCTGTCCCGGTCGCCGGCCAACGCCACCCGTTTCACGCTCATGCCACCACCCGGCTGTCGCTGGCGATGAATCCCTGGATCGCTCCCACCAGCCGCTCGCAGTAGCCGGCGACCGTATGCCGTTCCAAGGCGATGCCCCGTGCCGATACATCGGGTCGACGCGGCACACAGGCCGCTTGATCTTCACGACTTCGCCTCCATGCCGATGTCGGAGATTCGCAGGACCGCCCAGTCCCGATTGCCGAAACCGGCATTGAGCCCCAGCCGGACCATCCGCCGAAAGTCAGGTGTCGCGCCGGCCCGCAGGGTGTGAACCTCCGCCGGGGGCTGCTCAGTCTCGCGAAGGTATCGCTTTGGCTTCTGCCACTTATTAACTGCGGTTTTCACTTCGGCGGGGCTGGTCGCATGTCCGAAGCAGTGCCGTCGGCCGACCCGCTTTGTGCAGAGCCGATCAGATGCCGGATGGTAACTCAGGGGGCAATCCGGGTACCTGGCCTTGAATTCCCGAACTGATTCACTTGGCTTCCCGGGTGCCGTGCCGTTAGACTTGTCGGCCATGTCACCATCTCGCGCTCACCGGGTGTCAGGTGGTGTCGGCCTCCATCGTGGACAGATACGGGCCACTATTTTTTCGGCCAGCACGACAGATTACGGGTGTCCACGGTGTACAGCGTCGCACTAAACTGCGAAAACACCGCTGATTCAGCGCAGAAGAGAAGGTGCCAGGAACCTGTTGGGCGAGATGGTTCCTGGCACCTTTTTGTGGGTGAGAACTCCGCCGCGGGGAACGGCCAAGTTCTCGAGGTGCGCGAGTGCTCTGTCCAACTCCGGTTTGCGGGGCGAGCACACGTTCGGCTCGGGTCCATCGTTGGTGAGCGGTTGGCAAGTGAAGTACGCGGAAGTTTGCCGGTATTACGCATCGGCGCGGGGCAATCGTTGCAACCAGGATTTCCAGAGCGCTGTGCATAGCCGTTAAACTCGAAAGGACACCACAGTCTTCCGGCTTTACGCATATCTTCCTATTTTCTCGCAGGGCATGCCACCATGGGTAAGCAGTACATCTTCACGATTGCCAACCTCACCCGGAAGCACGGCCCGAAAGAGGTCCTGAAGGAGATCTGGCTGGCCTTCTATCCGGGAGCCAAGATCGGCGTGCTCGGTCGCAACGGCGCCGGCAAGAGCACGTTGCTGCGGATCATGGCGGGGGAGGATCAGCAGTTCGATGGCGAAGCGCGGCTGACGGACGGCTTCTCGCGAGGTTACCTTGCCGCAGGAACCGCGGTTGACATGCGGAGCTGGACGTGTGGGGCAATCTTGCAGGAGGCCGATTGCTCCCGCGGCGAGCGATTGTGGATCGCTACAACGAGATCGGCGTGAAGCTGGCCGAGCCGTTGGACGACCGCGACGATGCAGAAGTTGTGCGACGAGATGGCGCGGCTGCAGGATCGGATCGACGCCGAGAATCTGTGGGAGTTGGATCACGAGATCGAGATTGCGATGGACGTGATGAACCTGCCGCCGCGCGATGCCGACGTGCAGCGGCTCTCCGGGCGGCGAGCGGCGGCGCGTGGCGCTGTGCAAACTGCTGCTGCAGAAACCCGACCTGCTGCTCTTGGACGAGCCCACGAACCACCTGGACGCGGAGGCCGTCAATTGGCTCGAACACCATCTGGCCGATTACCACGGCACGGTGGTCGCCGTGACGCACGATCGGTACTTTCTGGACAACGTCGCGCAGTGGATTCTGGAACTGGACCGCGGCCGCGGCATTCCCTGGGAAGGCAATTACTCGTCCTGGCTGGAACAGAAGCGGGACCGGCTGGGGCGGGAAGAGAAATCCTCGCTGGCGCGGCAGAAATCGCTGCAGCGCGAACTGGAATGGGTGCGGATGGCGCCCCGGCGCGGCAGGCCAAGAGCAAGGCCCGCATCAAGGCCTACGAAGAATTGGCATCCCAGGGCTTCGAAGAACGACTGGACGAATTCGAAATTCAGATTCCGCCCGGCAAACACCTGGGGGAACTGGTCGTGGAGACCACCGATCTCTGCAAACGATTCGACGACACGCGTGCTGATCGAAGACCTGACGTTTCGGTTGCCGGCCGGCGGCATCGTGGGCATCATCGGCCCCAACGGCGCCGGCAAGACGACGCTGTTTCGCATGATCACCGGCGAAGAGCAACCGACGTCGGGCCAGCTGCGCATCGGCCCGACCGTGGAACTCGGCTACGTCGATCAGAATCGCGACGCGCTGCGATCCCGAGCACACGGTGTTCCAGGAGATCTCCGGCGGCCACGACACGCTGGAGATGGGCGGCAAGAAGGTCAACGCGCGGGCCTACGTCTCGCGATTCAACTTCCGCGGCACCGACCAGGAAAAGAAAGTGGGCGACCTGTCCGGTGGCGAACGGAACCGAGTGCACCTGGCGAAGCTGCTCCGCCGCGGCTCCAACGTGCTGCTGCTGGACGAACCGACCAACGACCTGGACGTCGACACGCTGCGCGCCCTGGAGGAAGCGATCCTCAACTACGCCGGCTGCGTCGTCGTGATCAGCCACGACCGCTGGTTCCTCGACCGGATCGCCACGCACATCCTGGCCTTTGAAGGGAACGGCTACGTGCACTGGTGCGAAGGGAATTTCGCCACGTACGAGCAGCAGCGGCGCGAACGACTGGGGATCGGCGAGAACGAGCCGCAACGCTTCCGCTACAAGAAACTCAAACGATGATCGGGAACATCCGCGTGCCGACCGGCCGTGCAGGTGCGCTACGCACGCCGTCGCCGGGCGACTGGCGATACTTGACCACCCGACGATTTTGCAGTAGACCAAGATGTCCGCCGGACGCACCGCACGTCCGTCCGGACCGTGTCCGATCCGAACAGTGTCCGATCCGAACAGTGCCTGTGAACGGAAAGTGAGGTTGGTGCAGGTGTCGATCACACGTGTAGGCACGAGCCAGAAGTACGCCGCCGGCTGGGAGAAGGCGTTCGGAGGCGCGAAGAAGGCGAGTGCCACGGCCGACCAAGGGTCGCGAGCCGCCTCGAAGCGCGCCGCCGCCGCCCCCAAGAAGACCGGCCACTGCCGGCAAGAAGGCTGCCCACGGCAAGAAGGCCGCCCCCGGCAAGAAGGCCGCCCCCAGACAGTCCAAGCTGACGTCGACCTCCCGCGATTCTTTCCTGTGACCTGATCCGGAGTATCCCCCGCATGAAGATCCACTTCGCTACTGCGCGGCTTGAAACTACGAACCGCGTGCCGTCAGTTTGGCGGCAAAGATCCTCACGCAGTACAAGCAGCGATTGCAGGGCCTGGAGTTGCAGCCCTCCAGCGGCGGTTGTTTCGAACTGACCGTCGATGGCGAACTGGTGTATTCCAAGCTCGGCCACCGGCGAGTTCCCGGACGAACAGGCGATGGTGCAGGAGGTCGGCAAACCGACTCGCGGTAAGACCCGGATCGACTTGTCACGCGCGTCGACAGGAATTCTCCGGTCCGCGTGTCGACCTTGATGCGTTCGCCCTGCTTGATGTACTCGGGCACCTGCACCGATCAGGCCGGTCTCGAGTTTGGCGGGCTTGGTGCGGCCGGTGGCCGAGTTGCCGCGGATGCCCGGATCACATTCGACGATGTCAGTTCCACGGCCGTGGGCAACTGCAGTCCCACACACTCGTCGTTGTAGATCAGCGCGAGCATCCCTTCGAGCTCCGGCGTGACGAAGCTGATTTCCTGCTGCACATCTTCCAGCGGCAGGCTGTACTGGTTGAAGTCCTCCTGGTCGAGCACGTGCAGGTGCGTGGCGTCCGCGTACATGAACTTGACGCTCGCGCCGGCCGAAATCGGCCAGATCGAGCGAATCGGTGCCCTTGAGCGTGATGTCGATCTTCTGTTTCGTGACCAGGTTGCGGCCGCGAAACTTGTACAGCGTGGCGGCACCGCGCGCCGACGGCGACTGCACGTTGACACTCTCAATCAGAATCGGCGCGTCGAGGTAGTTGACGACGGCGCCCGGTTTGATTTCTTTGGCTTACATCGGTGTGCAATTCCCGTAAGCAGGCGGCCAGTCCCTTACAGCACCGTTCCTGCCTGTGGATCGATGCTGACTCCATGACACAGTTTCGACAACACTCGAGCACGATCAGCAGGCCGCCGGGATCCAGGAATCCCTCGTCTTCGTCATCCTCTTCCGACAACACGATCTTCTCAAAATGGTAGATGTCAAATCGCGCGTCGCAACCGGGGAGCATGCTTCCATTTGTGCTGCTCTTCCTTGCTCATCTGCTGGCGGCTTGCCCTCATTGAGCAGCGTCGCCACCTGCTCCTCCACTTCGTCGCCGCAGATGAAGGAAATGTCCATGGCGGAAAAGTCGTCGGGAGAGACCAGCGTCAGCGATTCGAAGCGTCCGTCCTCGTCGCATCGGGTCTCCTGGACCTGGAACCGCGGGCCCAGCGCTTCGAGCGCCTGCAGCGTCTCGCCGGCCGACGGTCGGTGCTGCGAGTGAAACAGCACGAAGTACGTGTCGCGCCACCGGTACTCTTCGTTTTCAAACAACGACATGATTGGTTCCTCAACGACCGGCAAACCTCGCGTCCTCCGTGGGACGCCATCGACCACGTCAATCCAATTCCTCCCGCTCGCTCCCCAGACCACCCTGCCACTGCTCGAGCGCCGCCAGGACTCGGTCGCGCTCCTCCCGCTTCGCCCACACCGACTCCTCTTGCTCCAGACGCACTTCGTACAGGCCTTCGCAGGTGCATTCCTCCGAACCGCAGAAGTGCGGCACGGCCGACACCCAGATGACCCGGTACAGGGGCACGTGCTTATCGTCGATCAAGCACAATATGGAGGGCATGGCAGTTCCTCGTCAATCATGTCATCCCAACAACCGCGTTTCACCCACTAGGATGGCTCGCGACCCAACTCGCCGGCACGCCGCGTGGCCGCCACCACGGCCGCCATCGCCGCCGACCGCAATCCATGCTCCTCGAGGGCCTGCAAACCCGCAATCGTCGTGCCGCCAGGACTCGCCACGCGATCCTTCAGCACGGCCGGGTGCTCCCCCAGAACCAGCACCATCTCCGCCGCACCGCGGACGGTCTGCGCCGCCAGGGCACTGGCCACCTCCCGCGGCAACCCCACCCGCACACCGCCGTCGCTCAGCGCCTCGATCAGCAAGTACACGTAGGCGGGCCCCGATCCGGACAAGCCCGGTCACCGCATCCAGATACGATTCGTCCAATCGGAACGCGACCCCCACCGCACTCATCATTCTGCACCACCTCCGCGTCCGCCTCGGTGGCCCGCGGCCCCGAGCGCAAACGCGGAGGCCCCCTGGCCCACCAGGCAGGGAGTGTTCGGCATCACGCGGATGATCCGCTCGGTGCCGAACCACTGCAGTCAAACGCGCCAGCGTCACGCCGGCCGCCACGCGAGATCAGCAGCGTCTCGTCCGAGCAGTGCCGGACGAATCTCCTGCGCCACCGCTGCCATCTGCTGCGGCTTCGTGGCCAACAGCACGATCTTCGCCTGCTCGACCGCCGCGCGATTGGTCGAGTTCCACCCGCACACCGGGCACCCACTCTCTGCAGACGGCGACGCGCGTCCGGATTCGGGTCGCTGACCACAATGTCCGAGGCTTCGCACAGACCCTGCGACACCCATCCACGGACGAGCGCCGAGGCCATCTGCCCCGCTCCCATACACGCGATTCGGGGAGACTTCATCCGGCAGTTCCTGCCGGGGACCTTAGGGGTGTAACCGTCAACGTGGGCGAAGCGGGCAGGCGAGCCGCGAACCGCGGGCCAACCGCCTGGACGCACCAACGTCCCATGCTACGGATATTTGGCTTCCGTAACAGTGTACCACCAGTTGGCAAGCGGTTAACAGCTGAAATCGCCGGCCGGCTCGGGCACACGCCCGCGACCGGAGTGCTCGAAAATTGTCGCGCGGACTACGACAAATGGGGGACGGCGACTCACGGTCCCACCCCAGAACGGCCGCAAAATGACCTGGACGCTGCGGACGCAGTTCTGAGAAACTCCCGCCCGCTTTTCTCGTTGGGGATACCCAGACACTTGCGCCGAGCGCGCTGCATCTCGTTCGGTCGGTGTCCCGGTCGTCGGATTCGATTGCTCTCCACACACAGGAGTTATGCCGTGAGCAGGCGTCGATGGGTGGCTGTGGCCGGTCTGGTCTTGATCGCATTTGCCAGCGTGGCGTCGGCGGAGGAAGGCTGGAGCCTGTCGAAGTTGAATCCGTTCAAAAAAGCTCCTCCGAGCAAACGTGCCACGGCCAAGGTGTCGGATGAATCGGGTGGTTGGAATTGCCCAAGATGTCGCTGCCCAGCTGGGGCTCCCAGACCGGCCACTGCCAAACGCCAGAACGAACCGTCGACGCTGTCGAAGGTCAACAAGAGCACCAAGAACTTTTTGGCAAGACCAAGGAAACGCTGATGCCGTGGAGCAAGAGCTCCAAACGGCTCCGACCCGCTCGGCCTCCACCACGAAGTGGCCCGAAAGAAGTCCCTTCGACCTCCTGGTTCCCACGAAGAAAGAGGAGAAGAAGCCGACCCAGACGATGAGCGATTTCCTGGGAGCCAAGCGTCCTGAGTCCGACTACTGAGGCCACGTCCTAGCCGGCACTCTCCGTGGCCTTCTCGCCCCCAGGTGGACACTACAATGATCCTCCATGGTGACGGACTTGATCTTGGGCACGGCTGGCCACATCGACCACGGCAAGACGTCGCTGATCCGCGCGCTGACCGGTGTCGACACCGATCGGCTGCCGGAGGAGAAGCAACGCGGCATCACGATCGATCTGGGATTCGCCGAACTGTGCGTGGGCGAGTATCGGCTGGGCATCGTCGACGTGCCGGGCCACGAGCGGTTCGTGCGCAACATGCTGGCCGGCGCCACGGGCATGGACCTGGCCCTGCTGGTCGTCGCCGCCGACGATTCGATCAAGCCGCAGACGCGCGAGCACTTCGATATTCTGCGGCTGCTGAATCTGCGGGCCGGCGTCATCGCCGTCACCAAGTGCGACCTGGTGGATCCCGACTGGATCGAATTGGTGGAAGACGAAATCCGCGACTTCGTGCGCGGCTCGTTTCTCGAGTCGGCGCCGCTGGTGCGCACCAGCACGACGACCGGGCAGGGGCTCGATCCGCTCTGCGCGGAACTGGCGGCGGCGGCCGAGCGGGCCGGCCCAGTTGCGCTGCCACGGCTCCGCGCGTCGCGCCGTTTCGCATGGCCATCGATCGGGCCTTCACCGTCGCCGGGCCACGGCACGGTGGTGACGGGCAGCGTCAGCAGTGGCGGAGCGCAGGTCGGCGACGAGCTGTCGATCGAGCCGGGCGGGCTGCGTGTGCGCGTCCGCGGGCTGCAGAACCACGACCGGCCGGCCGAACAGGTGCATCGTGGCCAACGTGCGGCCATCAACCTGGCCGGTGTCCATCATGAAGCGCATCGAACGCGGGCAGGAGTTGGCCACGCCCGGCCACCTGCGTCCCAGCCGCCTGCTGACCGTGCAGGTGCGCGCGGTCGACGGCACTCGTGCGGCCGATCAAAAACCGCAGTCGCGTGCGCGTCCACGTGGGTACCGCCGAATTGCTGGCCACTCTCGTGCTGCTCGACACCGACGCCTGGGAGCCGGCCAGACGGCCTGGGCTCAGCTGCATCTGGCCGCCCCGGCCGTGACGACCTGGAGCCAGCCGTTTGTGATTCGCAGCGAGTCGCCGGTGCAAACGATCGGCGGCGGCATCGTCCTGGTGCCGGAGGCCGAACGACTGCGACGCGGCGAGCCCGAACCGCTCGCTCACCTGGCGCCATCTCCAGTCCGACCAGCCGCTGGAACGGGCCGCCGCCGCCCTGTACTTCGCCGGACTGCGCGACTGGCAGCCGGCCGACCTGGCGCGGACGGCCGGCATCGAGGCACCCGCAGGACGGTGACCGACGCGCTGCGCGCACAGGGCGTGCTGCTGCGAAGTGGCCGTGTCTCCCACCCGGACGCTCCGCTTCCACCGCGACGTGCTGGAACAACTGCAGCCATCGCATCGAAACGTGCGCTGGAGAAACTGCACCAGCAGCATCCGCTGCGGACTGTCCCTGCGACCGGCAGCAGATTCGGCCGCGGATTTGCCTACGTGGACGAGCCGGTGTTCGACCTGGCGATGTCCAGCCTGCGCGAGCGCGGGCCGGATTCGCCTGACCGACCAGGGCGTCGCTCTCGAAGGACACGGCCCCAAGCTGTCGCAGAATGAACGCAAGCTGCTCGCCCAGCTGGTCGAGGACTACCGTCAGGCCGGACTGGAACCCCCGACCGGTGCAGCAGGTGCAGCAGCAGGCGGCCACGAAACCAGGCGGCCGTGCCCCAGCTGCGTCGCCCTGGCCGCCGCCAATGGCGATCTGGTCGAGGTCAACTCCGACTATTATCCTGCACGCGGACGTCGATCGAGCGATCCGCCAGCGGTTGGCCGACGGCACTTTCTGGCGGGACCGGCTTGACGGTCAGCCAGATCCGCGAAATCCTGAATACGTCCCGCAAGTACGCGGTTCCCTATTGCGAGTACCTGGATCGCATCGGCTTCACGCGTCGCGACGGCGACGTGCGGTGGCTGGCCGCTCCCGCTCGTGGCACAGCCGATTCCTGACACCCGCTTCCGCCGCGGCCGGCCTGGGCCACGTGGGCCACCCGCACCGCGTCGGCAGGCACTTGTACGCCGAGGTCGTGTGACGCCATGGCCAATGTCCTGCGAAATATCCCGTCCGTCAATGAACTGCTGGACAGCCCGCCGCTGCGCAAACTGATGGACCGGGCCAGTCGCAGCGTCGTGCTCAGCGGCGTGCGCGATTTCCTGGACAACCTGCGGCAGCGAAGTGCAGTCCGCCGCGGCGGAGATCAAACTGCCCGCCGCCAGCGGAACTGGCCGAGCGGATCGCCCAGTGGATCGTGCACGAGGAGCGGCCCGCGCTGCGTCCGGTGATCAATGCGACCGGCATTCTGCTGCACACCGGACTGGGGCGCGCTCCCTTGGCCGAAGAGGCCATCACGGCCATGGTGGAAGTCGCCCGCGATTACGCCAGCGTGGAACTGGACCTGGCCACCGGCGAACGTTCACAACGCGTCGTCGCCGTGGAACGCCTGCTGCAGCAACTGACCGGCGCCGAGGCCGCCGCCGTCGTCAACAACAACGCCGGCGCCACGCTGCTCACACTCGCCGCACTGGCCGCCGGCCGCGAGGTGATTGTGTCTCGCGGACAACTGGTGGAGATCGGCGGCAGCTACCGACTGCCGGAAGTGATGCAGGCCAGCGGCGCCATCCTGCGCGAAGTCGGCACCACGAACAAGACGCGCATCGGCGATTACCAGGCCGCCATCGGCGACGCCACGGCCGCACTGATGCACGTGCACCCCAGCAACTACGTCGTGCAGGGATTCAGCGAATCCACGCCCCTCGCCGAACTCGTCGCCTCGGACACGCCGAGACATCGCCTCGTGATCGACGATATCGGCTCCGGCGCGCTGTGGGATTTCACGCGCTACGCCGTCACGCGACGAACCGCGCCCCCAGGACAGCATCCGTTGCGGCGCCGACGTCGTGCTGTTCAGCGGCGACAAGTTGCTCGGCGGGCCCCAGTGCGGCATCATCGTCGGCAAACGCGCCTGCATCGACAAGATCAACCAACATCCGCTGGCCCGCGCCTTGCGCGTCGACAAGCTCACGCTGGCCGCGCTGGCCGCCACGCTGCGCCTGTACCAGGATCCGGACACGGTCGAACAACGCGTGCCCCTGCTGATGCTGCTCACCACCCCGCTCGACAACCTGCGGAATCGGGCCGAACGTCTGGCGCCCCAACTGGCGGCCTGCCCGGCGATCGCCACCGCGGACGCCGTGTCAGGAGACGACGTTTCTGGGCGGCGGTTCGGTGCCCACCCAGCAAATCCCCACCTGGTGCGTCGCACTCACCCCGGCTCACGACACCGTCGACACCCTGGCCGCCCGACTGCGCAAAGGACATCCGGCCGTCTGCGGCCGCATCCAGGACGACCGCCTGCTGCTGGACCTGCGCACCGTCTTCGCCCGGCAAGATAACCTGCTGGTCAAGGCCGTCCAGGCCCTCGGAACGACCGAATCGACTCCGGAACCGCCCCCAGCGAACTGACGATCGGCGTTCAGGCAACCTGTTCAGGCGACATCAGTCCACCCACATAGGTGGTGCACAGGGAAGGGAACTTGTCGTAGGGTAGGAGAGATTCACACGCCGATTCAACCATCCCAGGTTACCATTTTCTCCCACCATACCATGCATCGACGTTCGTTTCGGACAACCCTGATGTTGGCTTGGGCCGTATTAGTGGCGATGCCCGCCGGTGATTTCGCGGCCTGGGGACAGGAGCCCGAGTGGATGCCGACGACCGGAACGCACGCTTGGTCGCGGTTTGGTCCCCGGGCCTGGAAAGAAGTGCGTGTGCGGACGTACGCGGTGGCGGAGAACGGGGAGGTACTGCGTTCGAGCACGACGATCGCGCGGACGCGCGTGACGAGCGTGGAGCGGCAGTCGTTTTCGCTCTGCGTCTCGTCGACGGTGGAGGTGGCGGGGCGCGAGTTTCCGTCGGAGCCGCAGACCGTCACGCGCGACGTGGCTCCGCAGGTCGAATCGACGGAGGCGGTGGGCGAGCAGCAGGTCACGATTGACGGCCAGGAGTTTGCGACGCAGGTAATTCGGTTCGTCACCACTTCGGGTACGCAGACGGAAACGAACACGATTTTCTTCTGCAAGGACACGACTCCGCAGATGCTCAAGCGGGTCACCACGTCGGTCGATTCGGCCACCCGGATCAGGCGACCGAGACGACGGCCACGGTGACCGAACTGAACAAGATGGCCGACATTCTGGGCGAAGCCGAAGTGCACCTGGGCCGCCACGACGGTCATCAAGATGCGGGACAAGACGATCACGATTCGCGAGGTGAACTGTGCGGACGTGCCGGGCGAACTGGTTTCGCAGATCACCGAAGAACACGATGCCAACGGCGTGCTGGTGGCCCGCAAGGAACTCGAGCTGGTCGGGTACGGCTACGGCCGGCCGACGGCTCTGT
The DNA here is from genome assembly GCA_963754725.1 of uncultured Planctomycetaceae bacterium. GTDB lineage: Bacteria > Planctomycetota > Planctomycetia > Pirellulales > Pirellulaceae > JAAYDI01. The sequence goes on from CAVWHV010000055.1 coordinate 25,958, forward strand.
TCCGCCACCGGTAGACGTGTCCTGCGGCACTCCGGGTGGCACAGGGTGGTGCCGGCCCGGGCCGTGTGTATTACAATGCGCGCTTTCTCATTTTCCCCGTCCCTCTTCACATGAGCTGCTCAACACACCATGGACGAAAAAATCGCCCAGACTGCCATCACTTTTGATGACGTCCTGTTGCGGCCCGCCTACAGCGAGGTCGTGCCCTCCCAGGTGGACGTGACCACGCGCCTCACCCGGCGCATCGCGCTGAAGATTCCCCTGGTCAGCTCACCGATGGATACGGTCACCGAAGCGGCCATGGCCATCGCGCTGGCCAAGTCAGGTGGCCTGGGCGTGATCCACAAGAACATGTCGATCGAATCGCAGACCGAGGAGGTGTACAAGGTCAAGCGAAGCGCCAACGGGATCATCGTCGACCCGGTGACGCTCCCCCCCGATGTGCCCGTCGCACGGCGCTGGAGCTGATGGAGATCCACAACGTCTCGGGAATTCCGATCACGCAACCCGACGGGCGTCTGGTGGGCATTCTGACGCGCCGCGACCTGCGGTTTCTGGAGGACGCGAACCGCCCGATTTCCGAGGTCATGACCCGTGAGAATCTGGTGACTGCAACGGGGAGTGTAACGCTTGAGCAAGCTGAGCGAATTTTAACGGGAAAAAGGGTGGAGAAACTTTTGCTGGTTGACGAATCATACAAACTGACCGGACTCATCACGATCAAAGACATTGACATGATGAAACGGTTCCCCCATGCCTGCAAGGATCAGCTGGGCAGGTTGCGGGTGGGAGCGGCGGTCGGAGTGCTGGACTACGATCGAGCGCAAAGCCTGATTGACAAAGGTGTTGACGTTCTGGTCGTGGACAGTGCTCACGGGCATTCGGCGAATGTGCTGGAGACGGTCCGCGAGATCAAGCGACGGTGGGATATTGATGTCATTGCGGGAAACGTGGCAACCAGGGAGGGATGCGAGGACTTACTGGCGGCTGGCGCGGATGCGGTGAAGGTGGGCATCGGACCCGGATCGATTTGCACGACGCGAGTGATCTCGGGCGTGGGTGTGCCGCAGGTCACTGCGATCTTCGAGGCGGCCGAGGCAGCCAAGCATGCCGACGTGCCCATCATCGCGGACGGAGGAATTCGGTATTCGGGAGACATCACGAAGGCGATTGCCGCCGGGTGCGCACTGCGTCATGATCGGCGGCCTGTTCGCCGGGCTGGCGGAGAGCCCGGGCCGAACCATTCTGTACCAGGGACGCACGTTCAAGGTGTACCGCGGCATGGGTTCGCTCGGGGCGATGGTCAAGGGAGCGGCGGAACGATATCGGCAGGCGGATGTCGCCGGAAAGTATCCCGACAACGGAAAGCTGGTGCCGGAAGGGGTCGAGGGACGCGTCCCGTTCAAGGGACCGCTCGACGATTTCGTGTACCAGTTGGTAGGTGGGTTGCGGGCCGGCATGGGTTACTGCGGCACGCGGACCATCGAGGAATTACGCACGAAGGCGAGATTCATCAAGGTCTCGCCGGCAAGTGTCAGAGAGAGTCATCCCCATGACATCGCGATCACGCAGGAATCTCCCAATTACAGTCCCGAGTATCACACGGGCGGCGACAGTCAACTGACCGCGACCGCCGCGCTGGCGCCGTGCGCAGTACGCGTCGGCCTGACGTCGATTTCTGGTGATCGTCTGCCTGCTCGCCGTGTCTCCTGCACGCGCAACAGTCGACCTCTTCCACAACCCAACTCCAGTGGGTTCGCCCCCGCGAACGGTCCGCCAACTGCCACCACTCAGCACAGCGTGAGCCTGGCGGAGTCGGCATCGCGACGCACTGCGGCGCACGGCGGCGGAATCGGATGCGTCGGTCGCCGTGCTGCGTTGGCGAACACCAGGCGTCGTGCGGGCCAAGATCTCCTCCGAGGAGTCTGCGGCTGGAATCAAGGTCGTGACCCTGTCCGGGACGGCGGCACGAGCGCGCGTTCGGTGCAGCAGGTGTTGGCCACGACCCCGGCGATTCCCTACACAGTGCCCGCTGCCTCGGACGCGCCGCTGGACAGTGCTGTCGCAGCCCGGCCTGCCTCCTCAGGAACTACCCCCTACTGACGGCGACCGGCCGTTGACCAGTGGACCTGGTGGCTCAAGTGCAGGTCGACGAGCCCGCCGGAATCGGAACCGGCGGCGCCGGCGAGCGCCGCACGACTTGCCGCCGGACGATCCGCCACCGGCTCCTCAGCCGCTCCCGGCAGTGCCGCTGCCGCAGTCCGCTGCCGGAACCAGCCGTCCAACGGGTCCGAAAGCCAGCTGCGACCGGGTCTACAACGAGCGCGATTGCTGCAAGGACGATCAGACGTGCGGTGTCGGCTCGGCAGCACTGGCAGCGCGATGCGCTGGCCAAGATCTCGCTGGACATCACGCCCCAGCTGCGCCCGGATGAAACCGATCCGTACAAGGAAGAGTCGCAGCGCAACGCCGATCTTTCCAAGGCGCCCGTGCGAGCCTGGCGCGATCGGCAAGGCCACGACGTGGCCACCGGCCGACTCAACAACATGCAGCACGGACGGTTACTGGTGCTCGACGAGAACAACCAGATCGTCAAGATCCCGTTCCGCGATCTGTGTGACGACGATCTTGTGCTTCGTGACCGCCTGGTGGCGAATTCCCACCGAATGCACGTTCGGCGATGAGGACTACCTGGCGCGCAGCTGGCAGCCCACCACGCTGACCTGGAAAGCGACCGGGGTCTGCCACAAGCCGCTGTACTTCGAGGAACCGCAGCTCGAACGTTACGGCCACACGACCGGCCACTTCGTGCAGCCGCTGCTCTCGGGTGCGCACTTCTTCCTGAACCTGGTGGCACTGCCCTACCACGCGGGCATCAATCCGCCGTGGGAATGCCAGTATCCGCTGGGCTACTATCGGCCCGGGCAGTTGTGCACCCTGGCTCGTGCCGCCGGTGCCTTTGAGCGTGCGCGGGGCCTTGTGGGAAGCGGGTGCCATCGTCGGGGCGGCATCGCCCTCATCCCCTAATCGAATCATGCAACTCGGGAGCGATTGGCTCGACAGGACGGCGGTTGGCACCCCGGTGCCCCGCCGTCCTGCGTTTTCTTGCCAGCCCCACTCTTTCCACTTTCTACTCTCTACCCTCCGCACCCTCCCATCCCGCAGGCCGGCGCAGCACCGCGGGCGACCCCACAATCCATACCGCAAGGCCCCACGGAAGAGCTCGAGGCAACGTGAGCCGCCGGCACGCTGAGCAGCTTGTCCAGCTTCTTGTCGCCACAATGCGGACACTTCGGCTGCTCGCTACCGCGCACCAGCATCTCAAATTCGTGGCGGCATTTCCGGCAGACATATTCGTAAATGGGCATACGCGTTCGTCTCCCCACCTGATCGGAAAAAAAAAGGTTATGGGCTGTGTTCCGCTCAGGGAATTGTAGAATACGCGGAACCGTTCGGGAACGCGGCACAGGACGGGTGACTTCGCATGACCGGCCGGCCGGCCGGAACATGTTCTCAGCCGCAGCCTATCCAAGTCGGGCGACCCAGGCCCAGGCGAGTCCGTGATGAGCATCCCCGTATTGGACCGAGACGCCGTGAGGGAACTCGATCGTCGCGCCATGCAGGACTACGGTATCCCGGGCATTGTCCTGATGGAAAACGCCGGACGGGGATGTGCCGACACTCTCTGCCGACTCGGCGTCGCGGGCCCGGTCGCCATCTGCTGCGGCACCGGCAACAACGCCGGCGACGGACTGGTGTTGGCCCGACATCTGGATCTGCGCGGAGTCACGGCCGAGCTGATCTTCTGGTCCGAACCGGCCGACCTGCGCGGGGACGCCGGCATCAACTACACGATCGCCGACCGAGCGCGGCTGCCGATCCACGTGCTGCACCGGCCCCGACGCCATGGCACAGTTGGATCGGCAACTCGAGGGCGTCAACTGGATCGTCGACGCACTGCTAGGGACCGGCGCCCAGGGTGAACCGCGTCCGCCGCTCGATCGCGTGATCGATTGCCTGAACGCTCACCATGCCCACAAACTGGCGATCGACATCCCCAGTGGCCTGGACTGTCAAACGGGCCGCCCCGCCGCACACACCTTTCGCGCCGACCACACGTGCACGTTGGTGGCCGCCAAACCAGGCCTGCTGGCGCCGAGGCAAAAACGTGGATCGGTCAACTGCACGTGCTCGACATCGGCGTTCCCCGGGCATTGTTGCGGGAATTCGGCGTCGAGGTTTCCTGCGACGAGTAACGCGCGCACGCCGCGGGCGTCCTCGGTTGACCGCCAGCACATCGGGTTTGGTAACGCCACGGTAACAAGTCCCGCGCGACAAGATCGCCCGCTCAGGATTCCGTGTTACAATCCGAGCAATCGGGGGGGCCTGCTCGGGGTCATTCCGGTCTTTTTTCACCGGACAGGGAACTACACTTTCTTCGGAAACGTCGAATCGCTGGGTCGCCACAGCATCACAGCACGATGAGGTCGGTCAGATGAGACATCGCATCAGGATCTTGGTTCTCATGTTGGTTGTGGCCTGGATGCCGGTAAACGGCGTGGTTTACGGCCAGGCAGATGGAACAACGCCGGCCGGGTCGACCCCCAGCGCTCCTGCCACGGACGGTCACGACCCGTTGTCGGGCGACGAGGTCCAGGAGAAGGACCCGCTGCGTGAACAGACGATTTACATCCCCTACGAGAAGCTCAAGAACGTCTTCGAAAAACCGGGCCGGGGGGTGTTCGTGCCGTACGAAAAGTTCCAGGAGCTGTGGAACGCCGCCCGCGCCCGCACGCATGCGGAGCAACCCTCGCAGCGCCCGGTCGACGCGGTGATCACCGAAATCGACAACGAAGCCACGATTGCCGATCAGGTGGTCAACGTCCGGGCCAAGGTGCGGATCGAGATCCTGGGGAAGGGCTGGGTGCTGGTGCCCTTGCGGCTGCAGAACGCCGCCATTCGCTCGGCCCAAATCGGGGACGCCCCCGCCCGCATCGTGCTCCATCCGGAAACGGGCCACCAATTGCTGTGGCACAAGGAAGGCGAATCGCCTCAGCAGATCGAGTTGCTGCTGGAATACACGCGCGCGTACGCCAAGACGCCCGGACAAAGCAGTGTGGAGTTCGAAGCACCGCAAGCGCCCATCAATCGCTGGCGCGTCCGCGTCCCGGACGCGGGGATGGCGGTCCAGGTCGAGCCGATGATTGCCGCCACACGCGCGCCGCAGGAACCCGGCGGTGCGGACACGACCGGCCGCGATTTGCTGGCCTTCGTGGGTGCCGCGCCGACGGTCAAGATCTCCTGGAATCCCAAGGCGGAAGGGGCCACCGGGCTGGAAGCGTTTGCCACGGTGCAGGCCGAACAGCAGATGGTGATCTCGGAAGGAGTGGCCCGCTCCACGATCAAGCTCGAATACGAAATCTCCCGCGCGAAGCTCACCCAACTCGTCCTGGAAATTCCGGCGGATCAGAAAGTGGTCAACGTGTTCGACCGAAACGTACAGCGGTGGAATTTCGAACCGGCGGAGGGCAAACAGCTCGTGCGCATCGACCTGTTCGAGGCCACCCAGGGTCAGCAGTCGCTGCTGGTCGAGCTCGAGCAATTCAGCAATGCTGCCGAGTCGTCGTACGAAGTCGCGCTCCCCCTGGTGCGCGCCGTGGGTGTGGGGCGGCAGCAGGGGATTGTCGTGGTCCGGATCGAGGAAGGTCAGCAGGGCGAAGCGGTCCGGCGGGCCGGCCTGCTGCAGTTGGACCAGAACGACTTGCCCGAGAGCCTGCGCAGTACCCCGTGGGATTTCGCCTATCGCTACGGCGCCGTGCCGTATGAACTGGCCGTGAGCGTGGACAAGGTCCTGCCCCGGATCTCCGTGACCGAACTGGTGGAAGCCGACCTGTCCGCCGAGAAGCTCGTGCTGAACTGGCAGGGGCTCTACAAGATTGAAGAGGCGGGGTTATTCCAACTGCGCGTGGACCTCCCCGACGGGTTCGAAGTCCGCGCCGTGGAGGGCAAGGTGATCGGCACCTGCGAAGCGGCGGCGGTGGATTCCTACCATCGCGTCGCGGCCGACGCCAACACGTGGCTGGTGAATCTCTCCAAAAAGGCCTTTGGCTCGGTCGGCCTGTGGGTCCAGCTGGAGCGGCCGCTCAACGATCCGAACCTGCTGTCACCGACCGGAACGACTTCGACGCTGCCCGTTCCGCTGCCCCGCGCGACCGTCGCCGATGTGGAGTTCGCCCAGGGCTCGCTGGTGGTCAACGCCCCGGAGAGTCTGCACATCAATCCGGCCCAGGATGACGGCTTGCGGAGCATTTCGTTTGCGGAGGCATTTCAGACCATCCCCGCCACACCGGCCGGCTCCAAACCGTTGCAGCCGGTGTTGGCCTACGCGTTTGCCAAAGGCACGGCACAGCTGTCGGTCACCGCCGAGCGGCGGCGTCCGCAAGTCACCGTCAATCAGCTCGTCCGCGCCGAGATCGCGTCGGGCGTCGTGAAGTTCCATGTCTCCCTGTATTACGACATCAAGTACAGCGGTGTGAAGTCGCTCCGCGTGGACGTTCCCACCGCGTTGACCACCGATATCCACAATGTCAGCCAGGCGCTCAGCAAGGAAGAGATCACGCCCAAGCCGGATGACGTCCGCGAAGGCTACACGCCGTGGAAGTTCGCCGCCGAAACGGAGCTGCTGGGAACCACCGAAGTGCAGCTGGCGTGGGAGCAGAAGATCGACGAACTGGGCATCGGCAAGAGCGTGGAGATTGCGATTCCGCGACTGATCCCGAACGATGTGTTCCGTGCCGCCGGGCAGATCGTCATCAGCAAGTCCGAGTCGATCGACATCCAGCCCACGGGCCAGCCGGTCGGCCTCCTGCCGATCGATCCGCAGAAAGATCTGCTGCCGCAAGGCCGCTCCGACAGCGCGGCCATGGCGTTTGAATTTGTCGGCGACTGGTCGCTGTCGATCCAGGCCACGCGCTATGAGCTGGAGACCAGCAAGCTGACCAGTATCGAGCGGGGTGTCGTGCGAATTGTCGCGCTCAGCCAAGACGAGCTGTCCATCCAAGCCATCTACCGGCTGCGGAGCGCTCGGCAACGCCTGGCCATCGGCCTGCCGGAGCAAGCCGACTTTGATGCGCAGCCCTTGCGAATCAACGGGCGGGCGGTGAATCCCGAACGGGAATCCACCGGCGTCATCTTCGCGCCGCTGGCGGACCAGGAGATCGACAAACCCTTTGTCCTGGAACTTCGCTACAGTACCCCCGGCACGCCCGGCCAACTCGACTTGCCTGCTTTCCCGGACGACCCGGCCGTGCAGAAAGTCTACCTGTGCAGCTATCTGCCCGCACAAGACGTCCTGTTGGCCAGCGCCGGGCCCTGGTCCGATGAACAGCGCCGCGATGCCTCGCCGATTCCACTCGGGCTGCGGAGCATCAGCGACGAGGAACTGATCCAGTGGGTGGCCGAAGGCATTCCCGCGGCGGTGAGTTCCGCGCAGACATTTCCGATCGGCAAGTCGCATCTCCACGTGTACTCGACTCTGCGTCCACAAAAGGCGCCCGACGGTTCGCTGCGGCTGTCCACCATGAATCGGAATTGGTTCCAGGGGCTGGTGATTCTGGCGGTGGCGGTTGTCGGCCTGCCGCTGTTTCGCCAGTCGTTGCGTTGGCAGCTCGCCTTGCTGCTGCTGATCGCCGCCGCCGTGCTGCTGATCGGCGTGTTCGTCCCGGAACTGGCCCGCACGCTGTGGGAGGGTGTCTTTCCGATCGCCCTGACGGTCTTGGTGATCATCTGGCTCATCGGGCACGTCAGCAAGATGCATTGGTCGCGGCCAGACCTCGCATCGTCGGTCGCCACGACGCCCGCCGCAAGTCCGTTCGCGGGTGGGTCCACGGAACGGACCAACGCCACGAGTGGGGAGAGCGACATCATCTTGGCTGACTCCGAGTGTCTCGAGTCACCGCCCCCCTCGGACGCAGACGCCTCCGGTGTCGGACGATGACATGCCGCAGGATGGAGGACGACGTGATGCGTAATTCCACGGATGCTCTGAGGCTGACATGCCGCGTGGGGAGAATGCTCAGCGCGGTGACGACACGACCCGGTCTGGCCCGCCTGGTTTACCTCACCGCCGTCGTGACCACGCTGAGCGCGGGACTGCGGGGCCTGGCCGCGGCGGACGAGCCCCAAGACGAGCGGCCGCAGCGCGTGATCTTCGTGCCGTTCGACGCGCTGTCCGGGATTCTGGGCGGCGAGAACGAACGTGTGTTCATGACGCGCGAGGAATACCGCACCTTGGAGACTGAAGCCCGCCAGCGACCGGCCGGCAAGGCGCCTCAGCCGGTCGTGCTGCTCAGCGCTTCCTACGAGGGAACAATCCGGGAGAGTGTGGCCGTCCTGCGTGGCCAACTGGAAATCGAGGTCCTTGATCCCGGTCTGCATGCCGTTCCCTTGTCGCTCGAAGGGATTGCTCTGCGAACGGCCCTGCTCGATGGCGCCACCGCTCCGATTGCGCGCAACGCACAGGGCCAGATCGTGCTCTTTGTGCGCGATGCCGGACGCCACCGATTGGACGTGGAGTTTCACGTGCCCGTCGTGATTTCCGCCGCGCAACAGAGCCTGCAGCTGCGTCTGCCCGCCGCCGGCAGTTCTACGCTCCGACTGGCCGTGCCCGGCAACGTGGAAGTCAAGAGCGGCGTTCACGTGGTCCAGCGGGACTACGAGGCCGGGTCGGATCAAACGCGGTTCGAACTGCTGTTCCAGGACGGCGCCATCTCGATCGTCATGTCGCTGAACAATCGACGTCTGCGCGAAGACCGCGTGGTGCTCTCGCGTGCCGTCCTGGTCTCGGAATTGACCACGTCGTACGAACGGCTGCACGCCACCGTGGAAATGAACGTGCTGCACGGCGCCGTCGAACGATTCCTGTTCGACGTGCCGGCTGGATTCCAGATCACGAGTGTCGCCTCGCCGCTGCTGTCGCAATGGATCATTCGCCAGGAGGCAGGACGCGAAGTGCTGGAAGTCAACTTGCGCGAACCGACGCGCGGTCGCGAAATGCTGAGCATCGCCGCCACGCGGACCCCGGTCGTTATCGGTCAGTGGTCCATGCCCGTGCTCCGGCCGCGCGACGTGGAGGGGCAGGTGTCGGTGATCGGTGTCTTGGCCGAAGCGCGCTGCGTCCGCTGCAGGTGACCGCGGACAAGTTGATTCGCATCGATACGAGCGTGCTGCGCAGCGCCCTGCCGGATTCGGTCTTCGAGGCCGAACCGGGAGCACCGGAAATCCGGCCGATCGCGGCCTTCTACGGACCGGGCGATGACTTCGGACTCTCCGCCGCGTTCGAAGACCCGCGCGATGAACTCCGCGTCGCCACGCACTTGATGCTCTCGCTCGGCGAAGAACAGCAGACGTTGCGCGGCGGATTCACCCTCACCCCCCAGGCCGCCAAACAGACGGCCTTCGCCTTTCGCATGCCCCGCGATTGGCAACTGCAGAAAGTGCACAGCGCCGATCAGCAGGCCCTGATTTACCAGCGGTACCCGCTGGAAAAGGAAACGCGCTATGTCGTGAGCCTGCCGACCGCGATTGAACCTGGTACGACGGTCACGATCTATTTCGAGGCCTCCTATCGTTCGTCCGCCTGGCTCGGTGACTGGGCATCCCTGGATGTCGAATTCCCGCGGATCGCCGTGGAACAGGCCACCGACGCTTCGGGAGCCATCGCCGTCCAACCCACCGGTGACCTGACCGCCAAGCCGCTGACCATCGAGGGCCTCACCCCGCTGGACGCGAATCAACGCGGCCGGTTCGGATTGGCGGAGTCCGCCAACGAATTGACCTACCAGATGTCGGTCGATGCCTACCGTGCCGTGTTCCGAGTCGAACGGACGCAGCCGCACATCTCGACGCGCAATTACTCCTTCTTCGCGATCCGCGACGGACTGCTGATCGCCCATTACGAAGTGGTCTACAACATCGACCGTGCGCACACGAACCGCCTGGACCTGGAATTGCCCGCCACGACCCCGACGACGCTGTCGATCCGGGGCTCAACGGCATCCAGCTGAAAGAGTCCTCGCAAGTCACTCAAGATGACCGACGCATCTGGACCGCGCTGCTGGCCAGCGATCAGACGGGCACCGTGAAGCTCGCCATCGACTTCGAACAGCGGATCGATGATACCGGCACGGGCACCATCCGCCTGCCGGTGATTCGCGCCGCGAACGTTGCCTATCAGACGCAGATGGTGTCGGTCGAAAGCGGCGATCCGACACTGGATGTCGACCTGCGCACGACCATGCGCCGCGTCGACGTCGGGGAACTCGCCGAAGCCGAATACACGCCCGGTCAAGCGGGCCGGCAACTGCTGGGGGCGTTCGCGTCCACGGCCGACGACACACCGATCGAAACCGCTGTTGCGCGACGCGACCTGCGTCCGCTGCCGGCAGCGATCGTCCAGCGCGCGGAACTCGTGACACTCGTGTCGACGTCCGGCGTGAGTCAATCGGCAGCCCGGTTTCTGCTGCAGACCAAGCTGCCGTTTCTCGCCATCCAATTCCCGACCGGCGCGGAACTCTGGTCCGTCGCGCTCAACGGCAAGCCGATCAAACCGCGGCGACGTGGTGACCAGATCGTGCTGAGCCTGCAAGCCGAAGCCGCGGGCATTCAACGCGATTTGCAGGTTGTGTACCAGGCGCCGATCGAGGGTATGAATTGGGTGGGGCAGATCCGCACGCAGGCGCCCCAGTTGTGGCTCATGCAGGACGAGCAGGACGCCGGGCTTCCGGTGCCGCAGGTGGATCTCGTCTGGCACGTGCAGCTGCCCACCGGCTACCGGGTGTCGCGCGTCGAAGGCACCGTATTCACGCACGACCTGCCACCCGTAGCGTCCCCCTGGCGCACGTTGCGCAAGCCGCTACGACCGTGGGCGGCGGCCTGTATGGACCGCCGTTCCTGATGCTGGCGGCCAGCAAACAAAGCCGAGAAGCGGCCTCTTTCGCGTCCTCCAGGGCGGAAGCGGAGTCGGCGTACCGGCAACTATCGACGGACCTAGCCAGGCGGCGCGCGGCGTAGCGCCGGCGGCGGACGACTACACCATGCCGATGGAAAATGCGCCCGTGGCAGCCGCGCCATTCGCTGGCGATGCCGAGGGGCAATTGCCATTCACAACGGCTCCCGCTCCACCGCCCGTCGCAATGGAGGGCGAAATGCGACAAACTTATAACTTTGACGCCAACCAGCAACCAACCGGCGGGATGCGCCCGGAGGGGAGGCCCGCGATGGACGGCCGCGGCGGGTATCCCGGCATGGGCGCCGGGGGCGAGCCTGGGATGGGCATGCCCGGCATGCCCGGTATGAGCGGCAGTACCAGTTACGGTGGCATGATGGGTGGTAGGGGCGACATGTTTGCGTCGGGTGGTGAAGGCAGGGCGAGGGGCGAGGCCGCACCGGCGCAACCACCCGTGGCCGGAGGTTCGCTCGTCCCCCAGCGCCCCCGAGCGACGCTTTCGCGGCACCGAATTCCGCGGAGGCCGCCCCCCAAGTCGCGCCCGAGGCGACTGTCAATCTTCCCGCGCAGATGCCCGCGCAGTCCGCGGAACCGACCAACCAGGCGGGCTCGGCCGCCACGTCGAAGCTGGCGAAGTACTGGGCGCTGCAAGGACTACGCGGATTATCGATCGAGATCGACCGGTCTGCCGTGGGAGCCGACTCGCAGCGCCCGGATGCCGTGACCGGCGCGGCACTGACGTTCCAGAGCCTCGGGACCGATCCGCAACTCGACATCACCGTCTACCAGCAGCATCGCATGACATGGCTGGCATGGGCAGTGGCCTTGTTTATTGTGGTGATCGGGTTGATGCAGGTGCACGCCCCGGTGCGGACACGCGTGCGATGGGTCATCCTGTCGGCTCTGCTGGCCTGCGGCTTGCCCATCCTCGGCGGCCCGCTCACGGAATACACCGTGGTCTTCGAGAAGAGCGTTGCTGGCCACCCTCGCCCTGGTTCCCCTCTGGATCCTCGTGGCGTGCGTGGAACGGAGTGCTGGTTGGTTCCGGCTGCGTTCAGCGCAAGGACCGTCAATCGGTGCCACCACCGGAGCGTTGGTCGCATTGGCGATATTCACATCACTCCAGGCGCCGGCCCCGGCTCAAGATCTGCGCGATCTGCTGCAGCCGATCCTGGATGCGGACAAGCCGGTGAAGATTCCGGAGGATGCCGTCGTCATTCCGTACGACCCGGCAGACATCGAGCAGCGCGAGAGCGCGACGAAAGTCCTGGTCCCGTACACACGGTATGTCGAGTTGTGGAACTTGGCCCACCCCGACCAGAAGATCGGAGATCAACCGGCGGCGGCGAAGTTTTCGTTCGCCGGGGCGGGCTATGAAGTCATCTTGGAGGATGCCGAGCATGTCGTGCTGCGCGGCTCGCTCGACATGGAGTTGTTCACCGACGATCCGCTGGACGTGCCGTTGGCCTTGCAGGACGGCGTCATCACGTCGGCCCTGCTCGATGGCCGGCCAGCCCGACTCAAGGCCGTGCAACCTGCGCCGGTCGCACCGCAACCGCAGGCTCCGCCTACCGATCAGCCTCCCGCGGCCAGTCCTGCTCCGTCGGCTGCGGCAGCGATTCCGCCAGCGCTGTTGACGCTGCTGGTGGAAGGGAAGGGGCGTCATCGCCTGGAACTGGACATTCGCGTGGCCGTGGTCCGTCAAGGCGGTTCCCGAGTGGCCAACGCGACCATTCCGTACGCCGAGGCCACGGCGGTCAAGGTGACGGTTCCCGAGGCGGAGACCAACGTGCGACACAACGTGGGCGGCACGGTCCTGAGCGAGACGACGACGCAGAACCAGCAGACGATTGATGCCACGCTGGGCGCAGCGGGCCGCTTCGAAGTAACGTGGCGGGCACGGATCACGCCGGGTTCGGTCGACCAGGCCCTGACCACGACGTCGCTGGCGGTCGTGGATGTTCGCGAGGACGGCCTGCACGTCACGTGGCGCCTCGATTTCAGCTTTGGCCAGACCGATCGCAGCACGTTTCGCGTGGAAGTTCCCCAAGATTATCTGGTGGAACTGGTCGAGGGGAAGAACGTCCGCGGCTGGGATCTCGCGACGGAGTCCGAGCACAGCTTCTTGACGGTGGAATTGCTCAAGGCGGTGAAGCAGAGCGAACAGTTCACGGTGCATCTGTCGCGTCGAATGGTGTTTGCACTGGGCGCATCGACGAATGTGACGGTGCCGTGGGTCGCGGTCCCGGATGCGGCGTTGCACCGGGGCACGGTGCAGATCCGCCGCAGCACCATCCTGGAATTGCAGACCAGCGCCGACGGGGGCGTGACCCGGACCGACAGTGCCAACGTGGTCGAGCAGCTTGGCTCGGCCGACGGAGGTTTCGGCAGCCCTCTGAAGGTGCGGGATTACCAAGCCTACAAATTCGCCGCCACGCCATTTCAAATTGGCCTGGTCGTATCCCAGGTCCGGTCGCGCACGACGGCCGAACTGCGCACGCTGTTTCGGCTCGGTGAGACCGAGGCGGCCTTGGAATGCGAAATCCAGATCCTGGCTCAGCAGCGGTCGATCTACCAGGTACGACTCGAGATCCCTGAGGACCTGGAACTGGACCAGGTCGCCGCGGCCGGGCTGAGCGATTGGTCGATTGTCGCCGCCGACGGCCAGCGGACCTTGACCGCTTTCTTCGCAGCCGGCCAGGTCGATCGTTTCTCCTTGTCGCTGCGTGGCAAACTGCGCGACCATCTGGCGGCTGCCGCGGTTCCCCTGCCGCGGATCGCCGTGCTCGACGTGGACCAGCAGCAGGGTACGGTGGTAGTCCAAGTCGACTCGTCGCTCGATGCGCGGCCCGCAGACTTGCAGGAATGCCACGCGATCCTGCTGGACCGCGTCACGTCCTGGGTCACCGATGCTCAGCGGCCGCTCGCCCGACTGGCGCTGGAGTACCAAGGAGCCGCCTATCGCGGCAACATCGTGCTCAGTCCGCGCTCGCCCCGCGTGACCTGTGTCACGGTCAGCAACGTCCGGGTGACGTTTCGGGAGATCCAGGAGACCATCCTGCTCGACTTCCAGATTGCGGAAGCGGGGATTCGACAGATCGTGTTTCGACTGCCTGCGTCGCTGAAAAACGCACACATTTCGGCTCCCCGGATCCGCGAGCTCGGCGTGGTTCCCGTGGAGGGAGAGAACTCCGTCCGCGTGACGCTCGACCTGCAGGATGCGATTACCGGCGATTATCGCGTGGTGGTCGAGAACGATCGGGCCATTGCGCCCGATCAACAGCTCGCTCCCCTCCCGCTGGTCGACCTGGGCACGACGAATCACCGCTACGTCACGCTCGAGAACGCCGGGCGTGATGAGATCCTGGTGGACGAGACGCCCGGCCTGGAACCGGTCACGCGCCCCTCGCGACAGTGGGAACAGCTCTCGGCTCGGCTGCAAGGCGGCGATTTCACGACCGCCTATGTGGCGACCCAGACCGGCCCGGATGTCGCCTTCCGCTATCGCATGAAGCAGCGGGAGATCGTCAAGACGGCCGGAGCCAGTATCGGGCTGGCCCGTACCGAACTGGTGCTGGATGCCAGTGGCGCCTATCGCGCTTCCATGCTCCTGAAGGTCGACAACCGCACGGAACCTTATCTCGAGATGGAACTGCCCGCGGGTGCCACACTCTGGACGGCCCATGTGGCGTCGCAACCGGTCAAGCCGGCCCAGGGCAGCGGACAAACGAATGACCAGGTCTTGCGGATTCCCCTCATCAAAACCGCCGAAGGGGATCTCGACTTCCCCGTCGTGTTGAAGTATGCAGGTCGGTTTGACCGCCTCCGCACCCTGCGGGCCGTGAATGTACCGGTCATTCGCACCGTCAATATCAACATTGAATTGAGCCAGGTGCAACTCTATCTGCCGGATGATTTCCAGTGGATCCATTTCGCGGGCACCGCCACGCGCGTGCCAGGTCAGGACGATTTCGCGGCCGGTTACGTCGCGTATCGCACGCAACAAGTAGAGAAGTTGACGCAGATCATCCGGGGCACCAACGAGTTTTCCAAAGCCCGCGCGATGAGCAACGTGAAGTTCCTGGGACAGGAACTCGCCGAACTGCAACGCCAGGGGCGGCAAAACAAGGGCAATGCATTACTGAGCAGTAACCTCGATACGAACTACCGTGTGTATCAGGCCGCGCAAGACGAAATCCAGCAATTGCAGACACAGACCGCGGCCGAGACCGACAATCGCGGACGACTCAACGGCTACTTCGATTCGCAAGGGAACAAGCTGTCGCGCAATGAAGTCACTCGACTCGGCTTCAACTTCGCCGCACCGACCGAAACCGCCCCGCCGGTCCAGCCGGTCGAGACGTTTGACCAGCAGTGGTTCAGGCTGGGCGACGTCACGCGGGAAGCCGTCGAAGGCAAGGCGCTGCAGGAGGACATTTCGCAGTTAAAGAAACGAGTCGTGGCGACCGAGCGATTGCAGGATGAGAAATCCGGCCGCGCTCAGCAACAGGTCGACGCACCGGCCGCCAATGATGCCGCACAACAAGTGTTTCAGGCCCAGGCCGGCAAAGGAGTTAGCGGACCAGCCGGCGGCCAAATGCCACAAGGTCAGCAAGGCCAACAGGCACGCTACAGTACGAAGCAAGCGCTCAATCGCGCTTATGCGGACAAGATCGAGCGTCGAGTGGCTGAAGAGAACGGTCTCGCCAGCCAATCTCAGGACACAGGTACCATCGTGAATGATTTCGTCGGGGATGGCCCCTCACAAGTGACCTGGGGAGTCGAGGGTCAGGAAGCCCTTCAGGGCCGTATGTTCAGCCGCGTCGGATTGACCAGCCTCGATTTTCAGTTGCCGCAGCGTGGATCGGTGTTCTTCTTCACCACGCCGCGCGGCAATGTCGAAATCTCGGCCCGACCGGTCGATAGTCGCTTGCTCGGCCAGCTGCGCAGTATCGCCGCGCTGGTGTCGTTGGTCGTCGCCGTCCTCGCCGGCTGGTGGTTGCTCCGAAGACTCGCCACGACTCGGCGTGGCAGGTTCGTGGCAGCCACGATCATGTGCAGCGCCGGCGTGATCTGCCTCGTGCTGGGGATCCTGCCGATCCTGGGGATCGTCCTGATTCTGGGCGGTGTCCTGCTCGTGTTGAGCGAACGCCGCCCGCAGGAAATGCAGGCCACCGCCTGACGCCGGGACATCCGGCAGCCGTGGCACAAGCGGCCAGCCCTATTTACTCAGTCTTCCCAAATTCAACCACAACCGGCGCGAATCAGCCTAGGCGGGCAGTCACCGCTCTGCTATAGTCCGCCCGCTTATCGTCCGACGGGATAATCTGCTTGGTCACGTCTTCGCAACTCTTCGTAGAAGGTCCGTCGATCCATGGTCTCCGTTGGTGTGAAACGCCTGTGTTACTTGAGTGTGGTGATCGCTCTGGCCAGCCTGGGAGGCTGTGCCGACGGTCCGGTGCCTTTTGTGATGTCGCTCAACCCTTCGATGCGACGCCAGTGGGCCGCCGATGAGGCGTACAAGCCGACCCTGCATCGCCAATTAGCGGAAGTGGAAACCCTGCGGGACAGCGCCCGGACACTCTCTCCGGAACAACAAGTACATTGGTGTGGAGAGCTTCAACACATCATCAGCACGCATGACAATCCGTTGCTGCGCGCGCGTGCGCGGAAACACTGGTCGAATTCTCAGTGCCCGAGTCGAGCGCAGGACTGCGACTGGCCATGAAAGACGCCGATGCAACCGTCCGCATTAACGCGTGCCGAGCGTGGGGTAAACGAGGCGGCGAGGAGGCCGTGGAATTGCTCGCCGAACGCCTGGGCAGCGACTCCGATACGGACGTTAAACTGGCGGCAGCGCGCGAACTTGGGAAGTTCTCGGACCCCGTCGCCTACCAAGCCTTGGGCTTGGCCATTCAGGACGGCGATGCAGCCCTGCAATACCGCTCCATCGAATCGCTTAAACAGGCCAGCGGCAAGAACTACGGCAACAATCTCGAGGCCTGGCAGAAGTTTGCCCAAGGGCAAGATCCAGGGCCCGAGTATTCCCCCTCCGTGGCCGACCGCGTGCGGGAACTCTTCTGATCAGCTTCAACCGCACCAACCGTTACAGCCGATACCAGACGTTGAAAGTACGCGGTTGAGTTCTGCGTGAGGTGTCTCGGGTTCCCTTTCGATTCTGTTTGCCACTGCAGGTATGTCATGGTGAGAACTTCGACTGTGTGGGTCGCCGCGATCCTGGCGACCATCTCGCTAGTAACCCCCCATGCCTGGGGATCCATTGTGGCCCGACTGCATGCGGCGTCTCAGATGCAGCAAGCATCCGCGTCGCCTGGCACGCAGGAAGCCGCAGCAGCCCGTGGCGAGCAAAGCACGCGGACGACGCGTTCGGGCAAATCGCAGAAACTGGCGGATCGGCTCCCAGCAGGACCGCCACAGGACCCGCCGTCGAAGTCGAGTCGGCGCGGGCCGGAGCCCCGCACGGTCGACGCGGTCCCGGACCTGGAACTGGTGGCACCGCTCGATGCCCCGTCGTTGACACCGCCGAGCGAAGACGATCTGCTCGCGATCCCACCAACATCTCCGGACGAACCGAGCGCGGCGGAGAGCGACGCGCGCGTGGAGCCACCGACCGCAGCGCCGGTCGAGCCGCCGCAGGCAGCACCGCTCGACATCCCCTCGCAGAACTCACCGAGCCTGGACGACTCGCCCGCGTTGTTGCCGGCCGCGATCGACGAATCGGCGCCCCAGGAGAGCGACAGTTCGGCGAAGGCGCCTTGCGCGGCACCGCTCAACGAGCCGGCGCTGCTCGACAAACCGCCAGTAGCTGACGAGGCCAAGGCGGCCAAGGAGCCCGTGAAAGCGGCCAAACAACTCAGTCCGGAGATGGCTCGTCTCCGGAACAAGATCCGCACCTGCCTGACGTACTATTACCAGCGGCCAACGAGCATCGACGAGCGCAGCCCGTGGGGTATCATGCACTCGCTGATCGCCTTCGGTGTCGACACGGAACTGCTGGCCGGCAAACAGCGCGTGAATGCGATCGGCTGGCTGTGTTACAACCGTCCATGCCGCGGGATGACGCTGATGACCGTTAAGGACGGACGCCTGGTCATGCGCACGCAACGGGCCGGGCTATCAGGGTCACGACGGCCAGTTGTTATCGATGCTGGCGTTGTCGGGCGTGAAGAGCACGTATCCCATCCGCGTGGAAGGGCACGAATTCACGGTCGCGGACCTGGCCGAGTTCGAACAGCGGACCTGCAAGCCGAAATCGGAGCTCACGTTTCAGCTGATTGGTCTGGCACATTATCTGGATTCGGATGCGACCTGGAAGAGCGACCAGGGTGAGACCTGGAGCATCCCGCGGATAATTCGCGAAGAGCTGGCGCAGCCGATCAACGGTGCGGCCTGTGGTGGCACGCACCGGCTGATTGCCTTGAGCATGGCGGTCAAAACGCGTCAGAAGCGTGGTGAGCCGCTGGACGGCGAGTGGTTGCGGGCCCAAAAATTCGTGAGTTCGTATCAGAAGCACGCGTTCAAGCTGCAGAATCGCGACGGCAGCTTCAGCACGAGGTGGCTGGAAAAACGCGATGATTCGGGAACCGTGGACCGGCGGATTCAGACGACCGGGCACATCCTGGAGTGGTTGGTCTTCTCGCTGCCGCAGAAGGACCTCACCGACCCTCGGATCGTGCGGTCGGTCAACTATCTGGCCTCGACACTGCTCAATGGCGAGCGCGACTGGGAGATCGGTCCACGCGGCCACGCCCTCCGCGCCTTGGTGCTCTACAGCGAACGCGTCTTCGGGGACCTGCCGGGCGATCGTAGCGCATTGTTGGCCCGGCGACCGGGCAAGTGATTGCTCTTTCCGGGGAAACCATTTAGGATGCGTACGTCTCGCGCCCAGCGTGGGTGACGTACCTCGCCGCACGGTCCCCGTTTGCTCCAGCCGGTCGCATGATTCCCCAGAAGTTCAACAGGCAGTTTGCCCAGTTCTACGAGATTGCGATTCAGATCGCCGAGACGGTCGAGGCGGATGCTCTGCTGGTGGTGCTCGATGGCCCGACCGATTGGCAAAAGCTGAAAGCGCCCACGACCCGTATCAAGCTGCTGGTCTCCGCCGATCACGTGGACAAGCTGGCGGGCGCTGCCGAGGCGGGCCTGGCAACGGTCGTCGTCAACATGCCGGACGCACCGGTGTTCGAGAAGCTGACACAGGCCTTGCTGGAAGCGGTGGCCGACGACATCCTGGTCCCCGGCGCAGCCGTGATCGCCGTATACAGCGGCTTTGAGGCCGACAAAATCGACTCGGTCAGCTATATCGAGCTCGATGAACACCTCGGCCGCTTGACCGCGCGCGACCTGCGGCAACTGGAAACCAGCGTGCCGCTCGAGACCCTCAAGACCGTGGTGGATCTGGCGGTCGACATCGGACGCGAAGGACGTGAAGGGAAGCCGGTCGGTACCATGTTCGTCGTGGGGGACACACGGAAGGTCTTGAACTTCTGCCATCCCGCCGGTTTCGATCCGGTTCGCGGACACAAACGCGAGGAACGCGACCTGCACGATCCGCGGGCCCGGGAAGCGGTCAAAGAAATCGCCCAATTGGACGGTGCGATTATCGTGACCGCCGATGCGGTCGTCGAGCGCGCCTGCCAGATCGTCGATGCGCCGCACGCCAATCTGACCCTCTCCAAGGGACTGGGGACTCGGCACTGGGCGGCCGCGGCCATCAGTCGCATGACGAAGGCGATCTCCGTGGTCGTCAGCGAGACCAACGGCACCGTCCGGTTGTTCATCAATGGCGAAGTGATGCTGCGGATCGAACCGTTCCGGCGTGCCATGAAGTGGAAGGACTTTGATTACGAACCGCCGTCCATGACGTCGGAGTAGCTCCATGAAAACCCAGTTCTCGCGGGAAATCCTCCAGCGGATCGAGCATTGTGGTGTCATCGCCGTACTGGTGATCGACGCGGTCAAGGACGCGGTGCCTCTGGCGCGCGCCTTGGTCGACGGCGGCATCGATGTCCTGGAATTGACACTTCGCACACCAGTCGCTCTGGATGCCTTGGTGGCCATTCGCGCAGAAGTACCCGACATGCTGGCCGGGATCGGCACGATCCTGACGCCGGAACAGGTGCAGGCGCGCACACGGCGGGGGCCGCCTTCGGCGTGGCGCCCGGCACCAACCGGCGGGTCATCGAGGCGGCCCGCGGCGTCTCGCTCCCCTTCGCACCCGGCATCGCCACGCCCTCCGACCTGGAGCTGGCACTGGAACTGGGCTGTCCCGAAGTCAAGTTCTTCCCGGCGGAACCGTGCGGCGGGCTCGAGTATCTGCGCAGCATATCCGCCCCCTATCTGCACTTGGGTGTGCGGTTCATTCCGCTGGGCGGCGTGAAGCTGGAAAACGTCGGAGCCTATTTGATCGATCCGCTGGTCCTGGCCGTCGGCGGTTCGTGGCTGGCCCCTCGCCACCTGATTCAGGCTGGCGATTGGCTGTCCATCCGCCAACTCGCCAGCACGGCCCGCAGCCAGGTCGACAGACTGCGGCAATGGAAAGAGGCCCGCCCCCAGTGACCCGTCCCGCGGCTCACTGGGGTTGGACGTGGGGCCAGCAACGGATCAGCGTCACGCCGTGACGCGGCACGACGGCCTCGAATTTCTCGTCCACCGTGCCGATGTCGACTTGCCGCCACACGTCGCGCAGGCGGCACGGCCCTGTCAGTCCCAGTTCCGGCCACGACGTGCGAATCGTCTGCTGCAGATCATCGAGATTGAACAGCCCGACGGCCAACGAGCCATCTTCCAGGGGCTTGGCCAGGACCAACGTATCCTCATCCTGCTTGACGATCCGAGCCTGCTTCCCCAGCGCGTCCTGGTCGACGTCAATCACTTCCGCATTGCACAGCACGTTGAGCGTGAAGTCGTCGAGCTTGGCCATGTCGCCCGAAAAGATCAGCGGGGCCGCCATCAGGCTCCACAGCGACATGTAGGAATACTGCTCGTTCGTCGTCAGCGACGTGGGAGTACCCTCCGACTGATCGTGGGCCGACCCGACCCAACCGATCAAGATGTAGTCCGGATCATTCCACTGACCGGGTTTTGCCGACTCCCAGTGCCTCGCGTTCGACAGGCCGATGCTGTAAAAACCGGGCAACCGTTGGTCGCGTTCCAGCCCCAGGTCCCCGGTCGTTCTCCAGCAATGGCCGCCAACCTCGCCGCCCCATTCCCAGACATTGCCCATGCCGTACTGGCACAGATTCAGGACCAGATCTCGATCGAGTGTCTTGAGGATGTCACCCATCTGCTGGTAAGGCTTCGTGAATCGCTCGCGCCCTTCACCTGTCGCGACGCTTTCGTACGAACACCAGTCGTACTTGAGAAAGTCGAATCCCCACTCGGCAAACTTCTTCGCATCGGCTTGTTCGTGCTGGTAGGATCCGACGTAGCCGGCACACGTCCAGGGGCCGGGCGAAATGTACGTGCCGGCACGGAGACCTTTCGCGTGGATATCATCCACCATCCCCTTGATGTTGGGGAACTTGTCGTTGGCCAGCACTGCGCCGGCGGCATCCCGGTACGGTTCGTCTCCCTGCTTCTTCATCCAGCAGTCGTCAATATTGACGTACATGTAACCGTAGTCGGCCATGCCCGATTGAATCATCGTCTCCGCGGCGGCCCGCATGTGCTGCTCGTTCACGCGGAAGTAGTGGATATACCAGCTGTTCCAGCCCATGGGCGGCGTGAGCGCCAACGTGTCGCCCACGACGATGGTGAACTTCTTCGTGCAACTTCCGGCCCCATTGGTGGCGCGGAACGTGACCACATAGTCGCCGGCGGTTGGCGGCACTCGCCCGCTGATGATCCCGGTGGCCGGGTCGAGCGTCAAACCGGCGGGGAGTGATTCCGCGGCAAACGAGAGCGGTCGCGTCCCGGTGCAGGGGATGCGATACACGAACGGGCGGCCGGGTCGTTCACCGAACAGGCGCGGTCCATTGATCTTCGGCTGCGGACCTGGCTTGGGGGTGAGAATGACTTTCGGCTCATCCGGCAGCGGCGGAGAGCTAATCGCCCGCGGTTTGGCCGCCGTGACTTCGAAGACCGCGTCGGCCCAGTCTGCGTGGTCAAAGTCCACGCCATCCGACCCGCTGCGAACACTCAGCAGCAGCGTCTGCTTGCCGGACAGATTCACGTCCACGCGTTGGGCCGCATCACCCGCCTTCATGATCCCGCGGCGATACAGCGTCTCGCCGTCGGCCACCACGCGAAACTCGATGCTCGCGGAGCTCCTACCCACCTCGTCGTCCACACCGACCCACGCGCTGAAGCGGCGACAACCTCCCTGGAGATCGATCCACATGTGGCTCTCCGCGTGCGTGCCCACGCCCTGCTCGAACGCGCGTCCCGCGATCGACAGGGGGCGGTCTTGCACCGACCGATTGGCCAGCGGCTTCCCCCACCCCGCCGACATTTTGGACAGGTCCAACGACGAGAGCGGTACGGTCTCGGCAGCCGATACGACCAACGCCAGATTCCACACCCACACCACCAACATGCTCGCGGTCAGGCCCTGTACCAATCGAATCTTGCTCGACATTCTGCGGTTCCTTGATCGATGCCCGTTCAACCACCTCCACCTCGAGGCCGCCGCCGGGCGGCGGCTGGCGCATCACGCCGAACCGCCGGCCGTGCTCTCGAGCCATGCGCGGCGGCCCGCTGCACGTATCGCTCTATTTCTTGGTCAGGTCTTTGATCTTGATGTTGCGCCAGCGCACTTCGTAGGGCCCTTCGTCCTTTCCAATGCCGTGCACCTGCAGACCGATGAACCCGGACAGCATGTTGGATTTCTCATCCTCAAACGAAGCCGTCGGCACATCGTTCACCCACGTCTCAATCTTCTTGCCGACAGCCCGCACGCGATATTTGTTCCACGCCCCCGGCTTGAAGGCCGCCTGCGCCGCATCGTTCCCCAGCTCGCACAACCAGTCGGTCCCCAAGGCTTCGCCATAGACGCGTCCGGCCGTGCCGTTGATCGCGATCTCCACCTGCGGCCCGTGCACGCGCCCAGCGTCGAACTCCTTCGTGCTGCGGGAACGGAACTGCACACCGGAATTCAATTGGTCAGCAACCTGCACTTCAAACTGCAGCTCGAAGTCGCCGTAATCCTTGTCGGTGCAGAGAAACGAGTTCGGACTTCCCTCGGAAGTCTTTCCGACGATCGTTCCTTCCTCCACGCGATACGTCGCCGTCCCGTTCTGCTGCGTCCAGCCCTTGAGCGACTTGCCGTCGAACAGATTCACCCAGCCCTCGTCGGCCGCCACGGCTGGCATGGCACACGCGGCCCACGCGATCGACAGGACCAAACCACGGATACAGTTCTTCATCATGCCCACGTCTCCCGAAACAGATTCCATCGAAAATCTTCGTTCATGCCGCTCAGAAACTCGCGCGTCGATCCGCTCGACGTGAACGGCCGCGAGCGCTGGTCAGCATCGAGTCCACGTGCGTCTGATTCTACGCGATTTTGTCCCCCCGCAACATCATGGGAATCCCCGACCCCACGGCGAGCATCGCGCGTGTGGCCGTCGCCTGGCCGAAGGCCAACATGCATCAAATCGAGTACGGCACAACTCGGAGGACTCCAGAGGATTCCTGGTGGCCCATCTCGCCAGAGATTGGCTGCAAGCTCAGCGCAGGGTGGGGGAGATCTCGGAATTGGCCTGCGCATTCTGGAGGCGGGCGCGAAACATGGGACTCAACCCGAAGTAGTGATTGGGACGATTCAACTCCAGCGAGAACTCGAATTTCTGGAACGGATTGTCCACACTCACCACGGGGAGGCGGCGAATCCACATGGCACTGGTCGGTTCGCCGTTCCATTTGCTGACGTAGATCCCCACACCCGCCTGCGGCTCCGGCTGCAATTGGAATGCCCGCGTCACAGACGCCACGAGCTGTCGATCATCGCCGGTGACGCCGTCGAGCGCGATGCGTTGGACGACGCGTTGGTTATCGAAGTAGTAGGTCAGCGATCCAACGACATCCTCGGGACGCGTTCCGGTGATCAGCGGTACTCGCAACCCATCCAGTCCGCCTTCGTTACGCGTCGTGGCGACGTTCGGCCAATTGTCCATGACCCATTGCGGCGTGATGTCGAACCGCAACACACCTTCGAGTTTGGCTACGGGCGCCAGTCGGGCAGGGGCCGCCGCGGGCTGCGCCAGTTGCTTTTCGCTCAACGATAACAGGCGACCGACTTCCGGGTCGGTGATCCCTTGCACCGTTTCACCCGCACTCGGCGAGCTGGAAACCAACGATTGAACCGAGCCCCGCAGAGACTCGGTCGATTCACTCATCAACACATATGGCACGCCCAGGGACAGTGCCAATGGTACTGCTAACGAAACCCGTCGCAATGTGCTGGACATGGCCAACCCTCCTGCATCAGCGCAACGCCTGACGCACCTTCTGGGGATTGGATCGGATCCCCATCGCCACAACTTGCGGAATCCCCCACGGTTCGCCGCAACTTGCCCAATCGCGACAATGCGCAGGGGTGTGCGCAGGCCGTTGACGAATGACGAATGACGAATGACGAAAGATTGAGACGGTGCGAGATGGAAGGGCAGGGTACGGCGGCCGCGGAACGTGGCAATTCATGCTCGCACTGATCGTCAATTCGTCATTCGTCATTCGTCATTCGTCAGGACTCCATCGCCGACGCCCTACGCGCCGTGTTCTTCCTGGTCGAGCACGGCGGGGGTCGTCCCCAGAAGCGCGGCGGCGTATTCGTAGTCCGAATAGTACGCCCGCCGCTCACTTGAGGTGTCTATGTCGAGCGATTGCAGGAGTTGTTCCGCTTTTTCCTGCGGATAGCGGCGGCGTAGCTGCTTGAGAAAACAGAGAAACTCTTCATCGGACAGCGCCTGCCGCACGGTGCCCCAGCGGCGAATAAGATGCTGGGGATTGTGCTGCAGGACGAGCTTGCGGCAATGCGCTGCGATGGGATCCAGATTCAGCTCGGTGGCTACAACGCCTGCCAACAGCAGGAATCGGTCGCGTACGTGCGGCCGGCGCCGGCGACCGCTGGCCGCCGCCAGGTGCAGATAGATCGACAATGCATGGCCGTGGTCCGTCATGATCCTGTCCATCATCGCGGCTGGCCAGCGGCAGAACAAGCCATGATGGTTCGCCGACGCGTCACATGCCACAATACGCGAAGCATGGCGGAACAACTCGACGACTATCGTTGGCTGATCGGCGAAGACGCGGCGCCCTGGCTCACCCGCCTGGCCGCATGTCACGATCCGTCCGTGGCCCAGGTGCGTCAACTCCGCCAGGCCTTGACGGAAGAGCGCACACACCTGGTGCTCGAACAGTGCGAACTGCGACGCCGGGCCGCGCGGAAGTTCGAGTCGTCCGGGCGGATGTTTTTTACCCGGTCCGGGCTGGAGCAAGCGACCGACCAGTGGATCGCACGGCAGAAAGCCGAGCGATTTCCGGCAGGGCAGGACGTGGCCGATCTGTGCTGCGGACTGGGGGGAGATCTGTTCGGTTTGGCCACGCGGGGCAACGCGACGGGCATCGACCTGAATCCCCTGCACACCTTGTTGGCCGAAGCCAACGCACGAGTTCTGGGCCTGCACGCGTGCCGGCTCGAAACGGCCGATGCGGCACGCTGGCCACTGGATCGGTGTCAGGCGTGGCACATCGATCCAGATCGCCGGCCCCACGGCCAGCGCACGGCACAACCGGCCGTTTCCGAACCATCGCTCGACACGATCCGCCGCATGCTGCACGTCCATCCTCAGGCCGCCCTGAAATTGGCCCCGGCCGCGGACTTGCCCGCCGACTGGCAGGCCGCGGCCGAACGGCAATGGATCGGCAGCGGGCGGGAATGTCGCCAGCAGATCGCCTGGTTCGGCATGCTGACTCCGCAGCCGGGCAGCCGGTCAGCCATCGTCGTGGACCGCCACGGACGTGTGAGCCCGCTGCTGGTCGGTCGCGAAGCAGCGACATGCCACGTGGCCACCACGGTCGCTCGATTCGTCTACGAACCGCACGCGTGTGTCGTGGCAGCGCAACTCACCGGCACGCTGGCCGGCCAACTCGGCCTCCGCGCGATCGACCCTCAGGTCGCTTACCTGACGGGCGATCAACCGCTCGACGACCTGCGACTCAGTACATTCGAAGTCCAGGACGTCCTGCCATTCGATATGCGACGATTGCGAAAGATTGTGCGCGAACGACGCGTCGGGAACGTGGAGGTCAAGAAACGCGGCGTGGCGGTCGACCCCGCGTCGGTGCAACGTCAACTCGGCCGCCACGGCGACGAGGAGGCCGTGCTGATCCTCACGCCTCAGTCAGGTTCGGTGCGGGCGATCCTGGCGCGGCGGGTAGGAGGCGGCGAGGAGTGACGTGGAAGTCCTGTGCGCCGGCCGCTGAACCGTCGCGTTATATCGACGCCGCATGGTTCCGGCCGACCTCGAGAACGCGGCTGTCGGGCCACTTCTCCATGTGGCTGTAGTTGGGATGTCGGCCGCCCCTGATGATCGGATCGTTGTGCTTCGTGTTGTAACAGCAGATCAACGACCAGCGCGGCTTGTCACTCGTGTTCTGCGCCGAACAGTGCAGCAGATTGCCGTGAAAGAACAGGGCATCTCCCGGCCCCATTTCGCAGTGCACGAGCGGAAAACGTTCCAAGGCGGCCGCCACGCGCTGCGGGTCCGCACCCGCCTGTTCACCCGTCCGACCGTGATTGACACGACCCAGGCGATGCGAGCCCGGCAAAACCTGCAAGCACCCGTTTTCCTGCGTGGCGGGATCGATGGCGATCAGGCAACTGGCCATGTCGGGAAAGAGGCAGCCGTTCTCATACCAGTAACCGTAGTCCTGGTGCCATTCCCAGGCGCCGCCCACGCGCGGTTCCTTCAGCATGACCTTGTGGTGATAGTGATACACTTCGTCTTGCAGCAACAGCTCCATGGTCCCCGCCACACGTTGTGACCGGACGATCGCCGTGTAGATCGTGCTGTCGTCCAAATCGTTCCGCAACGTGAGCCGTGTCGTCTGGCCACTGGCATCACGGCGGCCATAAGACTGGTTGACCAGCTCTCGATCCGCCTTGGATATCCTGTACAGCAGATCCACTTCGTCGGAATTGAACAACGCATTGATCCGGATGTAACCTTGCGATTGGAAGGTCTCAAAGAGTTCTTTCAGCTTGGTGGATGTGGACATGTGCGGTTCTCCGACCGGGAGGCTTGTTGCATCGAGCACGGGACACGGAACGCTGCGGCTCGCCAATTCCGACCCCCGCGTAGACCACGCGGGCCCCGTCACACCGGACCTGGCAGGCTCATCGCCTGGCGGCACCGGTCGGCGAAAATTATAGGCGTTGGACGGTCCGCGGACGAGTCGGTACGGGCGGAACAGCTTGCCCAAATTGGCCCGCCGTGGGAGAATCCACCTGGGGTCAGCAATCTTGCTCAGCCAACGATCAGCCCGAGGCCCGTAAATGCCTGTCGTACGCGTGAATCTGTATGCCAAGTTTCGCCAGCAGGTCGGTGGAAAGCCGTCGATCGACGTCCCGGTGCAGGCCGGGCAGACGGTCGAGCAGCTCCTGGTCGAACTGGGTGTGCCGTTGGCGGAGACGCGGATCATCTTCTGCGACAATCGGCTGGTCGATCGTGCCCATGCACTCGAGGGTGGCGAGACGATCGGAGTCTTTCCCGCCATCGGAGGCGGGTAGAGGACACACGCAATGCGCTCCGCACGTCGTCAGAAGTTGAACACCGTGTCGAGTTCTTCGTCGGACACGTCGAACGTGGCCTGATGTGGCGTCAGCGCTTCGGTGCGGAAGAAATCGGGCAGCCGATCGTCGGCAGCCGTAAAGCCGGCCCGCGCGTTGAACTCGCGTTCGCGGCGGAGCACCTGTTTCCCCAGTTCGACCAGGTCGTCGCCCGTGAAGGCCTCCCCCGTGTGAGCGGCGATCATTTCGCAGAGTGCTTCCGCGGCGTTCGTGTCATCCAGCACGGCAAACGCCACGAACAGACACATTCCCGACGTGTCGATGGTGGCCGTGGCGATCTGCAGATTGCGGCTCAGCTCCACCTGTCCGTGTGGCGAGAGCGGGTCGACCTTGCCCCCCACTCCCAGCAGATTCGCGGCCACCGCGTAGCCGGCTGTGTGGTCCGCTCCCTGCGTGGTTGTGGCGTAAGTGACTCCAATTCCTTTCACGGCTCTTGGATCGTAAGCCGGCATCGATTGACCCTTGACCGTCGGAACGCGGACGACCCCGTAGGCCTTGCCCAGCACTTCGGCCCCCGACGCGACCAGGCGACCCAACGGGGTGCGGGCCGCCACTTGCTGTAACAGACCGATGGCACCCTGCGCATCGCCGAACGGAAGAATCCCCGCTTCCATCGCCACGGCGATGGTGGCGCCCGTTTCGATCGTATCCAGCCCGAGATCGTCATCCAGGCGGTCCATGTGCGCCACGGCGTCGAGATCATCGATGCCGCAATTGGCTCCGTGGGCCCAGACGGTTTCGTATTCGGGCCCTTTGGTGAGATACTTGCCGTGCTCATCCATGTAAACCCTGGAGCACTTGATGGTGCAGCCTCGATGACAGGCGTGCGCGATTTCGCCGTCGCGTTCCAAAATCAAGTCATGTTGGCGTTCCCCGCTGATCGCCTCCGTGCCCTCGAACTGGCCCGTGCTGAAATTCCGCGTGGGATACCCGCCGGCCTCGTTCAGGACGTGCGCCAAGGCATTGGTGCCGTAGGTGGGCAACGTCTCTCCGGTCAGCGGGTGGCTGACTCAGGGCCGCCGCGAACTTGCGGACGGCATGGGTGAATGCCGGCTTGTCCGCCACTTGCGTGCGTTGACCGCCAACCGGGTCCACCACGATGACTTTCACACCCTTGGAGCCCATCACGGCCCCCAGACCGCCGCGTCCGCAATGTCGCGTCGGACGTCGCTCGACGTCCGTCACCGCGATAGTCGCCGCCGCGCAGCACATTTCGCCGGCCGGACCGATACTGATGCACGTCGCCTTGTCCCCAAACCGCTCGAACTCGCGTGCCACCGTGTCGTAGTTTCCCAGTCCGGCCAACGCGTCGGCCTCTTCGATGCGGATGCCTTCGTGATTCACGACCAAACGATAAAGACGGTTGCCACGGGGCTTCCCTTCAATGACCAGCGCCTTGATGCCCAGCGCTGCCAGCGCCAAGGCGGCCATGCCACCGGAATTGGACTCTTTGATCGTGCCGGTCAGCGGGCTCTTGGCACCGGCAGATAGACGACCTGCACAGGGCGCTCCGGTCCCGGTCAGCAGACCGGGGGCCAACACCAGTTTGTTTTCCGCCGAGAGCGGGTGACACGTGGGCGGAACTTCGTCGGCCACCAGCGTGCTGGTCAATCCCCGCCCCGCGAGACGGGCGTACTGCGCTCCCGCTTGCTCCACGCGCACAGACAACTCGGACATGTTGATGCGATAGATGACGGACATGGTCGACTACCTCTCAGAACCGCAGCGTGATCTTCTTAGCACGAATTGTGACGCACATGGGTCGAGTTGTCGATAACGATTTGGGCCGCTGGCCTCATCGCATTCAGCATTGGGTGTTGGGCTACTGGACGTATATGCCGGCCTGTCCGCCTGGCGGCAGCACCGCGTCGCCCAGGGGAGGCAATTCAGGAAGGAGCGGCAACACGACGTGGGATGGATACTGTGGGCTGCGCAAGATCTTGACGGTGCTCGGAGGCATGGCCGACACGTACGTGTACGAGGGCCGGCCGTCCTTGTCACGCGTGACGGCATCTCCAAAAGGCGGCTGGCTGATCCAGACCGCCAGCTGATGACCGGGCGCACGACGTGACCGACCGGAAAAATTTCCACGTCAAACTGGTAGGGCTGGCCGGGCACCAGCGGACGGGGGTCGCGATGAACATGTCTGGGACGCACCAAAATCTCCTGGGAGTCGATCGTCGCCGTCCACGAGCGGGCTCGATCCACTTCGCGATGCGAACCGCGGAGCAAACCGCGCTGCAGCAATTGCACCACACCCTTCGCATCCACGTCAGCGACGGCCACGAAGAAATCGGTATCCACGGTCGTGCAGGTTGCCCAGAAGGTGGCTGCGATTGGCCCACACAAGGCCGTGGCTTCGTCGAATTTCAGCAAGTAGTGGACCCCTTCCATGTTCGCATCTGACCGTCCCACGGCCACCGAATATGTATCACTTCCCATTTCCTCGGGGGGCGTTGACTCGGTGGACAGTTCCTGTCCGGCCCGGAAGTAGTAGCGAGTCCACCGTGTCTGTGGCAACGGAAATTCGGCCGCCTCGAGTGGCGGATTGATGCGCCGCGAATCGCGCGGAGTCTCAAAATGCACCTGCACGCGGCGCGCAGGATCGGTAAACTCCGGACGATCTCCCGCGTCATGGCGCAGCGTCCAGTAGTTGAGCCATTCCAGACGGTCGCGGTCAAACCGCCCGACGTCGCCATGATCACCGTTCGACAAGACCAATCGCTTGGGCACATCGTCAGCAATGTAGTTCCACAACCAGACACCACTTGGTCCGGTCTGTTCGTCCTGGTAGGCATGCATGATGTGAATCGGCACGTGCACTTGGCGGGCAAAGTTGCCCGGCGAAGCCTCGGCGAATTCCGGGTGGTCTTCCGCGCTGGTGAGAGACCTCCACAGCACTCCATGCGTCAGTTCCCAGGGTGGGCGGGCAGCCATTAGCCGCTCGTATTCCTCCGCCGACAGACCCCGTGCCTGCCGCGCCGCTTCGCCAGAATCGAACGGCCCGGTGGGCTTATACAGGTTCACCATCCACTCGACGGGAAACCCGGAATTACGGATACCGCCAATACACCCAATATCCCGATAGATGTCATCCAGCAGGCCCGATACGGCCACGGCTTTCAGGTGCGGTGGATTCGTGGCTGCAATCATGAAGGCAGATAGACCGCCCCACGAGTGTCCGTGCAGGGCCACCTTGCCGTTGGACCATGGCTGCTTCACGATCCAATTCTCAATTACCTCGTGCCCGTCCAGACCATTGCGGCGACTGATGGCTTGAATTGTGCCTTCCGAGGCCCCGGACCCACGCAAGGATGCACGCACCGTCACGTACCGGTCGCCAAAGTCGTGCGGTGGCCGAGGCACGGTCGAGTCGGAATAGCCGTGCATTTCCAGCATCGCCGGCCATTGCTGCGCCGCCGACGCGTCGCCGGGATCACAGCCGCGGGGATAGGCCACTGCCAAGGCAATTTTCACGCCATCGGACATGGTGGCATAGGGAAACTCCGTGCGGAAGTCAGTCCCCGGGGAATCGGGAGTCTCGCGCCGTTGCTTACGCATCTGGCGGCGGTATGCATCGGCTTCCTCGCGCGTCAGCACGCCGTCGTGGTTGGTGTCAGCCAGCGGATATTGCTCGAGCCATTTCTCGAGCTGTTCGGGGGTCGGGTCAGCCTGCGCGACGGGCTGTCCATGAGCCATCACGGCACCTGCCAGGATCAATCCCAGGGCGACCAATACACGGATCACGTACATCGGTGGATTCTCCAGAAATCAAGCACCTTGGACAGGTCGATTCGCTGGCTGCCGTCCAACGACGAAGCACGACTCGTTATAATAGTTCGCGTGGGGGCACGCAAATCGCCTGGAAAGAAGTCGATGTCGGATCAAGACCTGGGATTTCGAGCCATCGTGATGATGCTGTTCATCGGTGCTCGTTATGTGCGCTGGCACGCGCGCCGACTGATCGGCTGGAAAACCAGCTGGCCCGCCCTGGAGAAGAACCCGCTGGATACGGGCGTGCTGTTGTCCCTGTCGGTGGCCTGGCTGACCGCAGTCGTGATCTACGTCGCTTTCCCACTTCTTGTCGCGCGGTGCACGGTCTCCCTTCCCGCGTGGATCCGTTGGTGTGGAGTCGCGGCGGCCCTGGCCGGACTGGCCCTGCTGTGGTGGGCCGATCGCTGCCTCGGCGAGAATTTGAGCGTGACGTTGCGGATCCGTGACAACCACAGCCTCGTGACCAGCGGACCGTACCGCCGGGTCCGACACCCGATCTACACGGCGACGCTGATGTACGCGGCGGCGATGGGCCTGATCACCGCCAATTATCTGCTGGCCGCCCTGTTCGTCGTGCCGATAGCCGTGCTGGTCATGCTCCGTGTGGGACGCGAAGAAGCCCTGATGACCGGCGCATTTGGCGACGAGTATCGCACATACATGAACCGTACCGGGCGGTTAATTCCCAAGTGGCGGCAAAGGTCTCAGCCATGACCGCACATCCTTCGGTCGTCGTGGGCCTGGACATGGGAACGGGTGGCGCGCGCGCGACCGCGATCGATTTCGCTGGTGAGATCGTGGCGGCCGGGTCCGCGCGGTTGCCCGCCGAGGCGACCGTGGTGGCGGGCCCCTGTGTGGAACAAGATCCGCAGGCCTGGACCACGGCCGCCGCAGTCGCCCTGCGGTCGCTGGTCGATCAACTGCCCACCGGCACCAAGATCGAGGGCGTGGCGGTCGATGCGACGTCAGGCACCTTTCTTTTTATCGACCGGCATGGTCGGCCGCTGACGCCCGGATACATGTACAACGACCAGCGGGCCGTGGACGTGACGCGCGAAGTCGCCGGCGCGCTGCAGAGCGTGCTGTCCCGCTACGGTATCCAGATTGCCTCCAGCTTCGCGCTGCCCAAGATCGTGCACGTGATCCGCCAGAGACCGGACTTGGTCGCCGAGGGCCACCGTATCGTCCACCAGACGGACTGGCTCGTGGGGATGTTGTGCGGCACCTACGACACAACCGACATCTCCACCGCCCTCAAGACGGGAGCCGACCCAGGAACACTGGAGTGGCCCCCGGCGATCGAGGAACTGGGTCTACCGCGCCCGATGCTGCCGCGGCTGGTACTGCCGGGCACGCCGATCGGTCGCGTCACGTCGCAGGCGCACGCGGCACACGGGACTCCCGCGCGAGACGCCGGTCGTGGCCGGTTGCACCGACGGCACGGCGGGATGCCTGGCCTCGGGCGCGCACGCGACCGGCGATCTGAACGTCACGTTGGGGACCACGCTGGTATTCAAGGCCGTCGCGACGCACCCGCTGATGGACCCCGCGGGCGCCATTTACAACCATCGTCATCCGGCGGGCGGTTACTTGCCGGGGGCCGCGTCGAGCACGGGCGGCGACTGGATCGAAACGTGTTTTCCCGGCGCGGATCTGAACCAACTGGGCCGACAGGCGCTCGCGTGCCTGCCCACTGCGGAAACGGTCTATCCGCTGGTCAAAGTCGGAGAACGGTTTCCGTTTGTGTGGCCGGAGGCGCGTGGGTTCGGTCTGGAGTCCGTGGCAGATCCGGTGGTGCGGTTCGCGGCGGGGATGGAGGCGGTCGCCTACCTGGAGCGCCTGGGGATCGCGCGATTCGAACAGCTGGGATTGCCGATCGGCGGCACGCTCTACGCCACCGGGGGAGGAGCCGCGAGTGACACGTGGCTGCAGATTCGCGCATCGGTCAGTCGTCGCAACTTGGCTGTGCCGGTCCACTCCGGTTGTTCGGTAGGGGCCGCCGTGCTGGCCGCCATGCCGATCCTGGGAAGCTGCGAGGAGGCGGTGACTCGACTCGTGCGGTTGGGTCGGACAATCGAACCGCTGGCGGCCTGGACCGAGCGCTATGACGAGTCCTTCCGCGCGTTCGTCCAGGCGCTCGCCGCGCAGGGCGTGCGACCGGAGTCATGAGACCGGAGTGAAGTGTGAGCATCTTCAAGTCGTGTGATGTGCGGGGGATCGTCGGGCAAGAGTGGGATGCCGACGACGCGGGCCGCATTGGCCGATCGCTGGGACAGATGCTGCGCACCCGCCATCAGAGTCGGATCTGCGTCGGCGGAGATTTTCGTCGCTCGACGAATCGACTCAAAGCGGCGCTGAGCGACGGGCTGCGGCAATTGGGGATGGAGGTGGTCGACGTCGGCCAGGTGCCTACGCCGGTGGTATTCTTCGCCGCACGGCAGATGGGCTGCCCGAATCTCGCGATCGTCACCGCCTCGCATAACCCAGGAAAATACAATGGGATCAAATTCGTCGTGGAT
Organism: uncultured Planctomycetaceae bacterium; assembly: GCA_963754725.1. Taxonomy (GTDB): domain Bacteria; phylum Planctomycetota; class Planctomycetia; order Pirellulales; family Pirellulaceae; genus JAAYDI01. The sequence continues at coordinate 60,069 of CAVWHV010000055.1, forward strand.
GGCCGACCGCCGATTCCCGAGCTGATGGCCGAACTGCAGGAGGCGCTGGCGACGGCCGACGAAGCGGTTCCCACAGGTTCGCTGAACGAGCAGGACGTGCGGGCCGACTACGAAGCCTGGGTGGTTCCGAGTGCTCACGAGTTGGTATCCACGCGCTGTGGCCAGGGCACGTCGGCGAACGCCACGGACCGGGCAGCAGGCTCTCGTGACGCCGACACCGACTTACACCCGCGGCACCGGGTCGGGGCGGAAGAGGAGGCGAGTCCTCCGCAGCGCGTCGCCGTCGACGCGATGGGTGGAGCCTTCACCAGCATTGCGCCACGCGTGTTGGCGGCGGCTGGCTATGACGTGGTGAACGTGGACCCCCAGGTCGATCCCGATTTCCAACGCCGCGATCCCAATCCTGCCGACGATCGCAATTTGCAGCCGCTCGTGGCAGCCGTGCTCCGACATCGAGCGGACGTGGGCCTGGCGCTGGACGGCGATGGCGATCGGGTGATCCTGATCGACGCGTGCGGCGAAATCGCTCGGCCGGAGCAAATCGCGGCTCTGTTGGTGGAGCACTGTTTTCCGTGCAGCACGGTCGTGTTCGATCTGAAATGTGCTTCCATTGTGCCACGGACGGTCCAGGCGCGGGGAGGCACGGCGGTGATGCAGCCGAGCGGGCACGGCTTCATCAAGACGACGATGCTCCTGCGTCACGCGGAACTCGGGGTGGAGGTCAGTGGACACCATTTCTTCGGCGTGCTCGGCGGTGGCGACGACGGGCTTTTCACCGCACTGGTCGTCCTCGCCCTGTTGCGGCAGCGAAACACATCACTGCACCGCCAGTTGGTCCGCATCGGCTGGCCCAATATCACGCCGGACCTGCGTCTCCCTCTTTCGGGCGACTGCGGCGCCAGCTTGGAGGTGATCGCTGCCACCTGCGGCGGTCAGGTGAGCCGTATGGACGGCGTGCGTGCGGAGTACGAAGATGGTTGGGGACTGGCGCGTGCCTCAATTACCGAACCCGCGATTACCTTTCGCTTTGAAGGGCGCAATCCGGATCACCTGCGGCAGGTTGTCGCACGGTTTCTGTCCGGCGTACCTACGTTGCAGCACCAAGTGATGGCGAGGATTTGATCGGATGACGACCGATGTGCGCGAAGAGCTGGTAGCCATGTCGCGGTTTCTCGGTGACGAGCGACGGGATCTGGCCATGTTGGGTGAGGGCAACACATCGGTCCGGGCGGACGACGAGTCGTTCTGGGTCAAGGCATCGGGTACGGAGCTGGCGCGCGCGGACAACGGCACGTTCGTGCGAGTCCGCTTCCAACCGATTCTGGCCGCCCTGGAGCGCGAGACGATGGACGACGCCGGCGTCCAGCAGCTCCTGCGCGACGCGACTGCCGAAGGGTCTCGCGTCCCTTCGATCGAGACCTTTCTGCACGCGATGTGCCTGCAGCTGGAAGGGGTGCGATTTGTCGGTCACACGCATCCTACCGTGGCTGTGTCTCTGCTGAGCAGCCTGCGCAGTCGCGAGCTGTTTGCCCGCCCGCTGTTCCCCGACCAGATTGTCGTGCTGGGGCCGGCCCTGGTGTACGTGCCGTATGCCGACCCCGGGCTGCCGCTGGCCCACGCGGTCCGGGACAACCTGCGCGAATTCATGCAGCGGGAGAAGCGAGTCCCTCGTGTCGCACTGCTCGAGAACCACGGTGTGATCGCATTGGGCGGCACGGCGCGGGAAGTGCTCAACATCACCATGATGCTCGTCAAGGTTTGTCACATCTTGGCCGGGACGATCGCGGCGGGCGGACCGCGGTTTCTCACCACGCACAACATCGAACGGATCGACAAGCGTCCTGATGAACTGGCCCGCCGCGCGGACTTCAAGTGACGGCCGGCAACGATCATTCCAGCGTGTTCACCACTCGTTCTTTGACCAGCAAGGGGATCCCTATGACAACTCAACGCACGGGAAAATTCTCGCGACGCGAGATGATCCGCACAACGGCGATTGGCCTGAGCTTGCCCCTGTTCATACCACGATCGGTTCTGGGCGGCAGCGGGCAGCCGGGCGCGAATGACCGCATCGGCATCGGCGCGATTGGCGTCGGCGGTCGAGCCAGCTTGCTGTTGAACCAACTGCCCGCGGACGGCCGTATCGTGGCGCTGAGCGACTGCAACCTGCCACGGGCGGAGGCGTTCAAAGCGACCAAACAGGCCGACTGGCCCATTTACCAAGATTATCGCCAGCTGCTGGAACGAAAGGACATCGATGCCGTGATCGTGGGTACGGGTGATTTCCAACGCGTGATTCCGTCGATCCACGCCTGCCAGGCCGGCAAGGACGTCTATGCCGAAAAACCGCTGACACTTTATATCCACGAGGGCCGTGTCCTGGTCGACGTCGCGCGGCGCGAGAAACGCGTGTTTCAAGTCGGATCACAGCAGCGGTCGATGGAAATGAATCGGATCGCCTGCGAGCTGATTCGCAGCGGCGGATTGGGAAAAGTGCGACAGGTACGGGCCGTGAACTACACCGGACCCGAGGACTCCCCGGCACAACCGCTCCCCGAAGAACCGGTCCCCACCGGCTTGAATTGGCACGTGTGGCTGAATCAAGCTGCCCTGAGGCCGTTCCATCAGCAATGGATGGGGTGGATGCGCTGGCGGGATTTCTCCGGCGGTGAAATGACCAACTGGGGAGCCCACGGCATCGACCAGGTGCAATGGGTGCTCGGCATGGACAGCACCGGCCCGGTGGACCTGTGGCCCATCACCGAAGGCCTGCACGGTCAGGTCGGCATGCGGTATGCCAACGGAGTCGAACTGCAGTTCGTGCTCGACAAGGGCCCGTCGGGCGGAGCCATCTTCGTGTGCGAGAAAGGCAAGCTGGAGATCAATCGGAACAAGTTCACTTCGAACCCGCCGGAAATTGCCGCCGAACTTCTCCAGAAGGTCGACGTCGCGGAAGAGGAACGCAAGTGGAGCGACGATCTCGCGCTCTGGCAGGCCCAGTGGCACATGCAGAACTGGATCGACTGCATCCGCACACGTGAGATGCCCGTGGCGGATGTCGAGATCGGTCACCGCTCAATCTCCGTCTGCCACCTGGCCAACCTCGTACGCCGCGTGGGTCGCAAGCTGCGGTGGGATCCCCAGGCCGAGACGTTCCCCGACGACGCGGAGGCCAACACGCTGGTCAATCGCCCGCGCCGCAAGGAGTACGAACTGCCGGTGTAAAAGCAGACTCGTGCAAAACAAGAGAACCATCGCTTCTTCAGCCGGTATGTCGCTTCAGTCACCGGAATCGTCCGCCCCCCGAAGACGAGACTTTCCGGATATAATCACCCACATGAACTCCCAACAATTAGCCAGTTTGGTTCGCGAGCAGGCGATCGACGTTTTCGAAAGGATGTTTCGCGCAGTGGAACTCGTTCAAGAAAGATTGAACCGAGCGTGTGGGGCGTGCAGCAGGCGAACGTTGCCTACGCCGTGATTGGTGGAAATGCCGTAGCGGCTTGGGTGGCAACGATCGACGATGGCGCCGTGCGAAATACGCGGGATGTGGACTTGTTGCTCGCCGAGGAAGATTTGCCGCGAGCGACCGAGGCCTTGCAGGCTGTGGGCTTCATTCGTGACGTGGTGATGGACACGATTGTGTTCCGAGACGGCCCCCAAGGGAAACCGAGTCAAGGCTTGCATATCGTGTTGGCCGGTCGCAAGGTCAAACCCGAATACGCGAGCCCCACACCCAAGATTGAACAGGCGGTCGAGATCAACGAAAAACGTATTGTGGAATTGGAATCGCTCGTAGAGATGAAGCTCAACAGTTATCGTGACAAGGATCGAACCCATTTGCGAGACATGATCCAAGTCGGCTTGATCGACGCCACCTGGCCAGACCGTTTTCCACCGCAACTCGGCCAGCGTCTGCGAGCCCTGCTGGATGACCCAGAAGGATAGTCTCGCTCCAACCAAAGGATGCCGAACCTGGTGGACAACAACCTGATCGTCAGCTCGCGCAGTCGCGGCATCCACTATCATGATGCGGCCCGAATGCTGGTCCTGCGTTTCCGGAGCCCGCGCACGAGAACTTCCATTCTCCCACGAAGCGGGACGCCGGCATTGTGTTGGAGGTGGTCGGCGGCCAGCGAGCTTCGTGCGACCGGGTAGTGGAACAGACGCTGGACCTGGAGGCCGCCGAGAACGGCCATGGGCTGTCCGCTTGCCCGTCCCACGTGCGAGCTCGATCCGTCAACTCCAGCCCGCTATGTTCCGCGACGGCATCGGGAAAATCGATGAGCACACCGACGTCGTCGGGTTCTCCCATGGCTACGCGTCAGGCGTCATCCCCACCCACACCCAGGATGGCGGAGAGCAGATCCTCGGAAGCGGTCTGGCCCCAGCGGGAATCCGGCTCAGTCCAGATCTCATCGTCGGCGGGCGACTTGCGCAATTCGAAACGATCGGCGGCTCGGTCATTCCGATCGGCACCACGTTGGCCGGCGATCGAACCGGATTCTCCGAATCGCCCGCCACCTGCTCCGCGCGCGCCGCCAGTGTTGTGTCGACGCCGCGGAGGAGCGAAATCGAATTGACGGAAAGAACGTACGCGTCGACATGCCCTGGCATCGGTCACGACACGGGCGGGCAGGCGGCCAGCAGAAAAAGTATCCGATCGCGAAACGGGGGGTGTGACGTCGGATGCGCCTCACTGTGGCTTGTCACCAGGACATCTTGTGGACGGGCCATTAGCTGGTCGCGCAGGGTGGTCAACTCCTCACCGCTTAGCCTGCCATCTCCGTCGCTGTCCAGGCGTCGCCAGCGAATCCGGCCAGCGGTCCGTGCCTGACGCTGTTCGATGAATTCCTGAAGCTCGCGATTGGTCTTCCGGCGCTTTGGGGGACTCGCTTTCTGGCAGGGGGCCTTACAGAGGATCTTCGTGAGTTCCCCCGCATGCCGGATGAGATTCTCGTGGAAAATGCGACCGTAAGGACGGGAGTCGGCGAGCGCGAGGACCAGGTCATCCAGCGTCAGCCGAGTATCATGCACCAGTTCTCGCGCCGCCCACACGACGATCACTTCGGATAGTTCGTCGTCTTCAGCCAGTTTCAGCAAGGCGTTCATGGTGGGAACGCAGCCGACGCGACGCGCGGCAAAGAGATCGCACGCATGTTCGATCGCCCTTTCGCAGCCTGCGGCGATTTCGGCAGAAACCTTCGAGACAATGGCCCGCAACACCACAAACAAGATTATTCCCACGTTGATGGAACTGGTCTGGAAAGCGACCCAGAACGCGAACGCGTGAACCGTGATATCCGTAAAACGGCCCAGAACCAGCAGCGCCACAAGTTCGGCTGCGAGCACGCACCAACTGAGTCGCCGCACGGCTTGGCATCTGCGCCGCTGAGACTCCAGTTGGCTCAACGTGATCGTGTGCCCGGCGTCCATCCGTCGCCCTCTGCGATGGTCAATCTCGAAGTCCCGCCATACGTTGGGCTGGCTGCATTCTCAGACAGCTGTCCCAACGTGTAATCCTCCTATGCGAGCGAAAACCGGTCGAGTCGCGCAAGGCGCCGAGCTCCATGGCGAGTCCCAACCGGTTTCATCCTTGACCAGGCCTTGGCTGTTGGCCATCCTCCCGGGTGGGAAATTGCGGACGCTACTTCAGTTGTCGAACGGGGGCCTCGCCTATGGCTGCGGTTTGCGCGTCCACGTGAATGCGCGGTCGGGCCGCGCTTCCCCTTTGACGATGCGTTTCGTTTCGCGGACATGCCGTTTCTCGGCGTCCAAGGTGATGGTGCCGGTCCAGGTATATTTTCCGCCTTCCGCATCGGATCCGTCCCAGTCGAAGTACCAGATCGCTCCCTCCTTCTTCCTGACGACCATCTCGGCTGTCGCACCCAGGGAGTCGTACCATCGCAAGACCACCGCCTTCCGGCTGGGGTCCCAGCCCACAATCCCCTTGGTGTTGTCGAAAACCTGGCCGTCCTTGTGTCCGCAAAAGGTGAGAAAGGCGGCTTCCCTGTCGGGAGACCAGGTGTACGCATGGTAGGCGTTGAACTTGTCTCCCTGCTTCAGTGGGCCAAGCCCCACCTCCGCGGTCATTTCGGTGACCCATTCTCCGCCGAAGTCTTCCATGAACGCGGCGAGCAACGACGAGCCGGGACCTGTTGGCGTGACACGCGTGAGCTTTCCGAATACGTTCGTCTTGTCGGAATCGGGAGCCAGTCCCTTGAGCGTGAGGGTGCCGTCGTCGCCGAACTCCAGGATAATCGTTGAGTCGGTTGGATCACCGCCGTGCTGCGTGCCCGTGTACTTGCCGGTCCAGACATTTCCGTCGATGTGCCAGGTGGCAACATAGAACGACAGCGGATCGAAACCCCACAGCTTGATTGTCTGGTGGATTGGATCCCAGGCGAAGAACTCGGGTCCCAGGTCGGTTCCATCCAGGGTCTGCCAGCGGGCTTCGAGGAACTTTCCCTCCAGTGTCCATTGGTAGGTCACCTTGACGTTCTGGTCAGGCAGTCCCGGCAGATCGATGTTGCCTGTCCAACTGCCCACCAGTGGGGACAGTTGTTGCAGATGAGGGTTGGCTGGTCCAGCTGCCTGGCCGATCACGACGGCCGCCGCGAGAAATGCTGTGCTGAAAATACTCATGGCAGAACTCCCATGTGACGAACGCAAGAAGTGAATCGGAAAATCGGACAGGCTGATCTTCCGCCCGTTCTGCACAGGTGTCAATCAAGCACCCCCCGAAAAGTCGGCAACGGCCGCAGTGCGCTGAGAAATGGCACCTTTGATCTGAGCAAGGCTAACGTGGTCATGATGTATCTGCGCTTCGGCAGTGCCTCCGGCACGTGACAGTCCGGCCACGCATCGATTCCTGGTCGCGGGGTCCAGCGTCTTTCCTGCCCTGCCTGGACGACCGCGATAAACGTGCCACGCACCATGTCTTGCCCCGGCAAATAAAAAAGACCGTCGCTCCTTGGGCAAGCGACGGCTCTGGGATAAATCAGTGCGGCAGTGTCCAAAACTACGGAGTCAGGGACACTCCTTGCGATTCCGAACCCCAACTCGCTTCCGCACGGCCAACGAGTCGGCCGTGCCTTACTCACTCGGATCAGGCCTTGGCGGTCTTGGCATGGGGCATGTCGATCGTCCGCGTCAGCAGTCCGGCCTTGGCCAGCACGATGTAGAGCACGAAACCGACGATGATGGCCGCCACCGGCGGGCAAGGTATGTTGAACTTGAGCCCGGAAAGCGCGGGAACTTGGCGGCGATCATGTCAATCGCACCCACAAAGAAGCCGACCGCCCAGGAGATCCAGCCCGCCGGATTGAATCCGGCACGCGGACCCGGCCACTTGCAGCCCGACAGCAGGTAGTCGGCGGTCATCGCCCCGCAGATCGGGCCGAACGAGGCGCCGATGATGCCGAACATCTGGGCCGCGTTGCCGGCCTGACCGGACAGCACCAGAGCCATCGAGGCGGCCGTGCCGATGCCGCACGAGATGAACGGATGGACCTTGGGCAGCGTGTTCTTGAAGCTGTTCGCCGCGATCAGCGAACTGAAGCACGCTGGCGGAAACGCGGCGATGGCCAACAAGGAGCCAGAAGATCTTCGTGACCTGCGGACCCATGATCGTGTCCATCAACTTGGTCGGATCAATCGTCCCCGCTTGGTCGCCCATCAGTCCGCTGCCGTAGGCCCCGGCCACGATCAGCAGCGCCAGACAGCCGGTGAAGATCGTCGACCCCAGCCACGCCCACCAGACCACCCAGTTGCACGTCCTTCTCGTCACGGTTGCTCGAGGCAATGTCCGCACCTGCCGCGCCGGCCGTGGCAAAGAAGCCGACGATATTGGCGATCGCCAGCATGAACAGGGCAACGCGCTCGGCGCCGGCTTCGGCCGCCCCAGCGGTCAGCATTTCCGGCTTGAAGTTCCCCACGCCCGCAAACGTCTTGCCGGCGAGGATCAGCAGGATCACCAGCGGAATCAGCGGCAAGTAGGTGGCAACTTTGGCCACGTAGTGAATGCCCTTCAGACCGACGAACGCGGCGGCGATGGCCCACACCGCACCAATCGCCATGTGCAGCGGCGGAATCCTTGGGGTAGCCGGCCGAGCCCGGCCAGGAGTTCCGCCGAGAAATAGGAGTTGACCGCCAACCAGCCGAATTGCAGGATGCCCATGAAGAAGCCGGGCATCAGGAACCCGCCCTGCACGCCGTACGTCGACGTGCCCACCACGGCCAACGGCAGACCCGTCTTCATCCCCATCAGGCCCGGCGCCAGATAGCTGGCAAAGTGGCAGATCAGCGCCGCCACGATCACTCCCAGCAAGCGCGGTCCCCAAACCGTGCGCGAGAATTCCGGCCGGTCCCGGTGCACCACTCGTCGGCACGCTCTGCCAGAACACGAACCACAACATGATGCCCGCATAGGTCTGCGCCGTGCTCTTGTACCAGGGCACGCGATTGGCCAGTGGTACCGGCTGAGCGGACGCGACATAATCCGGTAGATTCGAAGCCATAGAAGTCCCTCCCTTCGCGACTCCGCAGAGCCACGACCAAAGCGGAATGTGGAAAATGGCAGGCTGACACGTCTTGGTCATGGAGGCGGACCCTGAGTATACCGCGTTGGCCAAGGCGGTAAAATGGTGCGGCGGGAACATTTCCCACCGTGCGTGGCCAGCGGCCGCGAGCTCGGTTGCCTCGCACGGCCGCGGTATTCGGGCCCCTTGACGAACCACAGGCGCAACACAACCCTCATATGCGTTATACTTTTCGCGACTACCCCACTTCGACCGTCCAGGAGTTCCGCCATGTCCATCACACGTCGACGATTTCTCGCCACTACCGCCGCCGCGGCCGCGGCCCTGACCACATGGCCCACCGTCCGCGGCGCCCTGCTCGACAACAGCGCCGACGACAAAATGAAATTGGGCCTGGTGACATATCTGTGGGGTCAGGACTGGGATCTGCCCACGCTGCTCGCCAACTGCGAAGCGGCCGGCGTGTTGGGCGTCGAACTGCGCACGGAGCACAAGCATGGCGTCGAACCGGCATTGTCGCCGGCCGAACGTCGGGAAGTGCGCCAACGATTCGCCGACAGCCCTGTCACGCTCGTCGGCTATGGTTCCAATGCGGAGTACCACAGCGATGATGCCGCCGAACTCCACCGGAATATCGAACTCACCAAAGCCTACGTCCAACTCATGCACGATTGCGGCGGCAGTGGCGTCAAGGTCAAACCAAATTCGTTCGTCAAGGATGTGCCGCACCAGCAGACGCTCGAGCAGATCGGCAAGGCACTGAACACCGTGGGAGCCTATGCGGCGGACTACGGCCAGAAGATCCGACTGGAAGTGCACGGACAGGGTACCGACGAACTGCCCAACATCAAGGCGATCATGGATGTCGCCACGCATCCGAACGTGGGTGTGTGCTGGAACTGCAACGCCACCGACCTGCAAGGCGCCGGACTTGAGTCCAACTTCCACCTGGTCAGCAGCCGCTTGGGCGACACCGTCCACGTGCGCGAATTGAATGTCAGCGACTATCCCTATCCGCAGTTGCTGGAACTGCTGCTGCAGATCGACTTCGTCGGCTGGATCTTGCTCGAATGCCGCACCAACCCACCTGATCGCGTGGCCGCCTTGGCCGAGCAGAAGAAGGTGTTTGGGGAAAGGCTGGAGGCGGCAGGCGGTAGGCGGTAGGCGGCAGGCTGCAGGCCGGAGAGGAAGGGGGACATCGACGAACGTTGAACGGTCGTCGTCTCCAGCGTCAGCCTCCAGCGTCAGCCTCCAGCGTCAGCCTCCAGCCTCCAGCCTCCAGCCTCCGGCCGGCCGCGTTCAGCCTCCGGCCTGCCGTCTCCGGCCTTCCAGTTCGTCGATGCGGCGTTGCAGCTGCTCGAGCTGTGTCTTGAGCGTCTCCATTTGTCGGCGCAGCTCGGTCAACTCTTCGTCGGCCGCTGGCGGCGGCACCTTCGAATCGGCGGGAACCAGCACGCTCTTCGCACCATCTGCCTCGCGAGATTTGCCAGGTGGAGGAGGAGGCGGAGGTTCCGGAGCCATCTTGGCGCGTTGAAGCCCGCCGCAGGTTTACGCGACTCGGGTAACGGAAGAGGAAGAGGAGGCGAAGGAGCAGGAGTATCGAACACATCGTCGCTGCCGTCGGACGTGCGACCGGGAGGCGGGGGGGGTGGTGGCAGCGTATCGTCGCCGCCATCGACCGGGCGGCTGGGCGGTGGCGGCAACGGAACCGACGGCACGGCACTGTTGCCCGCCGCGCCGTCCGGGGGCAGGACCGCGTCGAGTGTACGCTCCAAGGCGTCGAGAATCGGCCGACCGCCGGTTCGTCGGCGTCCCAATCGCAGCGGCGGATCCGCTGGATCAGCAGCCGCGGCATCGGGCATGGGGCGCGTGGGAGACATCTTGCCGGTCGGATCGCTGGGCACCAACCGAACTTTTTTGCGCCCAATGCGATCGCCTTCGAAATACGTTAATTCCACTTCATCGCCCGGTCGAAATGCTTGGACGAGTGCCACGAGGTCGTTGGCAGATCCGACGCGTCTGCCGTTGACGGAAACAATGACACCTCCCAACGGCAGGCCCACGCGCGCGGCCGGCGATCCTTCGCGAATCTGGGAGATCACCGCGCCGTTGTTGACCGTCACTCCGAAACGTCGTCGAGCCAAATCGCTGATATCCGTCACGGAGATGCCGAGGTTGGGCCGAGCGCTGTCGGGTATGGCCGGGGCCTCCCCAGGAGCCGGAGCGGGTTCCGGCAGTTCGGTCACCGTGTCCGCGGCCGCGGCAGGGCGCTCGTCGAGCACAAGTTCCACGCGTTGCGTGGCCGCCCCACGGCGCACCTGGAACACCAGCTTCGTGCCCGCCGGTTTGCGCACCGCGCGGTCCATATCTTCGAGCTTGCGAATCGGCACCTCGTTGACCGAGACGATCACGTCGTCGGCCCGCAGACCGCCGCGCTGCGCCGGTCCACCTTCGGCTACCGAAACCACGAAGACGGCGTCGCCATCGGGTGCCGCCAAGTCCACGGACATTCCCAGATAGCCGGCACCCAGATCCGCAACGGCCGCCGGCCCCGGTCCGTCCAGCGGTAGTTCCAGGCTCCGCTCGAGCTGATTCACAGCGTCCTGCCCCCAGGCCGCCGGGACACCCAGCGCGCACAGCGTCACGATCACCGCACCTATCAACCGCCTGCTATTCATCGTCGCCTCACACACCAACCGCTAACCCGTGCTCGAACTTCTCGATCGACCGTTACGTCCGACGGTTCCATTATACCCAACCGGCGAATCCCGTGGGTCGGCCTTGGATGGAGTTGAGCGGATTGCTTATGCTGCTCCTGCTATGCCGAAGGACCACCGCACGCAATTCCTGCAGATCGAATCCACTCCGCCGGCGCGGAGATCCGAGGCGCTGCAACTGCTGCGGATCGGCAGGTCGCGGATCCAACGCATGCGGGCGGCCGAGCGCCGAGGCGAACTGGACATGCGGGGACTGTTTCACGCCCGCCGGGGACAGGAACTGGTGGGAGCCGCCTGGGGGCAGGTGATTCCGGGTCGGACCGCCTTCTGCTGGCCCGCGTGCCTGGTCCCTTGGGAACCGGATGAGACAGCCCTCCCACTGCAAGTGGCCGTGGACGACTACCTGGACCACGCCTCGGTCACGGTCGTCCAAGCCGTGTTGCCCGTGCGAGCGGTGACCGATGCCAGCCGCCTGGTCCGCGCCGGCTACCAATACCTGGCCGAACTCAACTACTTGGTCTGCTTCCGCGACCACTTTCCCCTTGAAAAACCAGATTGTGGCTTGAATTTCGAACCTGGCTCTCCCTCCCAGACAACGCGGCTGGAAAAATTGGTCGAACGCACGTACGTCGATTCGCTGGACTGCGTCGGACTCGATGGCATGCGACCCATCGGCGACGTCCTGGTTGGCTATCGTGCAACAGGGCGTTACCGCCCTGACTGGTGGCTCATTGCAACACACGCGGGGCAGGACGTTGGTTGCGTGCTGTTGGCGGACCATCCGGAGCACGAACAGTGTGAGCTGATGTACTTGGGTATGGTCCCGGAGGTGCGGGGGCGAGGGTGGGGAGTCGGGGCCACACGACATGTGCAATGGATGATGCGTGGTATCTCACGCGAGCGCATGGTCTTGGCGGTTGACGATAACAATTGGCCGGCTCAGGGAGTGTATTCCATCACAGGCTTCGACGTTTGGGACCGACGATGTGTGTATGTGCGGTGCGCGCGGGAAGAGTCGTCGCAGTAGTCCACAAGCTCCAACACGTTTTCCACGCGCTGTCGCCTCAGGCTGGCGTTTTTTTTTGACCGGAGCTGCGTGGATTTCTCGAGGTTTCCATCGATGTCAGGAGACGTCTTTGAAAAGTTGGCGGTCCCTTCTTTACACCGGTGCTCAGCAGGCGTACAATCGGCTGCCACGGAGAAGCATCGGGACTTCCGTCGTCGATCCTAAATCAAAAGGTCGTGCGACTTTACATTTTTTATGGATTGCGCTGCTCAAGCCGGCAGCCACCGGTCCTCGTCGATCTGGCGAACGGACCATCGGTTACGATACAAGTGTGGTTATGCGGCGCTGGCGGTGTGCGCAGAGGATGCGGTAGGACGTGACGAACGACGATACGGACATCGACTCAGCCGTGCGTGAAGCAGTGGCTGGTGAAGTCGGCCGAGAACGATTCGAGTTATGGTTTGGCGACGGTGTCCGACTGCGCCTGACCGGCGGATTGTTGTTGGTGTCCGCCGCGGATCAGTTCACGCTGGATCGCCTGCGCATGCAGTTCCAGCAGGAGCTGCTGGCGGCCGGCCGCGCGCTGGTGGAGGGTCCTGTATCGGTCGCATTTGAGCTCGATTATTCCCTGGCCACAGCTGCCGTGGAGCGGACTGAGTTCGCCACGACCGGCCGGCCCGCGGAGGCTCTCAGCGAGTCGGAACCCCTGCGTGCTGCGCGGCGGTTTGCCCGCTTGGACAACTTTGTCGTGGGGAGCTGCAATCGGGTGGCGTTTACGGCGGCCCAGATGATCGCGGAGCGCCCCGGCCCGGTCTCGCCGTTGTTTCTGTACGGACCGGCGGGCTGCGGCAAGACGCACCTGTTAGAGGGTATCTGGTCCGCGGTGCGCGGCAGTTCGCAATCGCGGCGCGTGCTGTACCTGACGGCCGAGCAGTTCACGTCGATGTTTTTGGAGGCCTTGCGCGGCAGCGGACTCCCCAGTTTTCGCCACAAGTATCGGCACGTCGATCTCCTGCTGATTGACGACGTGCAGTTCTTCCTCGGTAAACGCGCCACGTTGGTGGAACTGCAGAACACGGTCGACGCGTTGTTGCGTGAACGTCGCCAACTGGTATTGGCCGCCGATCGATCTCCGTCGGAACTGGCGAAGTTCGGGCCGGTGCTGACGACGCGATTTTCGGGTGGCCTCGTCTGCGGAATCGAGCCGCCCAGCCACTCCGCGCGACTGGAGATCCTGCGTCATCTGACGAAGCGTCTATCCGTTCCGCTGACGGACGACGTGTTGGGGTTGATTGCCGATCGGATGGACGGCGACGCCCGGAAGCTGGCAGGAGCGGTCCATCGTTTGGAGGCGGCCAGCCGGGCGTTCCAACGGCCGATCGATCTGCAGTTTGCTCATGCCGCTCTCTTGGACGTGTTTCGCGCCACCAGTCGCATCGTGCAGCTCAACGACATTGATCGCGCCGTGTGCGACGTGTTCGGTCTGGATCCGAGCAGCCTGCAATCGCCGGGCAAGACGCGAGTGGTGAGTCAGCCGCGGGCGTTGGCCATGTGGTTGGCGCGGAAGCACACGCGCGCCGCCTATGCGGAGATAGGCGAGTATTTCGGCCGGCGCAGTCACAGCACGGTGATTTCCGCGCAGAAGCAGGTGGGTCGTTGGATGGCCCAGAACGAAGCAATCCGCCTGGCGCACGGACATTGCGACATCGACGAAGCCATCCGCCGCGTGGAATCGCAGATGCGGGCCGGGTAAGACCGGCCGCCGCCCCGGGATGCCCCAGGGCCGGCGTCGGGCGGGTGATCCGTGGGGACCGCCGTTCTACGAGCGAGGAAACGTCGTCACGCCGGGCATCGGCACGTCTCCGGCGGGCACGTCGCCCCACGCGTACTCGGTCGGCCCGAGCCGCACGTCCGCGTTGATCGCCGCGTCCCACTCGATCGACTGTCCGGTGTAGCAGGCCTCGCGGCCCAGGATCGCCATCATCGTGCTCAGCGACATGTAGCGGCCGTTGTTGATCGGCTTGCCCGAGCGAATCGCCGCGAACAGCTCTTTGTGTTCGTAGTCATACATGCCCGGCTTTTCGCCCTTAAACACGGTCTGCCCGTTGATCGTGCCGCGTTGACCTTTCACCAGAACCTGGGCACGCCCTTTCGTGCCGAGGACGTAATCCTCGACATCCCCGAAACAGTTCGCCATCTGTCGCGTGTAGGCGAACGACTTGACGCCATTTTCCCATTCGTAGCAGATGGCGAAGTGGTCATAGATGGGGCCGTATTCCGGCGCGATGCGGACCTGGCGTCCACCCAGGCCGAAGCAACGCTTCGGTGGCTGGTCACCCATCAGCCACATCGATTTGTCGAGGCTGTGGACAAACTGCTCGACAATGTGGTCGCCCGACAGCCAGGCATAGTACAGCCAGTTGCGGTTCTGGTACTCCATCTCGCTCCATTCCGGCTTGCGATCTCGCAACCAGAGTGTGCCGGTGAGATAGTTTTCGTGGATCGCCACGATGTCCCCAATGGCGCCATCCCGGATGCGATTTATGGTCTCACGCACTCCCAGGTCATACCGCCAGCAGAGACCGGAGACGATGTTCAAGCCTTTTTTCTCCGCCGCTTCGCAGGTCGCCAAGACACTCTGGACGCCGACCGGGTCCACAGCCACCGGCTTCTCGCAGAATATGTGTTTGCCGGCATCCACGGCCGCCTTCAAGTGCACGGGCCGGTAGTGCGGGCTGGTCGCCAGCAAGACGACGTCCACATCCGTGTCGATCAGCTGCTGGTACGCATTGAAGCCGACGAAACAATGGTCGTCGGCCACCTGATATTTTTCGCCAATCGCGCTGCGCAGGCTGTTCTTGGCTTCCGCCAGTTGGTCCGGAAACAGATCCGCGAGAGCCGTCAGGCGGACGTTCTCCTCCGCGTTCACGGCATTCACCGCAGCCCCATTACCGCGGCCGCCGCAGCCGATCAGTCCCACCTTCAGAATGTCGCTGCCGCTGGCGTGCGCCATGCGGGCGCTGCCGAGCGTCGCGGCCAATGTTCCACCGACAACCGCCGCGGTGGTCTGCTGGAGAAACGTGCGACGCGAAGTTGACGTGGTGGTCCTGAGTTCGGACATGGGTCGCTCCTTTGAAGGCGAGGATGTCTGGTAGGTGTTGCACGTGGCGCGACGGGGATCCCGCCCCAACCGAGGTGGGCTGGAGCGCGGCATGTCGGTGCGTGTCAGCGCTGACCCATTCTCGCCGCTTCTCAGGCACGTGGCAACCGGTGGGGCCTGCCGCGCCGCTGGCGCCAGTTGCGGGCGAGTTCTTGTCTCTGTCCATCCTGGGAGTCGGCCCCCTCGCCGCGGCACGCCCTCAGCGGACTCGACGCATGTAGCGCAGGAAGTCCTCGTCGATGTCGGCCAGGTCCTGGCCCAGGGCGCGCTCGAACTGCGTGATGCGTTCGTCGCTCGTCTGTTCCGCCAGCGGCGGCAACTGGGCCATCTCCTGCAGGTACTTGACGTACTGCGGGCTCCTCGTCCGGAGCAGATAGTAGTTGAACGCCCACGCCGCGGCGTAGGCATCGGCCGACGTTTTCGGATCGCGGAAACGCGCGTCGTCGGTCAACAGGATCTGCAGCGCGTCGGGAGGGCGCTGCCCGAGCGTGTCGCGGAAATGATTCAGGTGCAGCCGGTTAATGGCGCCGATGTTCCGCCAGCCGCGCGCACTGTCCAAATCGGGCGTCTCGAAATACACCGCGATCCCCTCGCTGACCCACATCGGATTGCCGGCGTAGCGTCGCTGCAGCCCCGTGTTGTACGCCAGCTGATGCGTGGCCTCGTGCACGACCGTGGCCACCGTCCGTTCCGCAGCAGGTTGCGACAGGACCTGGTTGATGTGCGCGGCGGAACTCCCGCCACGCTGCGATTTCCGCAGTCCATCGACCCCCGTCAAGTCGTACATCGTCACGCGATTGGTCTGCATGTTGTAGTAACCGATGATGGAGTACGTGGCACTGCCCAACTCCTTCTCGGCGTAACTGGCGTACGAGGCCTTGTTCTCGAACACCAGCGCCACCAGCGGAAACTCCGGCTTGCGCAACTCGAGTCCGCGATTCTTCCAGTAGCTGTAGTAGCCGCGATAGAGACGCTCATAGAGACTGCCGCACCATTCGGCGTAGGCATCCGAGGTGTTGTAGCAGATCACGTAGTTGGCCGTGCGATGGATCTGGAACCCCGGCGGCAGCTCGGCCAGCAATTGCCGCGCGACTTCCTCGGGTCCCAATGGCTGGAAGACGGTCGCATCTGTCTCGCGCCGCACCAACTCTTCCGGTTGAATGATCTGCCAGACGCCCGTGGCCGTCTCCAGCAACAGGCCACCGTCCTGGGCCTCGACCAGGACACGACCCGTCCATTCAATTTCGCGACCGTCGCGCCGAACCGAAACATGTTCCAGCGCCGAGCGGCCGGGCGTTCCAGACGCCTCCCAAGCACAGCATCGCGACCAATGCTGCGAGTGTCTGTAAACAACTGCGCACGAACCAGGCTCCCTTCTCTGCCTTCCTCCACCCGCCTGACTCTCCGATTATGGCATGCGGGCTGCAAACCGCCAACCGACAGCCGCTCACGGGCCGGCGACCACTTGTCGAAACGCATGCAGGCTGAGCCTCTGAACGACGGCAGCCACGACGAAGTACATCAGAATGCCCGTCAGGCAGATGGCCGCGGCTTGATTCGTCACGCCCGAGTGCAACAGTCCAAACACGCGGATCGGAACCGTCGTCACACCCGGTGGTGCCACCAGGATCGTGGCGGATAACTCACCGCCGCTGATCGAAAATGACACCAGCCACGCCACGGCCAGCGCGGAGGTCCGCTGGGCCACGCCAATCCGCACGAACCGGGCGATCGGTCCCGCGCCGTCCACCCGCGCGGCGTCCAGCAGAACGCGTGGCAGCCCACGAAACGCCAGCCAACAGATCAGCACGGCCAGCGGCAGACATCGCCAGGTGGCCGCCAGGACGGGGGCCAACACCGTGCGATCGTACAGCCAGACCACCAGGCTCCGATCGCTCCAGGTGAACACGCGGATCAGCGCGATCCCGACGAGCGGCCCCATGGTGCCGGCCCCCGCGGCTGCCACCATCACGGCCGGCACCGCCCGCAGGCCACCGCGACGCCCCCACCACGCCAGCGGCGCAGCCAAGACCACACTGAGTGTCGCGGCGCTGACGCCAATGGCCAACGTCCAACCAAACGCGCGACGAAACTCCCACAGCGCGGCAAACGGGTACGACGCCGGCAGCGGCACGAGCAACTCGACAAATCGTCGACACGACCAGCTACTGACCGGCACTCCGTCGGCTTGCCGCACTACGAGCCCCACCTGGTACACCAGGTTCCCCACCGGCACGGCCACCAGCAGCGCGAGTATCACGCCGGAGAGCCACGCGACCGGCCACCGCCAGCTCCCCAAGGAAAACACCAGCGGCGAGCGCGTCGGCACGTGGTGCGCCTCCGCCAACCATCGGTCGAACGCCATCAGGGCGGCGCCGGCCAGTGCCCCGGTCCAGACCACGGCCGTGAAACCGCCGAAGGTCGCAGCCGGATCGTTCGCTAAGGCGAAGCCCGTGTAGAGTTCCTCGGCCAGGGTCCGCACCTGGTAAAGATCTGTGACCACAATCTCGCTGGCCGCGACCAGCAGGACCCACGCGCATGCCGCCACCACACCCGGCCAGGCCCGCCGCAACGTGACGTGGAAAAACACCTGCACGTACGTCGCGTCCAGCAGCGCCACTTCCTCCAGTTCCCGCTCGCTGTACCGCAGCGCCGCAGCCACGATCCAGGTGACCCACGGCACCGCCCACAACCCGTGGATCCACATCACGGCCCAAGTTCCCGACAAGAACGGAATCGGCAGGGCGTCACGCCCCAGGGAATACCAGCCCAACTTGCCAAAGCCGGCATCCCACGCGGCTGCATGCAGATAGAGCGGCAGGAACAACAGCCCGGTCACCAACCCGAGGGCTGCCCGACGCCCCGGCAGGTCGGTGCGACACAACACCAGCGCCAAGAACGTCCCGACGGGAACCCCCACGGCGCACGCGCCACACCCGACCCACAACGTGTTGCGAGCCAACAGCAGCACGCGCCGATCGGCCGACACGATCAACAGACCGGCACAGGCCACCAGGAGGACCAGGCCGCACCAGAAGACCCAGCGTCGCTCACGATTCATGGACCCACACGACCCGGCACGGACGCCATGACTGTTCCTACCGTTGCGAGGCGTTGGTGTGCTGAGCCGTTTCCACGGCCGGCTGCATCTCTTCCGTAAACCGCGCCAGGTACTTCATCAGGCTGTCGCTCCCGTTGAAACCGACCACGGTCTCATCCCAGTCGATTTCGCGGCCCAGGATCCGGCCCGCGTCCAGATCGAATCGAATCGCGCCGTTCGTGATCTGCTGGACCAACTGCGATTGAATCCGTGGATCGTTGACAGGCGTCACGACTTCCGTTCTCACCTCGATCGTGGCAATGCCCGTCTTGACCGCCTTGAGCGTGTACACCATCCGCGTCTTGATGCGCTTCTTGGTCGCGTCCTGACGACGCGCCAGGATCTCGCTGGTCGTTTGCCATCGCTGACCAATCTTCACGGGCTCGACCGGCAACGGAACGGTGATGTCCCCCAAGCCGAAGTTCGCTTGCGGGAGCGATCCGTTGCGTTCCAGGACCTTGCCCGCCGGCGAGATCTTGACCGTGGCGATCGGCGTGCCAACCGTCTTCGCCACATGCATGTACTGCGGCGGTGGCGTCGCATCCGTTCGGCTGTTGTAACGCACCTCCGGTCGATCCGAAATCTTCTGCCACATGTCGATATCCGACACGGAATGGACCAGCGTCACGTTCCCCTCGGCATCCACGTCCTTCACCTCCCAGACCTTGGTCGAGATCGTGCGGGATTTGGTGGTTTCGGTCTTGCCCTGCATGGTGGCCTCGGTCGTACTCAAGTGCTTGACCGTCCAGCAGACGCGTTCACCCTTCGTGAACCGATAACGCAGCACATACGATTCCTCGGTCGCGTGCTTCGTGGCGGCCTCAAGTTCGGCAGACAACTCGCTACGATCGTCACCCGCCACGTGCCTGGCCAGACCTGCCAGAGCCAAACTGAAACAGGCACCTGCGACAACGCGTCGAAATCTGGCATTCATCGTGTTTGCATCCGTGCTAAGAGTGTGAGGACGGCTGGCGCCAACGTGCTGCTGGCTCCGCCAGTGCTCCGCGACTCAAGGCGTCTCAAGCGGGTACTGGCCCACGCCGTGGCACTTGATCCCCAATAGGTACGTCGTCATTTCGGCTCAGCGGCGAATGTGACCTCGCCAGCCGAGTTTCTCGCGCAGCGTTCGGTAATAGTTCTGCCCACCCACTTCAATCATCTGAAACTGGGGCTGAGCTCGTTGCACCCGCACGCGGTCGCTGGAGTGGAGCGTACAGACGACATTGCCGTCCACCACGACGGACGCCGACGTGTGGGGCTCGCGGGCCACCACTTCGTACGTCCGATCCGCGCGATCCACCACGGGGCGAACCGTCAAGGTGTGGGGACTGATCGGCGATATCACAAACGCCTGCAAGCTCTTGCGAAGTATCGGACCTCCTGCCGACAAGCTGTGAGCCGTCGAACCGACCGGCGTGCTGATGATCAAACCGTCGCAACTATAAGTCGTGGCCAGAATTGAGTCAACGTAAAGATCGAGGTTGATCATGGCGAACGGGGGGCCGCCCAAGACGGCCATTTCGTTGAGTCCCAGCTGCTCGTGCAGCACTTTTCCGCGGTGGAGCACGGCGCAGTGCAGCATCAGATGGTCGACAATCCAGCATTTTCCTGCGCAGACGTCGGGAAACACCCGCAAGAAATCGTCGGGTGTCAGAGCCGCCAAAAAACCCAACTTCCCCAGATTCACGCCCAGTATCGGCAGCTGGGTCGAACCCAACTGTCGTACGGCGTGCAGAATCGAGCCATCGCCACCCAACACGACGGCCAGATCGGCCGCCACTCCCTGCAGCTGCTCCTGCGAGGCGAAATCACTCAACACGACATCGGCCTGCTCTTCAATCGCAGGCCGCAAACGATCGGCCTGGGCCTGCACGTGCGGACGCTGTCCGTTTCCCAGGAGCAAGACACGGAGGCGGCGCTGACCGTTCGCACACCAGGGGGGCAAGCGCCCCTCATCGCCGGGTTCCAACGATTTTCGTGGATTCATGGCGAGCGGTTTCCAGGGGGTGGCGGGAGATGCGTGTGCGGGGCGAGTTGGAGACTTTCGACGTGAAGGGCCATGTCGCGGCAGGCCTGGGCGATGCCGGGCGCGTCGAGTTGCAGGTCGGCCAGCAGTTCGGCCCGTTCACCGTGCTCGATGTAGGCGTCGGGGATTCCCAGGCGGCGGATGCGGCTGGTATCGAGTCCCAGGTCGGCGGCGGTTTCCAGCACCGCGCTGCCAAAGCCGCCGACGAGGGTCCCTTCTTCGACGGTGATCACGAAGCCACATTCGCGCACCGCACGCGCCACCACTTCCTGGTCCACAGGCTTGGCAAACCGAGCGTTCACGACGCCGAGATTGAGCCCCTGCTGTCGCAGCGTATTGGAGGCCTGCACACAATCGTGCAACAACGCTCCGCAGCAGAGGATCACGCCGTCGCTGCCCCAGCGGAGCACTTCCGCGCGACCCAGCTGCAATTCGGCCACCTGGCGCTGCACGCGGTGCGCGGAGGCCTTGGGGTATCGGATCGCACACGGGGTATCCTGCTGCAGAGCGAAATCGAGCATCGCATCGACGTCGTGGGCATCGCCCGGCACCATCACGACCAGATGAGGAAAGGCCCGCATGTAGACCAGGTCGAACACGCCGTGGTGTGTCGGCCCGTCGGGGCCTGTCAGTCCCGCTCGATCCATCGTGAACACCACAGGCAGACGCTGCAGCGAGACCTCTTGAAAAACTTGATCGTAAGCCCGCTGAAGAAACGTGCTATAGATATCCACAATCGGGCGCATGCCGGCCTTGGCCAATCCCGCTGCGAAGGCCACCGTGTGCGACTCGCAGATCCCCGTGTCAAAGAAACGGTCGGGGAATTCGTCTCGGACCGGTTCGAGCATATTCCCCTGGCACATGGCCGCGGTCATGACCACGACCCGCGGATTGTCGCGCATCTGCCGCAAGATGGCGTCTCGCATCGTATGCGTGTACGACCGGCTCGTCGCGGCCGGCTTAGGAATCGCCTTCCCCTCTTCTTCCACAAAGACCGGCGGGGTGTGGAAGTACGTGGGGTCCTCGGCCGCGGGCTGAAACCCGTGCCCTTTCTCCGTGACCACGTGCAGCAGCACGGGATCATCCAGATTCTTGACCATCTGCAGGTACTTGCGGAGCAGTCCGATGTTGTGCCCGTCGATCGGTCCGATGTAGCGGAAGCCCAGGTCCTCGAACAGCATGCCGCCATGCAACCCGGCCTTGATCCCCTCCTTGAGTTGCGCCAGGAATCGCTCGGCCGGATCTCCCAGCACGGGCATCTTGTTCAGGGCCCGCACGACTTCCGTCTTGAGTCCGGTGTAGACAGGGTTGGTACGCAGTCGATCGAGGTAACTGGCCAGCCCGCCCACGCGCGGACAGATCGACATCCGGTTGTCGTTGAGGACCATCAAGATCTTCTTCTTCATCCCGCCGACGTTGTTCATGGCTTCGAACACGATGCCCGACGGGAACGCGCCGTCGCCGATCACGGCCACGGCGTGGCGACCTGGCGACCCGCTCAATTCGTCGCCGACATGCACACCCAACAGCGTGGAGATACTGGAACCCGCGTGCCCGGTCATGAACAGGTCGTAGGGGCTCTCGGCGGGATTGCGGGTAGCCCATCAAGCCCCCTTTCGTGCGAATCGTGCTGAATTCGTGATACCGCCCAGTGACCAGCTTGTGCGGATAGATCTGGTGGCCGGTGTCCCAGATCAGCCGGTCTACGCCGAAAGTCGAAGACGCTGTGCAGGGCCAGGCACAACTCGACGACACCGAGATTGGAGGCAAAGTGGGCCGAACGGGTGCTGAGCAGGTTGCACAAGACATCGCGAATTTCGTCGGCCAGTTGTTTCAGTTCCGTCAACGACATGTTGCGGAGCGACTCGGCCGACTGGATGTTCGACAGCAGTTGATGCATGGTTTCTACCGACTTCGTTGAATCACGTAGCGGGCCAACGCTTGCAAGCCCTGGGCTCGTTCCTGAAAGATCCGCAGCGCGTCGCAGGCCTCAGATACCAGTGCGCTGGCCCGCTGCCGACTGGCCTGCACACCCCACAACGCGGGAAAGGTCAGCTTGCCGCGAGCGGAATCCTTTCCCAAACGTTTTCCCATCGACGCCTCGTTGCCGTCCAGGTCGAGCAAATCATCAACAATCTGAAAGGCCAGGCCGAGCCGGGTTCCATACGTGTCCAGAGCGGACAACTGTTCCGCGGACGGCGCCGGCCACCAGAGCACCCAGGCGGAGCGAGACGTTGATCAGGGCGCCGGTCTTGCGACCATGGATCGACTCGAGCAGGGACGCGTCGCCGCCGTGCAACTCGGCCTGCATATCGTCGACCTGTCCGCCCACCAGGGCCGTCGGGCCGGCGGCGTGCGCCAGGGCCGCACAGCATTCCGCGGCCACCTGCGGCGGGCGAATGTCCCGCGCCAGGATCTCCAAGGCGCGAGCCTGCAAGGCATCTCCCGCCAGAATCGCCAGCGCCTCGCCATGTTCGGCGTGACAGCTCGGACGACCCCGCCGCACATCGTCGTCGTCCATCGCCGGCAAATCGTCGTGAATCAGCGAATACGTGTGGATCATTTCCACGGCACAGGCCGCCGGCATCGCCTCCTCGCCGAACAACCGCACGCCTCGGCGGTCATTAACACCAGCAGCGGGCGCAACCGTTTGCCCGGTCCCAACAGGCTGTGCCGGATCGCCGCGGAGAGGACCGCCGGGCAGTCGGGACCGGGTGCCGTGTACCGGTCCAACGCCTGTTCGATCCGGGCCAGGAAACGGTGAGAAACCTCGGCAAAAGACTGCAGCGGAGTCGATGTCATGGAGTTTCAAGTTGCCCGCGAGGACCCAGCCTGTTTGCCACACCAGGACTTCCATTCTAAAAGAGGGAGTGGCCGTCGTCCATCTCGGCATCCCCTTCGCCGGGCGCGTTGGTCCGCGAGCGGCGCCGGCTGCGGGCCGCCTGCTTCTCTTCCAGCGACATGTCGGACTCGGCAAACGGCTGGCTCAGCACGCGGCCCTCCGCGTCCACCCCGGACAAGAGCTCGATTTTGCGTTCCGCTCGCTCGAGCTGGCGATAACAGAACTTGAGGCACTTCACCCCTTGCTCGTACTGCGCCAGCGATTCGCTCAAACCGAGTTGCCCGCCCTCCAGGAGCGACACGATGTCCTCCAGTTGCTGCAACGACTCTTCGAACGACAACTCCTCGCCCGGCGGCAGGCTCTTCTTCTTGGCCATCGGATTTCCTCGTTGCTCTGGGAATTCTTCGTCGGCAGACATCATCCACCCCCACCGCCGTGCCCGCCCCGGTCGCCCGGCGTCACGGCGTCCTGTCGTCCGGCCGCTCAGCCGGCGCAATCGCTTCCACGCGACTGATCGATTCGCCTACCGCATACCGCGTCCGGATGCGCTCGCCGACCCGCAGGCTATCCGCGCGATCGACCAGCGCGCCGTCGTCGGCCCGCTGTGTCAAGCTGTAGCCCCGCGCAAGTACGCTCAGCGGGCTCAGCGATTCCAGCTGATTGGCGCACGCCAACACCTGCTGCCGCGCGACCCGCACGGACTGCTGGGCGGCACGCGCAGTCCGCTGCTGCAACTCATCGAGCCGGCGCTCCAGGTCGCGAACGCGTTCCAGCGGTCGACGAAACACCCGCCGCTGCGACAGGGCTTCGAGCCGCGCACGAGCGGACGTGGCCCGCGCGCTCAGGCCGGACTGCAGGCGGGCCAGGAAGTGCTTCAGCGTTGCCGCAATCTCCTCCGTCGCCGGCACCACGCGCTGCGCAGCTTCGGTGGGTGTCAGCGCCCGCACGTCGGCCACCAGGTCACTGAGCGTCACGTCAATCTCATGGCCGATCGCCGACACGACCGGCACGCGCGACGCGAAGATGGCCCGCACCACCGCCTCCTCGTTGAAACACCACAGGTCTTCGATACTCCCTCCACCGCGGGTCAAGACCAGCACATCGATGGCCGGCTGCAACCGATTGGCCACCGCGATGGCGCGGGCGATCTCGGCCGACGCGCCGGCCCCCTGCACCTTCGTCGGGATGACCAGCACGTCGACGCCCTGCCACCGCTGTCGCAACACTTCCAGAAAATCGCGCACCGCCGCGCCGGTGGGACTGGTGATCACCGCCAGGCGGCGCGGGAAGCGGGGGAGCGGCTTCTTGTGCGCGGATCGAACAGCCCCTCCGCCTCCAGCTTCTTCTGAAGTTTGAGCAACGCCTGCTGCAGCGAGCCGAGCCCTCGTGGTTCAATCTGGCGAATGACCAGCTGATAGGTCCCGCGCGGCGGATAGACATCCACGTCTCCGCAACAGATCACTTGCATGCCGTCTTCGAGCTCGCAGCGCAAGCGACCGGCGACTCCCCGCCAGATCACCGCGCGGATCTGCGCGTCTTGATCCTTGAGAGTCAGATACAGGTGTCCCGACTGCGGCCGCGCCAGGTCGCTCACTTCACCGACCACCCACACGGCCGGAAAGCGCGCAGCGAGCGTCTCCTTGATCAGTTCCGTGAGTCGCGCCACGGACAACAAGTCGTCCGGTGCATCGGCCGGCAGGACACTTCCACGACCCATGGCATTCGATCCTTGGTGACCACTCGTCAGGCAATCCGCAATGTACTGGGACCGACATCGGTATTGGGACCTTCATCGTGCGGCGCCGCGGGCCCCGCTGCAAGGCGTGGCGGCAGATTGTCCCCGCGACCCGCCCCTCGGCCGGCGGCTCCCTGTCGCCAGGCGGACCTCTGCCCGCTCATCCGCGCGCCGGTTTCGGCCCACTGTTCGGCCTGCGTCGTCAGCGCATTGAGCAGGCGTTCCACGCGCTGGCGATACTTCTCGACACCGTCGCGGCCGACTCCGGCGGGAATCTGCACCTTCGGGCCCGCCACCGCTCGGGCCCGCGAGTAAGGACGGGGCACGGCGAATTGATCCCAGGCGCGGCGACTCCGCCACGGGCGATCGTACCCCAGGCCGATCGGCACCAAAGGTATCCCCAATCGCGAGGAGGCATAAATGCAACCCGCAGCCAGGCGGCGGCGGGGACCCCGCGGACCGTCGGGCGTGATCGTCAGGTTCATCGTCTCGCTGGTCCGCATCAGCTCGCGCAGCGCCGACACGCCGCCGCGACTGGTGGAGCCGCGGACGGTACCGAATCCCATGTGCCGAGCCGCCTGCGATAACCACTCCGCATCCTGATGCTGACTCAGCAACATCGCGATGTGGCAGTTGCCGCGGAGGTAGAACAAGAACGGAATGTACTCATGCCAGAACAGAAAAATCGCCGGGCCCTGAAACGCCGGGCAAGCCGGGTCGATGTCCGGATCGTAGAACATCGCCTGGTAGTCCAGCGTGCTCATCCACTGCCGCGTGACCGCCGTGATCGCCAGGCCACCGAGCTTCATGATGTAGCGATTCGTGATCCGCATGGCTTCAGAACGGTCCCCGTTCAGCTGTCACTCGAGCGGCCACTCGCCATGGAACACTTCGACGGCCGGCCCGGTCATGTATACCCGATTGTCCCGTTCGCACCACTCCAATTCCAGGTCGCCGCCGAGCAAGTGATTGGTGATACGGCGTTCGGTATGTGCGCTCAACACACCCGCCACGCACACCGCACTGGCCCCCGTGCCGCAAGCCCAGGTCTCGCCCGACCCGCGTTCCCACGTGCGCTGCCGCACGACAGTAGGCGATTCCACTTCGACAAACTCGACGTTCACACGAGCCGGAAAACGCGGATCGCACTCGATCCGCGGACCCAGCCCCAGCACCAACTCGTCTGTGGCTCGCTCCACAAAGATCACGCAGTGCGGGTTCCCCATCGACACGCACGTCACCGACAGGGCCTGCCCCCCCACAACCAACTCGCGATTCACGATCGGGTTACCCAGTAGCGTGGTGGGGATGCGCGGACCGTCCAGGATCGGTTCCCCCATGTCGACCCGCACTCGGTCGACGCGGCCCTGGCATATCTCCAGATCCAACGGCAACACACCGGCATCCGTTTCGATGCGCAGCGTTTCCCGCGGACAGATCCCGTGATCGAACACGTACTTCGCGACACACCGGATCCCGTTGCCGCACATCTCCGCCTGCGAGCCGTCCGCGTTGAACATCTGCATGCGGGCGTCGGCGACGTCCGACGGGCGAATCAGGATCAGGCCGTCCCCCCCCACGCCAAACCGCCGGTGTGCGATCCGACGAGCCAGCGCCGCCGGATCGTCAGGCAACGGCTCGGCAAAACAGTCCACGTACACGTAGTCGTTGCCGGCGCCGTGCATCTTGGTGAATTTCATGGCCACAACTCCTGGCGCAGCGAGGATAACGCGTCGAACCTTCGGTCGGTCTGGCGCGGAACAGCCTGGGGGCAGTCTAGAATACGGAGCGGTTTTGTGCAGGGTCCGTGGGCGCTTTTTTTCCTGGCCACGGCGACCGCCCCGCCGAGAACGGGCAGCGTTGGCAGCTCGCGAACGGCCGGCCTCTAGCCGCTGAGATCGAGCTGGCGGCCGGTGAGTCCCGTGGGGTCTTTGCCCCGGCGCGTGGCATCTTCGGCCGCCGTGTCCGGCTCCGCCGGTTGTTCCGCGGGCCGAGTCGCGCCGATTTCCCAGGGTCGGCGGCCGTCCGCGTCCCGATCGGCCGCCTGTTCGTCCTGTTCCGTCTGTCCCACGCCCGACGCGTTTTCCGCCTTCTCGCTCATCTGGGTCTGGCGCAGCTGGCTGGCCGTTTCCTGCTGGGTCCGACTGACTTCCGAGCCCTGGCTCTGCGCGAGGGTCGAGGCGGCCGAGCTGCCAATCATTCCTAACGGGCCAACACTCATCATTCACCTCCTGACCCCAGAAAAATTCCGCGTCACTTGGTCTGTCGAGCCGTGGAGGGGGGACCTGCCGTGCGCGGGGCCGCTTCCGGGAAGATGCGTTGCAGGGTCTCATCCAGATCCGGTAAGGCCTTGCGAATTACCTGGGGCTGGTCGACGGTCCCTACCACCTGGATCAACAGAATGCTTCGGCTGGCCTCCGCCAGCAATGTCTTGACGATCGGCAGTTGAAACTCGTCCCGTCCAACCAGGGCATAGAAGTTCAGGTTAATCTGGCGATTCAGGTCCATCCAACCTTGACCCTTGAGGCTCAGTACGTCTCCGCTGAAATCGATCCGATCGAGATACATCTGCTCGCCGTTAATCCGAAAATCAACGTTGCTGCTGGTAAATGCGGTCGTGTCCGGATCGCGCAGGCTCAAGACGCTCAACAGCCGCGTCATCACCGGCAGCTGATAGATATCGGCCTCGCGCAGCCGGATTTGTCCGTTCCCCTGGAGCGTATGCAGTCCCGCCTTGGCACCGGTGAGGTGGACCACTGCGGAGACCTTGCCGGTGATGTCGCGGGCCGTGGTTTGCACCGTCTTGGCGAACTCCAGGGCCCGGCCGTCCGACAAGGTCAGGTCGGCGCCGAAATGCAGTTCGTTGTCCAGCAGCAGTTGACCGTCGAGGGTCACGGCGCCGCCGAGGGCTTTCGCGGTCAATTGCCGGGGCGGTTCGTTGCTCTGGGGTGGCATCGCCCGAGCGCCGAACGACACCTGGCGTGCGTCCAGCCAGAACGGTCCCTGGATCTGCGTGACCTGAATGTCGCGTGTCATCAGCGAGTCGATTTCCAATTCGCCGCGACTTTGAAACCCGCGCGCATCCTTTTGACCGATCAGCCGGACTCCGCCATGGATGTGGTCCAACTTCAATTGGCTGTCCAGAGCGCCATCCTCCACGTCCAGCAGCAGATCCCAGCCGGCGGCCAGGGGAAGCCCTTCTCCGCCGCGCAAGGTGCCGTTGCCGTTGACGCTGACCGTGCCCACATATTTCAGTTGCCGCAGCGCGGGCCGTATCGCTTCCGGCATCGCGTCCACGAGTTCACGATCGACGTGCAAGCGATCCGCGATCACTTTCGTCAGCGTGACTTCCCAGCTCTGGTTCGGCAAGATCTGACCGCTACCGGCGAGTTCGATGCGAGCGTTGTCTCGAACCGCGCTGAGATTGTGCAGCTGGAACTGGCCGTTGGCGTACGAGAAGCTCCCGGTCACGTCCTCCAGGGGCATCGGCAACCAGGTGGGGTTCACGTAGATGGAGCGGCCCGGCACGTTCTGCGACGGCGGCCACTTCTCGCCGCGGAGGTCCAGCAGGGTCTGGTTGGTGCGCGAATTGTGATGCATGGTCAGGCGACATGGTCGACCGCGCCACGCGGCCGCAAGCTGTCCCACAGCCGCTGGATGCCCCCACTGAATTGGCCCAGAGCCATCCGCAGGGAATCGTCCAGCGGCACATCCCAGCACTTGAAATTCAGCACCAGATCGCCACCAGGCCCGCCGTCGGCTGCGGGTGTCCAGCCGCCTTCGCAGGTCAGATAGTTGCTGCCGTGGTAGCCCCGCAGATCGCGGAATTCCCACAGCGGCCCGGCAATCACCAGTTGGCCCGTGACGTTGTGGATGGCGTACGGGAATCGGTCGTATTGCAGCGAGCAATCGTTGATCCGGATTTCCCACCGGGATTGCAGCGGCTCATCCGGCGCACGTTTCTCGACGCGCCCCTGAACCACCGTAATCGCGCCGCTCGGGTGCAACGAGCGAACGATCCGCTGCCCCGTCGGATGGATCGCCCCCATCAGCTCTTCGTCCAGCGGAATCGGTCCTCCGGAGCGCACGGTCAGCCAGCCGGTGGCCTGGGGTCCCAGATCCCGGAACTGCGCCGCCAGGCTGACCGTCTGGCCATTGGCCATGGCGGTGAACTCGCGCACTTGGATCTGATTTCCCCCATAGTGAATCACGCCGTGACCCTGCTGCAATCGCATCGGGAACTTGTGGTAGCTGAACGAGACATCGCGACAGTTGATATCAATGTCCGGTTCGACTCGGTTGTCGTCGAGTGACAGCGCGGCCACCACGTCCACGGTCCCCTGTGGCGCGAACCGATT
Source organism: uncultured Planctomycetaceae bacterium (assembly GCA_963754725.1). Lineage (GTDB taxonomy): Bacteria > Planctomycetota > Planctomycetia > Pirellulales > Pirellulaceae > JAAYDI01. The sequence continues at coordinate 89,553 of CAVWHV010000055.1, forward strand.
CCACTCCGCCTGCAGACTCTCCGGCAGCAATCGGAACAAGCGATCGTCGAGCGGCAGTTGGTCGATTTGAGCCGTGAGGGCGAGCTGTGGCGATCCGCTCAGGAAACCGTCGCAGCGACAGGACAATTCAAGGGTCGTGGGACCGCTCTGCGCGGTCACGTTCTCGATCCGCAGCTGCCGATTGTCACAGAATACGTCGGCCTCCAGATCGCTCAACGGAAAAGGCAGACGCGGATCCTCCACGCGTCCTTCCGCCAGGTGCCCCTGCAGGACAAAGTCGACGGGGTTCGCCGCGCCCTGCTGGTGACCCACGCGAAATTCGAACAGCGCGCGAGCGTGCAACGTCGCCAGGACCGAGAGGTACTCCGCCACGTCCGCCGGCAGCGCGCTGAGCATCCGCTGCGACATCTCCAGCCCCTCGATGGTACCCCAGGCCGACCACTCGGTTCCGGTCGGGTCGGCCAGCCCCTGGACCTTGACATGTTTGAAGTGGTCGCCCAGCAGCGTCCCCGCAAACTTCCATTTCTTCGCGCCGTCCGGCTGCTTCTCGGCCTGCATGCGGGCGTCGATCTCGCGGAGGGCAAAACCACTGGCCGGGCGTTTGCCAAGGTCCTGCAATTCGATCGTCGAGTTTTCGATGACGATCTGTGGCACGGAGCCGTTGAAGACCGGTAGCGGCAGCAGCGCGGCGACGTTCCACTTCCCCTGCGGCGAGCACGTCGCGTGGACCTTCATGCGACGCAGCGTCAGCGTGCGCACGGCCGGCTTGCCGGCCAGCACCTCCGCCAGGTCGGCACGACAGGCCAGGAACATCTCCTCCACCGAAATCCACTCACGATAAGCAGCCTCGCCGGCCCGAGCACGCATCGAGAAACCGCGAATCTCGATCCCTTTCCCCTCGATCCGGCGCGCCGCCTCCACGCGAACGTCCAGACTCTTGTAGTGCTCGGCAAACAATCGCTCCACGTGCACGCGAATCTGCTCATCCAACTGAGCCGACAGGAACTGACGACCCACCACCAGCCCGGCGGCGCAGACGAGGACCGCCAGCAGCAACCACCGCATAAAGCTGCTCACACGGGTGATCAGTCCACGTTGCTCTGGCATCCGCCCGGATTCCTTTCCAGGGTGCACACGACGTCACGTCCGCACATAGTTCAATTCGTTGCGCCGGTCATCACTCCGCGGAGACTTGTCCTCGACGCCAGCAGGTCACGACTCCCAGTGCCGCCAGCACGATCCAGGTCAGCATGGCCGGCTCGCGATACCGAATCGAGCTGACAAAAACCAGGTGCAAACAGGTGAAGTACACGGCCGGCAACGCACACAGGATCGCTGGCCATCCGTGGCGCCATCCGAACCACAAGCCGATCATTCCCAGCACCAACACCGGCAGGAACCCGACCGCCACGAGCAGCCGCAGCGGCCAGCTGCGATACTCGTCGGCGTTGGGCCAGACGTTCCACAACCGCGCGAACTTTTCACCCATTAACCGCACCACCTCGCTCGGGTGCTGGCGGGCCCACGCCGTAGCCGCATCGTGCAGCCGCCGATCCAACCGCAGCTCAAATCCCTCCAGACCCAGGCCCGCCGCCGCATCGGACTGCTTCTGTGCCTCGTAGAACTGCCGCGTAAACGACATGTCGCTCGCCCCGGTCGCCTGCGGATTCCAGCCGTCGTACAGACTCGCACCCACTTGCAGCGTCGTGGGAACAAACCGCCCCACCACCACGTAATTGCGAATCCACCAAGGGGACATCGTGAGGCAGATCGCCGCCAACATCCAGATCCCGATCGCCAGATGCCGCCACCGATCCCGACTCAACAATACCAGCCATCCCAAGGCAAACGGCGTGAACAGCAGCCAACTGGGACGAGTCAGCACGGCCCCGCCCGCCGCCACACCGGCCAGAATCGCCCAACCGATTTCGGACCGTCGGGACGTCGACCGCCAGGCACAAATCCACGCGACAAGCTGCCCCACCATCCACACACAAAACAGGCCCTCGGCCAATACAAAAATGCTCATCCCCACCGCACCGGGATAGACGGCCGTCCAGGCACCGGCCACCAATCCAGTGTTCGCACCGAACGCTGCGTACCCCAGCCAGATCACGCCTCCCACCGTCAACGTGCCGAGCACGGCGCCGATCAGTCGCGCCCACAGTACCGGAGGGCTATCACCCGCCACCCGAAACAGCCCGGCGAGTACCAGCGGATAACCCGGCGCTCGAAACACTCGGAACTCCGGACCGCCATATTCGTACGGACGCCCGGCCGCTATCTGCTGGCCCAAGTGCCAATAACTGTCACTGTCGGGAAACCCGAACGCTGCGGCATCCCCCAAACGTTGCTGCCAACCGACTGCCCCGAGCACGCGCAGACCGAGCGCAAGAGCCAATACGGCCAATAGAATCCAGCGACGATGTGCGCCCGACGTCATAGGCCTCGTGCCACGGCTGCCAGAGACGAGAATGAGACGCGGCATGGTAGGCTCAGCCGTCGCCAGACGTCAATACAAATTCGTGGTCAGCAGAGGCGGGCGGCAGGCCGGAGGCGGCAGCCTGCCGCCTCCAGCCTCCAACCTCCAGCCTGCCGCCTTCAGCCTCCAGCCTTCCTCATCAGCTCGATCGCGTGGCCCGTGCATTCGGCTCGAACTTGACCGGGGAATATGACGACTTGGCGCGTTCCCGGGGGACTGTGGACCAGGCGACACAGTTCGCTCCACTTCGTGCCGCTCATATCCCGCAGAGGCCAATGTTGCTCCCGCCAGACGGCGATCAGCAACTCGCGGACCAGAAAAGGGGCTTGATCGCGCAGCGACTCGCATTCGACTCGCACCTGGCCGGTCGCGGCACGAGTCACGCAGCGCGTGTGGAGCGATGCGACGAGCGCATCGAGGACGTGTTGTGCCTGACGGGCCAAGTCGCCCAGTCGCTGCACGGCTTCGGCGACCCGCGGGTTGTAGTCGCGCTCCAAGGCGGGCAGCAATTGGTGTCGGATACGATTGCGCGTGAACTCGACCAAGGTGTTCGAGGAATCGGTCCGCACCGACTGCTGCAGGTCTTCCAGATATCGTTGGACTTCGCAGCGTTTGAGCCGCAGCAAGGGACGAACCACGGTGGTCAGCGGGCTGAGCAGGCGGATCCGCGGGATTCCCGCCAGGCCGGCCAGGCCGGTGCCCCGGACAATGCGATGCAGAATTGTTTCGACCTGATCGTCGGCGGTGTGAGCCGTGGCGACAAAGCGGGCCCCCACCCGATCGGATACTTCGCGGAGAAAGCGATACCGTTGGTGCCGGGCCACGGCCTCCAGCCCGTCACCACGCGAGACCGCCGGCGAATCGTTCCGCCCCACTTCGCAGTCGACCTCGCACTGATCGGCCAGACGGCGGACAAAGGCCTCGTCCTCGTCGGATTCCGTCCCACGCCACCGGTGGTTGAAATGGGCCACGACCAGGCGGCCGGGGGTCGCATCGTGCAGGCGCGCCAGAGCGCGGAGGAGCGCCACGCTGTCGCCGCCGCCAGAAACCGCCACGACGACCGCCACATCTCGCCATTGGTCGGGGGGCCAAGCTGCCGCAACGCGCTGTTCGAACCGGTGCCAGTCGGTCATACGGGCTAACGTACTGCGGATCCGGGTGCCCGTCAGGGGGGGCGTCCGGGGCAGGACGACGGCGAGCGACCCATCGATCGGTGCGCTGAGTCGCGATCCGCCAGGGGGCTCGGGGGAGGGGACTGCGGGAGCTTAAACGGCTACGCAGGATGGACCGAGGTCGCTTGGCGCAACTACAACGACGGCTGGATGTTGGGATTATGGAAATCGTGTCGTCCCGGGTCGGCAAACCGTTGCAGTCCGCGAATTCTTTGGTAACATGGAGAACGAATCGCCCGAGGTCAGTGCAGCGGCGTGCGCCGTTTCTGGCACGGGTGGCTGGAACCGTTAATCAACAACCATTGAACAAGCGTTGGCGCGACGTCAGAAGCGGAGCGCGAAATTGTTCAGTTCGGTCGCTGATGCACGAAGTCTGGAACTAGTCATCGCGACCAGACCTCTCCGTCCACAGAAGGCCCGTCCATGTATATCTTGATGCTCATTTTGCGGTTTGTTTTGAGCATGCAGGGGGGAGATTGTCGCGACCTGCGATGGGTGCCGATCCACACCCAGACCCCACCATGGTATCTTCCGTCGTGTCACGGGTCTGCTCGGTGGTGTCTGGGGTCTGGTCATGTGAGCATTGGCCACGTGGTCCGTTCGCCGCTGCCGTCTCGGCGACGCGTCAATCGACCTCCTGTGGGTCTCTGCGGGCGTCATGGCCCGGCGAGTCGCTTACAGTTGATGTGATGCGGGGTAGATCTGCGCACCGGACTGACTTCATCGTCGTCGGACTGTCGCGTCCTGTCGCGACTTAGAACGATCTTGCGCGTGGAGTGAAGGTCGGCATCGCCATTGGTTTCGCGAGTACCTTGCGGACCCGACGGATGCCGTCGATGCCTTGGCCACGACCGCTGAGCGTGTGCCGCGCTGATCCCGATTGGGGAGCGGAACGTGGTAAGTCTCATCATGGCCGTCTTCGACCAGGTGACGATCGCGGTCGTCGTCAGTTCCGTGATTGCCGCGGCGCTCGACCTTCACGGTCGTCAAATTGCTCGACCGACTGCGGAGGAAAGATGCCGAAACGGAAGCTCGCACGATTCTGGAGCGTGCGGATCGCGAGGCGACGAATCGTCGCCGCGAAGCGGAACTGGAGATCAAAGAACGGGCTCTTCAGCAGAAGGCCAAGAGCGAAGAAGAGCTCGGCAAGGTCCGCGACGAGCTGCGGGAGCGGGAGCGTTTGCTGGACAAGCGGCAGGAGATGATCGAACAGCAGACCGACGATCTGCGGAAACAGGAGCGGATCGTCGAGGGCACGCAGCGCCGGCTGACCGAGCGACTGGACGACACGAACCGTCGGAACGACGAGCTCAGCAAATTGCTGGACATGCAGCGGCAGACCCTGCACGACCTGAGCGGATTAGGTCGGCAGGAGGCGGAGCAGCGGCTCTGACCATGCTCGAGACCGAACTGACCCAAGAGACGGGCCAGATCATTCTGCGGCACGACAAGCGGATCGCCGAGCAGTGCGATGCCAACGCCCGCAACATGCTGCTGACCGCGCTGCATCGTTACGCGGCCGCTCACACGGCCGAGAGCACGACCAGTTCGATCGACATTCCCAACGACGAAATGAAGGGACGCATCATCGGCCGCGAAGGGCGCAACATCCGGGCGTTCGAAAAAGCGACCGGCGTCGACGTGATCATCGACGACACGCCCGGCGTGGTGATTGTCAGCGGGTTCGATCCGGTGCGCCGCGAGGTGGCCCGGCAATCGCTGAACAAGCTGATCGCCGACGGCCGCATTCATCCGTCGCGGATCGAGGAAGTCGTGGCCGAGACCAGCAAGGAGATCGAGCAGTTCATTCGCCACAAGGGCGAAGAAGCGGTCCAGGAAGTCAACGTGCACGGACTGCACGAGCGGCTGGTGTACATGCTGGGCCGGATGCATTTCCGCACCAGTTACAGTCAGAACGTGCTGCGGCACAGCGTCGAAGTGGCGTTCATCACCGGCATGCTCGCCGAGATGATCGGCCTGGACGGCGACGTGGGACGTCGGTGCGGGCTGTTGCACGACATCGGCAAGGCGGCCGATCACGAACTCGAAGGGGGACATCCCAAGATCGGTGCCGACTTGCTCAAACGGCACGGCGAATCGACCGAGGTGGTGCACGCGGCCTTGGGCCATCACGACGAAATCCTGACCGAGTATCCCTACACGATGCTGGTGGCCACGGCCGACGCGTGCAGCGCCTCGCGGCCGGGTGCGCGTCGCGAATCGCTCGAGCGGTACATCAAACGGATGGAGGAACTCGAGTCGATCGCCAGCGGGTTCCCCGGTGTGGAACAGGCCTTCGCCATTCAGGCCGGCCGCGAACTGCGGGTGATCGCCAGCGCCAAGCAGACCGACGACGCGAAGGCGGCCAAGATCTGCCGCGATATTGCCAAGGCCTTTGAAGAACAACTCACGTACCCCGGTGAGATCAAAGTCACCGTGGTGCGCGAGTCGCGCTTCACCGAACTCGCCCGCTAACCCGAACCTGGTCTCCAGCCCCCGAAATCGATTCGTGAACATCCTGCTCATCGGCGACATCGTGGGAAAACCGGGCAAGACCATCGTGCAGCGCGCGCTGCCGGGACTGCGCGTGGAAGCGGGGCTCGACCTCGTGGTCGCCAACGCGGAGAACATCGCCGGCGGTTCGGGCATTACGCCCAAGATCTACCGCGAACTCCTGGCGGCCGGTGTCGACTGTGTGACGATGGGCGACCACATCTACCGGCGGAGCGAAATCGACTCGCTCCTGGACGGCGAGCATCCGATCGTCAAGCCGGCCAATTTCCCGCGATCTGCGCCGGGCCGCGACTGGGCCGTCGTCCCGGCCGCCAACGGCGTGCGACGTGGCCGTGTTCAGCCTGCTGGGCCGACTCTTCATGCGGCCGGTGGACTGCCCTTGGACCCGTGCCGACCAGGTTCTGCAGGAGATGCCCGCCCGGTGCCGTCGTCCGCGTGCTCGACTTCCACGCCGAGGCGACCAGCGAGAAGCAGCTCATGGGACGCTACCTCGACGGACGCGTCTCCGCCGTGCTGGGCACCCACACGCACGTGCCGACCGCCGACGAACAGATCCTTCCCGGCGGCACGGCCTTCCAGTGCGACGTCGGCATGACCGGTCCCTTCGAGAGCATCCTGGGCCGCGATATCGATCGCGTCATGCACACGACCATCACCTTCCGCCCGACCTATTTCCAGGTGGCCAAGCATGACGTGCGACTCGGAGGAACGATCGTCGACGTCGATGCGACCACCGGCCGAGCTGCGCGGCATCCGGCGCGTGTGGCTGACAGAGCTTGACGCGGCGCGTCTGGAGGCCGTCCGCCCGCCGACGCTGCCACCTTCCGATGACGACGACGACTAGTGGGCGTACGCCGCCGCGTCCGTGGCGAAATCTTCCGCCATGTCGTAGTCGTAGAAGTTCTTCGCGATGTGCTCGGCCAACACCCGGACGTACATGCGTTGGAACTTCCGCCACTTGGTGCTGATGGCCGGAATCGCATGCGAGGTCGGGAAGGAGTGATCGTAGTCCGTGGTCCGGAAGAGTTCCTTGCCCCCTTTCACGTCGTAGACCGTCGTGGTCACGTGCGAACGACCCTTCAGCAGCGTCTTGCTTTCGTGCACGCTGAACGCGTCCACGTCGATGGCCAGCACGACGTCGGCCTTCACCCCGCGCCCCATCTCCACGAAGTCGGACTCGTCCCACTCGTTCGTGTCCATCCAGTCCGAGACCTCCTGCGGCCGCACGACGTCGATGTCGTCCACTTCTTGCGCGAGGACCCGTCCCACGTCATCGGCCAGGCCCGCGGAGACCACCGTCCCCGTACGACGACGAGTTCATCACGCAGACCACGGCAACGCGTTTGTCCTTGAGCCCCGCGTACTTGGCTTCGATCTTCGGGCCATCCCCGTACGCCAGCTGATATAGAACTGCGCAGCCCGACGAACAGACCAGCAGCGGCAGACCGAGCAGCAACAGGATTCCCAGCACCTGGCATGTGGATGAACGGCGCATGATAACTCCATTTATCGGCGCTCGAAGGCAATCAACCGGGGACGCCGCCGCGGTTAGGGGCTGGAGAATAGCGGCAGACGCGGCGGGAGGCAAGGCGGATTTCTGGAACTTCGTTGACGATCGGTGCCGGCGCAACTTAGGATGAGTGGCTGCGAGGGGCTACGACCGAAAAACGCCAGGAGCCGACGGTAAACCATGACCCAGCAACATGATTCGTCTCCCCGCCAGCGTTCGCAGTGGGGCCGCCTGGCCGCCGTGGCCGGCGTGGCGGTGGCCGTGATCGTACTGGCCGAAGCGCCCCTGGCGGCCCAGGCCAAGAAGAAACCGCCGGCCAACACCGACGAGAAGAAATTCGAGGATGTCACGCTCAGCGCCAAGGACGGAATGGTCATCCGCGGCACTTACTATCCGGGCCCGGAAAAGAAAACGACCGTGCCCTTGATCCTCGTACACGATTGGAACAGCAATCGGAGCGAAATGCACATCCTGGCCCTCTACCTCCAATCGTTAGAGCACGCCGTGATCGTGCCCGATCTGCGCGGCCACGGGATGAGCGTTGCGCAGCCGGGGACGGACGAACCGCTGGACCCGGACAAGATGAGCCGCGCGGCCATCGAGTCGATGGTCCTGGACATCGAGGCGGCCAAGTCCTATTTGCTGCAACGCAACAATGAAGGCAAGCTGAACATTGAGCAACTCGGCGTGGTCGGCACGGGCTTCGGCGCTTCGCTGGCGATCGTCTGGGCTGTGGAGGACTGGGGAGTACGTAATCTGCCCACCTACAAGATGGGGCAGGATGTGAAGGCCTTGATCCTCATCTCCCCGGTCGTGGCCTTCAAGGGCGTGACGGTCAACATGGCGCTCAAAGCGCGCAACACGTTGGGCCAACTGTCGGCCCTCACGATCGTGGGACAACAGGACTCGCGGCGCTACAGTGACGCCAAGCGGATCTTCAAGGCGTTTCAGCAGTCGCGGGCGAAGGCGTCGAACTGACGCTGCCTTTCTACGAAGCCGACACGACGCTGCAGGGCAAGGAACTGCTCTACGCACGCCGGGCTCGACGTTGACGCCTGGATTCGCACGTTCGTCGAAGAGCGGTTGGTCAAGCGTGGCTCGGAATTCCCCTGGACCGATCGGACCAGTCCGCTCAAGTAGCCGCCTACCGTCCGCGCCGGTAGCCTTCCGTGGGCAGTGGCACCAGACTGGGCGTGTCACCCGCCGTGGCGGCCGTCTGGTCCGTGCGGGCCGCCGCTTCCGCCGGCGGAATCACGATCGTCATGCCGATTGGCAACAGCTCCGGATCGGACAGTACATTCCGATTCAGTTGCAGGATTTCCGCGGCGCGTTGTGAGTCGCCCAGGTACCGGACCGCCAAGGACTCCAGAGTGTCCCCGTCATGGATCGTGTGTCGCTTGAGCGGCTTGGCCGGCAGTGTCGGCTGGGGGCCCAGCGGCAGCACGCGACCCGAGTTGTCCGTCGACGCCACCGGCTTGAAGAGCGGACGATACTGGTCGGCCAGGGCCGGTGGTTTCGTCAGCGCGGAAACATCCTCCTGCACGCTCAGTTCGGCCATCGGCGGCGGCTCGGCAGGCTGTTCCGCCTCCGCCGGAAACGGCGGTCGCGGCTGAGTCGGCAACGGGACCGTCATCGTCTGCCCGGGCATCTGCAGCGAAACGCCTTCACCCAACGACAGTTGATTGTCGGCGGCGTCCGCCACCAGCGTGGTGGCCGGCGGCGAGGTGTGGCGGAACGGCAGGGCCGCGACGAGACACAGCCCCATCACACCCAATCCGAGTACCAGCCGCTTGGTGTGGCTCATGCGCTTCACAGTCAGCTTCCCATCGTATTCGTGTGCGTCGAGCGCATCGCGCAGACCTTGCAGCGGCGCACCGGCACCTCATCGAAATCGGCAACCGCCGGTCCGGCGGTACAGACTGGAAGCTGGGAAGTGCGGCTAATTCCGCCACCCCCGACAGATGGTAGCGGCTGTAACGGTTTTTCGGGCCGCCCGCCGCGGCGCGTCCGATCGAGAAGGAGGAATGAACATCCAACATTGAACATTGAACGTCCAACGTCGAGTGTCTGACGAACATCGAACATCGAACATCCAAGGTCGAATGTCCGACGAACATCCAACCTCAAACGTCACGTTTCTGACGCACGCCCGCCAGGCCGGGAAACAGGATGGAACTCGTGACCCATGAGAAGTGTCGCACGCGTCCTCGCCAGGTCACGCGGCGGACTTTTCCCGGTTGAGCATCCACAGCATGATCGGCGATGCAACAAAGATCGAGCTGTAGGTTCCCACGATGATGCCGATCGAGAAGGAAAAGGCAAAACCGTGGATACCCGATCCGCCAATCAGGTACAGGACGACCGTGACGATCAATGTGGTGAACGACGTCAGCAGGGTCCGACTCAAAGTCTGATTGATGCTCTTGTTGACCATCTCGACCGTGACATCGGGACTCTTGCCGCGGACTTCACGGATACGATCGAACACGACAATCGTGTCGTTGACCGAGTAACCGATAATCGTCAGCAGAGCGGCGACGATCGTCAAATTGATCTTGAACTCGTCGATCAGCAGGAACCCCAGGGCATTGGCGACGTAGGCACTGATCGCAATCGCGCCAATCGTAATCAACACATCGTGGACCAGGGCCACCACCGCCGCCACGCCGAAGATCACGTGCTGGAAACGAATCCACAGATAGAGAATGATCCCGAAGCAACTGACCACCAACGCGACAACCGCCAGGCTGCGGGTGTCTCCGGCCACTTGACCGCCCACTTTGTTGGACGACGGAAACACCGGCGTGTTGGCCAGATCCTGCTTCATGCGCTGCAGGACTTGTTCGGTCTCCTGGGGCGTGGCGACCAGGCGCACATACCACTCCTTGCTCGGCACCCCGCTGGTTTGATCCCAGTCAAAGATCTCGTCCGTATCGACCAGCAGTCCCGGCACGTCGGTGGCCAGCGCCGTGGCGGCCGCGTCCGCCGTCGGGGCAACCTTGACTGCGGCCGGGTGGACTTCGTTGTACGCCAACTTGAGATTGTCGCGCAGCGTGGGGGCATTGATCGCATTACCGAACGTCAAACGCGCGATGGAGCGAACGTCTTCGGCTGCCTTCGTGGCCGCCTCGTCTCCCGACTTGCGTGCCGCTGTCGGCCGCCGGCTGCGGAGTCGCAGGCACCGTCGGTGTCGGCAAGTCCACGGCGGGCTTGGTCGTCTCGGGTGCGGCCGACTCCGGCGGGGTGACGGTAGCAGGCGGCGACGGCGGTTGCGTTGCCGGACCGGTCGCATCATCTTGTGCCGCGATCTGCGCAGGCCCGGCCCACGCCAGCCACGTGTCGGGAGGCAGGTCCCGGCGCCGCGACAACCCGGGGCTGTCCGGGCCCGCTTTGTCCGTCGGGCCCTCTCCGCCCTCGGTTCCGCTGTCCGCCGGAACATCCGGCTTCGACTCCGGCAGGGTCGCCGGGGGTTCGCCCGGCGCCGGTGCGCCGGCGTCCGGCACCGCAGCAGGCTCCGCGCCGGTCTTGGCATCCGGTGTTTCCACCGGTTCTCGTTCCGCCGCCGGCTTTGCGGACGGTTTCGCGTCCGCCGCGTCCGGCAAGGTGGTCGCTGAGCGCGACGGTGCCACCACCTGCTTCACGTCGGCGAAGTCCATGGCGTATGCCAACAACTGGCTCTTTCCCGAACTGTCCCGAAAAACCTGCTGGATCGCCTGCTCGAGCTCGCGCTTGGACTCCAGGCCGGCATCAATCTTGTACACGCTGTTGCGCGGTCGTCCTTCGACGCTGACCGTGTTGACGGTGCATTGAATGGGCGGCGTCGAGTTCCGGAAGTGAGCGTCAAGTCGTCTGCGCACCTCGTCGGCCGGCATCGAGTCCTGCAACAACGTCGTGACGGAGACACCGCCCGTGAAATCGATGTCAAAGATCGATTTTCCGCGAGCCACGATGGCAATCAGGCCGATCACGATCAATACGAGCGAAACCACGTACCAAATATGCCGTTTGCTCATGAAGTCGATGTACGTGGCGTGGATTAGTCGCATCATCCGCAGCTGGCTGATCCAGCCTTTGCGTTCGAAAATGTCGAAAATGACTCGGCCACAGAAGACCGCCGTGAACATGCCGGTCAGAATACCCAGAATCAACGTCACCGCAAAACCACGGATCTGATCCGTTCCGATCACATACAACACAAAACCCGTGATCAACGTGGTCAGGTTGGAGTCGACGATCGTGACCGTCGCCCGGTCAAAACCGTTGCGGATCGCCATGCGCACACCGGCACCGCGATCCAGTTCTTCGCGGATGCGTTCGAAAATCAACACGTTGGCGTCCACCGACATGCCGACGGTCAGCGCCAGGCCGGCCAGGCCGGACATGGTCAGCGGGGCATTGACCAGGATCATCACCCCGAAGACAAACAGCAGGTTCGCCAACAGGCAGAAGCAGGCGATCATTCCGCAGAAGCGATAATAGAACGCCGTGAAGGCGAACACGGCGAGCATCGACACGGCGACGGCCAGCTTGCCTTTCTGGATCGTATCGTCGCCCAGCATGGAGCCGATCTGGTTTTCGCTGATGGGCTCCTTCGTCAACGTGGCGGGCAGCTTGCCCGCGCGCAAAATGCCCACCAGGAAACTCACTTCGTCCTGGGTGAAATTTCCCGTAATCCGGCCGCTGTCGCTGATGGTCGTGATCAACCGCGGAAAGGAGATCAGACGCTCGTCCAGGATAATCCCCAAGTGCCGGTAGAACGGCGGCGTCGAATCGGTGTCGGGCAAGTTGGAGCTGGTCAATAACTGGAACTTGGCCACACCTTCCCCTTGCAGGCGGAAATTCACGCAGGGGCTCAAATACTCATCCGTGCTGGCGGCCACCATCCCCAGGTTGCCGCCCGTGACGTTACAGCCATCATTGGTGGCCACCAGGACGTCCACGTTGACGAGCCCGTTCGCGGCCAGATAGTCTTCGAGCAGTTGCTTGTTGTCCCGGGCCGGACTCAGCGTGCGGATGTCAATCATCTCGCCGGTCGCCGAGTTTCGCAGGATGTTGCCTTCCAGTTCGACGGCCTTGAGCTTCTCCTTGGCGGCCTGCGCCCAGTAGCCCACGTGTTCCGTGCCGCGCATCACGTGCTTGCTGATCCGGGTGGCAGGTTCCGGATCCTGGGACTGCGCCGTCGCCAGATCGATGATGTCCTTGTGGTCGCGCTCGTTGGCGACGATGCGGAACTCCAGATTACCGGCCGTGCTGATCTGCCGCTTGATGCTGTCGACTTCCGCCGTGTCGACTTCCGGAATGATAATCTCCACCTGCCGCTCGCCGTACGGGCGAATCACGATTTCCTTCGTCCCGCTGGGGTTGATGCGGTTGGTGAGGGCCTGCGTCAAGTCCCCCATGTTGAAATCGGCACTCTCGTCGACGCTCGCTTGCTTGCCCGCGCTGCCGCCGCTGACCTGGACCTCGTAGATCAGGATCACACCACCCTTGAGATCGACACCCATGGGCATCCGGAACTTACGTTCCTGGAAGTCAAAGGCGCGAGACACGACGAACAGGGCGATCGCGATCGTCACGAAGATCAAGCCGAGCTTCCACGCGTACCCGCGCATGCGCAGCCAATTGGCAAGCCCCGACCCGAGTGCGATGGGCAACACAATGACCAACAAGACGACGCCCAACAGGTACAAGAACTTGAACACTCCGTCGGAGAAAGTGTTTTGTTGTTGTTGTTGGGCAATCAATACGGCCGAATACAAGGAATCAAGCATGACAGGAACTTCCTAATTCCCGAGGAGGATAATCTGCAGGTTTGGCTACGTGTGGACTAGAGCTCGGCCTTCGTTGCCGAAGCGCCGTCGGATGCGATCACGCGCGCTATCGCGCTGCGCTGCATCCGCAACTTGGTATTCGTGTTTTCATCGACCTTGATCGTCACTTCATCCAAATCCGGCTGGGTGGTCACGACCGTGCCGTAGATGCCACCGATCGTCACCACCCGGTCGTTCTTCTTCAGGTTCTGCAGCATGGCCGCCAGTTCGGCGCGTTTGCGGCGCTCGGGCCGGATCATCAGGAAGTAGAACAGCACGGCAATCATCAGGAACGGAAGCAGGGGACCGAAAAGGCTGTTCCAGCCCGGCTGGGCGGCATTGCCGTTTTGTGCGAACAACACGCACGCATTCATAGCAAGGGCAGTCGGCATGAAGTGCTCTCTTCCACTGTGCGGGTCTGCCGAGCGCATCGCGGTGGTGGCTCGGCGAACTGGTCCGATCGGGGAGCGCGATCGCTGCACTCAGCGTTGTCAACGTCCGCGAACCGGCCGCGAATTCCCGGCGGGTCGGCACGGCCGCCCCTCGCGGCTGACAAAAAATGGCCCGACGACCCAGTTCCATCGGACCAGTTCCCCGATTGAATAGCGAAATATCATAAGGTGTTGCGGCGCAACGAGCAAGGGCAGCCCCTCAGCGGGCGGCAGCTCCGTTTTCCTCGCCCCGGCGATTCGCGCCATCGCCCGCATCGTCCGCGTCGCACGCGGGTTGCTCGGCCACCACCGACCGGGACCAGCCCGCCCGACACAGCTGGCAGAAGGCCCCGAACCGGCCCTGCGCGATGGCTGTCCGGGCCTCCGCCATCAGCCGCTGATAATACGTCAGGTTGTGCACCGTCAGCAGCATGGGGCCCAACATCTCGTCGGCCTTGAACAAGTGGTGCAAATACCCCCGACTGTGACGACAGGCCAGGCAGGGGCAATGCGGCTCCAAGGGCCGGGGATCCCGCCGATGCACCTGGTTCCGCAGTCGCAGGGGGCCCTCGTCGGTAAACGCCAAGGCGTTGCGTCCGTTGCGCGTGGGCATGACACAATCAAACAAATCGATGCCGCGGCCGATCGCCTGCAAGATGTCCTCCGGCCGCCCCACCCCCATCAAGTACCGCGGCCGGTGCGCCGGAAGCAGCGGGCAGGTGACCTCCAAGGCCGCATACATCTCGTCCGGAGTCTCTCCGACACTCAAACCGCCCACCGCGTAGCCGGGAAAATCCAGCTCCACCAGTTGCTCGGCACACCAGCGACGCAGGGTGGGATCCAGCCCGCCCTGGACGATGGCAAACAGTGCCTGAGTGGGCCGGCGGGCGGCGGCACGGGACCGCGCGGCCCACGCAACGGTCCGCCGACACGCGTCCTCGAGGGCCGCCGGTTCGCTCGGCAACGCCACCACGTGATCCAACACCATGGCCACGTCGCTACCCAACGATTCCTGGATCTGCACCACGCGTTCGGGCGACAACGTGATCAACCGCCCGTCGACGTGCGAGCGAAACTCGACCGCTTCATCCGTTACGCGGCAGAGCCGTTCCAGACTGAACACCTGAAACCCGCCGCTGTCGGTCAGGATCGGCCCGTCCCAGCCCGTGAAACGGTGCAAACCACCCAGTTCTTCGATCACGTCCGCCCCGGGCCGAACGGCCAGATGATAGGCGTTGCCCAAGACCATCTCCGCGCCGGTCGCACGGAGCATGTCGATCGTGCACCCCTTGACCGTGGCCTGCGTGCCCACCGGCATGAAGGCCGGCAGTTGCACTGCGCCGTGCGGCGTATGCAGGATTCCGCGGCGCGCAGCACTGCCGGGATCGGTAGCCAGCAATTCCAGACTCAGCGGAGAGTCGACCATCAGTCGCCGCGGAGCTTGAGATTCAGCTGCGTGAGCTTCTCGCGGACTTCATTGAGGCTGGTCACGCCGAAGTTCTTGCACTCCAGCAGATCATCTCCGGTCTTGCGGATCAGTTCACCCAAGGTGGACATTCCCAGACGCACCATGCACTTGCGGGCTCGCACCGAAAGATTCAGATCCGCAATCGGGCGCTCCAACACCGCCTGCTCGTCTGGCGACAGATCGGACAGGTCGACCGGGACTTCCGGTTCGGGACGGCGATCCACGTACATGCCCAAGTCCAGCCCGCGAGAGTGCAGCATATCGCGGATTTCGATCAGCGACGTTTCGCCGAAATTCTTGCTCGAGAGCAATTCGAGTTCGGAGATGCGGGTCAGATCGCCCAGCGTTCGGACCCCCATTTTCTGCAAGCAGTTGCGGCTCCGCACCGACAACTCGAAATCCGTCACCGGGATGCCGAGCACCTGATTGATCCGCTCGCTGCGCTTCTGCGCCTCTTCGTCAAAGAACATATCGCCCGAGGCCGCCGCATCTTTGTAATACAACCGGGCTCGCGGATCGGACGGGAAGCTGTCGAGTATCCGTCGATAGCAGGCCTGGGCCGACTCGAATCGCAATCGGTCCTCGTACATCAACCCGAGGTTCAACAGCGATCCCACGTGCGTCGGGTAACCCTGCACGGCGCGCTCGCAGAACTCCAGAGCCCGTTCGTCGTCACCTCGCCGATCACTTTCCAGCGCCAGGCCGAACAGGGCGCCGGGGTGCCGCGGATCGGTCGCCACCGCCCGCTCGTACAAGGCCACGACTTCTGTCGGATTCCCCCCCAGCGCCGCGACCGTCGCCCCACGCTGGTACAGATACTCGGCCGTCTGCTCGATCGCACCGGACAGGGCGTCGAGCGTCGCCAGCGCCGCGGCCGCGTCCCCCATGTAGCGCTGCGCCTCGCCGATCGCCAAAGCGCATGGCCCGGCGTTGTAGCCCGCACCTTTGGCCGCGTTGTAGCTGGCAATCGCCTCGCTGTACTCGCCCGTGGCAAACAACGAACGGCCCAGGTAAAACAGCGCCAGCGCACTGCCATCCGAACTGCGCAGCGTCTCAATCGCCCGCGTCGTGCGTCCCAACAGGTAGTAGCAGACACCCAGCCGCACCGCCATGGCGGGCGTCAAGCTCTCGCTCGATTCCAGCTCACCCACCGAGTCGCGCAGGACCGGCACCCGGGACGCATCCCCCGAAATGGTGCGCGTCAACTGGTCGATCTCATTGGGTCCAAACGTACTGTTGGACAACACGATTTCTTTCAGGTCGATTTCCAACCCTTGCGCCATGTACAGGTACTCCCATCCAGCAGGCGTGGTCCAGGCGAGTCGGCGGGCACATCACGCGAAAATGAAGAAAGCCAGCGAAGGGAGTCGAACCCTTAACCCCCGCATTACGAATGCGGTGCTCTGCCAATTGAAGCTACGCTGGCGCCCTGCCGCGCATCGCGACCGGCTGAGAAACCCCTACGTTAGAAAAACGACCTCGTTGCGTCAATAGCCGGCACCCAACGCCGCAGCGGCGGGGCACCCGCGGAAGCTCCCGGCGGGCAGTCTGGTGGAAGGCCAGACGTCGCTGGCTCACCGACGGGCAATCGGTCAACCCAATCGTTCGGGTCGAAGTCCCCACGCGCTCGGCGAGAAGTCCGCCGCACAGTTGGCCCGCGCTGAAAGAAATGCAGGGCCTCTGACGCGCCAACCACGCGTTGGCAAACCGAACGGTCAGGGGCAAGGCAACCTATTTCGGGATAACACGTCAGAGGCCCCACAGGCCAGTTTGCTGTCGCTTCGGGATCACTCCGTGTGGCGACGATGAGCGGACTAAAGCGAAATCCGTGCCATCCGTGGCCCGCCCCGCCTTCTCACTCCGGGAAATTACGCCTAACCTGTTGGAAAGCCGTTGGTTAGGTTGGCCATTGAGATCCGCGCGTTGACGTGCTCCGTGCCACCCGGGTCGGGACGTGACGAACGTGTTCGATACAGCAAAACTCAACAGGCGTGCAATCCTGCGGCGGGATCAATCCGATGGCTCGCTCAATCCACTATGTATCGCGTGATGCCCGCCGGGTGTTGGTTTTCCGCAATCCCCAGGCGGGAGCCCGCGGGAGCCTGGACCGAGTCGGCGAACTGCGACGGCACCTCGAGCGAAACGCCCTGCCGGTGGACGTCGTTACCGATGTGGCGGCGCTCGCCGAAGCCGCGCGGCCGGCGCATGGCGGGCCGCTGTGCGCCGTGGTCGCCGCCGGCGGTGATGGGACGGTGTCGGCGGTGGTCAACCACACCCCGCCCGAGACACCCGTCGCGGTGCTCCCCCTGGGAACCGAGAATCTGTTGGCCAAGTACGTCGAGCAGGCGGTCTCGCCCGCGGAGTTGGCGGACACGATCGTTCATGGGGCGAACGTACGCATGGATGCCGGGCTCGCCAACGACCGCCTGTTCCTGCTGATGGTCGGATGCGGATTCGACGCGGACGTCGTCCAACGCCTGCATGCGAAGCGCCGCGGCCACATCCGGCACGCCAGTTACATCAAACCGATTCTGGAGTCGATCCGTAGCTATGAGTACCCGGAATTGCGGGTATACTGCGACCCGGCTGACGGGGCGGAGCAGGGGAGCGGCGGGCCGGTGAGCGGGTCGACGGCGCTTCCGCCGCCGACAACACGCGCGGCGCGATGGGTATTTGTCGTCAATCTGCCCAAGTACGCCGGCGGATTGCGGATGGTGCCGGACGCCGTGGGGACCGACGGATGGCTGGACGTGTGCCTGTTCCGACGCGGTTCCCTGCTGCATGGCCTACGGTACCTGGCAGGCATCGTGCTCGGTCGGCATCGGCAGTGGGAAGACTTTTCACACGTTCGCGTGCGGAGGCTGCGCATCGAATCCGACCTCAAGGTACCGTACCAGCTCGACGGAGACCCGGGTGGCGTGTTGCCGGTGGACATCTCCGTACTGCCCGGCCGGGTGCGGATGGTGGTCACCGAAACGTGGGCTCTGCAACACGGTTACCGTCACGCTCCGACATCCCCGGCGGCCGACGACACGCTCGACGAGTGCCCAAACGGCTAAGCGGCCCTATCCTGTGGTGCGCTGGCACGGAAGTAACGAGACATTTCTCCATCCCTACGGCAATCTGATGACTTCGATTGAATACCCTGCGACCGTCGGCCCCTACCGCTGCGGACCCGGTTGCGATCTGCTGCTCATCGCCGGCCCCTGCGTGCTCGAGAATCTCGAGTTGGCGTTGGAGATCGCCCGGCGACTGCAGACGGCCGTGGAGTCGCTACCGGTGAACCTCGTGTTCAAGGCGTCTTTCGACAAAGCCAACCGCACCAGCGGCGAGACCGGTCGGGGACCCGGCCTGGAGCGCGGCCTGGAGATGCTCCATGCGGTGCACGAGGCCACCGGCCTGCCCGTCACGACGGATATCCACGAAGCGTGTCAGGCGGCCGCGGTGGCCGAAGTGTGCGAACTCATACAAATTCCCGCCTTTCTGGCACGGCAAACGGATCTGCTGGTGGCCGCGGCGGCCACCGGTCGAGCCGTGCACGTGAAGAAGGGTCAGTTCATGGCTCCCTGGGACATGCGGCACGTCGTCCACAAACTGGCGGCGGCGGGTTGCCACCAGGTACTGCTCTGTGAACGCGGCACCTTCTTCGGTTACGGCCGGTTGGTCAATGACATGCGCAGCCTCCCGCAAATGCAGGCCCTGGGAGTTCCCGTCGTGTTCGACGCCACGCACAGCGTCCAGGAACCTGGCGGCCTGGGCGCTGCGACCGGCGGGAACCGGCAGATGGTTGAGCCGTTGGCGCGGGCGGCGGTCGCGGTGGGCGTGGATGGGCTGTTCTTCGAGACGCACCCGCGTCCCGAGACTTCGCCCAGTGACGGCCCGAACATGATCCCCCTGGATGAATTCCCCGCCGTGCTCCAGCGGCTCGTCCGGCTGCGCGCGGTCGTCGAGAGTTTGCGACAAGGGGACCCGGCAGTACACTAGAAACGGGCGGCGGGCAGGTCGGCGGGCAGGTCGGCGGGCAGGTCGGCGGGCAGGTCGGCGGGCAGGGCGGCGGGCAGGTCGGCGGGCAGGTCGGTCGCGGACATCGCCATGGCCGGACCGGCAACACGAATTATTTCGAACCATTTTCCGGAAGATACCCGAATCATGCGATCACCTTGCCGACTGCCGAGCCGGACGCGCCGGACACTCTCGTGCCTCTGGCTGCTGGCGGCGTTGCACCTGGCCGGTTTGAGTTCCTGTCGCCGGGAGTCGGCACCGCAGGCCGGGCTGCCGTCGTCGCCAGCCACGGCGGCCAAGCTCGAGCGCGATCATTTCGCGGTGGCGATCGACTTTCTCAAACAACGCGACGAGCACAATCTGGACCGATCGGCCGGGCAGACGAATTTTCATCTCAATCGCTGGTTCCGCGATCAGGCAGCCGACCCGCGGTGGATGATCGATCGTCGGATGATCAACACGCTGCCGGACGCGATCAAGCGGGCGCCTGCCACGAAGGACATCTTGTCGGACCGCGCGCTCTCGACGCTGGAGTCCCATGCCAGCGATGTGATGTTTCTGGAGGAGAACCGCTGGCTACAGGCCATCGCCCAGTGGGCCGGCCAGTCGCCGGCCCCCGCCGCGTTCGGTGCGTGGATCAAGGAGAGCGGCCTGTCCGCCAAATCGGCGCGCAGCCTGACCACCTGTCTCGCGTTGTTTGACTGGACGGTCCGCAACATCCAGTTGGAGGAGCTGCGACCCTACCCCAAGCAGACGATCGCCGGCCCGCTTTCGGCGCAGGAGGCCGATGCGGCGACGGCCGACTGGCCGCCCGCGATGCGCGGTGTTCCTGGTCCCGGTTACGACAAGTTTCCCTGGCACGTGCTGCTGTACGGTCGCGGCGATGCGTACCAGCGAGCACGGATCTTCTTGCTGTTGGCTCGCCAGCTGCGCATCGACGTGGTGATGCTGGGGATCGACCGCAAGACGGGGCGCGCGGAAGAGTGGTTGCCGGCTGTTCTCCTCGACAAGCAGCTGTATCTATTCGACACCGAACTGGGCTTGCCGATTCCCGGCCCGGGTGGGCGGGGCATCGCCACGCTGGCCCAGGCAATTGCCGATCCGCAACTGCTGGAATCGCTCGACATCGGCGACAAGTATCGCTACCGCGTACGTGCCGCGGATCTCGACAAGGTTGTGGTCCTGCTGGACGCGTCGGCAGAACATCTCGCGCAACGGATGAGGCTGATCGAGCAGAACCTGGGTGCCGCAGACCAGATGGTTCTGAGCGTCTCGACCAGCGACCTGAAGCAGGAACTCGAGGGCTGTCAGGGCGTGACGGACGTGCGTTTGTGGGCCGTGCCGGTGGAGGCGGACATGTACCAGCGGGCGCGCGGGATGATGATGGCCGCCAATCGCGAAATGCAGTGGCAGGAGTTTCTCGACCACGGCGTGTTTCTCGAGCTCAGCTCCGTGGCGCGGGGTCGCCGACAGCATTTGCTGGGGAACTTTGACAAGCAGGGGGACAAGCTGGGCGCTACCACGTACTACCTGGCCGCGCGGATGTCCGAGGCACAGATCGCGGAAATGGAAACGAATCGTGGTCTGCAGCAGGCGCTGGGGCTGGAAAAGACGCTCGGCATGCCCGAGCGCGAATGGCAGCAGCGTCTGAAGCAACTGCAGCGACTGCAGGTCGAGTCGAAAGCCCACGCCAGCTATTGGCTGGGCTTGACCCACCTGGAGAACCAGGAATACGACGTGGCGGCCAACTGGTTCAAGGTCCGCACGCTCGACCATGACCCCGACGGACAATGGACGGCGGGAGCCCGGTACAATCTGGCGCGGTGCTATGAAGCCCTCGGCCGCACGGAGGAAGCGCGGCAACTCTATTTAATCGACGAGTCCCCTCAGCGTCATGGGTGCCTGCTGCGGGCCCGGCAACTGGACGCCCAGTCCGCAACGCACGAGTGAAAATGAACTCGCAGGATCGCCGGCCGCGCCCGCCGTGCGAACCTACTTCCAGCGGAAGGTCTGCCCGGTCAGTCGCTCATAGGCTTCCACATACTTCTGTCGCGTGTGGGTAACAATGTCGTCCGGCAGGGCGGGGGGCGGGCTGTTCTTATCCCACTGGGATGCGGTGAGCCAGTCCCGCACGAACTGCTTGTCGTACGACGGCTGTCCGTGTCCCGGCTCGTAGGTGTCCGCGGGCCAGAATCGCGAGCTGTCCGGCGTCAGTGCCTCATCGATCAGAATCAAATCCCCTTCATACCAACCCCACTCGAACTTGGTATCGGCGATGATGATGCCCCGCTCGCGCGCGTAGGCCGCGCCGCGCTGGTAGATCTCGATGCTGCGGCGGCGCAGCTCTTCGGCCGCCACCGCTCCGGTAATGCCAATCATCTGCTCCAAGGAAATGTTCACGTCGTGTCCGGTTTCCTCCTTGGTCGCCGGCGTGAAAATCGGCTGTTCCAGCTGCGAACATTGCTGCAACCCGGACGGGAGAGAAATGCCACATACCTGGCCGGACTGCTGGTACTCTTTCCAGCCCGATCCGTCGAGGTACCCGCGCACGACGCATTCGATCGGCACCACCTGGCATTTGCGCACCAGCATGCTGCGGCCTTCCAGCGCCGCCACGTCCGTGCCGGGGGGCAGCAGCCGGGCATCGATGTCCATCGTGATCAGATGATGCGGCGTCTCCAGCCGCTGGAACCAGAACTGACTGATCTGGGTCAGCACGCGCCCCTTGTCGGGGATCCCGGTGGGCAGCACCCAGTCGAAGGCGCTGATGCGGTCGGTACTGACCATCAGCAGTTGGTCACCCAGATCGTAGATGTCTCGGACCTTGCCGCGTCGAACGGGCAGACCCGGCAAACACGTCTGCAGCATGGCTTCACCCATCGCTCCGTTTCCTCCTTCGGACAAGAACCGCGATTTTGGCTCGAGGACGGAGTATAGCAAAGCCGATCGCACGCCGGCTAGTCTGCAGGTCAATTCTCTCGACGCGCTGGCCGGCCCGGCGATCGGCCGCGATCCCTTCAGCTTGAATGCCCCTGGTCTCTGGGGTAAACTCGCCGAAGCCGGAAGTCCCTCAGGTGGCATGGTATCGGTCGGTTCTGCCCAGCGGGGTGCGGGGTCGAGGATTCGTTCATGGGCCAGATGCGTTTCCACGCAGCGACGCCAAGCTTCGTGCTTCCGCACGCCGTCGCTCAGGCCTACATCGCCGGCATCGAAGGTATCCCCTGGCACAGCCGCAATCGCTGGTCGGAGGGCACCTTGTGCCTGGAGCGCGCGGTGTCCGAATCGGGCAACCTGTACATCCCCTGGGAAGTTCCCGGGCACGGTCAGCTCGTGTTGTGCAGTTGCACGTTGATGGAGCGTGCCGAGCCCTATTGCCTGGCGACAGAGCTGGCCCGCGGGACGCTGCATCGAGCCCGGGCGCTGGTGGCCGAGCTCGAATCGCAGCAGGTGGCGATGCCGGCCCGCGTCCGGGAGCAGATCCAACAGGCGGTCGCGAAGTTCATTCGAGCGACGACCCTGGCGGCGTCCGCTCGACGATGACGCGCTGCAGACGATCCGCATCTCTTGCGACGTGATCGCCGAACTCTGCCACGACGTGCTCCTCGCTCAAGTCCGCCAGCGGTGCGCGACCGACGGACCACTTTCGACACTGCTCGTCGGTCGACTGGGTGATCACCTGATCGACGAGCCGCACGTGGAGGGATTTTCGAGCACGTTTCACGCCGCCAGTCTGCCGCTGCGCTGGCGAGACCTGCAGCCGGCCGCCGATTCCTTCCAGGATCAGCTGCTCGATGCACAGCTCGCCTGGTGTGAGCAGCACGACGTGCGTCTGCTGGGCGGGCCACTCATTCAACTCGATCACTTCTCCCTGCCCGATTGGGTCTGTCGCTGGGAGAACCGCTACGATGCGTTTGAAGACGCGGTCGCGAAAGTACGTGCAGCGGGTGGTTCGGCGGTGTGATGAAGCCGTCGACGTGTGGGTCTGTGCAGGCCGCCTGAATGTCGTCGGAGCGCTGAAATTCTCCGAGGAGCAACGGTTGCGGTTGGCCGTCGCGACCCTCGAGACGGTCCGCGAGTCTTCGGCGGCCCGGACACCGGTCGTGATCAGCTTCGATCAACCGTGGGCCGAGTACCTGGCGGAGGACGATTACGATCTCTCGCCACTCCATTTCGCCGACGCGCTGGTCCGCGCGGAATTGGGAGTCGGTGGCGTGGCGCTGGAAATGAATCTGGGCTACTGGCCGGGCGGCTGCTTGCCCCGCGACCTGCTGGCCATCAGCCGACACCTGGACCGCTGGAGCCTGCTGGGAATTCCGCTCATCGTGTACCTGACCATGCCCAGCAGCACGGACCACGATCCGCAGGCGGTGGGCCAGAGCCAGGTGATCCACCGCGATGGGCAGACACCTTCCGTGCCGGCCATGGATCAGGGCCTGGCCAGTTATCTGCTCCCCCTGCTGTTGAGCAAGCCGGCCGTGCATGCCGATCGTGTGGAATCAGTGGAGCGATGCGAGCCGCATGAGTTCCCCCATTCCGGCCTAATCGACGGCCACGGTCGCACCAAACCGTTGTGGTCGGTCCTGGCCGGCATGCGGAAGGACTGCTCGTTTAGTCCCGAGGGTTCGCGTTTTCCCAGGATCCGGCGATCTTGAAGTGAGGGCGGCTTTGGTGCAAGCTGGATACCTGGGCGGTCGCTCCAGGCCGCTGGTCGATGACGTCGCTTGCAAAGGTTGCCGCTGATGACGCCCTGGCTGTTCGTTGTGACCACGGTTTCGGATGATGCCCGGCCAAGTTCCGCCCGCGCCGGCCGTCGCGGACGAACGCGCACTCCGATCTCGTCGCCACGATGCTGTCGGAAGTCGGTGCGGACTTTGCCTATCAGGGTGAGTACGTCGGAGCAGTGCGGGCTGTCGATGGAACCAGCGTGCCGTTTGGGCTGCAGGTGGCCGCCTTGGGTGCTGGCCAGCTTCTCGGCCTTCGGATATCAGGACGGGCTGCCGGGCAATGGTTGGGACCGCGAGACCATGATCGCGTGGGACGGACAGCGTCAAGCCGACGTGTTGGGATTTGCCGGGCAATCGCGGGACGGTGATCCTGGGGCCGGGCGGCGGGCGCGTGATCGACGCCACGGGCGTCGAAGTGGGGCGCGTGCGGCAAAGTGCGGCGCAGCGAGCACGACGCTCGACGCCGCGCCACCTGCGGCGGCGATCGTGCTGTTTGATGGATCCGGAGTCACTCGATTCGATCCGGGCCACCTCACTCCCGAAGGTTGGCTCGCCCCCGGCGCCGTGACCAGGCTGCCCGTCAAGGACTTCCAGCTGCACGTGGAGTTCCAGATTCCGTACATGCCGTACGCCCGCGATCAGGCTCGCGGCAACAGCGGCGTCTACATTCAGCGACGGTACGAGGTGCAGATTCTCGATTCGTTCGGCCTGCCACCGGTGTTCAATGGCTGCGGCGGCACTGTATCGCCAACAGAGCCCCGAGCTGAACATGAGCTTCCCGCCACTCGCCTGGCAGACCTACGACATCTACTTCACGGCCGCCCGTTGGGACCCGGATGGCAACAAGACTTCCGACGCCACAAATCACGCTCATGCATAACGGCGTGCCGGTCCATCGCCGCTACAGCATCCCTGCCAAGACGGGTGCCGGCCAGCCCGAAACGTTATACGACGGTCCACTGCTGTTTCAGGACCATGGCAACCCCGTGCAGTTTCGCAACGTCTGGCTGGTCAGTCGCGACACGGACCCACCCCGACTTGCGGAAGCTGGAGCAGGAATCGAGCGGATCGTCACCACCACCACGTGCCCCGCGTCAGGCTCGCCGGCCACCCCGCTGGCCGCCGCAGGTCCGGTCTGCCGATCTGCCGGCGGATGGTGGCTCTGGAAAGGGATCTGACCTCAGGACAGACGGCCGAGCGTGACCAGGCACATGTCGTCGCTTTGCGACCCCTGCCCGATGAACTCGCACACGTCCTTGACGACGGCCTGACCGAGCTCGGAGGGGACACCCTGGGTGGCCCGGACCTGCTTGCGAATCCGTTTGATCGTGTAGAACTCGCCCGCTTCATTCACCGCTTCGTTCAAGCCGTCGGTGTACATCGTCAGCGACTCGCCCGGCACCAGCCGCACGGTCGACTCCGCATAGCCCAGCCCCTCCATGATCCCCAGCGGCAGGCCCGCTTCCGCGCTGCCGGGCTCGAGCACCTTGCCGTCCTTCGTGCGCAACATCGGGGACATGTGCCCGGCGTTGGCGATCGACACTTCGTGCCGTTCGGAATCGAGGATCACCAGCACGGCCGTCACAAAACGATCCAGGTGCAGCCGGCACAGCCGCTCGTTGAGCATATTGATGGCCTGAGCCGCGTTCTCGCCCGAGCCCAGGCAGTACCGCGTTTCGGCGGACAGCTTGGCCATCAGCAGGGCCGCCGCCACTCCTTTCCCCACCACATCGGCCACGATCACCGCGATCCGCCCGTCGGGCAGCGCCAGGTAATCGAAGTAGTCGCCACCGACCTGATTGGCCGGTCGATAGAAGTCGAAGAACTCGTAGCCCGTGACGTCCGGCCGACTCTCGGGCAAGAACCCTTGCTGCACTTCGTTGGCCAGTTCCAGATCGCGCTCGATCACGCGCTGCCGCAAGGCCGACTCGTGCATCTGAGCATTGTCGATCGCGATGCCCGCCTGGCTCGGCCACTGCCAGCAGCACTTCCAGGTCCTCCTGCTGAAACCGCTTCGCTTTGCTTGACCGTGTCGATCTGCAAGACACCCGTCGAATTGCCCTGACTGTCGATCAGGGGCGCACACATCATCGACCGAATGCGAAAATCGGCGATGCTCTGGGCCTTGTTGAACTCCTCGTCCATCATCACGTCGGCCGACAGGATTCCTTCCTGGGTCTCCAGCACCTTGTTGACAATCGTGCGGCTGACACGAATTGTCTCGGTCGCATCCTCCCGCCAGGCCCGCGACCAGCGCGGAACCAAGGTCCCGTCCGCGTTTTTCAGCGCAATGAACCCGCGGTCCGCCTGCACGAAGATCTTGAACAGGCTGTTGAGCACCTGCGGCAGAACTTCGTCCAGCGACAAGGCACGGCCCAGACTGCGATTGATCTCCAACAGCGCGTTCAGCTTCGCTTCCGGACTGGCCGTCAATTGCAGCGGCGCCGTACCCGGACGATATGCCGACTTTCGACATGATCGTCGAATTGCTCGACTCGACGTCGTCATCCACGAACAGGATGCCGCCCTTGGGATCGGTGGTGCGGAAGACATACAGCTCCAGATCGCAGAACGCGACCTGGTCGTCGTCCTTCAGCTTCTGCGGAGGACCCTTGGGATCGAGCTTGACGCCATTAAGATAGGTAAAATTGCGGGCTTCCAGATCCTGGATGTAGTAATCGCGGCCGTCAAATGTAAATGCGGCATGTTTGCGGCTGATGCTGGGTTCGTCGATGACCAGGTCACATTCCGGACGCCGTCCGACGACGAACTCCTCGCCGCGCAGTTCCAGCGGGTGAATTGTCTTCGGATCACGTAGCGAGCGCAGGTGAGCCATCGCTCTCAGCTCCGGATTGGTACAGTAAGGAAGTTCACGTTCACTGCCGATTCTAGTTCGCATGGGGGTGAACCGTCAACCAACAACAAGAGTCAGACGACCAGAGCGCGGTGTGGAGTTCCCAGCCCGTGAGACTCCCGAGAAGAGCGGCGAAAGGGGGTGGAGGCCGACACACGGTTTCCGAGGACAATTCCCGCAGGCCGCGAACGTCTTTTCTTTTTTGGAAATATCCGGCCGAATCACACTCGAATTGAGCAGGCACGTTCGGCGGCCCGCTGCGGTCCGGGGCTTCTCTGGGCTTCCGGCGGTCGTGTTTTTTGGTATGATCGCACAGCGTCGGCCTGCCGCATGGGCATGGGACGTCCGGTTGATCCGTCGTTCGAAGACGCGCGGTTGCCGAGCACCCGGCGACAACTTCTCGGAAGCAGGCGAAAGTACTTACCAAGTAACAAGTTCTGGCCCCTAGTGTAACGGCAGCACGACTGACTCTGGATCAGTTAGTCAAGGTTCAAATCCTTGGGGGCCAGCTGGCAATTTACTCAGACCCCGGGAAACACTGAATTTCTCGGGGTTTTTCGTTTTGTGTGCAGCTCGTTGCGGGTCGATTTAAGGGCGTTGCGGACGGTTGCTTCGCCGGAATCTGTGCCGCCTTGTCGAAGTCCGAATCCCGCACTTGCAGATAGTCCTTGGTGGCCACCTGAACACGGTTGCCAGTCCACGCCGTCGTGACGTGACTTGGGACCGTGGCGGCCAGTGCAGTCTCCCGCGAAGCCCGCATGTCATGCCACGCTTTGAGAGTGGTCCGGCGGAATTCGGGCGTCTCAACACATGAACCGCCGGAGCCCGGCGGACCACTCTCTGCGACTCTTGGCGCTGACGCCGCACGAGGACCGGCGCGACGGTCGTCACGCGAGCCTCGCGAGTCTTGGCAACTTGCCCGATTTCGCATCTCGCGGGGGGAAGCTTTGCCGGCCGCTGAGCGCGTCGATAGAATCGAGGGCATGCCAAAGCCCACCGATACTACATCGTCCACGAAGCGATCGGTGCATGGCGCGGAGGAGGTGACCGTGCGAAGCGAAAAGAGCTGCCTCAGTCTTCGGAAAAGTGCCTGGGGAATCTGGTCGGGAACCCTGTTGCTCCTGATCGGCCTGGCCTGCTACGTCTGCGGTGCGGGCCGCAGAATCTTTCGCGGAGTCGCCGTTCTCGAAGCCCGCGTTTGCCGCATCGCCGGCGGAGTTGCTCGAGTGGGCGAACAAGTGCGATTACGACCTGGGGCGAGCCGATGTCGAGATTCTTCTGGACGATGTGCGATATCGCATCGATGCGGAAGGGAAGACAACGACCACCACACGCCAGATCTATCGCTGCCTCACACGTGACGCGCCCGACGAAAACGGTGTCGTCGACGCTCTCTGGACTCCCTGGCATCAGGACCGCCCGACCATTCAGGGACGTGTCATTACGCCTGACGGGCAAGTGCATCTCCTGGACGAGAACACGATCGAAGAAGTCCAGATTCCCTCGCGACAGGCCAACGTCTTTACGGATATCAAGCTGCTGCGGGCACCGTTGCCGGCGTTAGCTGTCGGCAGTGTGATCGAGACCGAGGTCATTACTCGTGAACACCGGCCGTTCAGTACCGCAGGAGGTTCGAACTACCTATCAGCTGGGATCGCTCACGGCTCCCACACGTCATGTGCACGTGGTGTTGGAAGTTCCATCATCCGCACCCGTCAAGTACCGCGTCGTGCGATCGGAAGCTGGCGCCTGACGTGAAGCAGGAAGGCGACTTCCAAGTTATCACATTATTACTCGGTCCGGTGCCGGCTCTGGCTGACCAATACGAGTCGAACTTGCCTGGCGACATCGCGCCGGTCCCTTTGTTCACCTATTCCACGTCGCCCTCGTGGCAGGCTGTGGCCAGCGAATATGCGGCGGTCGTGGAGCAAAAACTGGCTGACAGCGATCTCCGCGAAGTCGTACGGGGCGTGCTGGGTCCGGGCGAGGGCAAGTCGCCCCGCGAGATCGCCGAGTTGCTGCTGGACTTCGTCACGACACGGACACGTTACACCGCGGTATCTTTCGGCAATGCCAAGATCGTGCCACAGAGGCCGCAAGAGACGCTCGCTCGCCAATACGGAGATTGCAAGGACCTCGCCACATTGTACACAGGTCTGTTGTGCGCGGCGGGTGTCCAGGCCGACGTGGCTTTGATCAGTTCAGGACCCGGCATGGACCTGTTCCCCGATCTCCCGTGTCTTGGTGCGTTCGACCACGCACTGGTACTGGTACGCGGCGAGACCCCGCTGTGGATTGACCCCACCAGCCGGTTCAGTCCGTTCGGTGAATTGCCGGTTCAGGACAAGGGCCGCTTTGCGCTGGTGGCGAATGAAACGACCACCGAATTGACCCGAACTCCTCGCGGCACGGCATCCGACAACGGTCTGACGTCAAGCCACGTGATCACGATGATGGATACGTCTTTGGCACGAATCACTTCGCTCACCACGTATCGCGGAGCACCTGCCCTGGCCATGCGAGCCAGTTACGCATCGGCCGATGAGCAGCAGCGGCGCGATTGGCTGCGGCAGGAAGGGTTGGGAGGACTGGGAACTGACAAACTCGTCACATTCTCCTGTTCGGACCCGGAGGATCTGAAATCTCCTTTTCAAATCCAGACCGGATACGAAAACGCGGCCCTCGCATGGGCTGCGCATCCCCAGGCGTGGGCAAGCGTCCCGTTGTATGAGCCCTTCGCATGGCTGCCGTTCGATGTGACGGGCCCGCCCGATGCTGCTCAAGTGGCAGCACCTGAAGAGGGAACGGGCGCCACGAACGAACGCAAATCACCTCTGTTGCTGGCGTATCCGGCGCACCATGAGATCGAGTACCGCGTGGTACCCGCCCCGGGATTCGCGCCGGTGAAATGGCCGGATAATCAGACACTGGAACTCGGCCCAGCCAAGTTGGAGGTGACTTATCGTGTGGAAGTCGACAACTCGGTGACGGTTCGCATCGTGTGGGACAGCGGGGATGGCAGTTTTGCGGCGGAGGCAGTCACAGACACGCGACGAAAGATCCAGTCGCTGGGAGACAAACAAGGTTATCAGACCTGGCAGCGCCACCATTCAATTCGAACAGACCGCCGGCAAAGCCCTGGAAGCAGGACGCTTGCGGGAGGCGGTGGTCGCGTATCACGAGTTGCTGCAGAAGTATCCGGAAGATTTTGTGAGGCATACGCAGTTCGCCGCCGCGGTGCTTCCGTTGGGATTGGGGGAACTGGCGAGAACTCACGCGCGGCGGGCCGTCGAACTGGCGCCGACCGAGTTCTACGCCTGGTCAACGCTCGGCCACGTGCTGGCGCACAATCAGATCGGGCAATTTCTGGCACCTGGTTTCGATCGAGCGGGAGCGGCGGACGGGTACCGAAAGGCTCTGGAGCTCAGGCCAGACGATGTGGCCGCCCGGTGGCAACTCGGACAGCTGCTGTCGTACGATGAGCAGGGTCTTCGTTACAGCAACCCCGAGTATGTGGACGCCGCGATCGCGGAGCTGGCAGCAGCCTACGCCAAGCAGAAGCACGAACAACTGCTGGACAGTCTCGCCTCGGCCATGTACTTCCGAGGCAAAGCAGCGGACGCCCGGAAGCTGCTCGAAAGTGAAACATCCTCCCCGACGCGCGACTTGCACTTGCTGCTAGGAATCGCCATCACCGAAAGCCTGGACGCGTGTGTCACGCGTGCCGCAGAAATGCGGCCGGTCGACACGGAACGTCAAGCGATGCTCGAACAACTGGTCGGTGTGCTCAGTTACTTTCGCGAATACCGAACAGCCGCGGAGTTGGCCAGGCAGGTAGCTGCCACCTCGACGCAGAAGGACTTCTTTCTGCTGCGTGCCGATCGACTCGGCAGACTCTCACGATACGAGCCGGAACAAGGACCGCTTGAGGATCCGATTGGTTTCGTACGATTTGTCCTGGCCAACTCGTTCATACATGGCACGGCCAGTTCACAGCTGCAACGCTTCTTCGTCAACGTACCCGACGAGATCGATGAGGCCTTTGATTCGGGGATGCCATGCTGGATCGACGCGCTGCGCAAGGCGTTTCTGGACGAGAATCTGCCGCCTGCTCGAATCGCAGATATTGTCGCGGAATTCGACTTTTCGGCTACCGAGGGAGGCGCAGATTGTCACCGTGTTGCGGTGACCAGCAAGAGCCTTGCTTCATTTTCCTGGACCGCCATCGTCCTGCGTGGCGAACAGGGACTGCGGCTGTACCGACCGGGCCAAGATCAGTCGGAGTTCGGTCGGGAGGCGTTGAACCTGCTCACGAAAGGACGCGAGGACGATGCACGGCGCTGGCTGGACTGGGCCTTCGACGAGCAGCGGCAGGACACCAGCACCTTCTCCCGCATCTTTGATCAATTCGCCGGTTCACCGTTTGTTCGCCTTTGGGCCGCAGGCAAGAAGGACCAACGCGATGTGCAGCTGGCGGCGACGGCACTGGTGCTCATGGGCGACTCCCCGGAACAACCTCTTCTGGCCTTCCTCGAAGAGAACCGGGCCGAACTGGAGGCTGCCAGGCAGTTGCAGGTCGATCGCGCACTGGTGGAAGGTTACGCCAAGGCGGGCGATTACCAGAAACTCGCCGGACTGGCGGCCACGTTGTGTCAAAAACATCCCCGCACATTCGAGCCGGCTATCATGGAGATGCTTGCACGAGCACGACTCCAGGATCTCAACGCCGTCGAAGACCTGATCAAGAAGCACGCCAGTTCTGTGGAGATTCGTGTCTTCGGGCAGTTAACGCTTGCGGAAGCAGCGATGGCCGCCGGTAACGCGGTCAAAGCGTCCGAAGTTCTCTCGGCGCTGGCGGAGCAGAAGGACAGCATCCCGCCCATCGCGATCACCCACACGGCGTGGCTCTCCTTGTTTCAGCATCCCGTACCTCCGGGCACGCTGGCGCTCGCCAAGGGCGGTCTGGAAAAAGCCCCACCCGCCGAGTCTCCCCAAGGACGTTACTTGCAGCGGACCGCAAGCATGCCGTTCGTCTTGGCGCTGATCGACGCGGGCCAGTTCGCGGAAGCCGTGCAAGCGCTCCATGCGATGCCGGCGACTGATCCGGACGGCCGTGCGAACAGCTTCGACAAGCTGGCGCTGGGCTGGATCGCCGACAAATGCGGTCTGCATGAACACGCCCGGAAGCTCCTGCAGGAAGTTCGCCGCAGTACGAGCCGCGAGCCAAACACGGTGTACGACCTCGCGCAGAAGCGCCTGGAATTGATAGGAGGAGCGCCGCACGACGACGAGGGGACCGCTGATTAGTTGCCGTACCGCAGAGCTTCCGTGGACCGAGTTCCCCCAGCGGCCTTTCGTGGCTCGTTGTACTACACAAGTCGGCCACCCGATGGAGTCCTTTGGCGTCCCATCGAAGTCACGAGTCGCTGTCGCGTAGCGACACGCATTCCTTCGCCACCTTGATGTCGGAGCACTGGTTACGTGTGGAGAACAGATGTGTAGTCCAACGTGGGCAACGCCCCAGGAAGAATGGTCAAACATTGCGTTTGGCCGAAGGCCATAGTCACTCGCACGCATCAATCCCCACACGTGATGATGGCCTTCGGCCAACAGCCTCGCTGTGCTACGGATTCCTGGGACGTTGCCCCAGGCTACGGTGAGAACTGGCCTTCGGCCAGACGATACCTACGCTGGTACCGCACCGCCGGCGCAGGGCCGCCAACCTCGCTCAGGGTTACCACCTCAGCCCGCTCGACCGCTGGATGAGCGCAGGATGATGGTCGAGAATGTCGGGAAGTTGTTCTCCTCCTGCCCTCAACAAGGAGCCTCGAGATGAACCGTCGCACATTCCTGACCGCGGCAAGCTTGGCGGCCATGTTGCTCCCACAGACCGTGGTTGGCGACGACGACCTGCTCCGTTGCGGCGGCATGGAAGGGCCCTTCGCCGGCGGGTTGGCTGCCGGGTGGGTCAACAACGGCTACGGCGCCAACGACGTCGTGTTCGCCGAGGAAGCTGCGCGACATTCATGGCGGCCAGTCGGCGCAGCGCGTGACGTGCACGAAGTTCGTTAGCGGTGGTGTGCAGTTGCATAGTGCCGACGTGGCGGTCGAGAGAGGGAAACCCTACACGGTTCGGCTGTGGATGAAGGGAGATGTGGCCTCACCAATTTACGTCGGCATCCGCAAATATGGCGAGCCTTACACGGGCTACCTGACACGCCACGCGCGGGTGAAGAACGAGTGGCGGCCCTACATCCTGGCCGGCGAAGCCAGCGACACGGACCCGCGCTGCGCCATCTTCATCATGTTCGCCGACACCGGCACGCTGTGGGTCGATGACGTCACGTTGCTGCCGGGGATCCACGAGGAGGTAGGGGCGGCGGAGATGCCACCGCACAAAGGCAACCGGATCTTCAACAGCGGTTTCGAAGCCGGTTCCGAAGGCTGGACGCCGACCGACGGGTTTGTCGTGGACGACACGACAGCACACTCAGGCCGGTATAGTGCTCGGCTGGGCACGGTGGATTTGCCCAGCATCACGTTGCCGCTGAACCGCCCGCTGGCCGCGACGACTCGGCCGCGCACGGCACCGCCGGGCCTGGAGTGCCGACCGTTTCCGGTCCGCGCCGGCATGCGTTACACGCTCAGCGCGTGGCTCAAGGCCGCCGAACCGAACACGCCCGTGACGTTGCGATTCTTCGAGTGGGCTGACGAAGGCGGCGACCAGCCCTCCCCACGCAATGAACGTAGTGCCAACGTGACCGCCACGACAGACTGGACGCGTTGTCAAGTCAGCGGCATCGTTCTGCCCAACATGTGGGAAGACTACGTCGCGCGCATCGTGCCACGCGGCACGATCTGGCTGGACGACATTCAGATCGAGGAAGGGGACGCGAGCGACTATCGACCTGCCCACGCCCTCGAGGTCGGTGCCGAGACGCCCACGCGCTGGTGCCGCGTGGGCGAGCGAGTCGAAGTGACGACGCACGTGGCAAGCGCTGAAACCTGGCAGAACTGCCCGCTGACTTACACGCTCGAAGACCTCTGGTCGCGGCCCGTGGAGGTCATTTCTCGAACCGTCGAGTTCGGCACGCCGGACCACGTCGGGTTCACGCCGGACAAACCGGGAATGTATCGCGTTCGCGTCCGCGCCAGTGACTCGCCGGCGACGGGCGAAGTCTGGTTCGGCGTGTTCCCGCATCGCGACCGCGAGATGCGTCCCGATTCCGCCTTCGGCACGCATGTCACGGCGGTCGTGCCGGAGCCAACGAACACGCTCCTGGCATCCGAGGCGATGGTGCGCGCTGGCTGCGATTGCATGATTTCGGCGATTTCTGTCACTGGCGCGTCGTCGAGCCGGAGAAGGGCCGGTTTGTCTGGCACGACGCCGAGATCGACGACTTGCGAAGACGCGGTTTTACCGTCCTGGCCAACCTGGGCCATCCGCCGCTCTGGGCCGGTCGGCCGCATCCCGCGGAACAGGACTATGGCAGTTGGACCAGCGCGCCGCCTCGTGACATCGCCGAGTGGGAGAACTACGTCTTCAAGACGGTCGAACACTTCCGCGACCGCATCCGACACTGGGAGATATGGAACGAACCGTGTTGGCCAGGCTTCTTCAGCGGCACACCCGAGGAATACGCCGCACTGCTCAAGGCCGCCCACCGCGCGATCCGGCGCGCCGATCCACAGGCGGTGGTCATCGGCGGCTGTTTTTCATCCCACGCGGCGGAGTGGACCAAGGCTGTGCTGGCGCACGAAGGCCTTGATTTCATGGATGCGCTGTCCTATCACGTGTACTGGAGTCCGGCCGTGACGGAACCGGCCACGCCGGACGAGCCGACGTTCATCGAGCAGGAGGTGCAGCACTTCGTCGAGTTGATGCGCGAGCGCGGACAACTCAAACCGATCTACATGACCGAGGGTGGCCTGCGGTGCCCGCCGTTCGCCTCGTGGCTGCCCCGGGAAGGTTTCAGCCGCGGAGCGGCGTTCGGCTCGAAAGCGGGTGCGTCGCGCCCGTTGACCGGCCGCGACGCCGCATGCGGGCTGGTGCGCGGTATGGTGCAGATGCGATCGGCGGGCGTGGTCAACATCTGCTACTACTACACGGGCGGCGAGCGGGGTGCGATGCCGTGGTTCTCGACGATGGCCAACGGCTACTATGTGCTGATGGACTACGACGGCCGTCCCAAGCCCACAATGATGGCCTACAGCGCGCTGGAGCAGCAACTCGACGGCGCCACTCCCGTCGGCAGGCGCGAGCGGGACGATTTGACGGTCCACCTCTTCGCCAAAGGCGCCGGTGCGATCGCAGTGGCCTGGAGCGAAAAGGAACGCCCACTGTCGGTCGACGGCGCGCTGGTGCTCGATCTGATGGGCAACGCGGCGCAAGAGCCTGCCATGCGGCCCGGTGAACCGGTGTTTGTCGTCGCTCCCCAGCTGACACCCGAGCTGCTCGACGCGCGGCTCGAGTGAAGTGCCGACGCACGCTGTGTGACCGTACCGTCTCGCCGTACCGGTTCTGCGAATATGCAGCGGATGGGTGAGCAGGTTCACAGTCAGCGCGACAAATTCTGCCACATCGCCACCTGGCATCTTGCCCGCAACAGAAGGTCGTAAGAGAACGTGGGTGCGGGCCCTGATTGCCAGTGCTGCAGAATGACGCAGGTGAACGAAACCGCGTCTGAAAACGCAACACCGGCCCACCGCATCGGTTCACGCTCATCGTTCGCTCTGCCCAGGCAATTCCAACCCGTTCCCGGGCCCACCGAGCATGTCCAGGACGAGTCAACTCATCCGACATTGCGAATCGGCATGCGGATTGCTTCGTCGAGGGACGTGTTGATCGCGTTATCGATCACAGATCTCGTGCGCACGATTCATGGCTTCGATTCGGAAATAGCGGCCGGAACGCTCCGCGCAATCCAGGACCAGGACCGCAGCTCGCAGGACGAACCGCGATCGCGGCCGGGCTGCGCAGTGCGCCGCCGTGGTGAGGAACATGACATGTGGAATCAACTGCCGGGTTACGCCGTCGTGTGTACCTGCCTGCTTGTCCCCTTGGCTCGAGCCGAGGAAGCGATCACGAAATCGGTCCCGCCTGTGGGAACCATTCGCCAGGTCACGCTATACCGTGACTCGGCGCTGGTGACACGCGAGATTGCAGTGCCGCCCGGTGAGCCGTCGCGCACTCTGGACGTGCCTGACTTGCCTGAACTGATGATCGCCAACAGTGTGTATGCCGACGGCGACGAAAGCACCGTGGTTCGCGCCGTTCGCGTATCGAATAGTCCCGCCGTCGAGTCACAACGTCAGGAAGTGCGTGACCTGGATCGCCAGCTCGAAGAACTCAAGCAACAGCGGGCCGAACTGCAGGTCACGCTGGGTGTGATTGCCAAGAACGTGGAATCACTCGATCAGATGTGCCGCTTCTCGTTTGCCGCCGGGCAAGTGGATCTCAATCGCGGCGTGCTCAACGCCGAGACACTCACGGGGTTGACGACGTTTTCCATCAACCAGCATCGCGAACTGGCTGGCGAGCAACTCCGCTGTCAGACACAGCTGGAAAAGTTGGGGCAACAGCTGCAGCTGACCGAAGCGCGGCGCGCACAAGCCACCGGAACTCCATCTGCGACGAAGTACGAAACGACGATCTTCGTGGAGACACCCCGCGGCGCTGCCGGCACCGTGTACCTGAGTTACAAGGTCGGCAATTGCGGATGGACGCCGCAATACACGGTCCGCGGTCGTATCTCTCAGAAGACCTTTGAACTCCGATACAGCGCACTGGTTCGACAAATGAGCGGTGAAGACTGGAAGGACGTCAAGTTGACTCTCTCCACGGCCTCGCCGTCGATCGCTGCGACACGCCCCATGCTGACTCCGCTGCACATCGTGTCGGTGGACCCGACGCGGCTGGACAGGGAGGGGGAATCCGCCGAGCCGGCCAGCGATCCGTTTGAAGAATCGGCGGCGGACGACCAGGCGGACGAATTTGCCGAAATGGTCCAAGCCCTGCGCGAGCAGCAGCAAGCCACGGAAGCGGAACCGGTCTCCGATCCCTGGACCTACGCATCCGATGAACGAGACCTCGCGCTCAATTCGCTGGCGAACAGGTTACAGGAGATCGAACTGAAGGCTGCCTCCAGCTCGTGGCGGACTCTCGCACCGGATGTCAACGAAGACCTGGGGATCCAGGTCTACGCGCTGTCGCAGCCCGTGAGTCTGGACACGCGCCGCGAACAGCAACTGGTGCAAATCCTCGAAACGCAATTGGCCGGGGAGATCTACCACGTGGCCACGCCGCTGCTGAGCACCTATGCCTACCGCGAAGCGGAATTGACCAATACCCAACCGTGCGGCCTGCTGGGCGGCCCGGCGACTGTCTATCTGGATGAACGCTTCGTCGGCTGTACGCAAATTCCGTCCACCGCCAGCGGACAGTCTCTGACCATCGGGTGCGGAGCCGACCAGCAAGTCCGCACACGCCGCGAACTGCGAGACAAACAGGACCAGGTGCAGGGCGGCAATCGCCAGTTGAAATTCGTCTATCGCCTGGTGCTCTCGAACTTCAAGGACGAGCCGGTCGCCGTGCGTCTGGTCGATCGCATGCCGGTGACTCGGCAGACCCAGCAACTGTCGGTTCGGCTGGACGATCCACAGCTCCCCATCTCCGAAGACGGTTTGTATCAACGCGTGCTGAGGCCCGTGGGACTTCTGCGTTGGGATCTGACCGTGCCCGCAGGCCGCCACGGCAGCCAGGCGTTCGACGTGCAGTACAGCTACACGGTCGAGTTCGATCGCAACCTCACCCCAACCACCCAACAGACCGCGGCGGAACTGCGCACCGAATACCAGGACATGCGTCTCCCTGCCGGCGGCGGCATGGGAGGCATGGGAGGCATGGGAGGAAATATGGGAGGAGGCATGTGAAGCGTGCGCTCACGCGAAGTACCGGCACACGGCGCGAGATGTTCCTGGTCCGCCACGAAAGGTAATTGGGACTGGGTTGACGCTGCAAGTTGGGTTTGCACTAATGATTGGGGTGATCGACCCGGTGGCTTGGACCTGACCGGAGCGCAGTCCCTGACTTTCTGGGCCCGCGGCGCACGCGGGGGTGAGCGCATCAAGTTCGGCGTGGGAATCATCAAGCCGGACAAGAAATACTTTGACACGGCCCGCGTCGAACGGGAGTTCACGCTCACGAATGCGTGGCAGCAGTACTCCCTGGATCTCCGTGACAAAGACTTGTCACGCATCAAGACCGGCTTCCTATGGACGATGGAGGCTCAGGGCGAAACGACCTCGTGTTACCTCGATGCAATCCGGTTTGAGTGACTTCGGTAGACGCTCACGGAGATCGTAACGCACTCCGCCAAAGAGCCGCAGATGGCTGTCAAAATTCTGACGCTGATTGGTTTCTTTTGGGTTTCCATCTTCATGCCCATGCCGGTCGCGGCGGAGGTTGTGCCCGCCGATGCCGTCGCGGTCAAGCAGTGGATCGAATCATCGCTCGATTCCCAGTCGGTCTCGCAACTGCCTTACTCGTTCGTCTGCGGCGGCCGGCCATCCGGCGAAGTGCTGGCCGCCTGGACAACCGAGCGGTCGAAGCGAGAACTCGATTCGCAGCGTGAGCAATACACGCTCGTGCACACCGATCCGCGGACGGGACTGGTGGTCCGGTGCGAGGCCACCGTATATCGCGACTTCCCGGCCGTGGAGTGGGTCCTGTCCTTCGAGAACACTGGCCTTGCGGACACGCCCATCCTCGAGGATCTGCAGGCGCTGCACACGGTGCTCGGCACCCAAGACGATGTCGGCCCCTGCACGCTCCACTACGCCGAGGGAAGCCATGCTCAGATCACCGATTTCCAGCCGCGCACAAAAACTCTGGAGCTGGGAGAAGCGGTCGAACTGGCCGCCTTCGGTGGTCGTTCCTCCGACGGCACACTGCCGTTCTTCAATTTGGCGCGACCCGGCGGCGGTGGCGCCGTGATCGGTGTCGGTTGGACCGGCCAATGGGCAGCGTCGATGCGTCGGTCGGGACGTGGCG
Source organism: uncultured Planctomycetaceae bacterium (assembly GCA_963754725.1). Classification (GTDB taxonomy): domain Bacteria; phylum Planctomycetota; class Planctomycetia; order Pirellulales; family Pirellulaceae; genus JAAYDI01. Next base: position 128,572 of record CAVWHV010000055.1, read on the forward strand.
TGGAGGTCCGAGCGGGAATGGAGGTCACTCACCTGCGGCTTCACCCCGGCGAAGTAATCCGCACGCCGGCCGTGTTGCTGCTGTTCTGGACCGGTCCGGATCGCTGGCGCAGCCAGAACATGCTGCGGCAGTTGCTGCTCCGCCACTACACACCCACGCGAGACGGCCAGCCGGTGGATCCGCCAACGGCGGCCTCGCCGCACGCCGTCGTGAGCTTCGAAGATACCACCGAAGCCAACATGCTGGAGGGGATCGCGAATATTGCCGCGCATCGGCTGGCCGTCGACTACTGGTGGATCGACGCCGGCTGGTTCACGTGTGGACGCAACTGGGCGCGGTACGTCGGCAATCCAGACCCGGACCCCGTGCGGTTTCCCCGCGGCCTGCGGAGTGTGGCCGATGCCGCGCACGGAGCGGGGCTGAAGTTCCTGTTGTGGTTCGAGCCCGAGCGAGTCATGCCCGACACGTGGCTGTTTCAGCACCATCCGGAGTGGCTGCTGCGTCCGGCCGACGATATGCCCGCGGAACTCCGTTACCAGATCACCGACGGCTTTCATCTGCTGGACTTGGGAAACCCCGCGGCCTTGGCCTGGGTCAAAGAGAAAACCTCCACCATGATTGGCAGCCTGGGCATGGACGCGTACCGCAACGACTTCAACATGTACCCGCTCTACTACTGGCGGAACGGGGAAGCGTCGGATCGCCAGGGCATGCGGGAAATCAAGTACGTCACAGGACTCTACGATTACTTCGACTCGCTTCATGAACAGCATCCCGAGCTGCTCATCGACACGTGCGCCAGCGGCGGACGGCGGATCGACTTCGAGATGCTCCGCCGTGCTCTGGTGCTGACCCGCAGCGACTATCTGTGGGACCCCATTGGCCAGCAGTGCCATACCTACGGTCTGGCCCAGTGGGTTCCCATCACCGGGATCGGAGCGGCGAGTGTTGATCGCTATCAGTGCCGCAGCGGACTGGGAAGCCATTTCGTGCTGGCGGCAAATTACTTCGCCCGAGATCCTGCCGACTGGCAGGCCATCGCAGGGGTCTTTGCCGAGCACAAGTTGCTCAAACATCTCTTCACGGGTGACTTCTACCCGCTCGCGTCCTATAGCACGGCCGCCGATGCCTGGATGGCGTGGCAGTTTCACCGTGCGGACCTGAATCAGGGAGTGGTCCAGGTATTCCGCAGAGAACAAAGTCCCGTGGTCATGGCCACCTACCGACTGTGCGGTCTCGACGCGGGCGCGCGCTACACGCTGACCGATCTGGACAGCAGACAAACCTGCACGTTGTCGGGCGAGGAACTGATGGCAAGTGGCCACGAGTTCCACATCGCCAGCCAGCCAGGCGCTGCCGTGATCACCTACTGTAAGTTGTCGCCGTAGAGACAGCTGCTTCGATGACAGGAGTTCGTCATGGTCGCTTTTCGGATGTGGTCGATGAGTACAGGACCGTCCGCGGACGCCGCAGCTCCACTCGCCAACCCGCAGCCGCGAGTGCGACGTATCCCGGCCCCTGCTGCGGCCGCCGGGCCTGAAGCACCTGCGCTCCGTCCAGGAGCACGCAAACCGTGTCGCTGCGGATGTCGACTGCCAAATCGATGAACTCGGCTCCCAAGTTGTCCGCCGTGGCGTATGACGCCAGGTGAGCAAATGGCGACGTGCTTTCGATGATCACATTGCGCCCTGTTGTGTCCTGAAGCAAGATGGCGTAAAGCTCGCAGTTGGAGAATTCGGCAAGACCCTTGAATACGAGTTTGAAGAATGCGATTTCCTTCCCGTTGGAGACCCGCAACTGTGTGTGGATCGTCATTTCCTCGGCGGCCACTTCTTGAAAATTCAGCCAGAGTTGCGGCGACTCGCCGGTCGCATCCAGAATCAGCGAGTCGTCGCGAATCTCGACGTTTTGAAACCGTCCGTCTCCCAAAACGCTCGAGTTGACGAGCGGCAGCAGTTCCACTTCACGAACGGCCGGTTGTGGCTTCGCCACGGACCCCGTACCATCCCTGAACGCGATCTTGACGAAGGCATAACTCAGAATCCCCAGCACCACAACTCCGCAGGCGACAGCCAACGTGCGACGATTTCGCCGGCGAGGGACCCGGAGCCATCCGCTCAGTTTGTTCGGCGAAGACATCTCGACCGTGGTCGCCATCGACTCTTGTAGCGGCGGACGGACCGGCGACGGCGCCGCCGGCGGCGAGCGATCTCGAACCGCTCCCCGCACCCCTCGGCGCGTCGTGGTGATCCGCTGCACTCACGACGACCGGTTCGGCGGACTCAAGACCGGCGGCCCCTTGGAATTTCTCCAACGCCGCGATCACCTGTCGCATCGTCTCATAGCGCTCTTCCGGGCGTTTCGCGACCATCTTCGCGAACACGGCTTGAAACTCGGCGGGAGCGATGGCACCAAGGTCACTCAGTTGTGGAATCGGCTCCGTTTGATGCGCGAGCAGTCGCTCGACAACCGACTCGCCGGGGTACATTGCCTGCCCCGCCAGCAGATACCACAGCGTCGCTCCCAGGCCGTAGATATCCGCGCGTTGGTCCGCGTGCCGCGTGCTGCGCGCCTGTTCTGGCGCCATGTAATCGACAGTGCCAACGATCTGGCCGACGCCGGTCAAGTCGTCGTGCTGTGCGCTCTTCACTGTCCAAGAGCGCCAAGCCCATGTCGAGAATCTTGACCATTCCGTTGCGCGTCAGCAGCAGGTTATTGGGCTTCACATCGCGGTGGACGACGCCGTGCTGATGTGCGGCATCCAGGCCGTGCGCCGCCTGCAACACGATTCGGCTCGCTGCGCCGAACGGCAGCGGGCCATGCTGCTTGACATACGACGCCAGGTCCACCCCGTCGACGTATTCCATCACCAGAAAGTGCTGGCCTTGGGCCTCGCCAGCGTCGAATGCGATGACGATGTTCGGATGAGAAAGCTTGGCGGCCGCCTCGACTTCGCGGTGAAAACGGCGGTGGGCCTGGGGCGTCTCCGTCACCTGGGGCGCCAGCACCTTCAGCGCGACCACGCGTTTCATCCGCCGATGTTGAGCCCGGTAGACCACGCCCATGCCCCCGTGAGCGATCCTGTCCAGAATGACGTACGCGCCAAGCACCAGGGAGGAGCCCTGGCCGGCGGCAATCTGCTCGGCCTGGTAGGGCGTGAGCTTGTTCTCCCGCACCAGTTCGTCGGCGAACTGCCGTCCATCTTGCGGTGGCCGGTCGACGGGAAGCGCGCGGAGCAAGTCGTCCACCTCAGCCTGCGAATAGAGGCCGCTTTCAATGAGCGCGCTGACAAAGGTCTCGAGCGAAGTAGACATGGTGCCCGCATCAAGTGGAACGGCTTAGACAGCTTCCACGATCATAGCGGTTGATCGTGGGAAGGTGAAAGGCCAGGACAGAACGCGCTGGTGATGATTTTGGTTTCTGTTCCGTAGCTGAGCCTCTTAATATGCAGAATGTGTCCCGTCCCATTTGAATTCTCGTATTCGTGACACGCGCGTTTTCCTCCTGAGCCGCAACGCGGCGGTCTCACCGTAGCCCGGGGTAAGCCGCGCTTCGCGGCGCCACCCCGGGTACACGTACCCGAGAACATGACGGGCGAGCCCGCGACAGCGTGCCAAACCGGCGGTCTCCGAGCCCGACACAGGCCGCGCACAGCCTCGCGAGCTTTCGACGGCGCTATTCACACCGAGGCATGGCCCGGCCCGGTAGCCACGAAGCAGGGTGCGGCTCGTGGCGGGCTCGGAGACTGCCGGTCGTACTCATGGTCGTGGGCTCGCCCGCGGGGCGCGGGGCGTTGGCTGACCCGGGGTGGCGCCGCGAAGCGCGGCTTACCCCGGGCTACGATGAAGCCGCCGCGTTGCGGCTCCGAACGCCTCCGGGCTTGCGTGCACAACGGCTTCGCAATAGGCGACAGGCCATGCGATACGGTCCACCCATGGAACAAATATCGCAACCGTGACCAAGGAGGCCTTTCCTGTCCTTTCACCTCCCCACGGTTGATCGGCATTCCGCAAACCAGTCTCTGGACGGGAGATTTCTCTCCGTGCCCGTGAGGCATATGATCAGGCAGTTGCCTCGCGGAGATGCCGAGTATTCGATCCGGATGAACGGGACTTGGAACGCTGGACGGACTACATCCAGACGATGCGGTCGATTCTGCCAAGGATGTGGACCGGCCGAGTAAGGCTCCATGCACCGCCACACGAAGCAGGAAGTGAGCAGTGCCACTGCACACACGCATGTTCCCAGAGCAACGAACCACAGGACTTCGCCGCGATGCCACACAACCCGATCCGCTTGATCACCGTCGCTCTCTGCACTTCGTGGTGGCTGGCTGCTGGCGCTGCACTGTGGGCACAAGGCGGCACGGCCTCAAACGCAAATTCCAGCACGTTTCCTGCCGCGCAATGGGATCGTCGGTCACCTTCCGAAGTCCAACTGGATGAGACCAGGCTGGACGAGTTTCGCAACATCGTTGGCGGCAGCGGGTGCATCGTGCGCCACGGATACCTGGTATACACCTGGGGGGAATTCGACCAGCCGCACGACATCGCGTCGGCCATCAAACCGCTCTATTGCTACTTGATGATGCAGGCGCTGGCCGCCGGCAAGTTGTCGGGTCTGGACACACGCGTCGCGGATTTCTGGCCGGATCAGCCGGCGGTCCGGGACGAAACCGAACACAAGGATCAGCAACTCACATTTCGCCATCTCGGCTTCCAGACTGCTTGCCTGGGCTACCGGGACAGACCGGGCACCGCCTTCGACTACAACGATCCCACCATGGGTTTCTACTGGGACACGTTGATCAACCGAGTTTTCGGCGTGCCGTGGGAGCAAGCGGAGGCCCAAGTGATCCGACCTCTCTTGTCGGGACCATTGCGGTTCGAGGACGGCACACCACACGTGCTGCAGTCCAAGACGGGACGCTTTCATGTGTCGCCACGTGACTTCTGTCGATTTGGGCTTCTGTTCATGAATCGCGGGCAGTGGGACGGCAAGCAGATCCTGCGCGAGGATCTGGCAATCATGACGGTCACCGACCCTCTGCCACTGTCCATCCCACGCACCACAGGAGAGGTCGCGAGTACGATTTTTCCTGTGCGTTCCATCGGCGGTGGCGGCAACCAGTGCGATCACGAGGGCGGCTACAGCTGGATGTGGTGGTTGAATCGGCCGGCGCGCGACGGAGCCCGGTGGTTTTGCGACGTGCCCGACGACTTGTATGCCTGCTTCGGGCATGGCGGCCAGGAGGGTATGGCCGTGTTGCCCCGTCAACGTATCGTGGTGAGCTGGATCGGCAACCAACTGCACCAGGATCGAGAGCGCGGAAACCGTGCTTTTCGAACGCTGACGGAGGCGGACCAGGAAGAACCTCGCGATGCAGGCGGGGGGCGCGTTGGGCGTTGACTCGGTGCGTGTAGGTTTGCCGCTCGTCTGCTAGGATATCTCCTTTCCGAGTCCGGTACGTTCATCCTGAGACGGTTCGCATGCCACCGATCAACGCCAAAACGCAGGTCTGCGCCATCTTCGGTCATCCGGTTGGCCATTCGCTGTCGCCCGAAATCCACAACGCCGCCTTCCAAGCCTTGGGGCTCCCGTATGTCTACGTGGCTCACGACGTGCAGCCGGGAAGCGTCGTGCGAGCGCTCGACGGCATACGCGTGCTGGGCTATCGCGGCCTGTCGATCACGATTCCTCACAAGGTCGAGGCCATGGAGGGTGTCGATGATGTCGATGAAACCGCGCGCATTATCGGGTGCATCAACACGGTGGTGAACGAAAACGGGCGGTTGCTCGGCTACAATTCGGACGGTCGGGGCGCGGTCAACGCGCTGCGGGAAGCGGGGGTCGATCCCCAGGGCAGACGAACGCTCGTGCTGGGATCCGGGGGAGCCGCCCGCGCCATTGCCGTGACCATCTCGCGCGAAGCCCCTCCCGAAAAACTGACGCTGCTGGGAATCGATGACGCGGAACTCGACCGACTGGCCGCCGACGTGCGGCACAAGGGCCGCTCGGTGGTCCATCACGAGCACCTGGACGACAACTCGCTGGCGAAAGCACTGGCGGAGGCCGACTTGCTGCTGCACTGTTCTCCGATCGGCATGCATCCCCAGGAAGACCGGAGCCTGGTTCCCGCGCAGCTCCTGCGTCCGTCGGTGGCCGTCTTCGATGCCGTGTACAACCCGCGCCGCACGCGGCTGATCCGGGATGCCCAACAGGCGGGCTGCCAGACCATTTTGGGCCTGGAGATGTTTCTCGGGCAAGCGTTTGTCCAATTCGAACTGTGGACCGGTCAGCCCGCGCCGCGGGATGTGATGCGCAAGGTGGTGGAAGCGAGACTATGAACATCGTGCTCGTCGGATATCGTGGCACGGGCAAATCCGCCGTGGCCGCGCTGCTGGCCCAGCGTCTGGGTCTGGAAGTCGTTCACCTGGATGCCGAGATCGAGCGACGGGCAGGCAAGAGTATTCCGCAGATCGTCGACGACGTCGGCTGGTCCGGTTTCCGTGACTTGGAGGAAGAGGTCGTGCGCGCCTTTGCCGCGCGGGACGGTCTCGTGCTCGACTGCGGCGGCGGGGTGATTGAGCGGGACGCCAATTTCGCCGTCCTTCGGCAGGCGGGGCCGGTCATCTGGCTCACGGCCTCGGTCGCCACGATCGTGCAGCGCATTCAAGGCGACCGGCAGCGCCCTTCCTTGACCGGCACGAAGAGTTTCACCGACGAGGTCGCCGAGGTGCTCGAGCGCCGTACGCCCCGATATCGCCAGATCGCACACCACACAGTCAACACCGAAGCGCTCGCCGTGGAACAAGTCGCCGCAGAAATCGAGCGTCTGCTGCGATAGGCGCAGGGCCGCCGACCAGGGCAATCAACAAGTCCGGCTCGATAATCGGTGTGCTGCCCACTCGGAAAAAAAGTCCTTCACGACGCCGAATTGCTGCCTCATGTCACTCTTCCCGACCGTTCCGCATTCGTCCTATTCGTTCCCTTCGTGGTCAACCGACACTGGACACACAACCGGCCCCTGTTCACCGCGACATCGGAGAGCCCAGGTGTTTGGGCACCGCGAATGCGATACACTACGCTCAGTCCCTGAAACGTTTCTGGAAGCTGAAAAGCAATCAAGGAGCAGCGTCATGGCTCACGAACCTTCACGCCGTTCGTTTCTCAAGTTCGCCGGGTTCGGCGCGGCGGCCTTCGGGATCAGTTCGGCGGCGCACGCCGACGATCAGCAGATCCAAGGATTCGAAAAACAGGAGCGGAAAGAAGATCCTCACAAGGTGTGGCAGCCCGTGTCGGATCGCAAGATCCGCATGGGGATCGTCGGTTTCGGCGTCTGCAAGTTCGGGCCCGCCTTCTCGCTCCAGGATCATCCCAACGTGGAAGTGGTCGCGGTCAGTGACTTATTCCCCGACCGCTGCCAGGAACTGGCGAAAGCCTGCCGCTGCGAGAAAACGTACCCGTCGCTCGAGGAAATGGTCAAAGACGACAAGATCGAAGCGATTTTCGTAGCCACGGACGCGCCGAGTCATGCGCGGCATTGTATCGAAGTGCTGAAACACGGAAAACATGTGGCCACGGCAGTCCCCGCGGTGTGGGAACACCTGGAACTTGCCGATCAGCTGTACGAGACCGTCAAGACTTCCGGTCGCAAGTACATGATGTTTGAGACGTCCTGTTACCACGAGGAATTGCATGCGATGCGCGAAATCTATCGCGCCGGTGGATTTGGACAGCTGGTGTACAGCGAAGGGGAGTACTTTCACAACGAGTGCGCCATCATTGATTCCTACAAGAACTGGCGATTGGGCCTGCCTCCGCAATGGTATCCTACGCACTCCAATGCCTACTACGTGGGCGTGACGGGGGGCAGCTTTACCGAGGTCTGCTGCCTGGGGATGCCGAGTGTCCGCGACGAACTGCAGCCGCAGAACAATCGGTACCAGAATCCGTTTGGGACCGAGATCGCCTTGTTTCGCACCAGCGAAGGTGGCATGGCGCGGATGGGTGTCAGCTGGGACACGCCCGGGTACGGAGGCGAGGTCGGTCGCGTGCGCGGACAACGAGGGTCGATGGTCGGTATGAACTACCAGGGACAGGAGGAGAAACTCCCCAATGTCTCGCGACCGGCATTGCCTCCCACCGTGGATCCGGGTGGACATGGTGGCTCGCACGGTTACCTGGGACACGAATTCGTGATGTCGATCCTGGAAGACCGTCAGCCCCTGGTCAACATCGCCCTGGCACTCAATATGACGGTCGCCGGAATCGTCGCGCACCAGTCGGCGCTCAAGGATGGCGAACTGATGAAGATCCCGCAGTACGCCATTCCTCAGGCCACGTAGGCCGGATGATTCACGTAGGCCGGAACGAGGTCGGGCCAGTCCGGGCCGCCACGGCGCAACCGTGGCCGCGACCGAAGTTCCGGCAGTACCGGCGGTTGCTTGTTCCGGCCGACGCGCTCAGGCCATGCGAAATGCCCTGCCCGGGCAGGACCGAGAACCGCCTGCCCCGTGTCCGCTACTTCCGCATTCCCAGCACAACCAGCAGGGGACGATGGTCGGAGGCCAGCGGTTCGTCGACGACCTGCGTTTCGAGCACCTGCCAATGTGATTCGGGGCGGTACAAGACGTGATCCACCGCCACGCGCGGTTGGTCTGCGGGAAAGGTCGGCAACGCGGGGCTGGACGTGGCGCTCGTCCAGTGCCGCCGCAGAACGGTCAGGGGCATGCTCTCCGGTCCATCGTTCAAGTCGCCCGCCAAGATGACCGGCATCTCCTGGACATAGGCGAGTTTGGGGCTCAGCTTGCCGGCCTGGCACAACCTTACGGTGGCTTGGGCGTGCTCGAGATGCGTGGCGGCAAAGACAAATGCCGGTCCGCCGTCGGACCGCCGGATGCGGGCGGCGATCAGGCATCGTGGTTCGCAATCGGCCGCATGGGGCAAGTCCAGGACCTGCACGTCCGCCAGCGGCCAGCGCGACAGGATCGCATCCCCGTACTGACCACCTGCATAGTCCATCGCTTTGCCGAACGCGACGTGCATGCCCGTCAACCGACCGAGTTCCGCCGCCTGGTCCACGTCTTGGGAACGGGTTGTCTTGACGTCGACCTCCTGCAGCGCCACCACGTCCGGCTCCAACCGCTTGATGACGCCGGCGATGCGTGCCAGATCGAGCTTGCCATCCAGGCCCTCACCGTGATGAATGTTGTACGTGAGGACACGCACGCGTGCCAGCTCGTCCGCCGCCAGCGAGGCGCTCACGAAGACCATGACCAGACTGATCCACAGGAAGCACCCGTGCGCAACGCAACGAAGAGTCCCCGGAAGTCGGAATGCCCTGCTCATCGTTGAGTTCGCCTGTTGTCTTGCGGATGGGTGTTCAGGATGGAGTTCGAAGGTCAGGGCTGCAGTCCCTGGATCACGGCGCCGCGCTGGTTTCGTCCGATGTACGATTTCCCGCTGGCTTCCAGTACTACGGTGTCGATCCAGAAACCGTTCGGCGCTTGTTCATCCTTCCAACGCAGCACCAGTCGCTCGTCGGACTGTTGCCAGCGGCCGTTGTCGGCTCCGCCGCGAATCGTGCCATCGGCGAGGAATTCCAGGTCCGCGGCCTCCCCGTAATTCACCCGATGTCGCCACTTCCCGACCGGGCCGCGCACCGCAGCCTGAGCTGTTGGCTCCTCCTGCTTTCCCTGCACGGGTTCGCCCACAACCGGCCATCCTTGCTCGTCCCAATAGATAGGACGGACCTGCAGCACGCGGCCGGCACGAATGTTCTGCCCATCGTACGTGTGATGCACGAGCCAATCCCGCGTGGGTGTCTGCAACACAGCATTGTGGCCGGGCCCGCGCCAGCGATCGTAACTGGCCAGTACCAGCGTCGCACCACCGTCCACCATGGGCCGCTGGTGGTAATCCACGTACGGACCCATCGCGTCTTTCGAACGGCCAACCATGACCTTGTAAGTGCTTTTCGCCCCCTCGCAGCACATGTCGTACGACACAAACAGGTAGTAATAGCCCTCTCTCCAGATGAGAAACGGACCTTCAATGGCCGGCGGATCGGTGCCGGGCGCGCGGGCGGCCACGGCTTGCGGGACGGCGTCCTGCGCGGGCTTGCCCGTCTCGGCATCCAAGCGAATCGCCTTGATACCGCTCCAGAAAGATCCCCAGACCAGCAGGTGGCGGCCCTCTTGATCGACAAAACTCGCCGCGTCAATCGCATTGAAATCGTTGACCCCGGGCTGCGAATCGATCACCAGTCCGCGATCCTCCCAGCGATACTCCGGATCGCTGGGGTCCAGCGTCTTATTCGTGGCCAGTCCAATCACGGAACGCTGACTGCCGAAAGTCGACACCGAGTAGTAGACGCGCCACTGGCCATTGCGCCAGGCAATGTCCGGGGCCCAGATGCCGCGCGCACCCGGCACCGCCTCGCTGGCCCAGTCAGGCACAGGCGCGTCGAACACGCTGCCTGTCCGTTCCCAGGTCGCCAGGTCTCGGGACCGGAAGATCGGCGCGCCGCTGCCCGTGGCAAACACGTAGTAGTCAGGTTCCGCGCCCGGCAACAGGGCAATCGTGGGGTCCGCTGCGCCGACCAGCAGATCGTCCTGGCCCCTGGCCGCAGCGCCCCAAACAACCAGCAACCACACAACGCACACAGCTCTCCGCGACACAGTGATATCCTCGCTAAGGTAGGACCCGATCAAGACAATACACGACTGCGTTGGCATCCTGGACAATGATCTCGGCCGCTCCATCTCCATCCACGTCGGCGATCGCCGGCATACTCAACGGCGCAGCTCCATCCCATGTCCACAGGATCCGACCGGCGTGCCGGTCGCCGGTGACCGCCACCAAGTGCTTACCCGCCACGTATAGCAGCTCATCGCCGCCGCGTCCATCAATGTTCGTGGCGGCGGTACGCGGGCAAGTGGGAGCCGGCGCGTCGAGCGACCACAACCGGTGGCCATCCTGCGCATCGAGCGTCCGCACTCCGTCCCCGTAACCGGCCGAAGCGACTTCCCACCGTCCGTCGGCGTCGAAGTCGATGAGCGCGTGTTTGCAGGGCGTCGTCTCGCCGGAGTTGCCATCACTGCGCGTCACGGGAAAATCGACTCGCGGCAATCCGTGCCAAAGCGGAGTTCCCGTCAAGTCCAGCATGGCCAGGATATAGGGCGAATCGAGCAGAACTTCCAGTTTGCCATCGGCGTTGAAATCGTGCACCAGCGGCTCGCCGTAAGCGGCCCAGGCGGGCAACGCCTTGCGCGAGGCCAGTTCGCGCCCGGCTGTCAATTCTCCGGTGGCACCGTCCGCCACCCAGAAGCACACCGGATGCGTGCAAACCACTTCCTGCCGCGCGTCACCCTGCACGTCGCAGATCGCCAGGGGAGTACCGGCCCAGCCCCAGCGAAACTCGCCGGGGATCGTGGCCTTGTCGTGCTGCCACACGATCGCTCCGTCATTCCCTTGCAGTAACTGGCCGATATCCGAGTGCATCAAGCCACGGCGCGTGTTGACCAGGAGATCGGTGATTCCCGGCGCGCGAAACTGGCCGGGCCACCAGAAAGTCAGCGCCCCCACGTTCCACACGGGAACAGCGCCCGGGACCTGCGGAAAGGGGCGTTCCCACAGGGTACCGCCGTCTCCCCGGTAGACGCGCAGCACGGCGTGTCCTGCCGCGGCGGCGTCGGCGGCGATGACTTCGTCGATGCCGTCGCCCGTGAGATCGGCGGCCACCAGTCCCAGCGATCGCGACCCGTCCCGCATGCCACGCCCGCGACGCTGCCAGCGCACGCGCGGCCCATCTCCCGCCCCAGCCGGCGGATCGATAGCGCAGATCGTTGCGCCGGGAGTTTCCAGCACGACGGTGCGCACTGCGCCACTCCCCAACCTCGCGACAATCGGCATACTGGCATCGCCTCCCAGAGGCTGGTTGCTGATCACTCCGGGCGCCACGCCGCGTCCCATCCAGGTGGTTTCCTGATTCAACGCCAGTTGCACCCGGACTCGCACCAGTGCGTCGTCGACCGGTGCGTCGGGATCCTGCATCTCGAGCGTCGCGGAATCGGGAATTCCCTCGACTCGCCACTCTTCGGCAACATCCCCACGTTCACGGCAGCGGAGCGCCGAGAGCGTCACCAGCCGCGATGGTTCATCGTGCCACGTCCTCGCAAAGAAGACAGGGCGGACCTGGCCTTGGATCGCGGCCTGGCGGAGACCTTGCGAGGCGGTGGTCGACCAGTCGCCTCCCAAACGTGGCTGGTCTGTCACGCACCAGGCTGACGCCGACGCCGACCACTGCACCTTGGGAGACTGCTCCTCGATCTGCACCAACTCGATCTGCCCGCTGTCATGCACCAGCACACCGTCCGAGCTCGCGATGAACAGGCTTTCGCGCGAGGACCCGTCGAGGCAGCAACTTCCCCAACCGAAGCGTCGCGGAATATCGACGACGGTGTGACCCGTGGCCGCGTCCAAGACGACGACGTGCCACTGACCATCGCCGGTGTCGTTGAACAGATTGATCACGATTTCGGGACGATCGTCGCCGGCAACATTGGCCACCGGATGAGGACCGACCTGCGGCCACTTGCTGCGTTCTTCAATGTTCTGCTCGATGTCGCGCCGCCACTTCACGCTCAGCCGCTCCGATTCCGGTTGGTGCGCGTCATATTCCACGACGTCCACGTGGCTCTGGAAATCCCCAATCGTCACGAGCTCCTGTTGGCCGTCGGCATCCACATCCGCCAGTCCGAACCAGCCATAGGGTCGACTGCCGTGGTATCGCAATTCAGATTCCTTGCGGCCGGTCGTGCCTTCGAAAATCATGATCCGGTAGTGCGCGGCGACACACACTTCCACAGTCCCGTCGCCGTCGATGTCGCACGCGACATTGAGCGGGCTGAAGATCGTATCCTCCGGCGGGTCGGTCTCCCACACGAGTCGCGGCTGGTCCCAACCGCCATCGTAGGCAAAAAGCTGCAAGCGGCAGACTTTCTGATCGGTCCACGTGTGATTCCAGGCGACGCGCTGCAGGCCCGGTACGTCCGGGAGGAACCGAGCCCAGCGCTCATGGAACGTTTCCACCGCAGGTCGCACGGCGCCGCGGCCGTCGATGTCGCGTTGGGCCGGACCGGCCGGTTTCCAGGTGGAAGCACCAGCGTTCGCGGCGGCGGATGCGGAGAGATACGCCGAGTGGTCGCCCGCCGACGGCGTTAATTCGACCAGCAGTTCACGGCCCGTGAGCGGGAGGCTCCAGCTCACGTGCGGCAACTCGATCTGTCCCGCCAACGGCGAGCGGCCGGTCAGCGAGCCATCGTGGCCATAGCGCGGCCAATCTTGCGCCGCCAGCTCCTGACGCACGCCACCGGCGCACAGCAGACTCAGCCCCGCCCATCTCCAGATCGACCAGTGCGTCATCGAGTTGCCTTTCGCACAGGGAAGTCCGCCGGGCTCCTTCGGCATGGACAACGGTGTACACGCCGGCTACTTCGCGTCCCGCCCCGCCATCCGTGGGCAGTCTATCGTGCTCCCAGGTGCGAAACCAGCCCCGGGGACGCGTCGTCGCGCGGGCAGTTTTCTCGTTGCAGAAGTCCGGCGAAATCGCCACAATCGAAGTGGCGCGTCGTCACCCTGGTGCCGATATTAAAGCGGAGTGCGGGTGAGTCAACCTGCTCGGAACTCCGTTCGGTTTCGCGATCTTCGCAGGAGACAGCACCGATGCCCAACACCTGTCATCGACGAGACTTTCTGCGGCATTCGGCGGCGATCGCCGCCGCAGCGGCCACCACCCTCCACCCGGTGTTACGGACCTTGGCCGGCGCGGACAACGTGCCGGTGGCGCCGAGCGTTCCCGTGGCGATTGAGCGGTGCACGTCCTACGAGCCGCGACTGCTGGCCGAAAGACTCGGCAAGGCGCTCGATGCGATCGGCGGCCTGCAGTCGCTCGTGAACGGAAAAACGGTCACCATCAAGCTGAACCTCACCGGCGGACCGCAATGGAAACTCGGCAACCTGCCCGCCTATCGGACCTATCACGTGCACCCGCGATTTGTCGCCGCCACGTGCGCGGCGCTCCAGGCAGCGGGTGCCAGGAAAATCGTTTTGGTCGAGAGCGGCTACGCCAATCAACCGCTCGAAGATGTCATGGCCGACGGAGACTGGGACATTGCCGACATCCATCGCGCCGGAGGCGGCAAGGTTTCTTGGGAAGACACGCGATATGCCGGACCCTGGAAAGGCTACAGTCAGCTGCGGGTGCCCTGGGGCGGATACATCTATCCGGCATTTGAACTGAATCAGCGCTACGAGAAGACCGACGTCTTCATTTCGCTCGCCAAGCTGAAGGACCACGCCAACGCGGGCGTGACCATGTCGGTGAAGAACCTGTTTGGCATCGCGCCCACCTCGATTTACGGCGACGCACTGGACAGCGCGGGATTGCCGTGTGTGGATGAACAATCGATCACGCCCCGCGGCGACACGTTTCACAGGGGAGTCCGCAATCCGCCGGCCGGGGTGCCCCAGGAGGTCGATCCCAACTCCCCGCGCACGTGGAGCCATCGTGTGCCCCGCGTGACGGCCGACCTGTTTGGCGCTCGACAACCCGATCTGTGCCTGGTGGACGGCATCGAGACGAACCGCGGCGGTGAAGGGCCCTGGATCGAGGGTGTGCAGCCCGTGACGCCGCACCTGCTGTTCGCCGGCCGCAATGGCGTGTGCACCGATGCCATCTGCACGGCCGCCATGGGATACGACCCGCAAGCGGATCACGGGCAGTTTCCGTTCATGGGGGACAATCACCTGAAACTCCTGGCGGAAAAGGGCGTGGGCACGCATCACGTACAGGATATCGAAGTCCGGGGATTGCCCTTGAGCGAGGCGATTTTCCCCTTCAACCCCCAACGTCACAAGGTGGGGGAACCCCTGTTCACGTCCTGACGACGCGCGGGAAATGGACGTCGCCCAGTACGAGCGACGGTTCGTTCGAATACATCTCTTGTGTCTGGAGCAATCGCGGATGACTCAGTCCCCTCGACCGTCCCTTACTCGACGCACGTTCTTGCAGGGTGCCAGTGCCTTCGGTGCCAGCGCGCTGCTGTCAGCACAGCGTGCCGACGCATCGATTTCCGAAACAGATTTTCCCGCGCGCACGTTGGGTAAGACCAACGAAAAGGTCTCGACCCTGGCGCTCGGCACATGGCCGTGTGGTCGCTCCAGCGACGTGAGTGTGGAAGGTGTGGTGCAGTTGGTGCACGAAGCGTTGGGGCTGGGCATCAACTTCATCGACGTGGCCAACGCGTACGGCAAAGCCGAAGAGGCGGTGGGAATCGCCCTGCGGGAGCAGCGTGACAAGTTGTTTCTGGCCACCAAGGTGTGGGCGGATAAGGCCAAGGACGCTGAGAAATCGCTGGCCGACTCGCTCAAGAAACTGCAGACCGATCATCTCGACCTCGTGTACGTGCACAGCATTGGCGACCGCGACGTGCCCCAGGTCATGGCCGCCGACGGTTCGCTCGACTTCCTCGTCCGGCAGAAGGAGCAGGGAGTCATTCGCTTCGTCGGGATCTCCGGGCATTCGCGACCGGACCAATTCGTCCCGCTGATCAAGACGGGCAAGCTGGACGTGGTCATGCTGGCGATGAACTTCGTCGATGTGCATACGTACGGATTCGAGAAAAAAGTGCTGCCGGTGGCACGAGAATATGGTTTGGGGATCGCCTGCATGAAGGTCTTCGGAGGCATGCAGGGCGGCTTCGAGGTCGCCGACGGTCCGAACAGGGGCCCGCTGGTGCCGCTGCGCGCGAAGGAACTCGCCGTGCGCTATGCCCTGGGATTGGACGCGGTGGCCACTCTGGTCATCGGCCCGCACACCGTCGAGCAGCTGCGCGAAAACGCGCGTCTGGTGCGCGCGTATCAACCGTTGACCGACCCGGAGCGAGCGAGGCTGCTGGGCCTCGGCCAGCAACTGGCATCCGCCTGGGGCCCTCACTTCGGCCCCGCCTAGCACGAATGCCCTTCGCCCGCGCGTGCCTGGACTCCCCAGCTCCCGATGCCCTCGTGCGATCGGTGCGGGCGGCGTGAGTCCTGTGGCGCCCGCGCACGCAATCCATGCCGAGCTACGAGCCGATGAAGAGGTGCCACAGCTGGGCCACGAAGAAACAGACCACGACGCCCAGGACCAACGGCAGCAGGGTCGCCACGACCGTCCATTTCGCGCTGGCAGTTTCCTTGTAGATCGTGTAGATGGTCGTGGAACAGGGATTGTGCAGCAGGCTGAACAGCATCAGGTTGACGCCGGTCAGCAACGTCCAACCGCCCGCCCGCAGGACGTCGGCCGTCTGGGTCGTGGAATCGAGTTCGAACATGACGCCGGCTCCCTCGCCGACTCCCGCGGTGCGCGTGGCCAGAACGGTCAGCATGAGCACGGTGGGAATGACAATCTCGTTCGCGGGAATGGCCACGATGTAGGCCACCAGGATCACTCCGTTGAGCCCGACCAGCAGGCCCACCGGATCGAGCCACGCGATCAGCCATTCCGCCACGGAACGGTCCGCCAGATGCACGTTGGCAATCAGCCAGATGACGGCCCCGGCCGGCAGCGCGAACATGACGGCGCGCCACAGCACGTAGATCGTCCGGTCCATCAGCGATGTGTAGAGTGTCTGCAACAATCGGGGCGGACGATACGGTGGCAGCTCCAAGTGAAACGTCGATGGCTCGCCCTGCAGCATTGTGCGCGACAGCAGCCAGGAGGACGCGAAAGTAATGCTCACGCCCAGCAGCGCCACGCCAACCACGGCCAGCGTGGCGACCGTGCCACGCAGGTACGAGGGGACCAGGGCTCCGACAAAAATCGTGGCGATCAGGATCTGCGTGGGCCAGCGACCGTTGCAGAGCGAGAAGTTGTTCGTGATGATGGCAATCAACCGCTCCCGCGGACTGTCGATCACGCGGGCTGCCACCACACCGGCCGCATTGCAGCCAAATCCCATGCACATCGTCAAGCGCCTGCTTGCCGTGCGCCCCACAACGCTGAAACATGCGATCCAGATTGAAGGCCACGCGAGGCAGGTACCCGAAATCCTCCAGCAGCGTGAACAGCGGGAAGAAAATCGCCATGGGCGGCAGCATCACACTCACCACCCAGGCCGTCGCCAGGTAACAGCCATCGATCAGCAACCCGTCCAGCCACCACGGCAGGCCGATAAAGGCGGCCGCCGATTTCAACAGCGGATGGATCGTGTCCATGAACAACGACGCCAGAATCTGTGACGGATAATTGGCTCCGGTCACCGTGAGCCACAAGACGCCGGCCAGCATGGCCGCCATGATCGGCAGTCCGGTCCAGCGGTTGGTCAGCAAGTTGTCCAGCGTGCGATCCCAATCGCGTTGGCCCGTCTGCGCGTGGCGCGTGACCACCGCATCGGCAATCGAGGCGGCCCGGGCGTACGTGTCTTCGGTGAGCGATTGGTGGACGTGGGGGCCGATTTGCCAGCGGAGCGTGTCCGTTTTCGCCAACAGTTCCTGAAGTTTCCCGCGGCGCGCATCGAGCACCAACAGGTCGCCGTGCCCCGCCTCCCCTCGCGGTTCGTTCGTGGCGAAGCCGAGCCAACTGCATCAGTTCGCCGCTCTCGATCGCTTCCAGAATCCGCCGGTCGCCATCGAGCAGTCGCGTGGCCACCCAGGCCGCGTTGGGGAGCCCGGGCAGCAGCCGTTCCACTTCCGCCCGCAGGTCGGCGACGGCTCCCGCCAATTCCCCCGCGTGACTCGTTTCTCGATGCGGCGTGCAGGGGATTTGCCCCGTCGCGACCCCGTCAATGACTTGCAGCAGTTCCGCAATCCCTTCCCCGAACCGAGCCGATGCCGCGACCACCGGCACGCCCAGCCGACTCGACAACTCCCGGGCATCCACGGCGAGGCCGTGCCGCTTCGCCTCGTCCATGAGATTCAGGCAGACCACCACCCGGTCGGTGATCTCCATCACCTGCAAGGCCAGGTTGAGATTGCGTTCCAGGCGCGTGGCGTCCACCACGACCAGCGTCACATCCGGCTGGCCGAACAGCACGAAGTCTCGGGCAATCTCCTCATCCGTGCTCGTCGCCAGCAGCGAATACGTGCCGGGCAAATCGACGAGCTTGTAGCTGCGGCCCTGAAACAGGAAACCACCCTCAGCGCGCGAGACGGTCTTCCCCGGCCAGTTGCCCGTGTGCTGACGCAGTCCGGTCAGCGCGTTGAACACCGTGCTCTTGCCCACATTCGGATTGCCGGCCAAAGCCACGACGTATTCCGATTGGCCGACGTTCACTCCCATGCGGATCAACTGCACCGCATTGTGCGCCGGACACGCCTGACAACTGCTGTGGGTCATGTGCGGATCACCGTGGAGTTACTCATGCTCACCGCCTGACTCGAGATGAATCATGTCCGCCTGCTGATTGCGGAGAGCGATCAACGCGCCGCGCACACGGTAGGCCACGGGATCCCCGGCGGGACTGGCGAATTCCGCCCCGACACGCGTGCCCGGGACCAGCCCCAGATCCAACAGTCGTCGCCGCTCGACCCCGCGACAGGCGGGTGAAATGCCCGACACCGTGCCCTCTTCGCCCGTCGCCAGCGACGACAGCCGGCGGATACTCAGTTCGCGGGCCGCCTCGTCCGGCAAAGGCAGCACCGTCACGTTCGCAGCGACCAGGGGAGACAGCTGACACTGGGACACACCCGTGTCCAGCTCCACACCCCGGTCGTTCGCCTCGAGAATACTCAACGTCATCCCCGGTTCCAGGCGCGCCGCCAACAACTCGCGGTAGGTCGATTCCGGTTCGTCCTCGATGTGCACCACGCGCACCAAACCACCGGCGCTCATCGTATTGAGCGGCTGACCTTCCACACCGCGGATATCGCCCGTCGCGGTCGGAATCGGGTCCCCGTGCGGATCGAACACCGGATGCCCCATCCGCGCCGACAGCGCGTTCACTTCCTCGGGCGACATCTGGTGCTCCACACGGTCCGCCCGCGAGTGCCACTCCCGCTCCGACACGCCGGTCTCATTGGCCAGATAATGCTCCCACAGCCGATGCGTGCGAATCACCTGCAGCGCGTACAACCGTCCCTCGGGCGTCAGACTCAGCCCCACGCCTTCGGAGGCCACCAGAGATCGCAGCTCGAGATGTCGAGCCAACTGGGCGGCCGTATCGCAGCTGATCTGCAACGCGCCGGCCAGACTCTCCAGGGTTCCCGTCATGCCCGCTTCGCTGCTGTGAAACAGGTGCTTCAACGCGTCTTCCACCTGCACGCGCACCGCATCCTGCGGCCGCCCACGCCAACGCCAGTACCACCCCGCCTGGGGACGAAATACCAGGTACGCCAAAGCCAGCACGATCGCGCCCCATAAGAGATTCAACCCAGGTCCCATCGAGGACAGCCTCCATCACCGGGATTTGCAAGCCATCGCGGCCGTTCGCTCTCGAATACCGTCCACGACCGCTCGTCCCTCGGGCCGCTCAACTTCCATCATCGGCCGGCTGCCTTGCCACCGGTGAGCGGCAAGCCGTTTCACCCGATCGTAGGGGTTTCCCGTTTTCGGTTCCCACGCCAGATGTTTTTGGACGACTCAAAAAATCCTGCCGTCAGTGTACCATTGCAGCGGCCGAACGCCAAGTTCCCGGTCGGCGTCCTCTGATCTACCATGTCAGCGGGATGTGGACCAAATCGTCGTCGGGCCGGAGTGAACCTGGATGGTTGTGTTGCTGTTCGATATCGACGGAACGTTGATTCAGACGGGCGGAGCAGGGGGGGTGGCGCTGATGACGGCGTTCTCCGACCTGTTTGACGTGGCGGAACCGAAGGAAGTGCCGTTCAGCGGTCGCACGGATCGCGGAATTGTGCGGAGCCTGTTTCACGCCCATGGCATCGACGACACCGACCTGAACTGGCACCGACTGAAGGACGAGTACCTGCGTCGTTTGACGATTTACCTGCCGCAACGAGAAGGACTGGTCTTGCCCGGCATTGAGCAGTTGCTCGATCACTTGTCGGCGCGGCAGGGCGTGGCCGTCGGGTTGCTGACCGGCAACGTCCGCGACGGTGCCCGGATGAAGCTGGAGCATTACCGCCTGTTCCATCACTTCGCCTTTGGCGGTTACGGCGATCACCATGTGGATCGGGATGATGTGGCCCGCGAGGCGCTGGCGGCGTCGTCGCGCACCTGTGTCACGAGGTATTGCGCGGATCGCGTGTGGGTGATTGGGGATACGCCGTTCGACGTCCGCTGTGCGCCGGGCCATCGGCGCCCGCGTGGCCGCCGTGGCGACCGGTTGGCACAGTCGTGACCGACTGGCGGCGACGGCCCCGGATCTCCTGCTCGACACTTCGACCAGTGCGACGCGTTCCTGCAGCACCTGGGCTGTGCTTAGAAGAGCAGCGACGAGAGTCGACGCCGGTAGGTGCGGGTCACTTCGGAATCCTTGGGCAGCACATGGAAGATATCGACCATGACTTGGCGCGCCAGCTCTCCGGCACCGGCCCGATCCTGTTCCACGAGTTTCAGGCAAAGTTCCAGCGATTCTTCGTACTGGGCCTGACCGGCCAGCGCCTTGGCCAATTGGAGTTGCGCGTCGAGGTTCTTCGGATCGGCGGCGGCCGCTTCCTGGAGCTGAGTGACGTCGCCGTCGCTGTGGGCCTGCAATTCGAGCGAGGCTTTGACTTGTGCGGCCTCTGGCTCGAGGAACCCGCGTTTCTCCAGTTCCTGGATCAGTGCGCGGGACTCGTCGGTCCGGCCCTGGCTGAGCAGAACTCGGGCCAGTCCGATCGTGGCTGCCACGTTGCCGGGTGACTGGTCCAGCAACCTGGCGGTACAGCCGCTCGGCCGCCGGCGGGTCCGCTGCTTCGCGGGCCCGCGCGTCGACCAGGGTACCGGCCAGCAGCATCCGGTCGAGCCAGGCTCGCAGCTGCGGTTCCGGCATCAATCCCTGGAAGAAATCGACGACCTGCCCGTCCACCAGGCGCAAAGACGGTGGGTATCGACTGGATGTTGAATTGGGCGGCGATGTGCGGCAGCTCGTCGGTGTTCGCACGAACCACGATGAAGCGGCCGGCGTACTCGGTCGCCAGCTTTTCCAGCAGCGGCGCCAAGTGGCGACACGGCTGGCACCAGGCAGCCCAGAAATCGACCACGACCGGCGTGAGTTGCGAGCGCTCGACGACATCCAGTTCGAATCGTTCCGCCGTCGTGTCAACGACCCACGGCGTGGGATTCTCGGAGGCTGCATTCATAGGTTTCAGTGTACGGAGATCCGCACCGCAAGGGAAGCTTGGGAGGACCGTCGGGCCACCTGATTTGCCGACTCGATGCGGCACGGCGGCAGGCCTGACCGGCGACCTCCGAGTGAAATTGTCCGATCCCCCTTTCGCGAATCCGGCGGGCCGGTACATTGACAGCTCGGTACTTCGTGAGTGGCTTACGTTTAGGTGCTTCCCCCAGGTTCTGCCAAGCGGCCCTTGAGGAACGTGCGGCGCGGCCCTCGGCGGATGGCAGCCACCGACGAGACCTCGCGCCTGGATCGACGAGTGCACAGATGGAAATGGACAAACTGGTATCGCTCTGCCGGCGACGCGGATTCCTGTTCCAGTCGAGCGAGATCTACGGCGGCCTCAACGGCTTCTGGGACTACGGACCGCTGGGAGTCGAGTTGAAGCGCAACGTGCGGGAGGCCTGGTGGCGCGACATGGTCACCGGGCACAACGAGCTGGCGGTCCCGGCCGGTGCCCCGTCCGCCTACGAAATGACCGGGCTCGATTGCACGATCATCATGCACCCGCAGGTCTGGAAGTGCTCGGGACATTACGACCTGTTTCACGACCACATGGTCGACTGTCGCGAATCGAAACGTCGCTACCGCTACGATCAGGTCCGCGGCCGGTGGGTCGAAGCCAAGGGGCAGAAGTTCTTCGTGGCGACGGTCGCCGAGACGGACGCAGGAGCAGGCAGACGTCGAGCACCGGGCACTGAAGTTCTTCCACTTGCGCGCGAAGGATGCGGACCAGCTGACTTGGGACGGCAGATTCCTCGCGTTGCCCGCACGTCGACGACCTGGCCCAGGTGCTCGGTCCGGACGCCAAGGAGCTCGGCACGCTGACCGAGCCGCGCGAATTCAACCTGATGTTCAAGACCTATGTCGGGGCCCTCGGGGGCGAGGAGAGCGCGGCCTTCCTGCGTCCGGAGACCGCCCAGGGCATCTTCGTCAACTTCAAGAACGTCGTGGACAGCACGCGCGTACGCGTTCCGTTCGGGATCGCGCAGATCGGCAAGAGTTTCCGCAACGAAATCACGCCGCGCAACTTCACCTTTCGCTCGCGCGAATTCGAGCAGATGGAAATCGAGTTCTTCTGCCATCCCGGCCATTCGCAGCAGTGGTATCAGTACTGGCGCGACCGGCGCATGAAGTGGTACACCGACCTGGGGCTGGCCGGCGAACGACTGCGGCTGCGCGAACACGACGCCGAGGAGTTGAGCCACTACTCGACCGGCACCGCCGACATCGAATACGCGTTTCCGTTCCTGCCCGACGGGCGAGTTCGGCGAACTGGAGGGGATCGCGCACCGCGGCGATTTCGACCTGCGCAGCCACATGGAAGGCAAGCTCGACCCCAAGACCTGTCCCTTGGAGCTGGAGAAGGACGCGGACGGCAAACCGCGCTGGCGCGGCAGCGGCAAGGATCTCACGTATCGCGACGACCTGACCGGCGAACGATTCATGCCGCACGTGATCGAACCGTCGGCGGGTGCCGATCGCGCCACGCTGGCGTTCCTGTGCGAAGCCTATCACGGAAGACGAAGCACCGGATGAGAACGGGGTGCTGCAGACGCGCACCGTGCTGAAGCTTGCATCCGCGGCTGGCGCCGATCAAGGCGGCCGTCTTCCCCTTGGTGAAGAAGGACGGCATGCCGGAGATCGCCCAGGAAATCTATGCGGTCCTCGAAACCGCACTGCCCCGTCTTCTATGACGAGAAAGGGGCCGTCGGGCGTCGCTATCGCCGGCAGGACGAGGCCGGTACGCCCTACTGCATCACCGTCGACGGCCAGACGCTCCAGGACCGGACCGTGACGATCCGCGACCGCGACTCGCTGGAACAGTGGCGCGTCAAAGTGGAT
Organism: uncultured Planctomycetaceae bacterium; assembly: GCA_963754725.1. Lineage (GTDB taxonomy): Bacteria > Planctomycetota > Planctomycetia > Pirellulales > Pirellulaceae > JAAYDI01. The sequence goes on from CAVWHV010000055.1 coordinate 151,734, forward strand.
GATTGCGTGCCCGAACTGCTGAAACTGCTACGATAGGCGAATTCTGCTATGTCCCCGCGCAAACCTGTTTCCGGCGATGGATCGGCCTGCGAACTGCTGTTGCTCATGTCCCTGGTCATTCTCTGGCTCGGCGTCACGGTGTTGCTCGGGTCGTTCAGTTTGTTGGTCTGGTCCGGAGCGATCGTGATGGCCGCCATTCTGCGTCCGCCCCACCAGCGGCGGCGGGCGCCCGATTCCGTGACGGACCTCGTGTCGGTGGCCGTGATGTGGTGCGTGGCCCTGGGAATCGCCGGCCTGTGCGTCGATGTTTTCGCGCCGACACGTTGGCCGCTGGACGACCTGTCCTGGACCTTGCTCGCCGAACTAGCCGGGTTTGTACTGGGCTTCGTGTGGGTCTTGGTCGTGCTGTCCATTCAACACCTCGAACAGGCCGTGCGACGATACGACCGGACGCGTCCGACGGTCTGAGTCCCTGCGCCGGCAAGCGGTTCCGACGATGAAGCCAGCCGTCAGCCAGATCGGTACGCTGCCCGCGTCGTTTGCCCGCGATGTGGAAGAATATGCGGCCTGCGGGATCGAGTACCTGGAGGTCTGGTTCACGAAGCTGGAGGAGTACCTCCAAACGCACAGCCTGGCCGACGTGCGGCAACTGCTGGAACGGCACCACATGCGCATCCCTGTGGCCAGCCTCCAGGGCGGCCTGTTGACTTCCGTGGGTGCCGCCCGCCAGGCCGCCTGGGAGCTGTTGGCACAGCGTCTGCAGTTGTGTCGCGAACTTGGCATCGGTGTGGCGGTCGTAGCCTGTGACGTGCCGGCACCCGTTTCCGAACAGGATCTGACGCGGACGCGGGCGTCTCTGCAGGAGTTGGCGGCCTGGGGCCAACAGCATGCGGTGCGTGTGGCGCTGGAATTCCAGTCGTCGGCTGGACTGGGGAACAACCTGCAAACGGCCGCCGCCCTGGTTCACGACGTGGGCAACGCCTGGCTGGGGATCTGCCTCGACGCGTTCCACTTCGCGGTCGGGCCGAGCAAGACCGAAGACCTTGCTTATCTCACCCCGGACAACCTGTTTCACGTGCAGTTGAGCGACTTGGCCGATCGGCTGCGCGAGACGGCAGCCGATCGGGACCGCATCTTGCCGGGCGACGGGGACTTGCCGCTGGCAACGATTGTGCGGCATTTGCGGGCGATCGATTACCAGGGCGCGGTGTCGGTGGAGATCATGAACCCTCAGATCTGGCAGATTCCCGTGCGTCAGGTGGCGGACGCCAGCATTTCGGCACTGCGTCGTGTGTTGCAGACGGTGGGTCCGTGACCGGCCGGTTTTCCGGCTGCCGGCCCGAATCAACCATTTCTATTGCCTGATCGCGCCACCCTTTCCATAATGACTTAGGCGGGGAGGTTGATCTGTCTGCGGTTCTTCGATGAATGCTGGTTCCCGTGGCAGCCGCGTTGCGCTCGGTGTGCGACTGCGCGACAGGCGCGCTGCGATGCACGGCACCAGACACCGAGAACGGCCTTGCCGCGAAGGAGTCGAGATGATGTTCGCCGCGACGCACCACCCCGCTGCTGATTGTCTTGTTTCTGGGCTGTCTTTCCACGCAGGTCCGTGCCGACCGACCCGGTTTTTATCCCGGGAATTTTCCCGGCGGTGGTGCGGGCCGCGTGGCTCCGCAACCACAGGGCCATCGCGGGCCGATGCGTCCGGGAAATGGCTGGCAGGGCGATCGCAGTGGAGCGAATCTGTGGTTTGGCATCGGGCCCGGCTTCTTCTTGCCGCCGCCTTACGGCTTTCCGAGCTACTTCGATCCACTGTGGGCCTGGGGATATGGCGGACCGACGGGCATTTACTTCAATCCGTTGACGAACACGGCCGAGTACTATTTGCCTCCCACGTCGGCGCCCGCCGAGTTGAACTATGGCCCGCTGGCGGTCGATCGTTTCCTGGGTATTCGCCGCGACCCGCTGGTGATGCCGCCGGCCGACGCGGCAGCGGATGTCGCACCGCGCGAGGTGGAGCCGGCCGACGTGGCGGACAAGCTTCGCAAGGGCAACGACAAGGCGCGGGCTCGCGGCAAGCGGTTCCTGGACTTCGGCAATGCCCTGTTCCGGGAGCAGCGATTTCACGAAGCGTTGCAGCGTTACAAGTCCGCCATCGAAGCCGTGCCCGACTTGACCGAGGCGTACGTGCGCGAGGGGTTTGCCCTGATCGCTGTGAACCAGTACCGGCTGGCCACCAAGGCGCTCAAGATTGCCCTGGAACTGGATCCCGAGTACGTCCGGTCCCGGTTTCGACTCGAGGATCTCTATGGCGACAACCGGCTGGCCAAGACTTCGCACCTGGAGCTCTTCGCGCGCAAGGCGTTGGAGAACCCCAGCGATGGCGACCTGCTGTTTCTGGTCGGCATGTCGCTGTATGCCGATGGTGAAGTGGATCGGGCCAGCCGGTTTTTTGCCAAGGCCGCGGAACTCGGCGGCGCCGAGGCCGTCCGCTTGCTCACTCCGGTCCTGGGCAAGGCAGCGCCGCCCGAAGTCGTCCCCGCCGCGCCCGACAAGAAGGATTCGGGCCTCGACATCTGAGTCCATTTGCCATCTCATGCTGTGGCGGGACGATGGAATATCGTCCCACCGCGCTGGATGCGGGCCTCGCGACCACACTCGATCCACGCTGCAACGCGAGGTCGCAGTGCCGCCGCAGGTCGGCGGCAACCGGCCAGGAATGCCTACACCGGCATATCTTCCCAAATGCGCATTCCGCATTGGGCTCGGAACTCGGAAATGCGCAGGACCACTTCCGTCATCGATTCCGTGCGGCTGAGACTTTCGATGTAAAGGTTGCGGTCAACCACCGCCCGCAGCGCGAAGGCCCAGTACACCGGCATGAATGGGTTGATCCACAAACGGCTCGATGAGGTCCGCCCGGTTCGGTGATGATCCCCGAAATGACCTTCGATCGACGACGCAATGGAGTTCGCGACGATACTCTCTCCTCCCGGTGTTCGTTCATTCGCGTAATCGACTGCTGCAAGAAACTCCAAGGCCTCGGGCATATCGGCCAGAACCGCGGCGATGCCCAGAAAGGCCCCGCAGCGAGTCAACGCCGCCACGGACTCCAAGAACTGAGCATGGCACACGCCATGAAAGGTATCGACACCGAACCCGATACACGCCAGGTACTGGTCGGGAATCTCGGAGCTGGCAACCGCTGCCAGACTTGTGCTAGTCTTCGGCGGGCGTGCCAAGGCCAAACTCGTCACCGCGCATCAGACTGTCGGTGCCTCCATCGACGAGGACGACGGCGTCGAGCCCCAGGAGTTCGTGGAGCCGCCGGTACGCAGCCCGGAGCGGGACAACGCCCGTTCGGGGGAAGCAGTAGACGGGTACTTCCTGGCCGTGACGATGGCGAAACCAGGAACTCAGATGAAGCTCCGGAAAATACGTCTGCGAGTGCGGCGTATCGGCTGTCATGCGCACACACGCCGGCGAGACGCGAGAAGCTTCGTCGCGTGGAAGTGACGCGAACGACAGGTTGGCCAGACTCACGTCTTTCCCCTCGGTCTTCAGCGCAAAATAGAGAGGCAAGGCCGAGTACACATCGAATCCCCCTCCGGCGCCGGCAAGCAGTACACGCTTGGCTGTGTTCAGGGCGTCGATCAGCGGCCAGCATGTGAGTCGCATCCGGAATACCCTTCGGGCATCAGGTGTGACGGCTACGTCGCGTCCAGGGACAACACGTGGAAACGAGAACGATCATACTACGTTTCCACGGTGATCACAGCGGGGCGGACTCGCAAGTCCGCCCTACGGCTAGAGCGTATTGCTGCGCGGCGTTAGGCAGCGTCTTTGGGTTTCGTCAACTGGGCCGACAGTTGATCAATTTGCTCGCGCAGGTTCTTAAGCAACAAGTGCGGGCTGACGTCTTCTGCGAGATGTCGAGCGAATGTCTTGGCGTCCTGCGGTTCGGCCACGTGATGGTCCGACCGCACCTGCAACTGCCGCAACTGTTCGTCCACGGAATGCAGGGCCACGAACGTGGCGCGATTGCTCAACCACACCACGTCCAACTGCCAGATCACCACGAACAGCACGGCCAGTTGCCCGCCCAGGACCATGGGCAGTCCCAACTGCCACAATTGCGGCGAGCCCTTGGCCAGCGACAAACCCATCAGCGCCGCGCCGCAGGCAAATACACCCAGCCCAAAGGCCAGCATCACCCACGGCCACGTGCCACTGGGCTTGGTCGGACCCGCTGGGGGGAGATCGGGAGTTTCGGATGCAACCGGCACACGCCGCTCGACATGCGGTTTGCGCATGGAGTTTGCGCGTTCCGTGAACCGCGGTCCCAACCCAGACGAAGGCTCGTCGGTCACACTTCGCAGCAATTGCTGGGCCTGCCGAATTGTCTCCTCAAACTCCCAGTCTTCCAACTCCACAAATTCGGGAAAGTCCTCCCCGTTCGATGGCCGCCCACACGATGGATCCAACGCCCCGTTCGTGACGTCACATGGCGTCCCGCGCTGCGGGATGTGCGGAGCCATCAATCGATTGCGGTCCATGCCGGCTCCGGCCAGCGGTCGACCGCAGCGAGCACAACATACGGTGGGGTTCTGGGATGACGAGACAACCCCCGGAACGTCCTGCTGGCAGGCACGACACCACATGAGCAAACCACCGTTGATTGTGCACAGTCCACATGGACGATCGGACGACAGACCTTCGATCATTTCATCGGGTGACTCGCCGCTCCCCCTGCACGGTTTCTCACAGACACGCGGCAAGCGTTAATAGAATGGCAAAAGCAGACAAGGCCGGCGAACTCTACGGGGCTGACAACCCACAGCAGAAATGACGATCGGCCGACAATCGTCGATGGCGGAGCGAACGGCTACGCGCGCCCGGAAGATTCACGTAGGCCGGAACGAGGTCGCGCAAGTCCGTGCCGATACTGCGTAACGTCGGAAGCGACCGAAGTCCCGGCAGTACCGGTGGTTGCCTGTTCCGGCCTGTATGCTTGGCTCACCGCAACTGCAGCGCTGCAACAGCACGCAGTAGAAGTGAATCAGCAGCGTCACGACGGCCAGCAGTCCGGCATAGCGGTGGATGTCCAGCAAAATATTCAGCCCATCGCGTGCCGAACAGCGGCAGCATGGAAACCAGCATCGTGATCAACACGATGAAGCCGGCCAGCAGGAAGAGCCAGAACATCACGCGGGGAATCCAGAAGAACCGGGGCCAGACGGCTTCTTCGCGCTGCTGCTCGGTCAGGCGTCCAAAGCGGTTCGCCCCGCACCACGTCAGCGCCAGGAGCGGCAGCACGCCGGTCAGGGCACCGGCGCCGAACATGTGGGCAAACAACCACCAGCCGTGCATGCCGCCAAATCGCAACACGGTGTAGAACGACGTGACACCCAGCACGGCCACGCTGACCAGCGCGCCGAGGTAGACCAGCTTCTCCCAGATGTTGAATCGTTTGCGCGGCTTGGCGGCACGGCCACCCAGCAGCGCCAGGAGCAGGTGCAGAACCACAACCACTGCCGTGCGCGATCAGCGCACGGCCAGCAGCGACGGATAGATGCTTGCCGGGATGGTGCAGGATATCCGACAAATTGGTGGTCAGGTCGTTGAACATCGAACAACTCCAAGCATGCACGGTATCTAGGATCGCAGCGAATCCAAACAATCCGTTGATTCCGAGGAACAGGAACGCCAGCAGGATCAAGCCGACGACGCCGGCCGACACGAAGCCAAACCACTTGAAGGCGGTGCGGCCCTGGAACGACTGGTTCCAGGCATCGATCTGCAGGCGGTCGTAGCCGGCCAGTTCGGCCATCTTCTGCGTCGGAGGTTCGGCATCGGGAGCCGGGCCCACGGCGGTCACCTGGCCGTCAAACATCGGCGACCCGAGTGCATGGCATTCGTAGCAGCCGGTCGCGCCGGTCGACCAGCGTGCCGGCCGCACATCGTGCGCCAGCTTCCAGGCATACGGATCGGCCGCCTTGTTGGCAAACATCTCCACCTTGTCGTCCGCGCCCAAGCGGTAGGCACGACCGCCGGCGACGTAGACCGGCTCGGCGCCCTCGGTCTTGATGATCTTCTGCAGGGCCTTGAGGGCTGCGGCCGAGTTTCTCGCGAAACGCGGCCACGGCCTTGGACTTTTCCAGTTCGTCGAGTTTCGCCTTCTCTTCGTCTGTCAGTTCGGCAACCGCCACTTTCGCGCGATCCGCACCCAGCGCGGCGACTTTGTCTTCGGCCTTGAGCGTGACTTTCGCCAGCGTCTCGGTGAAGGTGCGAATTGCGTTTGACGCGCAACGTCGAGCGCAGCGCTTCGTTGACCTCCTCCGGATTGAGCGGCTGGATCGTGGCATTCCTTCATTTCGCCCCAGAACGCGGGCCAGACCATGCGATGCGGGTAGAGCATGTCTTCCGGTGTGCAGCATGACGGGCGCGACGATGCCCGGGTTCGGTGTCGGCCGTCAGCGCGTGCGTGGGCAAGCCCAGATCCGTGAGCCATGGCGGTCTGCACGCGCAACGCCTGCGCGCTCGGCCGCGGACCCGAATGGCAGGCGGTGCAGGACAGTTTTTCCAGGTGGATGGTGGGCAGTCCGCGGTGCAACGGCTTGGGCGCTCCCAATCGGCCACCCACGACCGGAGCCGCTTCGTGCTTCTCGTCACCCATGTGGCAGCCGCGACAGGAGAGCGTCGCCACATTGACGCCGGTCGGAATGCTTGCTCACCTTCGTAAGCCCCGCACCGTGTCGTGCTCGATGTCCGTTGCGGTGGCAATCGGAACAACTCATGCCGGCCCGCAGATGCACATCTTCGTCGTGCGTCCATTCGGGAGACTCGCCCGCGCCGGCCATGCGCGTCGTATGGCAGTAGTAGCAGGCGTTGTTGGACGGCTTTCGCACCACATCGAAGAAGACCTTCTTGTCGGCGCTCAGCCGCAGCGCGCGGTACTTGGTCTTCGGCAGACTCGGGCCCGCGTCGGCAGGTTCGCTCGCCGCTTGCTCCGCGGCGGCGCCGGCCTCGTTCCGGCTTGCTTTCCTGGCCTCCCCGGGTGCGGCCTGCGTCCAGTCGTGGCGCTTCCTCGGTGCCCTCGCCCGGCGGGCGCTGGCTTCTCGGCCGTCGGTCTGCCGGCGGGCGGTCGGCGGCTGCGGCAGCCGGATCAAAATCGGCCGGGCAGTTTCGACACGTCGCCTTCGATGTCGGCGATGCCCAGCGCCGCGGCCGGGGCCCAGGCAAAATTCTGTTTGGTGATCTGATCCCACCAGACTTCCGAAGCTGTAGGCGGCGTCCTGGCCGTGGCAGACCATGCAGTCGATGCCAAGTTGTCCGGACAGTTTCCAGCGACCGTTGTCGGGCACGGCGGGCGGCGCGGCGGCGGCACCCTGCCGGCGCGGTGGTCGGCGGCCCCTTCGGCTTCCCGGGCCGACACCTCGGTGGCCGGGCACTTCGACCGGATGCGCCGGGCAGATGGCGACCGAACTTCAACACAAAATCCCACACGCTGATACCCAGCGCGCGCGGATCGTACGTGCCCGGCCAACCTCGGTACGACAGCGGAATCTGCGTGCCGGTCCGCGTGTCGGTCCAGATCCACGCTTCACCCGGCTCGCCCCGGATCCGGCCAGTTTCTGCATGGCATTGAAGTGATAGCCGTGCGCAATCGCCTGGTAGTCGTGGCAACGACCGCAGGTGAAGACGGGCGAGTAGGGGGGTGCATTGGGATCGGTCGGATCGATCTTCTTATCCGTCGCGTCGTACAGGTCGATCCAGTGCACGTACTGGCTGCGACTGTAGCGTCATCGCGAATCGCGATTCCTCGGCTCCCGCCGGCGGCTGCCGCACCACGATCACACATTCACAATAAGCAGAGCCATCATGAGGACAGCGCAGGATCCTCGCCATGCCATGGCACGGTCTCCCGATAGTTAACGAGTGCTGCTGCCGACAAACGCGTAAGCCAATTCTGCGGAAAACTCGTCGGACGCGTAAAGTGGTGGTCCCGGTCGCGAATACGTCGTGCCGCCCGCGCCGTCCGGCGCGAGCGATCCGCATGCCACGCATCCGATCGCAAGGCCTGCTCGCACGGCGGCCAGAACACGCGTGTCGGACCGAGTTGACATCGCCGGCCAGCGTCGCCCCCGCCGCTGCCTTGTGCCCGCCTCCGCCGAAGAGCGCGGCGATCCGACTGCAGTCGACCGCCGCGTTGCGGCTGCGGCAGACTGACCTTGACGGTGCCCACCGGATGTTCCGTCAACATGACGGCCACCTCCGTGCCGTCGATGGCCAGCGCCATGTTGATGAAGTCTTCGGTCTCGCTCCGCAGAGCGCCGGTCTCGGCAAAATCCTCGTCCAGCACATAGGTGTGAGCCAGATCGCCCATCCATTCGAGCGTCCAGGCGCGACAGGACGAAGCCGCGCAGCTTCGCACGACTCAGCGAATCGCGTTCGTACAACTGGCGGAAAATCTCCTGCGGACAGGCACCGGCATCGATCAGCTGCGCGGCCACCACATACGTGCTGCTCTGCGTCGACGAGAAGCGGAACCAGCCGGTGTCGGTGGCGATGGCCAGCGAACAGCGCCGTGGCCATGGACGCGTGCCAGGGACGCCCAGGAACTGCGACGAAATCGGCCACCAGCCGACCGGTCGCTTCCGCCGACGTCATCCTGGAACATCACCGCGTCCAGCTCCCCGTCGTTCGCATGATGATCGATGACCACCACCTGCGCCGACGTGTGGCGGATCACGTCGGCCATGCGGCCCAACTGTCCCCAGGCGCCGGTGTCGAGGACCATGATCACGTCGACGTGCTCCCGGATCGCAAGCCGCTGGTCGCGCCCCTGGCCGGCAACACCTCGAGCGTCGATGCTGCTGCGGGTCGACGAACGCCAGACGCGGCGGCACGGCATCGGCATTGACGATCCGCACCTCTTTCCCGAGGTCTCAAGCACTTCGGCCATCGCCAATTCGCTCCCCAGCGCATCGCAATCGGGCCGCACGTGGCTGGTCAGTACGAAGCGCTGGTGACGATCGAGTGATCGCCTTGAGTTCATGCCACGCGATGGGCGAGCAGTCTCGTTCGTCATGGCGTCATGGCTGTCTCATCGTGCTCACCGCGGCTCCGCCACACGACAGGCGGCCTCCACGTCGCGCCGCAACTGCTCCTGCAATTCCGCGACATCGCCAAACGGGCGAATGTCACGCAGGCGATCGAGGAAATCGACGCCCAGCATTTCGCCGTACAACGGCTGCTCGTATCCCGACCAGGTGCACTTCGAACTTGACCTGTTCCTCGCCAAACGTCGGGATTCGGGCCGATGTGAATCGCGGCCACGTAACTTGCGTCGCGCAGCCAGGCCCGGCCAGCATAGACGCCCAGCGGCGGCAGCACCATGCCCGACCGGCTCGAGGTTCGCCGTCGCGAATCCGATCTGCGCGCCGCGTCCCGCACCGCGCACCACTCACCCCGTGCACCCGATAGGGCTGAGTCAGCAACCGATCGGCGGCGGCCATCGTGCCCGGCCTGGATCAGCTCGCGAATCCGGCTGCTCGACACGCAGACTCCGTCGGCCAGCAACGGCTCGACCACCTCCAGCAGGACGCCGGCGCCGCGCACAGTTGCGCCAGGTACTCGATCGTACCGCTGCGGTTGCGGCCAAAGAAGAAGTTCGGCCCCTCCACGATCGCGCGGACGGCCAGCTGCTCGCGCAGGATCTGCTCAAAGAACTCGTCCGGCGTCAGGGCCAACACCGCCCGATCGGTCGGATAAGCGATCACGGCATCGACGCCCAGCGCCGCCAGCAGTTCGGCTTTCCGCTCGGTCCAGGTCAGCGGCGGCGGCACGGCCTCCGGGTAGAGCAGCTGCGCCGGATGCGGATCAAACGTGAAGACCACGGCCGGCCCGCCCAAGTCGCGCGGCCCGCGCCACCAGCCGCTCGACCAGCGCCGCATGGCCCACGATGCACCCCGTCGAAGTTGCCGATCGTCACAGCGCCCGCGCGCAGCGACGCCGGCAGGGGTCCCGCTCAGACTTCGAATCAGCGTCGCTGCGGCACGCCTCGCCCCGTTCACACTCGATGTTCACAGAGTAAACCGACCATTATGCTCGGCCGGGTGCCGGGCACAACGGCGCGATCAGTACCCAAGCTCCTGCCAGGCCTCGGGCAGGAACTGCACCAGGTCCCGCGCCGTCATCGCCACTGGCGTCTGCCGACGGCCGCCAGGTCGCCCGCCAGCCCGTGCACATGCACGCCCAGCCGCGCGGCATCCCAGGCGTCCAGCCCCTGGCCCAAGAGCGCGGTGAGGATCCCCGTCAACACGTCCCCCGATCCGGCCGTCGCCATGCCCGGATTGCCCGTCGTGTTGCGGACCCACCGGCGACCATCGGTGATCAGCGTGCGATGCCCCTTGAGCACGACCACGATCCGATACTCGCGCGGCCATCTCGACCGCCGCACGTTGCTGCCCGGCGGATCGCGCGCGTCACCGCCGCACGAGCCGCTGGAATTCACCCGGATGCGGCGTGATGACCCGTGGGCCCGCCGGCGTGCGCCAGTCCGTCCGGCTGCGCTCGGCCAGCGCATTCAGCCCGTCCGCATCCACGACCATCGGCCGGGCCACCGACGTGTACAGCGCGCGGACCAGCGGCCACGTGTGCGGACCCCGTCCCCAACCCGGGCCCGCAGGCCACCACGTCCGCGCCGGGCCATCAACGGCTGAATCGTCGTCCGCGGCGAGCTCGCCGAGGCACACCCTGCGCGTCGCAGGGCAGGGGCACCGTCATGACACACGGCTCGAACGCCGGCCACCGTTTCCAGGCACACGTCGGGCACGCCCAACGTGACGAGCCCCGCCCCCGCACGCAGGGCAGCCATGCCCGACAAGCGCAATCGCGCCACTCATGCCGCGCGAACCGCCGACCAGCAGCACTCGACCGTAGTCCCCTTTGTGGCTCTCCGCCGCACGCGGCGCAGACGCGGCAGTTCGTGCCGGTTCATTGGTCATGGCGATCCTCACGCGGGCCTCGTTCTCGCCGCGGCGACGGGCGATCAGTCCGGCCACATATCCCGCCTTGAATCCGGCATCGATGTTGACGACCGTCACGTTGGCGGCACAGCTGTTGAGCATGCCCAGCAGCGCGGCCAAGCCACCGAAACTGGCTCCATAGCCGACGCTCGTCGGCACGGCGATCACGGGACAATCGACGTGGCCACCCACGACGCTGGGCAGGGCACCTTCCAAGCCCGGCCACCACCACCACCGCATCCGCGCCGCGCAGCTTGTCCAGGTGCATCGGCAGGCGATGCGGACCGGCGACCCCCACGTCGTGAATGCACGGTGACCGCCACCCCCATCCACTCGAGCGTCTCGCGGGCCTCTTCCGCGACCGGCAGGTCGCTGGTTCCGGCCGTCACGACCACCACGCGCCCGACGATCGGCGGTCGCCTCCGTCGACGGTACCAGGCGAAACGTCTGCCCGACGACGTTGTAGCATCCGGCGGGAAACTCCGCCAGCAGACGCTCAGCCTTCTCGCGCGTCGACCCGCGTAACCAGCACCGTCATGCGGTCCTGCAGCAGCTGGTGGACGATCTTCACCAGCGTCTCGGCCGGCTTGCCCGCACCGTAGACCACCTCCGGAAAGCCGCATCGCCGCTGGCGATCCAGGTCCAACGTGACGTCGCCCAAGTCGGCCGTGCCCGGCTGACTCAGCCCGTCGACAAACGCGTCCAGCGAGAGCCGTCCGGCCAACAGATCCTGAGCCAGCGCTTCGATTTCATGTCGGTGTCGGTGCATGCCGCTCATGGTAGTCGCTGGCCGACCGCGAACTCCAGCCGCACTCGACGCGGTTCTGCGGCGGAGCTGCCCGGAACATTCACCGCGGCCGGAACGAGGTCGCACTCGGGCTTGCCGGAGCTGCGCAACCGTGGAGGCGACCGAAGTTCCGGCAGTACCGGCGGTTGCTGGTTCCGGCCTACGCACTCGCCGAGATCCGCGGGCTCCAGCCTTGCCAGATGGCCGCAGGCCATGAGAATGGGGGTCTGATGGCGTGTGCCGGCGGTCTTGGGGTCCGGTTTCACCCAGAGCCGTGTTCCACGGACAACGTGCGCACTTCGCCGCAGATCCGTCAGATTTGCGACACAAGGACACCGTCGCGATGCCGAGTTGTGTGTTGGCGTATTCCGGTGGACTCGATACGTCGGTGATTCTCGGTTGGTTGCTGGATCAAGGCTATCAGGTGCACTGCCTGTACGTCGACCTGGGGCAGCCCTGCGAGGATCGCGAGGCCACGCTGGAGAAGGCCCTCAAGACCGGCGCCACAACCTCTCAGATCGTGGACGTGCGGGAGGAACTCTGCCGCGACTTCGCCTTTCCGGTGCTCGCCTGGCGGGCCAAGTACGAATCGATCTACCTGCTGGGAACCTCGATCGCTCGGCCGCTGATCACCAAGAAGTGCCTGGAGGTGGCCCGTCAGAAGTGGGCGCCACGGCGTTCGCCCACGGAGCGACGGGCAAGGGCAACGACCAGTGTCGCTTCCAGCTGGCGGCCGACGCGTTGGCCCCCGACGTTCAGGTCATCGCTCCCTGGCGGATGGAGGCGTTCCGCCAGCGGTTCCCCGGCCGCACGCGAGATGATCGCCTACTGCGCAGGAGAAGCAGATCCCGGTCAAAGCGTCGGTCTCGAAGCCCTACAGCTCGGACGAGAACTGCCTGCACATCAGCTACGAGGCGGGCAAGCTGGAGGATCTGACGGTCAACGGCGTCGACACGGTGGAGTTCGGCATGACGGTCTCGCCGCAGCACGCGCCCGACAAGATCGAGCAGGTCACGATCGGTTTCGAAGCCGGCGTGCCGGTCAGCGTCAACGGCCAGCGGCTGGCGCCGTTTCGCGATCGTCGAACAGCTCAACCAGATCGGCGGCCGCAACGGCATCGGCCGCATCGACATGGTCGAGAACCGGTTTGTCGGCATGAAGAGCCGCGGCGTGTACGAAGCGCCCGGCATGACGCTGCTGTACGACGCGCTGATGTGCATCGAGCAACTGACGATGGATCGGGACCTGATGCACCTGCGCGATCGACTGGCGCCGGAGGTCGCCGAGATGGTCTATTACGGGTACTGGTACACGGCCAAGATGGACGCGCTTGCAGGCGTTCATTCGCGAGGCCCAGAAGCACACGACCGGCGAGGTGCGGCTGAACCTGTACAAGGGCAACATCCGGTCGACAGCCGCACCAGTCCCGAACAATCTGTACGACGAGGGGATCGCCACGATGGAAGGCGGGCGGCTCGTACAACCAGACGGACGCGGAAGGGCTTCTTGCGGATCCAGGGATTGCCCAGTCGCGTGCAGGGCCGCGTGACTCCGCGCACGTTCTGAGCCGGTACGCGGGCGTCGGTGGGATGAGCTGATGTACTTGCTCGAGAATCCGGTGCTGCAGCGCGAGCTGCTGGTCAACCTGCGGATGACCCGCGGCTTCGTGCTGATGCTGGTGTACCAGGCGTTGCTGGCGGCCATCGTGTATGTCGCCTGGCCGCAGGGCGAACGGCTCGACCTGTCCGCAACGTTCGGAAGACGCCCGCAAGCTGGTCGACATGTTCTTTCTCGGCCAGTACGTGCTGGCCTCGTTGATGGCCCCCAGTTTCGCCGCGGGCGCGATCACGGGCGAGAAGGAACGCAAGACGTACGAGATGCTGCTGGCCAGCCCGCTGCGGCCCGGCGCGATCGTGCTGGGCAAGGCGATCGCCTCGCTGGCCTACCTGGCCGTGCTGATCTTCTCGTCGCTCCCCATCATCATGCTGTGCCTGCCGCTGGGTGGCGTGTCGCCCTACGAGGTGTTCGCCGCCTACCTGGCGCTCGCTCGCCTCGGTGATCACGTTCGGCATGATCGGCATGGCCTGCAGCAGTTACTTCCAGCGCACGGCCGCCTCGCTCGTCGTGTCGTACCTGGTCATTCTGCCGCTGGCCATGGTGGGCGTTCTGTTCTGGGTGCTGGCCACGGAACTGGGGCGAGTTCCGGCTGCTGTTGACGGTGACCGTGCTTGCCCGGCGCGGCGGCGGCCATCTGCGTCGCGCTGTTCGCCAACACCAGCGCGCGCCTGCTGCATCCGCCGGACGTGGGCAGCGAAGGGCAGGAGGTCGTGGACCTGGAGCAGGAAGCCCAGACACGTCGTCGGACTGGTGATCCAGCGCGACCAGTTTCCCGACAAGCTGTTCGCGCCGGCCAAACGCGACACGCTGCTCGAAGACGGCGTCAATCCGGTGTACGACAAGGAGATCCGCAGCGAGATCTTCAGCCAGGGCACGCTGATGCTGCGCGTGGTGATCCAGGTCAGCATGTTGCTGGCCATCCCGCTGATGGCCTGCTGCCTGTACATCTGGCCGCAATACGCGCCTGGTACGTGTCCTACGTCGTGGTGTTCAACATGCTGGTCGGCCCCGTCTTCTCGGCCGGCAGCGTGACCAGCGAACGCGAACGCCAGACGCTCGACCTGCTGCTGACGACGGTGATCACCCCGTGGCAGATTCTGTCCGGAAAACTGCGGGCCGGCTTGCGCGTGTCCAGCGTCTTGACGCTGTTCCTGCTGTGGCCGCTGCTGCTGGCCTGCGTGATGGTGTCCAGCTACTGGAACAACCTGGTGCCCGTCGGCGCCTACACGCTGATCGTGCTGCTGACCTGCCTCAACACGGCCCTGCTGGCCCTGTTCTGCTCCGTCGTGTTTCGCAAGACATCGACCAGCCTGATGACCACCTACCTGCTGATCATCCTGCTGTTCTGTGCGCCGCTGGCCGCGATCTTCTTCACGCAGACACGTGTCTACCCGAACCGCAACGTCGCCGCGTCCGTCGAAGCGGCGTCGATCACCAGCCCGTTCGTGGCGGCTTTCGCGTTCCGCTCGACTATGGAATTCGAGACGCCGTGGACGACGATCCGCGGAACACCGAGACTTGGAGCTGGATCTTCGGCGGCTACGTGCTGTTCACCGCCCTGCTGCAACGCTGCTGTTGCTCGCCATGATGATCCGGCTGTTCAAGACGCGCTGGCGCGTCGCCGATTGAGTCGCACAGCGCGCTCAGTCGCCGGGGTGCGCATCATCGGGCGCAGCGGCTCCATGGCGGACTCCATCATCCGGTCGAGGATCGTCGACGTGTCTTCGGTGACTTCCAGCCAGTCCCCGGCGTGCATCGCGTAGTTGTTGGTGTCGACCACCTGCCGCTTCGGTCACGTCGAACTTGACCGGCAACCGGAGCTTCTGACCGTTCGGCGTTTCCGCACCAGCACGATGTCCATGCGGTGAAAGCGGGAAATGGCGCCCGGATCCCTTCAGCGCATCCTGCACCAGCATGTTCTCCTTCAGCGGCGCTCGCAGGTATTCGCGTCTTCTCTTGCCGTTACGCAGCTCGACCACCACCATGGCCTGCGGATCGCTCGGACGCGCCAGCTGCGGCTCCAAGCGCCAGTCCGAGTCCGGTGTGCAGCGTACTGCAACCGGTGGTCGCAACGACGGTCAGGATCGCGAGAAGTGACAGGAATCCGGTTCGTCATGCGAATTGCTGTCACCATCCTGGAGACCTTTCGTAGTTGCGACCGAGGGGCCGACTCAGCCCATCGAGCCGGCAAAGTCAACCGTCTCTTCTCCAGTCCTCCTGACCGTTACAGTCAGCGTTATCGGCACGTCAGAAGGGACTGAGGAAAAACCGGCCAGATCCGCGGACAAATCGGGAAATGGGGAAACGCGATGCGAATCGCGAAGACGAATAGGCGACAAGCCTTTGGTCCTATCGGGACCAGCGGACGGCCCGGCAGCTCAGGAGATCACTTCCGCTCGCAGGTGTCACGGCCTCGACATGGTCCGCCGACCGTGCGATCGCGCCCCTCGCCTTTGGCCTGACGCAGGAAACGGTCGGCCGCCGCCATGGCCTCCTGGGGACCTGGACTCGATCCCGGTCGAGTGTCACGTAGCCGGCACTGGCGGTGACCCGCACCACGGTGGTGGCGTCCTGCGGGGGCGTCGTGCCGCCAGGCGGCGGCGGATCCGTTCGACCACGACCGCGGCCCGTTCCGGATCGATCGCGCTGAGGATCACGGCGAACTCATCGCCTCCCACACGAGCCACCACGTCCCGCTCGCGCACACCGGCTACCAGTCGGCGGGCCACCTCCCGGAGGACCTCGTCGCCGACCGCGTGCCCGAGCTGATCGTTCACGCGCTTGAAGAGGTCCAGGTCCAGCAGCGCCACACAGGTGCCGCGCGCCCGGGAACCCGCGCGCAAGTCCTCCAGACGGGTGGCCAGTTGTGCTCCCACGTGCGGCGATTGGCGCAGCGTCGGTCAGCGCATCGCGAAACGCCAGTTGCTGCAGCGCCCGCTGCGCTGCGTTTGTCTTCGCCGCGCCGACGGCGCAGGCGCACGATTTCGACCAGCAGGCAGCAGGCCAGACGCAGTTCGCGGGCCGAGTAGTCGGCCGGCAGCGACACGTCGGCCGGACCCCGCGTTCCGACCGCCACGATGCCGATCTCGCCGCGGACCAGCATCGAGCCGCACGGCCGGGAGCGATCTGGACCGGCAGGTGGTCGGTCACCACCACTTCCGGCCGGGCTGAGCGGCGGGGTGCCGCATCACCCTCGCCGAACTCGACCGGACTTGTGCAGGGTCTGCTCCCACGCCTGGCGTCGCTGGCGGTCCTCGGTCAGCAGCAGGACTTGCGGTGGTCTGGCCATGAACTCAAGATATCGTCCGCCGCCACTGCTGTCATGACGCTGCTTGCAGGCCAATCGGCGGGTGTTAGAATCATGTGCCCGCTCGGCGGCCTCGACGAGCCCGAAGTACAGACACTCTGCGAAGAAGGAACGGTGCGATGAGCAGGGAACCGCCCAGTTCATGACTCACCCGGACACGTGGACTCGTCGCGATCTCCTGGACCTGGAGAGCCTGACGCTGGAAGAGTTGACGACGATTCTCGACACGGCGTTTGCCTTCAAGCAGGCGACCGACGGCTGCCGCCGGAAGCTGCCCCTGCTTGGAGGGCAAGACGTCCTCGAATCTGTTCTTCGAGAACTCCACGCGGACGCGGACCAGTTTCGGCCTGGCGGCCAAGCGGCTGGGGGCGGACGTCGTGGATTTCACGGCCTCGAGCAGCAGCCTGTCGAAGGGGGAGACGTTCATCGACACGGCCAAGAACATCGAGGCGATGAACGTCGATGTGATGGTGATGCGGCACTGCGACGCCCGGCACACCGAAGTTGTTGGCCGAGCACGTCGGCTGCCCGGTGATCAATGCGGGGGACGGGACGCACGAGCATCCGACGCAGGGGCTGCTGGACATCATGACGATCCGGGAGACGCGGGGGGACGTGCGCGGCCTGACCGTGGCGCTGGTCGGTGACATTGCCCACAGCCGCACGGCGCGCTCGAACATCTGGGGGCTGCTCAAGCTCGGTGCGCACGTGATCGTCTGCGGCCCCTCGACGCTGGTGTCGCGCGGGTGGGAACAGTTCGGCGTGGAAGTGGCCTACAAGCCTGGACGACATCCTGCCGCGCTGCGACGTGCTGAACCTGCTGCGGATTCAGTTCGAGCGACAGTACGACGCGACCGTTCCCTTCGGTGCGCGAGTACGCGTTGTTGTACGCCATGAATGCCAACCGCATGGCGCGGGCCAAGAAGGACATCCTGATCATGGCGCCCGGCCCGATCAATCGCGGCGTGGAGATCACGCCGGACGTGGCCGACGGCCCGCACTCGGTGATTCTCAATCAGGTCACCAACGGCCTGGCGGTCCGCATGGCCGCGTGGCTCGTCGGGCACGACAAGCTGTGCGCCGACGGCTGCGCACGGTCAAGAGCATCCGAGTCAGAAGGGAATCCAGGGAGCCATGACGCTTCGCTGCTGATCAAGAACGGACGTGTCATCGATCCCAGCCAGCCACTGGATCGGGTTACCAACCTGCTGATCGAAGGTGGGCGGATCGCCGCGATCGACGGTCGCCGAGCAGGCGCGTCGACCAGGTGATCGACGCGGCCGGCAAGATCGTCGCGCCGGGGCTGGTCGACATGCACACGGAGCTGCGTGAACCGGGGCGTGAAGAAGACGAGACGATCGAGATCGGGCACGGCCGCGGCCTTGGCCGGCGGATTCACGTCGGTGGCCTGCATCCCCAACACCGATCCGCCGATCGACACGCAGGCGAGCGTGGAGTTCGTGCGGCAGAAGGCCGCCCGGGCCCGCAACTGCCACGTCTTCGTGCTGGCCTGCGTGAGCAAGAACCGGGAAGGCCAGGAACTGGCCGAGATCGGCAGCCTGGTCGAATCGGGCGCCGTCGGCTTCACCGACGCCGACCGGCCGATCCACAACACCGAACTGATGCGGCGGGCCCTCGAATACTGCCTGATGTTCGACGTGCCGATTCTGAATCACCCGGAAGTGCTCGAACTGTCCCACGACGGCATCATGCACGAAGGGCTGACGTCGATGGTGCTGGGCTTGGCCGGCATGCCCTCGGACGCGGAAGATGTCATGACGGCCCGCGATCTGCGGCTGGCCGAGTACACCGGTGGCCGGCTGCACCTGATGAACATCTCGAGCGGCGGCAGCGTGGAGCTGATTCGACGGTTCAAGTCGCGCGGCGATCGGGGTCACGGCCGGAGATCTGCCCGGCCCATTTCACCTTGACCGACGACACGCTGCGCACGTTCGACGCGAACTGCAAGGTCAATCCGCCCCTGCGTTCCAAGAACCACGTGGAGGCCTGCATCGCCGGCCTGGCCGACGACACGATCGACGTGATCGCCAGCTGCCATGCCCCGCGGGCTTCGGAGAAGAAACTGCAGGAACTGGATCGGGCTCCGTTCGGCATGGTCAATCTCGAGACGACTCTGGGCCTGGTGGTCAAGTACCTGATCGAGCCGAATCATCTGTCGTGGCCGCAGGCGATCGCCAAGCTGACGATCAATCCGGCGCGGGCCTTGGGACTGACCAAAGGCACGCTCCAGGTCGGCGCCGACGCCGACATCACGATCATCGATCCGGAGGTGCGGTGGACCGTGCGCGCAGCGAGTTCAAGTCGCGCAGCCGCAACACGCCGTTCGAAGGAGCGGAACTGAATGGGACGCGCCGTGCGTGTGCTGGTCGATGGCGAAGTGCGATTCTCCCGCGACTGAGGGACTGCCAGCCCGTAGGCCGGAACAAGCGAAGCGCAGTTCCGGCAAGACCGCAATACGGCGCCGGAACGCGAATAGAATCCCGCCGGAACTGCACAGGCTTGTTCCGGCCTGCACAGTGCGGAGCGAAATGCTTGGTCACGCTCCACGCGGCGATACAGCGTGTCGCGTTCGACCGGCTCGCGTCCCGCCGTCGACGATCAGTCGGCGGATCTCGTCGACGGAGAGGATTTCCGGCGTCGTGGCGCCGGCGTCGTGGTAGATCAGCTCGTGCCGCACGGTGCCGTCCAGGTCGTCGGCCCCGTACGACAACGCGGCCTGCGCGGTGCCGATGCCCAGCATGATCCAGTACGCCTTCACGTGCGGGATGTTGTCCAGCAGCAGGCGCGAGACGGCCATGACGCGCAGGTCGGTCAGCGCCGACGGCTTGGGCAGATGGCTGAGCCCGGTGTTTTCGGGATGGAACGCCAGCGGCACAAACGTCTGAAAACCACCGGTCTCGTCCTGCAGTTCGCGCAGCCGAATCAGGTGGTCCACGCGGTGGTAGTCGTTCTCGATGTGGCCGTAGAGCATCGTGCAGTTGGTGCGGAGGCCCAGTTCATGCGCGGTGCGATGCACTTCGAGCCACTTGGTGGCGTCCGCCTTGTGCTCGCAGATGCGGCTGCGCACGTCGGGATGGAAGATCTCGGCACCGCCGCCCGGCATGCTGCCCAGCCCGGCGGCTGCAATTCCTCGAGGATTGCCCGCACGTCTCGCCGGGTCAGATGCTCGAACCAGTTGATCTCCACGGCCGTCCAGGCCTTCAGATGCAGCTGCGGGTAGGCGTCGTGCAGGATCTGCAGGATGTGCACGTACCAGTCGAATCGCTTCTGGTGGTGCAGCCCGCCGACGATGTGCATTTCGGTGCAGCCGTGCTGGACCGCCTCCTCGCCCCGCGCCAGAATCTGCTCGTCGCTCATCACGTAGCCCTTCGGCTCGCGCAGGTCGGACCGAAAGGCACAGAACGTGCACCGATACACGCACACGTTGGTCGGATTCAGGTGCGTGTTGATGTTGTAGTAGGCCACGTGGCCGTTCATCCGCTCGCGGACCAGATTGGCCAGCGCCCCCACTTCGTGCAGCGACACGTCCGGCCGAAACAGGAACAGCCCGTCGTCGAACGAGAGCCGCTCTCCGGACTCCACCTTCGCTCGGATACTGTTCAACGTCGGCGTCGTACCGGACAGCAATTGCGTCACCGTCAGACCCCCCACGTCCCGCACATGTTGGACTTCACCGCTACCGCAGCAACCGTGGAGTGTAGGGAGCTGTTAACAGCCTGTCCACGGCAGCACGCAGGGAGTGCGACACGGAGAGGCGGAGTGGGCTCCAGCGATCTCACTGGCCCTGAATGAGCTTGAGCGAGGCGGCGGCCAATCCACGCACTTGCGGATCGGCGTCCTGCAGCCGCTCCTGCAGGGCCGGCACCGCCTCGACCGCCAGCGTGTTGAGTTGACCCAGCGTCTGTGCCGCGCGGCGGCGGACCTGCACATTGGGATCCTCCAGCCCTTGGATCAGCTGCGAGACGGCGGGACGTCCGATCGCCACCAGCGATTCGGCCGCTGCGTTCCGCACGTCGGCTTCGGCATCATTGAACGCGGCGATTAAGCCCACCAGCGACTGCGGCGAGATGGCAGCCTGGACCAGTCGTTTGGCAGCCAGCCGACGCAGGTCCATCGACGGATTGCTCTTCAACACCTCCAGGAAGAAGCTCTCTGCCTCGGCCGGAGTCGCCACCTTGGCAATCGCGTCGAATGCGGCGCGCTGCAGTTCCGGAGTGGCGTCATCGCCGGCCAACTGCAGGAGGTCGGGGACGGCACTGGTGCCAGTCTCACCCAGCTTGGCAATCGCGCGCACCGCGCGCACTCGGTAGGCTTTGTCTTCCTGGATGTTTTTGGCCAACTCAGCCAGCTTCGGCAGAGCACGACCGAGTTGTTCGCGCGAGACCTTTTCCAACGCCTGGAAGGCGTTGTGACGGAGCACGTCGTCGGTGGACGAGTAGCACGGCGATCAGCGCCTTCAGCGTCGCATCGTCTCGCACGTCACACGACCGATCAGGTAGGCCGCGGCCCCACGTTTTTCCGCGTCGGTGCCACTTTCCAACGCCGCAGTCAGGTACGTATCCACCACGGAGGGTCCCATGGCATCCAGGCCTTCCGCTGCCGCCCGACGCTCGATGCTCGCATCGCTGCCATCTGGACCAGCAGCGGCTTGATCGTCGCCATGACGGCGGGTCGAGTTGCCCGGCGCCAGGTCGCGGCGAGTTCGGCCCGGCTCGCCCGGCGACAGCGGTCGAGGAATCCGCCGCAGGTGCGGCAGACGTCGGCTCCACCGCCGGCGATGTCGGGGACTCCGAGGGCTGGCATCGGTCGTGCCGGGAGCCTTTCGCGAGGCCGACGCATCGGTATCCGGTGACTGGCGGCCGGGCTCGCCGAGCTTCCTCCGGTCGATTTGGGTGGCTCCGTCTTCTGGGAACATCCGGTCCCTGCCAGGACCAGCAGAACCGTCGCCATCGTCAGATACCTCAACATCACCGTGCGCCTCCTTGTTCGCTTCCATGGCACCCTGGACCACGCCGCCGCGGACCGCAGTCCGGCGACGACCTGGGCAACTGTAACATCTTCCCACATCTCGGGGCGGGAAGAACAGACCAAATCGCTAGTACACACAGCAAGTCGATGACGACCACCGGGAACAGTCCGATGCTGATGATCGCGTTGACGTGGAAGAAGGCGGTGTTTGCGCGAGACAGGTCGTCGGGGCGGACGAGAAAGTGCTCGTAGCTCAGCAGCACGCCGACCGCCACGATACTCGTCCAGTAAAGCCATCCCAAATCCAGAGGTGGTCCGCCGACGTGGTGCCCCAGCGGCAACGCCAGCAGGACGCAGACCATCGGCGAAGTGGCAGAACGCTGCCACGCGCAAGGCCGCTCGCACGCCAACACGAGCGGGCACGCTGTGCAGCCTGGCTGCACGTCAAACTCCGACGTCCTGGCAGGCATAGATGATGTCGAAGCCGGCCACCCACAACAGCACGGCCAACTCCCAGCGTCAGCGCCGGCACGAGATCCCGCAGATCGCCACGGACCACGGCTCCCCGCGCAGCGCGATCCAAGTCGCGATCGGCGCCAGCATCAAGGCGGCTCCCAACCAGAAATGGGCCGCCCACGTGAATCGCTTCGTGTAGCTGTAGGCCAACAGGAATGCGAGTACCGGCAGGGCCAGGTACAGCGGCAACCGGTTCGGCAGAAACAGCGTGGTGGCCGCCACAAAACCCAAGCGCGGCCACCGCCGCAAATATCGCCACGCTCCGCACCGTCAAGCACGCCGGCCGGCAAGTGCCGCTGCCTGCGTACGCGGGTTCAGCCGATCGAGCTCCCGATCCGCCAGCCGATTAAAGGCCATCGCCGCGCTGCGCGCACACACCATGCAGATCAGGATCCCCAGCGAGCTCGCGCCAGCGAAATGGAGGTACTCTGGCCGTCGACCGTGGGAACCGTCCAGGCCATCACGGCCGCCAGCAGCGCAAACGGCAAGGCGAAGACCGTGTGGCTGAAGCGGATCATTTCGAGCAGGTGTCGCAAGCGTGTCCACATGTCGGCGATTCCTGCAGACTCAGCATGCGCCCCACCGCCGGGACAAGCTCGTGCGCGACGTCCAGGTGGTCCAGGATCCGGGCCACGATGAAGTCCACCAGATCGCGCACCGACTGGACACCGTGATACCAGCCGGGCGACGCCGGCAGCACGATCGCTCCCGCTTCGCACACGCGCTTCATGTTGTCCAGATGAATCAACGACACGGGCGTTTCACGCGGCACGAGGATCAGCTTCCGCCGCTCCTTCAAGTGCACGTCCGCCGCACGCTGAATCAGGTTCGTGCTGCGTACCGTGCGCCACGGCACTTAACGTGCCTCCCGAACAGGGACAGATCACCATGCCGGACGACACGCGCCGATCCACTGGCCATCGGCGACAAGTAGTCGCGTGAAGTGATGATAGGTGAGTCGGTCCAGATGCCGTCGCCGGGAACGAACAGTTGCAGAGCGGCCGGATCAAACTGCTGCAGATCCACATCCAGCGACAGCTCCTGCTTCAGCAGCGTCTGACCGGATCGACTGATCGTCACGTGCACCTGATGTCCCAGCTCGAGCAGCGACTTCGAGCAACCGCGTGGCGTAGACCGCGCCGCTGGCACCGGTGATGCCCACCACGAACGGTGGCCGTGAGTGAGGTTCATGATCGGCTTCTTTCGCTGGCGGTTCACACCGGCGTTATCGGCTGGACGTCGCAACTCGCACTGGTCATGTCGTGTTCGCGGCCTCATCGTTGGTCTCCGGTTTGACACCCACATAGAGTGTGGCGATGCCGCCGGTGAGCGAATAGTACCGCACTCGCGCAGGCCGGCCGCCTCCATCCGTGCGACCAGGGCGGCCCCGGCGGGGAACTCCCCCACGCTCTCCGGCAGGTAACGATAGGCCGCATGGTCGTTCCGTGCCAACCACTGGCCCATCCGCGGCAGGATGTGGCGGAAGTACCAGCCGTAGAGCGCCCGCATCGGCTGACGGCGGGGCATGGAGAACTCCAGGACCGCCACGCGGCCACCGCGGGCGGCACACGCGGGTCATCTCGCGCAGTCCCTGGTCGGTGTCGGCCACGTTCCGCAGTCCAAACGCCACGGACACGATCTGAAAGGTGTTGGTCGCGAACGGCAGGGCCTGCGTGTCGGCTTCGACGAAACGTCACGGTCTCGCCAGGCCGATGCGCTGGGACTTCGTCCGGCCGATGTCCAGCATCTCGGGACAGAAGTCGGTGGCGACAATCGACACTTCGCCGCGCGTGTCCGGTGGGCGAAGGCGAACGCCAGGTCGCCGGTGCCCGTGCAGACGTCCAGGATCGGCTCGTGACCCTCCGGCCGCGCGAGACGCACCGTGCGCCAGCGCCAGTAGCGATCCACGCTGCAGCGACAGCAGGTGATTCATGCGGTCATAGCTCGGCGCGATCGCGCCGAACATCTGCCGCACTCGATTGTCCGACTTGTCAACAGCCATGCAGTTCCCGCCCGGCCATGAGCGAAGGCAGGGAATGATACGGACGCACTGGCGGCACGTCTACGCCCCGGCTCATCGGGACGCCAACATCAACTCGATTTCGGGACGCCGCGGTGCCGAGGGCTGAGCACCGAGCTTCGTGACGGACAGGGCGGCCGCGGCGCTCGCGAATCGGACGCTCTGCTCGAGTGATCTGCCGTTCGGACAGGGCCACCGCCAACGCCGCCGTTGAAGACGTCGCCGGCGGCCGTCGTGTCGACCGCCTGGACGGGGAACGCCGGCACCAGCCCCTGAACTCCGCAGCCGACACCCACGCGCCGCGGGACCCCAGCGTCACGATCACCTGGCGAACCCCACGAGCCCGCAGGACGTCGGCCGCTCGGGACGCCGCCGCTTCGTCCGTCACGCGCACGCCGGTGAGCAGTTCCGCTTCGCTCTCGTTCGGTGTCAGCACCGAGATCAGGCGGAGCAGGGGATCGTCGAGCGGCTGGGCCGGCGCCGGGTTCAAGATCACGGGCACGTGGTGGGTCGCGGCGATCGTGGCGGCGGCGCGCACGGTTTCCAGCGGCGTCTCCAGCTGCATGACCAGTACGTCGGCGTGGGCAATGCGTCGGCCGCCTGCTGCACGTCGGCAGGCGACAGGCAGAGGTTCGCGCCCGAGGCCACGCCGATGCTGTTCTCGCCGCTGGCCGCCACGAAGATCAAGGCCACGCCGGACGGAGCCTGTTCGTCCTCGATCACGTGCTGCACATCGATCCCGTCGCGGCGAAAACCCTCGATCGCCTGCCGACCGAACATGTCGCGGCCGACGCGCGCCAAGAACGTGACCTGGCCGCCGGCACGGGCCGCCGCCACCGCCTGATTCGCTCCCTTGCCGCCGGCCGCCATCGAGAACTGCCCGCCCAGGATCGTCTCGCCAGGCCGCGGAATGTGCTCCATCTGCAGAATCATGTCCGTGTTCGAACTGCCGACCACAACGATCTTGCCGGCCATCGCGTAATCCTCCCTGCCAGACCTCAACATGCCTACAGCTGAATCAGCGCCGCAGCCGCAGCCGACTCGGGCAGCTTCGCATACACGATCAGGCTCAGACCGACCAGGAAGAGCAGGAACATCAGAGCCAACAGCCGGTTGGTGCCCGGTGCGGCATTCTTGAACTCCTTCCAGATGAACACGCCCCAGAGCGCCGCCACCATCGTCGCTCCCTGCCCCAAACCGTAGGCGATCGCTGGAGAGGCCACACCGCTCGCCACAATGTTGAACGACATGCCGACACCCCAAATCGCGCCACCCAGGATCCCGACGGCGTGCAGCCGCGAGTTGCCTTTCGTGAAGTAGTCTCCCAACGGCACCGGCTCGCCCTTGAACGGCCACTTCATGACCGCCACGTTGAAGACGAAACTGGAGAGGAAGAGCCCCAGACCAAAGAACACCAGGGCCGTGTAGGGAGTGAGCAATCCGGAATCGGATACCGTCGTTGATTGTCCTCCAACTTCTGCATCGACGAGCGACCAGCGGATAGAAGAAACCCATCAAGACGCCGCACACGATCGACAGGACGATCCCTTTGAGTGTCGTGGTCTTGCCCGGCCGACGGCAGTCTGCGGTACGCCAGCGCATCGACAACGATCGCGGCCGCCACAAGGCAACGCCGACGAACAGAATCTGCGGATTCCCTTCCGGGTTTGTTCCAGTAGTTCGTGACCACTCCAATCACCAGGGCCAGTCCAATGCCCACGGGAAACGCCACGGCCATCCCGGCAATGTCGATCGCCGCCACCAGCAGGATGTTCGCCACATTGAACACGACTCCGCCCAGGAACGCATATCCCAGGCTCCGGGCCGAGGCCTGACTCAAATCCTCCAAGAAACCCCGTCCCGACGAACCCATGCTCCCCAGCGTCAGGGCAAACAGCAGGGTCAGCACCAGGACACCGATGCAGTAGTCCCAATAGAACAGCTGAAATCGCCATTCCTTGCTGGCCAGCTTCTGCGTGTTGGCCCACGATCCCCAACAGAGCATCGTGACGACGCACATCACGATCGCCACCGGATATGATTCAACGAAGAACATGATGTCACTCCTCCCTGAGCGGATCGAACGGGCCAACCAAAACCGGATCGATGACTGCGTAGCATACCAAGTCGCCCGACACGAAGGAATCAGCCGACGAGATAGGCACACGCGGGTGATCAGGCCGACGTTCCCGACGGGCGCTTGAAATCGGCACGTGCCTTAGCTGAACTGCGACCAGCGACCAGTCCTGCTCCGACTGCAGCATCGACCCGAAAGCGACTCACCATGACACGATTCGCACAACGGCGGAAGAAACTGGCCAGTGCGGTACGCCGCCTGGGCGCCGACGCGATCCTGATCACGAACTTCACCAACGTCACCTACCTGACCGGTTTCACCGGGGACGACAGCTACCTGCTGGTTGGTGCCGGGCGTCGAGGTGCTGCTGAGCGACCCGCGGTACACCCAGCAGCTGGGGGAGGAATGTCCCGGGACTGGATCTGGCGATTCGTCGCCCGAGCGCGCACGATCATCTCGCTGGTCGAGTCCGTGGTGAAGAAGGCCCGCCTCGCGCGTCTGGCGGTGGAAGCCGGCGTCCATGACGCTGCACATGCACGATCGCATCGCCACGGCGCTGCCCCAGGTCGAACTGGTGCCCGCGCAACGGCCTGGTGGAGCAGCAGCGGGAGATCAAGGACAAGGAAGAGATCGACGAGATCCGCGAGGCGGTGCGGTTGGCCGAGCAGGCCTTCGGCGTGATCCGCGCGGCCTTGCGGCCGGAGCAGACGGAGCGGGAGATCGCGTTTGAGCTGGAGAATCAGATTCGCCGGTTCGGCGGGGCCGGCTGTGGCTTTCCGCCGATCGTGGCGGTGGGCCGCGCGCGGCACTGCCCCACGCCGTGCCCACCCAGCAGCAGGTGGGAGCGGGTGATTTGCTGCTGATCGACTGGGGAGCCACCGCGCGGCTCTACCGCAGCGACTTGACGCGCGTGCTGGTGACCGGTAGAATCTCGCCCAAACTCGAACGTATATATGGAGTTGTGTTGAGAGCCCAGGAGCAGGCCATCGCGTCGATTCGCCCGGGCGTCCTGATGAGCGAGGTGGATGCGACGGCCCGCGGCATGATCGCCAAGGCCGGATACGGCAAGCAGTTTGGCCACGGACTGGGCCACGG
Organism: uncultured Planctomycetaceae bacterium; assembly: GCA_963754725.1. GTDB lineage: Bacteria > Planctomycetota > Planctomycetia > Pirellulales > Pirellulaceae > JAAYDI01. The sequence goes on from CAVWHV010000055.1 coordinate 179,172, forward strand.
ATTCGGCCTGGAGATCCACGAAGCGCCGCGGTTGGCAGCCCATCAGGATCGGCCTCTCAAGGCCGGCATGGTGGTCACGGTGGAACCGGGAATCTACTTCCCGCACTGGGGAGGCGTGCGGATCGAAGACGATATCCTGGTGACCCGCGACGGGCACGAAGTGCTCAGCTCGTCCCCAAGGAGCTCGACCGCTGCGTGGTCGTCTTTAGTCCTGGAGGCCGCACATGTCCGACTCGGGAACCGGTCCTGACGATGTCTTCGACGTGGATCGCATTCGACGCCTGGTCGAACTGATGGAACAGCACGACCTGCGGGAAGTCGATCTGCGGCAAGCCGAACAGCGCATTCGCTTGTGTCGCGGCGCGGAGACTGGTCATCGCCTCGCCCGCGCCGCATCGGCCGGCGCGGCCGCAGCCCGCCCGACTCACCGCCGGCGGCCTCCGCCGCCGGCTCGCCCGCCGCGCCCGCGCCACAGGCCGCCGCGAATGCGAAGCGCACATCGTGATCGTGCAAGAGCCCGATGGTGGGTACGTTTTACGCCCGGCCCAATCCCGAAGGCGGAGCCGTTCGTCAAGATCGGCGACATGGTCGCTCCCGAAACGACCGTGTGCATCATCGAAGCCATGAAGGTGTTCAACGAGATCCCGGCGGAGACCCGCGGCAAGATCGATCGCGGTGCTGGTGGACGACGAAGAGCCTGTCGATCACGGTCGCCCGCTGTTCAAGATCGACACCCGCGCCAGCTAGGTTTCGCCGATGTACAAACGAATTCTGGTCGCCAACCGTGGGGAAATCGCCCTTCGCGTCATCCGCGCTTGTCGCGAACTGGGCATCGAGACCGTGGCCATCTTCAGCGAAGCGGACCGCGGCAGCGCCTATCTCGAACTGGCCGACGAAGCCTATTGCGTGGGCCCGGCCAAGAGCGCGCACAGTTACCTGAAGATCGACCAGGTGATCAGCGCCGCCGAAGTCGGCAACGTCGAGGCGATCCATCCCGGCTACGGCTTCCTGGCCGAAAACGCCCATTTCAACGAGGTCTGTCGCAGCTGCAACATCGACTTCATCGGCCCCACGCCCGACGCGATGAACCTGCTGGGCGACAAGAACCGCGCCCGGTCACTGGCCCGCGACGCGAAAGTGCCGGTGGTACCCGGCAGCGAAGGGCTGATCGAGGACGAGGGCGAGGCCATGAAGGTGGCCCACGAGATCGGCTTCCCGGTGCTGATCAAGGCCACGGCCGGCGGCGGCGGCAAGGGCATGCGCGTCGCCTCGAACGACCTGGCGCTGAAGAACGCCCTGTCGCAGGCCCGCGTCGAAGCGCAGGCCGCGTTCGGCAACGCCGGCGTCTACGTCGAAAAATACGTCGAACGACCGCGCCACGTGGAAGTGCAGATCATCGCCGACAACCACGGCAACGTCGTCTACCTGTGGGAACGCGACTGCTCGACCCAGCGACGCCACCAGAAACTGATCGAAGAAAGCCCGGCTCCGAACCTGCCCGACAAGGTCCGCCTGGAGATGTGCGAGTGCGCCGTCAAGCTGGTCAAACGGGCCAACTACACGAATGCCGGCACGGTCGAGTTCATCGTCGATCAGAACAACAACTTCTACTTCATCGAAGTCAACGCGCGCATCCAGGTCGAACATCCGGTGACGGAAATGGTCACCGGCATCGACCTGATCAAGTCCCAGATCCTGGTCGCCTCCGGCGAACCGCTGCCGTTCAGGCAGAAGAACGTCAAGGTCACGGCTGTGCCATCGAATGCCGGATCAATGCCGAGAACCCGAAGGCGAACTTCCAGCCGAGCCCGGGCACGATTCAGCAAGCTGATCACGCCCGGCGGGCCCGGCGTGCGGTGGGATTCGCACGTCCACCAGGGCTACACCGTGCCGCCCTACTACGACTCGATGATCGGCAAGCTGATCGTCCATCAACCGACACGTGCCGAGGCGATCGCCTGCATGCAGCGCGCGCTGGCGGAACTGCGCGTCGAAGGCATTCACACGACCGTGCCGTTCCACAGCAAGGTGATGGCGCATTCCGAATTCGTCGAAGGCTGGGTCGATACGAGCTTCGTCGAACGGACGTTCTTCAGGCCAGGGCGCGCTGAGCGGCCAGGCAGATCTACAGCACGCCCTTGGTGCTGGGCACGCCGGTGCATGCGCGGGTCCGGATCCGACGGCCATCCGCAGCGCGCGGGCCGCCGCCTTGAAGATGGCCTCCGCAATGTGGTGGCTGTTGCGCCCGTGGTGCAGCACGACGTGGAAGTTGCACAGCGCATTGGCCGCCACCGCCTGCCAGAAGTCCTCGACCAGCTGGCTGTCGAAGTCGCCGATCTTCTCGGTCGGCAGGTCGGCCTCAAACACCAGGTAGAACCGGCCGCTCAGATCGACCGCGACCGTGACCAGCGTTTCTTCCATGGGCAGCGTGAAGTGCCCGTAGCGACGAATGCCCTGCTTGTCGCCCAGCGCCTGGCGCACCGCCTGCCCGAGACAGATGCCGACGTCTTCCACCGTGTGATGCTGATCGACGTGCAGATCGCCCGGTCGCCGCGACCTGCAGGCCGAACGCACCGTGCCGCGCAAACAACTCGAGCATGTGGTCGAGAAATCCCGACGCCCGTCCGCACCGCGACCGATCCCGGTTCATCCAGATCCACACGTCAGCCGAATCTGCGTCTCCGCCGTCCGCCGTTCAATGCTTGCCGTGCGCGCCATGTTGGAGTATCGCCTTGAGTAGGTCCACAGGCAGGCGTCGACTTGCTCGTCCGTGCCGACGCTGATTCGCAGACCCTCGCCCCATTCAGGATAGTTCATGTATCGGACCAGAACGTGACTGGCTTTGAGCTTCTCATAGACCGGTTGTAACGGTCGCTGCCGGATGGGTGCACCAGACAAAGTTGGCCTGGGACGGCACCACCGCAGAACCCGAGCCTCCGCAACTCCTGCTCCATCCGCCGCCGCGTGGCCAGAATCCGGCCGCGATTCTCGGCCCGCCAGGCCTGGTCGCCGATCGCCGCCGTGGCGCCGGCGATCGCCAGCGCATCGCAGTTGTACGAATCCTTGACCTTGACCAACTCCGCGATCAGTGGCGGCTGGGCGACCAGGAAACCAAATCGCAGTCCGGCCAGCGCATACGACTTGCTCAGCGTCCGCGCGACCATGATCTTCGGGATTCTGCGCGACCAGCTCCAGGCAATTCGTGTCGGCGAAGTCGGCGTACGCCTCGTCCACCAGCAGAGGGCAGGGGAGGCGCTCCGCCAGTTCCAGAACCTGCTCCGGCGGGATCACGGTGCCCGACGGGCTGTTGGGATTGGCCAGGAACACCAGCCGCAATCGCGGCGTGCGCGCGCGAATTCCGCGGTCAGGCCCCAGTCGGCTCGCGAAAGTGCACCTGTTCGATATCGCGCGCCCTGGATCTCGGCCAGCGTGCGATACAGGATGTAGCTCGGATAGGGCAAGCCGCAGCAGGTCCCCCTCGACCGACCAGCGCGCGCGTCACGATCGTCAGGATGTCGTCGCTGCCGTTGCCGCACAGAATCCAGTCGGGTGGCACACCCAACACATCGCGCGGCCCGCATGCGAAAGGCCGTCCCCAGCGGATCCGGATAGCGTGCCAGAGCCGCGCTCCGCCGCTTCCGCGATCGCGCGCACGACCGCCGGCGACGGCGGATAGGGATTCTCGTTGGTGTTGAGCTTGATGAACTTGCCCGGCGGAGGTTGTTCGCCCGGCACATATCCCTGCATCGCCGCAATTTCCGGTCGTACGAAATCGGTCATGATTCAGTCGCCAGCGTACGTTCCGTGCCATCGCCGCAATCCGCATATCGACACTCGCGCGGTGCGCGGTCAGGCCTTCCTTGTCCGCCAGCATGCAGGATATCCGGCGGCCACCGCCTGCAGACCGGCCGCGTGTAGTGGATCACGCTGCTGCTGCGCAGAAAGTCATTGGCCGTCAGGCCGGCGGCCCACCGGGCCGTGCCGCTCGTGGGCAACACGTGGGACGGACCGGCCACGTAGTCACCCACCGCCACGGGCCTGTAGTTGCCCAGGAACGTCGCCCCCGCGTTGCGGATCTCGCCGGCCAGTTCCGCCGCATTGCCCGTCGCAATGTGCAGATGCTCCGGCGCAATCGCATCGTCGACCGCGCACGCCTCCTGCGGCATCGCGCACGACGATCAGCGTCGCCGAACTGCTCGAGGCTCTGCCGCGTCAGGTCGCCGCGTGCCAGCTGGCCCATCTGGTCTTCCAGTTCGCGCGAGCGTCGCCTGCAGGACTTCCGGACACCAGGTGATCAGGATCGAGGCGCCGGGCGAATGTTCGGCCTGGGCCAACAGATCGGCGGCCGCGAACCGCGGATTCGTCGACTCGTCGGCGATCACCACCACTTCGCTCGGCCCGGCGATCGAGTCGATGTCGACCTGGCCGTAGACGTATCGTTTGGCCAACGCGACGAACAGGTTCCCGGGCCCGACGATCTTGTCGACGCGCCGGCAGCGACTCGACGCCGTACGCCAGTGCGGCCACGGCCTGCGCTCCGCCCACGCGATACACTTCCGTCGACCCCCAGTTCGTGACAGGTGGCCAGCACGTTCGGGTTGTCCGCACCGAACGGAGTGGGCGGGGCGACGATGGCCAACTGCTCGACGCCGGCCGCCTGGGCCGGCACGGCGGTCATCAGGACCGTCGACGGATAGGCGGCCGCACCGCCCGGCACGCAGATTCCCACGCGCCGCAGCGGCACATAGCGGTGCTGCAAGTAGACGCCGTCCGGACGTTCGAGGCGGACATCGTGGTGCAGAATGGCCCGCTGAAACTCCAGGATGTTGTCGCGAATCCGCCGTACCGCCGCCAGGAACGCCGGATCCGCCTGCGCGTGGGCCGCCTCCAGCGGCCTCGCCGGCACGCGCAGCGTCTCCGCCGACAGCGCCACCCCGTCGAGCTGTTCGGTGTAGTGCAGCACCGCGCCCAGCCCCTGCTCGCGCACGTCGTCACAGATCCTGGTCACCACCTGTTCCGGCGTCAGCGGTTCGCCGAAAACCTCCAGCGTCTTCGCCCGCCCTCGCTCGCTGACCACGTTGCCCTGCGGGCCGAGCCGGGCACGAATCTGCGGAGTGCCGCGGCCACGTCATCGTGGCGCGTGTCGATCTGGGAAATGTTGAGGCTCATGGGCAATCGTTCTCCACATCACAGCAGGAACTCGGCCACGCGGCCAGACACTACCGCACGGCTCGGGACCGCGCGTACCTGCCACCCCGGCCGGACGGTTTCCAGTGTAACGTCGGACAGGGCCGGGCGAACCCCACCCACCCCTCCGACCTTCGACACCTCCCACCGCTCGAAGTAACCTGTTAGAACAAGCGGCTGGCAAACGGCATCGCCGATTGTCTCGCCGTGCCACCGGTCCGCACCGCGACTTGACGTTCGGGATCCCGCCGCGGCACCCACCTGACGTAGGAGCCGAGACATGATTGACTTGCGCAGCGACACGGTCACCAGGCCGACGGCCGCCATGCGGGCCGCGATGGCGGCGGCCGAAGTCGGTGACGACGTGATCGACGTGGACCCGACCGTCGATCGCCTGCAACGCATGACGGCGGAAATGCTGGGCAAGGAAGCCGCGATCTTCATGCCGTCCGGCACGATGACCAATCAGGTCGCGGTGCGGCTCCACTGCAAGCCGGGCGACGAGTTCCTGTGCGAAGCGGGCTGCCATATCTTCCACTACGAGCAGGGCGCTTTCGCACAGTTGAGCGGCGTCGTCGCGCGCACGCTGCCGGGCGAATACGGTGTGCTGCGTCCGGACCAGTTCGTCGGTCAGATTCGCCCCGACAACGAACATCTCGTGCGCACACGCCTGGTGTGCCTGGAGAACACGCACAATCGCGGAGCCGGTCGCGTCCAGCCGTATGAGGACGTGGTCGCGATCTGTCGCTGGGCACGGGAGCACGGTCTGCGGACCCACCTGGACGGGGCGCGCGACTGTTCAATGCGGTGGTGGCCAGCGGCATCCCGGCCGCCGAGTGGGCTCAGCATTTTGACACGATCAGCGTCTGTTTCAGCAAGGGGTTGGGCGCACCGGTCGGCTCGGCCTTGGTCGGATCGCGGGAGCTGATCCACGAAGCGCGGCGGCATCGCAAGCTGTTCGGCGGCGGCATGCGGCAGGCCGGCATCATTGCGGCCGGCGCCTTGCACGCACTACAATATCATCGTGACCGACTGGCCGACGATCATGCCCATGCGCACGATCCTCGCTCAGGCCATTCGGCAGCGCGGCAGGTCTGACACTGGCGCCCGACACCGTGGACACCAACATGGTCATCTTCGAGGTGGACCGGACGTTGGGAACGGCCGGCCAGTTCGCTTCGACTCTCAAGGCCCACGGCGTGTGGATGCTGGCCGTCGGCGAGATCGCTGGTGCGTGCGGTCACGCACCTGGATGTCAGCCGTGACAGATCCTGGCGGCCGCCGAGATCATGCCGCGCGTGGCGAAGGACTGCGCGGCACGATTCAGGTCCACAACGATGAACCGACGTATTAGCAATACCACCTCGCGACGTTTGAGCGGTCGGAGTTCGGCAACGAGGTGTCACCTTTCTGTTTGTGTGCCGCTGGCTCGGCCGGTGGCGGAGCGAGCCCGGGCACAACGCGTGGCGGGCAACATCCTGATGGAGTACGGTCCGTGATCGACGAGAACGCAAGTGTTCTGCAACTGGCTCAGGAAGCCCGGCCGAGTTTCGACTCCGCTTCGGCGCGACCCCCGCTGGATCACGGCCGCCCCGGGCGCGTCAATCTGATCGGCGAACACACCGACTACAACGACGGCTTCGTGTTGCCGATGGCCATCGAACGGTATGTCGTGCTGGCCGCCGGCACCGCCCCGGCATCACCGGCGACGGACCAGCCGCCCGGATACCGCCTGAGGAGCATGACCACCGGCGAGACACAGACGTGGCCGGTCGGCGGCTGCCCCTCGGGGGGCAAAGGACATTGGACCAGCTACGTCTGGGGCGTGCTGGACCTGTGTCAACAACGCCAACTGGCGACCGGCCCGCTCGATATGGTCGTGCACTCCACCGTGCCGGTGGGCGGCGGGCTCTCGAGCAGTGCCGCGTTGGAAGTGGCGACCGCCACGCTGGTCGAAGCCATCACCCAGCGGAAACTCGATCCCGTCGAGAAGGCGCTGCTGTGCCAGAAGGCGGAGCACGAATACGCCGGCGTGCCGTGCGGCATCATGGATCAGTTCAGCTCGGTGATGGGCCGCGCCAATCGCTTGATCCTGCTCGACTGCCGATCCGCCCAGGCCGAACTCGTCCCGCTCGACGGCGACGACGTGAGCGTGCTGATCACCAACACGAATGTCAAGCACGCGTTGACCGGCGGCGAATATGCGGAGCGACGGGGTCAGTGCGAAGCGGCGGCCCGGCAATTGCGCGCTGCGCTCGCTGCGCGACTGCTCTGTCGCCCAACTGGCAGCGCAGCAGTCGCAGCTGGAACCGATGCTGCTGCAACGGGCCCGGCACGTCGTGGGCGAGATCGAGCGCACGACGCAGGCCGCGGAGGCGATTCGGAGCGGCGATTGGGAGACGGCGGGCGAGTTGATGTATGCCAGCCACCAATCGCTGCAGCGCGATTATGAAGTGAGTTGCGAGGAACTCGACCTGCTGGTCGATCTGGCCAGACAGCTGGGCGTGGCCGGCGGTGTGTACGGATCGCGGATGACCGGAGCTGGATTTGGCGGTTGCACGGTCAGCCTGGTGAAATCGAATCACGTGGCGTCAATCGCTCAACAGTTGCTGAACGGTTATCAGGCCAAGACAGGCATCGGGCCGACGATGTTCCTGTCGCGTCCGGCCGAAGGGGCGTACATCGTCGTTTCCTGACGCCGCGGGGTTTATTGCGGCAACGAACCGGTCCGTGATAGATTAGGAACTGCTGGAGAACGGACCACCGAGTTCCTGACCGGCCCGGGGGCGGCCCAGGCCGGATACGGCTGCGACGACGGGGAACAGAGGCTGAATTGCTGCCATGTCGGTCACTTCCGCGGAACTCTGGAAGCTGCTCCAAGACAGTCGCCTGCTCTCTGCGGCGGACCTCGAGCAGATGGAGTCCGTGTTTTCTCAGGCCAGGAACTCGGCCGGCCAGATGACCGCCGAGTCGCTGGTTGCGCTGCTGCTGCGGGAAGATCTTCTCACCCGCTATCAGGCATCCCAACTGCTCATCGGCCGCGCCGGTCCGTTCATCTACGGCGACTATCGGGTCCAAGACCGCTTGCGCGGCGGACGGCTCAACGGTTTGTTTCGAGCCGTGCATGATCCAACCCGGTTTCCGGTGCTCCTGAAGTTCGCGCCGCAGCGCGTGGTACAAGATCCGCGTCAATGGTCGGTCGCGCGACAATACCATCGAGCCACGGTGGCTCTGGTCCATCCGAACTTGCAGCGGGTGTACGCGCTGGAAGATTGCGCGGGCCATCGGTTCCTGGTGCTCGAGGATCTGACCGGAGAGACTCTGGAGCGCCCGAAGGCCATCGGTTCTCGCCTGCCTCCTGCTGAGGCCAGTCGCATCATCCAGATGGTGGCCCGCGGGCTGTCGGAAATTCACGGCCAGCGACAGACGTATGGAGATGTACAGCCGGCCAATTTGTGGCAGGAGTCCACCGGCAACGTGAAATTGCTGCGAGACGGGGTCCTGCCTCCGGTCGTCCCGGACTTCTCGCGCACCGATCTTCCCGAGGCGGCCGTGGGGCAAGCGAACTACGCCGCACCCGAACTGGCTCATCCCGGTACGTCCCTGAGTCCGCTGACCGACATCTATGCACTCGGGTGCACGTTCTACCAACTCATGACCGGCGAGCCACCTTTCCCAGGCGGAACGGCACGCGACAAACTGGAACGGCACGCCACAGCACCGATCGCGCCACTCGAATCGCTGGGTGTCCCCGCGTCCCTGGCGCGCCGGGTGGCGTTCATGATGGCCAAGAACCCCACGATTCGCACTGCCACCGCGCACGATGTCGTGGCACAGTTGGCCCCCTTCGTCGAATCGCCGGCAAGTGCCATCCCCACGCCGCCTTGGTCGTCCAGTCGGCAGGCATTCGAGTTCGCCATCGCCCACCCGTCCGCTGGCCCGCCCGCTCCGCCGCCGATTCTCACCAACCTGCCGAGCCGATGGACCGGGCCGCCCGCGCCGCCGATGCCGCCGCCCGAACCTGCTGCATCCCCCACGGTCACGGGAGTTGCCGCGTCCGCTCCACCCACCCACCAGGAAGTTGGGCCACCGCCGGAAATCACGGTCGCCGCCGCCACAGATCGTCCTCGCGCCGCGTTGCGGACGCGGCGTCCGCGCGCGCGCCACGAACACGGGCTCTTACGCTGAGCCTGCTGGCCGGTGTGCTGTTGACCGCGGCCGCGGCCTACGTCTGGTGGGGTCCCCAGGTGTGGAGCGTTCTGGGAGGACGCCGGATGCCCAGCACGGCCGCCGTCGACACACAATCGGACCGACCGCCGGCGGACACCGAGTCGACCGGCCTGCCGGGTACGTCGCCGACTTCCACCGCAACCGGCGATAGCCTCTTCGACGTGTGCGCCGATGATGGCACGTTGCTGTGGATGACACCTACCCAAAGTCAGTCCATTCAGCTGTCCCACGTTCCGCCCGGCACCCAGCTGCTGCTTGTGTGCGCGCCCTCACGAGTTAGCGAGCTCCGAACCTGGGCAATTGCTGCTGCGGGCGATCGACCTGGACCTGTCGGAGTATCGGCAGCAGTGGGAAGCCGCCGCCGGCTGCAGCTGGCAGGAGATCGAGCAATTCGTGGTCAGCTGGCGAAGTGCCGCGGGCACTCCACGGCGACCGACGATGGTGGTCTACCTGCGTGAGCCGCGCACCGAACAGCAGCTGATTGCCGCGTGGGGAAATCCCCCGGCAGTACCGCACGAGGAAGCTCACTACTTCACGGTGCGCGGCTGGTCGTTCTACGTACCGGTCGCCGACAACAAGCCAACGTTCATCATGGGAGAGGAAGAGGCCATACGGGAAGTCATCGCGATGCACAATGCGCCACCCGTACTGCGGCGCGAGATGGCCCAGTTACTGGCGACTTCCGACGCGCAACACCAGATCACCATTCTGGGCGTCCCCAGTTACCTGTACGGAGAGTTGTTCCAAGACGGAAACAACGCCATGCCGGGCGATGCGAGCCGCATCCGGAAAGCACTCGAATGGCTGCTCGGTGACCAGTTCACCGCCTGCCAGTTGGGAGTTCATTTCGGCGACCAAGTGTACCTGGAATTACGCGGCTACGGTCGTACCGCCGCAGATAGTCGGATGCTGGCAGAGTCGCTCGCGAATCGTATTCGCGAAATCCCGGAACGCATCGAAAGTCATTTCCAGCAAGTGTATCCCTCGCCGTACTGGCGTCAGGTCGCCCTGCGTGTGCCCGAGATGATCCGTTTCCTGGCGGACCACACCCGCGTGGGCGTCGAAGACGACCAGGCCATCGTCAACAGCGTGCTGCCGCCCGTCGCCGCACATAATCTCGTGTTTGCCGGCAACATGCTGTTCGCCCCGGATGAGCCGCAGGACGGTGACATGCCGCTCCTGCCAGTTTGCCTCCCAGCCCGCAAACGCTCGAGGAACTGATCCAAACGAGAATCAGCTTCCGTTTCGCGCTGCAATCGCTCGAGTTCGCCGTTCGCGACCTGGCAGCTACCGTCCGGGAGAGTCACCCAGCAATTCCGTTCCCGTTTGACATTCAGATTCTGGGGAATGATCTGCAGCTAAACGGCATCACGCGCAATCAGCAGATCACCGACTTCCAAGCGGAAAACAAGCCGTTGGGGGAGATCCTGACCGCACTCGTGATGCGCGCCAACCCGGTCACGACGGTCACGGAGCCCTCCGACGCGAATCAGAAACTGGTGTGGGTGCAGGGACCGGACCCGGCGGATGCGAATAGGCAGATTCTGCTGATTACGACACGTGACGGGGTCAAACGCCGCGGTGACACTTTGCCGGCCGCATTTCTACCCCGGTGAATCGAATGGTACAATTGGCTGGCGCAGCTGGTGTGTGGTCGACCTCGCTGCAGCGCAGCTGCCTGGGGATCTGTTGCATCTGTCTCGTGACCACGCGGAACACATCTGGTGGAACCATTTTCGATCTTGTGCACGACGTGCCAGGCCCGTCTCCGAGTTCGTGACAGCTCGGCTATCGGGCAGATCCTGGCCTGCCCCAAATGTGGGAGCATGGTCTTGGTCCAGGCCCCTGCCGGACATGCGCTGACGACCCAGGCCGGGGCGGCATCGGACGCGAGTGCCGTGGCCGATACGCCGAGTCTATCGGCCACACCTGCCACCGCCGTCCCGCCGGTCGCAGCCGAACCCGACATGGATGCGGATGCCTCGCGTCCCCAGCGGAAATTCAAGTTCCGTGAGGACTTTGTGCCTCCCACCGAACCGCTCGCTGCGAAAGAGCCGCGCGGACCGAGAATACCAGACCCGCCCCGCACCACGGGCCCAGCGGCGCAGGCTCCGCAACCGGCATCCGACGCGGGATCGGCCAGCCACCTCGCGGAAGTAGCGAAGGCGCAGCCGGATGAGGCAGTGGTTGCTGATCGGAGGAGCCGCCCTGTTCGGCATCGTGTTGGCTCTGGGGGTCGTCGTGATCCTGGCTACCGGCCGTGCGAACACGCAGCCTGCGCCACCCGCGGTGGTCAACGCGGCGCCCGCGGTCGAACAGGCGGCACCTGGCGCCGCGCCAACGACGCCGGTGGCGACCGCTCCCGACGAAACCACGTCGAGTGCTACGGTCCCGAGCGAAGCACCGCCCGGCACACCGGCGCCACCCGGCGTCACCGCCGCCACGGGAACGCCAGCAGCCGCTGAAGACCATGCCGCGCCGGCGAAAACGGCCGCGACCCAGGTCGACATCGCCGATTCGCCGCCGAACAAGCTCGCCGGCACCGACTCGGAGGACGTCGCGTCGGAACCGACAACCGGCACCATCGTGCCCTCGGCCGATACTGCGAATGCGGCCGGCACAACCGCCGCGCCCGGAAATCGGCCGGATGTCACGATGGATGGAAGTCCGTCCCCGAGCGATGCTGCGGACTCCACGGCCGTTCCCGATGAGCCGCCGGGCGACAAGTCACGCGGCGAGCTCAGCGCCCGAGCTGTCGTTAACGATTGTCGGCGTCGAATTCAACGGCCTTTCGTTGGTCGACTTCGCCGATTTCGTGGCCGACTTCACCGCACTCCCTGTGACGCTCGATCTGGATTCGATGGCCGTCGCTCACATCGTGCCCGACACGAAACTCGACCTCCAACAGCGTGGGGTGACCGTCGGCCAAATGCTGCAGGCCGCCCTGGAGCCGGTCGGACTGAAGTTCACCGAGGAAGGCGGACAGATTGTCATTGGACCGCAAGCCAACGTGAATCAGGATTTCCAGCCGCAGTCGTATGACGTTTCCGATCTTGCCAACACCGACGAACAGGTGCAGACCCTGGCCCAACAGGTTGTCGCTCTGATCGGTCCCTCGAGTTGGTCGGAAGCGGGTGGTTCCGGCACGCTCTCGATTGCCGACCAGTCCCTGGAAGTCGAGCAGACCGCGGCCGGTCATTTCCAGCTGACGCGTTTTCTGGACCGACTGGCGCGCCGTGCGCGGCCTGCTTCCCCGCAGCGAATTGCCCGACGACCTGCTCGACATCACACCCGTGTTCGCGCGGGCCGAAAGTGAACTCAACACGCCTCTCTCGGTCAATTTCTCGGAACCGACAGACGTCGCCCGAATCCTCGAACATCTGCGTGCCGAAACTGACGTCCGATTACTGGTCGACTGGCCTTCGACGCTTCCGTCGAATTGGCAACCGACCACTCGCTCGACCCTTGCGGCGCGAACCAATCTCTGGCCAAATTGCTCGACGGCTGGTTGGAACCGCTTCACTTGGGGTACCGCGTCACCGATCTGCACACGATCCAGATCACCAGCCAGCCGGCGCTCGCCGCGGGCGCCGACGTGGAGATCTATCCGCTCAAGGGGGACATCGACCAAGAGGGCGGCGCAGTGGATCCAGGAATTCAAGCAGCACATCGGCGCGGCGGAGTTTGTGGACGGTGGGGGGATCGGCGTCGTGCTGCTGGATACCTCCAGTCGCAGTTTGCTGACACGGCTTCCCCAGCCTCAGCAGCGTCGCGTGTACGAATGGCTGACGACGGCCGACAAGTTGCGTGTGACGAGTGCCGCTCGACCCCAGTGAGCCGCTCCGCATACCTGCCGGATGGGGAGACATGCAGCGCGCCGCCGAGCCGCAGGCCAGCGTCTTCACACCGCGGGGCATGTCCCCAGGATCTCGCCAGGCCGTTCAACGCGGCGCTGCGATCTCGATGTCGACCGCATCGGCAACGCGGCGAATCTTCTGCATCGTCGCCTCAAATTGCTCGAACGACATCGACTGGTAACCGTCGCTCATCGCATTCTCTGGATCGGGGTGGACTTCAATGATCAGCCCATCGGCGCCGGCTGCGACGGCGGCCGCCGCCATATCGGGGACCAGATAGGTGTGGCCTGTCCCGTGACTCGGATCCACGACCACCGGCAAGTGCGTCTTGTGATGGAGAAAGATGACGGTCGCCAACGGCAACGTAAAGCGGGTGTGCGATTCGAACGTCCGGATACCGCGTTCGCAGAGCATGACGTTCGGATTTCCCTCGTTCAGGACATACTCGGCCGCCAGCAGCAGTTCATCGAGGGTGGCGCTCGGCCCTCGCTTGAGCAAGATGGCTTTGTCGGTGTTTCCAACGGCCTCGAGCAGGCGATAGTTCTGCATGTTGCGGGCACCAACCTGCAGTACGTCCGCGTAGGACGCCACCAGATCCACGTCTTCGGTGGCCACCACCTCGGTCACGATGGCCAACCCCGTCTCCTCGCGTGCCACAGCCAGCAGTTCCAAGCCGCGTTCCTTGAGTCCCTGAAAACTGTAGGGACTGGTGCGCGGTTTGAACGCCCCACCGCGCAGCCCGGTGGCCCCACAGGCCCGCACCAATTGGGCCGTCTTGACGATCTGATCCTCGCTCTCCACCGAACACGGTCCGGCGATGATCCCGAGCTTGCCGGCCCCCACGCACAGGTCCCGCGCGCACACCATCGTCGGTTCCGGTTTGACTTCCCGGCTGGCCACTTTGTAGGGCGCGAGAATCGGCACCACCTCGGATACGCCAGGTCCGCTTTCCAGCGACTCGCGCATGAATTCGCGTTTGTCACCAATGGCGGCAATCACCGTCCGCTCGGTACCGTGGATGACGTGCGCCTTGAGCCCCATGGCCTCGACTCGCTCAACCATGTGCGCAATTTGGGTCGCGTTGGCTCCCTTTTCCATAACCACGATCATCGAAAACAGCTCCGGCTTGCGTGTAGCAGTGGCGGTGGTCAGCATGGTCCAGCGTCCGTGAAGCAGCTGGTTGGCATCTCGAGCGGCCGTGCTCGCCAACGGAGTCACGATCTGCCCTCGAAAAGCCACAAAAAAAAGCCCTTAGACCTCTCCGGGCCATCAGGGCTCGAATGTTTGTCAGCCTACCCGTATTCAGCTACGAACATCCTCCGGCCCTATGCCAGGCGGGGCACAATGGATCCAACCAGAAGTACGCGTCGCGTTCGCTTTCCCTAGTCGTATTATGGCCGCGGACAAGACCGTTTGCAATAGGCTCCGGGCGATCTCCAGTTCGCAGCCCGCCCAACCACGATCAGCGGTAATCGTCGCGAACGGGATGAAAGACGTCGAGCGCGTGCGCCGGTTCGTCGCCCGCCACCACCCGGTGCACCACCCCACCCGGGAATTCGCCACATGTCGCCCGGCCCGAGTTGGCGTTCCTCGTCCCCGATCGTGAATGTCAGTTCGCCCTCGAGCAGCACCCCTAATTGCTCGTGCGGGTGACTGTGGAGTTCCACGATCGCATGGGGCTCCAACTCCACCCACGATAGCATCAGCTTGTCGCCCGCCATGGTGAAAGCGTCGACCCCCGGAAACAACGTATGCCGGCTGCATTCGTCTCGCCGCACAAAATAGCTGGACATGCGATAACCTCCTTCACGACCCCCGCGGTGAACGCGTGGTCACTTTTTTCGCGGCGGACGATTGCCAACGGCGATCGATTTGTGGTAGGCTGCGCGTCAGCGGCGTGACGCCTGAGAGTGTGTCACAAAACCAATTTTTGCTCACTCTGGCACGCCGCTTTTTTCGTGCGCCGGCAGATCGAGCGGGCGGATCCAGAGGTTGCGAAACTTGAGCGGGCTCCCATGTCCCTGCAGCACGAGCGGGAGCTGGGCGGGATGCGGAGTGCAGGGAACGATCTGCCGGTGAGCCATCTCGCCCCAGACGGGTTGCTGGAGATGCACGAGCACGCCGTTGTGGAGCATCGTCAGCATCGCCGGCCTGGCCAGCATGGCACCCTCGAACACCGGCACCGTGAAAAAGATGTCGTATGACTGCCATTCGCCCGGCGGCAGGCAGGCGTTGACCAGCGGAGGCGTTTGGCCGTAAATCGCCGCCGCTTGTCCATCGGCGTAGATCTGTTGCGGATGCTCGTGCCAGGAATCGAAAATCTGGATTTCATACTTGCCCATTAACAGCACGCCGCTGTTCCCGCGGTTCATGAAGTGATCGGGCGACACCGTGGGTGTCATGAACTCCACATGTAATTGGCAGTCGCCATAGGCATCCCGGGAAGTCAGCGATTCATGCCCGGCCGCCAGGACTCCGTCCTGAATCTGCCAGGACGGCGTTGCCCAGTGATCCAGGTTCTTTCCGTCGAACAGCACGACGGCGTCGGAGGGCGCCGGCGCCGCGGGAGGTTCGCTGCCGAGTCGACGCGGCAGGACGACCGGGGGAATCGGACGATCGGGATCGTGCACGTGATACTTGTTACCGGTCCAGGGCATGAGTGGCGTGTCCTGATAGCCTACCACGGTTCCACTCGAAGTCTTCCGAGTAATCAACCCCTCCTGCGCCTTGACGCTCGGCGCGACGACGAGCACACAAAGCCCGGCGACACAGCACACGATACGGACGGATAACATCGCAAGTTCCTTTCATCCCCAGGTGCCCGAAGACTTGGTCATCTCATTAAAATGGGATTTCACCGGCCTGACAATGTGCCGCGGCCAGACCGGCCGGCCGGATGTCGGCCCGAATTGACGCCGACTTACCCGATACCCATACTGACACGTTGACTTGGGAGTCCCTCGCATGCAACACCCCCTGACACGACGCACGTTTCTGTCGACGACAGCCGCGGCGGGCATGAGCCTGCTGGCCCTGGATCCGTTGGCTGCCGCGGCCGACCATTTGCCCCGCAAGAAGTCCCTGATTGGCGTCCCGTCGGCCGAGTTGCTGGAGCGGCATAAGGCCGCGGGGTTTCAGGGCCTGGAAGCGACCGACTGGAGCATGGCGCCGGACGCCGCGGCGAAACTGCGAGACACGGCTCAGCGACTGGACATGCGCATTCACTCGGTGCTCCGCGGGTGGACCGATTTCAACAGTCCGGATGCCGCCCAGGTCGCCAAGGACATCGCGTCCGTGGAAACGGCGCTGCAGGCTTCCCAGGGATACGGCGCGGACGCGCTCTTGCTGGTTCCCTGCCGGTTGCTGGACAACGTGGCGGTGCCGAAGCCGGAAGACTTTGAGATCGAGTTGGACGATCGGACAGGACACGTGACGCGCGTCGTGGCCGGGGACAACGCCGCCTTTGTACCGTACATGGACGCCCAGAACCGGGCCATCGACATGGCACGCCAAGCGATTGACAAGCTGATCCCGGTGGCCGAGAAGACCGGGGTCGTGCTGGCCCTGGAAAACGTCTGGAGCAACCTGTGGGTGAAGCCGGCCCTGTTCGCCCATTTCGTGCGGTCGTTCCAGAGTCGCTGGGTGCAGTCGTATTTCGACATTGGCAACCACGTGAAGTACGCGCCCCCCGAGGCGTGGATTGAGTCGTTGGGGAAGACGATTGTCAAGCTGCACGTCAAGGACTTCACGATCGATCGCGCTGCGCCCCAGGGCGGTCAGTTCGTCGACATTCGCGACGGCCAGGTGAACTGGCCGGCCGTCATCGAGGCACTCGACCGCGTCGGCTACCGGGGATGGTTGACCATCGAAGGATCCGACGGGCTGTCGATCGAAGAGCAGAGTCGCCGCCTGGACCTGATCCTGGCCGGCAAGTAGCCTGCCGCGTGGAGCGTCGCGGGACGAGCGTGGCCCACGAGCGGTCAGTCGAACAACATGCCGGCATAGCCGACCACGCGCTGCGGATCACCGCTCACATCGCCACTGGTCGCATACTCCACGCGCTCGGCCCGGTGCAGAACGTGGAGCGTTCGCAGCGCCGACAGGACGATGGCCGCCGGCAGCACGCCACACATCGAGATGCGGTGCTGGACGCACGTCGCGTACAGACGGTCGGGATCGAGGGCGTCGAGCGCCTGGAGCGCCAGCGCGTCGAGTCGCCGCGTGTCGGGATCGCTGGCGAAGTGATTCATGTCGCTGGAGATCACGAACAGCAGCGAATCCAGCCGGTCCCGCACGACTTCCGCGATCGCCGCCCCGCAGAGATGGATCTGCGCGAGATCGCTGCGCCCGATCGTGACGGCCACCAGGCGCGTGTGGGGTGCCAGGCGGGCAATGATCGGCAGTTGCACCTCGATGGCATGCTCCTCGCGATGCGGCCAGTCGTCCAGTTGAAAGCCGGGGACTTCGGCCGCGAATTGCCGGCCAAGTTCGACATCGACTTCCATGCTGCCGCCCGGAAACAGCCAGCGTCCCCAAGGAGCCACGGCACACGTCGCTCCGCCCGCCTGGTGCTTCGGACACAGGATCACCGTGGTCGCCGGGAACTCGATGCGAGCCAGCACTTGGGCTGCGATACGCCCCGAGTACATCCACCCCGCATGCGGCACCAGGGCGGCACGCCAGGTGTGTCGCGGTGGCCGAACACCGCACAGCCAGGTGTCGATCGCCTTGTCGATCCGCGGCCGATCGGACGGGTAAAATGTGCCCGCCACGGCGGGCTCCCGACTCGCTAAGCTCAGCACGGCGCTGTCCATGAGGGCAACCCTTCGCCACCCCTTGGGGTGATCCAATTGCTTCCGAACCTGTGCTCACGTCGCGGACGAAGTCTCGCCGACAACTCGCCAGATTATACGCGAATCGTCCCGGCATCCCAAACCGATTGCCGGCGGCCCGACGGCCACCCCACCGGTCGGACATCCTAGCGGCTCAGCCCGTGGCGGCGGACGGCCGGTCGGCGCCCCGGATCGCGAGCGGCTGGCCGAGACGAAGACTTGTAGCCGTACTGGATGGCGAACCAGTCGGCAAAACGCTCCCGATCGAGGTAGCTGCGGTTGCGGTCGTCGATCAGGTGCCCCAGTTCATGGACCAGGATGTTATTGAGGTAGAAGTCCCGAATCGTGTCGGGCGTCCAGACCAGGCGCCAACCGCCCGCTGTCGATTCCTCCCAGCGGCCG
Organism: uncultured Planctomycetaceae bacterium; assembly: GCA_963754725.1. Classification (GTDB taxonomy): domain Bacteria; phylum Planctomycetota; class Planctomycetia; order Pirellulales; family Pirellulaceae; genus JAAYDI01. The sequence goes on from CAVWHV010000055.1 coordinate 197,680, forward strand.
CCATACATTTCCGCTTCGCGCCGTTCCGCCGCCAGAGGAGCACGCGAGAATCGCTCGACCAGCGACTCCTCGATCGGGTACAGATAGACCGAACTTCCCCATTGCATGCCGTAGCAGGGCAGCGTCCGCTTCTTGCGCGTCATGCGGCTCAACTGCACGACCCCCAGCCGTTGGATGAGACACGCCGGAAAGGCGGCCAGCCGCTCCCGGACCTCGTCGGCCGTGACGACATGCCGGTACCCCGCGCCGGGATCCTGCACAATGACCGCGTACTGCGCGCGCACCTCGTCACCTCGCGGCTCATACCAGTCTTCGGGAGGCAGGAACGGGTCGTGCGAGCGCTCCAATCCGCGCGCCCGCTTGCCCGTGCGCGAAGCTGCGGTGCAAGCGAGTCGACCGCATGATGGGCATGCGGCGATTCGGCTTGCTCTGCGGCAGGTTGGATCGGAAGCCTCTCGACATCATTCATTCGCCCTAATCACCATCAACCGCCTTGTTCTCCCATATTCCATGCTAAGAACGAGCCGACTGCAATTTCAAGTGAACACTGCAAGTTATTATTATAGAACAACTTACAGCCGATAGACGCAGCTACTACTGGTGCCTGAGAGAGGCGGAACGGACGTCCCAGTCAGGTCCGGCAGTCGCAAAGGTCGCAAGAGGAATGTCGTCGCACAGGAGATGCGTGCGATCGTGGCGCGCGCCGGACTTTTGTGGAAGTGCTTCAGTCCGTCCGAATTCGCAGAACGGGCCGCGCATCTTTGTCTTGGGAAGGATGAGGTGTGGCGCCGCTGGGATAGATGAAGCGACTGGCCAGCAAGCTGACAACGAACAGCACCACGGCCACGATGCCGGCGATCCACACCCAGCGCGTGCCCCGACTTCGCTGACGAGTGCTCGAGCGGCGCCGGTCTGATCGGACGCGGGCACCTTGGCTACCGGCTTCGTGAGTCAGCACCTCGATTCCCAGATCGATTTGCCCACTGTCACTGACCTGCACATCGCTGGACGACGTGCCCTCCTCGGTGGAACGGTTGATGTCCTCCCGAATGGTGTGCGACGGACGGTCTGTGTGCGTATCGAGGGAGCCCGAGTCTTTTCTCACGGCCTGCGGAGGGCTGGGCCCTCGGCTGGAGCCTTGCCCGAGAACGTCGCTCCCGGACGCCGGGGTCCAAGGCAGAACCTCCGGATTGGCCGAACCAGCGGATGCTGTTCTGGTGGCCCGCATTGTACGCCCAGTCGGAACGGGACCGAATGGGACGCTCGAAACCGCTTGCTGGGTGCGCACCCAGGCCTCCAGCGTATCGGCCACGGCTTGCATGTTGGGGTACCGTTGCCGCGGATCTTTCTGCATCATCGTGCCGCAGATGGTGACCAGTTCGGCGGGGCAATCCGGCCGATCCAAGCGAATGTCGGGGGGCGCTTTGGACTGGTGCTTGGCAATCCGTTGGGCCAGTGTCCCTTCCGGAAATGGCGGATGACCGGTGAGCAGGAAGTAGAGGGTGCATCCCAGACTGTAAATGTCGACGCGCGAGTCGACATCGTGACTGCTGAGCGCTTGTTCAGGAGCCAGGTAGTCCGCCGTTCCCAGGACATTTTCGTTGTGCAGGAGCGTGAGCGACGCGGCGCCTTCGCGCGAGACAAGCGCCAGGCCCAGGTCGAGGATCTTCACCGAACCGCGGTCGTCGAGCAGCAAGTTGGCAGGCTTGACATCGCGATGGATCAGCCGCGCGTCGTGCGCGTACTGCAGGCCTCGTGCAGCCTGCGCGACACAGCGAGCGGCCTCGACATAATCGAGCGGACCGGTGTCGGACACGATCGTCTGCAGATCGCGACCCGGCACGTACTCCATGACCAGGTAATGGATGTCCCCCTCGTTGTCGATATCGTACAGCCGGACGATGTTGGGGTGGTCGAGCGAGGCGGTGGCGAGTGCCTCCAGCTTGAATCGTTCGAGGTACGACGAGTCGCTGACTCGCTTCTTCGGAAGTACCTTGATCGCCTGCTTGCGGAGCATCAGCGTGTGCTCGGCCAGGTACACGGAACTCATTCCGCCGCTGCCCAACAGCCCCAGCAATTTGAATTTGCCGAGGAAGAAGCCCCGGTACTTTCCCCGCAAGAGATTGTCCGCCTGCCATCGCGTAATCAGCTGGGCGGCGACCAGGTGCGCGGCCAACGCGGTGGCGTCTTCCGGCAAGGGACTACCGTGCCGGGCCTCGAACTCGGACACCGACTGTTGCAGCCGGTCTTCGCGAACCAGCGAGCTGCGCTGGATCAGCTCCAACAGGGTCGTCGAGTTGATTCTCTTTGGCACGAAAGGGACACCCGGTGAACACGAACCTGATGACGTGGATCTCTGGTCCATACACTATCATGAATCCGCGACCATTGTCACCTCCCCCGGTCCTGGTAAGATCGATCGGCAGGAGTCGCGATTGCCGGCCGCCGCATTCGGCCCATTGCGGGCCGCGGTGAGCTCCGCGCGGGGGCCGCCACACTGAGCTGAGCGAAGCACTGGAATCTACCGCAATCCACGAGCACACTATGGCCGTCGACACACCTGCCACCATCGCCATTCTCGGTGCCGGTCCGATGGGGATCGAAACGGGGCTCTATGCCCGCTATCTGGGTTACGATGTGACGATCCTCGAGGCGCGGGAAGTCGGCGCCCACGTGCGGGCCTGGGGACATCTACGGATGTTCAGTCCGTTCCGGCAACTGCGGTCGTCACTTGGCCTGGCTGCCTTGCGGGCTCAGGATCCCGAATATCGGCCTCCCGAGACGGACGCCCACCTGACCGGAAGAGAATGGGTCGAGCGGTACGTGCTCCCGCTCTCGCAGACAGACCTGCTGGCCGATCACATCCAGGTGGGCACACGCGTTGTCGCGGTGGGACGTCAACAGCTGTTGAAGAATGATCCGGCGGACGACGAACAGCGGGGGGACGACGGATTTCGCCTGCTCGTGCAGCGGGCCGACGGACAGCACGCAAATGAGCTGGCGGACATCGTCATTGACTGCACGGGTGTGTACGGGAATCCAGGATGGTGCGGAGCGGGTGGGATCCCGGCTCGCGGCGAACTGCGGTTGCATCACCGGATCGAACATGGAGTCCCCGATATCCTGGGCGCGATGCGATCGCATTACGAGGGGCGTCGCATCCTGGTCGTGGGGGACGGACTGGCCGCCGCCGCGACGGTTGTGGCATTGGCGAAGGTCGCCCAACGCGAAGCCGGCACACAGGTGACGTGGATCATCCACAGGCTCCTGGACTCGGCCGGCGAGCTCCCGATTCCGGAGGCCGAGTACGGACAGCTGCCCGCGCGGCAACGATTGGCGCAGGCGGCCAACGCCTGCGCCGCAGTCGGGTATGCCGTGGCTCGATTTTCGCCCCGGCACCTGCGTGGACTCGATGGACTTCGACGACCAAGTCGACCAGTTCCTGGTGCAGTTCGACGCGCACGCGTCTCCCGAGAAATTCGATCGCGTCATCGCCAATGTCGGTTACCGCCCCGACCGTTCCCTCTACGAGGAGTTGCGGGTCGTCGAGTCGCCGCGGACCGGAGGTCCTCTGTCTGCGTGCGCGAGCCCGGCCGACGCGACGCCGGCGGATCCGACGCACGGCACGCGGTTGCACAGCGAACGATTTCTGACGACGGAGCCGAACTTCTACGTCCTGGGGGCCAAGAGTTTCGGTCGCGACTCTCGATTCGTGATGGCCGACGGGCTGTGTCAAATCCGGAGCTTGTTCGGGTTGATTGGTGGCCGTGGGGATCTGGATCTCTACGCCACAGCCGAGAAACTCGCGCAGTAGCGACATTCGGCAGGTCCGCAGGCAACCTGCGACTCGCGTCTGCTTATCGCGGCCCTGTGGACGGCCCTCGCCGGGCGGATCGTGAAAGACCTGCTTGACGACTTCAATCGGATGTCTTCGCGAGCTCCAACCGGATGGCGACGAGGTTGCCAAATCGCTTCACTTCCATCGGTTGGGCAGCAAGTTGGCCACACATCGAGCCGATCAGCCGTGCCGCCGTTTTCTCACCACCCCGAATGACGACCCAGGCTCCGCCGTGGTCCCGCGCGATCTGGCGAGTGCGGCCGGACAATTGGATGTCACGTCGCGTGGGGAGTGGTTCCAGCGGCCGAGCTGACAATCGGTAGAGGCCGCTGACCGGAAACAGGCAGTATTCCCGCAAGTCCGCGTCGGCACGGTCCTGCAGAGCCGTGTCTTCCAGGAGTCCCGAGCACAGAAACACGGGCAAGCGCTCGGCCGGCCAGCGCTGGTTCAACCAGTCGATCAGTTCGTGCCACGGCTCCTGGCGATCGCCGATCCAGCGGCCATCGTATCTCCACTGCTGGATCATGCCGCTGGTGCCGACCGTGCCGACGACCAGCGCGATGGCCAGTGTCCAGCGATAAACGCGGCTGACGAAGGTGGCGTGACACAGTCCCGCCAACACGATTGCGCCGGCCAGCGACGCGACCAAGTACCGCAGCATGGCCAGCGCCGCGAGTCCACTCCAGGTGCTCAGCCAGGCGAGCAACGGCGGCACGCTGGCCCAACACAGCGTCCAGCCGCCCGCCATGCTGCGCCAGCGGAAACCGGCACGCTGCCATCCCAGGGCTGTCGCCACGCCAACACCCACCACGGGGATCAGCACAAAGACGGTGCCGACCACCTGGATTCCCCACGAGGGCCAGATGTCGACAAGGCGTGCCCAATTTTGTCGCTGGTGGGCGATCTGCAGCAAGTGGCGTGACGCGGGAGCGAGCAGAACCCCGACGGCCACGGCGTCCACGAGGGCCGATCGCCATCCATAACGCGGCCGCGCGTTCCCGCACAAGTAAGCGCACGCCAGGCAGGCGGCTTCGGCCAGCAGGAACAGAAAACTCGTGTAATGCAGATAGAACAGCCAGGCCGCGCCGACCACAAACGCCACGCGGCGCGGCCAGGTGGGGTGTTGCCACAGCGCCGCCAGCAAAGCGGCGTGTGCCACGGCGGACAGTTGCAGCATCGCGTAGGGGCGCAGCTTCCTGTGCGTAGAAGATGCAGTCACGATCGACTGCCACCAGCAGCGCCGCCAACAGGCCGGACGCACAACTGCCGCTCCAATGCCATACAAGTCGGCCGACGGCAAGTATCAGTCCGGTTCCCGCCGCCAGGGACAGCCATCTCAGCGTCCATTCGTGCTGGCCCGCCAACTGCACGACGCCCCATTCCAGGTAGAAATAGAGCGGACTCTGATTGCCGGCCCGCGCGCGGGCGGGAATCTGCGGCAGCCCATCGGCCACGACCCAGGAGGTGTGCAATTCGTCCAGCCAGAGGCTTTCGCCGGCCTGGGAGCAGCGCAACCACAATCCCAGTACCACCGGGATCAGCCACAGGATCCCACGCCACGACGGATGGTTCTCGGAGACGGCAACGCAGGGCAGGTCTGGCGTGGTGTGGTTCACGCCCAAGAATATAGTCGTCCCAGCGACGCCGATGTAGAGCCGGGCGGCGCAGCAACCGCTATTCCGGAGCGACGGCCACGAGTTCCTCGGCGATGGCCTCGATCTGCTCGCTGCCCAGGTGGGTACGTTCCTCGGCAAACCCGATTAAGAGCGCCAGGTCGCACAGCCGGTTGATGCGTCGCGGCACACCCAGGGCCAGGTGATGGACCGTTTCCAGCGCGGCATTGGCGAAAATCTCCTGCCGAGCACCCGCAGCCTGCAAGCGGTGGTGGACGTAACTGATCGACTCTTCCAGCGTCAATCGGCGCAGCAGGCACTTTACGGCCATGCGCTCATCCAGTTCCGGCATGCGATCGAGCACGGGAAGCAGCGACGGCTGTCCGACCAGGAGCACCGTCCAGGCGGCCGTCGCCTCGTGCTCGAAGTTCAGCAGCAGGCGAATCGTCTCCAGGGCTCCGGTGTCCGCCAGATCCTGCGCATCGTCGATCACGATCACGGCATGTCGGCCGGCCTGCACATTGGCCGCCAGCATCTGCTCGATCCGTCGAACGCTGTGCTGGATCGGAGGCGTCAGAGCGCTCGGCGCGTCACCGGTCAAGGACTCCGCCAGGTACGCCAGCAGCTGATCGGCGGGCATCTGCGGAAAGACGACGTGCACGCGCGGAGTATACATGTCGCCGAGTTGGCGCAGCAGAGATTGCACGACGAGCGACTTGCCCAGTCCGGAACCCGCCGCCAGCAGCGCACCACTCCGGCGGTTCTCCACGGCGTAACGCAACTTGAGCAAGGCGCCCTGGTGCGATTCCGCCGGATAGTAGAAACGTGTATCGGACGTGTTTTCGAACGGCTTGGCGTGCAGCTGCCAATACGCTTCATACATGGCTCACCTCGCAGTCATCGACAGCCGGTGCAAAATTCTCCACGATCCCCACCGCGCGAACTCCCATCGCCCGCAGGCGTGCCACGGCCGACAAGCACTCATCCTGCGGCGTGGCTTGCACGTTGCGGACGAGCACCGCCATGTCCACGGCACAGGGGAGGGGAATCGCCGAGACGACGGCCGACTCCGCCGGCAGCGGCGGCGTGTCCACCACCACCAGGTCAAAGTGCCGCTTGAGTTCGTACAGCACTTCGCTCAACAGCGGGTCGTCCAGCCGACCGGACAGCGTGTCGGTAGGAACGGTCAGGGGAAACAGCGTCACGCGATCTTCGATCGAGGCCACCGCGGCTTCCGAGAGGGCTTGCCCCTGGCGTTGGACGTCCTGCCAGTCGCACGGGGATTCCAATCCAAGTTGGCGGGCCAGTTCCGGACTCGCACCGTCGGCGTCCAACAGGGCCACTCGGCTGCCCGCTGCCGCCGCGCTGCGAGCCAGTGCCAGAGACAGCGTGGAGCGTCCCTCTTCGCGGCGGGTACTGACGATCGCAATCACCTTCAGTCCGTCTTGCGTCGCCACGTGCAATTCATCGCCCGACTGCGTCAGCTTCTGACCGCTCGCCACATCGAGTCGCGCGGCAATTTCCGGCCAGTGAAACGCGTCCACTTCCCAGGCGGGCGTGAACGACTCCAATCCCAACGGCTCCACGCCCTGCAAGAGTGAAGCTTCTTCCGCTTCGGACAGCCGGCGGTCGACCGGGAGCGATTCTTCCGGGTGAGCATCGAGGGCCGCCGAGCGCCTGTCGATCGGGCTCTCGTCCGCGTCGGCCACCGGTGTCGCGGTCAGTAACTCCGGATCGAAAGCGTGCCAGCCGATCTCGATTCCGGTGGTACATCGGCGCACCACCGCTTCCCCATGGCCCGCCAGGCTGCCCAAGGCCACAGTCTCCAGGTCGGGCATCCGCAGGTCGGGGCAGACAAACAACTCGAGCCGCTCTTCGAGCACGCGCGACAGCGCATCCGGCTGCTTGTCGGACCTCTCGGTGCCTCGGACACGCGACTTGGATGACGTGCCGGCCACCACCGCCGTCGGCGTCTCCTCTGACTGCAGGATCTCGCTGAGCGGCGGCATGCGATCCTCCACCACGACCTGAGGCAGCGTGGAACGAGGAATGTCGGCCGGCTCGTACGATTCCACATGCTCCACAACCGGCACGATCATGTGCGCAGCCAGAAAGACAGACTCCGGACATGTGGGCCGGTCGACGCGAAACCGCGATCCCTGTGCGTACAGTTCGTGGAGCACAAGTTCCATGGAATCGACACCGGACACCGGCGGCTGGGGTTTCGCGCCGGCCGATGCGGAGACGGGTTCATCAGCCGTGACCGGGCGATCTTTGGCGGCAAAGGCCTTAATGAAGGCTTGATCAAGGGCGTTCATGGTTCGACCTATCTGCGTGCTAGAGAACCGGTGTCGTGTGTCAGCGTTGCGGGGGATAAGGAAGGGATGCGCCGCTGCGGTCGGCGCTCCGTACCGGACTCGACGGACCGTAGGAGGTTGGCCACGCGGGACCCGCCGCAGAACCGCTCGGCAGCGGGCCGACCTCCACAGGTTCGACACCCGTTGACGGATAGTTGCCGTAGCCGCGCGGCGCCGGGTCCGCTCCGTCGGCGTACCCCGCCGCATCCGGCGCGACAGGTTGGTCCTCGAAGCTAGTCGGCCGGGTGTTCTCGAAGTGCGGAGAGGGCCCCGAGTCGACCGATATCATGCCCGCGGGTACGGCACCTTGCAGCGTGCGGCCGCTTGCCTCGACAGTGTCCAGGGGGGCGCTCGGCGGCTCGAGAGTCGCGTTGGCAGCTGGTGCCAGTTCGGGCTGACCGAAGTCCATCGGCGATACGTCCACGTGTTCACGGGGAGCCACCGATGTTGCCTTCGACGGGGCTTGATTCCATTCCTTGATCGTCACGATCACGGCCAACAGAATGCCGGCCAGTACCGCGGCCACCAGGAACTGCCTGACACCGTGCAGCCAGCCGACCGGCTGGTCTTCCCGGATGCCGCGTCGCACCCGACGACCCCCGTACACCTGGCGATCCTGGCGGACGGCACCCGTCGCATAACGTTCCCGTTCGCGCCGCGGTGGGGACAGGTCGGGAGCCGCAACCACCGGATCCGTTACCGTCGCCGTGACTTCTTCCGGCACGGCCGACGCCGATAGCCTGGTGACGGCCCGATTCGCCAACGTCAGATCGGGCAACCGAATCAGGATGGGCAGCGTCTCGGCGCCGTAAATCTCCGGGCCGCGCTCGGTCGATTTCGTTCGCCGCGCCGTGACCTCGGCCGCGACCGTCGAATCCGTTGTGGGGGAAGCTACATCCCGTGTACTCATGGCAAGCATCCATGCTAGGTATCGCTGCGGAAGCCCCACGTCCTGCGGGGCGCGTGGAAGCGCTTTACGTCGTAGTTCTGTTATCGGTTCCGATTATGCGGGTCTTGAGTCCCAGCGAGACTTTATCGCTTAAACAGAACCAGAAAGACAGGGAACTTGGGCAATCTACGGCGCTCGCGCAATGCACAAACCGCACCGTGTGCCCCGGTTTCATGGGTCATTCGGCGCGCACGTCGACGAACCGACCAACCCACCAGTAGACTGGACGGCGATTTCGTAAGCCAAACATGTTCCGGTGGCCCGTCGCCAAAAGGACGATCATGTCGCACCACAGCCGAGTCTTGACGGCAGCGGAACTTCGCAACGCCGTCCCGCACGTTGCTCCTGCCACTCGATTGGCGATCACTTTCCTGTTCCTGGCGACATTGGCAGTCCCAGGAAGGGCGCAAGTTCCCCTGCACGTGTCGACCGAGGGGGACGATGGCTGGTCGGGGCAACGGGACACGCCGAACGACAACCGGACGGATGGCCCGCTGGCCTCGCTTCAGAGGGCGGTGTCGCTGTCCCGTCAGGCCGCGGCCGCTCGAACGCCGCGGCGGATCGTGATCCACGAGGGGCGTTACTTTCACGACCAGTCGCTCGACCTTGGTCCGGCCGACTCCGGCCTGGAAATCGCGGCGGCCGAGAACGCGAAGGTCATCATTTACGGTGGACGACCGATTCGCGGCTGGCATCGTGTTGGTGACAACTTGTGGTCGGCGGACGTTCCGGAGGTGCGAGATGGGCGATGGGATTTTCGTCTCCTGGTGGTCAACGAACGGCTCTGTCCACGCGCCCGCTTGCCCAAGACCGGGACGTTTACGCACAAGAGCGTATTCGACGTGCCCTGGATGAGCACGACCGGTGGCGGCTGGAAGCGGAAACCGAGCCAGGAAGAACTGACCACCCTGACATACCGCCCCGAGGATCTCGGAGCGTGGCTGGACGCCAGGAATGCCGAGGTCACCGTGTATCACATGTGGGACGAGTCGGTTGTCGGCGTGAGTGAAATCGACGCCTTGAATCAGACGTTGAAGTTTTCGACGCCTTGCGGTCATCCGCCCGGCGCGTTCGGGGTCCAGACGTATGTGGTGTGGAACGTTCGCGAGGGCCTGACGGAACCGGGGCAGTGGTATCTCGACCGGTCGGCTGGCCAGGTCGTGTACTGGCCGCTTCCCGGCGAGGACCTGGATACGGCCCGGGTGCTGGCGCCCACGGTGCCTTCGATCCTCCGCATCCAGGGCCGCGCCGATCAACCGGTGCGCGACGTGACGATCCGCGGACTCGTCCTTTCCGTGACCAACACACCCTTGGTGGCCGGTGGATTTGGTGCCGGAAATTTTCCAGGCGCCGTGGAGTTGACGCACGTGGACAACTGCCGGTTGGCCGACCTGGAGATCCGGAACGTCGCGGGGCAGGGGATCAAGGCGTGGAATCTGCAGTCGACGACGCTGGAAGACTGCCACATCCACGACACGGGTGCCTGCGGTCTGAAATTCGGCGGCGCGTGTCTGGTGCGAAACAACCTCGTCCACCACGTGGGCCGTCTCTATCCGAGTGCCATTGCGATCTGGGGTGATGGAAGCGATGGTCAAGTCTGTCGCATCGAACACAACACGCTCCACGACACGCCGTATACGGCGATTGCCTGTGGCGGTGACGATCACCGCATCGAGCACAATCACATTTTTCGTGCGATGCAGGAACTGCACGACGGAGCCGGCATCTACATTTCTTCCTGCAAGCGCATGGTGGTCAGCGGTAACTTCATCCACGACATTGTCGATACGGGAGGCTACGGGGCCTCGGCGTATTATCTGGACGAGCAAGCCGAAGACTGTCTGGTGGTAGGCAACCTGAGCGTGGGCGTGGCTCGTCCTTCCCAGAACCACATGGCCCGCCGCAACACGCTGCGGAACAACCTGTTTGTGTGCGATGGGGATGCCACGCTTGCCTTTGCCCGTTGCTCGGACTACGTCCTGGAGAAGAACGTCGTCGTCGCGCACGGCGCTATCGAGTTCACGCGCCCGGAGGCCATCATCCGGTCCGAAAACAACATCGTGTTCAGCGAGCAGGGGTCGGTGAAGTTCACCACGCTGGACGATTATCGACCGGTCGGCAGCGCGGCGATTCAGGGTGCCGGGTGGCTGCAACTCGATCCGCGGCTGACCGAGTACGCACAAGGGCGTGTCGTTTTCGGGCCCGACAGTCCGGTCGCGGGAACAGGGTTCACGGCCCTCGATGTCCGTTCGGCCGGTTGCCAGCCGAACATCGGCCAGGACCACTGAAGTGTCCGGCTGTCGCGGATGCCGATTGTGCCGATCCTGCGGGGTCCCGGCAGCTCGAGCGGCTGGACAGGCGCCGTGAATTGTCCAATCCAGGTGGTCTAGCGCACCTGGAGATCCCAGGATGTCATTGCCGGGCCGCAGAGTATCTGGAATCCATGAAAAAAGACCCGCAAACACTGCAAAACAAGGGGTTTTCTTGGGGGCAATGGTGCCAGAAACGACCAAAAGTGGACGTTTGACGCCCGTTTTGACGCCACCCTCGGCGCATAAAAAAACCCCCGGCGGATGCCAGGGGGGGGTGCTAGGATCATCTTCTCGGCGGCCCGATATCTAGCCAATCGCGATGCAGGATGAAGTTGCACACTAAGTTTCCGTCGAGGTCAAACAGCTGCACCGATCGTCGGCCAGCGCCGTGGGCTGACAGCTTCGCCAGATCGTCATCGGTCAGTCCTCCGTCGACGAGAGGGACCGGAATATTATAGGACGACGCGGAATGCTTCGTCGTCAGCTCGATGGGTTGTCCGAAAGATTCGATTCGCAGTTTCATCTCGTCCTCCAATCCGTTGCCGGTATCTTCCCTCGCCCACCGCACCGGCCGCACATCCCGATCGGACCGTAGTAGTTGCCGCTGAACGCGTACCACGCACCAGCATTCCAGGTTCCGTAACACACGGGGATCGGTCCGTAGATTCGTCCCCGGCGGCAGTCGTGGCAATCGACCATGCGTGGCGGCAGCTCTGCCAGCGATCGCTCGGGACCGGGCGACGGACGGTAAGTGGTGGGACGGCTCGCTCGCCCCTGAGCACGGCCACGCGTTCCTTCAGGCGGAACATCTCTCGCCGCAGGTCTTCGATGGCGCGGTCGGGGTCGGACGGCGATTGGCTGAGCATCGCGTCAAGTAGCCGGGCGGTCACTTGTCTCCTCCCTTCCGCCGCTCGGCGGCCAGGGTGTCGCAGTTCGTCTCGTAGGTCGTCGTTTGCGACCTCGAGGTCTTCAATCCGCCGCTCGGCCTTGTCTAGCGACTTGGCCTGCTTGTCCACCGTCCGCTGCAGCGCCGAAAGCTCGCCACTCAGTCTGCGGATCTCCACCGACGGCGACGTCGTGTCTCCGGCTGCCTCGGGCTGTGTTGCGTCTGGTGCCTCGGCGAGTGGCTCGGTTGCCTGTACTTCGCCCACCATTTGCACATTGGCCGGTCTGTCAGGGACGGGCATGGGCTTCTTCTCGGGGCGGTCATCCGCGTGACTGCAGCCGAGAAGAAGGAGAAGTATCGGTGGGAGGAGTAGACGGGACATGATAGATACCTCCGCGCTCATGGTACTCACCTGCCCACCGACCAGCTACATCGCAGCATATTTGACTCACTGAGCGAGTCTCTCTGCGGAATGACACCTAACCACTGACGGGTTTCGGCCTGCCGGTTTCTTTATTTCTTAGGAGGACGCCTCCATCCATACCCCGGAATGCTCTGGTAGCATTCGTCGGGAACGTTGGGCTCAGTCAAATACGGAAGGACATAGTTCAGTTTTGCGGCTGCAACGTGTCCATTTTTCATTGACCATCCGGTTATCAGGACCGCGATCACCACGCCACCGATTGCGAAACTGCGGAACATGACGAACCCTCCCCTCGTGAAATAACCAAACCGCCGCAAATGTAGCGTTCGCAGCTAGCTTTTCGACAAATCCACAGAAAACGAGCCCAGCTGGTATCAACTAGCCGGGTTTTCTTTGCGCATGACTTCCTTCTGTCTTGGCGTAAGCGGCAGCGGAAACACGTCCAAGACGGCAAGTTCATCGGCCTGCTTGTCATAGAGGATAATCGCCCAGTACAGCTCCTCGTCGCCGTGGTCGTGACTCGGCGCGAACCCTACACCACGCACACATCCTGCCCGCTTTTTTCCTGGTGCGTTCTGACTCTCGTGTTCCGGCGGCAAAAAACGAACTCCCGCCGCTGACGATTTCGCACTTTTCTTGATCGCTGCATACGCCTCGCCGATGGCATATCGCCACCGCATATCCTCGTCCAGGTTAACCTCCCAGAGGATGACGTATCCAGGTGATCCAGCGACTGGCGACTTATCAGCGCTCACAGCAGTAGTTGATAGAATGCGGCCGAGAACTTCTGGTTGCCTGCGGAGAGCTTCTTCGGTCGGGTTGCCCCTTATGCAACTCGCACCCTGCTCTCGAACGCGCTTCATGGTCCCTGGAGTGCCACGTATCACTGTCGTCAATTCGGCAATCAGCGATTGCTTCTGCTTGCTCGCCGCATCCTGCTGCGCCAGCACCCAACCACCCACCAGCAACACCGCGACCACGCCGAAACCGATTGCGAAACTGCGAGACATGACGAACCTCCCCGCGGGAAAAAACCAAACCGCCGCAATTGTAGGATTCGCAGCTAGGCTTCAGAAGATCCACAGAAAAAGAACCCGGCTGGTATCAACTAGCCGGGTTTTCTTTTCGCATGGCCTCCTTCTGATTTGGCGTGAGCGGTAGCGGAAACACATCCAAGACGGTGAGTTCATCGGCCTTTTTGTCGTAGATGAGATCACGCGCCTGGCGGGCGAGGTGGCCCGGTCAGGAGAGAAACAAGGAGAGCTGTTCGACGAGCCTTGATACTCCTGGCCGGTCGTCCGCGGTCGCCGGCAGAATGATCTGTTTTGGCGCGCAATTGCGCGGTATAACCGTACAACATGAACACGCTTACAGAATTGCTGTCGTCACGCGTCAAGGCGGAGGTGCTGCGGCTACTGTTCGGACTGACCGCGTGCGAACTGCACGTGCGAGAACTGGAGCGGCAGTCGGGCCTGTCCGTCTCGACCGTGCGTCAGGAACTCCGGCGGTTGGCCGGACTGGGGTTGATCGCGGCTCGCAAAGACGGCAACCGGACCTATTACCAAGCCAATACGCAGCATCCACTCTACGTCGATATCCGCAATCTGGTGCTCAAGACCAGCGGTCTGGTGGAAGTCCTGCATGAGGCCCTGCACGACGCGGACATCCCGGTGGCATTCGTGTTTGGTTCACTTGCGAGCAGTGCGGAGCTGGCCCACAGCGACGTGGATCTCATGATCATCGGGTCGGTGGGGCTGCGAAAAGTGAGCCCGTTGCTGACGGACGCTGCAAAGCAACTTGGTCGAGAAATTAACCCGCACATCATGAACCCCGATGAGTTCGCGCGAACGCGCTGCGGGCGATCATTTCATCACCAGCGTACTGAATTCGCCACGGCTCTTTGTCCTGGGAAATGAAGATGACCTTGCGGCAGTGGGTGACTAATGGGTGGCTGCGTCCGCACCAGTCAAGCCTCCAGGAAATATCGGGACTGTTCTCCATCGTTCAGCGCGATCTGGACGATGCCGAAGGAAACATCTCGGCCGACTGGCAGTTCGGGATCGCCTACAACGCGGCCTTGAAGCTTTGTACGATCCTGCTGCACGCTTCCGGCTACCGGCCGGAGAAAACCCTGCAACACTATCGAGCAATTACCGCGCTGCCACTTATCCTCGGCGACCATCGCAAGAACGACGCCGCTTACCTCGATACGTGCCGCGTCAAACGCAACACGGCCGAATACGACATGGCCGGCGTCGCAACACAACAGGATGCCGCGGAACTCGTGAGTTTTGTGAAGGAACTGCAACTGGAAGTCATTCAGTGGCTTCAGCTCAATCACCCTGAGCTCTTACCGAAGACTGAACCCTAAGACCTAGCGCCCGATGCCTGACCCAGATCCAGATACTCTATAGGCTCGCAGCAAATGGCGATCACCAACCACGAACGTGTCGGTAAGGCGATGGAACTCCTTCCGGTGGTGCAGCTCCAGACCAACTTCGGTGGCGGCAAGACGCACTCCATGCTCGCGCTCTATCATCTGTTCTCGGGTATGACCGCGATCACGCGATCGGCCACTCCCATCCGGTTGCGGAGCCGATGGAAGTCAGCAGGTTGCAGATCCTCGACGGCGACGTGCTTCCCAAAGAATTCCACCAGCAAGTCGGTGCACGCCTTGTAGTCCTGAAATGTGACGGTGGCCAGCTCGTCGGCCGCCAACTTGACCACGCAGCTGTTGAGGAATTTGCTGCACAGATCAGCCACGGTCAGCTTGGCCTGGGACCGTTGCGGGACGCGGCTGCGGTACAGCTCATCGTAGTGCGACTGGACGTTTTCGAGGGTGGCCTGCGGGGTGTGCCATTTACCGAAAAAGAGGGTCTTGCCGTTGACTTTCTTGGCCCATCGCCGGCTGGCGTGCGCTTACAGCGGGAAGTCGGGGGTGGGCTTGACAGGCTTGCCGGTTGTGCCGGATGCGGTAATCTTACCCATGGCGATGCTTCTCCGCCTAAGAGTCAAGTGTCGCTGCGACGCCTGTCGAAGCCACTCGGCAGGCGTCACCCTTTCCAGCCCTGATGTTAGCGACGCCCGGCAGGTGGCGTTAATCGAGTGCCGAATAAACTAAGAAAAATCACTGCAAGTCATTTCAAAATAACACGTTAGATCAGTTATCTTTGATCACATAAGCAGCGTATCTCGAATACTTGTGAGGCCCGTGCCGGGCGCGATGCCGGGAACCTTGCGGCGCGGCCTCGGTGCGACACGGTCTGATCTCCTTGGTTCGTAAGTCAGGTCACTTGCATGCCCTCCGTTACTCGTCCTTCAATTCGCGCTCAACTGGAACAGCTTCTCGCGCAGCGCATCCTGGTCCTCGACGGGGCCATGGGCACGACCGTGTTCGCCATGGGCATCGATGAGGCGGCCATGCGCGGGTCGCGTTTTGCCGGCCACCACAAGGACCTGAAGAATTTTGTGGACGTGCTGTGCCTGACCCGTCCCGACGCCGTGACGGAGATTCATCGTCAGTACCTGGCGGCGGGGGCGGACATCATCGAGACAAACACGTTTGGATCGAGCCCGCTGGGGATGGAGGAGTTCGCCCTGCCGCCCGAGCTGATGCGGGAGATCAACCTGGCGGCGGCCGCCTGTGCCCGCCGGGCCGCGGACGAATTCACGGCCCGGGACCCGCAGCGGCCTCGCTTCGTGGCCGGCTCGATCGGACCCACCGCGAAAACCGCCTCGATGTCCCCGCGCGTCGAGGACCCCGGATATCGCGCGGTCACATTTGACCAGCATGTGGAATCGTACTACCAGCAAGTGGCGGCGCTGATCGAAGGGGGTGTCGACATCCTGTTTCCGGAGACGACCTTTGACACGCTGAACCTGAAGGCCTGCCTGTTTGCCATCGACCGGTATGGCGAGGAGCACGGGATCGACGTGCCGGTGATGGCCTCCGTCACGATCACCGACCGGGCCGGCCGAACGCTTTCCGGTCAGACGATCGAGGCATTCTGGAACTCGATCGCCCATTTTCCGCTGATCAGCGTGGGAATCAACTGTGCCTTGGGTCCGGAGCAGATGCGTCCCTACGTGGCCGAGTTGGCGAAGATCGCGCCGGTCTACACCAGCTGTCATCCCAACGCCGGCTTGCCGAACGAGTTCGGCGGCTTTGATCTGGCGCCCCGGGACATGGCGGACACGCTGCGGCAGTTCGCCGCTGCGGGGTGGCTGAACATTGTGGGAGGATGTTGCGGCACGACACCTCCCTACATCGAAGAGATCGCGGAGGCCCTGCGTGGCGTGCCTCCCCGTCGCATCCCCGCAGTGGAACGACTCACACGACTCAGCGGCCAGGAAGCGCTGACGTTCCGTCCGGACTCCAACTTCGTGATGGTGGGGGAGCGCACGAATGTGACCGGCTCGCGGCGGTTTGCCCGGCTGATTCGCGACGAGGAATTTGAAGCGGCCGTGGAGGTCGCACGGGAACAGGTGGTGGCGGGGGCCAGCATTATCGACGTGAACATGGACGACGCGCTGCTGGATGGCGAAGCCATGATGACGCGATTCCTCCACCTCATCGCCGCCGAACCGGACATCAACCGAGTGCCGGTGATGATCGACAGCTCCCGGTGGTCCGTGCTGGAAGCGGGGCTCAAGTGCACGCAAGGCAAATCGATCGTCAACTCCATCAGCCTCAAAGACGGTGAAGAGGAGTTCTTGCGGCGGGCCCGGCTGATCCGTCGGTACGGTGCGGCGGTGGTGGTGATGGCGTTCGACGAGTCGGGGCAGGCGGTCGAGGTGGCCGACAAGCTGCGGATCTGTCACCGCGCGTATGACCTGCTCACGCAGCGAGTCGGTTTTCCGCCGGAAGATATCGTCTTCGATCCCAACGTGCTGACGGTCGCCACGGGCATCAAGGAACACGACAATTACGCGGTGAATTTCCTCGAGGCCACGCGTCGCATCAAGCAGGAACTGCCCGGGGTGAAGGTCTCGGGCGGCATCAGCAACGTGTCGTTCTCCTTGCGTGGCAACGACGTCGTGCGGGAGGCGATGCACGCGGCCTTTCTTGTTCCATGCGATCCAGGCGGGGCTGGACATGGGGATTGTCAATGCCGGGCAACTGGCGATCTATGAACAGGTCCCGCCGGAGTTGCTGCAGCAGGTGGAGGACGTGTTGTTCAACCGGCACCCGGACGCCACGGAGCGACTGGTGGCGTATGCCGAAACGGTGAAAGGGCAGGGGCAGGGTCCGCAAAGGCCCGGGGAAGACCTGGCCTGGCGCAGACCTGCCCGTGGCCCAGCGACTGGCGCACGCCCTGATCAAGGGCATCGATAAGTTCATCGAGCCGGACGTGGAGGAGGTTCGCGCTCAGTGCCAGCGTTGTCTGGAGATTATCGAAGGTCCCTTGATGGACGGCATGAAGCAAGTGGGCGAGCTGTTTGCCGCCGGCAAGATGTTCTTGCCCCAAGTGGTGAAAACGGCCCGCGTGATGAAGAAGGCGGTCGCCTACCTGCTGCCGTACATGGAGGCGGAGAAAGCAGCGGCCGGTACCGTCTCCCGGGCAACGCGGGGGACCATCGTCATGGCCACCGTCAAGGGAGACGTGCATGACATCGGCAAGAACATCGTGGGTGTCGTGCTGGCCTGCAACAATTATGAAGTCATCGACCTCGGCGTGATGGTTCCCTGCGAGAAGATCTTGGAAACCGCCCGCACGGCACAAGCGGACATCATCGGCCTGTCGGGGCTCATTACACCCAGTCTGGAAGAGATGGTGCATGTCGCGTCGGAAATGGAGCGGCTCGGCCTGCGACTACCCCTGCTGATCGGCGGCGCGACGACCAGCGAACGTCACACCGCGGTACGCATTGCGCCGTGTTATACGGGGGCCACGCTGCACGTACGCGATGCCTCCCGCACGCCCAGCGTGGTGGATCGATTGATGAGCCGGGAACTCCACGATGGACTGCTCGAAGAGAACCGCCAGAAACAGCAGCAGCTGGTCGCGTCCTTTCAGCAACAAACGCTCAAGTTGATTCCCTATCCCGAAGCGTGCCGGCGCCGACGGCGCATTGAACTGGGACTCATCGACCACCGCGGCGCCGGCGTTCTTAGGCACACGCGTGTTGAACGACATTGCATTGAGCACGCTGATCCCCTATATCGACTGGTCGCCGTTCTTCATGGCCTGGGAACTGAAAGGGAAATACCCGCGCATCTTCCAGGATCCACAGGTGGGCGAAACGGCCCGCGAGTTGTTCGAGCAGGCACAATCGATGTTGGGCGAGATCGTCGCCGGACGCTGGTTGCGGGCGGCGGCCGTCTATGGGTTCTGGCCCGCCGCGGCGGACGGAGACGACATTATTGTCTGGAGCGACGCGCGACGGGTCACCGAAGCCGCCCGCCTGTTCACGCTGCGGCAGCAATGGGAGAAGCGCGGGCAAAGTGATTTCCTGGCCTTGGCGGACTTCGTGGCGCCGCACGATTCCGGCGTGCCGGATTTCGTCGGCGGATTCGCCCTGACCGCCGGCCTGGGGGCCGACGAACTGGCTGCCCGGTACGAAGCGGTGCACGACGACTACGGCGCGATCATGGCCAAAGCGCTGGCCGACCGCCTGGCGGAGGCGGCGGCCGAGTGGTTGCACGAACGCGTGCGGCACGAGTGGGGTTACGGCCGCAATGAACGGCTCTCGAAAGACGACCTGATTGCCCAACAGTATCGCGGCATCCGGCCCGCACCGGGCTACCCGGCCCAGCCCGATCATACCGAGAAACAGACCTTGTTCGACCTGCTGCAGGCTTCCTCGCGGCTTGGCATCCATTTGACGGAGAACCTGGCCATGCATCCGGCGGCCAGCATCTGCGGGTTGTACTTCGCGCATCCCGAGGCCCGCTATTTCGCGATCGGTCAGGTGGCACGGGATCAGATCGAGAGCTATGCGGCCCGCAAAGGTCTGCCGGTTTCCCAAGTCGAAAAATGGCTGCGCCCGTATCTCGCGTATGAGCAAGCCTGAGCGTGTGTCGGACGGGGTGTCGCCGTGCCGCTCGCGACCGCGCGGCGGCGTGTGACAGCGGCGACGCCGCACACCGCCACCGGTGGCTCTCCGGGTCGATTGACAACCAGGGTTCGACCGGTAGGATGACTTCCAGGTCGGAGTTCCGTCCGTTTCCTGCGGACATCCCCGTCTGTGGCTCGACCACAGCCGGTGGTTCAGAGATCGGAGAGCATGCATGTCGAAGACGCAACTTGAAGCGGCGCGCGCCGGCGAAGTCACTCCAGAAATGGAGTTCGTGGCGCGGGCCGAGTACCTGGAGGCGGAATTCGTGCGGCAGGAAGTGGCGGCGGGCCGCCTGGTGATTCCCGCCAACAAGGTCCACCTCGCCGGCCGACTCCAACCACTCGGGATCGGCGTCGCCGTGCGCTGCAAGATCAACGCGAATCTCGGCAATTCCGCCGTGACGGGGGACGCGGGAATCGAGCTGGAGAAACTGCATACGGCGGTCCATTTCGGGTCCGACACGGTGATGGATTTGTCGACCGGCAAGGACATCGATCGCATCCGCCAGGCGATTATCGAGGCGTCGCCGGTCCCGGTCGGAACGGTTCCCATCTACCAGATGCTGGAGCAGCTGGGGGGCGACATCGAGGACATGCGGCCGCAGCATTTCCTGGACATGATCGAACATCAAGCCCGGCAGGGTGTGGACTACATGACGGTGCACTGCGGCGTGCTGCTCGAACATCTGCACCTGACCACGCAACGAGTCACCGGGATTGTGAGCCGCGGTGGTTCGCTGATCGCCAAGTGGATGATCGCCCATCGCCAACAGAACCCGTTGTACACGCACTTCGAAGATCTGTGCGCGATCATGCGCGAGTACGATGTGACCTGGAGCCTGGGGGACGGCATGCGTCCCGGCTCGATTGCGGATGCGAGTGACGCGGCGCAGTTCGCGGAACTCGAAGTGCTGGGAGAACTGGTCCAGCGCGGTTGGGCCGCCGGGACGCAGGTCATGGTCGAAGGGCCCGGACACATTCCGATCGACCAGATCGAGATGAACATTCGCAAGCAGGTGGAGATCTGCCACGGAGCCCCCTTCTACGTGCTCGGCCCGTTGGTCACCGACGTCGCGCCCGGTTACGATCACATCACCAGCGCCATCGGTGCCGCCCTGGCGGGCTGGTATGGCGCGGCCATGCTGTGCTACGTGACCCCGAAAGAGCACCTGGGACTCCCCAACAACGACGACGTCCGCCAAGGTGTGATCGCCTATAAGATCGCGGCCCACGGCGCCGACGTGGCGCGGAAGCGACCGCGGGTCCAGGAGCGCGACAATGCGCTCAGCAAGGCGCGCTTCGAGTTCAACTGGGCCGAACAGTTCCGACTGTCGCTCGACCCCGAGACCGCTCGCAAGTACCACGACGAGACGCTGCCCCAGGAGACGTTCAAGAGCGCGCATTTCTGCAGCATGTGTGGACCCAAGTACTGTTCCATGCGGATCACGGAAGACATCCGCGCGATGGCGAGCGCCGATCAGCTGGTCGACCTGCATGCCGGCGGCAGGCAGTAGCTGCAGGCGCTCGGGTGATCCGTCCGACACGACCTTGTTGGCTGGCCGTGCCGTCGGCCATAATGCGGCCATGATATCTGGAGATGACCCTGGCCTTGGACAGTCGGCGGAGCGGGAGAACCCGTATCGCGTCGCCACAGGTTCGTTCGCCGGGGAGCCCCCGCGGTGCACCGATCGGCACGAGCTGCCGCGGCTCTATCACGACCGTTCCTTCTGGGGCATTACCGTCACGCAGTTCCTCGGCGCGTTCAACGACAACTTGTTCAAACAGCTCATGCTGCTGCTGTCGCTGAAGGTGGCCGCCGAGGATCGGCAGCCGGTCGCCATGTTCGTGTTCTCCGCGCCCTTCTTGCTGTTCTCGGGATACGCCGGGTACCTGGCGGATCGGCACAGCAAGCGGACCGTGATCGTCCTGGCCAAACTGGCGGAGATCGTGGTCATGTTGCTGGGTTTGGCGGCCTTTCTTTCGTTTGGCCGGTGGGGATTCCCGGGCTTGCTGGTGGTGTTGTTCCTGATGGGCACGCACAGCGCTTTTTCGGGCCGAGCAAGTACGGGATCTTGCCCGAGATGTTGCGGCCGAGCGACTTGCCCCGGGCCAACGGCATCATCTTGATGACGACTTTCTTGGCGATCATTTTTGGCGCCGCTTCGGCCGGTCTCTTGAGCGATCTGGCGATGCGCGACGGACAGTCGCTGACGGTCACGGCGTATCGGCTGTGGATCGCCTCCGGCGTGTGTGTGGGCATTGCGGTGGCGGGCACGCTGACGTCGTTTCTCGTGCGGAGGGTCCCCGCGGCCGTACCCCACTTGCGGTTTTCCTGGTCGGCCCTGACGGTCCCACCCGATACGCGGCAAGTGCTGCTGCGCGATCGGCCTCTGCTGGGTGCGGTACTGGCCTCCAGCGTCTTCTGGCTGATGGCAGGCGTGGCTCAACAAGCGGTCAACTCGTTGGGAAGCGCACCAGCTGCAACTCAACGACACGCTGACCAGCATTCTCATGGCGAGCATCGGGATCGGCATCGCCGTGGGATCGGTCTTGGCCGGGCGCTTGTCGCACGAAGCGGCCGATTTCCGCATCATGCGTGGGGGCGGCTGGGGCTTGATCGCGTCGCTGGTGGTGATGTCTTTACCGGGCCCGTTTCACGGTCATCTGTTGGGCTTCTGGGGCTCGCTGGGGGCCTTGATCACCCTGGGGATTTTTGCTGGGATGTATGCGATTCCCCTGCAAGTGTTCATGCAGTCGAGCCCACCCGAAGGGCAGAAGGGTCGGATGATCGCCGTGATGAACCAGGCGAATTTTGCCGCGATTCTGCTCTCCTCCGGGGTATATTGGTTATTCGACCGGCTGGTGGTCGCGGCGAATTGGCCGAGGTGCGCGATATTCGCCATGACGGCCTTGATCATGCTCGCGACGGTCCTGCTGTATCGCCCCCACTCCTCGGACGGAGCAACAGCTTGATTCGCTCGACCGGGAATGGTCGTGTGCCGCGCACCGTGGTCCATGTTCACGAGGGGATCGGAGTATTCGACGTTTCGAGAGTTTGCCAAGAGGATGCGACAATGCTGGGAATTGAATTGGCGGCAGATGCCTATGTGCGGCGATTGCAGCAGGAGATCGGCCGGGTCGACCAGGCCGCGTTGAAACGCTGGGCCGACCTGATCTACCAGGCCTGGAGCGAGGGCCGCTACGTGTTCATCCTGGGAAACGGCGGGTCGGGAACGACAGCCAGTCACATGTGCGAGGATCTGGGCAAGAGTACGTTGCCCGAATCCCTGCTGCATGACGAGAGCCGCAAACGCCTGAAAGTGCTGAGCCTGACCGACAATGTCGGCTGGATCATGGCCGTCGGAAACGACTTGGCCTACGATCAGATCTTCGTGCAACAGCTGATGAATTTCGGCGGCAAGGGCGATCTGGTGCTGGCCATCAGCGGTTCGGGGAACAGCCCCAACGTGCTCAACGCCGTCGACTGGGCGAATCGCCACGGACTGACCACGTTCGGCTTGACGGGTTACGGGGGAGGCAAATTGAAACAGATGCAGCAGGACGGACTGCACATCGACCTGCCCGACATGGGGATGGTGGAGAGCATTCACCTGTGCCTGTTCCACTGGGTGCTCAACGACGTGCACGCGCGCATCAATCTTGCCGGACGGTACGCGGCAGCATGATTCGGTGTCTTGTTCCCAGGAAGGGTGTCGGATGTATTTGGGTATCGAAATCGGCGGCACGAAATTGCAGTTGGGCGTGAGCGCGGCCAGCAAGCGGAATTGCGCGAGCTTCGCGCGCGCGGACATCGAGCCTGAACACGGTGCCGCCGGTATCTTGCAGCAGATCGCGGGAGCTGGGCGGTCCGCTGGTGCAGTCGTACGGTGTGACGCGTGTCGGGATCGGTTTCGGCGGCCCGGTCGACAGCGAGCAGGGACGAGTGATCAAGAGCCATCAGATCCAAGGGTGGGAGAATTTTCACCTGGTCCAGTGGTGCCGGGAAAACCTGGGGGTTCCCGCGGTGCTGGGCAACGACTGTGATGTGGCCACGCTGGCCGAAGCGCATTTTGGAGCCGGGCAGGGGCGGCGCAGCGTGTTTTTTGTCACGGTCGGGACGGGCGTCGGTGGCGGCTTCGTGCACGACGGTCGGCTGTTGGGCACAGGCCGTCCCGCGGCCTGCGAGATCGGACATTTGCGGCCCGGCCTGCAGGCGGTTCAGGCGGATCAGACCGTGGAATCGCTGGCCAGCGGTTGGGGAATCGCAGCGGCCGCCCACGCGCGACTCGACGGCGAGGTGACCGATGCGTTCGCCTCACTCACAGAACGTGATCGTGGGGAGAATCGCGTGCAGCTGCATCGACGGCTTGCCGACGCGAAGAATGCGGATGCGGAGTCGATCGACGACTTGCTGACGCGTTGCCAACACGATCTCGATTTGCTGACCGCGCGGACCGTCGCCGAGGCGGCGGCGGCGGGCAACGTCGTCGCACAGCGCGTCCTGGGGCACGCGTTGGAGGTCCTCGGATGGGCCATCGCTCAGACCATCACGCTACTGGCGCCTGAAGTCGTGGTCGTGGGCGGTGGTGTTTCTTTGATCGGCGAGACGCACTTCTTCGCGCCCCTCCGCCGGGCCGTCGCGCGGTACGTGTTTCCTCCCTTGCGCGACAGCTACACCATCGAACCGGCCGTATTGGGGGAGAGTGTCGTCGTGCACGGCGCCGTGTGGCTGGCCGCACACCACGCTGCCGCTGCGGTCGGCATGACGATCGATCCGGGTCGGTCTACAGGCCCAGCACGTCCACCATCGTGTAGATGCCGGGGGGCCGACCGACGACGAACTTGGCCGCCTGGAGAGCGCCGACGGCATAGCAATCTCGATTGGTGGCGCGGACGGTCAGCTCGATCGACTCACCCAGCATCCCGAAGATGATCGAGTGTTCACCCGGGTTGTCGCCCACGCGGACCGCGTGATAGCCGATCTCATCGTGCGGCCGCTGGCCGACCTGGCCTGCGCGGCCATGCGCCTGCCGCGAGATCCCCATGGCTCCGGCGATCAGTTCCCCGAAACGCAGCGCCGTGCCACTGGGCGCATCCTGCTTGAAACGATGATGGCGTTCGATGATCTCGACGTCGGCACCGCCAGGGCAGTCGCGGAGCGCTTCGGCAGCGATCGTGGCCAGCTTCATCGACAGATTGACCGCCAGGCTCATGCTCGGCGCCCAGACGAGTGGAATCTGGGTGGCGGCCGCCGCCACGTGATCCTTCTGCGACTCGCTCAGCCCGGTGGTTGCCAGCACCAAGGGGATCTTGTGCTGCTGACACATGACCGCCACACGATGGGCGGCCTCCGGGACGGAGAAATCGATCACGCAGTCCACATCGCCATCCAAGGCGACCGACAGTGGCACCCCCAACACGTCGATCCCGGCCCGCTGTCCGGCATCGCGTCCCAGATCCGGGTGACCGTGCGACTCCAATGCGGCGACCACCTGCAGGTGCGGGTCAGCCGTGGCCAGGGCGATGAGACGCTGCCCCATGCGTCCGGCCGCGCCGTGGATTGCCAAGCGGATTTTACTCATCGTGAAACCTCCTGTCGGCGGCGGCCATCCCGCAGTGCCGCGGCGGGGACGCGTCAACTGTACAGCCGGATCGCCTTGATGATTTCGCCCAGGTCGTTGGGAACCGCCACGGCCCGATTGGCAAACGAGGCGCGGCGAACCCCGCGGCTGCCCAGGACCTTGTTGAACTGGTCCTGGTCGGTCGTGTGGTAGGCGACGGTGGCCGTTGGATCTTTGAGTTGATGGCCGGTCAGAATGCATACGACCTGTTCCTCGGCGCCGATAACCCCTTCGCTGCGCAGCAATTTGGCTCCCGCGACGCTGGCGGCGCTGGCCGGTTCACAGCCGACCCCACCGGCTCCCACCTGCGCTTTGGCATCCAGGATTTCCTGGTCCGTCACGCGCCGCACCACACCGTCGCAGGTCTCCAGCGCCCGCAGGCACTTGCGAAAATTCACCGGACGATTGATCTCGATGGCGCTGGCGATCGTGGAGGCTTTCT
This sequence comes from uncultured Planctomycetaceae bacterium, assembly GCA_963754725.1. Taxonomy (GTDB): domain Bacteria; phylum Planctomycetota; class Planctomycetia; order Pirellulales; family Pirellulaceae; genus JAAYDI01. The sequence goes on from CAVWHV010000055.1 coordinate 223,180, forward strand.
TCTGATCGGTATCGAGTTGAGCGTAGTAGTCGTCGGCAATCTGCATCGGCGGATTCCCGTCGTTCCACCGCATGCCGCGCTGATCGTAGAGTTGGTAGAGCGTGTCGGCACCGGCGGCGTTGATCACGGCCAAACGCGGCACGCGGGTGAGCAGGCCGAGCGCCTTGAGTTCGGCAAAGGCCTTGCCAAATGCGCTCGAGTTCCCCAGATTTCCGCCCGGGACCACGATCCAGTCCGGCGGCTCCCAGTCGAGCGCCTCGAGGACCCGGAACATGATCGACTTCTGTCCTTCCAGACGAAACGGGTTGATGCTGTTGACCAGGTAGATCCCCAGATCGCGACACACTTCCCGGACACGCACCATCGCGTCGTCGAAGTCCCCGGTGATCTGCACGGTCAGAGCGCCGTAGTCGAGCGCCTGGGATAGTTTGCCGTAGGAGATCTTCCCGGAACCGATGAAGATCACGGCCTTCATGAGCCGCGTCATCGCGCAGTACATCGCCAGCGACGCGCTGGTGTTGCCCGTCGAAGCGCAGGCGGCCCGCTGAGCCCCGCACATGCGGGCGTGCGTAAACGCGGCGGACATGCCGTTGTCCTTGAAGCTCCCCGACGGATTCATGCCCTCGTACTGCAGGTAGAGACGTCCCGGTTTGACGTCCACGTAACGGGCCACCGCATCGGCCTGCTGGAACAACGTCTGCCCTTCCCCCACGGTGACAATCGACTCGCGCGGACAGAATGGGAGGAGCTGATGAAACCGCCACACGCCGCTGTAGGACGATGGCTCGCGACGCCGGGCCCAGAGTGCTTCGAATCCATTGAGTTTCCGGGGAGGCGACGCCCGGTCCCAGTCGTAACTGACGTCCAGCAGGTCGCCGCACCGCTCACACGCCACGCGGACATCCCGCACGTCGTAGGTGGCTGCGCAGGTGGGGGAAATACAGCGTTGGAAGGCAATTGGCGTGGTGGACACGAGTCTCAAGGCTCTCCGGCCGGCACGTCGATGCATCAGATCACCTCCCACGAATCTCGCTCAGCCGGCAACACGGTGGCGAGCGACTGGCGCAGTCGAGGAACGTGACAAGTGGATGGCGTTCCTGGAGTTGCGAGCGTCTCCCGCCGGTCGCCGCGGGCGACCACAGAAGTGTCTCGCTCACAATGCCAAGGAAATCTTCTGGGCGATGTTCACTTCCCCAAAACGCTTGGGTCAGCGGGCGCAAGTCTATGCGAGGTGCCGTGTGGCGACAAGTCGAATCCCCGCGAGCCGCAGTCTGGGTCACGGCCCGGCACCACTCCCGCGCCAGGCCCCCGCAGCCCGCAACCCGGCGACGCCCTGCCGCTGCGCGGCACGGGCCGCACACGACCTTTGACAACCGGGGGAACGCTGCCTACAATAAAAAGTCTCGCAAGGGCTTCCTTGTGGTCAACATACTGACATTGTCAATGATCTACGGCGACGAATCTCCCGCTAAAGGCAATTCCACCGCGATTTGCGGGTTCGCACACCGGAGCACTCGGGTGTGGACCCAGGGAACTTGGGTTGATTCGCCCGCGGAGCACGAGGAGAGGTTGGACTCTAATTGCGGCTGGGCCGCGGTGACAGGACATCTGCGATGAAAAGAAAGTCGGACGCGCATTCGTTCAAGGAACTGTTGATTGAAATGCGAGCGCGTTTACGCGGCGATCTGTCGGCGATGGCCGACTCGACGCTCAAACGTACACGTTCGGAATCCAGCGGTGACTTGTCGAGCATGCCGATTCATATGGCGGATATTGGCAGCGACAACTTCGATCAGGAGTTCACGTTGAGCCTGATGGAGAACGACGAAGGTACGCTGGAGCAGATTGAAGACGCTCTTGAACGAATTGAATCCGGTACGTATGGTGCTTGCGTTGAATGTGGCGGACGCATCCCGAAGGCTCGTCTCAATGCAATCCCCTATACGCCCCACTGCATCAAGTGCGCCAGCGAACTCCAGCAACGCTGAATTCGCGTCCTCAGACTTGCCACCGTCGCGCTATCTCGTGTTCCTGTCGATCGCCGTGGGCGGATGTGCGATCGACCTGTGGACCAAACATTGGATCTTTCAACGTCTGAGCGTTCCGTGGGTGGAAGGCGGCCAGCTATCCCCCCCGATATGGCTATGGCCTTCGATTTTTGGCTTTGAGACAAGCCTCAATGAAGGAGCCCTGTTTGGGGTTGGTCAGGGCAAGGTCCTGTTGTTTGCTTCGTTGTCGGTGGTGGCAGCCGTCGGCATATTGCTGTGGCTGTTTGTGGCTCGAGCGGCCCGCGACCTGCACCTGACGATTGCGTTGGGGTGTGTGATGGCGGGTATTCTGGGAAACCTGTACGACCGCCTGGGACTGCACGGGCTCACCTGGGGTGCGGGGGTTAGGGGGCGTGAGGTGGGGGAGCCGGTGTACGCGGTTCGCGACTGGTTGCACTTCCAAATCCCGGCCATCGGCTTTGACTGGCCCATCTTCAATCTGGCTGACAGCTGCCTGGTCTGTGGAGCCATCTTATTGGTCTGGCACGCTTTCCGCCGACCCAACTAATTGACCCTGCCAGGGAGCTTTGTTAGATTAGTCCGCGGTGCGGGTGGTGTGGCCGCGGTGGGGCGTGCGGGCCAGAATGAGGTGATGGTTCGACGTTTGCTGAGGATGGATTCGTAGCGGGCCCGTGCAGGCATGCTTGCGGGGTCACCTGCCTGAGGACGTGCGTGAGCTGCGGTGGCCGTGGAAGGTCAAGCGATGTGCTTGGGTATCGCGCGTCCACCATGGGTCCACGACGCACGTGTTCCCGCCTGAAGGGTGGAGGCGTTGGGTTGATGTCAACCGCGTCGCGCGGGGGAATGGTCGTATTGAAGGCGGGCTACGACGATGAAGCTATCACGGACAGTTGCTTACGCGGTGCGAGCCACTCTGCAGCTGGCAAAAAGCGATTCGGCGACGCCGGTTCCCTGCAGCCAGCTGGCGGCTCAAGGAAATATGCCGGAGCGATTCTTGCTGCAGATTCTGCGCAGTTTGGTGACCCACGGTATTCTGCGATCGACGCGCGGCGTCGACGGCGGGTATTCGCTGGTACGCTCGCCGGACGAAGTGTCGCTGCTGGAGGTCATCGAGGCGATCGAGGGGCCGCTCAACACGGGGGAGCCCGTGACGGAAGCGATGTCGGAGGAATCACAAAAGCGGCTGCATGAGGCATTGCGCACAGTCACGGACAACTCGCGTCGCCAACTGGAAGCCATCAAGTTGTCACAGCTTCTCAAACCTCCTCCATCCGCGGAGCGAGAATCGGTGTAGGATCGCCATGGGCTTGGACAGCAAAGCACTTGATGCAAGACTCGAGCTGGCGATTGCAGCGGCTCGACGAGCTGGCCAACTCACGTTGCAGTATTTCCGCAGTGATCGTTACGTCGTCGAACGAAAAGACGACGATTCTCCGGTCACCATCGCCGACCGGCAAGCCGAGCAGGCGCTGCGTCACGACATTGAATCCATCTTTCCCCACGACGCCATCGTGGGGGAGGAATTCGGACACCGGGAGGGCACTTCCGGGTTTCGTTGGATACTCGACCCCATCGATGGCACCACGGCCTTTGTCAGCGGCGTTCCGCTCTATGGGACGCTGGTGGGCGTGGATTATCAGCAGCGAAGCATCCTGGGGGTGATTGACATCCCGGCGCTCGACGAGTGCGTGTACGCATCGGAGGGTTGCGGCGCTTGGTATGTGCAGGGAGCCGAGCCGCCCCAGGCCGCCCGCGTTTCGTCCTGCGATAGCTTGGCCGACGGCCTGTTCGTGACGTCCCAAATCGACCTTTACGAACGCCGGGACGCCTGGCAGGTATTTCACGAGCTGCAGCGGCGGGCCTACATCACGCGTACCTGGGGGGACTGCTACGGCTATCTGCTGGTAGCCACCGGCCGGGCCGAGGTCATGGTCGACCCGGTGATGAGCGTGTGGGATGCGGCCGCGCTCCAGCCGATTCTGGAGGAGGCCGGTGGTTCATTCACCGACTGGCGTGGCAATCGCACGATCTACCATGGCGAAGGGATCGGCACCAACCGCCGCGTGTTGGAGGAAGTGCTGGCAGTCACCCGGTTGTGTGCGGAGCGTGCCGAATGATCCCCGGGCGCTCGGCGGCGCTTGCATCGGCCCAACCCTCAACTCTCAACCATCCCGCAGTGCGGCGAGTGCCGTTGCGGACCGACCGTATCTCGCTATACTGAAGCGTTTTCCGCTGGTCGAGGCTTCAGCAATTGAGGGGAACCCCCATGGCTCGGGTTTGCGAAATTTGCGGTAAAGGCACCCAGGTCGGCAACGCGATCGAGACGCGCGGCAAGGCCAAGTACCTGGGCGGTGTCGGTACCAAGGTCACCGGGATCACACGCCGCCAATTCAAGCCGAATCTGCAGCGCGTCCGCATCACGACGGCAGGCGGCACGAACCGCACAGCACGCGTGTGCGCTCAGTGCCTCCGCAGCGGGGCCGTGCAACGCGTGGTGCGTCAGAAACCGTTCCGTCTGCCGGCCTCCGAGAAGGCGAAAGCCAAGGCGAAGTCGTGACCCTGACACGAGCAGACGTCGAGAAAGTATCGTTGCTGGCCCGCCTGCAGCTGACCCCCGACGAGATGGAGGAAATGACCGACCATCTCGGCAAAATCGTGGGGTACGTGGAATTGTTGCGGGAGTTAGATACGCGCGACGTGGAACCGATGGCACACGCGATGGATCTGGTCAACGTGTTCGCCGACGACACTTTGCTCCCCAGCCTCGACCGCGAGCAAGCGTTGGCGAACGCGCCGAGCGCGACCAGGAGTGTTATCGCGTACCCGCCGTGTTGGGTGACGAATCTTAGATGCATCGGAAACGATGTCGATGCATCGCGTGTCGATGTGGCTCGATCCCTGCGGCCCCGTGACAACTGAATGTCATGACATTGATCGAACTCACTGCCGCCCAGTTGCGCGATGGTCTGGCGACGGGCCAGTTCAGTGCCCGCGAGATCACGCAGTGTTGCCTGGATCAGATCGATCGCGGGAACGGCACGCTCGGCGCTTTCCTGCAGGTCTCTGCGGAGCGGGCGCTGGCCCAGGCCAACGCGGCGGATCAGCGGCGGGCGGCCGGGCAGATCTTGAGTCCCTTGGATGGCGTACCGGTCGCCGTGAAGGACGTGCTGTGCACGGCGGGGGAGCGCACCACCTGCAGTTCACGCATGCTGGCCGAGTTCGTGCCCCCCTACGATGCGACGGTGGTGCGGAAACTGCGGGACGCCGGCCTGGTGCTGATCGGCAAGACGAACATGGACGAGTTCGCCATGGGGGGCTCGACGGAAAACGCGGCCCTGGGGGTGACTCGCAACCCGTGGGATCTCGAGCGTGTGCCGGGCGGTTCCAGCGGCGGGTCCGCCGCCGCGGTGGCGGCCCGGATGGCGCCCTGGCGATCGGCACCGACACGGGTGGATCCATTCGCCAGCCGGCCGCGTACTGCGGCATCGTGGGGCTCAAGCCGACCTATGGCCGCGTCAGCCGCTTTGGACTCGTGGCGTTTGCCAGCAGTCTGGACCAGGTCGGGCCGATGGCCCGCACGGCCGAGGATGCCGCTCTGTTGCTGGAGATCATTGCCGGCGCCGATCCCCGGGACGCCACGTGCGCCCGGTTCCCGTTCCCGCCTTCGCGCGACATTGGGGGATGACTCGGGTCCGCGCACACTCGGCGTGGTACGCGAACAGTTTGGTGCCGGCCTGGACGCCGAGGTGGGCGCCGCGGTCGAGCGCGTGGTGGACGCTTTTCGCGCGAAGGAGTGCGCATCCGCGACGTGTCGCTCCCCCACAGCAAGTACGGCATCGCCACCTACTACATTATCGCGCCGTGTGAAGCCTCGAGTAACCTGGCCCGCTACGACGGGGTGCACTACGGATACCGGACCGCCGAGGAGGCGATGCTGCGGGATCTGGCCGAGGAACAGCGGTCGGCGGCCACGCCGGTCGATGTGGACAGCGCACTGGTGCGGATGTACCGCCGAACACGCGCGGAGGGATTCGGTCCCGAGGTGAAACGCCGCATCATGCTCGGCACGTATGCACTCAGCGCCGGGTACTATGACGCGTACTATCTCCAGGCCCTGAAGGTACGCCGGCTGATTCACAACGATTTCGCAGCGGTCTTTCGCGAGGTCGACATGCTGATCGGTCCCACCACTCCTTCGCCCGCCTTTCGGGCCGGCGAGAAACTGGCGGATCCCCTCTCGATGTACCTGGAGGACCTGTACACGGTCACCGCCAACCTGGCCGGGATCCCCGGCCTTTCGTTGCCTTGCGGCTTCACCCGCAGCGGACTTCCGATCGGTGTGCAACTCTTGGCACCCGCGTTCCAGGAATCCCGCCTGCTGACCGCGGCGCACCTCTATCAGCAGCAGACGGACTGGCATCTGCGCATGCCGGAGCAGCCATGAGCGCAGCGACGTACATCACCGTGATTGGTCTGGAAGTGCATGTCCAGCTGAAGACCCAGACCAAATTGTTTTGTCGCTGCAGCACCGAGTTCGGTGCGCCGCCCAACACGCAGACGTGCCCGGTGTGCAGCGGGATGCCGGGCAGCCTGCCGGTCATGAACCGGCAGCGCGTTTGATTTGTCCCTGAAGACGGCGCTGGCGCTCCATTGCGAGATCCCCGCCTTCACCAAGTGGGACCGCAAGAACTACTACTATCCCGACCTGCCGAAAGGCTACCAGATCAGCCAGTACGACTTGCCCATGTCCCGCGACGGATACCTGGAAATCCGGGATCCCAAGGGCCGGTTCGAGCCCCGGCGAGTTCGGATTATTCGCGCACACTTGGAGGAGGATGCGGGCAAGAGCATGCATGACGAAGTGGCAGGCAAGGCGGACAGCCGGATCGACCTGAATCGCACCGGCACGCCACTGCTGGAAATCGTGAGCCACCCGGACCTGCGGTCCGCCGAGGAAGCCAAGGCCTTTCTGACGGAACTGAAATTGTTGTTGAGCTACATCGGCGTATCGGACTGCAACATGCAGGAAGGGAGCCTGCGGGTGGACGCCAACATCAATCTGCACATCGACACGCCTCACGGCCTGGTCGCCACGCCGATCGTGGAAATCAAGAACATGAACAGCTTCCGTGCCGTGGAACGGGCGCTGGGCTACGAAGCGCAGCGGCAGTACCAGGAGTGGCAAGAGACCCACCGCACGCTCGGCGAAGTCCCCAAGCAGACACGCGGCTGGGACGATCAGGCCCAGGTCACGCGCGCCCAGCGGCACAAGGAAGAGTCGAGCGACTACCGTTACTTCCCCGACCCCGATCTGGTACCGGTGCGGGTCAGCCGCGAAGAGATCGCGGCCGTCAGCGCGTCGCTGGAGGAATTGCCGGCGGCCTTGCGCACACGACTGGAATCGACCTACGGCCTGGATCCCTACGATGCCGACGTGCTGGTCAACCAGGGACGGCCCGTGGTGGACTATTTCGAACAGACGGCGGCCCTGAGCAACGACGCAAAACGAGCCAGCAACTGGATCCAACAGGATCTGCTCCGCACGCTCAACGAACGAGGCATCTTGTTCGAGGACTTCGTCGTGACTCCTGCCGCCCTGGCGGCCTTGATCCGCGCCGTGAGTCGTGGCGAACTCGACATGTCGCGGGCCAAGAGCGTGTTTCAACACCTGGTGGAGGCGGGGGGGACCGTGGAGGATGCCATGCAGGCGCTGGGCATCCAGCAGGTCAGCGCCGATGCGCTGATCGCACTCTGCCGGGAACTTCTGGCCGCGAACCCGAAGATCGTGGAGGACGTCAAGCAGGGCAAACTCCAAGCGCTCGGCGCTCTGGTCGGCCAGGCGCGAAACGCAACCCGAACGCCGATCCGGGACGGGTGCGCACGATCTGTGCGGAGTTGATCGAGAAATCCACGTAACCAGACCGTGCGATAAATCCCACGGCTACCGGCGAAATGTCGCTACGCGACAGCTACTCGTCACTTCGATGGGACGCCCAAGGACTCCCTCGGGGGCAGCGTCGAATGCCGCTTCCAGGTGCGGGCGAAGCTCAGGGAACAAAGGGACAATCCGTGATTCGCCACCCGCATTATGTTCGGTCTTGGGGCTGGTAACCGTGAATCGGTCGTGCTCCCAGTCGATGTCGCCCCATCGCAAGGCGAACGTTTCGGAAGGGCTTCGCAGGCCTCCGAAGCGGACGAGAGCCACGATGAGTCGCCACTTGGCGTCCGGGCAGGCGTCGATAATTTTGGCCACGTCAGCTGGCGTGACAAAATGTTCACGAGTCCTATTTACCTGCGCCGCAGACATCACGTCGGCTAGGGGGTTTTCGGCAATCAACCTTCGCCGGACAGCCGCCTGGAAGAATTGCTGGGCGCGTTTCACGTTACGACTGAAGGCCACGAGGCCACAATGTGGGCAAGCACCACGATCCGCCGGGCGTGTGGGACCCGGCGGCGTGATGGGTGGCAGTTCGTGTTACAGGAGAGCACTCGGCAGACTACATCCCGAGGTCTGGGAGACTCAACAATTCGAGCGGGTCGGATTCCCACTGGGCGAACAGGTCGTCCACGTCCGTGTGGTGTTTGTCACCGGCCACGCTGTCGTTCGCGATGCGGTTCGCGGAGGCACCCACGGTGTAGCCGAGATCACGGGTGTGGGATTCCACTGCGCGTGATTCACTCCGCCGCACGGTATCGATGCGGATCTTCTTCAGGGGCTCGTAGTACATGTTTTCGAAGGCAGCATCGTTGCCACGGGGAGATGCTTCTGCGGAGACGGGTTCGGAGAGAACTGGTGTCTCGGTCGGCAGCAGGCTGCTGGGAGCGGGCGGATCAGCGATACCTTGCGGGTTGGTGTTGCCAGGGGCCAGGGCGAAGGAGAGCGACGGTGCCTGTTGGGCCCCGGTACGACTGGCGGCAGCATTGTACTGGTAGACACGATCGGTCGCGCTGTCGACAATCCACAGATTGCTGACATTCGCTGGATCGAGCGTAATGCCGGTTGGACTTCCGCCGTCGCCCCCGTTTAATTTCCAACTCCCTTGGAGCGTCCCTGATACCGTGTACTTGAACACCTTGTCGCCGATGCTGTCATTCACGACCCACAGATACGTGCCGTCGGTCACGATGTCCTTGGGATTAAGGTTGCCACTGTTGAGGCTGAAACTGCTGGCCGCATTCTGACTGCCGGAGAGGCGTGACGCGGCCCCGGTGTACTTGTAGACCTTGTCGCTGTAGGCATCGACGATCCAGACGTCCGTGCCGTTGGTGGCAATGCCTTCCACCGTAGCTTTAGTGGACAGAGTACCAGCGGTCCAAGAGCCGACCAGTCCGCCGCTGTTGTTGTAGACGTACACCTTGCGATTGGCATCGACGACCCAGGTCTTGTCACCCGCAATCGTGCTCGCCGCACCGCGCGGGGCGGTGTTGCCAGTGTTCAGGCCGTAGGTCTCGACCGACGTACCAGTGGCGTTGTACCAGGTATGTTCCAAGGTAGAGCAGTTGCGGTGGTGTCCCGAGGGGCACCGGTGCGGCTCATTGTCGAGATTGACTACCGTAACATCGTTGGGATTGACTCCCTGGTAGTCCGGATCACTGCTGACGGCAGTCGCTAAAACGATTGAGTAGACCAAATCTCCGTCGATTACGGCATCATCGACCCCCGTGATCGTCACGGTCTGCGCCACATCACAGTTGGCTGGCGTGAATGTCAAACTGGAAACAGAGACGGTGCGGTTGTGACATGGAAAGAGAACACATCCACATCCGTGTTGTTCCCCACGATTCCCTCGCCGCTCCAAGTGCTGCCCGCCGCGATCAAGGCTTTCGCGGATCCGGGGGTGTTCCCCACATCATCGCTGCGGTAACCGAAACCGTTCGTAGTGTTGGCCAGAACCACTATGTCATCCTGCCACACTCCGGGCGATTTTTCTCCAACGGCCCAAACGGTCGACACATAGGTCCCACCCGCACTCTCAGACATCAAAGAATAGATATTGTAGGGATTGTTGTGATACAATCCGAACGAATGACCCGCTTCGTGAGACGCAACATTTCCGAACATCACCGGCGTGTAAACGGCGTTATTGATACCCGGCTGCGTAAAAACGTAAACGACATTGGGGAGCGAATTGGTGAACGAATTGTACTGAGCTATCCCGCCATAGCCGTCGCCGAGCCAACCGGCACCGATGGCCACCCGCATGGCGACCTTGTTGGCGTTGTCACTCGGCACACCAGGCGCCAGCACCGACGGTTCCACGGTCGTAACGTTGATATTGAACGGAGAGTAATCCTCCGCAACGGTTTCCCAAATGGTATGGATGTTTGCCAGTTCCGCGTCACTGAACGTCGTGGCATCGCCATCGATGTCATACGCTGGCGTCGTGATATTGCTGTAGGAACTCCAGGCTGCCTGGAAGTGGCCGTCGAAATCCAGATAGAGTGAAGCCGTAGCACCCGGATTGCTGTTGAGTGCCGGGATGCTGTCAAGCGGGCTCAGGCTCAACAATCGGCGGTCTTCCAAACGTTCGGCTTGCAGAAGCCGGTGGCGGAGTCGAGCGTGTTTGCGAGTGCGGGAGCCGCGCCGTGAGGCTGCCAGATCCCGACGCGATGTGGATGGAGAAGGGTGCGTGTGGGGCATCGTACGTTCCTTTTGGTAATGTGCCGGTCTGGCTATAATGCAAAGACGACAATCGACAATCGAAAACACCATCGCCCGGAGCGCGCAGACCGAGCCGCTCGGGAGATGTCTGGCCCGGTGAGGACTGTGGTTGCTGCCTTGGGACCTCACCGGGCGTTTTGCTTTACTTCCTTGCCGGCCTTCAGCCGGCAGCCTGTCTGCCACCGGCTTCAGTCGGTGGATCGCGAATCCAATCATGTTGGTCAGCCGGCTTCAGCCGGACTTGCTCGTCGTCCTTTAGGCATCGGGCATTCACCACAGGCACCGGCGCCTGAAGGCAGTTCGAGAAGCCTCGCTGAAGCGAGCTGAGAAGAGTGTCTGGGTACCTCACACCACCACGTGAACGTGGTGGCAAACAGGATGCCGGCTGGAAGCCGGCACGTATTGCTGGTCCGAGGCTTGGCTTCACTTCGGTGGCTCCTCTTCTTTCGCCGCCTCCGGTGCGGGCGTGGACTTCGGCAGTTCTTGCGCCTCCTCGACTTTCGTTGCCGGCTCGGGTGCTGGCTCGGTGGTGGGGGATGTTACGCCCAGCAGGGTCGTGGCTTCGTCACGCAACAGTTTGAGCGTCAGGCGGCGGTTCCAGGGAAGGTCCGTGGTGCCTTGGTCGGCGTCGGCGAGAGTCTTGTCCGTCCACGTCACGGCCTTATCGAGCCACTGCTTCGCCTCCTCGGCATGGCCGAGGCGATGCTGGGTCATGGCCAGGAAGAACCAAGGGTAGGCGGGCGACAGCTTGCCCACCTCAGTCGGTTCGGCGCAGAGCCATCGGCCTCCGAAAGGCGCGCGAGCGCCTCGTCGAACCGCCCGGCGCGGTAGAGCACGGCGCCCAACGTGTTCAAGTACATCGCCGACTTGGGATCGCTCTGAACCGCCTTATTGGCAAGGGCGATCGCAGTGGGCCAATCCGCGATCGTGTCGGGCGCTAGGACACACGCCCACGCTGCCCAGTTGGCCTCATCAGGTTTCTCTGTTTGGCTCAATTGGTGAAGAAGCCTGGCGGAGTCGGAACGGTGCTCGGCAGCTTTTCCGCCCAGCCGTGCCATTCCTTGCAGACTCCAGAAGTCTGAGTCCTCGCGATTCAGCTTGGGTGCATCAGGGGACGCCTCCATCCGGCGGTTTGCGTGTGCGCAACGAAGAGCGGCCCGCGCAATCCAGAGGGCTGCGTCCCTCGGCTCCAGCCGGATGGCTTTCTCGAAATCGGCTTGCCTTCGTCTCGACGCCCGAATGCATCAAGGAGGCAGGCTCGGGACACATAGCCCTCAGGCGCTCCATTCGTCGATTGAATCGTTTTGTCAGCCAGTTCAAGGAGCACTTGGCGGAGGCGCTCATCAGGGCATTCGGCCACTTCCGAAGGATTCATCCAGGTCAGGTTGCTGAAGTCGAACGGATTCAACTCGACGGCGGTGGTGATGCTCTCAAGCGCCTTGTCATAGTGGTTCAGTCGGAAGTGCGCCAAGGCTTTGAGCTTGTAGTGACACCAACCTCCACGTCCCAGTTCTCCCATTTGGTCGTAGTCTGCGACGGCCTTGTCGAACTCCCGCATTTGCACATACAGGTCAGCGCGGCAAGCTCTGGCCCAACACGGCGGCGCAGGACTGAGACGGATCGCCTCACTGTAGTCGGCCAGCGCCCTTTCAAACTCACCTCTTCCCGCGTAGATCCCCGCTCGATCGGAGTGCGCCGGCAAACTGTGGGTCAAGCCGAATCGCCTCGCCGTAATCGGCCAGGGCCTTGTCAAAGTCGCCCTTGGCGACGTACGCGCCGCCCCGCTCGACGTAGGCCCCGGCAGCTTTGGGCCCGAGCCGAATCGCCTCGCTGTAATCGGCCAGCGCCTTGTCCAGGTCGCCTTGGGCCTGCAGAGTCCGCCCTCGCGTCCGGTATCCCCAAGGGATGTCTCGGTTCAAGCCGATTGCCTGACTGAGCTCGGCCAACGCCTTCTCGACATCTCCCCTCGCTTCGTGAATGGCTGCCCGTTCAAAGTAAGCCCAAATGTTCTTGGGGGAAAGACGAATCGCTTCGTCGCAGTCGGCCATCGCCTTGTCGTATTCTCTTCGACCCAGGTACACGTTGGCGCGGGTGGGAAGGACGGTATTGGCCCAATTCGGATCAAGCCGCAGCGCTTCATTCAGGTCGGCCAGGGCTTTGTCGTATTCGCCTTTCGCATCGTAGTCCGCGCCCCGCTCGTAATAGCCCCCAGAGAATGTCGGGTCAAGGCGGATCACCTCGTTGCTGTCGGCCAAGGCTTTTTCCAGGTCGCCTTTGCACCGGTACGCAGCGGCGCGACTAGCGTACGCCAAGGGGTATTTAGCATCGAGTTGAATGGCGGCATTGCAGTCGGCAATGACCTTGTCCAAATCGCCTTGAGTGATGTACACAAGGCTCCTCTGCGCGTAGGCCCACGCGGATTTCGGGTCCAGCCGTATCGCTTCATCGAGGTCGGCCAAAGCCTTGTCGAGTTCCAGGTTCTCGCGGAAATCACCGGCCCGGCGGATCAGCGCAGCAGCCAGTTCCGGGTCGAGTTTCACGGCCTCCTGGAAATCAGCTTGGGCCAAAAGGATCTTCCCCTGCCCCAAGCGACTGGCACCCCGTTTCACGTAACCCAGTGTGGTCTTCGGCTGCATGGCGATGGCGCCGGTGAGCATGGCTTCGGCGGACTTGTATTCCTTCAGCTCGCCTAGCGCCACGCCCGCGGCCAGCAGGGAGAGGTAGTGATCGGGCTGCCGCGCGAGCGCTTGCCAGTAGCTGGCCAAGGCCTCGTCCTGCTGGCCGTGCCGCGCGTGGTACTCACCGAGCAGGTAGTAATCTGTTGCGGCCGTGGGTTGAAGTGATTCGGCGCGCGCGCGAGCCTCGGCGGCCGCCGCCGTGTCGCCGACCGCTTCCCAGCCGTCGGCCATCCAGAGGGCCACGGCGGGGATCGGCGGGTGGAAGCTCTCGATTTTGTCCAGGGCCTCGATCGCTTGGCGGTAACCCGCGATACGCTCGGCCGCGGGTTGCGTGTCGCTCTGGCCCATCTCCAGCCGCGCCCAGACGAAGAGCAGTTCGACCGCGCCTTCGTCGAGGATCGTTTGGCGCTCGGTGTCCAGGTTCTTAAAGCCCGCTTGCGATTTCCAGGGCTCGGTCGCGAACACACCGAACAGATCGAGGGCCTGCGGCGTGTGCTCTTGGGCTTGCACGAGGATGTCGCGGTCCAAGGCATACATTTCGGAGTGGATGCGCTGACGCAGGTCTTGAAACTGCTCGAAGTCCCCCATCGCTTGAGTCTTGGCAGCAATGGCCGCGGTCAACGATGTCACGTTTTCGGCAAGTGGCCCTTTGTCATTGCCAGCCGCCTCCAAATGTCCCCGCGCGTCGGCTAACTCGCGATCGGCTGCCGTGTAGTTGCCCGATCCGAGGAAGGCCGTGGCCGCTGCCAAGTGCTCTCCGGCGTCTCGTTCCAACAGGGCGGTCCGCCGATAACTGGTTCCGAACAAGACCCCACCAGCCGCGACGGCAATGGTTAACACGGCTGCCGCAGACCAGACCAGCGGCCGATGGCGACGTACCCATTTTGCAGCATGATGCGGCAACGACGGCGGCCGGGCCTGGACCGGCTCATCGTCCAGATATCTTTGCACATCCGTGGCCAAGGCGCTGGCCGATGCGTACCGCCGATCCCGGTCCTTGTCCAAGGCCTTCATCACGATCCAGTCCAGGTCGCCGCGGAGTTGCTGGCTGAGCTTCCGAGGCTCAATGTGACGGCGTTCGGAAATCGTCGACAGGTCGGCTGCCTGCAGGGTACTGACCCGCGCACTGGGACGCGGTGGCTCGACCTCTCGAATGATCCGCCGCAGCTCGTCCACACCGGCCGTACGGAGCGTGTCTTTTTCAAACGGCGTGGAGCCCGTGAGCAGTTCGTACAGCACAACGCCCAGCGAGTAGATGTCGCTGCGGGTATCGACATCCACGGCGCTCTGACCGGCCTGCTCGGGGCTCATGTAGATTGGCGTCCCCACCATCTGATCGAGGGCCGTGTGCAGCGATTGCTCAGACAGTTGCTGGCCCACGGCTTTGGCGATGCCGAAGTCGATGATCTTGGGAACCGGCCGAACGTCGTGCACTTCGACCAACAAGTTACTGGGTTTGAGATCGCGGTGGATCACGCCCTTCTGATGTGCGTGCTGCACACCGTGACAGAGGGTGACGAACAACGCCAGCCGCTCGCGAGTCGAAAGTTGCTGCCGATCGCAGTACTCCGTGATCGGGGTCCCCTGTACCAATTCCATCACGAAGTACGGTCGCCCGGCGTCGGTTGCACCGGCGTCGAACACCTTGGCAATATTCGGATGATCCATCAGGGCCAGGGCCTGGCGTTCGGCCTCGAACCGCGCCACCACCTCCCGCGTGTCCATGCCGGGCTTAATGACCTTCAGGGCCACCTTACGGCGGAGGGGCTCTTTCTGCGACGCCACGTACACGATGCCCATGCCGCCTTCGCCAATCTGCTCCAGCAACTTGTAGGGACCAATTTGGGTGCCGGGGAGTTCGAGAGGCGGGTGGTCGATGGTGGCGGCAATGCCGCGTGGCGGGGACTCAAGAAAGCTCGGGGACTCATCATGCGCTCGGAGCAATCTCCGTACTCGGTTAAGAACCTCATGATCCTCGCTGCATACATGTTGCAGGAAATCATCTCGTGCGGCCCCCGCGGGAATACCGACGGCAATCTTGAAAATGGCTGCCTCGTCGAGCGGTTGAGCCATCATCGCTTTCTCCCGACGTAGAGGTCGAAGCTAGGTCTCTACTAACAGTGCGAGAATGGGCCGCAAAATGTGAAGCAGAAAATCGAAAGATTTCCGAAAAAAGAGGATCTTATCGCTCGGTGGCGGTTGCATCCGCGATTTCGACACGCAACCACGCCTTTGCGTAACCCCAATCGGCAAAGGCTGTTCTGGCCGAGATCCCGAGCAATTCAGCCGCTTGTTCGTTGGTCAACCCGGAAAAAAAACGCAACTTCACGAGTTCCGCCATGCGCGGGTCTTTGGCTGCGAGCTTGTCCAAAGCCTCGTGCAACATGAGTACGTCCAGCCCAGGCTTCCGCGGCTCGGGATCGACCTGTGACATTTCCAGTCGCTGCAACCCACCGCCAGCCTCCGGGCCCGCTTTACGACGAGCCTGCTCCACGAGGATTCTCCGCATCGCTTCGGCAGCCGCCCCAAAGAAGTGCCCCGGCTGTTCCAGTGCTGGGCCGTCTCCACATCGACCAGTCGGATGTACGCCTCGTGGACCAGAGCCGTCGCCTGTAGCGTCTGGTCCGGTCTCTCCTGGGCCATCTTCTGCGCTGCGAGCCTACGCAGTTCCTCGTAAACCAGCGGCAGGAGTTGCTCGGCAGCCTGACCATCGCCTTGCTCGATCCGCGAGAGAATGTGGGTCACATCGTGCGATTCCCTGCCTGGATTACTGGGTTCGCCCACGGGCAGAGTGGGATCGAGCTCATCCCCAGCAGCCTCATCACGTGCATCATCGCGGACCATCGCGATTCTCCACTGCCCCGAGGACGATTAGCCCGGCACGCTGGAAGTATGCCCAGTCAAACGGCTACCGTGTCCGGCGTTGATCCTGTAGCCACGAATGTACCACATGCGGGTGGTAGATACATAGTTTGGGCGCCGACATATCGGTGAATCGCTGGTGGAAGCGTACTGCGGGTGCGACGGCTGCCAGCCAGTGATTGCACCCGGAGACACGGGGGGCGACGTTCCACATCGTACTGGTCACGCCGTCCTCTCTGGCGGAGGACGTGGTACTGCCTCGATAGCGGCTGACTGGTCGGCGGTCTGGATTGGGGCTCCGGCCGCGTCGCCGCACGTCCGACCTCGGTGTCCGAGTGTTCGCAGTTTTGTCCGCGGGCCCAGCAAGTCCAGCAAGTGGACCGACGAGCGACAGCCGGTTGGGCCGTTGGGTGGAGCCCCGTGCCGTGCTGAACCGACTGGGGAGCGGCATTCGTCGCATCTGGTCGTTCGCCACTGCCGTCACTCGGCCGCTCGCCCACCAACCTCTTGTACTCCCCGAGGCAGGCCGACTTGTGTAGGACAACGAGGGCCGCCGCCTCGCAAACCGCCCGCGGTCGGCGCAGTCGCGTCCGGGCGCACCCGCTCACTCGACCGCCGAGCGGGTCCCCTGCGGCGAGCCACTGATCGGCTGATCGGCGGGCATCGGACGGCTGGCGGTGAGGTACCCGAGCTTGTACAGCTCTTCCTTGAGCACGCGAAACGGCTCGAAACTGTCCGGATAAACCCACACGGTGACCGTCGCCTGGTTGGGATCGAACCCGGCCAGGAGCGTCCGCATATCCGATTCGGGGCGGAGGGCCTGTTCGATGGTCTCGCCCATCCCCTCCTGGACCGGAATCAGAATGAAGTGATCGAGTTCGACCAGCGATTGCTGGATGCTGCCGGCTCGGGTCTCCACGGAATAGGAACCGCGTTTGAGCGTGTACTGCAGGTGGAAACCGCGATAGGGTCCCACGGTTTCCGTGATGCGGGGTGCCTGTTTGAGTTTCCAGGCTTTCTCTTTGGCTTCCTTTTGGAACATCTCGACCAGTTCGTCGATCGGCACATAGACGATCCGCCCCGCCTGCAGGCGAAAGTGGATTTCCTTGCCGAAGACCGTTTTGGCCAGCGGAGTCGGGCGGTGCTTGAGGATCGTGACGCTGGTCTCCGTTTTCTCCACCGCCTCGCGTGCCATTTTCAGGTCTTCCTGCTGGCGCTGCGCCGCCGACAGACTGACTTGCAGTTCGTGGGCCCGCCGCTGTTCTTCGCTGAGCTTGTTCGTCTCCTGTTCCAGCGCATTTTCCGCCGTGGAGAGGAGGGTCAGGATCCGATCGCGTTCGTTGCGCCGATAGGCAATTTCGATTTCCTGGCGCTGCGTGCTGGCGAGAATCGTGTCCAGTTCATAGCGGACAGCGACAGCCGCGTTGCGTGGCGACTCGACATCCACTACGGGGACAGGGTCCGGAGTGGATTCGGTCGACAGCATGGCCCCTTTGACCCGTGTGCCGACGATCATCACGAGGATGATCATGATGCCGACCAGGTTGCACACGACGTCCAGAAACGAATCCTGTCCGGGCGCCTCGGCCTGCTCGCGAAATCGTCGAGTCACTTGTCCATCCTCCGCAATTCCAAACCGCTGCCCTCCAGTAGAACTCTCAACTCGTCGAAGCGGGCGTCGGCTCCCTGCGCCACGTAGACGTTCAGGACCGGCTTCCAGTAGCCACCCGCCACGGCGATCCCCCACTCTTCCACGCGCGACCAGATCTTGGAGATCAGCGAGTCGATTTCGTCGTACATGCCACCTTCGACAAACACGATTTCGGGA
Organism: uncultured Planctomycetaceae bacterium; assembly: GCA_963754725.1. Classification (GTDB taxonomy): domain Bacteria; phylum Planctomycetota; class Planctomycetia; order Pirellulales; family Pirellulaceae; genus JAAYDI01. The sequence continues at coordinate 241,219 of CAVWHV010000055.1, forward strand.
ACGCGGGATTCACCCCGATCTGGCAGAATGATCAGGCGATCCGGCAGACAGGCGATTCGCAAGGGTCGCACCACGCCGGTGGCGTTGGCCGTGTGTTGGGGCAATCCCCAGTTTCGCCCGCGCATCTTGGCCATCGGGGAGACGCCGGTGCCAATCTTTGCCTCTGGCGTTCCGTCGGCACTGCCCTTCTCCGGCGTCCCGTTGGGAACCGGTTGCGTCATGGGCGAGGCTTCTCCGGCCGCGCTGCCGATCGACTGACCGTCGGCAAAACGTCGGTCGCCGCCACGTCCGAATCCGCCCGTGCGCGGTCCACCCTGCGGTCCGCCGGCATCGGCCTTGGGAACAAAGCCGCCGGTCGTCGGTGAGGCCACGAAGCCTACATCCTCACCGCGTCCAAAGCTGCTGGGCATGGCCGCCGCCAGGATCTCCTGGCGGGACCGCGCGTCGATCACGACCTTTTGGAGAAGTTGCGACAGGGACGCGTCCGGTTCGGGGTACTTCAATTGCATCGTCTCGTCGACTAGTTCATATCCGAATTCGTCGTCCCAGGTCGCATCGCCGAGCGGGCGGCCGCATAGGCCTCGACACCGCCTGGCCGCACGACCAACAGCGGATAGGGTTCTCCTTTGGATCCGAGCAGCCCGGCCTGGGCATAGTATTCGCGGATACCCCGCAGCGCCGCATCGAGCGGGTTGCCGGGCCCCAGCGGTCCGTCGAAATCCTTGGCTCCCAGCACGATCCCCTCGGGCTGCAGAATGACGCCCTGCGCGGTGCATTCGATATAGATCGGGCGACGGTGCGTGCCATTGGGTCCGTCATAGGGGACAATCGCATACGACATCGGCCGCTTGGCCACCTTGCTCTTGGCGGCGTCCAGCGCCTCCTGGGCGGCGCGCACTTCCTGCTGCAATTTCTCCAGTTCCGCGCGCGACGCTTCCTGACCAGCATCCTGTCCCTGGATTCGACGCTGCAGATCGGCCGCCGCGTCCTGCAACTCACGCCACCGCCGCTCCAACTCGCGAATGTGCTCCTCCAGATGGCTCAATTCGAGCCGCTTGCTCGCCATCTGTTCCTTCACCTCATCCCGCTGCTGTTCGAGCACTTCGCGCCGCCATTCGAACTCTTCCTTGGCCATCTGCTGTTGGTCGGGAAGCTCCACGGTATGCTGTGCGCCAGCTTCCTCGGACGCGTTGACGCGCGCCATCTGCACCTCGATCAGCAGCAGCACGATCAGGACGCCCATCGTGCAGATCAGGACGGCCAGGAAGGGAAACAGGGCGACGCCGACGGACGACTTCTTGGCTCGATGCCGTTTCATGCCGCACGACCCTGCACTTTCGGCGTCCCCAAGTCAACTCGCCGCGACTCGCTGTCGGTGGCACCCAAACGCGTGTTGAGCAAGTGGATGGCCGCCGCCAGACTCATCACGGTGTCCTCGAAGTTCTTGGAGCCGGCCAAGGCCTGCAGGTTCTGGTTCAGCGAGGTTTCCAGCTTCATCACGTCTCCCGTGGCCTCCACGATGCGGGCCATCAGTTCGCTCTGCCGGCTGATTTCCTGCTGCTGCGTCTGCATCATGCGGGCGTTGTTCGACAGCGCAGTCTGCCACTGCTCCCATCGCTGGCGCACCTGATCCGAAGCGACGGCCTCGGTTTGCGCAAGTCGCTGCGGAGAAAGTCTGCAGAGACTGCTCCAAGGCCTCGGACAGACCGCTGCGGCACGTGTTCCGCTGACTCGCGCGAGGATTTCGACCACTGCACCTGGGCCGCGTCAATGCTTGCCTTCCAAATCTCCGATTGGCGAGTCACGAGTTTCTCGTTCGCCTGAATCACTTCCCGCACCAGACGCTGAATCGACGCCACCTGCGGGTCACGCGATGTGCCCGTCGTGACGAAACGCCGCGATCAGCTCTTCGTGGGCACGGGCGTCCACGATCGACAGGAGCTGCAGTCTCCACACGTTCGGCGAAGAACTGCACGAACATCAGCACCATGGACAATGACAGGGCGAGAGAGGTCGTGTCGAACGCCACGTACAAACCAGCCAACAGTCCTTGCATGGCCTGTTCGATGTTGGTCGCGAGCAACTTCGGATCAAGGTCCCCCAACGCCCGGGTGATCCCGACGACCGTTCCCAAGAAACCCAGCATCGGAGTCGCCCAGATGACGATGCGCACCAGGCCATAACTGTCGTGCTGGCGCACTTCATCCAGCTCGGAAAGGTACTTCAGTTCTTCCTCGAGCCCATCGGCATCGCCCGTACGATCTAGGAACTCCAACGCCTCGCGCAAGCGGCGCCCGAGATACGAGCGACGGGTACTCCCCGGAAGGTCGTCCAGCTCCTCGAGCATCTCAGCACTCTGCTCTACCGGGACCATGGCGGACCGTGGCGCGCTCAAACCCGATCCTGTGCGTCGTGCGCAGCTGGCTGCGGAGATCGGCCACTTTGAGCAGCAGGGCCGCCACACCGACGAAAAACAGCCCGACTTCACAATACAGAATCGGATGGGCCGCGCAGTAGCGTGGAAAGAACTGCGTCCCCAACAGTCCTCTATGCAACGCTGCATAAAACGCGGTGCTGGCAGCCAGTCCGATGAGCACGGGCCACCCGACGTTTCCCAGCATGGCCCACAAAGAACTGCGATCGCGTACTCGAGTCACAGGGAGCTTCCTTTCTCTACTCTGCGCGAACGGACACTCAGAGCGCACCTACGGCGCACTGCCCAAAAAATCGGAATAATCGCTACAGATTAATGAGCCGTAGTCGCCAGATTCCCGCCGATTGCCGCCTCGGGGGGGACGTGCGGCCGCCGCGTACCCAGCGATGCTGGTGCCACCCTATCCGACAAAAGTGGCACCCTGGGCGAAAGAAACTGAAAGTCCACCACCAATGGCGACCGATATCTTTCTGCATTGCCGGACCGACGAATCCACTCCACAACGTTGACATGCAGTGCCGGCAATCCCAGGGGGGAACCATAGTCCGGGTTGGTCGCGCACGACCGCCCGGACTATTTTTTTGGCTGCGACGGACTGTAGGTGGCAAAACACCGCGGAGTTTCCCACAACTGCACGGTCTCAATGGGAAACCCACGCTCTGTCGCGGCGTCAAAGATCAGCCGGGCAATGTTTTCGGCCGTCGGATTCTCGGGGAGCAGGAACATCGGCTCGCCCAATCCCCGCAAAATGGGGACTACCACATCGGCCTCGTGCAGAATCATCCGATGATCGAGGTTCTCGTCGATCCAGGCACTCACTTCCCGCTTGATGTCGGTGAAGTCGAGGACCATGCCGCGCTGGTCCAAGGCTTCCGCGCCGATCGAAATGACGGCCCGTCCGTTGTGCCCGTGGAGATGGCGGCATTTTCCCGCATAATTGAGCAGCCGATGGCCGTAACAGAAGTCGATCTGGCAGGTGACGCGGTACACGACAGGCTCCTGACCCCCACGGGTGGTTGTGAAGCGAACTCGCTGGGCATTCTACCGCACGTGCACCCGTCTGGCGAATCGGCCCCGTCCCTTCGCAAACGACCGCACGGCTGGGGACCTGGGCCCAGGTTCCTTGCCCTGCCACACGACCCCGGATCGCCGACCGGGGCGGCGGCGCGGTGACCCGCGGCTGATATTGTCCGCCGAAAGCGGCGCGCGGTAGACTGTTCGGGCAGCGAACCGAATCGAATTCCACCCGCCAGAGGGTGAATCCGATCTCGGCGTCGCGCCTTGCGACCCGCGGACGGTCGTCGCGCAGCGTACGGCGCGACCGTGTGGACGGTTGTAGCGGATGCAAGGCGTTTCGTCGTTTGAAATTCCGCCAAACGCTGGGCTCTCAGGCCAGCAGACTCTTGATTCGGAAATTGGCCCTTTTAGAATGAGTTGAAGGGTCCGATTTCCGCAACCGTCATGGAAGGTAGGTAAATTATGCGTGTTGCGGCATTTGGACTTGGGGTCCTGGCAGTGTTCGTAGTGGTGTTTTCGGCGGTATCGCTCGACCCGTCGGCGTGTGCCCAAGCACCACAGCAGCCAACCGCTCAGCCGGTGCTTCCAGCGCGGATTCCGCTGGCGGCGGCCGGTGATTTGATGGCCTTCTCCTCGGATGCGGGGAGCGGCCCCGCGCAGGTCACGCTGATTGATGCCAAATCGCGTGTCATGTGCGTGTACCATGTCGACCGGACGACAGGACAGATCGAATTGAAGAGCGTGCGGAACGTGCACTGGGACCTGCTGATGGAAGAGTTCAACGGAGTTCGCCCGTTACCGCGAGAGATTCGCACACTACTGGAACAGCAATAACCGCCGCACGGATGTTTGGCGCTGCGTGTCGCTTTGGTTCCGTGGTGAAGACCACGCGGCGAAGCCAACCTGCAAACTTCACGGTTTGCGCTTGTGGAGCCCAAACATCAATGGCCGGAAAATTCATCGAACTCAAGGTGGCTGCCAAACAGCTCGGCATCTCTCTCGAACAACTGCAGGCTTTGCGGGAGGAGGGAACGATCCACGGCTACAAGGACGGAGCGAGCTGGAAATTCAAACAGGAAGAAGTCGAACGTCTGGCCAAGACGATGTCGGTCTCCAGCGATGAGGACGACTTGAGTTTCGAGGATTCAGCATCCTTCAGCGGTGACGATCTCGACAACCTGCTGAAGGTCGATCCGGCCACGGATTCTTCCGACAACCTGGAAGATTCCTCCATTCTCATCAGCGCCGACGTGCAGCCGGACCATGATCTCGAATCGTCCAGCACGGTGATCGGGAAAGAAGAGGCGGACGAATTGCTGGCGAGCGATCTGCGACTGGCGGACGACGAAGGGGACAGCGACATTCGTCCGGCAGGCAGCAGCGCCAAGCGTGCCGGCGCGGCCGACGATCTCAAGCTGGCCGATTCGGAGGATTTGAGCGACGAATTGGGACTGGCCCAGGAACTCGAATTCGAATCGGACGACGCGCTAATGCTCACCGGAGACTCCCAAGGAAAGTTGCCGGCCGGCTCCGATCAGGAGATTCTGGACGACTCGGACGGCGGCGACCTGGCGATTGGTGCGGGTGACAGCGGCATCGGGTTGGCCAATCCCTCCGACAGTGGTTTGTCGTTGGAGGGCGAGTCCTCCTCGGCGGCTCTGGAATTGCCCGAGGACGAAGACATGATCTCGCTCGCCGACGACCTGGTGCCGTCGTCCGACGATGGGACGGCATTGCAGCAGGACGAGGAATTCTTGCTGTCTCCGTCCGACGAAATGCTGGGCGATGAATCGTCCGACAGCGGCTCGCAGGTCATCGCGCTCGACGAATCGGGGGCCTTTGACAGTGACGCGGATGTGGCCGTCGTGGACAGTGGCGACCAGATGCTGGTGGAAGAAGAGGTGGCAGGGTTGGATGCCCAACTGGAGCCGATCGATGAAGCGGCCGTGGTCGCGGGCGCCGTGCCGTCGATTGCCGCCATCCACGCGCCCGAGGCACCCTACACGGTATGGAATCTGATGGCCCTGATCTTTGTCGTGCTGCTGCTGGCTGTCACGGGCATGCTGATGGCCGACGTCGTCCGAAACATGTGGGCGTGGAACAGCGAGACCGGCGTTTCCAGCGGCTTGGCCAACACGATCATTGAAGCGTTGGGGATGTGAAAACGACCGCGCCCCGAGCGGGCCGGAGTCGGATGGCGACCCGGCCCCCAGAATGGGCACTTCTCGCCACTGATGCGCGATATCGTGTCAGCGATCTGCGTGTGCGACCCTTCTTGGTGGCCGCCTCGGCCGTGCCGAGCACATCACTCGACTAGGCGGACCGGACTTCTCTGCGCTATAATCTCGGCAGTGCTCGGCATCACCTGCCGCAAGCCTTGAGGTGCGCCCCCCTTCTTGGCCGCATGTCCTGATACCACTGCCACGACGGAAACATCATGCGAGAATCGCAACATCTGCCTCGGGAAACCAGCATCCCTGGGAACCGGCATCGCACGCTCGTTCAATACGGGCTCCTGGCTGCGTTGATCGCTGCACTCCTTGGCTGCGGTCGCGGCGAGCCCGTTCGCCACTATCGCGTGCCGAAACGGGAAGTGCTCTACGCTGAGAACCATGTGGCGAAGTCGGCGGAATCGCAAGCGGAGCCCGCGCTGGTGGCGAATCCCACCGATCGGCTGCTGGGTGCCATCGTTCCGCATGGTGGGCAAACGTGGTATTTCAAGATGGTGGGTCCGATGGATGCCGTGGCCAGCCAAGGTGCGGCGTTCCGCAGCTTGATCGAGTCGCTGCGATTCGAGAACGACCAGGGCCTGCCCCAGTGGACGCTGCCGGAGTCGTGGCAGGAGAAGCCGAAGTCCGGCGAGAAGGTGGCCACTTTGTCGGTCGAGGCGGACGGCAAGACGCTGGAGATCTCGGTCATCCCGCTGGCGACCGACCCGGCGCCAGTTCCTTGCTCGACAACATCAACCGTTGGCGGGCGCAGATGCAGTTGGCCCCGATTGCGACCGACCAGTTGGCGGCCGAAACCACGCTGCTCAACCTGCCGGTGGGCCCAGCCACGCTCGTGAATCTGGTGGGCAATTTCCGCAGCGGCGGGATGGCCGGCACGGCTCGGCAACTGGGCAGTTCGGCGCCCGCGAAGGAAAAGGAAAGCGAACCCGCGGGGGACGTGCCTCGGTATGAGAAGCCTGACAACTGGGTCGCCGCGGCCACCGATGCATTCAGTCAGCAGGCGTTCAGCGTGAGCGACGGAGCGGCTTCGGCGCGGGTCACGATTTCGCGGCTCCGGGGCGACGGAGGCGGTCTGCTGGAAAACATCAATCGCTGGCGACGGCAGGTTGGTCTGCCCGATCTTGCGGAGCCGGACCTGGCTACGCAGGCGGAAGAGTTCCCGATCGACGGCGCGCACGGCGTGTACCTGGAAAACGTAGGTGCCAATGGGCAGGGCCAGCCGGAAGCGGTCTTCGGCTGGATCGGTCGGCAGCAGGATCAGAGTTGGTTCATCAAAATCCGTGGCGACGCGAAACTGGTGGGCGACCAGCGCGAGACGTTTCGCACGTTTCTGAAATCCCTGAAACTCACCGCTTCCAACGGAGTTGGCGATGGCAACTAGAACGAGTCCGGAACACCGGGTGCCCGCATTGACTGCGGAGCGAGACGTCCCCGTGCCGGCGGAAACAGCCCGGTCGTACTCGCCGTGGGATACGCTGGTCCGCATCCTGAGACCACTGGCCTCGTTGCGATTGACGGTGGCCTTGTTTCTGATGGCGATTTTCATCGTCTTTGCGGGCACGCTCGCGCAGACGGAGAAGGACATCTGGCAAGTTGTCCACGACTACTTCCGCATGGATCTCGGTTCGCCGACGCGGGCCCTGCAATCGGCCTTCGCGTGGATCGACTTCCGCATCTTTTTCCCACGCTCGTTCTTCCCCGAAATGCGGCCGATTCCTTGGGGGTACGGGTTCTGGTTTCCCAGCGGCTGGCTGATCGGTTTCGTCATGTTTCTCAACCTGACGGCTGCGCATCTGATCCGGTTTCAGATTCAGGGAAAGGGGAAGACCCTCCTGGCCGGACTGGCCATCGTCGCCGTGGGCATCCTGTTGGCGATCGCCGTGATCGCGGCCGGTCAACAACAGACGGCGAGTCAGCTGCGGCTGTTCACGGACTGGCCCTCGCTGCGGATTCTCTGGCTGTTGACCCAGTGCACCGTCGTGAGCCTGGTCATGCTCGTGGGCTGCATCCTGATCTTCCGCAAGCGCGCGGGGATTGTCGTCTTGCACAGCGGCGTCGCCTTGATGATGTTCGGCGAGCTGTTGGTGGGCGTGGCGGCCGTCGAGGGCCAGATGCAGATTGTGGAAGGGCAAACCGTCAACTACGTGATGGACACGCGGGAGACCGAATTGGCCGTGGTGGATCCATCCGATCCGCAAGAGGATGACGTGGTGGCCATTCCGCAATCCCGCCTGCGTGGGGGCGCGGTGGTCCAGGATGAAGCGCTGCCGTTCGATGTGGAACTGGTCGAATACCTGATCAATTCGAGACGCCGCCCGGCCTCGCCGGCCGACAAGAACCTGGCCACCGCCGGCATCGGGCTGAAAGAGATTGCGGTCCCGGCCACACCGGTGAGCGGGACCGACATGTCGGGGGAAACGAATCGCGCGGCCGCCTATGTTCGCCTGTTGAGGAAGGGCACGACCGAGCCGCTGGGCGTCTACCTGTGCGGACTGGAAGACACGTTCCGCGGGCGCTCGCAAAAAGTGCCGGTGGATGGCAAGACCTATGACGTGAGCTTGCGTTTCCGGCATATGTACAAGCCGTATTCGCTGCACCTGGCCGACGTGCGGCAGGACGTCTACATGGGGACGAACACCCCGAAGAACTACTCGTCGCATCTGCGTCTGGTGGACAAGTCGCGGAACGTCGACCGCACGGTGAAGATCTGGATGAACAATCCACTGCGGTTTGCCGGCGAGACGTTTTACCAGTCGAATTATGGCCGCGACGCGGCGACGAGCACCGAGTACACGGGTCTGCAGGTGGTCACCAACACCGGCTGGCGCATTCCCTACGTTTCCTGCATGATCGTCGCGGTGGGCATGTTGGCTCAGTTCTGGGTGACGTTGGGACGATTCCTGCGGCGACGTGCCGAGGACCGTTCTTTTTCCCAGCCGGACCCGGCGTTTCCGCCCACGACCACCCCGCGCGGGACCCGGTCGCCGAAGCCTGTGGACAACGGCGCGAAGCCTCGGCCACTGGCGGCCGGAGGGCAGAAGTCGCTGGCCGCCTGGGCTTTTCCACTGGCGGTCGTGGTCCTCTGCGGGCTGTGGCTGCTCAGCAAAGCGTACACACCGGGCCTCCGTGTCGGGGAATTGGATCTCGACGCCTTCGGCCGCTTGCCCGTCATGTACGAGGGACGCATTAAGCCGCTCGATACGCTGGCCCGCAACAGTCTGCGGATCGTCTCCGATCGCCAGGATTTCAAGGACGAGAATGGTGCCACGCAGCCGGCGACACGTTGGCTGTTGGACGTGATCACGGACTCCGCCGCCGCCGAGAAACACCGCGTGTTTCGCATCCAGAACCTGGAACTGCTCGACACGCTGGGACTCGAACGCCGGCAGGGGTTCCGCTACGCGATCGACGAATTCGCGCCGAAGCTGGAGGTGTTTGGCGAACAGGTGCGGCAGGCCCGCCAGACCGAACCCGCCAAACGGGGCCTCTACGAGAAGAAGGTCCTGGAATTGGATCAGAAATTCAATCAGTACATCATGCTGCGGGAGGCCTTTCGACCCGCGCCGTTGCGGGCCGAGAGTCTGCGGGAGGACTTGGCGCAAGAAGCCAATCGCCGCGAACAGAACTCCGGCAACGTGATTCCGCTGGCCGTGCCGCCGCACGATGGCGAGGGCAACTGGCAACCGTACTCGTACGCGTTCTTCGATGCGCTGGCGCAGCGCATGGCCGCCAATCAGGGTCTGCAGGTCGCCGAGCCCAATCCCGCCACGATCGCGCTGGCGGGAGTCATCGGGTCGTACGGCGACAGCCCGAGCGACGCGGTCGCATTCAATCGGGGTGTCGAGTCTTACAGCAGCCTGTTAGGGCAGCAGCCGCCCGCGAAGTGGGTCCCGGCCAAGACCGAATTCGAAGCGTATTTCAACCATTTCTCACCGCTCTACTATGCGATGATGCTGTACATGATCGCGTTCCTCCTGGGCTGTTTTTCCTGGTTGGGGTGGACCATCCCACTGCAACGTGCGTGTACCTGGCTGACCTTATTCACGCTGCTGGCCCACACAGTCGGACTGGTCGGACGCATCTACATTTCGGGGCGACCTCCGATTACGAACTTGTATTCGTCGGCACTGTTCGTCGGTTGGGCCGGTGTGCTGCTGGCCCTGGTGCTCGAACGCTATTCGCGCATCGGGATCGCCAATGTGGTGGGCGCGTTCTCCGGCTTCGCGGCACTGCTGATCGCCCACCTGATGACGACCGCCGTACCCTCGTTCAAAGGCGACTCGTTTACCGTGCTGCAAGCCGTGCTCGACACCAATTTCTGGCTGGCCCTGCATGTCACGTGCGTGACGGCCGGGTACGCCGCTACCTTCGTAGCAGGTCTGTTCGGCATCATGTATGTGGTGCGCGGCGTGCTCACCCCTTCACTCGACGCGCCCCTGGCGAGGGAGACGAGTCGTATGATCTACGGCACGCTCTGTTTCGCGATCTTCTTCAGCTTCTTTGGCACGGTGCTGGGCGGCCTGTGGGCCGACGATTCGTGGGGCCGCTTCTGGGGCTGGGACCCGAAGGAAAATGGGGCGCTGATCATCGTACTGTGGAATGCCGTCGTGCTGCACGCGCTCTGGGGTCGCCTGGTGGGCCAGCGCGGGGTGGCGGTGCTGGCGATCGTGGGCAATATCGTGACCGCCTGGTCCTGGTTCGGCGTGAACGAACTCGGCGTGGGTCTGCACTCGTACGGTTTCACCGACGGCGTGTTGATGATCCTGGGACTATTCGTCGCCAGCCAGTTGCTGATCATTGCCTTGGGCCTGACCCCCGAGCACGATGGTGGAGTTTCTCCCGGGCGTAGGAGAGGCGGCAGGCCGGAGGGCGGAGAGTAGAGAGTAGAGAGTAGAGAGTAGAGAGTAGAGAGTAGAGAGTAGAGAAAAGTAGAACGTAGGGACATGAGACCTGCCGCCTCACCTACCGCAGCTGCAGGCGGAGCGGAGAATAGCCGGTGCGGGCCGTGGCAGTCGGCGGAGTCGAGACTTCCGGCAGGGGTAAAGTCTGAAACAGGGCGGCGGTTTCCCGTGTGGCCGGAACCTGGACGTCGGCCTGGGGCACGAGCAGCTGTACCAACGTCAGGGGCGACCGCGGACGACGGTCGGTGAGCGAAAGCAGAGCCCCCTGACTGTCGGTCAGCACGGCCGTCCCCGTCTCGGCCGGAGTTGTCAGGGTCAAACCGGCCGAACTCAGTGAGAAATCGAGCGCGAGCTGGTCGTAGCGCAAGAGGGCGGCACCCCCGGCGCGCGGATGTTGTTGCCACCCCCACGACTGCGCCGCGGCATCCAGCAGCGATTGACTGACCACACCTCCGGCACACTGCAACCGTCCCTCGGCCTCCGCCACACGACCCGCGTGGACCGTGAACCGGCCCAGGGTCAGCACCGCCATGCCGCTCAACTTGTGAGGAAATTGTCGCGTGACGAGTTGCTCCAGATCGACGTCCCGCAACACGCCGCTCACCTCGGCCTCCCACCCGGCGCGGCTCTGTTCGCACCACACGGAGCCTTGGAAGACGCACTCGTCACCGAGAGCGCTCGGCGCCGGAAACCAGGGTCCGGCCACCGCACAGGGCAGACCGGCGGTCGAGGTGTGCAATTCCCATCCGGTCGCGGCCGGCTCCAATTGGCGATTGCGTACGAACCGCAGCCGCACACGCTGGTCCGCGGGCATGTCGGCCGAACGGAACTCGACCAGCAGTTCGGAACTGTCCTGAGTTGATTCGACGGCACTGCGCAGATCCAGCACGGATTGCGAGCCGTCGGGGCTGGATAACTCGACGCTCGAGGCAGCCAGTTGCACGGGAGCGTCCTCCGTGCCGGCGCGGAGCAAGACATGTTCATGGAGAATTGCCGCCAGCCGCGTGATGTGCGGGGAATTAATCTGCGGCTGGCCCAGCATGACCGCCCAACCGCGTTTCGTTCTGATCATTTCGGCCGATCGAATGCGAGCCAGCCACTCGTGCGACTCGGGATCGCACAGTTCGATGCCGCGCACGACCGAGCGGGCACCCGTTCCGAAGGTCACGTCCGACACACGCACGTCCAAACCGAGGTGGATGGTAAGTCGTGCCTGCCAGGCGGCGACCTGCGCCGCATGATAGGCCGGCGTCTGCCTGATGATCGCGGCCGAACCGACCAACAGCGTGGGAATCACGCAGGTCGTCCAGAAAGTCAGGCGACAGATGCGACGTCGCGTCGAGAGTTTCACGGCATACGTCCTTGTACGCGGTTTGTCTCCAGGGCTCGGTCAACGCTTTCGCGCCAGATCGTGGAACAACTCCCAGCGGGCCATCATTTCCACCACACTGTCTCCACCAAACTTGTCCACCAGAGCCCGCGCGATTTCGAAGGCCACCACGTTTTCGATAATCACACTGGCCGCCGGCACCGCGCACACATCACTCCGCTCGTATTCCGCGGGAGCGGACTGCTTGGTATTCAGATCGATCGATTCCAGCGGCTTGCGCAGCGTGCTGATCGGCTTCATGGCGGCCCGGACCACGACCGGTTGCCCGTTGGTCATTCCCGCTTCGAGTCCACCGGCATGATTGGTCGTGCGCGTGAAGCCCAAGGTGGGCCCGTCCACCTGCTCGGCATCGAATCGAATCGGATCGTGCACCTGGGACCCCACGCGGCGCGCCGCCTCGAAACCGAGCCCAATCTCGACTCCCTTGATGGCCTGCACGGCCATCACGGCCTGGGCCAGGCGTCCATCGAGCTTCTGATCCCACTGGGCGTGCGTCCCCAGGCCAAACGGCAGACCTTCGACGCACACCTCCACCACACCTCCCAACGTGTCGCCGGCTTTACCCGTTTCGTCAATCAACTGGATAACCGCCTGGTCCTGGTCGGGATCGAGCGAGTAGATCGCGCTCGTCGCGCGCCGCTGCAGCCGCTGCTCCCAGGAACACGCTGGCGGAGGGAACCGCAGCCCCCCCAACTCCACCACGTAGCCCATCGTTCGAATGCCAAATGCCTGCAACAGCTGCTTTGCCAGAGCGCCCGCCGCCACACGCACGGCCGTCTCCCGCGCACTGGCCCGCTCCAGTACGCCGCGGATCGGTCCCAGGTATTTTACGGCACCCGCCAGGTCGCCATGCCCGGGACGCGGACGCGTCAGATCCTCCATCCGCTCGAGCTTGTAGTCCCGATTGACCACCTGCAGCGCGATCGGACTTCCCAGCGAGACCCCTTTCCAGACCCCCGTTAAGACCTCGACCCGATCGGTTTCAATCCGCTGGCGACCGCCGCGACCGTATCCACCTTGACGTCGCTGCAAATCGTCATCGATCGGCGCAGTGTCCACGGACACGCCGGCGGGAAAACCATCCACGAGCGCCAGCAGCGTCTTGCCGTGCGATTCGCCTGCAGTCCAATAGTGCAACATGACGAGGGTTCACAGTCTGGGACAGGAACGGTCCGCCAGAGTTCGAAGGGTGAAAAGCACCGACCAGGGCCTCGGCGCACAGTCACACGCCCGTCATGATAGACCGGACGGCCGTTTGAAGGATAGATCGGTTGCGGAGGATGCGGGGTACGCCGCCGGAAATTTGCGGCGACGAGGCAATCCACACGTTTTGGCTACATTTGCGAACCGGCCAGACTCCACACAGAATTCGTGCATGAAAGCGTTTCTCGCTCGCCGCTGGTTCCTGCTCGCACTGGCCGTCATGATGGCAGCTGGATTCTGCGGTGCGGGCTCCCCGCAGATGGCCCCCCTGGTGCGGCTGGCCGAGAGCGTCGGCGTGCGCTATGGCGTCGTGGCGGTCGTGCTGTTTCTCATGGCCCTGCCGTTGGAGGCCCGCGCCATGTGGCGGACCCTGCGCAGTCCTGGTCCACCCTTGCTGGGTGTGGCGATGAACTCGATCGCCCTGCCGCTCGTCGCTTGGTCGCTGGTCGCAACGGTGGGCCATCTGCTGCTCAGTCGCGACATGGCGTTGGGCTTGCTTACCGCCGCGGCCACACCCTGCACACTGGCTTCGGCGGCGGTCTGGACACGGCGGGCCGGCGGCAATGACGCGATCAGCATCATGGTGACCGTAATCACCAACGCGAGCTGCTTTCTCGTGACCCCCTTCTGGCTGTGGCAGATGACCGGCGAGTCCGCACAGATCGACGCGCCGCAAATGATCGTCAAGCTGGCACTGTTCGTTGTGCTGCCGATGGTGCTGGCCCAGGTGACCCGCATCGCGCGCGTCATTGGCCGCTGGGCGACCCAGCACACGGTGGCATTAGGCGTAACGGCTCAAGTCGGCGTATTGATCATGATCTTCTTCGGATCGGTACAAGCAGCCCAGCGGTTCGCTCGCCACGGAGGAAGGCCGATCGTGGTGGAGCTGTTGGTTGTCATCGTGGCCGTCGTCGTCATTCATACGCGCCGTGCTGGCCGCCGGCATGTTCTGCGCTCGGCGTCTGAAGATGGAGCGCGGCAGTCAGATCGCCGTCGGGTTCGCGGGCAGCCAGAAGACCCTCATGGTGGGACTGCAGATGTGCATGGAGCTGGGGTTCAACATCGTACCGATGGTGGCGTTTCACGTGAGCCAGCTGCTGGTGGACACCGTGATTGCCGATCGCTTGCGAAGCTCAGGGCGTTCCTGAACGGGCGTCAGGATCGTCGCTCGGGAACATCTGGCTGTGCCACGTCCCGACGCGACGAAACGTTCGCGGGGTGCTTTCGCCCCTTGTGAGGGTGGACACACGCTGGTATACTGCGAGTTTTCCAAAATCCGCCAATAACGCCCCCAAGTCCTTTCGCTGCGGGAACTTAAGGAAATGAAAGACGGCATTCACCCTGAGTATTTCGAAACCGCGGTCACGTGTGGCTGTGGGAACAAGTTCAAGACGCGGAGCACGCGCAAGGAACTGAAGGTCGACATTTGTAATGCGTGTCACCCGTTCTATACGGGCAAGTTGAAGTACGTGGACACGGCGGGACGCATCGAGAAGTTCCAGACCAAATTCGCCGCCGGCAGCTATGCCAGCCTGGAACGGCCCAAGAAGAAGAAGTAGTCGATTCTCGTCACCCCCGGTGCTTGTTCGCGGTCCGCGCAGGCAGGGGTGGGCGCTTGGCCGGTACCGGCGCAGTTCTCGAGCCTCGGGTTCGGCGGATCGTTGTCGACGAGCCCCTGCAGGCCTGCCTCCGTGGTGCAGTGATTCCTGGCGATGCACGCGGGTGACCTCCAAGTCGATCTTGCGTTGTTGGCCGCCGGTGTGTGTCGCGAACCTTTGGAGGGCACGAAGTCCTGGGGCGTCCGAGACGGGTGGGAAGGTCACCGGTCCCTCAGCGCGCAAGTGGCTGACCCGTTGTGGTCGCGTGGCAGATTCGGGAATGGGTGATTCCAATGCGTGAAGACCTGGAAGAAAAGCTGGCGCGATTCGAAGAACTCGAACGCCAGATGATGAACCCGGACGTGGTTTCCGTGGCCAGCCGCATCGCAGCCGTGGCCCGCGAACACGGTTCCCTGGCCAAGCTCGCAACGAAGTTTCGCGCCTTCAAACGGGTCAGCGACGAAATTGCCGAACTGAAGCAGATGGCCAAAAGCCACGATTCCGACGAGCGGGAGATGGCCACCGAGGAATTGCAGGGGGCGATCGCACGGCGCGAAACGATCTGGAACGAGCTGCTCGATCTGACCGTGGGGGGCGACGACGCGAACCGGACGCGATGTGTGATGGAGATTCGCGCCGGAACCGGCGGGGATGAAGCGGCTTTGTTCGCCCGCAATCTGTACGAGATGTACAAGCGGTACGCGGAAGTGAAGGGCTGGAAGGTCGAAGTGCTGGACGTCAGTCCCACGGAGTTGGGCGGGTTCAAGGAAGTCACGCTGGCCCTGGAGGGAGAGGGCGTGTACCGCGAATTGCGGTACGAAAGCGGCGGACATCGCGTGCAGCGGGTGCCGGAAACCGAAGCCAAGGGACGCATTCACACGTCGGCGGCCACGGTGGCCGTGCTGCCCGAGCCCGAAGATGTGGAAATCGATCTGAAACCGGACGATTATCGCAAGGATATGTTTCATGCCAGTGGCCCGGGCGGCCAGCACGTCAACAAGACCGCCTCGGCCATCCGCCTGACCCATTTCGAAACGGGCATCGTCGTCTCGATGCAGGATGAGAAGAGCCAACACAAGAATCTCGCCAAGGCCCTCCGCATTCTCAAGTCTCGGCTGTACGATTTTTATCAGCAGCTGGAGCACGAGAAGCGTGCCACCGAGCGGAAGAGCCTGGTCGGATCGGGGGATCGCAGCCAGCGGATTCGCACCTACAATTTTCCGGAAAACCGCGTGACGGACCACCGCATCAATTTGACGCTGTACAAACTCGACCAGATCCTCGCCGGTGCCGTGACACCTCTCACTGAAGCGCTGGTCGCCTACGATCGCGATCAGTTGCGGGGTTCGATGGACTCCGACATGATCTGATCGCACATCAGCCGTTGGCCCGATCAGCGCGTGGTTGAGGGTCGAACGGCGGGCGGCCGAGGCGTCGCCCTCGTATCTCCGCCGCTGGGCAGTTCCGGGAGACTCCGATGTCTTCACACGACCCCTGGACCCTTGGACGACTGCTGAGCTGGACGGCCGATTTCCTGCGGCAGCGTGGTTCGGAGAGTCCTCAGCTGGATGCCCAGTTGTTGCTGGCGCACGCCCGCCATTGTCGGCGCATCGATTTGTTCACGGCGTATGACGAGGTGGCTTCGGAAGAGCTCCGAACCGAGTTCCGCGACTTGGTGCGGCAGCGGTCGGAAGGGACGCCGGTGGCATACCTGACGGGCAGCCGCGAGTTTTATTCGCTCGAATTCCACGTCACACGCGACGTGTTGATTCCGCGGCCCGAGACCGAATTCGTGGTGCTGGCGTTGATCGATCTGGTCAAGGCCCATGGCCCCCAGCACTCCGCACGGACGATTGCCGATGTGGGTACGGGCAGCGGCATCCTGGCCGTCTGTGCCGCCCGGCACGTGCCCGGATCAGAAATCTGGGCCACCGATCTGAGTGACGCGGCCCTGGCCGTGGCGCGACTGAACGGTCAGCGACACGCTGTGGCCGACCGCGTTCATTGGCTGGCCGGCGATCTGCTGGCACCCGTGCCATCCGACGTGCGATTCGACTTCGTGGTGAGCAATCCGCCCTACGTCAGCGAGCCGGAATACGCCGTCTTGCCACGCGACGTGAAGGACCACGAGCCGCGGCAAGCGCTGGTGGGCGGCCCGACGGGGGTCGAAGTGATTGAGCGGCTGGTGCCGGAGGCCGCGACGCGTCTGCGTCCCGGCGGCGCGTTGGTGCTCGAAATCAGCCCGCAGATCGAATCGGCCGTCCGCCAGATTGTCGCGCGCGATGGTCGCTTTCAGGACCCGCGGACGATCCCGGACCTGGCCGGGCTTCCACGTGTCGTGCAGGCCATCACTCGACCGTGATCGTGCGAGGCGGCTGTGCGGGCTCGCAGGGCAACACCACGTCGACCTTGTTTCCGAGATCGGTGCCGGTGCGATTCCCACCGGCTTGCCTGGCAGCGGCCGCCAGTTCCTGCAATCGGCCCAAGAGCCCCGCGGTTCCCTCGTCCGGCCGCACGTCGGTCACGCCGGCCCGCATGGTCAGCACGTACTGCTTCTCTTGGTAGTCGAATCGCGTCGCTTCGATGGCCTGACGGATTCGCTCCACGTTGCCGACGGCCGCTTCGCACGACGCGTCGCCAAAGAACAACAGAAACTGGTGCCCGCTCCAGCGAAACACGCGTTCGAATCCGCTGTCCCGACTGGCCAGTTGCTTGAGCAGTCCGGCCAGCGCTTGGAGGATGTGGTCGGCCACCCGCGTGCTCGCAAACTCGTTCATCTTCCCGCATCGGTCGATGTCGATCAGCGCCACACTGAGCAGTCGCTGATGGCGATCATCGTCGAGCCACCACTTGGTGAACTGGCGTTCCGCTCCCAGACGGTTCCGGAGGCCGGTGGCCGGGTCGACGTGCAGCTGGCGGTCGGAGGTTTCCAGCCGGTTTTCGCAAGTGACGATCGCGACCAGAGCGTCTTGAATCGCGTCTCGCAGCTGATCTGCCAGACGTACCAACTGCCCCAGCTCCTGGACGATGCTGGTCCCTGCATCTTCGTCGAGCTTCGGATCGTGCGACGCGATGATCTGGCAATGGTTCTTCGATCTCTTGAGCCTGGTTGACCAGCAGGTTCGTCAGTTGGTTCCCCAGGGCGGCGTGGGCTCCCAGAACTTCGCGTTTCTCCTCCATGACGCGGGCGGCATCGGTCTGTGCGACGACCCACTCCTCGTTCAACGCCACCAGCTTTTCGACGGCGTCGCGAATCGCGTCCGCATCGTTCGTGGCGACGGCGCTGCGCACCAGGTCCTCGACGTCCAGCAGGTCGTTCCGGTAGGTGCTGACCTCCAGACGCAGTGCGTGCACCGACGCCTCGACGAAAGAGTGGAACTCGGTGTTGGCCTGTTCCAGCCATGCGGCCCATTTGTCGGGGACTTGGCCGAGCAACAGGTCGCGATCCGGGTCGCGCGACAACGGCCGTTCCACCGTCAAAGCCGCCAGGGCCGCTGTACTCGAATCGCGCCGCCAGGTCGGCAGGTACAGGACGAACCACCGCTCCAGCGCAATGGCGAGCGCAAACCCGACCACGAGATTCAGCATGCCGACAACGAATACGAGCGAGACCACAACCGCTACTCCCTCCGAATGACCGGTAAAGCGTACGTCACGCCGCAGTGGCGGGTGATGCGGAACGCGGGACGGGGCGCCTGCCAGCATCCCCATCGGTGGGAGCACAACCCGCAGAATCGGCACAAGGTGTGGAGAGTTCAGTGCGACGCGGTCCCCGGCGAGTCCGCGTCGGGGGGCGCGATAGAGCGGCGATTCGATAGCCAGGCGGTCCAGCATCTGTTGCAGCTGCCGTTCGATTTCGACCATCAGCGGATCCACCGCCGCATGCCGCTCGCGCTGCGGGCTCACGACGATCGGCGGGCCCACCTCCATCACGGCCTTCAGATGCCCGTGCACGCGTACGCGGTCCGTCAGGTCCTCTTCAAATCGCTCGATCGTCTCCAGCAGGCGATCGACCGACAGCGTCGTGAGGTACTCGGGCGGGTAGTTGGAGATCTGCTGAGCCAGATAGATATCGGCCAGTTGTCGCCAACGACGTTGACGCTCCGCATCGTCCAGACGCCCTTGCACCATGTCGGGCATGATCTTCATCCGCAGCGCTTTCACGCGAGGAATCACCGCACCATTGGCCGCTGCGCCAAACCACTCTTCCTCCAGCGGACACAGCAGCCGATCGATCAGGCGTTGCATGCGGTCCGCCAGACGCATCGGAGTACGTGCGACCGAGGTACTCCATTTCTTTCAGGCTCAGCAAAGCCAGGCCGAGCTTGGCGATTCGCTGATCGGTCGCGCAGGTGTTGTTGCGGTTGCCAACTCAGCCGCTGTTCGATTTCGGTCAGCACCGGATCGGCCGTGGCATCCAGGTCGCCGCCGAACAAGTACTTGATCGCCACCGGATGCACGACCACCTGGCCGCCGCTCACCGCCTTGGCCCGCCGCTTGGCTGCCGTGCGGGCAATGAACGCCACGCCATCCAACAGTGCATGGAGGCGATCGTTGGTCCGCGACACGGCACCTTCGGGGAAGATCACCAGCGGGCGGGCGGCCGTTTCCAGAATCTCGATCGCCACATTGATCGCCTGCCGATCGACACCTTCGCGATAAACGCTGAAACCGCCCATCTTGTGAATGGCCCACGCCATGAACCGGCTCTGCTGAAACAGGTGCCAGCTGGCCATCGCATACACGAGACAGCGCACTTCGCGGGCCATCCAACCCATCACCATCGGATCGGCCAGTCGGCAGTGGTTGGGCGTCAGCAAGATCCCGTGCCCCGGCGCGCAGCGATGCCTGAAGATGCTCGCCGCCGCGCAATTCGAATCGTTCCACTCCCTCCCGGCGGCGCAGCCAGAATCCGGGCAAGTTGCAGTCGCGAATCAGCGTCGGCCACCAGTCACCTCGATGGGGTGGAATGAACCGGTACGGTTTTTCGATCAGGATCGGTTGCATCGGTTCGAAGGGCATCGTGGCCACCGCGGGCTGGCCCACCACGACGGTTCAGTCCCCAAATCCCTGCGGATGAGCGCGATGCCAGTTCCAGGCCGTCTTCACGATCTCCTCGATATCCAGGTAGCGGGGCGTCCAGCCCAGCAGCGTCTGGGCACGGCGGCTGTCGGCCACCAGTTCCGGCGGATCGCCCGGACGCCGGGCTCCGACGTCGGCGGGAATCGGATGCCCCGTCACGCGCCGACAGGCGTCCACCACCTCCCGCACACTGTGCCCGCGTCCCGTGCCGAGGTTGAGCTTCAGCCGGCCGCCCGACTCGCAACTGCTCCAGCGCTTTGACGTGCGCATCCCCCAGATCGTCCACATGAATGTAGTCGCGAATACAGGTCCCGTCCGGAGTCGGATAGTCGTCGCCGAAGATGGTGAGCCTCGCTCGCTGACCGAGCACGACCTGCAGGACAATCGGAATCAGGTGCGATTCGGGATCGTGATCTTCGCCCAGATCGCCGTCCGGGGTCGCGCCGGCCGCGTTGAAGTACCGCAGCGCCGCGAAACCAAATCCGTAGGCGTGGGAATAGTCCTCCAGGGCCTGCTCGATCACCAGCTTCGTGAAACCGTACGGATTGATCGGCTGCTGGAGTTCCTCTTCCGTAATCGGAATCCGCTGCGGCACGCCGTACGTGGCCGTCGTGCTGGAGAACACGATCCGCTGCACACCGGTGCTGCGCATCGCCTCGAGCAGCGCCAACGTGGACACGACGTTGTTCGCGTAATACAGCGCCGGATCGGCCACCGATTCGCCGACCAGGGCAAACGCGGCGAAGTGCATGACCGCCTCGATCCGGTGGTCCCGCAGGACTTGCTCGACGCGCGGGCGATCGACCAGGTCACCCTGCACCAGCCGGCCGGCCGGCACCGCACCGCGATGACCGCGCGACAGATTGTCGTACACCCACACTTCGTGGCCCGCCCGCATCAACAGACGCGTGGCATGTGAACCGATGTATCCGGCTCCTCCCGTCACCAACACTTTCATCGTACCCACTCCTCATGGCCTATCGCCGACACCGGCCGCCGTGGTCGGCACCGCCCGGACGTGCCTCATTTATAGGGACTGCCGGCCCGCATTGGCAACCGGTACCGGTTCCGGGTCGGCGGGAACCGGCACGGTGGACTTGCCGCACGGGGAACGCTGACGATCGAAGTTCCGGTGGGAGGGGGTCCTCATTCCTTGCCCAACCACTACCTGCCGAGGATTGACCTGAGCCGAGCCGGGCGACTACAAAGTGGTCGAGAATTGCACTGCAGCGCAACTGCAACAAGCTCCGAAGCATATCCATATGGCAACGCGCAAACGAAAACTCCTGGTGGCCCGCTCCGAACCGGCGCAGCGGCCCGAGGGGCGTTGGACCGAGGCCTTCTTCGAATACTTGACCGGCGAGTGCCGGTTGGCGGCCAACACGATCGCCGCCTATCGCCGCGACATTCAGCGTTTCCAGGCCTGGCTGGAGGGACGCACCGTCCGCTCGCTGACGATCGCGGACCTCTCCGACTACGTCGCCTGGCTCCATGCGCGACAGCTGGCACCCGCCAGTATTGCACGTCACATCGTGGCCCTGCGGATGTACTTTCGATATCTGCAGCTGGAAGGCATTCTGCAGGAGAACCTGGCGGAACTGTTGGGCAGCCAGAAGCTGTGGCAACGGATTCCGCAGGTCCTGTCGCCCACGATGGTCATCCGGTTCCTCGCAGGCACCCAACCGCCACGACACATTCTGGCGGCGGGACCGAGCGCTGCTCGAACTGCTCTATGCCACCGGCTGCCGCGCCTCCGAAGTCTCGCATCTGAACAGCCGCGACGTCCAGCTGGACGAGCGGTACTGCAAGTGCCAGGGCAAGGGCAACAAGCAGCGACTGGTGCCGCTTGGGTCAGAAGGCGGTGTCGGCCATCCGGGATTACCTGGAGCACGAACGCGGCGAACTGGCGGCTCACGCGAGCACGTCTCCCCCCTGGCTCCTGCTGTCGCGACGCGGACAACGTCTGCGCCGCGAAGCGATCTGGGAACTGGTCAAACGCTATGCGGAGCGTGCCGGCCTGCCGGACTCGATCAGTCCGCACACACTTCGGCACAGCTTCGCCACGCACTTGCTCGGCGGCGGTGCCGATCTGCGGCAAGTGCAGGAACTGCTGGGCCACGCCAGCATCGCCACGACGCAGATCTACACGCACGTCGAACAGTCGCGACTCAAGAAAGTGCACAGCCAGTTTCATCCCCGGGCGTAACGCGACAGTGCCACGTTGCGGAGAAAGCCGGGGTGTAAATGACGAATGACGAATGACGGCCCGAGCCAGCAAGCTCGTGGCCACCATCATCGCCACACGCGTCGTCATTCGTCATTCGTCATTCGTCATTCATCAGGACTGTCCCGCCGGTTCCTGCGGGGGCGTGAACTTGATCTTCTCGATCAACTTCTCGATCTGTCCGGTCGAGCGATCGACGTAGCCGGAGACGGCGGTGATCGCCTCGATCACGTGCTCGTAGTGCAGGCCGTAGTCGCAGTCCAGCTCCACTTCGGCATCGGCTCGCGTGGATGGCTCATCGCCCCCGACGACCCCGATCACGAAGTTGTGCAGCTCGTCAATCGTGCTGAGCATGCGTTCGCCGTTGATCACGATCCCGTCGGAGGCCAGCAACGTCCGCCGGCATCGGCCCGCAGACGCACGTGGAGCGTGAGAATGGGATTCTCGTCCGGTACATCCCTGCTGCTGCGCGGCCAGCGGCATCTTGATGTTGAATTCACCTTCTTGCCCGCCGATGCGGAACGTGAAGAGGAAGAACACGAGCAGCTGAAACACGATGTCGATCATCGGCGTCATCTGCAGTTGGATCTTTTGATCCTCAGCGGTGCTCGCGTGGCGGAACTTCATGGCGGTACTCGAATACGATGACGACGCAAGTCCGGGGTGTCGCCCGCTACTGCCCGACTTCTTCCTGGGCCCGCAGCGAGAACTTCTCGAATTGTTCCTCTTGGCACATCTGGATCAGCTTCTGGACGACGCCCGCCCTGGCAAACCGGTCGGCCCGAATGATCACGGTGGCATCGGACATCGTCTGCTTGCGTCCCTCCAGTACCATTCGTTCGTTGACCAGGTAGGGCCGCAGGCGATTCATGTTCGCCAATTCCTGGCCACCGTAGATGACGCTACCGTCGCGCGTCAGGTGCACCACGACCGGGTTGTCCAGCGGACGATCGGGCGGCTTGGCCAACACGCTGGCCGGCAGCATGACGCGTTCATCCTGTTCGGCCTGCGAGAAGTTCATGGCGATCATGAAGAACGCGATCAACTGGAACGTCATGTCGATCATCGGCGTCATGTCGCCTTCCGACGGCTTCGAAGTCTTTCGTACGCGGAAAACCGCATCGTCGATTCCTCACACAGCCAACACTCGAGGTCACTTCTTCCGCGTGCCGACGTTTTCGAAACGCGACATCAGACCGTCACTGATGATACCGACCTCCAGCACGAGCCGGTCGATACGGTTCTTGATCAGGTGGTGCACGGCGATGGCCGGAATGGCGATCGCCAAACCGACGAGCGTGGTCCACAGCGCGGTGGCGACACCGTCGGCCAGCTGGGAAGGTGGCGGCGTGCCCGTGGACTCGGCGATCACGCTGAACGAGCGGACCATACCGTCGACGGTGCCGAACAGGCCCACCATCGGACTGATCGTGCCGATCAGCGCGATGTAGCTCAGCCGATGATCCAGCTTCAGATTCTCCTCTTGGCCGACCTCCTGCATGGCCTCCACCGCCTCGGGGTAGCCGGCCGACAGCTTGGCCAGTCCGGCCGAGAGCACCAGACCCAGGAAGGAATCATCACCCTTGGCCAGCTCGTACGCCTCCTGATACTGTTTGTCGTCCAGGTGCTTTTCGAATCCCTCGACCAGGCCCGTCGGACAGACGCTTTCCCGCCGGGCGGACAGCAGGTTCATTACCAGCAGGGCCACGAAGGCGAAGGAGATGAACAGAAAGATGACGGTGTAGAACCAGCCGAGTGCTCGCAGGGCGACCTGCAACAGGGTCTTTTGTTTCTTCGGCTGCGGCTCGTCCGCGGCGCCGGACGGCCTCTTTGCCGCGCCTGCGGCCGGCTCGGCCGCCGGCTCCTTGGCCGGCTCAGCGGCGGGCGCTGCGTCGTCGATCAGGTCCGCTTCTCCAGCGGCCCCGTCCCCTTTCGCCTCTTGTGCCAGCGCCGTACCCGGCATCCCCACGTTGGTCCAGGCCAGCGGGCCCGCCACCAGCACGACAAACACCAGCCACGCGACGGCCGCCGACCGGTACCCCAACCAGGCTCGTTGCCGCATAACATTCTCCCAGATCGAATTCATGTCCGTTCCTCGCCTATTCTAATCCCGCTCATCCTCGGTCGTAAACTACCACGAACCGAGCGACCACCGATCTGCCTGCGAAGCGGGCCGCACGGCCGGCACGATCGTTACTTCTTGTTCGCCCAGGGACTGCCCGAATAACGACTGTCCAGCAGGCTGCGGGCCTGCAGCGCACGTTCCGACTTATTGGCGTCTCGCCACAACGCACTCAACTGGAACAGCGCCTCCGCATGCGCATCGGGATCCTGATTAAACAGCAGGTCGACGTGCAGAAACGCCAGCAGGGCATCCTGGGGTTGATTCGCCTTCAGGTAGCACGTTCCCAACGCGTTGTACGCCTTGGCAAATAATCCAGGCTTCTCCTTGGAGTCATTCTCGTCGATGATCTTCGTGACCAGCGCGACGCCTTCGTCGGCTTGGCCCGTCTCGGCCAGGCAGACGGCCCGCCCGAGCGTGGCGAGCAGCTTCTGCTCGCGGGCCCGCGCATCGTCGACGCCGGTCGCCAGGACACTGTCGAACTTGGCCAAGGCCTCGGCATACATGTCGTTGGCCACCATGGCGTTGCCTTCCAGCACGGCGCCCTTCATCTTGACGTCCGGCCAGGGCGCTTCACTCAGCTGATTGTAGTACTTGATGCCGTTCTCAAAGCTGGCCAAGGCGACCGCCAGGTCGCCCAGCAGTTCGACGGCGGCGAAGTAGTGATAGTTCTGGGCGTTGTCCGGATTCTCGACAAACGAGCGGAGCGCCCGGACCGCCGCCGCCTTGTCGCCACCACCCACCAGTGCCAGTCGGCCATCGCAGTACGCTTTGAAGAACTCGATGTCCTGCAAGATCTCCTTCCGCGCAATTCCGTTGGTACTGATCTTCTCCAGATCGGAACGGGCGTTCTCCAACTGCCCGCGGAGGATGCCGTCCCGGGCGTTGCGCAGTTCGCGAGGTTCCCCCTGGAAGGTCACTTTCTGCACCTCGTTGACCGGAAACAGCTTCTTGCCCTGGTTCGTGTCGATGGTGATCTGCGTGCGAGTGATCTCCGAGATCGTTCCGAATGTCGGCACACCGCGGTCACCCACCACCGAGTCCAGTTGCTGGGCGGGGAGGGCGGTTGACCATCCCAGGCAGGTGAGAAAAACGCCCTTCGAAATCGTTCTGGCGAACATATTGATCTCCTGCATCCACCGGGGACGAGCACTCCACGGATCGTGCCCGCCGGGGAAAAAACATGGGAAACGTTTCCGGGACATCGAGTTCACTCAGGTCTTGGCAGCCGGCGGGGCCAGTCCTACGGGACGTTCGTTCAGGGCCTGTTGAATCGTCTTGAGCAAGGCGTCGTATTTCGCCCGCCACTCCGCGCCGCCCATCGTCGGGAACAGCCGTTGCGTGTACACAATGCAGTCCTTGGCGAACTTCAGGTACTTTTCACGTTCCGCCTGCGTGCGCAGTCGCAGCGCGTATTTGTAGTAACAGTAAGCCGCGTTGTAGCGCGACTGATGATAGATCTCGCGATACTGCTCGAAACGTGCCGTCGCTTGCCCGATGCGATTCCAGCCCCAGACGATTTCCTTCTGGGTGGCGGCATCGGGCAACGCCCCGTTGATGGCCAGCTTGTAGTTGGGGGCCTGCTTGGGCTGCTCCGCCCACAGCTGGTAAGTCATGGCCGCCTCCACCTGCACGTCGAGCTTGCGGCCGTCCGTTGCCAGGACCTGTTGGAAGATCTGCACGGCCTCGTCAAACTGGCCCGCCGAGCGGTGTGCGATGGCCTGCCGCACCTGCAGACGCAGCTGCATGTCGGCCGACAGCCCCAGCGCGGGTGCGTTGGCCAGGATCTGTTGATAGGTCTGCACCGCGTTGGTGAAACAGGTCTGGGCGGTTTCGGCCGAGTCTTGATCGCCGGCCAGTCCGTTGCCCAGGCTGACATAGGACTCGGCCACCCAATTCAACACCCGCAAGTCGTTCGCTTCCCCACGCACCTGTTCGAGAAAAGCGCTGAAGCCGTCCGACAGGATCCGCCGGTCCTGCGGACGCTCGAGCAACTTGATCTGGGTCTCCAATCCGCGCGCCAGACTATAGAAGATCTCGACCAGCCGCTGTTGCGCTTCCGGCGTATCCCCCACCTCCTGGCGAAGCGTCTGCATCAGCTGCCGGCTGCGCTCGATCAAGGCCGCACGTTGCTGGTCCCCGGCCACCTTCGGCAGGGCCGAAACCACGGCCGCCAGCGCCACGCGATAGGCTTGTTCCCGCAGCGCGGGCGAGTCGATCGCCACGTCGTTCCGCTGGACCATCGGCAGGACTCCGATCTTCTCGTCATCCAGCAAGGCAATCGCCTGGGGCGCCTGATCCAGGTCGACGTAGATCTGCGCCAGGGCCAGCGCCGCCCGCGGCATCGTGGAGTTGACCTTGCCCGACTGAGCGCATCCGCTCAATGGCCGGTTCCAGCACGCTGAGCGCCGTCTTCTTGAGTTCCTCCAACTCCGGCTTGCGACGGGCAATCTGCGCGGTCAATTCGTCGCGCGGCGCGTCCGGTTGCTGCGATTCCCGCTCCCATTGGCGGATCTGATTCATGCCCAACAGATAGTCGCGCCAGAGAGCTTCCCCGATCCGCAGCTCGGCGCCCGCCCGTTCGGTGGAATCGGCCGGCATACGCTCGACATACTCGCGAGCCTTGGCCACTTCGCCACGGCTGATCAGAAACGGGATCAGCGCATTCATGGCCTCCGCCGCTTCGGGACTGCCGGCCCATGTGTTGACGATGTAGTTGGCCAAGGCAACAATGTGCCGCGTGGCGAACTCCCGGCCATCGGCCGCGTCGGTATCGTACAACTTCAAATACGCCGCCAGGGCAATTTGGCGCTCGTTTCGGCACCCGCGGAACCGGGAAACCGCCGTCCGACAAATTCACCCAGCACGGCCGCGTCGTAGTAGTCCCCCTGCATGTAGTGCAGATAGGCCAACAGGCGACGCACCAGATTGAGGTCATCGGGCGGCGTCTTGGAATCCGCAAGCGCCACGGCCAACAACAGGTTCGACATCGCCGCCTCGCGATTGCGTTTCACCGATTCCTCGGCTGCCGCCAACTGCTGACGCAACTCTTCTTGGACAGCCGCATCCGTTTCTTGCTTCAAGCGCTGCGGCACGATCTTCAGGAAGGACTCCGAGCTCTGCAACTCCGAAATCGCTTCCGTGGCGTTGGTCTTGGCCTCCTGGAAAGTGGTGGCCGCAGGCTTGTCCTGAGTGCTGGCACCCGGCACGCCCCCCGGAATGGATGCCAAGAGCGTACGAGCTTCCTCCTGGAATTGACTCGGCACGCGGGCTACCGCGCGGGCCAGTTGGCGGGCATCGTCGCGAGCTGTTTTGATCTCCGGGTCCCGCGGATCCTTGGCCAGCAACTGGTCGGCGAGGGCCCGGTTGGCTTTCGCCAGCTGCAGCTTGAGAAGCAACCAGTCGGGGTCAGTCTCCTCGCCCGGATGGATCTCGTCCACCCACCTGCGGGCCGGAGCCATCGCGGCCCCGTATTCTTTGCGCGATTCGTGCATCCAGCAATCCATCGCCAGGAGCAAACCTTGAGTCTTGATCTTGCGCACCTGCGGGCTGTTGTCGGTCTGGCTGATCACATCATCGCTCAGAAACTGCAGCGATTGCACGCGATCGCCGGCCTTGATCAGCGCACGAGCCTGATTCGACCTCGCCTGAATGCCCGCCATCCGCGTGCGGTACTTGGTGAACATGTCGCCATACAGTGCCGCCGCGTCTGCCAGCAACTTCTTGCGTTCCGCCGACTCGGCCGGTTCGGTTTCGGCCTTGTCCTCGAGCATCTCCGCCCGCCGCAACAGCGAATCGAGATACTCGCTCCGCAACGACTCCAGACGCTCACTGGCCCCTTCGTCGGCGCTCAGCTCGCCCCCGTCCTTCAGCCTCGCGAGCTGGTCCTTCAACTCGCCGGCCGCGCTGTCAAACACCTGGTAAGCCTGATCGTATAAAGCGGCCGCGGCCTGGCGGACCGCCGGATCATCCGCCCGCTTGACTTGATCCATCTTCATCCGAGCCCACTCACGCAACAAGAATCCGAACTGCCGCCGCGCGGAAGATTTCTTGGGATGCTCAGGTTGGTCGCGCAAGAATCGCTCGAGACTCTCCTTCGCCGCGTTCAAGTAACTCTCGCGCTGCGCGCGATCTCGCTCCAACGCCGCGGCCTGGATCTGCGTCACGCCACGTTGATAGGCAATCTCCTCGCGGAATGCCGGCGGCGTCTGCGGACGGGCCTCCATCCGATCGAGATACCACAGCGCCTCCTCGCAGCACTGCTTCTCCCGCAACGCATTGAGGAATGCCGTGGCGGGCTCCTCGGCCAGCAACGGACCCGCTCCCCACGCTACGGCCCACACGATCCAGCCCATCCGCCCGCCGGATGCCCGCCTGCACGCTCGCGACATGATTGTCTCTTTCTCGTCCGTGCCGAGCCCTCAAGAATTCCGGTACAGAAATTTGCGGTCCGATCGTCGGCGAGCCCACCTGCTCTGTCAATCGCCCGCCGTCGCTGTGCGCGGCCCCGTCCATTGCCCATTTCGCCCGCATGACGCAAATTACTAATACAGAGGCCGATCCGCAGCGACTTCGCGTGGTCGGACACGACCGCCGCGCCACGGGGCTCTGCCAACGTGTTCCTTAGAAACTACCACCAAATCGCAGAACCTCCAACTAACACTTTAGAGTTTTGTAGGCACCACTTGCTAGGGCTCTGTCACCCGCAGGGTCGAGCGAACTTGACGAGTGAACTTGACGAGCGGCTTGGCGAGCGAGCGCGGCGCAGGCAAACTGTGGGGTACGGCCAGGGCGCGGCCTGGCGGCCGTGGTGCCAATGCAGCCGGAACCCCGGACACGGAAATCGGCATGGTAGACCCCAATTCGTCGGCTCGACCGTCGCTGTTCCACACGCGTCGTCAGCCGCCGCCGGACTATTTTTCGCGGCGAGTGCAGGTGCGCGTGCTGGTTCTCGTCTTCCTGCTCCTGGCGGTCATGAAGCTGATGGACCTGGCCCGCCAGCCGGCGAACTGGAAGTGGATGTGGCAGTTCGAGAAACGGACCTCCCAGAATGAAGCGCCGGCGCAGCCGGCAGCGCCGGCACCGAGCGCGCGTCCATCCGTCGATACGCGTCCTACGCCACAACCGGCCACGGAGAGCGCTGCGCAGCCCGTCGTGACGTCTCCGACCAACCGACTCACGTCCCAAGACCTGCTGCGTGGTCCGGTGGAGGAATCGCTTCACGCGGCGCTACTGCGTGGCTGGGGAGAGGTGTTGCACCGTCTGGAACCATCGCAACGAGACCTGTTTCAACAGGGGATGTGGAACCATCGACACCAACGCGGGCTGACCTCGGACGAGGCGCGGGGTGGCGGGTCCTGCGGGCCGCTCTGCATCAGCAATGGGCTCTGCACCAGGCGCGCATGCGTCAAGCCGTGGAACAAGATCAAGGCCAACTCACTGAGACACAGCGGCGACTGTGTGACGACGTGCTGGTGGCGCTCGAGAGCCATTGGCAGCGCCACATTGCCGCCGTCGACGGGATCTCTGAACAGGTCTCCGGGGCGGACGAGCAGGCCGCCGCGTTGGCGGAGTTGCAGCAGGTCCTGGACGAGCGTGGTTGGCAAGCCGTGGAGGACAACACCGTCCTGCGTGTGGCCGAGAACGACGCCTGGTATCGGAGCTGGGAACGTCTGGAGTCGTCGCAGGCGGAGGGTGCGGAGGGCGAGGCGACGCCCGTGTCGTTCCTGCAACTCTTTTCGCAACCCGACGCGTATCGCGGCCGGCCGGTGCGGATCGAGGGCACGGCGCGGCTCGGCTATCATGTGGTCTCGCGCACCGGGCGATTCGGCATCGACAGTTATGACGTGTTGTGGATTCGCCCCGCGGATGGAACCGATGCGCCGATCGCGGCCTATGTGCGGGCGGTGCCCGCCGGATTCCCGCCGCTGGCCGAACGCGTTCCCCATCAGGACGGGACGCCGTTGCGTGAAGAGGTGACGGTGACCGGCCTGTTCTTCAAGCGGTGGCTGTATGGTTCGCGGGGCGGACCGAACCTGGCACCGCTGGTCCTGGGCGAGGTGACCCAGTGGACTCCGCGGACCGCGGCCACAACGGAGGGCCAAGTCGAGTGGGCGGGAGGATGGACCCCAGTGGCGCGTGCGCATGGCCGCAGCCGGTATGGGGCTGGCCTGTGCCGCCTGGGTGTCTCGCCGGAGTCGCCGGTACGGCCAAGACGTCCTGCCGGCGACCCGCAGGCCGGACGAGCTGCCGTCGTTCGACGTCGGATCAGTTCAGCCGTCGGTCGAAGAATCGTTGCGTCACTTGAATCGCGAGGATGAAGATGCGTGAACAAGCGGGAGCCGCGCACCGTGACGGGCCGTGCCCGAGGCTCGGCGTCTTCGTCATCCTGCTGGCGGGCACGCTGGCACGGGCCCAGGAATCGCCGCCGGCCGCCGCGCCGCCGGCCGGCGACCCGCCGCAACGGCTGACGCAGCCGTTTGAAACGCCGCGCCAACTGCTCCGCCTGCTCGATATCGGCGACAGCGACTGGAATGCGTTTCGGGACGGGCAGCCCATGCTGCCGGACGATCTGGAGGCGCTCGTCAAGATCCTCTTTCGCATGCCGCAGATCGGCGCGGATGAGATCGAGCGTTGGCAGCAGGTGCCCGAGTCGTGGGAGGCGCTGTCCGAGAAGCCGGCAGCCAGGCGAGGTGATTTCTTTCTGTTGCGTGGCCGCGTACGCCGAATCACGGTGCAGTCGTTGCTGCCAGGCTTGGCTTCCTTGTTCGACTTCGACCAGTACTTCCAATTGGAGATGGAAACGGACTCCCCGCCGGGCAACGCCGTGGTCCTCACGCGAAACATCCCGGACGCCTGGCGTCGCAGGACGCGCCTGGACGAGCCGGCGCGTGCCTCGGCCATGTTCCTCAAGGTTGGTCCCCCGCGCGATGGCAGGGCGTCGCTGGTGTTCGCCGCGCCCGCGCATGGCGTGGTTGCCGGACCGTCTCGAGCCGGAATGGGGCATCGGCCCGGATCAGGTCTGGTTGGCCGGCCTGGGCATGGATATCGGACTGTTCGACCAGGCGCGGGCCCGGAACCGCCTGCCGATCGGCGCGGATGAGCGGGAGTGCTTTTATGCCTTATTGAGCGCCGTGGGTCGGGCCGCTGCCGGGGAATTATCCCAGCGTGCGCAACCCGCGACGCTGGCGTCCCTGTTGCAGCAGCCGGAACGGGAACAAGGTCGGATTCTGCGCGTGCCAGGGAAAGTCCGGCGAATCACGAAAGTCGTTGTCGAGGAGCCGGACATCCGGCGACGATTCGGCATCTCGTCCTACTATCAGCTCGACGTCATGGTGCCGGTCGGCAATCAGACGATCGAGATTCGGGGGGCACACGGAGAAGCGGCCGGACCGGTCTATCGCAGTGTGTTTCCCTTCACGTTCTGCGCCGTGCGACTACCTCCCTCCTGGGAGTCGCTGGCGGGACAACCGAACGTCAGTCGTCCGGTAGTGATGAACGGGGTGTTCCTGAAACTGTGGGCCTTCAGCAATCCTCTGGTGGCTTCCCTGGACGATCGGCAGCAACAGCTGAGCCCCATGTTTGTCGTGGACGAACCGAGCGATGCGGAACTTCCCGCCGGATCCACGTCGCGCGGCGGCGTCTTGTTCGGCATCGGCTGCCTGCTGTGTCTGGTCACGGTCTGGGTCGTCGTGTGGCGGATGAACCGGGCCGACCGCCAGTTCGCGGAGAAAGTACGCCGGCCGCGGCTTTCGCCGCACGCCGCGCCGACTTTCGACAACGTGGACGTCCCGCCACCCGACGCGTGAACGACCGCCGCGGCGTCCGGGCAGCGGCCTCATTTCCCCGTCCCCCACTTGACTTGGCTAGACGGAGCCTCATATTCGACGTCTCCAAGTCGTTCCATCATCTCATCGAAACAGGAGACCTCACGTATGGCGCGCAAAGATCTCGATCGTCGGAGCGGGAAACGTCGGTGCCACCACCGCGCACTGGTGCGCCGCCATGGAACTCGGCAACATCGTCCTGGTCGATCATTCCGGCCACCGGCGGCATGCCCAAGGGCAAGGCGCTCGATCTGCTGCAGGCACTGCCGATCGTCGGCTCCGACGCGCACATCG
The DNA here is from genome assembly GCA_963754725.1 of uncultured Planctomycetaceae bacterium. Taxonomy (GTDB): domain Bacteria; phylum Planctomycetota; class Planctomycetia; order Pirellulales; family Pirellulaceae; genus JAAYDI01. The sequence goes on from CAVWHV010000055.1 coordinate 273,541, forward strand.
TGGGCACCACGTCGTACGACGAAACGGAAAACAGCGACGTCGTGCTGATCACGGCCGGACTCCCGCGAGCCGGGCATGAGCCGCGATGACTTGTTGTCCACCAATGCCAAAATCGTGACCTCGGTCACCGAACAGGTGATCCAGACGTGCCCCAATGCCATCGTGATCGTGATCAGCAATCCGCTCGACGCCATGGTCCAGCGGGCCTTCCAGGTCAGCGGGTTTCCCAGTCATCGCGTGGTCGGCCAGGCCGGCGTGCTCGATACGGCACGTTATCGCACGTTCCTGGCCGATGGAACTGGGCGTGAGCGTCGAAGACATCCGGGCGCTGCTGATGGGCGGACACGGTGACACGATGGTGCCGTTGCCACGCTATACGAGCGTCGGCGGCATCCCCGTCACCGAACTGCTGTCCAAGGAACGCCTGGACGCCATCATCGATCGCACGCGCAAAGGTGGCTCGGAAATCGTCGACTTGCTCAAGACGGGCAGTGCCTACTACGCGCCGGCCGCCGCGGCCGCTCAAATGATCGATGCCATCGTGCACGACAAGAAGCGGGTCTTCCCCTGCGCCGCCTATTGCGACAAGGAGTATGGCGTCGGCGGCTATTACGTCGGCGTGCCGGTGATTCTCGGCGCCAACGGCGTGGAACGCATCATCGAGCTGGACCTGACGGCGGAAGAGAACGCGGAATTCCAGAAGAGCGTGGACGCGGTGAAATCGCTGTGCCACGCCATGCATGGGCTGATGGGGGGCACGTGATAGCAGCCTCCCCCCAGTCAAGCGTGGTTGCGAGCGGGGTCTCTGCGCGGGTGACATTGACACACGCCGCGACCTGTCTTACAACGCCTCACCAGTGGATCTTTCAGCAACTACCTGGCCGTGCGCTGGAGGCGATTCGCGTTCGAGCGTCTCGAATCGACGTGCCACCGGCGCCGCTCAATGAACGATACGCATCCCATGAATCGATTCCACTCGAAATTCGGCGCAGGCAGCCACGGAGCCCACCCGTCGCTGCAGCTGGAACACGCGTTGCTGCGGACCTCGCACCAGCCAGGCCTGCATTACTCGTTGTTCGCTCCGCTGCATTACGAGCGCAATTACGCCTATCCGCTGGTCATCTGGCTGCATGGACCGGGTGAAGACGAGCGGCAGTTGCAGCGCATCATGCCGTTGGTCAGCATGCGGAATTACGTGTCGATCGGCCCGCGCGGACCGCGTCGCGGTGAGTCGGGCGGTACCGGCTACACGTGGTCGGAGTGCGAGTCGGACATCACGGCGGCCGAAACCAGTGTCTTCGAGTGCCTGGAGGTGGCCGGCACGAAATTCCACGTGGCGCCTCAGCGCGATCTTCCTGGCCGGCTACCAGGCGGGTGGCACGATGGCCTTTCGTCTGGGTATGAAGTGCCCCGGAACATTTGCCGGCGTACTGTCGCTGGGCGGGCCGTTTCCCACCGGAAATTCGCCGCTGGCACATTTCGTCGCAGGCGCGTCAACTCCCCCTGTTCATCGCCCAGGGACGCCATTCGCAACGGTATCCGGTCGAAACCACCTGCCAGGAATTGCGGCTGTTTCATGCGGCCGGCATGCACGTGACGTTGCGGCAGTACCCCTGCGGCGACGAACTCAATCCCCAGATGCTGCACGATATGAACGTGTGGATCATGGAGCAGGTGACCGGCGTCACGACCACCGAGACGGAAAGCTTGTCTCCGCAATACGGCGACGACACTTAGCGGCCAACTCGGCGAAACTCTCCGCGGCCGACCGGCCAGGGCAGTCGGCTCTTGCCCGGTGCGCAGCCCATCTGTCCCGAACTCGCATCGCTTCGGCCAAGCCCGCCTGCCGAGTGTCTGGTGTGGCTGTCCAGACCGCCCAGCTCGCACGAACGCGCATTGACAGGCGGTCGTTTCTTCGAGTACAAACTCGCCGCGATTCTCCCAACAGGATGGGAGTCTGTTTGGACATGGAAGTCACTTCGCTATGCCTGCTGCGCCGAGTCCCAAAGAGAAGTCGGACGTGACCGCGGAGCGACCGTCGCTGCTGACGCGAGTTGCCGCGGTTCCGGTGCGCGCCTTGTCCGGCCTGCGACACAACCTGCTGTTGGCCGTCGTGTTGTTGAGCGGAACATGCATCATCGGAGTTTCCGGCGTCTCGATCGTCTGGTACTTCCTGCAGCACAGCGAGACTCCGGAAGCCCGGCCGGTTCTTGATCGCGCTCTGTCGGCGCTCGATGCCGGCCAATACGACGAGGCCAGAGAGTGCATCTCGCAGTTGCCGAACACGGAAGAGCTCGCGGCGACGGAACAGGGTAAACCCTTGTTCGTCATGGGGACCGTGGTCGCGCACGAGGCCGCCTTGTGCGGACACGAGGCCGAGGGTCGCGCATTGTACCTGGTCGCGGCCCGTTATCTCGAAGAAGCCCGCGATCGCGGCTTGCCAGAGGGTCACGAGGCACAGGGCCTGACGCTGCTCGGCCAATGTCTGTTTCAGAGCGGCCGCTACGCGGAGAGTCTGCCCGCACTGCGCGAAGCGGCCAAGGCTGACACGCCCGACAAGTTCGAATTGTGCCGACTGCTCACCGCGGCGTATCTGCGGGACACCGTCCCCAACCTCAAGGCGGCGCTGCAATTCAGCCAGCTGGCGCTGGAAGATCCGGGGCTGAGCTCGCGGCAGCGCGAGACGCGCTCGTGGAACAGAGCCAGATCCAATTGCGACTGGGCGACACACGGGCCTGTCGGCAGACCCTTTCCTCCATTCCCCCCGATTCTCCGGTCCGTGACCAGGCGCTGCTCAAAGAAGCACGCTGCCTGATCTGGGAAGGCGATCAGCTCCGGCGCAGGCGCGGGGCGAAGTCGGGGCAGAGCAGGAGTCGAGTGCGGAGAAGTACCGGCAGGCCGTGGGCTGGCTGGAGCAGGCTCAGAGCCTGGACCGCCGGGCGTCACGACGCGGCAAGCGCAATACCTGATCGCCGTCTGCCAACGTCGCTTGGGCGACGTGTCGACCGCCCTCGAAGCGTTCGTCCGCCTGGGTCGCCAGCACTATGGGACCGACGAGGCACTGGCTGCGCAGTTGAACGAAGCGGAGATCCGTCAATCGCGGGGCGAGCATGACGAGGCGCGGAACCTGTACACGAAAGTCATCGACGAGGCGGCGGACGCGGCGGTCTACGCCAATCCGTGGGTTTCGCTGGCCGACCTTCGCGCAGCGTTTGTCGGCGCCCAGCAGCAGTTCCAGCAGGCCAACCAGTTTGCGGCAGCACTGGCCCTCAGTGACGCCTGCCAGCAGATCCTGCCGGCCGACGAACGGGCCGAGATGGAAGCCCAAACGCACAAGGCGTGGGGGGAGTTCCTGATGCGGGACGTGGCAGGACGCGGAAGCTTGAGCGGTCAAGTGACGGAGGCGGAAGCACGCGTCCATTTTCGTGCGGCCGCCGACGCCTACCAACGGCTCACCTCGCTACGCTACACCACCCACAATTACCCCGACGATCTGTGGAAGAGTGGCGAGTGTTTTCTCCGCGGCCAGAACTACGAGGCCGCCATCCCCCTGTTTCGCCAGTTCCTGCAGCTTGCACCGCGCGCACTGCATCCGCAAGGTCTCGTCGGCCTGGGTGAATGCCATCTCGCCTTGGGACGTTACCACGAGGCACTGCAGGTACTCGAACAGTGCATCCAATCCTACCCGAAACATCCGGAAAGTTACCAGGCTCGGCTGCTGGCCAGTCACGCCTACCTGCAGCTGCAGCAACTCGCGGAGACCAACCGACCTCTGCTGCAGAAAGCCAAGCAGCTGCTGCTGGACAATCTGCAGAACTCCGAGTTGACTCCGCGCAGCATCCAGTGGCAGCATTCGCTGTTTGCCTACGGGAAGTTGCTGTTCAACGAGGGGATGACGCAGGAAGCGCTGAGTCGCATCAACGGCGTCGACAGTCCGGATCCCGCCCTGCGCAAGGAGGGACTCAAGAACCTGTACGCGGCCAACACGTTGTTCCTGGAAGCGATCCGGCACCTGGACGAAGCCGTGCAGCGATACCCGGATGCGGCGGAAGCCGGCGCCGCCTCCTACTGCATCGCCGAAGCCTACCGACATGCGGCGAAACTGCCGGGCAAGAGCCTGCTGGTCGAACCGACGCTGTCCCGGCGCGGAATTGGCCCAGAAACGCCGGGAATTGCTCGAGTCCGCCGCCGACGTCCACCTCCGACTCCAGACGCGGCTGCAGGAAAAGCAACGGCAGAAGGAGTTGTCGGCGGTCGAACAGGCGATACTTCGCAACACGTACTTCGCCTATGCCGACACGTTGTTCGACCTGAACGACTACGAGCAAGCGATCAAAGCGTACCTGGCAGCCTCCAATCGCGATCAGCAGGACCCGGCACTCGCTGGAAGCGTTCGTCCAGCTGGCCAGCTGTTACCGACACCTCAACGCGCCGGCCGAAGCGCGCGGAACGCTGCTGCAGGCCAAGGCCGTGCTGGCACGCATGCAGCGAGACATGAACTTCGAACAGACCACGCGGTACAACCGAGAAAAGTGGAATGAACTCATCGGCTGGCTGTCGCAGCTGTGAGTGGTGGACACGGATGACTCGACCGAGCACTCGATCCACATCACAAGGACGGTTAGCCGTGGAAGACCGGATGGAAACCGATCTGCTGGTGGAATTGATCGGCAAGAAGCTCGCCATCACTCGAGCAATTGCGCGATCTGTCGCGCCGGCAATCCGACCTGATTGCGGACGGGGACATCCAGCGACTCCTGTCGGTTCTGTCGGCCAAGCAAACACTGCTCGCGGAACTGCAGAAGCTGCAGCACCGTCTGGAACCGTTTCGCAAACAGGATCCGGAGTCACGCACGTGGCGGAGCCCGCAGGATCGGCAGCGCTGTCGCCAGCTGGTGGAGCGGTGCGAAGCGTTGTTGGGTGAAATCATGTTGATCGAGAAGCAGAGCGAGTCGGAGATGGCACAGCGACGCGATGCGGCCCTCGCGCGGCTGGAGGAAAGCCATTCGTCGGCGGAGGCGACGCGGGCCTACATCCGCGCGCCCGTACCGCTGCGCGGCAGTCTGGATCTGAGTTCCGACGGGTAGATCAGCACGCGGCACGTCACAGGCCGCTCGATCGCAAAAGGAAGCGAACCATGCAGACGACGACGACCCGGCGATTACCGGTGACGGCCTCGGCAGCCCGGGCGGCGACGCCGAACTGCAAGCCGTGCTGGCCGCCTGGCACTCGGCCACCGATCGCCTGCAGCAGACCCACGAGGCCCTCCGCCGCGAAGTGCGGCGATTGACCGACGAATTGGAGATCAAGAACCGGGAACTCGCCCGCAAGAACCGCCTGGCCGACCTCGGGACAGATGGCGTCGCACGTGGCCCATGAAGTCCGCAACAGCCTGGTCCCCTTAACGTTGTACTTGAGCCTGCTTCGTCGTCACCTGGCGGGAACCGCGGGCTCCCACGACATCCTGGACAAGATCGAGGCCGGCTTCACGGCATTGGAGGTTATCGTGAGCGACCTACTCCAGTTCACATCGCATCGTGATCCGTCCTGGCAGCTGGTTCGCCTGGAGTCGCTGGTGCGGGAGGTGTGCGATTCGCTCGCCCCGCAGCTCGCCGCCCAGGGCATTCACGCGGAACTCGACGTGGCCCCGCAACTCACGGTGCTGGCCGATCGCGACATGCTGCGGCGCGCCACGCTCAACCTGATCCTCAACGCGCTCGACGCCATGCCCGCGCGGCGGCGAACTGGCGGTGACCGGCACCACCGGGCCGCGCGGCGTGGAATTGGAGATCGCCGACAGCGGGCCGGGCATCGACGACGGCGACAGCCCGCCGCTGTTCGAACCGTTCTTCACGACCAAGAGCGGCGGCACCGGGACTGGGACTGACGATCGTCGAACGCATCGCGGCCGCCCACGGCGGCGATGTGTCGGCCCGCAACTGTCCGCAGGGCGGCGCGGCCTTCACGATCCGCTTGCCCTATCGCCACATGGAGGCAGCCGCCTGATGGTCCACCGCACCGGATCCTCCGCCACCGGCAGCGTACTGGTCGTCGACGATCATGCCAGCGCGCGGGAATCGATGGCCGACGTGCTGCGCCACGCCGGCCACGACGTGCGCTGTTGCAGCAGCGCCGTGGAAGCGCTCAAACAACTCGACCGCTGGTCGGCCGACGTGATCGTGACCGATCTGAAAATGCCCGGCATGAACGGGCTGGAGTTCATTCGGGCCTTGGCCCAGCGACCGCTCGACGCGCAGATCGTGATGGTCACCGCCCACGCCACGGTCGCCTCGGCCGTCGATGCCATGCGGCTGGGCGCGTTCGACTACATCGAGAAACCGTTCGGCGTCGACCAGCTCGAACAACTGGTCACGCGGGCCCTGCAGCAGGGCGACAAGACCCGACGCATGCCGCGGTGCCCGCCTCTCCGGCCACCCGAACTCCGCCGACGGCAGTGCTCGCCATGATCGGCACACAGCGCCGCCATGCCGACGTTGCGGCAACGCATCAGCCAGATCGCCCCCACCGACGAAACCGTGCTGATCACCGGCGAAAGCGGCACCGGCAAGGAACTGGTCGCCCGCAACATCCACGCCGCCAGCCGCCGCGCCAAGGCCGCCCTGGTCAGCTTCAACTGTCCCGCACTCTCTCCGCAACTTGATGGAAAGCGAACTGTTCGGCCACGAACGCGGTGCCTTCACCGGCGCCGACGCCCCGCGCGTCGGACGCTTCGAACTGGCCGATCAGGGCACCGTCCTGCTCGACGAAATCACCGAAATCGAACTGCCGCTGCAGGCCAAACTGCTGCGCGTGCTCCAGGAACAGTCGTTCGAACGCGTCGGCTCGAGCGTGACGCAACGCGTCGACGTGCGCGTGCTGGCGACCACCAATCGCGACCTGCATCAGCGAAGTCAAGCACGGCCGCTTCCGCCAGGACTTGTACTTCCGCCTGGCCGTCGTTCCCATCCACGTGCCGCCGCTGCGGCAACGCCGCGAGGACATCCCGCGAACTGGTCGGACTACTTCCTCGCCCGCGCCGCACGTCGCCTCGAACAACCCGTACCGCCAATCCACCCGCTGGCCATCGACCTGCTGGTCAACCATCACTGGCCGGGCAACGTGCGCGAACTGGAGAACATCATCACGCGGGCCAGCGTGCTCTGCTGTCAGCACGCCGATCACCGCCGACCAACTGCGACCCTGGCTGATCGATTCCCCGGCCGGTCTCCTGCACGACGACGACGAGGCGTCGGGCGCGGCCCGGATCGAGGTCGGCATGAGCCTGCAGGTCATGGAACGGCGACTGATCGAAACCACGTTGGACCACTACCAGGGCCATCGAGCCAACACGGCCAAAGCGTTGGGGATCGGCATCCGCACGCTGGCCAACAAGTTACGCAGTTACGGTTACGCCCCGCGCGAAAAGTCGTTCCTGCGCGCCGCATGAAGGAGATCCGTAGGAGAACACGCGTGATCGGCAATTCCTGCAGGTCCATACCGGCAGCAGTTGCCGATCGAACCACTCGACAAGCGGCGGGCCCGGCAACCGCGAGGTGTCCAGGTTGCGACCCGCAAACGATGAATCAGCTGAGACTTACAGACGTGGCGGCGACACTGGCCGCGACGACGGCGAGGGATACTGGCACGACAGTTGCTCGGAGTTCCCATCCCCGGACTTCCGCCACGTGCCTCCCGCCTGACTCCCGTTCGCATCGCCGACCGTTCCGGAAAGGCCGCCGAAGCGTGCCGATGCACGCAGCGCCCGACGCCGGAACCGCCCGGAGCGAAAACTCATGACGCCCACCCTCTTCGACAACACCACGATCCCCGTCCTCCAGGAAGTGTTGAGCTTCTCCGAGGCGCGGCACAACGTGTTGGCCGGCAACATCGCCAACGTCGATACGCCGGACTACCGCGTTCGCGACCTGTCCGTCGAAACGTTCCAGGACCGACTCAAGGAGGCGATCGCCCAGCAGGCAGAACGTCGCGAATACACGTCCCCGGGCGATCTCGTCGCCAGTCAGCCGGGGGATGAAATGCGGGAAGTCCGCGAATCGATGAGAACCATCCAGTTCCTCGACGGAAGCGACGTCGGCATCGAACAACAAGTCACCGAAGTGGCCAAGAACCAGTTCCTGCACAACCTGACCGTGTCGATCATGAGCAGCCAGTTCCGGTTGCTGCAAACGGCCATCAGTGAACGCATCTAGGAGATCCTCCTCATGTTGAGAGCCCTCGACATCAGCACCAGCGGCCTGGTCGCTCAGCGCATCCGGCTCGACGCCATCTCCGGCAACGTCGCGAACATGTCGTCGGTGAGAAACGAGAAAGGCGAATTGAAGCCGTACCAGGAGCGGTTCGTGGTCTTTCAGCCGGACGAAGAGGTCCAGACGCGCGACGGGGCGGTCGGCGTCAAGGTCAGCGAGGTGCGCACGGAGACGGTGGAACCGAAGTACCGTTTCCAGCCCGATCACCCGCTGGCCATCAAGGATGGCAAGTGGAAGGGCTACGTGGCGTATCCCAACATGGACATGACGGTCCAATTCGTCGACTCGCTGATCGCCACACGCGCCTATGAAGCCAACCTGGGCGTCATGGAAATCACGAAGAATCTGGGGGAACAATCGCTGCGGATCATCGGCTGATCCGCGGACTGTGGTGGAATCGCGAGGATACCTGAACTCGCTCTAATGCCAAGGTGATGAATTCGGAGCGTCGAACCCCATGAACCCCGTGCAACTCCCTGCCATCCCGATCGCGCCGCCACCCCCTCAGCTTCCGCAGCTGCCGGAAACCGGCACCGGCAACGAGGCGTCGTTCAAGAACTTGTTGCTGGACGGCATTCAGCAAGTCAACTCGATGCAGCAGCAGGCCGATGTCGCCGTGCAACAGCTCATGACGGGCGACGACGTCGATCCTGCCGTCGTCCTCACCACGATCCAGAAGGCCGACATGTCGTTTCGCATGATGATGCAGATCCGAAACAAACTGGTCCAGGCCTACCAGGAAGTCAAGGAGATGCGAATTTGACGCAGCTCGCTGAGGGACCGCCCGTATGTGAGCCTGCATCACGACCCGCGTGAGCCACACGGACCGAACCGGATCAGGAACAATCCCGAACACACCTCTCCGAGAACATGGAAGTGACGGAGTCTAGCGGATGGACTTTCTGAGCAAAGCCTATAGCCAGCTGACGGATCTCTTCAAGAGTATGACGCCGGGATCGCGCATCACGGCCGGCATGCTGCTGATCGTCATCGTCGTCAGCCTGACCTATTTGTTCGTCTTTCAAGTCAACACGGCCAACGAGTATCTGTTTGGCTCCCGCGAGTTTTCGCAGGGGGAGCTGGACGCGATGCAGTCGGCCTTCGGCGCCGCAGGTCTCAACAACTTCAAAGTGGTGGGCAAGCGCGTGTGCGTGCCGCGCGGCCAGCTCGTCGAGTACCTGCAGGCCCTCTCGAAGGGCAATTTCCTGCCGCAGAACTATGACTCGGCAATTGACGAGGCGATCGCCAGTTCCAACAGTCTGATCGATTCCCGGCCGCTGCAGGACTTCAAGTTCATGCAGGCGAATCAGAAGAAGTTCTCCCAGGTCATCTCCGACTACAACGGAATCGACACCGCCACGGTTCAGTTCCAGGAGGTGCGCAAAGGCGGCTTCCCTCCGCAGGTGGAACGGAAGGCCACGGTGGCCGCCCGCGCGACCAGCGGTGAACTGTCCGCCAACCTCGTGCAGGCGATTCGCACGGCGGCCAGCGGCTGGTTCGGAATCCGACCCGATGACGTGACCATTATCGACCTCAACGGCAACGCCACGTTCGGTGGCGACCGCGCCACGCGCGAACCCAACGGTCCGCAAACCGAGTATGCCGAGGCCAAGCGGTGGTATGAAAACTACTGGAAACAGAAGATCAAGGACTGCCTGGCCGTGTATCCCGGCGTCGTCGTAGGCGTCAACGTGGAACTCGATCCGGAGCTGGGCAGTGAATCCAGAAAAGTCGTCGTCGATCCGCAGCCCACGGCCTTGGAATCGAACACGTACCGCAAGACGTCCGAGAGCAGACCGTCTCCCGGTGGTCGCCCCGGCGCGGTGCCCAATGAAGTGCCCAGCAACACGCCTCGCGACATTGCCAGCATCTCACGTCAAGAGTCCACGCTGGATGAAAACCGCGAGGAACAGGTGGCCGTGGCGGGCCACGAACAGACCACCCGCAAAAAGGCGCCGCTGATTCCCACCACCGTCACCGCCACCGTGCTGGTGCCCAGAAGCTACTATCGTCAGCTCTGGGAACAGCAGAATCCGGCCCCCCCCGGCGACGACCCGAAGAAGCCCGACGAGCAATCGCTCGCCAAATTCGAAACGGAGATCGCGGCCACGATCACCAATACGGTCCTCCGCACGCTGCCACCGCCCGAGTCGGAGGAAACGGCGGCCGACCGTGTGAAGGTCAGCAGTTACGAGGATCTGCCGGCGCCGGCGTTCGAGCCACCCACGCTGGCGGCGACCGCCCAGGCGTGGTTGGCCGACAACTGGCAGAACCTCGGACTCATCGGCGTGGGCCTGTTCAGCCTGCTGATCCTCCGGAGCATGGTCCGCTCGAATCTCCCCACAGCACCGGCGCCGCGCGTGTCCATGCCGGCGACCCCGAGTACCGAAGAGCCCGCCGATCAGTCGCCTGAATCCGAACCGATCATCCTGCAGCGCCGCACGAGCTCGACCGGCGGTTCGCTGCGCGATGAACTGACCACGATGGTCCGCGAAGATCCCGATGCCGCAGCCAACGTATTGCGTAATTGGATTGGAGATGCCGCATGACGAAACACAGCACGTTGCGCAAAGCCGCCATCCTCGTTTCCAGCCTCGACGCGCACAGCGCCGATGCCTTGCTCGACGAAATGACTCCGGAAGACGCCGCCCGCGTGCGGAACGCCGTGATGGAGTTGGGCGACGTTGACCCGCGGGAACAACAGCAGATCATGCGGGACTTCGTCCGCCACACTCCCCAGCGATCGCGCCACACGGATCCCGGGGTGGAACTGGATCCCGCGTTGGCCGAGCGACTGCAGTCGCAGGTCACCGGCAGCTCGCCGACCGGCGCTTCCGCGCCGAGCGACGCGGGTGCGGTTCCATTCAGTTTCCTCCACCGCGTGGAAACCGAGGAACTGGCGCATGTCCTGGTGCGGGAACACCCGCAGACAGCCGCCATCGTCATCTCGCACCTGCCTCCGTCGCGGGCGGCGGAAGTGCTCCGCCGGCTGCCCAGTCCCCTGCAATCCGTGGCGCTGATTCGTATCGCCCGCCTGGAAACACTCTCCCGCGACGTCGTGCGCGACATCGAGCACGAGATGCAGACGTTGCTGCAGAACCGGCAGCACCTGGAACCGGTGGTGGCCCAGGGAGTCGCGACCATTCGTGCGATCCTGGCAGCCACCTCCGCTCCGGAACGACACGAACTGTTGGCCGAACTGGCCCGCCAGGACCAGACCTTGGCCCGACATTTTGGCGAATCGGCGGCGGCCGTCCCCAGGCCATCGCTCACCACGACCAGCCCCCAGGGGCCCGACGCGGGTTCCCAATTTGACCTCTGGAGTTCCACCGAACACGTTCCGGTGGCGGACGAGTCCGACGACGTACCGCGCGCGCGGCGGCTGCAATTCTCCGACCTGGAAAAACTCGAAGACGCCGCCTTGGCGCAGGTCCTGCACGAAACGAGCTCTCACACCGCCTTGTTGGCGCTGGCCGGGGCCAGCCATGACTTTGTCCAACGCATCCTGCAGCAGCTGCCGGCACGGGAGGCCGGACTCCTGCAACGCAAAATGCAACAGCTAGGTCCGATCCGGTTGGACGACGTCGAACGCGCTCAATTGCGACTCGCCGACACCGCCCAGCGGCTGATCGAGGAGGGAGACATCGCCATGCCACCACTCGAACGCTTCGCGGTGGCCGCCTGACCTTTCGCCGCCCACGGCCGACCACCTGACACGCTGATACGTTTGCAGTAAACCACTTTCGACCACGGACTCTCGGCGCACCAACGATTATGGCATCTGTCATCAAAGCCGGAAAAATCATACCGAGCGGGACGGCGGTCCAGCACACCGAGTTCAATTTCGAGGACATGTCGGCGCAGGCCTCACTCTACCTGGAATCGGTGCGGCAGAAGGCGGCCCAGATCGTCGTGCAGGCTCAGCAACAAGCCAAACAGACGATCGTGCAAGCTGCGGAACGGGGCCGGCAGTCGGCACGGGAGGCCGCCGAAAAGGCCGCCCTGGCAGAGATGAAGAAGAAATGGCAGGCCCTGGCGCCTATCCTGCAACAGGCCATCGATGGCGCCGCGCAACTGCGCAGCAGCTGGCTGCGTCAGTGGGAGCAACAGGTCATTCAGCTGGCCATCGCCGTGGCCGAGCGACTGGTGCGGGGCGAATTGAGCCGCCATCCCGAGATTCCGCATCAGTGGATCCGGGAGGCACTCGAACTGGCGTCCAGCGGGCAGAGCATCACGCTCCGGCTGCATCCCGCCGACTACGAGACGCTGGGGCAACTCAAAGACGTGATTGCCGGTGAGTTCAGCAATCTGTCCGCCACCAGCATCGTGCCGGACCAGCGTATCGCGCCGGGCGGCTGCCGGGTGGACACGGAGTTTGGACACATTGATCAGCAATTGGCCACCCAATTGAAACGCATCGAAGAAGAACTGACGGGCTAAATGACGGACGCACTCTTCACACTCCTGCCGCAGATCATGCCGACCGAGATGGTGGGCAGCATCGTGCACACCGACGGACTGGCCACGTCCGTGGCCGGGTTCCCCGCGCCGGTCGGCGCGCTGGTGGAGATCGAACGCCAGTCGGGCAGCGCGCTGCGCGGCGAAGTGATCGGATTCCGTGGCGACACGACCATCATCTATCCGTTCGGCAACGTGTCGGGCGTGCGGCGCGGAAACCGCGTTCGACTGGTCAGCACGGCGCGTTTCATCCGCGTCGGCGAGGCACTGCTGGGGCGGGTGATTGACGCGCAAGGCAAGCCGCTCGATGATCAGTCGGAACCGGGACTGACGGCGCGCACGCGTCTGGATCGCTCACCCCCTTCGGCCGTCGAGCGTCCGCGGATCCACGCGCCGTTGACCACCGGCATCCGGCGCTCGATGCCATGTTGACGTGTGGTTACGGCCAGCGGATGGGCATTTTCTCCGGTTCTGGCGTCGGCAAGAGCGTGCTGCTGGGGATGATGGTGCGCTACACCACCGCGGACGTCAATGTCATCGCCCTGGTCGGCGAACGAGGACGGGAAGTCAACGAATTTCTGGAGCGCGATCTGGGACGCGCCGGGTTGGCTCGCAGTGTCGTGGTGGTGGCCACCAGCGACGAACCGGCCTTGGTGCGCGTGCAGGCGGCCCTCACGGCCACGGCCGTGGCCGAGTATTTTCGCGACAGCGGGCGCCACGTGCTGCTGATGATGGATTCGCTGACGCGGTTCGCCATGGCCCAGCGCGAAATCGGCCTGGCCGCCGGCGAGCCGCCGACCACGCGCGGCTATCCCCCCTCGGTCTTCGGACTGCTGCCGCGCCTGGTCGAACGCGCGGGACTGACCGAACACGGCAGCATCACCGCTTTCTATTCCGTGCTCGTCGAAGGGGATGACACGAACGAACCGATCAGCGACACCGTGCGCGGCCTGTTGGACGGACACACCGTGCTGTCGCGCCGGATGGCGGGTCGCGGCCATTACCCGGCTGTCGATCTGCTCAACAGTATCAGCCGCCTGATGCCGGACATCGTCTCGCGCGATCAACGAGACGCCGCGTCGACCGTGCGGGAACTGATCGCCGTGCACCACGAGCACGAGGACCTGATCTCGATCGGCGCCTATCGCAAGGGAAGCAATCCGCTGGTGGACGCCGCCATCCAGATGAAACCGGAAATCGATCGCTTCCTGCGACAGGCCGTGGAAGAGTCGACCGACATGGCCACCTCCCAGAAGGAACTCCAGCAACTGGCGGCCCGCTGCCGCCAGGCCGTTAAAGTGCCGGCCTGACACGCTCCGCCACGCCGGCCGGATACGAACCGGACCACCCCATGACACAATTTCGCTTTCGCCTGGAATCACTGCTGAGACTGCGCAGGGCCGAACGCGACCGCCGCCGCGAGGAGGTGGCCAATGCGCACCGTGCCGACCAGGTGCTGCAACAGCGCCAGGAAGCGGTCGAACAGGAACTGGCCGAAACACAGCGACAGACAAAACAACGCTCGGCACCGGGAACCATCCACGTGGATATGCTCCTCAACACACACCGCTACGAACTGGTCTTGACCGCCCAACGGCAACAGATTCAGCGCCAGCGCCAGGTGATCGCCACGGAGATGGAACGACGCCGCCAGGCACTCGTGGAAGCGGACCGCGACCTGCGCATCCTCGAGAAGCTGCGCGAGAAACACGCCAGCGAATTTGAATACACGCAACAGAAGGCCGACATGCGGCAGTTCGACGAAATGGCCCTGCGACGCCGGAAAGACCGCCAGGAGATTGACTCGCTGTGAGAAAAGTGCTCTCACTCTTCAGTACCGTCTTCATCTACTTCTGCCTGGCGACGATTATCGCCCAGGCGGCGGCTGTCGGTGCGCCGTGGGCCAAAGGAGCACTCGATCGCAGCCGGATGTACCGCGTGCTCGCAGCACTCCAAGGTATTGACGTCGTCACGATGCAGGCACAGCTCGTGTCCCCCCAGAAATCGACGCAAGAAGAACAACCCTCCTTCGCTGCCCGCCTGGAAGCCCAAGACCTCAAAAGCCTCGATTTCGATCTCCGCGAATCGTCCATCGACAACGGACGCAACGACCTGCTGGCTCTCCAGAGAGAATTGAGCGGCAAGCAAGCGGCGTTTGAAGGAGCCAAGAAGGCGTACGATACGGTCCTCCGGGAAATGGCCGAAGAAAAAATGACTGCGTCCATGAAGGAGTTGCAGCGGACCATCGAAGCCATGCAGCCGGAACAAGCCAAAGGCCAACTGCTGAAAATGCTCGAAGACGACGCAATGGACGATGTCGTCACCATCGTCACCAATATGCCCGCCGACAAACGCAAGAAGATTCTGGCTGAATTCAAAGTCGGAACTGACGCCGAACAACTGTACGAGATCCTCAAGAACATCCGACAGGGGGAACCGATCGCCAGCACGATCCAAGATGCTCGCCAGAGCCTGACACCCGAGGCCCGGACACCCTAACCAACTGCCAATACCATGGACGTTTCCTTGCTTGACAGCCGCGTAGCCCGAGATGCCGCCGAACCACGTCGAATGGCCGGTTCGCCGCCACTCGATGCGCGGCCAGACGAGTCGTTTGTCGACCACCTGCAGTCCGAGTCGACCGCAGCGACCGCGGAGTCCTCGCAGGGCGCGACCTCCTCGATGGCAGCCAGCAGCGTCGGTTCCGAGGAATCATCGTCGCCCGACCGAGATCCGCCACCATCGGAACAGGATGACGAATCGCTCGCGAATCGCGACGCGGCGGCCGCGGCCTCCCCACCGGCCCCCCCGACCGACCAGAAACCCAATTCTTCCAGCGACCAGCCGCCACAAGAGAAGCACGCGTCCACGACTCCGGCGGAAACTCTGGCAACCGCCGCGACGGGGATCGCCGAGCAGAAACCGGATCGAACGGCAGCCCATACCGCTGCCGATCCTGCGGTCCCCCAACACCGGGAGAGTCCACCGACACATCACATCGCGACGACCGGTCCCGAGTCGGCGGCCGACCAACTCCAGGCCTCGCCAGCAACGCTCACGCAGGTCGAGGCAGGGCTGGTGGTGAAGTCGGACACGAATCCGCTGCCGGCAGTCAGTGACCAGGTTGCCGCGGCCTCGGCCACTCGCTCGGCGGACAGGAACACGGCCAAATCGCGACTGGACAAGGCGGGAACGAAGACTCGTTCTGCCGGTGCGCACGGACAATCCGAGGAGTTGCCGACGGGGTCGGTCGCCAAAACAGACACCGCCGGGCGGGCGCTCGAGGAACTGAAACCGACGCACGCCTCGGTCGAGACCCTCACGGCGGACGGGCGCCGGCCAGCGAGCGGGCCGCCTCGCCCCTGGCCGCCGGTCAGGAGGCCCAGGCGCGGACGGATGCCCCCGGTCGAGCCCATTCCCTTGCCGAGCGGTTGCCCGATCAGTTGTTCGGCGCAGCTCGGCCAGCACACACGCTTCGCCGGAGCTGACGCAACCCGACCAACTGCGGCTCCTCCAACGCGTGGCCCGCGCCATCGAAGCGGCGCCGCAACGGGGAGGGTTCCTGCGCCTCCGGCTGCGCCCGCCCGAACTGGGCGCCATGCAGCTCGAAGTGTCGCTGCAGCGGGGCCACCTCACGGCCCGTATCGAAACGGAAACCCAGCAGGGCGCAACGTGTTGTTGGAACATCTCCCACAGCTGCGCGAGCGATTGGCAGAGCAGGGGATTCAGGTCGAGAAGTTCGACGTCGACGTGTCGTCGCGGGACTCCAGCGACACACCGTTCGAGTCGCGCGATGCGAACGATTCCCTGCCACCCGCGCCGGCCCGCCGCCGCGCCGCCGCGGTGTCCGATGCCGCCGTGGACAACCAGCGCGCCGCGGATCTGTCGGTTTACTCCTCCCCCGGCAAGTTGAATGTCGTGATTTGAGGATGACGAGTCGATCACACAAGGAACAATCCCATGTCAGCCCTGTCTGCCGTCAATGCGATCTCCACGTCCCAGACCTCCTCGCGCGATGGGACCGGCATCAGCAACATGGATCTCGACGGTTTTCTCAAACTGATGATCGCCGAGATGCAGAACCAGGATCCGCTGAATCCGATGGAAAACAGCGAAATGATGCAGCAGTTGAGCCAGATGCGGTCGATCGGCGCCACGGACAAGCTGACGGGCACCTTGGATGCCGTCTTGCTGGGACAGAACGTGACCACCGCCAGCGGCCTGATCGGCAAACAGATCAGCGCCTTGACCGACGACGGGGCGAACATCGAAGGGCTCGTCGACCGAGTCACGGTGGCCGCCGACGAAGGCAAGTCCGCCACGGTGCGGATTCACATCGGCGAGAACGCCGTCTCCCTGCAGAACATTCGCGAGATCCTCTCCGCAGAAACAGGCTGGCTACAGGCCTTCGATCGACGAAGCGCGCAAGCCAAGAACCAGGAACCAGTCCGAGACACATGGAAGGGAACGAATCATGGGGCTATCATCTGCAATGTTCACCGCCTTGACAGGGTTGCAGGCGGCGGAGGTCCAGATCGACGTTGCCGGAAACAACCTGGCCAATTCGCAGACGGTCGGGTTCAAAGCGTCGGACGTCGTGTTTGCCAACCAGTTTCTCCGCACGCTCAGCGCAGGGCTCGCAACCCAACGACACCAATGGCGGGACGAATCCGGAACAGGTGGGACTGGGAGTCACCGTGGCGGCCATCACACCGAATTTCACACAGGGCACGATCGAGGTCAGCGGCAGTCCCTCCGATCTCGCCATTCAGGGTGACGGTTTCTTCATCGTGGAAGGTCCGCAGAGCGAGCCACTTTACACGCGCAACGGCATCTTCGACCTGAATTCGGACAACGAACTGGTCTCCTCGACCGGCAACCGACTGCTCGGCTTCGGCGTGGACGAATTCTACAACCTGCAAACCACGCAACTCGTGCCGCTGGTCATTCCACTCGGCTCGGCCGCCTCCGCACAAGCGACCCGCAATGTTTACTTGAACGGGAACCTGACCCCCACCGGGGACATCGCGACGACGGCCGAGGTCATCGACAGCGATATCCTGGGGGATGCCACCGTTCCGCGGCCGGACGTGAACGGCGCCACCGGTTCGACCACCGCGACGATTACGCCGAAGCCTTCCACGTCAGGATCGTCGGCCGCGTCGGCGGGCAGCGGATCGAGTTTTGTGGCGGGCGATCAGTACGAATACGCGTTCACATTCGACGCCGGCCCAGGTCAGGAATCGCTCCCCTCGTCCACGCCCGTTTCATCCACGGTGGCCGCCAATGGCAATAACATCACGCTCAGCAATCTGCCCCCCAGTCCGCTCGACGGCGCGGGAAATCCCCGCTACGACCAGGTGAACATCTATCGCCGCAAACTGGGGGTCGTCACCGGTGACCCGCAAGAGAACTACCAATTGATTGGCAGCGCCGCGGAGGGAGCCGCGTCGTTTGTCGATACCAGCATCGTCCCGACGACGCAACTGGACGATTCCTCGTTGAGCGGCATCTACAGTTACGTCGTGACGTTTTCGGGACCCGGCGTGTCGGAAAGCCGTCCGTCCGATCTCGTGGCGCCGGTCAATCTCGTCAACGGTCGCGTGCAGTTGGATGACATGCCGAGCATCCCCAGCGGACCCGACATTCCGGAGTACGACACGATCAACATCTACCGGAACCTGGCCAGCAATCTTGACCAGTTCTTCCTGGTGGCCAGAGTGGCCCCGGGTCAGAGTTACCTCGATTACCGCAGCGACGCGGCCATCTCCGATCTGACCGATCCGGCCAATCAGGAACTGGACCTGGACGGACCCAAGATCACCACCGCCACGCTGTTGACCAACGTCGTGAGCCGCAGTGGCCTGGAGTATCAACCGCTCTTCCAGGTCGGCGAACTGCAGTACACGGGCCGCAAAGGCGGAAACGCGTTGGCGACCAAGACGCTCGACATCACGAATCAGACCACGGTCGGCGACTATCTCCAATTTCTGACTTCGGCGTCCGGCATCCAGAATTCGGCGCCGGGAAGTCTCGAACCGATTCCCCCTTCGCTCAACCGCATTCCGGGCGAGACGGGCACGCTGACCGCGGGTGCGACCATCACGAGTGACGGGCGGCTGCGCGTCGTCTCGAACAACGGCACGGGCACCGCCGTCGAGATTCCGGCTTCGTCGTTCACCCTGCGGCTACCCGATGGCTCGACGACCACACCGAATCTGGGGTTTTCGAGTGCCCAAGAGGCGGTGGGTCAGAGCGCGTCGTCGGATTTCATCGTCTACGATTCGCTGGGCATCCCCTTGGACGTGCGTCTGACCACAGTGCTCCAATCGCGCGATGGCGACGCGACCACGTATCGGTGGTTCGCCGACTCGGGAGGCAATGATCCGGCCGGTCCGGACGATCGCATCGCCGTCGGCACCGGGCTGATTTCGTTCGATGGGGAGGGGAACCTGATTCAAGCCAACAACCCTGTGGTGAACGTCGATCGACAGGACTTCCCGTCGGTCAATCCCCTGGTCTTCAACCTGGACTTCTCCCAGGTCACCGGCTTTGCGACACCCACCGCCACGATCGCCGCATCGCGGCAGGACGGTTCGGCCGTCGGCACGCTCACCAGCTACAGCGTGGGCGAAGGGGGTGAGATCGCGGGTGTCTTCAGCAACGGCATCTCACGGACATTAGGGCAGGTGCGGATGGCGCGATTCGCCAACCCAAACGGACTGGAACAGCGCGGCGAGAACATGTTTGGACTGGGCTTCAATTCCGGCCTGCCGGTCGAAGGCAACCCCGGAGATCTGGGCTTGGGCAACATCGTGGCGGGAGCGCTCGAGTTGTCCAACACGGACACCGGCGAGAACCTGATCAATCTGCTGCTGGCTTCCACGCAGTATCGCGCCAATTCGCGTGTGATTTCGACCTCTCAGCAACTCCTGGACGAACTACTCAACATGCGGCGCTAGCCAGGCTGCAATCGGCGCGGGAGAAAGCCGCTTCGATTCCCTTTCCGCTTAACGTTTCCCCCCTGATCGAATCGTGACTCGTCAGGCAGTACGGCCAGCAAGAGGGCAGATCGCCATGATCAAACTGACGCGACTGGACGGCGAACCGTTTATTCTGAACGCCGAGTTGATCCGTTACGTGGAAGCGCGCCGGACACGTTCATCACGATCATCAGCGGTGAACGGGTGATTGTGCGAGAGACGATGGATGAAGTCCTGGAACGGGCCGTGGCCTACCAGCAGGCCAAACATCTGATCCCGCTGCCCTACTCGTCCGGTACTCGACAGCCAGCGGTGGGAAAGCCCACCTCCGCGACCCCGGCCCAACTCTCCAACGCATAAAGGCGGCAGCCCCGGCAGCCGAAGAAGGAACAGTAAAGATTATGGATATCGCCAGCATCCTCGGAATCGCGGTGGCGGTGGCCCTGATTCTGGGCTCGATCGCCATGGGCACCGCACCCATGTCTTCGTTCTACGATCTGCCGTCCATTTTGATTGTCTTCGGCGGGTCCTTTGCAGCGGTCGTCATTTGTTTCCCGCTGCGCAATCTGCTGAGCTTGCCCCACGTCACCCGCAAGGTGTTCCTCAATCGCCCGGAGAGCTTTCCGTTGTTGATTGAACAACTGGTCAGCCTGGCGGAAACCGCCCGCCGCGACGGCCTGTTGGCTCTCGAAGGCCGCCTCGACGAGGTCCACCACGCGTTCATTCGACTGGGGGTTCAGATGGCCGTCGATGGCACGCGTCCCGAAATCATCGAGGACATCATGCGCACCGAGATCGATGCCGTGGCGACGCGGCACCGCGAGGGGAAGGCCATTATGGACCAGATGGGGCGATTCGCGCCGGCCTACGGCATGATCGGCACGCTGCTCGGTCTGATTATGATGCTCAGCAACATGGCCGACCCGTCTTCGATCGGTCGCGGCATGGCGATAGCCCTCATAACCACCCTTTACGGCACCCTCGCTGCAAATATTTTCTTCATCCCCTTTGCCGAGAAGCTAGGCTTTATCAACAAGCAGGAAATGCTCGGCCTCGAAATCATCGTCCGCGGCATCATGGCCATTCAGTCGGGCGAGAACCCTCGAGTCGTCGAGCAGAAGCTGACGACGTTCCTCCCACCGAAGCTCCGGCCCAGTGAGGAGGCTGCCTGACCATGGCCTTGATCGAAGAACCGGAAAGCATCGGCGGAGCCCCGGAGTGGGTCGTAACCTTCGGCGACATGATGTCGCTGCTGCTGACGTTCTTCATCATGTTGGCGTCCCTCAGCGAGATCAAACGAGAAGAACCGTACGAGGCGATGGTCGAATCCATTTTGCGGCAATTCGGCTATGAATCCACCATGATGAGTCTGGCCCCAGGAAAATTCGTCGCGCGGAACGCCAGCCTCGCCCAATTGGCGACCGCCGGCCGCGCACGCCGCATGGATGTCCTGCAGGGCGGTGATCGCTCACAGGCTCCGGTGGGAGACAACCCGCGCGTGCGGATCGTCCGCCTGGGTGAGAAAACCAACTTCGGCGGCGTCATTTTCTTCGAGGAATCCGCCGCCGAGTTGACCGACCGCGCCCAGGCCGATCTCCAAGTCGTCGCCGAATCGATCCGCGGCAAGCCCCAGAAAATCGAAGTCCGCGGTCACGCCTCGCAACGACCACTCCCCCCTGATTCCACCTACCGCAATCTGTGGGACCTCGCCTACCAACGGAGCTGGAACACCGTGCGTTACCTCGTCGACCAACTGGGCGTCGATGAACAACGCTTTCGCATATCGATTGCCGGGCCCCACGAGCCCATGCACATCGCCGCCGATCCGACCAGTCAGCGGGACAACCCGCGCGTCGAAATCCTGATGCTCGACGAAGTCGTGTCGGACCTGATGGGTACCATGGATGAACAAGTTCAACGGTTCACGGATGGGGATACTCCCTAACACCTCGGGGCCGTCCTGACCGACCGCCCCGCGACGAAACCAGGAACCCTTGCCATGGCCGATACCGAACACCCCGCCCCGGAACGCAAGTCGAAGACTTCCATGCTGGCGCGATTCCTGATCGCGGGATTCATGGGCAGCGTCGTGGCCGCCGAATGCCTGTTCGCCTACTTCTGGCTGCCCAGTGCCTCGGAAGTGGCGGCGCAGGTCGAACAAATCGCCGTGGACGCCAGGGCCGCTGCCGAGGAAAACCAGGGAAAAGACAAAGAGGAGGAAGAAAAAACCGTCGAGGTAGACCTGGGGCAATTCACCATTACCAACCACCTGCTGCCGACCGAGTCCACGATTCGCACCGATTTCCACCTGTTTGGCACGGTGGCCGAGCAGGAAC
Organism: uncultured Planctomycetaceae bacterium; assembly: GCA_963754725.1. Lineage (GTDB taxonomy): Bacteria > Planctomycetota > Planctomycetia > Pirellulales > Pirellulaceae > JAAYDI01. The sequence goes on from CAVWHV010000055.1 coordinate 295,585, forward strand.
AAGAGGAATTCAAGGAACTGTACGCTCGCAACGAGAAGCGATTCCGAGACCAGGTCATCGTGGAAATCCGCACCTGCGAGGTCAGCGATCTAGAAGATCCCGGGTTGGGGTTGATCAAACGGCGGTTTTTAGAGACAAGTAATGCCCTGTTGGGGAAACCGTTGTTGCGGTCCGTTATCTTCGCTGACTACACGTTCGTCGAATTGTAGTCGGCCGCCGATGATGGCCGTCCACCGTTCCCGAGGAATGGACTCCGATGACCGACGGCATGGACAACTTGGGCCAGGACGAGATCGAACAACTACTGCGTCAAGCGGCGGATGCCCAGCCGGCTGCGCCGACGGGTGCCGCGATGCCGAGTTCGGCCGGTCGGTCCCGGCCGACGGGCGAACTCGGTCCGCCGCCCGCCGCGCCATCTGCTCAGCATCCCAGCCCGCAGGCCGGCCCGATCGATGACGACATCCAGTTCCTGCTCGCGCAGGCGGAGCAGGCCATTCGATCGGTCAACGAACCGGTCGACAGTCACATTCCGCAGCTGGCCCCGTTCGAACTCAAAGACCTCACCGGGGCGCCCGTCTCGACGGAGCGTGCGTCCCTGGAACTGCTGCGCGACGTCGAGCTGGACCTGCGGATCGAGTTAGGCCGGACGCACATGTATTTGGAGGACGTGCTGCAACTGCGGCGCGGATCGGTCGTCGCGTTGGACAAACTGGCCGGAGATCCCGTCGACGTATTTGTCAACGGGCGGCTCGTGGCGCGCGGCGAAGTCCTGGTGCTCAATGACAATTTCTGCGTGCGCATCGCCGAACTGATTTCAGGCGACGATGGGAATTAGATGATCCCGCATCATGATCGGCACGTCCGGCGTGTGGACTTGACGCCCCGTGCAACGGAAGGGCAAGGATGCCGCGAATCACGTTTGCCGCGCTCGTCGCCTTGATGCTGTGCGGGTCCGCGCTGGGCCAGCAACGGTCCCCGAGTCTGCCGGCGCAGCCACAGCTGTCGCCTGGGGACCGCGTGTCGAGCCCGCCCCAGGGCGAGCGGCACAATGGGCCGATCGCCATTCCGCCACCCAAGTCCGGCGCACGCCAAACCCCCGGCGCGCCGGCGAAGGCCCACACGACCGGGAACATGGCGACGGTGGTGATCAGCAGTCTGGCCATCGTGCTCGGCCTGTTCTTTCTCATCGTGTGGGTATCACGACGGGCCTTTCCCAAAGCCTCGACTCCGCTCTCGGCGGAGGTGCTCGAAGTTGTCGGCCGGTCTCCTTTGGCCCACCGTCACCAATTGCAGCTGATCCGGCTCGGTCGTCGCCTGCTGCTGGTGTCGGTGACACCGGAGCATGCCGAGACGCTGACGGAGATCACCGACCCGGACGAAGTGAATCACCTGACGAGCCTGTGCCGGCAGCAGCAGTCGGGGAGCATCTCGGACTCGTTCCGCGAGGTCCTGCACCAGCTCGGTTCGCCCTCCCGTGCGGCGCGCCAGGCGGGCACAGGTCTTGACGAACTGGAACGGACTCCACCGGGCAATCGTCACCGCGGTTAATCACCACCACCCGCCATGAGACCCGCCATGACTCGGAACCAGCGCAGCTCGCCCGACCGGAAGCCCAGCCAGGTTGGCCCGCGATCGATGTCGGGCCCGCGTCGCGCCGGACCCCTGCGGACGGCCTGCGTTGTGCTGTTGGGGATGTGGACCTGCCTGGCGGGCGGACCCGCAACGGCCCTGGCCCAGAGTACGATGTCCACCGCGGCCGGTACCCCCACCGGCACGCAGGAACTGAGTGGTTTCCTGACCAGTGGGCCGGAAACGTGGACGAGTCCGCAGGGACTGACCTCCGCCATGCAGGTCATGTTGCTGCTGACCGTCCTGAGTTTGGCTCCGGCCGTGTTGCTGATGACCACCAGCTTCGTGCGGATCGTCGTCGTCTTGGGCCTGCTGCGGCAGGCGCTCGGAACGCAGCAGCTGCCACCCAGCCAGGTCATCACTTCGCTGGCCATGTTCATGACCTTGCTGGTCATGACGCCGGTCTGGACGAATGTCTACGATTCGGCCATCCGACCGTACACCGATCCGCGCAGTCAGATGTCGTTGGAAGAAGCGTGGCAGCGCGGGGCGTTTCCGATCAAGCGATTCATGGCCCGCCAGATTGACGCGGCCGGCAACACGGAAGACATCCATCTCTTCTACCGTTACCTCCCCCCGGACACCCCGGCACCCAAGACGTTTGACGAGGTGCCGCTGCAGGTATTGCTGCCGGCGTACATGATGAGTGAACTGAAGACGGCCTTTCTGATCGGATTTCAGATTTACCTGCCGTTCCTGATTCTGGATATCGTGGTGGCCAGCGTCACGATTTCCATGGGCATGCTGATGTTGCCACCCGTCATGATCTCGCTGCCCTTCAAGCTGATGCTCTTCGTCTTGGTCGACGGCTGGCGGCTGGTGGTGGGGATGCTGCTGGAGAGTTTCGGGCCGATCTACTGAACGCCATACGGCGAAGCGAGTGAATGCCATGGATGCACAAGCGGCGGTGGACTTGGGGCGCGAAGCGTTGTCGACGGCGATGATCGTGGGAGCGCCGTTGATGCTGGTGGGAGTCGTGGTCGGGCTGTTGGTGGGCCTGGTCCAGGCCCTGACGCAGATCCAGGACCAGACCGTTTCCTTCGTGCCGAAACTGGTGATGATGGGACTGGTGCTGGTGCTCTGCCTGCCGTGGCTCATTCAACGCATGGTGACGTATTCGGAAGACCTGATCACGAACATTCCCCGCACGTTGCTGGGGGGATAGCCGTACCTGAACGCGGAGTTGGCCCCCGGGCGAAACGCATGGAATTGTTGCTGCAGCTCTACACCAACCAGTTTCTGGTGTTTGTGCTGGTCCTGACGCGGGTCAGCGGGCTGATGACCCTCGCGCCCGTGTGGGGCTCTCGTGTGATTCCGCTGCGGGTCCGCGCGCTGCTGGCCATCGGGATCTCGCTCATCGTCAGCCCGCTCCTGTGGAGCACGCCGGTGGCCGACCCGGGCGATCTGTTGCACCTGGCGCTGCTGCTCGGATGCGAGTTTGGCGTGGGGTTGTCGTTGGGCCTGGCGGTGACGATCTACTTCTCCAGTCTGGAACTGGCGGGCCAGATCATGGGGCAGATGTCCGGCATGACGTTGGCGGAAATCGTGAGCCCCACGTTCGATACGAACGTGCCGGTGTTTTCCGAGTTTCTCAACCTGCTGATGTTGTCCGTATTCGTGGTGACGGGGGGGCACCAGTACATGCTGGAGGCCCTGTTGCAGGCCTTTCAGCAGATGCCGCCCGGCACGGCGCACCTCCCCCCGTCGCTCGTGGCAGCGCTGACCGAAATTACGACCTACAGCTTCACGGTGGGACTGCAGATGGCGGCGCCGATGATGGTGGCTCTGCTGTTGGCCCTCGTGATCATGGGCTTGATCGGCCGCACACTGCCCCAACTCAACATCCTGGCAGTGGGGTTCGGCGTCAACTCCACAGTGATGTTGGGAGCGATGCTGCTGTCGCTCGGCGTGCTGGCACGCGTGTTCCAGGAACAGAGTTTTGTGGCGATCGACATGATTCGCCCCGTGTTCCTGCAGCAGACTCCGTAGGACGAGGCGAGCCCCACCGGGCCGGCAGGTCACGGGAACCACACCACGATGGCGGAACAATTCGGCGACAAGACGCAGGAAGCCACCCCGTACCGCCGCCAGAAAGCGCGCGAGGAGGGACAGGTTCCCCACAGCCAGGATCTCTCGTCCGCCGCGTTGCTGGTCGGCGCTACCGCGACCCTGATGTACTTCGGCCGCCCACTGTTTCACTTCCTGGCGACCTTGACCGAGCAGCAACTGGGAACTGAGGCCTGGCTGCAGACCGACGTGCAGACCGCGGCCCTGACGTGGAATGCGGTCGTCGTCCAGCTGGCCCGCGTGCTGGCCCCCATTTTTGGTCTGCTGATGCTGCTGGCCGTCGCCAGTCATCTGAGCCAGGTGGGACTGCTCTACCTGCCAGGCAAGCTGATGCCGGACTTCAGCCGCGTCGATCCGCTCAAAGGGGCCCAGCGGCTGTTTTCCCTCTCCAATGTCGTGCGCTCGGTTTCGGCCTGTTCAAAATGGCCGTGGTCGGTGCCGTGGCCGCCTGGTGCGTCCTGGATCACTATGACGTTATCTTGTCACTGGCGAACCGGACCGTGTCCGAGATTGGCGTGTTGATGTGGGACATCCTGATCGGCACCTGCCTGAAGATCGGCATCGCCCTGTTCATCCTGGCGATCTTCGACTACGGCTATCAGCGATTGAAACACGAGCGGGACCTGCGCATGACGTCGCAGGAAGTGCGCGAAGAGTACAAGATGCTGCAGGGCGATCCCCACATGGCGGCTCGGCGGAAGCAGGTCCAGCGGCAACTGGTCATGCACCGTGTGCAGTCGGCCGTCCCCAAGGCCGACGTGGTCGTCACCAACCCGACGGAATTAGCCGTGGCGATCCAGTACGATCCGGAAACGATGGAGGCGCCGATCGTGGTGGCCAAAGGAGCCGGAGTTTTGGCCCAACGCATTCGCCGACTGGCCCTGGAACACCACATCCCGGTCGTGGAACGCAAGCCACTGGCTCAGACACTCTACAAAAACGTCGACATCAACAAGCCGATTCCCGCCGAGCAGTATGCCGCCGTGGCGGAGATCCTCCGCTACGTGTATCAACTCCAGGGCAAAACGCTCCCCGGCCAACGCGCCGCCTAGAACCGGAGCCTTGCGGCTCCGATCGATTCGCCACCAGCGTTTAACCGCAAGCCCAAAGCCGCGTCAGCGGCGACGGGCTGCGCACTCCGCGACGGTGGTCATAGCCAGCCCGCGGTATCCAATGGGCCTTACTGCGGCCGGCTCTCGGTGTTACTCCCTGATGGCCCACCCCGGAGAGATTTTCGGCAATGAAATACGACTGGTCGATGGCGCAGCCCGCCGCACCGATCGGACCGACATCGACCGAAGTGATTGGCGGTCTACCGATCGGTACTCTGGGCTTGCGGTTAGACGGCGCGCAGAGGTGCGGACAGGCGATTGAGCGACCACCGGCAGAACATTCTTAGCCGTGACACCGGTCGCGTGACGGTCGGGTGTCCCCCGACAAACCGTTCGCACTCCACAGCCAGATCCTGCGCGGAAGCGAACCGGTCACCGGCCCGCCTGGCCATGGCCTTCAGGCAGATCGCCTCCAGTGGGCGAGGCACGCGGCGATTGTGCCAGCGCGGCGGAACCGAATCTCGGCATCGGAATCGCAGACACCCAGAATGTGGTGGACACCTGGTCATGGCCGGAATCGCAGACACCCAGAATGTGGTGGACACCTGGTCATGGCCGGAATCGCAGACACCCAGAATGTGGTGGACACCTGGTTATGGCCGGTGGCTCGGCGTGACAACCACGGCCCATCGTGGAAGGCGACACCTCCGCCGTGGGGTAGTGTGACACACATCTGTCACCCAAGTATCGCCTTCGCGAGAAAATGACTCGACATGCGGCCTTTCCGCCGTAGAATTCCCGTGCAGCGAGGGTATTCGGCCCTCCGCGATCCGAACCGAACGGACGACTCACACAGCGTGTGGCAGGCAAGAAGGAGCAGCTGATGCCTGGCTATGCGCACAAAGATTTGGTGCGGGAAGGGGAAGTCGCCACCTATCACTGCTGGTCCCGCTGTGTGCAACGATCCTTTCTCTATGGCGACGATCCGCTCACTGGGCGGAACTTCAACTACCGTCGCGGCTGGGCGGAAGACCTGCTCGCGTATCAGGCCGGTGTGTTTGCCGTCGACGTAGGCAACTACAGTCTGCTGAGCAATCACGCGCATAACATCCTGCGTACACGCCCCGACATTGCCAATACCTGGTCCCCCGAAGAGCTGGCCCTCCGCTGGAAACGGGCGTGGCCCGAGTTTCGGGACGGGCAGTGGGTTCGGGAACCGACGGACCAGGAACTCGAAGCACTGCTGGGCGTGCCAGAGAAGCTGGAGAAGATCCGCCGCAACCTGAGTTCCCTCTCCTGGTTCCCTGTATGAGTTCTCGAAGTCTGCGGCCGAGGCACTGTACGCCGACTGCTGGCTCTCGCCGATCACGGCCGACGGCCCGCTGCTGACCGCCGATTCGCTCCGTGTCGACTCGCCTCCAGCCGGTTCTTCGCGGATCCCCGTGATCCCGTCGCGTCCCAGGTCGGACACGCCGCCCACGCCGGTGGACGGAGAGGGAGTGGTGCCGGCGGCGGAGAACCGCGGCGGGAATGAGGAGGCTCCGTGCCTCTGCGCCTCGGACACTCCGGCACTGCCGGCTGCCGCTGTGAAGGGAGAGGTCCCGAGTTCACCTGCGAAGCCACGTCGACCGGCGCGGCGACGAGCTTCGGACGCGGCGATCATGAACATCCCCTGGCCCGAGTATCTGCGCGTGGTGCAGGCGGTAGCCGCCCTCACGATAACGGACCCGCCGGATTCCACCGCCGCCAGTGCCGCCCGCGAACAGCTCGAGGAGGTTTTGGCGCGTTGGGGTGTGAATCCCCAGGCGTGGCTGGTACAGCTTGCACAACTGGAACGCCGCAGCACGCGGGCCTTGGGGGCACCACAGCGGATGGTTCAGCGCGCGGCGGACGTGGCCCAGCGCTGGCTTCAGGGAGTCAACTTCTGCCGCGAGATCTTCGCCGAACCGCGTTCACCCGCCACGCGTTCGGACGAGTTCACGTGACGACCCGGGGCGTTGACCCCGCCGCCTTGAGACTGCCCCGCAGAATCGGCTCGCGATTGCCTGCCTTCTTGGCACCCCCAGCCGCGTCCGCGATCACCGTCTGCGCCGCACTCCGACCCACACGGCTTCTGCCACGCCTTGTCACCGCCAACGGCGTCTCCCAGTCCCGTTCTGCGCTGCTAGATCCCCCGCCCGCGGCCTCCTTCGACCCATCGAATTCAGTGTGTCTTGCTTCCTGCCAGTGTGTCTTGCTTCCTGCCACAGTGTGTCTTGCTTCCTGCCAATGGCTTTGGCTTGCCCCGCCAAGCGGGGAATCTGTGCCGCGGCATCAGGTGTCGCGCGTGTAGCCGTAGCAGTCGAAATAGGCCCGCCAGCGGTGTCGGATCTCGGTGCGCAATTCGGGTGCCAACTGGTGACGATTGGTCTGATAGTCCTTCTGACTGTGCACGAACTGCTGGACGATTTCCCTCACCGGCGTGAAATCTCCCAACTGCAGGCGCTGGTAGACGTCCTCCAGGACTCCGACTGGATCGGCCACGAGGTCCTCATACCGAATGTCCAGGATGCGTGACGGGTCAAGTTCCTGCCGCTGCTTTTCGAATCCGTCGTACATCCGCAACAGCGACTCGAAGACGTACTCGTCCAGGTGTTCGTGGCGAGGCACCTGGCACCCCTGGACCGCGTCGAGAGATTTCCACAGGCGTCGCGTGGAGGGAAACAGGGCCAACGGGTCGCGCGTGATGTGGATGAATTGCGCGCCGGGGAACAGTTTCGACAACAGTGCCACTCGGCCCGTGTGCGTGGGCGACTTCAAAATGATGCGTTTGGCGTGGCGAAACGACAGGGTCTGCACAAACGACCGCATCGCCTGACACCACGCTGCGACCGCCGGTTGCGGAATCCCGTCCATGTTGAGGTATTCCAGGTCGGGAGGCGGGTTATTCGGAAAGGCCATCCGGCGATAGGGCGTGCGAACACCCATCGTCAACAGCGCGAATTCGTCCTCTTGCGGACGCTGCCAGCCCGCCTGCACGTTGTCCATGGGTCGCCGCCTGGGGAGCAGGAAGCCACAAAAGCGAGCCAGGAACCATTCGGTGAGCAGAAAATGCTCGGGGGCAAAACACTGGTACGTCGTCGGGCAGGCAAACCGATCGTCCAACACCATCAGCTCGTGCAGGTACGTCGTGCCGCTCCGCCAATGTCCAATGATGAACAAGGGGGGAGCCACGGGAGTGTTGTCAATGCGGCGCCCGAACCACCCGCGTTGGGCCCGCGCCATCACGGTGTTAAAAGGCGTAATCAGGGAGATCAAGAGCACCATCACCCACCGCAGTGGATGGATGCGGAACCGGTTCTCCGCCAGCAGACGCACCCAGTCCCCAAACCGCATCCCGTGCCAGAAGCGTGGCGACCAAAAGGGATAGGGATGCATTTTCGAGGGATCCTTGCCGAGTCCCGTCCTGGCTGCTGGCTGGGTCATCGTGGCGCGTCCTGTCGTTCCGTGAATCTGGGGGGTGTGGTTCACCCTGCGTGCTCGCAGATTGTAGCGTGCCGGGCAGTCGGTCGAAACCGCGCCATGAACGGTGCACCTGATGGCACGGGGAAAGGGCCGACAAAAACCTCTGGACAGTCCACCGGCAATTCGGTACTCTCCGCCCCTCTTCGGAACAACCGTTCTACGCACGTTTCTCTTGTTCTCCAACACCCACGCGGGCTGCCTGGCGGCCTGAAGCGATCGAACTGCGATGCCCCAGATGTCTCGGTTGCGAGATCTGATATTCCCCGTCGGGATCATCACCAGCGTGCTGGTGATCCTGGTCCCGATGCCGACGTTCTCTGATGGACATTCTGCTGGCCGGCAACATCACGATTGCGGTCATCGTGCTGCTCACGACGGTCTACGTCAAAACGCCGTTGGAGTTCAGCATTTTTCCTTCGCTGCTGCTGGCGACCACGCTCGGGCGTCTGGTCTTGAACGTGGCGTCCACACGACTGATACTCACACACGCCGAGAGGGACCAGCTGTCGGCAGGCGGGGAAGTCATTCGCAGTTTCGGCGAATTCGTAGCGGGTGACAAAGTGGTGATCGGGCTGATCATCTTCATCATCATCGTGGTGATTCAGTTTGTGGTGATCACCAAGGGTGCGACGCGGATCAGTGAAGTGGCGGCGCGTTTTGCATTGGACGGCATGCCGGGTCGCCAAATGGCGATCGATGCCGACTTGAACGCCGGCGTGATCGACGAGAAGGAGGCTCAGCGGCGCCGCATGGAGATCACGCTCCAGGCAGATTTTTACGGAGCGATGGACGGTGCCAGCAAGTTCGTGCGTGGCGATGCGATTGCCGGCATCATCATTACGCTCATCAACATCATGGGTGGTCTGATCATTGGTGTGTGGGAGTCCGGGATGAGCTTTGCCGAAGCCGGCTCGCTCTTCACCAAGCTGACGATCGGCGACGGACTGGCGAGTCAGGTTCCGGCGTTTCTGATCTCGCTGGCCGCCGGTCTCTTGATCACCCGCAGCACGCAGAAATCGAACTTGCCCGCCGATTTCATTCAGCAGCTATTTTCGCGTCCGCAGGCGTTGGCGGTGGCGGGCGGGTTTCTGGGGATTTTGATTTTCACCAGCCTGCCCCGAATTCCTCTGCTGACCTTGGGAACGGGCTGCTTCGCGTTGTCCGTGATGCTGTCCAAGCAGAAGCGGCGGGAGGCGGCCGCGGCGACCGCCACCGCGCGCGTCGATGCCGAGAAGGCGAAGAAGCCCGAGGAGCGGATCGAGGACTACTTGGCCGTCGATCCGATGGAGATCGAAATCGGCGTGGGGCTGATCCGCTTGGCGGATCCCAGTCGCGGCGGCGACCTGCTGCCGCGGATCACCGGCGTGCGGCAGGCCGTGGCGGCGGACATCGGCATCGTGCTTCCCAAGGTCCGCATCCGGGACAACATGCGTCTGGGGGAGAACCAGTACCGCATCAAACTCGCCAACAATTCGGTCGCCGAGGGAACGGTCTATCCCGATCGACTGCTGGCGATGGACAGCGGCATGACGACGGGGGTCGTGCCGGGCGAACCGACGCGGGATCCGGCATTCCAGCAACCGGCGGTGTGGATCGAACACGGCCTGCGGGACCGGGCGGAGATGTTGGGCTACACGCCGGTGGATCCGGCGGCCGTACTGGCCACGCACCTGCAGGAAGTCGTGCGGCGGCACGCGGACGAACTGCTGACGCGTGACGCGACGAAGCACCTGATGGATGAACTGAAACGCGTGGCTCCGGCCGTCGTGGATGAACTGATTCCCAGCGTCATGAAACTCGGCGACGTGCAGCAGGTGCTGCAGCTGCTGTTGCGCGAGCAGGTCCCGATTCGGCAGTTGGGGATGATTCTCGAGACCCTGGGGGACTACGCGCCGCGCACGAAGGACCCGATCTGGCTGACGGAGTATGTGCGACACCGGCTGGCGCGAACGCTCTGTACGCAACATCGCGACAGCGACAATCGCCTGTTCGTGGTGACGTTGGACCCCGCTCTGGAAGACCGGATTGCGGCGGGCCTGGAGCACAACGACCGCGGCCTGTTCGTCCGCATGTCGCCGCAGGCGGTGGAGACCACCTGTGAGTTGATCGCGGCGGCGGTGGCCAAGCTGGCCCAGGGGCACCATCCGCCGGTCGTGCTGGTCAGTCCGCAGATTCGACCCGGTTTGAAACAGTTGACGGCGGCCAACCTGCCGCACTTGCATGTGCTCAGCTACAACGAGATGACGCGTGACACGCAAGATCGAATCGGTGGCGATCGTGACGGATGCCACGGGACGTGGGCGGTGATTTACAGGCCTGGCCACACGCGCCAAAAGGAAACGCGATGGACGTCAAGACGTATCGAGCTCGTTCCATGCAGGAAGCCCTGCAACTGGTGCGTAACGATCTGGGCACCCACGCCGCCGTGTTACACACGCGGGAGGTGCGTGGCGGACTGTGGCAGCGACTGACGGGCGTCCGGCAGATCGAGGTGACGGCATCGGCCACGGTGCACGTGCCCAGTCGATTCGCGGACGCGCCGGACGCGAGCGCCACGACGCGGGGGGCGCGGCCGGAACCGCGACCTGTGGGAGCGGGCGACGCGGCACTGCAGATCCCGCCCGCTCACGAACAGGATTTTCGAGCGAAGTTCCGCAACGACTTGAAGTGTCAGCTGGACAGTCTGCAGTCGATGGTCGAGGACCTGTGCCGCCGCAAAGGGCCGGCCGCCGGCCAGGACATGCCGGAGTCGCTCTTCCACCTCTTCACCGACCTGATTGATGCGGAAGTGAGCGAGGAACTGGCACGCGAACTGATCGACCACCTGCGGCAGGGCGCCGCCCACAGTGATCTCGACGACCCCGTCCTGCTCAAGGCCCGCATCGGGCGGCTCCTGGAGGAGGAGATCCACGTGACGGGTCCGCTGCGTGTCACGCCGGGCGCACGCCGGCTGGTGGCGCTGGTGGGCCCCACGGGTGTCGGCAAGACCACGACGATCGCCAAGCTGGCGGGCAACTTCCATCTGCGGGAACGCCGCCGGGTCGGCTTGATCACCGTCGACACGTACCGCATCGCGGCCGTGGAGCAATTGCGAACGTACGCCGACATCATCGACCTGCCCATGGAAGTTGTCTCCACACCGCGGGAGATGCGGCAGGCTGTCGATCGACTGGCGGATCTCGACCTGATCCTGATGGACACGGCCGGCCGCAGTCCGCGGGACGACGTGAAGATCCAGGAACTCAAGAGCATGCTGACGGAGGCGGAGGCCGACGAAGTGCATCTGGTGCTCAGCAGCGTGAACAGCCTGGAGAGCATGAAGAAGACGGCCAGGCAATTCGCCGAGGTGGGCGTGACGGCGCTGGTGCTGACCAAGCTGGACGAAGCCACCGGACTGGGCAACCTGGTACCGCTGTTGCGCAGTTGTCGCCTGCCGTTGAGCTACGTGACCAACGGCCAGAACGTGCCCGACGACATCGAGGCTGCCGATCGGCGGCGGCTCACACGCAGTATCCTGGGCATGGGCACTTCTCACTAAGGCGACGGGACATGCTAGATCAAGCTGCCGAACTCCGAAACCTGGTTTCTCAGACCAGCCGTGACGGGCACCTGACGGCCGGTCCCCGGCCGCGCCTCGTCGTGTTCTCGGGGGGCAAAGGGGGCGTGGGAGTCACGACGCTGGCCGTCAATGTGGCGATCAGTCTGGTGGACCAGGGCCTGCGCGTCGTCCTGGTCGATGCCGACCTGTATCGCGCGGACGTGGCCGCACTCTGCCAGCTGCCGGAACGCGGACACGTGGGAGACATCCTGTCGGCGCGGCGGGACATTCACGAAGTCCTGGAACGCGGACCGGGCGGAATCCTCGTCGTCCCGGGCGTGTGGGCGCCGGACCACGAGATCCCGTTCAGTCAGCATGCCCAACATCGGCTCGTGCGGCAGATTCAGTCGCTCGGACGGCACGCCGATCTGGTGCTGATCGATGTGGGTAGCGCGTCGGCCGAGGCCGTGCAGCGGTTCTGGCATGGGGCCGACGAAGTCGTGTTAGTCACGACGCCCGACTCGGTTTCCGTGATGGACTGCTATGCCACGCTCAAGGCTGCGTTGGCCGGAGGCGCGGCGCCGGAAACCCTGCGATTGATCGTCAACAAGGTCCAGGACCCGGGGCAGGCGGTCGACGTCCATCGTCGCATCGACCAGTCGGCCCGGCGGTTCCTGCAGCGAGAAATCCTGGCGTTGGGCAGCGTCGCGGTCGACCCCCAGGTCGCGCTGTCGACGAGCGTGGCCCTGCCGGTCATGCTGGGCGACCCGGAGTGCAGCGCCGCACAGTCGATCGAGGCGATCGCCGCCACGCTGGCCTCCACACGAATCAGTAACGTACGCACGGCAGCCTGAGCTGTCGATCGATTTCGGACCCCTACAAACAGGAGAAAACCCAAGCGGCGAGATTTTCGATTGAACCTGATGCCGGTCCCCGTCCGATAGTGACTTAAGGCGGGATTACGTCACCTGCCGTTAAACTGGATGGTTTGGCGTGAGTCTGCGGGTCAACCGGAGCGGAACATGGGTCGGGTGTACGCGGGAATCTTGGGCCCACTTGCTTTCAGCACGGTCATCGCGCGGAGTCTCCTGCAGGGTGGCAACGTGGCCTCGGCGGCCATGACGGCCTCATTGACGATGTTTGCCTTCGCTGCCCTTGGATACCTCATCGGCTCTGTTGCAGAAAGGACTATTGTCGAGGCCATCGGGAGTAAATTCCAAGCGCAGTGGCAAGCCCGCGAAGCGGCGACCCACTCGGCAATTTCCTCCGATGCCTCATCGAGCGTGTCTGACGCGTCGGCATGATGCCGACGTCTCACGCCGCAGGGCCCGGGCAAAGACGAGCCGGGGAGATGGAACTCAAGCGTTAAGCTGCCGTTCGCGGCACTAGGGATCACGGAGGATTGCATGGCCACGACCATTGCACCCAAGGATGCACTACAGGATGCACCCAAGGACGCAACCAAGGACGCGAGCAAGGATGAAATTCAGGAAATCTGGCGCCGCTACAAAGCGGATCGCAGTCAGAAGGAACTCCGCAACCGGCTGGTCGAACGCTACTTGCCGCTGGTCAAGTACAACGGCGAGCGGATCTGGGCTCGCCTGCCGGAAGGCGTCGAACTGGACGATCTGATCTCGGCCGGCGTGTTCGGCCTGATGGACGCCATTGATGCATTCGATCTGTCGCGGGGAGTCAAGTTCGAGACGTATTGTGTCCCGCGCATTCGCGGGGCCATGCTCGACGAACTGCGGACGATGGATTGGGTCCCCCGACTCGTACGCTCGAAAGCCAGCAAGCTGGGCGAAGCCACCAAGACGCTCGAAGCCCGATTCGGGCGCCCGCCAACAGAACGCGAACTGGCCGAGTACATGAGCGTTGAGCGTGCCGGAACTGGAAAAGATGATGCTCGACGCCAACGCGGTCAATCTGATCAGCCTGAACAAGAAGTGGTACGAGACGGACAGCTACAAGGACGTCCGTGAAATCGACATTCTGGAAGACAAGAAAGGGCGAAGACCCCACCCGTCGCATCCAGAAGAACGACCTGATGCGACTGGTCACGAAAGGTCTCAACCGCAACGAACGGCTGATCATCATCCTGTACTACTACGAAGAACTGACCATGAAGGAAATCGGAGCCACACTCGACCTGAGTGAAAGCCGGGTCAGCCAGATGCACAGCAGTATCGTGCAACGGCTCCAGTCGCAGCTCGGCAAGCGACGACCGGAATTCGGCACGTGACCTCCTGGTCCAGCAGGCTCCCGGCCGCGTCGGCCGCCGGGAGCTGACGGCGTCCAACCTGTCCACGGTCTGGGTAGCACGGCTGCCCGGGCCGTTTTCGCTGCGCCAGGCAGTGGCTGGCCCCCACCGCCGCCGGACGCCCCGGGGCGATCTCGTGCCGCCGGGCGGCCTCCCGAGCGGCCCCGCCAGCGGGATTCCCCCGCGCCGGCAGCGTTTCGCCCGCCACTTCTCATTCGCATCCGCGGGAATGTCTGCTATCCTGAAGGGCCATGCAGCGCACCTTGCAGTACGGACGAGAGAAATCAACACAGGGCGGCAGCGGATGGGCGACAACAAAGAGGGTAAGAAGAAAGGCCAGGCATGGGTCGGGTTCGATCTGGGCGGCACCAAGATGATGGCCACGGTGTTCGACAGCGCTTTCGCTGTGCTGGGACGCAAACGGAAGAAGACGCGCGGCTATAACGGGCAGAAGGTGGGCGTGGAGCGGATTGTCGAGACGATCAATCAGGCGTTGGAGGAGGCCCACGTCAATCGCCAGGACGTGGCCGGGATCGGAATCGGGTGCCCGGGGCCCGTCGATCCGGAAAAGGGCATCGTGCTGGAAGCCGCCAATCTGGGCTGGAACAACGTCGATTTGCGGACGTCTTTGAAACAGGCCTACGACCTCTCCGCGTGCGTCCTGAATGATGTGGATGCGGGCGTGTACGCGGAGAATCTGTTTGGGGCGGCCAAAGGAGCGCGGACGGTGGTCGGCATCTTTCCCGGGACGGGCATCGGCGGCGGGTGCGTGTACAATGGCGAGATCATCCAGGGCAAGAACATTTCCTGCATGGAAATCGGCCACATCGAGGTTTCCGCCGGCCACGGACTGTGCGGCTGCGAACAACGCGGCTGCCTGGAGACGGTGGCCAGTCGCCTGGCGATTTCCGCCGAGGTTGCCAAGGCGGAATTCCGCGGCCAGATCAAGAAACTCCGCCCCGGCACCGATCTGGCGGCGATTCGCAGCAGTATCCTGGCGGAAGCGCATCACGATGGGCGATGAGACGGTGGAGAAAATCCTGCGCAAGGCCGCCCAGCAGATTGGCATCGCTCTGGCGAACGTCGTCCACCTGTTGGCACCCGACGTGGTCGTGTTGGGCGGCGGACTGGTCGAGGCCATGCCCAACTTGTTCATCGAGGAGGTGTCGCAAACGGCCAAGGGTCGGGTGATGAAGTCATTCCGTGACACGTTTCGCGTCGTGGCGGCCAAGTTGGGCGACGACGCCACCGTGCGGGGCGCGGCGGCGTGGGCGCGCCGTCAGTCCGAACTCCGTTGAACCGGGGAGACCGGCGGCGGATCTCGCATCGCCGCGTGAATGAGAAGGTGCAAGTAGATTCATGGATGCGAAAACTCCGGAAACCTCCGCCGTTCGCCAGCCCTCCTCCATCAAGACGGTGGCCGTGATCGACATTGGAGCGACTTCGATCCGCATGGCGATCGGCGAGATCGACGAAGCCGGGAACGTGCGCACTCTGGATACGTTGTCGCAAGCGGTCAGCCTGGGGAAGGACACCTTCTCGGACAACGTCATTCGCAAAGCGACCATGGAGGAGTGCGTGCGCGTGCTGCGGGCTTACCGACAGATCGTCGAACAGTACCGGATCAAGATCCCCGACAACGTCCGCGTGGTGGCGACCAGTGCCGTGCGGGAAGCTCGCAATCGGCTGGCCTTCATCGACCGCGTGTACATCGCCACCGGCTTGGAGATCGATCCGATCGACGAAGCGGAAGTGAATCGGGTGACGTACCTGGGGGTCGAGCCGTATCTGCGCAACGAACCGACGCTGGCCAACGCGCGGACAATGGTGGTGGAGGTGGGCGGCGGCAGCACGGAGATGCTGCTGGTGACCAACGGCAACGTCGTCTCCGCGCACACGTTCCGGATCGGCTCGCTGCGTCTGCGGCAGGCTCTGGAAGGGTTCAACGCTCCCGCCGCCAAGATCCAGCGCGTGATGGCCAGCCAGATTCAGCGGATGGTCGACGAAGTGCGCGAACAGGTGTCGGGCTCAGGGCCGCTGGAGATGATCGCGTTGGGTGGCGACGTGCGTTTCGCGGCCGCGCAGCTGGTCCCCGACTGGCATCCCGAGCAGCTGACGCGTCTGCCGGTCGCGGCCCTGGAGGATTTCACCACCCACCTGATCACCTTGTCGGACGACCGCATCGTGCACCGCCACCATCTCAGTTTTCCGGAGGCGGAGACGGTCGGTCCGGCGCTGTTGAGTTACGTCATGTTCGCGCGGGCCTTCGACCTGACGCACGTGTTGATCACGAACACCAATTTGCGCGACGGCTTGCTGCACGAGATGGCCGCCAGCCAGCCGTGGACGCAGGAGTTTCGCCACCAGATCGTCCGGTCGGCCGTGAATCTCGGGAGCAAGTACGACTACGACGAGGCGCATGCCAGCCACGTGGCGCGGCTCGTCAGCCGCTTGTTCGAGCAATTGCAGTCGGAGCACCAGCTGGATTCGCGGCACGAAGTGCTGCTGCACGTCGCCGCGTTGCTGCACGAAATCGGAGCCTTTGTCAGCAACCGGAGTCTGCACAAGCACTCCATGTATTTGATCCGCAGCAGCGAGATCTTCGGCCTCGGCAAACGCAACTTGCTGTTGGTGGCGCTGGTGGCCCGGTACCATCGCCGCGCATCTCCGCAGCCGATGCACGAGGGATACTCGACGCTGACGCGCGACGAGCGTGTGGCCGTGGCGAAAATGGCCGCCCTGCTGCGGGTCGCCGTGGCGCTGGACGAGTCGCGCAGCCAGCGGATCCACGATTTCACCTGCTCGGTCGAAGGGTCCCGACTGGTGATTTCCATTCCTCAGACGGAGGATCTTTCGCTCGAGCAACTCGCGCTCCAGCAGAATGGCTCGCTCTTCGAAGAGGTCTTCGGCCTGCGTGTGCTGTTGCGGATTTCCCGCTGACAGACCGGCCCGCGTCGCATCCGAGTTTCTCCCGATGATACGAATCGGACTCCTGCATGAAATCGAAAGCCCCTCGTTACCTGAACCGCGAATTGAGCTGGCTCGAGTACAACCAGCGATTCCTGGACGAAGCGCGCGACAATAGCATCCCGTTGCTCGAACGGCTGCGGTCGCTGGCCCTGACCAGCCTGCACCTGGACGAGTTCTTCATGGTCCGCGTCGGAGCGCTCAAACTGCTGGTCGACCGTGGCTGCGAGGCCGTCGACATCGCCGGGACTGACGCCGGTGCAGCAACTGGGCAGCCATCGACGCACCGCACGCAGACCATGTGCGCCGACCAGTACGCCTGCTTCGAGGAACTGGAGCAGGCCTTGGCCGGCGGCCGGCATCCAGCGCATGCCGTCCCGACGCGCTGTCCGACCGGCAGATGCGCATGGTGCAGCAGGTGTTCGAGACCGAAATCGCCTCCGTCCTGTCGCCGCTGGCGGTGGCCACGCCGGAGACAATTCCCGACGGTGGCCAACCAGACGCTGTCGGTGGCGATCCGGTTGGGAAAACCGGCCCACTACCGCGTGGTGGTCATTCCCTTTGGCCCCTCCACCCATCGCTTTCTCACACTGCTACTCGGAAGGTGGTTACGCTTACCTGCTGCTGGAGGATGCGGTGGCGATGTTCGTCGATCGCCTGTTTCCCCAGGAAGAAGTGCTGGAATGCATCCCGTTTCGGATCACGCGGTCACGCCGACGCCGGCGTGCGGCAGGACCTGGCTGGCGACCTGCTGCGGCACCTGCCCGAACCGGTCGCGGATCCGCCGGTCCATGACTGCGTGCGGCTGGAGATCGATCAGCGGGCCAGCGACGAGCTGCGGGAGTTCATCCTGGCCTCCTCCCCGATGCCGGCAGGCAGCGTCTTTGCCGTGCCCGGGCCCGGTCGACCTGGCCGCCTTCGCCCAACTCCACGCCTGCTGGGTTTCGAGAAACTCAAGTACGACACGTGGCCCCCGCAGCCCTCGCCGCACGTCGACTTGACCGCCAGCATGTTCGATACGCTCTCCAACAAGGATGTCCTGCTGCACCATCCGTACGACAGCTTCGACCCGATCGTCCGACTGATCGACGAAGCGGCCGACGACCCCGATGTCGTGGCCATCAAGCAGATCCTCTACGGCACCGACCGCGACAGCCCGCTGGTCGAAGCCCTGATCCGGGCGGCGGAAAACGACAAGTACGTGACGGCCATCATCGAACTCAAGCCGCGATTCCGCGACATGCACAAGATGGAATGGGCCAAGACCCTGGAACAGGCCTCCGTGCAGGTGATCTACGGCGTGCAGGGACTCCGCACGCACGCCAAGCTCTGCATCGTGGTGCGGCGCGAGCCGAATGGCATCCAGCGCTACGTGCACTTCGGCACCGGCGATTACAGCGAAACGACCGCTCGCCTGTACAGCGACGTCAGCCTGTTGACCAGCGACGAAGAGCTGGGGGCCGACGCGACCGACTTCTTCAATTCGGTCACCAGCCATGCCTATGCCCAGCGGTTCCGCAAGATCGACGCGGCACCGGCCGGCCTGCGCGCCAAGCTGATCGAGATGATCCAGATGGAAACGCAGCGGAAGAAACAGGGGCAGAAAGGCGGTGATCATCGCCAAGCTCAACGCGCTGGGCGACCAGGAGATCATCGACGCGTTGTACGAGGCGTCGCAGGAAGGCGTGGAGATTCAGCTGATCGTCTGCGGCCTCTGTTGCCTGCGCCCGGCGTCAAGGGACTCAGCGAGAACATCCGCGTCATCAGCATTGTCGACCGGTTCCGCGAGCATTCACGCGTGTTCTATTTCTACCACGGCGGCGACGAGCGCGTGTTCATCTCCAGCGCGGACTGGATGCCACGCAATCTCGACCGCCGCGTCGAACTGCTGGTGCCGGTGCAGAATCCGGCGGCCAAACGCGCGACTGATTCGACATCCTGGAGGCCTATCTCCGCGACAACGTGAAAGCCGCCCAACTGCAGCGCGACGGCACCACCCGCCGGGTCAAAGAATCCGCCAAGAAAGACGCTTTCGCAGCCAGGAAGCGCTCTACCAGCGGGCCGTCACCGCGGTCGAAGTCGGCCGAGCAATCGCGGCGCACCATCTTCGAACCGCACCGCGCTCCAGAGCCGAACTCGTCAACGACGCGGCAGAAACGCCGCCGGGAACCATTCCATGAAGACACTGCTGCATCCTGCGACATGCCAAGTCGAGCTGGAAGGACGAACAAGTGGAGGACCACGACCGCCCCTTGAACAAGCGCGGCAAGCGGGATGCGCCACGTATCGGCGAGCTGGCTGCAGCAGGCCCAACTGCTCCCCGAGTTGATCATCAGTTCCACCGCCAAACGCGCGCGCAAGACCGCTTCCCGCCTGGCCAAGAAGTGCGGCTACCAGGGGGTCATCGAACTCGCACGGCACACTCTACCTGGCACCACCCGAGGCCTACCTGGCGGCCATCCGCCAGATCGACGATCCGGTGTCGTGCGCGATGGTGGTCGGCCATAACCCCGGCCTGGAACAGCTGCTGGCCATGCTGACCGGCCACGACACGCACCTACCCACGGCGGCCCTGGCCCACGTGCAACTCGATGTCGAGGCCTGGCGCGACGTGAATTCGCAGATGCGTGGCTCCCTCGTCGAACTCTGGCAACCGAGCGAACTGGAGTAGTCACGCGGCTCACTGCGGCGCGAGGCGCCGCACCGCAGCCTGCGCCGGCGATGTCCCCGAGCCAGCGACTGCGGATTGTGGCAGTCGCCGGAGTCCTGCCAGAGAATACCGCTGCGATTGTCCGGCCGGGTGTGCCAGATTTGCGGTGTGAGTGCGCCGAATCCGTTCCTTCGGCCGGTCAAATCGCCCCGCACGCCATTGACTCGGCACGCGTATGTCCTAGGTTCTGAACAGAGCACGACAGCCACGGCGATTTCGTCGCATTCCGAGTTCGGATGGCAACGATCGTAGCAGCGGTAGCAACACGCGAGCTCGGAAGACTGCCCCACTCAGACATCCTCGGCGGCCGCACCGGGCGGAAAACGACCGGTCCCGTTCAGCGGACGCTCTGCCCAAGGCAGCAGTCATCGTGTGCTGCGCTCACCTCCCATAGAAGAAACGGCACGCTTCGAATGGCCGAAGTCATCGATACGAAACGGACCACGCCACTTCCCACGGGACAACACGCCTCCACGGAGACGGTCTTGCGCGAGGCATTCGGCGTGGCATTCCAGCTCTGGCCCGCCGATGACCGTCCGGTGCCATCGACCAGCGAGCCTCCGGCCGGAACCGGTCGTGGCACCGTGCCGCTGGAACTCGGCCTGCTGGCCGAATTCGCCGCCGCTTCGGCCGATCAGGCCGTCGAGTACCTCGAACCTGATCGCTGGCTGGTCATGCTCAAGGTCCCGGAGTCGACAGACCTGGAACTGATCGCGACCGGCGTCGTCCGCTCGCGCGATCCGGACCTGCTGTCGCGCATGGCGACCCAGTGCAGGCAGCAGATGTCGTGGCGGCGCGCTGCGGAGATCGCAGACCGACAGCGTGAAACGAAGGAACGCGACAGGCAGGGGGCGGTGGAAGATCTGTTGTTTCTGCAGCAGACGGCGGGGCACCTCGTGCTGTCGGAAATGTCGCTCGATATCGCCGCCCTGGCGCGCGAGGTCTTTCCCAAGTTACGCGCGCGGCTGCACGCCGAAGCGGTCGTGCTCGTGTCGGCTGGACGAGACAAGTCCGCCTGCCTGGTGGGACCACCGGTCGTGTCCGCCGGCCGCAATCGACTGGAAGACCGAGCCTGCACGCACCTGGTGGAACGATTCCGCACGGCGGCCTTGAGCCAACCGGTGGTGGGAAATCACTGCCAGCAGTCGCCGGAACTGCGTGCCATCGTCGGACTCGGCAGTTTCCTGCTCGTACCCATGTTGCGATCCCGGTCGGTCATCGGCTGGCTGCTCGCCCTCAATCGTCAGGCCTCGCCGCGCGGCCGATCGACAGGCGGGGCAGGCCAAGCAGGCCGCCACGAGTTCACCCCCAGCGAAGCCAGCCTGCTGCAATCGACAGCGGCCATCCTGGCCACGCACGCGACGAACGTCGACCTGTTCCGCGACAAGGAACAGCTGTTCCTGGACATGGTGCGGGCCCTGGTCAATGCCATCGAGGCCAAAGACCATTACACGTCGGGGCACAGCGAGCGCGTAGGGCTGTTCGCCAGCCACATGGCCGCGGCCTACGGGCTGCCGGCCGCGGTGTGCAAACGAATCTATCTGGCCGGCCTGTTGCACGACGTCGGCAAGATCGCCGTGCGAGACGACGTGCTGTCGAATCCCACCAGCCTGAGCGTGGAAGAATCGGAAGAGATCAAGCGGCATCCCGACGAAGGCTGGGGAATCCTGTACGGACCGGAAGCACTGGATGACGTGCTGGTCGGAGTGCTGCACCATCACGAGCGATGGGACGGCCGCGGATATCCCGACGGCCTGAAGGAAGATGCCATCCCGCTCGATGCGCGCATCCTGGCCGTGGCCGACACGTTCGATGCCATGACCAGCGATCGCAGCTATCGCAAGGCTCTGCCGCAGGAAAGAGCCGAAGAGATTCTGCGGAATGGGGCGGGCAGCCAGTGGGACCCGCAGGTCATTGCCGTGGCGCTGCGCCTGATGCCGGATCTGCAGGCCATGCGTCTGGGACACGTAGTCCGCAAACCGGTCTCGCGTCGCGGGTACCGCACGCTCCGCAATATCGACCTCAACCAGGCCGTGGTCACGCCGACTCCGCTCGAAGCACGCTGAGCCCTCGGCACGCCGCACTCTCCCGCCCGCACGCGATCAGCCAGGCGGCTGCGAAAACAGCCAACGGAAGTACAGCACCAGACCGGCCACCAGGGCGAACAGACCACTGATCGCGAGCACCGCTTCCTCCGACAGTCGGGGGAAGTCGTACCGCGGCACGGGCAGGCCGTCCCCCGCATCATGTCCACACTCGGGACAGTGACGATAGAAGCGGGGTGGGAAGGCCTCGTCGCATTGCGGGCACTCGAGCAGGATTTCCACGTCCTCCTCGTCGAGCGACTCGGCCTCCGTGGGCCGGCTCCGACTGCTCAACAACGGTGCGGCGGGAGCCAGGAATTCCGCCAAGAGGAATCGCGTCCCGGCCTCGCCACAGATCGGACAGACCGTCAGCCGTGATCGACCGCAGTGGGGACAACAGGGCCAGCTGGTCCACGTTCGCTGGCCGTTCGCATCGTCCGCCGCCGGGGACGTCGGACCGCCGTTGGGAACTTCGCCTTCCATGGCGCTCAGCATAGCATCCGACGGCCGGTAGTAGCACCATCCCGCGCGTTCTCGTATAACGGGGGCGGCGTTGAAACAGGCGGCCGCTGGCTTCGGCCGACTCGTGATTGCGCGTCCCACAGGGTTCGCCATCGCCGGAGCCTCGAGGCCCACTCCAGGGAGAAATTGATGATGCTGGACTTGTACCCCATCGGTCGAAATCGGCGAAGTCATGCCCGCGATGCCTGGGTGGGGGCCGTGCTGGTCCTGGCCGCCCTGTCGGCATCGGTCATCGCAGCCGAGCAGCGCGTGCTCCCCGACGGGCAGCTGCCTGCCGATATCCGTCTGGGACCTCTCCGCGATCTCGACGGCTATTTCCCGTACACCGTGGCGGCCTCGGTCGAACAATGGCAGTCGCGAGCCAATCCGTTGCGGCGCCAATTGCTGGTCTCGTTGGGGCTGTGGCCGGTGCCTGCCAAGACGTCGCTGAACCCCGTGGTCCACGGGCGCGTGACGTTCCCGGACTACAGCGTCGAGAAGGTCTATTTCGAAAGCATGCCGGGGTTCTTCGTGACCGGAAGTCTCTTCCGACCACAAGGAAAATACGGCCCTTTCCCCGCCGTTCTCTGTCCGCACGGTCACTGGCCCAACGGCCGGTTCTACGATTGCGGACGCGACGGCGTGCGCGCACAGATCGTGCAGGGGGCGGAGCGGTTCGAGGATGCCGGCCGCAACCCGCTGCAGTCGCGCTGTGTGCAACTGGCCCGCATGGGCTGTGTCGTGTTCCATTGGGACATGATCGGCTACGCCGATAGTCAGCAGATTTCGCAGGAGATTATCCACGGCTTCAAGGAACAACGCCCGGAGATGAACCAGCCGCAGAACTGGGGACTGTTCAGCCCGCAAGCCGAATCGCATCTGCAGTCGGCCATGGGCCTGCAAGCCTGGAACTCGATCCGCGCGCTCGATTTCATTACGTCCCTGCCGGATGTCGACGCCACGCGGATCGCGGTCACCGGAGCCAGTGGTGGCGGGACCCAGACCTTCGTCCTCAGCGCGATCGACCCGCGCGTGCAGGTGGCCTTTCCAGCTGTGATGGTCTCGACCGCCATGCAGGGCGGATGCACGTGCGAGAACGCCTGCGGCCTGCGCGTCGGCACGGGGAATATTGAGATCGCAGCGCTCTTCGCGCCCAAACCGCTGGCCATGACCGCCGCCAATGACTGGACCAAGGAGATGGCCGCCAAGGGGTTTCCCGAACTGCAGAGCCACTATGCCCTGCTCGGCGCGGCCGAACATGTCAAACTCATTCCGTTGCTGCACTTCGATCACAACTACAATTACGTGAGTCGCGCGGCGATGTACAGCTGGTGCAACAAGCATCTGAAGCTGGGATGTCCGGAGCCGGTCGTGGAAGAGGATTATCATCGCCTGACTGCCGAAGAGTTGACCGTGTGGGACGCGGAGCATCCCAAGCCCGCGGGAGGTCCCGAATTTGAACGTCGCCTGCTGGCCGCCTGGACCGCCGATGCGGCGAGTCAGCTTGACGCGCTGCGGCCCCGCGATCCCGCGTCGCTCCAACGTTATCAAGACGTCGTGAGGGGCGGTGTGCAGGCGATCCTGCGTCCTGTCGATGCGGGCCCGGAGAACCTTCAATGGGCGCAACGCTCGCAGAAGGACGGCGACGGATACGTGCTGATCCAGGGCCTGTTGAGCCGCCGGCTGACGCCTGCGGAACGTGTCGGATTCGCGCCGAACACGGACCTGCAAGATGCCCACGAGCAGCTCCCGATCGTCCTGCTGCAGCCGCCCAAGTACGCCGGTCGCACCTGTCTCGTCGTTTCGCCGGCCGGCAAACGGGCGCTCTGGGACGCCGATGGTAAACCCACGGCCTCGGTACGGAGACTACTGCAGGCCGGCGTCCGCGTGTGCGGCGCGGATCTGCTGTACCAGGGAGAATTCCTGGCCCCGGGTGAGACTCTGAAAGAAACGCGGCGCGTCCCGAATCCACGCGCAGCCGCCGCCTACACATTCGGCTACAACCCGTCCGTATTCGCCGAACGAACCCACGACATCGCGACGATCGCTACATTCCTGAAATCCGGGGAACTCAAAACCTCGGAAATCGACCTGCTGGCCTTGCCGGGCGCCGGACACTGGGCGGCCGCCGCCCGCGCGCAACTCGGGGCGACCATCGCCCGACTGGCCGTCGATACAGGCGGTTTTCGCTTCGCCCAGGTGTCCGCGATGCACGATCCGGACTTCCTGCCCGGCGGGGCCAAGTACGATGATTTGCCGGGCATGCTCAGCTGTCGCGGCACCGGCACCGCTGTTTCTGGCCGGTGAAGGGGAGTCGGTCCCGCCACCCATTGCCGCAGCTTATGCAGCGGCTGGGGCAGCCGGCGCGGTCGCAGTCCGCCCCGCTCAGACGGCGGACCACTCGACCGCCGCCCTCGACTGGCTCTTGAAGCCGTGAGCCGACGACGCTGGTCAACTCGCTACGCGACGTGCCGCCGCAATCGAGGCACATCGCGGGCCGGGCGGGTGCCGGCCAGATGCTCGTGCTGAGCGACAAGATCCTGCAGTTCTTCCGCCATCCAGAAGCTGAACTCAAAGAACGCGTCGAGCCCCACCGTGATGCGACCGACACCTTCGTTGTCGCACAGGACGAGTTTGACCTGCGACGAGGGATCCTTGGACATGGACATGGCGACTGCCTCCCGATGGAATGCGTCGCTTTTCCCTGCGACAACGTTACGACGGCGTCCTGCGCGTCGCGAAACGATCGTTGGACGGTTCCGTTTTCCGTCGATCTCTTAGACGGACCGGCCCGAGCATTAGTTCGCGCGACCGCGATGCGGACCCATCACGGTCGCCCGATGCCTGCCTGGCTCCCGCGTCCTGTGGCGCGGCGAAATCAGCGGTTGCGGTCCCCAGATTTTTATAGACGACGTCGCCCACTCTGGTAGCTTCGTCGGCGGATTATTTTTCTTGTCCCAGGCTGCGGAGGCTGCAGGCGGGAGGTGTTTTTTTGGGGGCGTGGGATCACGATGTGGGTCCGGGAGCGGCATGGACGCCGAGGATCCACCTGCGACGCCGCGTCCGACACTGTGCCAATGGCGGTTCCCGGGGGTACGTGCGATACCAGGATTACCAAGAGCCTCCAACCTGCCGCCTCCAGCCTGCCGCCTGCAGCCTGCAGCCTGCCGCCTCCAGCCTGTTGATCTTGTTGCCTCCTGGAGGTCTGCGTATACTCCCGTTTTTCCGTCGCGGGTCAAACCTTCGGCGGGTGAGTTACGTAGTAGGTGCGGGTCTGGTGATCCTGCGGGATGCACAGACTCGCTCATTTCCAACGGCAGTTCTGCTGGGAGGAATGGAATCCAGGTCTACCTGATGCACCTGTAGCGACGGTCGCGACGGTGCGGTGGAAATTCGACCGATGTGGCGTCGCTGCCACACGAAGTTGCTGAAAGTCAGCAGGCAGGATCGGTTCGGAACGACACGCCACTGTCATTCGACAAAGCTTGCACAGGCGCTCACAGTATCGGTTAACGGTACAGAAAGATATCGGCGGATTTCCGTCGGATCGCGGGTGTTCGCAGGACGATAAATGGGGTGCTTTCGTGACCGCGTTCGCGATAGTCACCAGCCAGCAATGGAAGCATCTCCCTCGACACGGAATGCGACGCCGACGAGAAAGCGCGACGTATATTTGAGGGACGGACCGCCAAGCGTCGTCCCACATCGAGTTCAAGTTGATGGACACTAGCGGACGCTGCTTGTCGAGTGTAGCCTGACTTATCTGCATGTGCGGGTAAAACACGCGCTGAGCGAGTCTGCCAACGGGGGAGAGACGTACGATGCAAATCCACGGACCAACTCACGTGCACGGCCCGCAGTCCTTGAACGCGCCACACCGCACGATGGCTCCGCAGCCTGCGGCGCGGAGCGGATACACGACGGGAGCGGATCAGTTGGACATTTCTCGGGAAGCGGACCTCGTGAGTCGCTTGCGGGATATCCCGGACATCCGTGCCGATCGCGTCGCGGAACTGCGTGCGGCGATCGAGTCCGGCACGTACGAGACGTCCGACAAGCTGGAGACCGCCGTCGGCCGCTTGCTGGACGAAATCAGCATTTGATGGGGATCGCACCCGCGGGCCGTGTACAGGTCTTGTCTTGGGAGCCCGCATGGACTGGTGTTTCGGCCAGGGTTACAATCGAACCGGAGTTTCGTGTCGTGGCGGGATGAACGGGTTCGCCGTTTCGCCCGACTGGATCGTTCCAACTCACGCGTTCTGACCAATTGTCCTGCGGCACGTCCCGCACCATGTCCAAGGATATCGCACTTGATCGTGTTCCCGTCGCGCTCACACCACTGGAGCGTTTCGAGGAGTATTTGCGCAGTCGCGGCATGCGCAATACGGAGCAACGCCGCGTCCTTGTGGAGTACGTCTTCAGCCAGCACGACCACTTCGACGCCGACGCCCTGATCGAGAAACTGCCTCGCAAGGGGCAATCGAACTACGTCAGCCGCCCGACCGTCTACCGGACGCTCGCGGAATTCGTGGACGCCGGGCTGCTCCGAAAATTCGAACTCGATGGGCGCGCTGTCTACGAACATGATTACGGCTACCCTCAGCACGATCACCTCTATTGCCAGGGCTGCCAGCGGCTGATCGAGTTTCAGAGCGACGAACTGCTGGCCTTGCGAGACGACGTCGCGCACCGGCATCGGTTCCGCGTGGCCGGGCACCGCCTGATCATTACCGGCCTGTGCGAGTCTTGCCGGCAGGCCCAGCAGAAACGAGCACAGCGCAAGCAGGATCGTCTGTGACGGTCCGCGCCAGCGAATTTACACGCGGACATCTTCGTCGCCGGAGGGCCGCCGGTGCTCGCCGAGCCGCTGCCGAATGGGCGTGACGATCTCGGCCAGGAATTCATCCACCTGTTGAGGTGCGCGCCCCACGAACTGGGCCGCGTCCAGCGTCTGGTCCCAATCCACGGCGGCAAATGCCGGGTCGTGCCGGAGCCGCTCGAGCAGGTCGTTTTCAGCTCCCTGCTGTTTGACGCGTGCCGCGGCCGCCTGGCTGTGTTCGCGAATCCGCTCGTGCAGTTCCTGACGATCGCCCCCGGCGGCCACGGCCGCCATCAGGATGTTCTCCGTGGCCATGAAGGGGAGTTCCTCGCGGAGGTGGCGGGCGATGACCTGCGGGTAGACCACCAGGCCGCGGGCGATGTTGTGGTAGAGGATTAGGATGGCGTCGACGGCCAGGAACGCCTGGGGGAGGACCAAACGTCGGTTGGCGCTGTCGTCCAGAGTGCGTTCCATCCACTGCGTCGCGACGGTCTGCGCCGGACTCGACTGCAGGCTGATCACGTAGCGGGCCAACGAGCACATCCGTTCGGAGCGCATCGGATTGCGTTTATAGGCCATCGCCGACGATCCGATCTGTTTCGACTCGAACGGTTCTTCCACTTCCTTTTGGCTCGCCAGCAACCGCAGATCGGTGGCCGCCTTGTGAGCGCTCTGGGCGATTCCCGACAGCACATCGACGATCTGCGCGTCCACTTTGCGGGAATAGGTCTGCCCGGTGACCGCAAAGGTGGCCGCAAAGCCCATCTTCTCGGCGACCCGCCGCTCCAGGGCACGGACCTTCGTGTGATCGCCATCGAACAGCTTGAGGAAGCTGGCCTGGCTGCCGGTGGTACCTTTGACACTGCGGGCCTTGAGGGTCAGCAGACGGTGTTCGACTTCTTCCAGGTCGAGCACCAGGTCGTAGGCCCACAGGCAGGCCCGCTTGCCGACGGTGGTGGGTTGGGCGGGCTGCAGATGGGTGAATCCCAGGCAGGCCAGCTCCCGCTGGGCGGCGGCAAATTCCCCCAGAACGTCGATCGCCAGCACCAATCGGTCGCGGATCAGGGTCAGGCCTTCCCGCATCAGCAGCAGGTCGGTGTTGTCGGTCACGTAACAGCTGGTGGCTCCGAGATGGATGATCGCTCGGGCGCTGGGGCACTGATCGCCGAACGCGTGGACATGCGCCATGACGTCGTGCCTCAGCTCGCGTTCGTACCGCGCGGCCGCTTCAAAATCGATCTGGTCCACGGCGCGCCGCATCTCTTCAATCTGCGCATCGCGAATATCGAGTCCCAGCTCCTGTTCGGATTCCGCCAGAGCGACCCACAGGCGGCGCCAGGTGCTGAATTTCCGCTGGTCGCCCCACAGCTGGGCCATGGCGGGTGAGGCATACCGGGCGATGAGGGGATTTTCGTAGCGTTCGTGCGGATTGCTCATAGGTTGGTTATCGCTGGTCATGGGCCACCGGTCAAAGCAGTTCTACGTGACGATTTTTCGCTCGGGTGCGGACTTCGTCGAGCCGCCAGGTGCGCCACGACGACACCTCACATATTCGTTGGATCATCGACGGTACCGCCGAACAAGGCGTCCAGCGCGCGGGCCAGCTCGGACGCGTGCTGGTCGGTCGCGGCATAAATCCGGCAAATCCGCAGACTCGTTGGCAGCCGCGCGTACAGCTCGTTGGTGTGCAACGGTCGCACCTGGCCGCGGGCCGAGTCGAACAGGAAGTTCTGGCCGCCACTGGGGCCACGCGTATGCGGTCGTTCGAGGTGGCGGGCAATGTCCACTCGCAACGGCAGGTCCCGCCACTCGCGTCGGCAACTGCTCGCGCAGCTTCTGCTCCACGAACCGTGCATCGCTGAAAATGCTCCCCTGTTCCGCGTCGCCTTCCTCGAACACGCGCGTCCGCTGCACGACCATTTTCCACGGAATCTCGCGGCGCAGCAACCGCTGCCAGCGTTCACCCAACGCGCGCGTCGCGGGATCGGACGACTGCGGCCAGCGGGCCACGTCCACCAACAAAGACCACTCCGTGAACTCGCGGTATCGATCGAGATGCTCGAGCGGATTGCCGGGAAACAGCAGGTGCCGGCTGTCGGCAAACAGGTCGGCCAAGGCCAAATCGATGGCCCGCACGGTGCGATGGAAATAGACGGCCCGAAACAGCTCCGCCCGGACGGCCATGAAACGCATCAAGGCATTCATTCCCCGGTCGTGGATCGTGAGCCCCGCCGGACTGAAAAAGCTGTAGTGCAACAGACGATCGAGATCGAACGCGTGCTGGCTGTAACCCGTCATGTAGGCGTCGCGCAGCACGAAATCCATGTTGTCGATCGTGTAGATGCCGCTCAGCAGGCTGCGCAGCAGCAGCAACCAACGGGGGTGGTCCCGATCGTCGCCGTCGCGCGGCCGCGTGATCAGCCAGGCGATCTGCTGGGGGTCGAGCTGCTCACCGTCGGCCAGCGGATGATCCGGGCAGCCGCGCAGCTGACGCAGCAGCCCTCCCAACTCGTCGCGAATGACATGGCCGCCCAGCGTTTCGTGAGTCAGGCCGTGGATGCGCAGAAAGTGCTCGTCAAAGAAATGGCCGAAAGGTCCATGCCCGACATCGTGCAGCAGACCGGCCATGCGGAGCAGTGTGGCGACGTAGCCGATGCTGGGCACATCCGGACAGACCTCGCGCAGGCTGTCGTACAACGCCTCGGCCGCCCGACTCCCCAGGTGCATGGCGCCCATCACGTGCGGAAACCGGCTGTGTTCGGCGGTCGGATAGACCCACCAGGCCGTTTGCAGCTGGTGGATCTGTCGTAATCGCTGCACCCACGGATGATCGATAATCTCGCGTTCGGTGACTCCGTCCGTGACCACGCCCCGCCCGGAGGCGAACGGAATATACCCATGGATCGGATCGTGGCTCAGGTTCTCCAGGTGATAATCCCTCATGCGGCCGATTATCGCGGGGCGATCCGAGGGCGTCCAGCACACGCCCTGCAGCGGGGAAAAGCCGACAAACCGGGCCCACGGAGTGTCTTGGCCAGCCGGAGAAACCCACCACAAGAAGGGTACTTGGCCGCCGGACGCCTTTACCACTCACCCCATCCTGGTCTATCATCCCAGTTCCCTGCGTAATGCGGAGGAGTCAGGTAAGTTGACGGGGTCGTGCGGTTAAATCGTCTTGCTCGTTGGTAGGGATGCCGATAAGAAGAGCACCGCTGTCCCCACTTCTCGTCGGCAATGCGATCGCTGTCGACGGATATTCACCGCCAGCCAAGGAGATTGACTCGTGGCGAAGTTCTGCTGTTGGATGCTCCTGGTCGGAGTCGGTTTTCTTCCCATCGCCGCGTCCGCTGCGCCACCGAGTGAAGATCTGTTGCCGGGCACCACGAAAGGGTACTTGTCGGTCCCCAACGTCGAGCTGCTGCGAACCAAGTGGAACGAGACACAGCTCGGCCAGTTGATCAACGATCCGGTGATGAAGCCGTTCGTCGAGGACTTGCGGAACCAAATCAAGAATAAGCTGAGCACCAACCGCATCCGACTCGGCATCACCCTGGACGATCTGGCGGATATTTACGGCGGCGAGCTGTCGATGGCGGTCACGCAGCCGGGTAATGACCCGAACCAGCATGCGACCGCGATTCTGGTGGACATCACGGGACACGACCGCCCAAACCCAGGCAATGCTGGAAAAAGTCACCAAGAACCTGTTGGAACAAGGGGCCAAGAAGAAGACCGAACCGATCGACGGGACCACGGCGACCGTGTTCGAGATGCCCAAGAAGCGGCCCGACAATCCGTTCGTGGAAGCGGTGTACGTGATCCACAAGGACTTGCTGATCGTCACCGACCAGCGCGACCTTTGTCGGCACGTCGTGTCCCGCCTCAATGGCAAGGCCGGGGACACGCTGAGCCAACTGCCGGCCTTCGCCGCCACGATGGCCCGGTGTGCGAAGGACGCGGGGGACATGCAGCCGCACGTGCGGTGGTTTGTGGAGCCGGTCGGCTACGCGCAGGTGGCGCGGGCCGAAAGTGGTGGTCGGAAGAAGCGGGGCGTCGATTTGCTGAAGGTCCTGCCCAATCAAGGGTTCGACGCCGTTCGCAGGCGTCGGCGGCCACGTGTTCCTGGCCACCGGCGACCAGGAAATCCTGCATCGGTCCCTGGTGTACGCGCCGCCCGTCGAGCGGGCCGCGGGCAGCACCAGCACCGAGCGATACAACAAAGCCGCCCGGATGCTCGACTTCCCCAACACCGACACGTTGCAGCCCCAACCGTTCGTGGGACGCGATCTGGGCTCGTACCTCACGTTCAACTGGAAGATGATCGAGGCCTTCGAGTATGCGAAGACGCTGGTCAATGAACTGCTCAACGGCGGTCCCGATGACGACCTGATGGAAGACATCATCGCCAGCCTGGCCAAGGACAAGGACGGACCTCAAGTGGACCTGCGGAACGATCTGGTCCGGCACTTCGCCCAACGCGCTTCGATCATCAGCGATTGCCGCCGCCCGATCACTCCGGAAAGCGAACGACTGCTGTTCGCCATCGAGCTGACCGATCCCGAGGCGGTCCAGCAGACGATCAACAAGGCCTTTGAAGCCGACCCCGATGCGCAGAAGCGGGAATTCGAGGGGCAGGTGATCTGGGAAATCATCACGGACGACGTGCCGGTCGACGTGGAAGAGATCCAGATTGAGGGCGCCGGTTTCGATCCGTTTGCATCGGGCGGGGAGAAACAGGCCGTCGAAACGGAAGAGGACCGGAAGATCCTGCCGAACTCGGCAATCACGGTCGCCCACGGGCACCTGATCGTGGCCTCGCACGTCGACTTCATCGTGGACATGCTGAAGCGTCCCCTGGGGAGCGATGTGCTGACCGACGCCGCGGATTACCACCTGGTCCAGGACGCCCTGACCAAGATCGGCGCCGGCTCCAGCAGTTTCCGCGTCTTCACGCGGACGGATGAAGCCTACCGTCCGTCGTACGAACTGATTCGGCAAGGCAAGATGCCGGAGGCCAAGACGGTCGTCGGCAAAGTGCTCAATCAGCTCCTGGGTCCGGACGAGAAGGGTATTTTGCGGGAGCAGCAGATCGACGGCACCAAGATGCCGGAATTCGACGCAGTCCGCCGGTACCTGGGCCCCGCCGGCGTCTACGTCCACAGCGAAGACGACGGCTGGTTCGTGGCCGGCTGCCTGCTGAGCAAGGACGTCGAGTAAAGCGGCGTGAGGGACATTCGGCGTCAACGGTCACCGAGAATCGAGGTCACTCTGTGGGAGATCCGCAGACTGACCTCGGTAAGACGTGCGTAAACGGGCACGAGGCGGTAATCATCAGCGGCGACCCGTCGGCGGGCTGTACTTGGCCCAGAACGGATGGCGGCGGTCCCCCCGCGTGCGCACGTCTTCGAGCAGCACGTCCACGGCGGGCGCAACGTCCACCCGATCGCGCCCGAAGGAAATCTTCTTGTCGAAATCGATCAGTTCCGGGGACAGCCACACGGTGACGTGCTCGCAAGGCGTCTTGATCCGAATCGTGTTGCCCTGAGTGATCTGGGCCTCCGTCTCGGCGTCCTTCGTCTTCGGTTGAGGCCAGTTGGTCGGCAGGACGACGAAGCGTTCGGGAATATCCCCCAGTTCCACCCACCAGAAGAACTGGTCCCAGGGCCGCATGGAGACGACCTGGAATTCCTTCCGCGTGAAGTCCCGGCGATAGAGCGTCATCCATTCGAACATCCGCAGGATCTCGTCGTGGAAATGCTCGTGACCGCGGCCTTCATACTCGACGTAGAGCGCGTCGAATCCGGCATATTTCATGTACCGGTCGAGGTCGCGTGCATTGGCGGCAATCTTATTGCCGTCCAGCTGGCCCGCCACGAAGTACATGGGCAGTCCCTTGGCATTTTTCCAGTATCGCGACACATATTTGTCGGCCGTCGCCACGACCGGCAGAACACCGGCCCACAGGTCGGGATGCGCCAGGCCGATATCCCAGGCCGCATCGCCCCCCATGGAGTGCCCGCTCAAGAACACGCGGTCGGTATCGATGCTGAAATGGCGGCACGCGTCGCGCAGCGATCCCAGCACCGCGGCATGCTCCCGCAGCGAATACTCGTACTTCGTCTGGTTCGGCGGAGCCCACAGCGGGGCAATCACGAAGTAGCCGCGACGCGTGGCCTGCCCGGTCCGGATTCGTTTCTCTGCATCCCAAGGACCTGCCCACCAGTCAATCTGATCCTGCGGTGTGGTCCCGCTGCCATGCAGCGTGACGACGCACGGATAACGGCGTGACGGGTCGTACTCGGGCGGAACCTGTACGAGGTAGCGAAACTCGGGCTCGTCCCCCACACCGGGAATCGACCGCTCCACCATCCCCAGCACGCCTTCCTGCGGCAACGGGATCTCCCGCGGCGGTTTCATGGTGGCGATCAGCTTGGCCAGATTGGCCGGCGATCCGCCCTCCATCTCGCTCAGTCGCTGCAGGATCTCGTCGCGTTCCACCTGGTGTTCGGAGTTCAGATAGGCGCGGGCCGCGTCCCGCACCGCCACCAGCGACAGCGATTCGGCCAGGTTCTCCGTCGCGGAGCCACCGCCGAGCAGCCAGCCGCTGATCGCCAACGACAGCTTCTGGTCGGGTGTCATCTTCTCGTCATCGGCCAGCCGCAAGTAGTCGGCCAGCCGATCCAGGCAGTTGAAGTTGAGCTCGCTGCGGATTTCCTGCGTGATGGTGTCGATTTCGGCCTGCTGCTTGTGTGCGGCCAGCTCCTGGACGTGCCCCGCGATCAGCTGCAGCGCCTTGTCGCCCCGTTCCTGTAAACGCGCATATTCGCCCAGCAGATCGCCGACTTTCAGCAGCAGTTCCCCCGCCACGTCCTTGTCCGGAAAACTCTTGAGCAGCGAGATGGCCTGCTGATGCTGGCCGGCATCCCGCCGCAGCTCAATCTCTCGGATCACATCGGCGACCACCAGTTGCCGCAAGCGGGTGCGCTCGCTCTCCAGATCCTTGAGGTCGGGAAAATCGCTGATGACACGATCGAGTTCGACCAGCGCATCCCGATAGCGTTGGGCCTGGATGTAGAGCTGCACGACCCGCAACCGCTCGTTGGAATCGGCCTGATTGATGTGTCGCAGCAGAATGCGGCTGAGCGTCTCGCGCGGGATGGCCGCCGTGTTGATCCGCATGTCCCATTCGTACGCGTCCTTGACCAGCAGACCCTCGACCTGCGAGTACACCGGCGTGATCCGCGTGACTCCCTGAATCACATCGATACGGCCGTCGCGCCCCTGCATGCTGAAGACCCGATTGCCATACTCATCGAAGGGCGTGACCTCGAGGATCGGCCCGACCATGCCGATCCGCCGAGAACCCTTTGCCACCCGTTTGGGAATGTCAATCTTCGCCAGCGCCACGTCGGAATCGGGAGCGATGCCGTCCGTCCGCACCTGATTGCTCGAGACAAATGTGCGACGCAGATCGTCGTCCACCAGCACAATTTTGGACACCTCCACATTCCCCGCCGGCTGGGGAACCAGCGGGTTTTCATTGAGGGAAGCGACTCGAGTCAGTCGCCCCTCCAGTTGCAGGCCGCTCTTAAGCGTGATGACTTCGGCCCGCACCGCGGGAATCCACCCGAGGCCAACACCCCCGAACAGCCCCCATGCCAGCCATGTGCAGGTGCGGTACCGCGGAAAACCATGCATCGCTCAAGCCCTTCTGGGGGTTCTGTGCCGACGGAAAGCCAACCTCAATTGTGACGGACCACCGCAAATAGTCAACGAATCCCGGGCTGGCGGACCGCGGAGCCTGCCGGTCTCGCCATGCCGCCCCGCAGCCGGGGCCCGGCTGCCACCGCAATCCTCCAACTCCCGGCCTGGAGCGGGTTTGGCCTCGCGCGACGCGTCGTGATCGGCGGCCGCGAGTCGGCTCCGACCATTGACAGCTTAACGACGATCCGCCAAATTGGCGCGACTAGGCAAAATATAAGGATAAGGCCGATGCTGCGACGTGTGCTGCTGATTCTCGTGTTCGCTCAGTTCGTGCTGCTCGTGGCGTTTGCCGTGCTCGTGGGCGGCTATGCCTTGGCTGCGGCAACGAGCGACACAAGTGGGGCATCCGTGCTGTGGTGGACCGCCATGAGCTGTCTGATGTTGATTGTGATGGATGTCTTGCTTCTGGTGGGCGTGCTGGGCATTTCAGCCTTGGTCAACTCGGAGACGCCGGGCGGACCCGAAGCGTGATACAATCGACGCATACGCAAGGCAATTTCGTCCCACCGATTCACGGCGGTCTTTGATTTCCATGGCGATTCGCTTCACCTGTCCGCAGTGCGATCAGCGTCTGAGCGTCGCGTCGGAGAAGGCGGAACAGGACGTCACGTGCCCCCGCTGCCAACAGATCGTGCGCGTTCCGGCGGAATCCACCCCCGCCACGCCACCGCCCCCGCCGCCCGCACCGGAAACCGATGTGCCGCTGGTGGCCAGGGCCGAGCCGGCCACTGAACTGGTTTATGCCGAGGATCCGGAAGAGTCTGCCGCGGTCCAGGGCCGGGACGGGCAACTGGTCTCGATCCCGCGGCGGGTCATCTACCTGCAAGGGATCTTGCTGGGACTCGTCGCGCTGGTGTTCTTCGTGTTCGGGATCATCGTCGGGAATCGTGCCGATTCCGGTGCCACCCGTGTGCACCGGCCAGCCTTGCACGGTCTCGGGCCTGGTGTTGTACGACAGCCCGGCGGAGCGAGCGATGCCCGATGCCGACAGTACCGTGATCATTGTGCCTCTGGCGTCACGTCCGGACCAAAAGGCGGCCGCCGCCGGACTGCGTCCGGGTGACCCCGCTCCCGGCGAAGAGCACCCGGGCATCGCCCTGATTCGGTCGCTCGGTGGCGACTTTGCACGCGTCGATCGCAGCGGCCGTTTTCGGGTGCGTGTCATGATTCCCGGACGCTACTACATCCTGGTCGTGTCGCGTCACGCACCGCGTGCGGGGGACGAACAGCCGCAGGCCAAAGACCTGGCGCAAATCGGTCGCTACGTCGTACCCGCCACGAGCCTGTTGGAGAATCAACGCTACACGTGGCAGGAACTGCGCATCCGCGCGGACTGCGAGTTCGCACACACGTTCTGATCGCGGGGACAAAGTCCGTAGTTCGTAGGCCGGAACAAGTCCGCGCAGTTCCGGCAAACGTTGATGACCTTTCCGGCCGTGTCATGCGGTCATGCCGGAACTGCGCGGACTTGTTCCGGCCTGCATGGCTCCGTTCACCGTTGCGCCGGTTGGGCGGCAGGCCACAGGTACCGTCGCGCGAGGATCACGGCGTGCATTTGGTGCTGCGTCGTGTCGATCCGGAGCCACGGCTGATCGGCCACTCCGAGCACGCCACCGATGTACTGCGGGTCGCACGGGGGCGGTTCGCGCAGATAGGCATTGGCTCGCACACTGCCGACTTGCCAGGTCGTAAGTTTCGAAAGTCCCTCGTCGACGACCCTGCGAAAGGTGTTCTGGGAACGGACGTCACCCACATCACAAGCCAAGGCATAGGCCGCCAGAATCCCTTCCCAGGCATAGGCCGTGTTGCCGCGGCGATCGAGCGGTTGGTGCACGTCGATCATCCAGTGCGCCAGCCCGATGGCCCGCTGGGCATACGGCTCGGTCTGGGGCCACTGCGCCGCGTGCAGCTCCGCCAACGCCAGGCAGCCCCACTGGAAATAACCTTTGGTGTGGGGGTCGTCGCGATGAGCCTGGACGGCGTCGCGGGCCCACGCGACATACGAAGCTTCCGCTGCCCGCAGAACGAGGGGCTGCAAGTCGTCGCGCTGCAGATGGCGGGCAGCTCTGACGCAGGCCAGCAGGATTTCTCCATCGAAGTACGGCGAAGCCTTTCCCCAGCCTTCCCCCGAGCTGCACAGATATTTGCGATAGAAGCCATGGTCGGGACGCTCCAGACTCTGCAGAAACAGCAAGTACTCGCCCGCCTCCTTTCGCCAGCGCGCATGTTCGTCCGGTGGCTCGACCCGCAGAAAATCGATCAGAGTCAGGGCCACCAGGGCCACTGCGCCGCTGTCGCCATCTTCGCTTGCCGGGAAACGAATGAATCGGCGACCGTCGGCGGTGAGCTGTGAATATTCCGAGAAATACGTCAGCCCCCGCAGCACGGCCGCGCGCGTGTCGGTGGCCGGTTGATCCTGGTGGATGAGGGCCAGGCCCCACAGTGCCCCCGCCTGTCGCACCGGACTCTGCTCCGGCAACACTTCGCCGGTACGAAAGTTGACGTGGTAGCGAAAGAGCCCCGACGGCAACTGGCTGGTCAACAAGAACTGCCGTCCCAACGCCAGCGATTGATCCAGCATGTCGCGCGTCAGCGGCTCGCCGGACGCCAGAGTGCGAGTCTCCGGGCCTGTGTCGCTGGCGGTCACGGCCGGCCCGTCGGGCGACACCACGTCGCCGCGGGACGCGGTCGAACCACCATCACCCGCATGCCGATACGTCCCGGCCGCAATACACGGCAGCACGCCATTGCCGCCGATCAGGAAGACCGGAATCCACAACCAGTCGGCCGCCATCCCCATCGTGCGCCTCCTGCGGTGGGAGTCCCACGCGAATCTCTACTCGTCCGTTACGCATCCTTCGGAAGCAGACTTCACACTCTTGATGTACTTGTACAGCGTGCCGCGCGTGGCCTTGTAGGGAGGTGCCGCGAAACTCGCCCGGCGTTGGGAAAGCTCCTGTTCCGAGAGATCCACGTCGAGGCGATTGGTTCCGGCATCGATCGTGATCTGGTCTCCGTCGCGGACCAGTCCGATCGGACCACCGATCTGAGCCTCCGGCGTGATGTGGCCGACAATGAACCCGTGCGATCCCCCGGAGAACCGGCCATCGGTCAGCAGGGCCACGTCCGACCCCAGACCGGCCCCCACGATCGCGGACGTGGGGGTCAGCATTTCCGGCATCCCGGGGCCGCCCTGAGGTCCTTCATAGCGAATGACGATCACATCCCCCTTGCGGATCTTGTGTTGCTCGAGCGCCTCCAGCATGGCCTCTTCCGAGTCGAACACGCGGGCCGGACCAGCAAACCGCATCCCCTCTTTCCCGGTGATCTTGGCCACGGCGCCGCCGGGAGCCAGATTCCCTTTGAGAATCTGGATGTGGCCGGTGGGCTTGATCGGGTTCTGGAGCGACCGCAAGACCTGTTGACCGTCCGAGAGCGGGGGCAGCGGTGCCAGGTTTTCGGCCACCGTCTGACCCGTCACCGTGAGGCAGTCGCCGTGCAGCAGTCCTTCGGCCAACAGGCATTTCATCAGGCCGGGAGTCCCGCCCACGGCGTGGAGATCCTCCTGCACGTACTTGCCGCTCGGCTTCAAGTCGGCCAACATGGGGACCCGATTGCTGACGGCCTGGAAATCGTCGATCGACAGCGGCACGTCCACCGATCGCGCCATGGCGATGAGGTGCAGCACGGCGTTGGTGGACCCGCCGAGCGCCATCACCACGACCATGGCGTTCTCGAACGCCCGCCGCGTCATGATGTCACGTGGTTTGAGGTCCTTCTCGAGCAGGTTCAGCACGACGCGGCCGGCCTGTTCGCATTCCTGGAGCTTGGCCGGATCTTCGGCCGGAGCCGAGGCACTGTAAGGCAGCGACATACCCATCGCTTCAATGGCGCTGGCCATCGTGTTGGCCGTGTACATCCCGCCGCAAGCGCCGGCCCCGGGACAGGCGTGGCGGACGATCTGCTGACGCGTCTGATCGTCGATCACGCCCGCAATGTACTCACCGTAGGACTGGAACGCGGAGACGATGTCGAGCTTCCGAGCTTCCCAGTGGCCGGCCCGAATCGTGCCACCGTAGATCATCAGCGCCGGTCGATTGAGGCGCCCCATAGCCATGATGCACCCGGGCATGTTCTTGTCGCAGCCCGGCAGAGCCACGAGCGCATCGTACCAATGGGCGGCCATCAGCGTTTCGATGGAGTCGGCGATAATGTCTCGGGACTGCAGCGAATAGCTCATCCCGTCCGTGCCCATCGAGATTCCGTCGCTGACCCCGATCGTGTTGAACCGCATGCCGACCAGGCCCGCCGCGACCACACCCTGCTTGACCTTCAGGGCCAGGTCGTTGAGGTGCATATTGCACGTGTTGCCTTCAAACCACACGCTGGCAATGCCCACCTGCGGCTTGCTCATGTCGGACTCGGCGAGCCCGGTGCCGTAGAGCATGGCCTGCGAGGCGCCTTGGCTGCGTGGTTCCGTAATCCGCCGACTGTACTGATTGAGTGGCTTGGTCATGTTGGGATGATGTCCTTCCAGAGCGCGCACCGCCAGCGCCACACTGGGGCTGCAGGGGTGAAGCCTCCCGTCGTCTCAGAAGGATGCCTAGCGGGTAAGCAACCGCACTCGACGGGAACGTCGCTCAGCGCGCAAACGTGCTCGACGCTTGATCTCACTGGGCTTCTCGTAGTACTCGCGACGACGCATTTCTTTCTTGATGCCGCTCCGCTCGACGAGCTTTCGGAAGCGGCGCACCGCCTCTTGGATCGTTTCGCGGTCCCTCACAATCAGTCGGACCATTTTGGCTCCTTATCCACAAAACCACAGGTGGCCACGTAGTTTAACCTACGACGCCAAATACTGTCCAGCCGTCTCGCAACGCCGGCGGACCCAACTTCCAGGACGTGCGGCAAGGGGCAACGCCGTCAACGATGTTCGAACGTGCATTTCCCCCCATTTTGTCGCCCAGCCCAGGAACTGCCATCATCGAGCCGAGCCGCGGCGGCAGAACGGCGGAGAAGCGCACTGGGCTCGGGGCTTCACCGGCCGTTCCCTGCGGGCAGCGGCCCGAGGGGCCTCACCGGCCGGCGGGAGCCCGGGAAAGCTTCAGGAAGTGCACCGAGCAGCTGATACACGGGTCGTAGTTGCGGATCACGTGTTCGCACCGGAGGGTCGCGTCCTCATCGGGCAGTTCGGCGATTTGGGGTGCCAAGGCCCGCAGATCGTCCTCGATGGTCGCATAGTTCTGGCTGGTCGGTGGGATGATGCGGGCGGAGACGATCGGCGCCGTCCGCGTCGGTGCGGTAGGCGTGCCAGCAGATGCCGCGGGGCGCTTCCGTCCCGTGACTGCCGATCCCGCGCGCGGCACGATGGGCACGCGCGAGCGGGCGGGCGGGACGTAGCTGCCCAGCAGGTCGGCCGCCAACTCCAGCGCGTGCACCGTTTCCAGACTGCGGGCCAGCAGGCTGAAGTAGTTGTTCCGCCACGGCAGCGTCCGCCCGACGGCCTGGCAGACCTTCGGCAGCAACTCGGCGGCCCGCGGGCAGAAGTTTTTCGGCGTTGAGATTCAGCCGCGCCAGCGGGCCGACCAGGTACGGACCGCGGTCCCGGACGACCGCATGCAGGGAAGTGGAGTGCGCGACCTGCCGCTCCTCGATCGCCCGGCCGAATTCTTCCTGGTCCACTTGCAGCCCCTTGTTGCTCCGGATCGCGGCCGAGGTTCATGGGGTACTCGTCCTCGGGGCAGAGCGCCACGAATTCGTAGTCTCGTTCGAGCGTCGGGAACTGTGATGTGTTCGGCCAGGAATAGGGTCAGCTCGCACATCTCGTCCAGGCAGGCCCGCAGTTCGCGCGCGAGGCGTGCGGCCGCCGACGGGGTCCGGCGCACGATAGAACCCGCCCACGCACACACCGACCGGATGCACCGCTCGGCCGCCCACCAGCGCCACGATTTCGTTGCCGGCCTTCTTGATCCGCAGTGCGCGCTTCACCAGCGGTCCGTGGTCGGCGGCCATGCTGATGGCGCTTTCGAAACCGAGGAAGTCGGGCAGGTGCAGCAGGAACATGTGCAGAATGTGGCTCTCGATCCACTCGCCGCAATACAGCACGTTGCGCAGCGTGCGGATCGCCGGATCGACCTGGTCGAACACGCCCATGGCCTTCTCCAGCGCGTGGCAGGAGCCCATCTGGTAGGCGACCGGGCAGATGCCGCAGATGCGGGCCGTGATGTCGGGCACTTCCTGGAAGTCGCGGCCGCGCAGGAAGGCCTCGAAGAACCGCGGCGGCTCGTAGATCTTCAGCTGCAGCTCTTCCACCTGACCGTCGCGCATGGTCAGGTGCAGCGCGCCTTCCCCCTCCACGCGCGCCAGCGTCTTCACGCGGATGGACCGTTGGCTGCCGCTACTTGTCCTTCTTCGAGCCGCTCATAGTGGTCACTCGCTTGCTTGAAGGGTTCCAGGTATCCGTTGAACAGGCGGAGCATCTGTTTCATCTTGCGAGGGCCGTAGCCCAACCGCGCGGTGAACCAACTGCCCAGCGAGGCCATGTTCGGCTGTTCCATGGGGCCGAAGCAGCCGTAACAGGCGCGGCCGCACGCCGGGCACAGCGCGCCGCAACCGGCTTGCGTGATCGGCCCCAGACAGGGCTGGCCACCGCTCACCAGCACGCAGGGCAACCCGCGGCGCTTGCACTCGATGCACAGGCTGTGCGTGGGAATGTTCGGCTTGCGGCCCGCCAGGAGCGCCGAGATCAGCTCCAGCAACTGGTAGCTGGTTCACCGGACAGCCGCGCAGCTCGAAGTCGACGAACACGTGGGCGGCGATCGGCGTGGCGGTCTCCAGCGTGCTCACATGCTCCGGACGTGGGATAGACATGGCCGACGAACTCGTCGATGTTGGCCCAGTTGCGCAGGGCCTGAATCCCGCCGGAGGTCGCGCAGGCGCCGATCGTGATCAGGTACTTGCAGTCGCGGCGCACGTGCTGGATGCGGTCCTCTTCTTCCGGCGTGGAGATGCTCCCCTCCACCAGGCCGATGTCGTAGGGCGGCGGCAATTCACGGCGGCGGGCTTCCAGAAAATAGGCGATCTCGACGGCCCCCACCAGGTCGAGCAGTTCGTCCTCCAGGTTCAGGAGTTGCAGTTGGCAGCCGTCACAACTGGAGAACTTGAAGACCGCCAGTTTCGGCTTGCCGGAAGCGTGCGATTCCAAAACCTGTTGCACCGGCATGGCCAGGCACCTTCGTTGACTAGATTTCTTCCTTGCCGAACACGTCCGCCACCTCGGAGAAACAGAACACCGGACCGTCCTTGCACATGAACTTCGCTCCGTACTGACAATGACCGCACCGCCCGAAACCGCAGTTCATGTTGCGTTCCAGGCTGACGTAGACGTGGTCGGGCGGAACATGCAGTTGGAGAAAGTTCCAGGCCGCCACGTGATTGAGCACCTTCGGTCCGCAGACCAGCACGATCGTGCGTTCGGCATTCACCTTGATCCGCCGCAGCAGGCTGGTGACCACGCCCACCGGACCGGCCCAGGCCCCCGTGGCGTTGTCCACCGTGACCAGGACATGGATCGAGCCCTGCGCGTCCCACTGTTCCAGTTCACTGGCAAAGACGCGGTCTTCCGGCGTGCGGCAGCCGTAGAGCAGCACGACCCGCCGGTAATGGTCGCGGTGCTGCAGCAGCCAGTAGACGACCGGCCGCAGAGGGGCCAGCCCGATGCCGCCGGCGACGATCACCACGTCCTTGCCTTCCATGGCTTCCAGCGGCCAGCCGCGGCCGAACGGGCCGCGCAGCCCGACCAACGCCCGCGTTTCCAGCCGCTCGACGGCCCGGGTGACCGAGCCCACCAGGCGGATCGTGTGGTCGAGCGTGTCGGTGCAGCTCGGATCGGAACTGATCGAGATGGCCGCCTCGCCGACCCCCGGCACGTAGAGCATGTTGAACTGGCCGGGCGAGAACCGGTACATCTTGCGGATCTGTTCGTCGACGAAGTGCAGCGTGTACGTGCGGGTGTTGAAGTTCTCCTCCCGCACGGCGAGGATCCGCGCGGGCACGGGCATCCACGTGTTCATCCCGCAAATCGGTTCGGGACGCGTTTCAACGACTGGCTGGGCCATGGTCAACTTCTCCTTTCCGCAGGGCCGGTCCGCGGGCGCCGCGGGCCAGGCTCCGCTCGCGGAGGCGTCGGACCTCTTCGGTCAGATCGATGCCGACCGGACACCACGTGATGCAGCGCCCGCAGCCCACACAGCCGCTGCAGCCGAATTGCTCCCACCAGGTGCCCAGCTTGTGCCGCAGCCAGTGCCGGTAGCGGCCGCGGATCGTGTTCCGCTCCGGACCGGAAATCGTGTAGGTGAACTGGTGCGTGAAACACGACTCCCACTGCCGAGTCCGCGCGACCTGCTTGCGTGGCCGCCAGGTTCGTCGTGTCGGTGACGGTGCAGCAGAAGCAGGTCGGGCAGACCATCGTGCAATTGCCGCACGACAGGCAGCGGTGGGCGACCTCGTCCCATTCCGGGTACTCGATGCTCTGGTCCAGCAGTTCCTTCAGGCCCGTCGATATCGAGCTGGCGGCCCATGCGGTCGCGGGCCCGCTCCAGCTTGATCGCGGCCAGTTCCACTTCCGCCTGGGTGGGCTCGCGCACCGGCAGCTCGTCGACCAGGGCCGCCCCGCGATTCGATCCGACCTGGACCAGGAAGCCGTCCCGCAATTCCGTCAGCGCCAGATCAAACCCCGTGGTGGCCTCGGGGCCGGTTCCCCACGCGGCACAGAAGCACGTGCCGCTCGGTTGCGTGCAGTTGACGGCAATCAGCAGCGCCTCCTGGCGAATCTGCGTGTACCACGGCTCGGACTCGCAGCGGAACGTCCTGCGGATCGTCCAAGCCGAACACGCGGTCCTGGACCTCGATGGCCGCCAGCTCGCACGCCCGCACGCCCAACATCGCCAGCTTGGGCACCTGGGGCGGACCGACATCCAGGACGAAGTTGTCCGCCTCGACGTGGAACTCGAAGAGCCGCAGGTTCGCCGGAAACAGGTACCGCTTCGGCCCGTCCGGCCCGACGACGAACTGAAACGTCAACTCGGGCTCGCCTTCCACCACGCGGTACGAACCGCCATCCTGCTCGTCGGACACGCCCTTGGGCAGCTGCGCGGCCGACTCGATCGGCTGCAACGAGATGGCCCCGTCCACCAGCCGGGGCCCCAACACAGAATAACCCTGCTTGCGCAAGACTTGGATCAGCTCGTCCAAGGCCGAGCGGGTCAG
The DNA here is from genome assembly GCA_963754725.1 of uncultured Planctomycetaceae bacterium. Classification (GTDB taxonomy): domain Bacteria; phylum Planctomycetota; class Planctomycetia; order Pirellulales; family Pirellulaceae; genus JAAYDI01. The sequence goes on from CAVWHV010000055.1 coordinate 339,747, forward strand.
GTAGAGCCGACTACCAATCTTTGACCGTGGTTGTCATGCAAGACCCTCCTGAAGAACAAGAACCCCAGGTTCGGGCATCATCACCGACGTACATGTTACGGTAGCCTAATTCACGACCCGTGCAAAGCACCCGATCACGAATCCCGGGTCGCCGCCGCGGGGCGCGTGCCAGGCGGCGGATTCAGTGGTGTCGTGGAGGGTCCGGTTTCACGTCGTGGTGTCGCAGCAGCGCGTGGAAGTTCGGCCGTTGCATACCCACGCTGTCGGCGGCCTGCGTGATGTTGTGGGAGCAGCGGTCCAGCGCCGCGAACAAGAAGCGTCGTTCGAGGTCGTCGACGATCCGCCGTTTCAGGCTCTTGAACTCTTCCCACGTTCGCGGCAATTCGGTGCTGGTCACCGGGGCTTTGGCCTCGCGGATTTCGTTCGGCAACTGATGGAGTTGAATCTGCGTGCCGCCGTACAAAACGGTCAACCGCTCCACGATGTTACGCAGTTCGCGGACGTTGCCAGGCCACGCGTAGACCAGCAACTGGTGCATCGCGTCGGGCGCGAACCCTTGGACTTCCAGGTTCATTTGCTGCGAGAACCAGGCCAGAAACGTCTCGGCCAACAACGGGATATCACTGGTCCGCTCGCGCAGCGGTGGCAGCGTGATCGGGACAACATTCAACCGATAGTATAAATCGGCTCGAAACGAACCCACCTTGACCATGTCGCCGAGGCTGCGGTTGGTGGTCGCGATCAGGCGGATATCCACTTCATGCTCCGCCGTATCACCCACTTTGCGGACCTGCCGGGTCTCCAGGACGCGGAGCAATTTCCCCTGCGTCTCCATGCTCAGGTTGGCCACCTCATCGAGCAGCAGCGTTCCCTGATGTGCTGCTTCGAACAGACCCTTCTTCGTGGCGATGGCGCCGGAGAATGAACCGCGGACGTGTCCAAACAGTTCGCTTTCCAGCAGCGTGGGCGCCAGTGCCGTACAGTCACAGCCGAGAAACGGGTGGTTGCGGCGCTGGCTCAATCGGTGGATCGCTCGGACGACCATCTCCTTGCCGGTACCGCTTTCCCCAGTAATCAACACCGTCGCGTCGGCCGGCGCGATCCGCTCGATGAGCGCGAAGAGTTGGCGCATCGCGGTGCACTGCCCGAACAGGCCGTGAAAATCGGACAGGTCCCCGCAGGCAGCGGTCGCGGGAAGGGCCTGGGGCGGGCCGCCGTTCGTTGGCTCGAGCTGCTCGAGAACGGCAGACAATTCATCGGTCGAGCAGGGATCGCGCAGGTAGTCCGCCGCCCCTTCCCGCATCGCCTGGACCGCCGCTTCGACCGTGGCCTGGCCGCTGATAATCACACACCGCGTCATCACATCGGTGATCTTCACCTGCCGCAGGAAGTCGAGCGGTTGCCACTCCGGTCGACTCTGGCACAGGACAATGGCCAGGTAATGGCCGACCTTGGCCGCTTCGATTCCCGACGCCAGGTCCTCGTGCCACCGGACGTCGTATCCGCTGGTACAGAGTATCCGCCGATACCGCTCACCCGTGGCGGCTTCGTCCGCAATCAACAGGATGTCGCGCGACATGACAACGTCCTCGCGAAGTCGTCTGCTGGCCGAGACACCCGGCGGTGTGCCGTCGGCGCACGGGGACCTAGGGAGCAGGCACCGTGGCCTCGCCGCCCGAGTCCGGCCTGGGCACCGCGGGGAGTGTCACGACGAATGTGCTGCCCTTGCCCCTGTCACTTTCCACTTCCAGGGTGCCTCCGTGTTGCTGCAGGATGCCATAGCTGACGCTCAGGCCCAAGCCCGTCCCCTTACCCACGGGTTTGGTGGTAAAAAACGGCTCAAATATCAGGTCCAAGTGCTGCTTGTCGATGCCGTGGCCGGTGTCGGTCACCTTCGCCACCACCCGCCCGTCGACCGCCGTCGAACTGACGAGCAGCGTGCCCCCGTCTGGCATCGCTTCGCACGCATTCAACATCAGGTTCAACAGGACCTGCTGAATCTGGTTCTGGTCCACGCACACCTGCGGCAAATCTTCGGCAAGGTCCTCGACAATGCAGATGTTCTGAAACGCGTCACGTTTCCCCAACAGGCGCAGAGTCTGCCGGATCACGTCGTTGAGATCCAGCGGCTTCTGGACAAACGGTGTCTCGCGAGCGAAATCGAGCAAGCCCCGCACGATCTCTCGGACCCGCTTCGTTTCCCGCAGAATGACCGCCACGTCATCGCGGTCCTGGTCATCCAGATTCTCTTTCTCGCTCAACATGTCGGCGAAGGCAAGCACGCCGGTCAACGGATTGTTGATCTCGTGCGCCACCCCCGCCGCCAGGCGTCCCACGGAAGCCAACTGCTCACTGCGGCCGATCTGCTGGCGAGTGGCCTGTTTGAGCATCTCCTCCCGTTCGGCGACGGCGTGCGCCATGCTGTCGATGGCGCGACAGAGGATGCCCATTTCACCGGGCGGGCGAATCCCCAGTCTCGCCGACAGGTCACCACCGATGATCTTCTGGGCCATCGCCACGACGAGGCGAATCGGGCGCAAGACCAGCTCGTTGGCCACGAACAACAGCACCAGGTTGGCCAGCGTGGCGGCCAGCACGATCGCGACGAACACCGCACTGATCGCGTTCAGCTGGTGGACGAAGGGGGCCCTCAGGAGGCCCACATACAACACCCCGATCGTCGTGCCCGTCGGGTCACGAATCGGTTCATAGGCCGTAATGTACCAGTCGTTCACCACAAATGCGGCGTCGGCCCACGTTCGGCCGCGATCCAGCACGACGTCGCACACCGATGCGCTCAAGCGGGTTCCCACCGCGCGAGAACCGTCGTCCATGGTGACGTTGGTGGAAACCCGCAGGTCCCCCTGGAAAATCGTCACGGTGCCAATGTCCCGACCGCGGTAGGACTCGTGCGGAAAAACCTCCTGCTTGATCGCATCCACGATCTCGTACCGGCGATTGACCAGATTGCCACCGCACAGGACCGCCTGCACGCGTCCCGCCGCGTCCCGCCAGGGAACGGCCGCGGCCATCACCATGCCATCTTCTCGGGTCGTGTCCGAGGTGTAGCGTGCGGCCGGCGTGGGCACCAGTTCAAAGCGCGCTTGGTCCGCCAGAGGTTGCCCTTCCGCCAGCAGTCGCTCGCGCGAAAAGATCACGGTTCCCCCCACGGCTTCACGTTCGTGGAGCGCACGGGCAATCAGCGGATCGGCCGAGAGGTCGTCGCGCGCGGCATCGCTGTGCGCCCGGCCGACAACCGTGCCGTGTGCGTCCAGCAGCATGGTGAAGTCCATGCCGCCCGACTCTTGAACGGAACGCAGCACCCGACGGAGTTCGACGGGGTCATTCCCCGCCATGATCTCGGGCCAAGTGCGATCGCCCGCGGTACCTCGCAGAAAGGCGGTCGTCACATCGATCCGTTTCTGGTAGGCGGTCCGGGCCGAACTGAGGTTTCGTTCGACGCGCGTCTGTACTTCTTTGAGCCACACGGAGCCTAGATATCGAAGCGTGAGGAACGAAAGCAGTGAGTTCGCCACGAGAATCACTGCGACTGCAATCGTCGCCATCTTGAAGCGGATACTCATGGCAAAGGTTTACCCCCCGCCGCGCGAGAACTGCCGGACCACGCGGCCATCCGGGTCCCAAATGGTCACTGCGAGGGGCATGTGGCCCGGCAGACTGTGCGTGGCACAACCGAAGCACGGGTCGTAGGCCCGGAAGGCCATTTCGACCATGTTCAGCAGACCCTCCGTCGCCGCCTGGCCCTGGTGGATCAAGGTCTGGGCCGCGAGCTTGACCGACATCGAGATCGGCGCGTTGTTGTTGGTCGTACCCACGATCAAGTTGACCTTCGTCAGGATACCCCGTTCGTCGGTGGTGTAGTGATGCGTGAGCGTACCGCGCGGGGCCTCCACACAGCCTACGCCCTCGGTTGGCGTCTCGGTCGGCAACACGCGGTACTCGGGGCTCGTGATCTCCGGGTCGGTCGCCAACTCGACCCACCGTTCGGCGGCGTAGAGCAGCTCAATCAGCCGAGCCCAATGCGTGGCCAGCGTGTGGTGGACCGGCTTGCCCCCCAGCGCCTCGAAGAACTTCAGATACTCGGCCTGGGCCAGCGGGGTGGTCAGGCCGTCCGCCGCATTCAAGCGTGAGAGGGGCGTGGCCTTGTAGACGCCGGAGTCGACGCCGTCGACCAATCCCTGCCAACCGACCTTCTTGAGATACGGGAACTTCAGGTAGCTCCACGGTTCAACCCGCTCCGCCACGTATTCGCGATAGTCCCGAGCCTGGTATTTGGCGTGCTCCCGTCCGTCCGGACCCACGACGCGGATGAACCCGTCGTAAAAGTTCAGGCAGTTGTTGGCGTCGACCGTGCCCATGTTATAGGTGCGGTGGACATACGTGTCTCCGGTGATCAGCTTGACGTAGGCACTGTTCTCGAGAACCACGTCGCCGAACAGTTGGAGCGAGAACTGGGCGAATTCCACCGCCTCGCGTCCAAGCTGTTCGATCTCGCGGCGTTGCTCTTCGCGGAGGCCGCGGCTAACGCCACCGGGCAAGCCCCAGTTCGGATGCACCTTGCGCCCGCCGATCATTTCAATCAGGTGGTGGCCGTCGCGGCGCATCTTGAGCACCTTGCCGGCAATGTCCAGGCCCACTTTCTGCACCACACCCAGGATGTTCCGCTGGGCCGGCGGAGCGGTGGGACCGACCACAAAGTCCGGCCCGCCCAGGGCATAGAAATGCGTCGTGTGGTCGGTCGTGAAGAAGATACTGTAGAAGAGCTCGCGCAGCTTCTTGGCCGCGGGAGGTGGGTCCACATGGAACAGCTCGTCCAGGGCCTTGGTGGCGGCCATGTGGTGCGCCTCGGGACAGACGCCGCAAATCCGCGCCGTCAAGTTGGGCATATCCTCGGCCGGCCGCCCTACGCAGAATTGTTCAAAGCCCCGCAGTTCGGGAATCTGCAGATAGGCGTTGGCCACGTCGCCCGCCTCCGTCAGGAAGATGTCGATCTTGCCATGGCCTTCGAGACGCGTGATCGGATCGATGGAAATGCGCCGGTTCTTCGTCACTGCGGACATGATCGATTCTCCCCCAGGTTCTGCGCTGGCATGCCGTTCTCTACTCCCTGGCGACCTAACCCACGGACGAGCTGGCCGTGACCTTCAGACTCGGTGGCGGCAGCGAGCCGTTTCCCTGCGTGTGGAGCCGGCTGCGCCGCAATTGGCTGCCGGCCAGACTGAAGCGATAGAAGCTGCCCGCCGGGTCGGGAATCCCCTCGCGGATGATCCGGTCAATTTCCGCGGGATCGTCCGAGTCGATGACCGACGCCAGCGCGGTCATCAAGCGCTCCGTAATCGTGGACGCCGTCGTTGGGACCGTAACAGCCGATGCAGGGCGAGTTGACTTGCGGACATTTCGCACCGCAACCGGCACGCGTGGCGATCCCGCAGCACAGCAAACCCTGCTCCAGCAAACAGGTCGTCTCGTCCGGGATCATCTCCCACGGACGGAAGAACTTCTTGATCTTCTTTTCAGCACGCGTTCGCGGACACTCTTGACACACCGTCGTGTCCGCGCCCAGGACCGAGCCGGGCGGTGGCAGAGTCCGGCTGACGATCGCGGAAATCGCCTCCCAGATGCGTTCGGCTTCGGGTGGGCAGCCCGGCAGATAGTAGTCGACCGGTACCGTCTGATCCAGCGTTTTCAGGGTGTCGTAGAACACCGGCAGCTGGAGTTCGCCTTCGGGCACCTGAGACTGGTGTTGAGGCTCGACGTGGTCCGGATTCTCCGTCGACACAGTATCCTGGTAGACTGTCTGGAAGATCCGTTGCCGGCTGTGCAAGTTGGCAAGCCCGGGGATGCACCCTTCGTGGGCGCAGGACCCGAAAGCCACCAGGACCTTGGCTTTCCTGCGCAACAGGTGGGCCATGTACTCCTGTTCGCTCGTGCGAATTCCGCCATTGAACAGACAGACATCGATGCTGCCGTCCGGCATCCGTTCCACGTCGCGGACCTTGGCGTCCACCGCCACGGGCCAGAAGACGATCTCGAACAGCGCAGCCACGTCGAGGATCTTCTCGTTGATCGCCAGCACGGCGATCTCGCAACCGCCGCAGGATGCCGCCCAGTAGAGGGCCAGCCGGCCTTTCTTGTCGTCGGTCATGCGTCAATCTCCATCGCTTCGGCGTGTTCGCGGACAATGTCTTCCAACGCGGCGATCCGCTGCCCGTTCTCCTCCCAGTTGGCGGACCACTGCAGCGGTCCCAACTTCCGCATATCGGCCACGAACGAGTCGATCGAGTCGGCCAGATGTTGCCCTTCGGCGGCTGAGGCCCAGATGAGCCGCAGCCGAGCGGGCTCGATCCCCATCTGCTCCAGGAAGTACTGCAGCATCGCGTGGCGGCGGATCGTCTTGTAGTTTTGTTCGATGTAGTGGCAGTCGCCGGGGTGGCAACCGGCGATCATCACGCCATCGGCACCCAAGGCAAAGGCTTTGAGGACGAAGGTCGGATCGACGCGCCCGCTGCACATCACGCGAATGATGCGCACGTACGGGGAGTACTTGATCCGCGCCGTGCCGGCCAGGTCGGAGGCCGTGTAGCTGCACCAGTTGCACATGAAGGCTACGATCAAAGGCTGGACCTGCGGCTCGGCCGGGGGAACAGTTGCATCAGACATGGTACATTAGCCCTTCCAGCTCGGCGTGAACTTGTTCGTCGCTGAACAGATGTTGCTTGGCGGCACCCGACGGGCAGGCGGCCACACACGTCCCGCAGCCCTTGCACAGCGTCGGATCGATCACGGCAATCTGCCGCTCCTCGTCCCGGCTGATCGCCTGGTACGGGCAGAGCAAGAGACAGGTCTTGCAGCCCGAGCACATCTGCTCGTCGATCCAGGCGGTGTTGGGCTCCAGTTCGATCTGGCCGGCATCGATCAATGCCAAGGCTTGGGCCGCCGCGGCGGCCGCCTGCGCCACCGTGTCCGGGATGTCCTTGGGGCCTTGGCAGGCTCCGGCCACGAACACGCCATCGTTGGCCGTGTTGACCGGCGCAAGCTTCGGGGTGTTTTTCCAGGAAGAAGCCTTCGCCGGAGCAGGAGATACCAAACGTCCGCCGCACGTCGGCCGCATCCGACTGCGGTTCCAACGCCACGGCCAGGATGACCATGTCGACCTCCAGTTTGCGAAGCGAGCCGAGCAGCGTGTCGTCGACCTGCATGGTCAGGCGACCCTCCCCACCGGCTCCACCGCCGTCCGCGAACGAGATGTCCGCGACCTTGCCGCGGATGAAATGCACACCCTCGTCCTGCACCCGATTGTAGAACTCCTCGAAGCCCTTGCCTGGCGTGCGGATGTCGATGTAGCAGTTGTAGATCTCGGCCCCCGTCTTCTCACGGACCAGGTGCGCCATTTTCAACGCGTACATGCAGCACACGCGCGAGCAGTACTTGTGGTGGTTGGCATCGCGGCTTCCGACACAGTGGACGATGCCCACGCTCTTGGGCGGCGAGCCGTCGCGGAGGGTCAACTTGCCGGAGGTCGGACCGCCGGCGTTGAGCAGTCGTTCGATCTCCAGACTCGTGAAGACGTTGGGCAACCGTCCGTAGCCGTAGTAGGGAATGACCGATGGGTCGAACGCCTGGAAGCCGGTCGTGACGACGATCGCTCCAACGTCGTACTCTTCGATCGTCTCCTGCTGGTTGAAGCGAATCGCGTCGCGTTCTCCGCAGGCTTCCACGCACCCCTGCTTGCATTTGCCCCGCGCAATCTCCAGGCACGTTTCGGGATCGATCACCGGGATCGGCGGCACAGCTTGGGCAAACGGCAACCACACGGGCTTCCGCGTGCCCAGTCCTTGATCGAAGGGATTGGCGAATTTGCGCGGGTGAAAACACAGCCCTCGATGCACAGCATGCAGCCGACGCAGAGGCTTTCGTCGACGTACCGCGGTCGCCGCCGGATCTTGACATGGTAGCTCCCCACCGATCCTTCCACCGACTCGACCGTGGAGTAGGTCAGCAACTTGATGTTCGGGTGCAGTCGGACGCTGGTCATTTTCGGGGTCAGGATGCAGGCGGCGCAGTCGAGCGTGGGAAACGTCTTGTCGAACATGGCCATATGCCCGCCGATGCTCGGATCGCGTTCGACGAGAATGACCTCCTTGCCGGCGTCGGCCATCGTCAAGGCGGCCTGAATCCCGGCGATGCCGCCACCCACCACGAGCGCCCGCGGTTGGATCTGCACGAACTGCCGCTGCAAGGGCTCGTGCTTGGCAACTCGGCCGATCGCGGCGGCCAGGTGCGCGCTGCGCTTTCGTGTAGGCCGCTGCGTGGTCGTCGGTCACCCACGAGACCTGCTCGCGAATGTTCGCCATCTGGACGAGGAAGCGGTTGAGACCGGCATTTTCGGCCGCCCGTCGGAAGGTCGGTTCGTGGAGGTTGGGCGAACACGCCGCCACCACAATGCGGTTGAGATTGAACTCCCGGATGTCCCGCTTGACCAACTCCTGCCCCGGGTCGGAACACATGTACTTGTAGTGCCGGGAGAGAGCCACGTGGGGCTGCTCCCCGGCCCAGGCCGCCAAAGCTTCCACATCGATGACACCCGCGATGTTGGAGCCGCAGTGGCAGATGTACACCCCAATCCTCAACGGTTCATCACGGGCAATCATGGCTGGTCCTCGTTCAGGTCAAGACAGGCGAGGGTGTCTCCAACGCTTCGTAGACGAGTTCGCCCAGATCGGCCACGCGCAGGCGTCCCTCCGCGCCGACCGTCTTCACGGCATCTTGAAACATCACCAAATCCTTCGGGCAAGCCACGACCAGGCATTGCACACCGGGCAGGTCGAGCGCCTCGCGGATCCGGTTTTCTGCCGGTCGTTCCTGGATCCCCGGCGAGTCTTTCATCCAGATCCGCCCGCCACCGGCCCCACAGCAGAAACTGTGGCGGCGGTTTCGGGGCATCTCGACCAGGCGAGCACCGAGCGCCCGCAGAACGCGCCGCGGCGGGTCGTAAACGCCGTTGAATCGCCCCAGGTAGCACGGATCGTGATACGTCACCGTGCAGTTCAGCGCCGGGACACGCGGAGCCGGCCGTCGCCGATCAGCTCGTCCAGCAACTCGGTGTAGTGCCGCACCGGCTTGCCGGCCAGCGCCTCGGACGCCGGATCCTCGTCGCCGGCCCACCCCAGGGCATATTCGTTCTTGAGCGTGTTGTAGGTGTGGGGATCGCTGCTGATGACCTGGCGAAACTTGGCCTTCGCCAATTCCTGGCCGTTCTTCTCGCGGAGCATGGCGAACAGACCTTCCTCACCGCTGCGGCGGACGTCGTTGCCGGCGTTCTGTTCCTTGTCCATCAACAGGCCGACGTCCAATCCCACCTGATGAAAGACGCGCGCCAGCGTCCGCGTGACTTCTTGCGCCCGTGGGTCGTACGATGCATAGTCGCCGACGTACCACAGATACTCGACTTCCTCCCGCCGGGCGTCCTGGAGCGGAAAACCCAGCGTCTTCGTCCAGTCGGTGCGTTTGCGCGCCGACTGCCCGAAGGAATTGCCATACCGCTGGAAGTTCACCAGCGTGTCCTGCAGGCCCTCGTCCACTTGCCCTTGATCGACCAGATGTCGGCGAAGATCCACGATCAACCGCGGTTGCTGCACGTGGACCGGGCAGATGTCTTCACAGGCCCGGCAGGCGCAGCAGGCCCAGAGTTCCTCCGGGCCAATGCGCTCGCCATGCAGCGAAGGTGGCTGGCCGTTGGCCTTGGTCGGCGTCCGCAGCAACTGGGCATCGATGGCCTGGACGACATCGCGTGGCGAGAGAGGAAAGCCCGTGTGATGGCCAGGGCAGACCTCCTGACATTTGCCGCACCATGTGCAGGCGTCTACCTGGAGAAGCTGCCGCCACGTGAAGTCACGCACGGAACGGACGCCCGTTTCGGCCACGACCGGCAACCGGCCTGGAACAGCCGGCGTGCGCAGCAGCATGTTGACCGGTGAGGAGATCAGGTGAAAGGCCTTGGTGAAGGGGACGCTCACGATCAAGGCGAACGCCAGAAACGCGTGCAGCCACCAGAGCAGCTGATGCAGGCTGCGAATCGTATCGATCGGCAACCGCGCCAGGACTTTTGCGGAGGTGTAGCCCACCGGAGCGGCCGCCGCCGCTGGAAAAACGGGGCCCCCGCCGGCAATCCGGTTCAATTCCTCGTCCTGACGCTCCCGCCCCACACGGAACCGCTCGCGGAGCCCCATCGCGGCGAGCGTGTCCTGCCGCGCCGGGCCCCGAGGCCGCGACCCGTGCCTCGATGTGAAGCCCCTCCGCCAACCGCAACCCTTCGACTATGAATCCCGTGACGGCGATCAACAGCAACAGCCGCAGAAACGGGAACGCGTCCCAGAAGCTGGTCCCGGCCCGCACCGCCTCCAGCCGCGGAGGTCGCTGGACATACCGCCGGTACGCGGCCAGGGCCACGCCCACGATCAGGATGATCCCAAACAGATCCAGAGCGAATTCAAACAGTCTGTAGAAGCCGCCGCGGAGAATCTGCGAATCGAACAGCAGGTTGGTGACATCCTGGTCAATCGTGGCCAACGCCGTGCCGATGAACAGGACGACCATGCCCCAGAAGATCGCCTGATGCATGAGCAGAGCGTAGCGGTCGGGGGCGAGCCGCGACTGGAAAATCGTGGTCCGCATGAACTCGGCCAGTCGCCGGAGGCGGAGCGCCTGCAGCAACTGCTCGCGAGCGGTCGGCGTGCCGGGTTCCGCCGCACCGAGGAACCACTTCCGGATCCGCCAGACCGCGCCCCACCCGCAGGCAATCACCACGACGGGAATCAGCAGATACAGGACGATTTCCGCCCAGTGCGGTACGTTCCACATGATTGGCCGAGCAAAATCCATGGCAGGCAACCTTTGCTCCCCAGACGTTGTACTCGACAACACGACAGCCCACGCGTGCGCTTCCCGCTCTTCGATGTCCTCTCCCGGCTACGCCTTCGCGCCTCGGACCGCTTCCGCCAACGCGGGCAACAGCTCCAGGGCGTCGACTGCGGCACCGAAGTGCGCGGTGTCGAAAATCGGCGCCTGGGGATCGGTGTTCACGGCGATGATCAGGTCGGCCCCTTCCATTCCTTCCAAGTGCTCAGGAGCACCACTGATTCCCAAGGCCAGATACAGCTTGGGCTTGACGGTCATCCCCGATTTTCCGACTTGACGCGTGGGTGGCAGCCAGCCTTGATCGACCACCGGCGCGAGGCACAGACCGCTCCGCCTAACGCATCGGCCAATTCCTGAGCGAGTTCCACGTTGTCCTTTTGCTGGATGCCGCGTCCCACAGCCACCAAGACGTCCTGCTGCGTGATGTCGATATCGCCGGCCTGCGGCAGGAGCCACGCTTCGAAACTCACCGCACCGGCCGCCAGCGGCGCCGACAAGACCCTCGTCTCCACCACGCCTTGGCCTGGTTCGCCGGTGGCGCGCACGCGCCAGGCTGGATCATCAGCACGGCCGGGCATCGGTCGATCTGGACTTCGGCCAGCAACTTCCCGCCGCACAACGCGGCCGTGACCAGGAATCCCCCGCCATCGACTCGGAGCGTCCTGCAACCGGTGATCAGTGGCGCCTGAAGCTGCGTGGCCAGCATCGGCGCCAGGTCCCAGCCGATCGACGTGCTGCCGATCAGCACTGCCTGCGGCTGCAAGTCGGCGACCACTTCTTGGAGTGCCGCCAGGAACGGCGCCGGGGTGTAAGCGGCCAATTGCGGATCATCGACCAGGACGATCCGATCTGCGGCGGACAATGCCGGGGTGAACGACGCGCCGTCCGCGCTGAGCACCAGTACCACGACCTGGCCGCCGGTGACCGCCGTCAGTCCGCGTGCCGCGCTCAAGAGTTCTCCCGTAATGCCAGCCAACGCATCCCGCTGGATTTCGGCCAGCACCAAGACGTCGTTTGTGGTCATTTCAGCAGTCCTTTCTCGGCCAGAATCGCGGCGATGCGGCCGGCGACTTCGGCTTCCGTTCCGCAGATCATCTCGGCTCGGCTGCCCGAAACTGGCGGGGCCAGTTTGCGAAGCGAGACTTGCGATTCGCACGCGGGCACGGCCACCGTGGGTTCCTCGACCGGGGTGGCTTTCATCGCCGCCCGGAGGCGGCTGACAGGCACGTAGCGCGGCGGCTGATCGGCGCCGAGAATACCGAGCACGGCCGGCAACCGAACGTTGAGCCTGGCCATGATCGCGCCGGGAAATTCCTTGCAGGCCACGACGGTGCCGGCCGCGGCGGCCTGCACACCGCGGATGACTCCCACGTACGGTCGGCCCAGCGCCGCAGCCAACTGCGGGGCCAGGACGCCATCGAGTTCGTTGTGCGCTTGGACACCCACCAGCACGAGATCCGCCGGCAAGGACCGAATCGCTTCGGCAAACATCGCCGCCGCAGCGTGCGGTGTCGGCGGCGGGTGGAAGTCGCCGGGAATCTTCACGATCCGGTCGGCACCCTTGGCCGCGGCCGCGAACAGCGAGTTGTCGATGTCATCGCCGCTGAGCCCGACGACGGTCACGGTGCCGCCACCGGCTTCCTTGAGCAACAATCCCTGCTCCAAGGCGTGATCGTCGCACTCGTTGAGAATGTACGACAGCGAGTCCCAATCCAGGGCCGCGCCCGACGCGTCGATGTCCAGGGGTTCGACCAGGTCGGGAACCTGGCGGATGACGACCACGATGTTCATGAGTCCTTCCTTTCCTCCAGATCCAGTGCCACGGCCAGCAGTTCGATGATGTCGCGAACCTGTAAACGGTCCTCCAGTCCGGCGACTTTGGCAGCATCCTCGAACCGCGAGAGTTCATAGGGGCAGGAGACGGCCAGCGTGTCGGCCTCCGTATCCGCCGCCTGGCGAATCCGTTCGTCGGACAAGCGATGGCCGCCGTGGGCTACGATGTGCGCGTCGAGCCACATGCCGCCGCCCCCTCCACCGCAACACAACGCGTTGTCGTGATGCCGTACCATCTCGACGAGTCGCAGTCCGGGAATCAATTGCAGCAGGGACCGCGGCGGGTCGAAGCTCGCACATCGCCGGCCCACGCAGCAATTGTCGTGATAGGTCACCGTGGCCTCGACCGGCCGGACCACCAGCGACCGCAATTGCTCCAGCCGTTCCGCCAGGAACATCGTGTAATGCTGTACCGGATACCACGCCCCATGACGCGGGTAGAAGGCCTCCAAGGCCCGATAGGCGTGCGGATCCAAGGTGACGATCTTGTCGAACCGCTGCTGGTTCAACAGCTTGCTGTTCTCCTCGACCAGTGACTCGAACAAACCCTCCTCGCCGAACATCCGCTCGCATTCGCCAACCGACTTCTCCTTCGCACCCAAGACTCCCCAGGTGACACCCAACCTTGTCAAAATGCGGGCGAAGGCCCGGGTGACGCGCGGTTCCTGGGGTAGTACGACGGGTAACATCCGACCAACCAAAGGACCTGCACCGCCTGAGGATCTCGGGAGAGATCGAGTACCGGCACGTCCAGGCCCTTGGCCCAGTCCAGGCGCTGGCGCGGCGACTTGCCCAATGTGTTGCCGTACTTGAAGAGGTTCTGGAAGGTCTCCTGCAGTTCCGCAGGGGGCTGGAAACCGGCCTGCAATGCCCGGTCCCGCAGCGCCGGCCAGAGCCCGTCCGTCAGCTCGATGCCCCGCGGGCAACGATGCGAACAGGTGTAACAGCCGACACACATCCACAACGATGGGTTCTCCAGCACCTCGTCCAGATGTCCCGACGCGGCCTGAAGAATGAGCTTGCGCGGCGGAAACGCCATCGCGTACCCGAGCGGGCAACTGGCCGAACACAGCCCGCACTGCATGCAACCCAGAGGCGATTGACCGTCGCCAGTTTTGCTCAATCCCTCCAGCAACTGCATGCCCATGTCGGTCGATGACACAATCATTCGCGTTCCTCCTAGTACACGGCCATCTCGCGCACGATGTGGTCGGCTAAGGCGGCGGTCGTACGGGCATCGAATCCGGCAATCCCACCCATCGCATCGGGTTGGACGGCCAGGGTCGTGATCTTGCCTGCCGCATCACCCGGATCGATGCCGAAATCGGGTTTGGTGTCGCGGCCCAGACTGCCGGGGAGCAGACCGCTGTCTTTGGCCCACAACACCATGAGCCGATCGACCGTCCCGGCCGTCTTGAGAATGTTGGCCGGACTGAGGTTGGTCACTCCCGGCGACGCGACAACAGGCAGCATGTGCGCGTAACAGCTTCTGGCTGATCTGCAAACCCAATCCCTCGTTGCGCCACAACAACCCCGGTGCAGACATCAGCTGGACGCGATGGCCGTTGCGGTTGGTGATCACGATGCTGCTAACCGGCTCCGAAGGACCCTTCTGCCGGTCCACCCGCGGAGTCTCGTGCGTTTGGAAAGCCGCCGCCAAGATGTCGGCCAATTCTCCCTCGGCAAACGGTTCGACAGCGTAGTACAAGATCCGATGTTCGCGATAAGCGGTCTCGTGTGACTCACCGGCGGTAGCCACGACCACGGCCCGGACGGCGGGCGCCTGCTGATTAATCCAACCGACGAGATCCGGACCGACGTCACCGAACGAGGCCGCATCCAGAAAGACCACGCTGTTCTCCTGATCTTTCAAGGCGACCTGCAGCGCGTCGCGGTCCGCCACCGTTTGCACCTGACAGCCGAGCGTGGTGAGCTTGTGGGACTGCGCGGACGCGGATACCGGGTCAGCGTTCACGAGAATGATCTCGCGGGGACCACAGGCGTCCCTTTCGCGGTCGTACTCGGTCGTGCAGATGTGGGCGATCCAACCCTCCCCGCAGGGATCACTATCGAACCGGTCGAGATGTTTGGGAAGCGAATCGTTGACCGCCAGAACCACGCCGGACACCGGGGCGGCGACGACGAGCATGGGCTGGCCCGGCCGGGTAAGGCCCGCCAGGGGCAGTCCCTGGTACACGACCTCACCGATCCGCGGCAACCGCACCGCCGTGGGCTGGGTCCCATGCAGACCGGGCAACACCGCACCCACACAGGCCGATCCGTCCACCTCCAGCCGGAACCACGAGTCACCCCAGAACTGCATCGGCGATTCGGTCGACAGTGCCGCTTGAAAAGCCTCGTCTTCCGCCGAATGTTCGCCATTGCCATCGGGGAATCGCCGTGTTGCCAACACACGTTGCACCGCCGACGTGATCTCTTCCGTGGTAAACGGTTTGGTGACGTAGTCGCACGCTCCCAAACGCATCGCCGCGGCTGCGTTCGGAATGCTCGGGTAACCCGTGATGATCAGCACCGGAACATCCAGTTTCGCCTGCCGCAATTCTTCCAGGAACTGAATGCCGTCCATGCTGGGCATCTTGATGTCCAACAGAATGATCTCGTACTCCTTCTCGGCTGCCCACGAGAGGCCCTGCCGAGCATCGGTGTTCGTGTCGACCTTGAAACCTTGCCGAGAAAAGATCCGCCGACAGGCTTGGCAGATGACTTCCTCGTCATCCACCACCAATAATGCGTGACTGTCCGACATGGCAAAATCCCCTTGTGACAGCGCGGAACCGCATCCCGCGGTGGTTGTCAGCACACCTGGAAACGAGCACCGCGCGTCGGTTTAGCGGACTCTCATCACAAATCACGAACGCGCACCCCACACGCGTCGCAGTAGCCGGCCCGCGTATATCCGTGCGCCACAACCACTCAACGCTTCGGTTGACACCGTATGCATTCCGTGTGCCACCGAGACCGCACCGCATGGCGCACTCGCAGCAGGGTTCATTTCGAACGTCGATGGCTCGACCTAAACCAAGCGAACGCAACTGGTAAAAGAAAATGAAAAAATTCACCGCCGGCACGGGATGATGAACCGGAACTTCGACCGTTTTCTGCCGTGGAAGCGCATGAAACGTCGTACGCTGTATAGACATTCATACACAAGTACACGTCTCTGGAGGTGGTCGATTGGGTGGGTCTTGCGGCGCCGGACGCGATGCGGCACCTCGCCGGAGCACCCGGAAAGTCGGTCGATTTTGCCAAGACCACCAGGAATTCCTAACCGGACTTCTTCCACCCTCCCTCATGATTGGCTGCGCCGGAGCCGATTTTTCGCGTACGAGATGCAATGCGATACAGCCGAACACCTGGACCTTAGGGCCTCGACCATGGCGACGGATCTCGGTCCGCACTATTGCTTGCTCGACGAACTGGATGCCCGCCAGGACGAACTGCTGAGCCAACTCGATCAGCTCAATCAACGCATCGAGTTGCTCTTGGGCCAATTCGGCCGCGGCCCCGACCCGTCCCGACTCGTCCCCGCTCACGGTCCAGTCGTAAACGCCGCTGGGCAGGTCTGCCCGGCGATGCCGGCGACTCGCGGTGGCGCCAGCTAATCGCGCTGGTCGAGATGTCCAGACTTGCCAATCGCGCAGGAGTCGCAACGCCAGCATGACGGCCACCGAACATCCGGTCAGTCCGAACACGGACAACTTGTGGAGTCCCAGGAAGCTCGTCTCGGGGAAGAGCAGGGGAGGGACTTCCTGGCTCAGCAGCAGCGACGAGCCCAGGAACAGGGCGCTGGCCGAGCATCCCGAGCACGAGCCGGTTGACGGACGGCCCCAGGCCGCGGTGATCCAGGTGCACGTCGAACGTGCCGGTCTGCACCTGTTCGAGAATATCGATCATCCGCCGCGGGAAGACTTCGATCAGCTGGTCCAATTCGAGACGCAGGCGGCGGAACTTCCGCCACTGGCGAAGCGGCGACAACCGTTCGAGAAGCATGCGGCGATGGAACGGCTGCATGACTTCCATCAGGCTGAATCTCGGACACAGCAGCCGCGCGGTGCCTTCGAGCGTGACCAGGACCTTGATCAAGCGTGGCGGCCTGGGCCGGCAGACACGATGCGATAGCGGCGCACGATCTCCGTCATGTCGTTGAGCGCACCGGCCAGATCGAACCGATCGAGCGATTGGGTGGAATAGGTCCCCACGAAATCGGCCACATCGGTAGACAAGCCCGCTTTCGTCCAGGTCCGGCGGAACGGTTCCGACACGCTTGATCAGGAAGGTCAGGAGCGCCACGTCGTTCTGGACGATGGCCAGCAGCATCTCCTCGATGTCTTCCCGCAGTCGCTCCTGCACGCGTCCCACCATGCCAAAGTCAAGCAGCCCAATGACGTTGCCGGGCAGGATCACGATGTTGCCCGGATGCGGATCGGCGTGGTAGTACCCGTGGCTGAAGATCATCTGCAGGTACAACGTCGCCCCGCGGCGGGCGATCTCGTCCAGATCGAAGCCGGCCCCGATCAGCTGTTCCTTCTCGGCGATTTTCACGCCGTCGATCCACTCCATCGTCAGCACGCGGGACGTGCAGAGTTCCGTGAATCGGTTGCGGAATGCGAATCGTCGGATCGTTCTCGAACAGTCCGGCGAACTGCTGCAGATTCCGTTCTTCACGGCCGAAGTCCAGTTCGCGACGCAGCATGCGGGCGATCTCCGCAACCGTTTCCCGCGGACGATAATGGGCGAATTCAGGAATGCGTTCGGCCAGCAGCGCCAAGCCGGCCAGCACGTCCAGATCTTCGCGGACCACTTTCTCGATCCCCGCATGCTGGATCTTGACCGCGACGCGTTCACCCGTCTTCAACCGGGCTCGATGCACCTGGCCAATCGATGCGGAGGCCACCGGCACGTCGTCGAATTCTGCGAACAACTCCTCGGCCGCCTGCCCCAGCTCCATCTCGATGAGCACGTCGCACCGTGGCCGGATTGTCGGCCGGCACGTCGTCGCGGAGTTGCTTGCAGTTCCTCGGCCAATCCGACACCCACCAGATCGGGTCGGGTGCTGAGCAGTTGGCCCAGCTTGATGTAGGTCGGCCCCAGTTCGGTCAGTGCCAGGCGGATCCGTCGCTCGGGCGTCTGCAGCGCCAACGCCTCGCCTTGGCTCCCCTTGAGCTGGGTCTTGAACATTTCGATGTTCAGGCGGCTCAGCCAGTCCGCCAGACCGTACTTGCTCAACACCGAGAGCATTTCGGTCCAGCGGCGAACATTGCGGTAGATGTGGGGAATCGTGCTGATGCGCATGTCTCCACTATAATAGTGAGGCGAGACGCCGTCGCCGGTTGCGCGAGAAGACGCGGAGCGCGACGGGTCCTGGGCCGGTTGGCGGAGCATGGACGGAAACGGCCGTTTTCGCCGCCTCGGGCCCCACGGTTCCTGGGTGCGGCTGGGGGCCAACCCACCGCCGGACTGCGGTGGACGCTCTATCTCCTGACCCACGTTCGGCTTAACAATTCGCTAACAAATAGTCGCCTGGGGCGCCGTAGCACATCGGCTACCGTCGGATTACATTCAGACGTGCAGCCTTTCACGGGAAGAAGACGCGACTGGAGCGATGGTAGCGGTGGACCGAAGATCGAGTCCGACTCACGCCGCGGCGAGGGAGGCACCATTCTCGGCCGACGGCCCCTTCCCATCGATGCTCTCGTAGTTCCCTTCGAAAACGCACCATGACTCTCAACAGCAAGTGGATTCTCGCGGCGTCCGCTGACGATCCGGTTCACGACGTGGCCGTGCGGACGATCGAAGCGCGGCTGACCGCGGTCCGCCATCATTTGCCGTTGGCGGCGGAAAAACCGGACGAAAACGTGGAACACGTGCATCAGCTCCGCGTGGCGACACGGCGGAGCGTGGCGGCCCTGGACATGTACCGCAAGTTGTTTCCCAAGGAGCCCCGCAAAGCGTTATGCCGCGAGTTGAAAGCCGTGCGGCGCGCGGCGGGCCGAGCGCGCGACTACGACGTGTTGCTGCTGCGACAGACGCCGAATTCCGAGGACCCGCTGGCCCGACAGTTCCAGGACGATATCCGACGACGACGAGGCGAGGCCCAGATCCCTCTGCGAGAGATTCAGGCGTCCTTGGCTGCAACACACGCGTTGGACTCGTTGACGCAGCAAATGTATGCCGTGGCCGACAGCGACGTGGTCGCCGGCGGATCGCCCCTGTTCGGGCCCTGGGCGCGCAAACAACTGCGGAAGTCCGTCAAGGCGTTCTTCGCCGCGGAACCGCGTCAACTCAATGACCTCGAGGCGCTCCACACGTTTCGCATTCGCGGCAAAGAACTGCGGTATGCCATGGAACTGCTCGTGACGGCTTTTCCCGCCTCGTTTCATACGCGGCTCTATCCGCTCATCGAACGGCTCCAGGATCGGTTGGGGCCATCAACGACCACGCCGTCGCGCTCAAACGATTTCGCAACTGGAGCACGGAGACCGTCGACTCGGCACTCCCCCTCAAGAAATATCTGCAAACGCTGGTGAAGAAGGAACGGCGGGAGCTCCGCAAGTCCATGTTCCGGTTCGCCTGCTGGTGGACCCCGGGGCGCAGCAAGCACGTGCACGAGCGATTCAAGATACTGATGAACAGTCCGTGAACGGTGCGGGTGCCACGTCGCTCACGCGGCACCGTGATCCAGCCGTTTGATCGCCTCGCGCACGAACCGTCGCAAACGCGGTCGGTCGACGATCTCCACCGCTTCCCGCGGTGCCACCCATTGCCGCTGGCGTTGATCGGCTTCGTCCCACTGCGACGCGGCCCGGCGGACCTTCATCAACATGACCACGACCGTCAGCGACCGGCCCCACTTGGAATACTGGTACTTTCCCAGCGGTTTGCCGCAGATCTCGCCCCTCAGCCCCGCCTCTTCCGCCGCCTCCTTCAGCGCCGTTTCGGCCGGAGTCTCCCCCGGATCAATGATGCCCTTGGGAAAGGACCAGCGCCGTCGGCCTGTCGACGTAATCAGACAGAACTCGAGTTGCCCTCCCCGAATCCGGTAAGGCAACGCACTAGCTTGATCAAACGAGCGACCGTTCTTTTGTTGCCGTTTCTTGCCCACGATGCCCATCCAGTTTCGCCCGGGCTGCACGCGAGCCCCCTCCATGAAGAAACATAGTGTCCAAAAGCTGGGCGATCTGCACGAATTATTCAGATCTTTGAGCGTGTGGCAAGAGATATCGGTGATTTCGGACCTTGGGCTCACCGCGCAGACCTGTGCCCAGCCCGCAAAGATCGGCGGGTTATTCCGATATGTACCGACCCTGCCGATTCTACCGGCCCGCCATACATCCCTTCCCAATGATACGGACTGGGTTGTAAGGCCGAAGCAAACTGGGGCGCGTTTTCGATGCCAAGCGAACTGTACTACAACTTGCTCTCGCGACAGCCGCATGTCGTGCGGCCCCGCGCTGGCCCAGGAACTACTCGGGAGCGGGGCCGGTGCGGATGAGTTCCACTTCGCAGTCCTCCACCAGCAGGAACATACGAAAGTGAATGGCCACCCCTTTGGCTACCGCCTCCCTGGTTTGCGTCAGCCAGGCCATGGCTTGGGTCATCTTCGTGCATTCGTTCAACGTCGCCTCGGCCTGCCGCAACGCGGTTTCCTGGGCGGTGCGCGTGGGGTCGGTCGCCGCCACGCCCATCAGGATCGTGCGAAGCTGTTGGGCCCGCTGATTGGCAACGTCCTGATTGCCCGCGACCTGTCGGCCGGCCAACTCCAACTTCTTGGCCGACCAGACCACCGGCTCGGCGGTGGGCTGCAGACGAAATGACACCTCGCATTCCACATCCAAGAGCGTCTTCAAACGCGGTTTCAGATCCAACAGCAGGACTTGGGATTCGGCATCCTCACCGAGCGCGATGCGGACGCTCGCTCCATCGACGGCGATCGGTTCGGGTGGCGTGAGCGAATAGGTCTTGGGCAACGGCTCGTCGACCGAGACCACCTGGAATCGGACCTGCTTCACATCGGGTGGCGCCGGCAGCTTGATCCGTTCGGTGTCGGGTTGCTTTTTCAGGTTGACTTGCAGCGGTTTTCCGACGAGCGGCGTGCGCAGCCGCAGATCGTGGCGGAAAGTGCCGCTGGTCCATCGCACCACGCAGTTGCTCAAGTGTGCCGCACCCGGAATGTCCGCGACCCCAGGGTCCCAGTGGAACTGAACCCGGCCCTCGAGCGACCGGATGACCGCCACCGGGCGAGGTGCGGGGCCGTCCGGTTTGTCCTCCACGTACACGACTTGCCATTCCGTTCGAGCGGTCTCCGAGTTCTCCGACAGCTCAAAACGTGCGCCGCGCACACCCGTCAGCCGTCCGCCAAGCAGGGACACGGTCACCGGTGCGCCGGCGCCGGGCCGAGTTTTCCGAGTTCGAACGGCGCCGAACTGGTGGCAACCGCCGCATCCTTTTCCACCGACGGCAAGTCGATCGCAGCGGGCAGCTCACCGAACGGGTTGACCGGCGGATCGGGAGTTGATGTCGGCTCTGTCTTGGGAGAGGGCGGCGGGGCGGGAGGTGGTGGTTCCTTGCTGGCCGGCGCGTCGGTCGGCGACACCTCAGGTTTCTTCTCGCCACCTTCAGTGGCTGGGCTCGTCGAAGTTGTCTCGGTCTGGGGCGCGGGAGCGGGCGTGGACTCGGCCGCGGCTTGCATGAGGGGGCGCAGCCGCAGCCGCCGGCTGGGGTAGCGTGAGGGATCCCGCGGCGGCCGGTGCGGCCTCCGCCGACGGTGCGCTCGCGTTGGCGTCACGCGGTTTTGCGTCGCCTCGATCGCGGACGCGAGTTCGCCCCGGCGACCCCAAGGCCGGCGGGCCGCTTGGGATCGGCGCCGAGGCTCCGGGATCCGGCGGCCTCGTCAACCAATAGGATAATCCGGCGCAAAACGCGATACTGAGCAGGGCGAGAGCCGCATAGACTCCCGACAGGGACCGCTGCGCCGGTCGGCCGGCGGTCACCCCACGCTTCGGAACCACAGCCGACCGCGATTTCCGGCTGGGCTGCGTGACCGCCGGCATCCAATCGAAAGAGTCCACTCCGCTCGCTTCGCTCGCGGGCGTCTCGAGGGACACGGCCTCGTCCGCCACCTCCACGATCCAGGACCGCACGGCGCGTACCACCTCCGCAGCCGAGGCGTAACGATCCCGGGTATCGTGGGCCATCATCGTCCGGATCACGACTGCCAGCTCGGCCGGAACATCGGCTCGCAGTTCGGCGATATCGGCGGTATCCGCAACGGGCGAACTGGACGGCTCCGTGCCGGACCGGGCCGGCGGGGGAAGCCTGGCCGGTGAGACTGTAATACGCAATACTCCCCAGCGAGTAGATGTCGCTCTGCGCGTCACCGCCGTCGTGATCGGCCGCCTCCTCGGGAGCGGCGTAGGCGGACCGCTCCGCCGGCTCGGGTTGACCTGCTTCGGCGGCGGCCAGCGTGCGGCGCGACGCGGCCAGTCGACCGATCCCCCACCCCACGATCTTCACATTGCCCTGTTCGTCGAGTATGAGGTTCGTGGGTTGCAGGTCCCGATGGAGGACGCCGCGTTGATGCGCATGGGCCAGACCGGCGGCGGCCTGACCGAGTATCCGTGCGGCCACGTCGATGGCCAAGGGCCCCGTCTGCTCGACCTGATGCTGCAGATCGACACCCTGGACGTATTCCATCACCATGTAGAACTGATCCTGCGTCGCTGTCGACATCGAAGACGTGGACGATGTTGCGGTGATCGAGTGCCGCCACTTCCTGCGCGTCGGCCAGAAACCGCTCGACGATTTCCGGATATTGCGTGAATCGTCGCGAGAGTGTCTTGATGGCGACTTCGCGTTCCAACTGCATGTGCTCGGCGAGGAACACGCGGCCGAAATTCCCCCGCGCCAATCTGGCTCCGCAGGACGTACTTGCCGAGTCGGAGCTTGGTCCAGCCCACCAGCAACTGGCCGGCCTGCCAGCGGGTGATGATCTTCTGGGCGACCAGGCGGCGGGCGAGCAGCAGGCAGCTGGTCGGTTTCGGCGGCCATCTTCTCGGCCCGCCGCAGCTCGGCGGGTCGAGGATGTCGCTCTCCTCCAGCAGCCTCATCAGCTCGTCGGCTGTCGCGACCTCCCTCGGCATTGGCCATCCTCTCAGGGCCTCCCCAAGACGGCGCTGAACGCCCGGTCAGCACTCACCGGCAGCACGCGTTGACTCTGCCCGAGTACGCTCCCATTCTTGCGACGGCGCCGCCAACTCGCAAGCAAGTTCGCCATGGCTACTTCTCCGCATTCACCCATGCCCCCATCCTATCGACTGCAGCAGCGTGCAGGGTGGCGAGCCGGTGATTTCACGTGTTTCCCTCACGAATCTCAGGAAACCCCCAAATTTCACCGACAAGTTTGCCGATTATCCAAAGTATTCTGGGAGCACCGAAAGTGTTGGTTCTGATTTTTGCGCGAGACCGATAGGACAAGACAGGGACATCCATGCATCGGCAGGGACATGGCCTGCATGGCATCGACCCTCTCGGCGCCGAACGGATCACAGCGAGCCGACATGAGAGCCACGGGAAAGCGGCAAGGCAGCCCGACGGTTGCGCCCTGACAATTCGCATTCGTGCCGCGGAGAACAACCAATGAGAATCCAAAGGTCGTGGGTACTGTGCGTGCTGACAATCATGGCCCTGGTGATTGCCGTGCACAGGGCGCAGGCTCAGTCGTATCCGTATCCGTCTCCGGGCGCAGCACCGGCGGTGCGGCGGTTATCCGGGCATGCCGGCGCAGAGTCCCCTACGGGTACCAGCCGGCCGGCTACTACGATCCGATCCAGGGTGCCGCACCTCAGCAGCTGGAGCCGTCGCCGGCCGCGCCCATGGACGGCCCCATGATGACCGGTGACGAGATCCGGGCCAGCCCTGGTGCAACGCGTGCGGCGGCTATGGCTGCGAACAGTGCATGGGCGGCTGCGACGACTTCGACCTCACATTGCTGCGATGGCTGCTTCCCTACGGTGCCGGCGGATGCGGTGCTACAGCGCTGGTACGACGCGTCGGCCGAATGGGTTTCGCTTGAGCGCGATGAGATTGGCGAATCGACGGTGTTCGCGACCGACGGCGTGGCCGGTGCGCCCGTGCTCGGCACCGACCAGCTGGATTTCGGCGAGCCGGTCGGGAGCGCGCGTGAGCCTCGCCATCCAACTCGGTGCCGGCAACAACCTCGAGTCCACGTGGCTCGGTGGCTTCAACTGGGCGTCCGAGTCCGCAGGTCTGGAGCGACACCAACCAGCTGTTCTCGATCATGAGCCAGCTACGGCACGGCTCCGTTCCTGGGCTTCGTCGACACCGATCGCGCGGCCATGCAGCAGATCTCGATACTCGTCCGAACTCAACTCCGTGGAAATGAACTATCGCCAGCGGTGGGTCGGCCCCAACGTCCGCGTGCAAGGATCGTGGCTGGCCGGCGTCCGCTTCGTCGAACTCGAAGAGGACTTCACGCTACCTGACGTTCGCTCCAGTCAATCCCGGCTGCGATGGACTATCTGGTGCGGCACCAGCAACTCGCTGACTGGTGCGCAGGTCGGTGGCGATCTGTGGGTCTGCATCACGCCCGGCGTGCAACATCGGCACGGAGGTGCAAGATCGGGCCTCTACGGCAACCACGCCGTGCAGCGAACCACCATCAATGCCGAGCTCGTTCGTCGAACCGCTCGTCGAGAACGAAAGCCGAGGATGCCGTGGCGTTCCTGGGTGATTTCAATGTCACGCTGCTCTGGCGGGTCAGCCAGAACTGGACCTCCCGCGCCGGCTACATGTTCCTGTGGGCCGACCAGGTGGCCTTGGCCTCCGATAACTTCAACGCCGGTCCGCCGTTCGTGGCCGGCCAGCGCACGACGTTCATCGACAACGGCAGCGACGTGTTCTATCACGGTGTTGACCGCTGGCTGCGAATACATGTGGTAAGCGCCGCCGCGACGACCTTGCACCACCGCATCACGACGGGCGTCGAGCACCTTGCCAGGTGCGACGCCCGTTCTGCATTCTGGAGCCGTGGCGATCGCATCGACCGCAGGCCTTCCACGTCCGCCTCGACGCCTATCGCACGGTGACGAGGGCTGGAAGCCTATCTCACGGCGCCAGGCTCGAAGCCCATCGCCACGCCCCTCGTCAGGCTTGCCGACGGGTCGCCTCTCTTGCTCCCGCCCGCTCGGACCCGAGCGTCAGTCAACGCCGGCACTCGTCCGATACTGGTCGCCGGTCGGCGGCGATCGCGGTGCTCTACTCTTGGGGAGGGGCCGGCAATTTTGTTGACACGAAATTTCTGGTAATTACGATCGAAGTGACGGGACTATGCGAAATCGCCCAGCGCGGCACGTATTATCGTTTGACTGTCTGGGCATTTGGCGTTTCGACGGGGCCTGTTCCCGTGACGTCACTGCGACCAGGTGCGCGCGCGGTGGCGCGCGTGTCTGTGTGCGCATGGCACTGGTCGGTGTCCGAGTTCGATTGATCGAAGCACATCATCTGATCGCATCATCAAACTGCAAGTGGGGTTAAGACCGTGAAGTCAAGACTATCAAGTAGTTTGCGACCAAGCCGCAGGAACCGAGGTCGCCGGACCTTGTTGTCCTCCCGTGTCCGGGGACTGCGCGATCGAGACCCTGGAAGATCGTCGCTTGTTGACCACCGGCGGTGGCGTCGACATCGCCGCCCTGCATCGACAGCGGCCCGGAAGGCGAGGGCGGCAACCGTGCCGTTCGTCAACGGCCAGATGCTGGTGCAGTTCAAGCCGGGCACGTCGGCCAACACGATTCAGCAGATCGTGCAGCGGCAGAGCAGGCGACCATCGCCCAGACGTTTTACGGTCTGGACAACCTGGTGCTGGTCAATTTGCCCTGGTACTAACGCCCTCCCGGACCGCATGCCGGCGTATCTACACGACGCAGGCCGTGTATGACTTGGTCGACGAAGCCGCAGGTGAATACGCGCAGCCGAACCGACGCATCGTCGGACGACCTTCGGCCATCCCGAACGACCCATGTTCCCGTAGCTGTGGGGCCTGCACAACAACGGCCCGACCGGCGGCATGCCGACGCGGATATCGATGCGCCGGAGGCCTGGGACATGTTCACCGGCACGCAGCCAGACGTGGTCGTGGCGGTGATCGACACGGGCGTGCATGTACAACCATCCGGACCTGCGGGACAACATGTGGGTGAATCCGGGCGAGATCCCCGGCAACGGCTCGACGATGATGGCAACGGCTACATTGACGACGTGCACGGAATCGCACCGGCCGTCTCGTGCAACAGTGGCGACCCGCATGGACTTCAACGGCCACGGCACCCACGTGGCCGGTACCATCGGCGCGATCGGCAACAACGACCGCGGCGTGTCGGGCGTCAACTGGAACGTCTAGATCATGGGGGTCAATATCGGCTGAAGGCCCGCTGGGGTTACCGAGGCCGCGATCGTGGCCGGCATCACGTACGTGACGATGATGAAGGAAGACTATGGCGTCAACGTGGTGGTCAGCAACAACAGTTGGGGCGGCGGAGTCGTCATCCGTCGCATTCGAAGCTGCCTTCGCGGACCAGATTGACGCCGGGATTCTGTTCGTGGCGGCGGCCGGCAACGACGGCGAGAACAACGATGCCGTCCCCACTTATCCCGACGCTACGACCTGCCCGGCATCATCTCCGTGGCCGCCACCAACCCTTGGACATCAGAGCCGACTTTCTCCAACTACGGCATCGATCTCGGTCGACCTGTTTGCCCCCGGCGGTGCCGGCTCGGGCGACAGCGACGATATTCTACAGCACGGTGCCCGCCGTTCGAGGATGCGGCCGGGTATCAGTACATGCCGGCACGTCGATGGCCTCGCCGCACGTGGCCGGTGCGGCCGCCTTGATTCGCGGCTTGGCTCCCGAACTGTCCGTGACGGAGACGAAGGACCTGATTCTGAACACCGTCGATGTGATCCCGCAGTTCGCAGCCGTACGTCGCTGACCGGCGGTCGACTGAATGTCTACGAATGCCATTGGCGCAGATCGAGTCGTCGCACGTCACAGGTAACGTCTTCACGGACCGCAACGGCGACGGCGTGCAAGGTCGCCGGCGAACCGGGCATCACCAACTGGACGGTCTACGTCGACATGAATCGCAACGACCGACTGGATGCGGGCGAACCGTCCGACCGTCACCGATGCGACGGGCAACTACGACATCGAGCATGTTCGACTGCGCCGGGCACGTATCGCGTCAACCAGGTGCTCAAGCCCCAGTGGACCAGACCTATCCGGCCGTTCGACGGGCACACATGGTTACGATCACGCGGCGTGGCGTGACATGGTCACGGGTGTCAACTTCGGCAACCTGCCGATACCGGGCGGCGTGTCCGGCATCAAGTGGAACGACCTGGACGGCGACGGCGTGAACGATCCCGGCGAGCCGGGCATCCCGGGCGTGTACATCTATGCCGACCTGAGGCAACGGGACGATTTCGCATCGGCGAACCGGCGGCGGTCACCGCCGCGGACGGCACGTACGTCATCAACGACGTCCCGGCCGGGACGATCGCGATTCGCGAAGTGCTGTCAGCCCGGCTGGACGCTGACCTATCCGGCGCTGGGTTACCACCTGAGTGGACGTGATCCCGAATCAGACGATTCCGAACCTGAATTTCGGCAACAACGCCGCGTTCGACTTCGGCGATGCGCCGACACCCTATCCCACGCTGACCAGCCAGCGGTGGCGCTTCGGCCGGCATGCTCCGTGGATTCCACCTGGGGACGCTGATCGACGCGGAACCCAACGGACTGCCCAACGCGCCAGCCACGGGCGACGACACTGCTGAATCTGGACGACGAAGACGGCGTGGTGATTTCCGGCAACTTCTATGCCGGCACGACGGCCACGATCGAGGTGACGGTCACGGCCACATCCCGTCCGGCCGGCTTCCTGCAAGGGCTGGATCGACTTCAACGAGGACGGCGATTGGACGGATGCCGGCGAACACATCATTGCCGATCGCTGCTGGGCACCGGCGTGTACGACATCTGCGTTCCCCGTGCCGGCCGACGTGACGTCGGCAACACCTTCGCCCGGTTCCGCTTCTCGCTGCAGAGCCGGCGTGGCGCCTCGGGCCATACGCACGGCCGGCGAAGTGGAAGACTATGCGGTACGGGTGCTGTCCGACGAACCGGTCGCCAATCCCGACAGCTTTGAAGTGCGGCAGGATGCCATTCGCGTGCCGTTGGACGTGCTGGCCAACGACTTCCCCAGCTCCACGGGCGTGCTGCATTATCGGTCGTCACGCAGCCACCGCGTGGCAGCGTGGCGATTGGCGGCGACAAGCTGAGCCTGCTCTACACGCCGCCCGCGGTACGGTCGAGTCCACCGGTCGACGAAGTTCACCTACACGATCAGCGACGGGACGGGGATCACGTCCACCGCGCGGTCACCGTGCTTTGTTCGTGCCGTCGATCCTCACGCCGATCGCCGTGGACGATGTGTATTACCTGGTGGCCGATTCCAGCGACAACAACTGCGGGTGCTCGTCAACGACCTGCCCGGCGTGCTGGGGACCATGCAGATTGTCTCGGTGACCGATCCGGCCAGCGGCACGGCCGTCATCAACGACAACGGCACCCCCAGCGATCCGCTGGACGACTACATCGTCTACACGCCCGATGCCGCGTTCGACGGCGTTGACACGTTCCAGTACACGATCGGCAACGCCAACGGCAGCAGCACGGCGACGGTCACGATCTTCGAGGTTCCGCGACCCGACAATCAAGGAGTGGAGATCTCCTTCGAAGTGCAAGACCTGCTGGGCAATCCGATCACCCAGATCAAAACCGGAAACGAATTCGTCCTCCGCGTATCGGTTCAAGACATCCGAAGGGTTCCCGCTAACCTGGCCGGCATTTACGCGGTGTACATGGACATCCTGTTCGACCGCAACCTGGTCTCGCCGAACTTCGATTCCGCGAACAGTCTGGGATTCGAGATCGCCTTCTCACCTCTCTACCAAAGCGACATTTCTGGCGACATTGACACGCCGGGCCTGTTGAACGAAGTCGGCTCGATCCAGACGGGCATCGACCTGCCTTTGGGTCCTGACGAGCTGGCGGTCTTCCGCGTCCTGTTCACCGCCAATGCGGCCGGGGTGGTCGATTTCAAGGGCGATCCGGCCGATAGCTCGCCGTATCACGACATTCTGTATTACGAGCCGGAGACTGTCGTGCCGCTGAATCAAATCCGTTACGGATTAACGTCGCTGACGATTGTCGATCCCAGCCGCAGCGTCACGGGTGGCCACTCCAGCCAGAACCCGGCCGAGGACGTCAACAATGACGCGACGGTGTCTCCAGTCGACGCGTTGATGATCATCAACCATCTCAACAGCAACGCCGGCAGCGGGGGACAGTTCAGTCTGCGTCTGGATGTCAATCGTGACTCGAGCGTGTCACCACTCGATGCGCTGATGGTCATCAACTTCCTCAACTCTGGCAGGCTCGGGGCAGGGGAAGGCGAAGGCGAGGGCAGCACGGACGCCGGTTTGCTGTCCGCCTCGGGCGGTAATGCGGCAAGCCTGCTGGATGTGCCGGCCGCTTCGCTGATGTCGACGACGATTGATGTCACGTCGCCCGCCGTGTCGTTCCAACGGGCCTTGCTGCCCGCCAGCGCCGTCGTGGCGCCCGAGGCAGCCTCCGCCGCGGACTGGCAGCTGCAGATCGGCCAGTCCGCCGACCGGCCGGCCGGCCTGCCGGACATGGCAGACCTGGCGAACGATGCGTGGGAATCGCTGTTCGATACGTTGGCCGAAGATGTCCTGGAAGCCTGGCTCGACGGCGAGGTGGCCTGAGAACCGCATCGGACAAGAAAAGTACACGGCCTTGTTGGGCAAGGCAACCTACGGCCCGCCGGATCCGGCGGGCCGTTTTCGTTCCGGCCTGCTTCTCACCACTGCGGTGGTTCGAGCCGCACGTGCACTTCCTGGGCCGAGCACCAGGTGCGAAGCCCGTCCGCCAGTTCGTGCGACCAGCGGGCGAGCGACGCGACCGGCACGGCCGACCGCGGGGCGTACAGGCAGCCCAGGACGTGCCGATCGCCCACCACGACCTTGGCAAACTGAGAGTCCTTGACGGGGGTCCCGATGGGGATCGTCCGCGGGCCGTCAAAGCGACAGACACTCAGCAGCCCCTCCGCATCGAGCTCCTGCCCCGAGGCGTTGAAGACGAACCGCTCGTCCTTGCCGCCATAGCGAATGAGCAATGACGAGCCGGCACGCTCGAGCGACAGCAGCGAGATCGGCAGACCGCTGCCCAGTGAAATCACGTTTAACAGATCCACCGCGTTGAGAATCACCGGCCATTGTCCGGCATCCACCGCCGCGTGGGCCAGGTACTCTTGGGCCGGTTTGTTGCGCCCGGACGGCTTGAAGCCACCGGCGCGGAGCAGCCGGCGGACGGCCTGCCGCCGCTCCTCGCCCCCCTCCGGTCCCGTTTGTGACGCGCGCGCGACCCACGACCGGCACAGCTCCGTCAGGGCGGCGGCCGGCGGGGCCATCGTGACACCCGTCGCTTCCACCAGGCCGACGGCCAGATCCTGGACCTGCGGGTCGATCGTTAATTGGCAGATCATGGCCATTTCTCTCCACATGCCACCGGAAACAACCATCGCAGAGAAACGCCGACGGCTGCACCCGCATCGCGAGCACAGCCGTCTTGATTTCAGGCGCGTCGACACGACGCGTGCTGCGACCCGGGCCTCATCAGTGCTGCGGCTGCATCTGAGCGGCCACTTGCGGGCGGAGCCGCTTCTGGATGTCGGTCTCCAGCACGCCGAATACCGCCTCATGCCGCTGGACCGACAACTGCAGCGCCGCCAGCAAACGCTTGGCGGTGAAGAAGTTGACGATGATCCGCTGCTTGACCTCGATCGGATCCTTCGGCATCCCCACCGGCTGCGGATTCAATCCGAAGTCGATGATCAGTTCTTCGGGCGAGCCGGTAACGCGACAGAAATTCGCGTAGAGGGCGATCGCGTTGGCGTCGTTCACCTGCAACTGCGGTGCCTGCCGCTGTTGTTGTTGTTGTTCCTGCGGTTCACCTTGGGTGACGGGCTCTGAAGCTCCTTCGGTCTTCTCGGTCTTGGCCATGCAACGGTCTCCTTTTTGCTGGTACTCAGCATGTCGAAAAAAGCAAAACGGTCTCAGCGCAAACGCTACAAAAATCCACGGACTCGACTCAAGCGAGTCCCCATGGTCTCTACATTTCGAAGTGGAATGTGCGGGTCAGGAAGCGATACAGGCGGCGGCCCAAGGGCTGCCAACCGGTGTACAGTTTGGCTTTGCCGCGCATGCCCAACTGGAGTTCGGCTCCCACATCCGGCAAGCTGGCAATGGCGGGATAGGACGTACTGAGCGGTCGCGGCATGCCTGTCTCGGGGTCCGCCACCGAATCCACGTCGCCGCCCGCCAGCGTGGACAGGCCGATCGGTGTTTCCTTCAATGCCGCCAGCGCGATCTGTTCGATTTCCGTGTCGTAGCTTCGGCCGGGCAGCGAATCCAACATCAACGTGACCGGCACACCCGGCTTGTTGTCGCGTTCCCGCGCGAGCACTGCGGCACGCACGAGTTCCACGTCCGATTGATCGACAATGATCTCCGCCACCAGCTTCGTCGGGTCACCGATCTGGCAAATCCGATCGTTGCCCGTCAGGAACGCGTTACGGTTCCGCAGCGATAGGGCCCCACCAGACCAGCTGGGCAGCTGCGCGTCGGGCGGCTCTCGATCGGGCTTGTCGACCACCGGCAGGACCGTCCCGGCCACCGGCGCCTTGACGATCAAGTTGTCCAGTTCGCGACGTCGTTCACCGATCACCTGCTCGAGGGCCAGGCGTTGTTCCACCAGTTGATTGATGGTCATGCCGGCCGTCTCGTCGATGCGTTGTTCCTTCCTGAGGACGAGCAGTTTGGCGTCCAGCTCGCGCAGATCTCCCTCCAGCTTGGCGACGTTCAATTCCAGTTCCACGTTGCGCATGCCTGGCCAACACGTCCCCCTTGTTCACCAATTGCCCCGGCTCGACGCACACTTCGTCCAACCGACCGTCCACGGCGGCATAAACGGTGGCGGCATCGCGAGGCTTGACGTCGAAATCGCAGTTGAGATGGAAGGGGAGTGGCACGAAGAGAAACACGGCCACCAGGGCGGCCACCACGGCCAACGAGGCGATGACCCGGTAACGCTTCACTTTGTGCATCCTCCCCGGCATGTAGAAGAACTTGACCAGCTGCCACAACGGCTGCACGATCAGGCCGAACAAGCCGATCGCGCCGACCAGGCGGCCGATCACTTTGAGCCCGTAGGGTTCCAGCACCTTGTTCAGGAACAGCAGGATCGAGAACACGACGATCCAGCGGTAGATGACGGCGGCCACCGTGTACAGACCGAACAGGAACCGGTTGCGCTGCGGCAGGAACGGGTTCTCCGGCTGTTCGATGCCCAGGCACAGCCATACCAGGAACCGCTTCAGGACCTCCGTCGACTTCTGCCGCAGGTTCGGGATCTCGATCAAGTCCATCAGGATGTAGTAGCCGTCGAAACGCAGCAGCGGATTGCCGTTGAACAACACCGTGCTCACCGAACAGATGAACATCAGGCTCAGGCAGACCTGATTCAGCAGCGTGGCGCGATCGGTGAACCACCAGATGAACGTGGCGATCGAGGCCAGCACCATCTCCACGTACATGCCGGCGGCGCCGATGGCCGCGCGATGCCACTTGCTGGGCAGCATCCAGGAATCCGAGACGTTGCAGTACAGTGCCGGCGTGAACACCAGCAGCATGAATCCCAGCTCGTGGCATTCGCCGCCGAAGTGCTTGCAGGACAGCCCGTGCCCGAACTCGTGCAGCACCTTGGCACCGGCCATCACGACGCCCATCACCAGCCAGTTCTCCCAGTTGCCGAAGAACTGATGAAAGGAGGGCAGCCGCGAGCGAAACACGTCGAACTGGACGGTGATCAACAGCAGCGCGGCACAGGCCAGCAACAGGTGGAAGATCACGGTGGGCCGGGCGAAGAACCAGCGTGTGAAAGGATAGAGCTTGTTGAGGATCCACTCGGGATCGATCCCGCGCCACCGAAAGGCGAAGACGTTGGTGAGTTTTCCCAGCAACTCGCGGCGTTTCTTCTCGTCGCGGCGTTTGCGTAGCTGATGTCCCTGGCCGATGGCATCGGCCACGACCAGGCCGCTGCGGTGCAGCATCCCCACGAACTGCTGCAGATCCTGGAAGGTGATCTTCTGCGGCATGAACTCCAGTTCGAATCGCTCCTTGATGCTCTCCAGGCTGCTGCGGCCGTCGAGCATGCAGAGGATGGCGTATTCTTCCTCGTGGAACCGGAAGTAGTTCAGGCCGATCGGTTCCTTGACGACCCAGAAGGACTGCCCGTGATACCGGTGCCGGCGCGCCGTGAGATCGGGTCGCATCCGCAAGGCGAGCGAACGCGAGGCACTGCTCACAAGGCTGTCGGCAAGCGTGGCCATGTCTATCGGGTCTCAACGTACGCGGTGAATCGAATCCAAGCCAAGGAGAGCTACTGGCGATCGCGGGCGGAGGAGGTCGCTTGGGCCGGCAGCAGGATCAAAATCTCCGCATCCAAGCCCGGCCGCACGCGCCACTGTCCGTTCGGCTTGCGGGGATTGTCAAATTCGGCATGAATCAGGAATTCTCCGCTGGGGTCCACGACCTGGTTGACAAAGTCGATCGTACCCTGGAACTCCTCGATGCCGTCGGGAGTCTTCACGAAGATCTTGACGGGACGCCCTTCGATCTGCTCCGGCATGATCTTGTCCGACTTGACCATCCCTTCCACACGCAACCGATCCATGTGGACGATGCGGTAGAGCGGTTCGCCGGCCTGGGCCCACTCGCCCACATTGTGGTACTTGTCCACGACCACACCGGTCAATGGTGCCGTGATGACGCGCCGTGCGATCTCGTTGTTCACCGCCTGTAACTGGGCCGCTTTCGCCCCGCGTGTAAACTGCGCGACCGCATATTCCACGCGGGTGGTCGCCGCCTGATAGACCGACCGCTCGTGGGTCAGCTGCAATCGGCGCAGCTCGAATTCGCTGACCGCCTGGTCGGCTCGCTCGCGGATCTTCTTCGATCCTTCGTATTCCGCCAGCGCCACGCCAATCGTGGCTTCCGCCGCTTTCAAGTTCGCGTCGCTGGCCGCCGTCTCTTGGGCGCTGTTCAGTTCATTGTCCGCAATCAACTTGCGGGCCTGGGCGTCGGAATCGTCCACGTGCCCCAGCACGTCCCCCTGCTGGACCAGCTGTCCCTTCTTGGCGTCCAGCGCCATCAGGACGCCCGGCTCCCGCGCCGGGACCTTCACGTCCTCGATCAGCGTCACGACGAAGTTGCCCAGTTTCACCGCCGTGGCGTCGGTCGCGGGTGCCGGTTGGTTAGCCTGCGACGCGGCCAGCATCGCCGCGGCCAGGATTACGGACGTCATACTCATAGCGGACACACTCCGAGGTGATTAGAAAAGAACATGTTTCTGCACCCATTCCAGCGCTTCATGGAACCACGCGTAGCCGAGCGAACAACGTCCGCATTTCACTTTCGCCGTGACGGTCGTGCCGGGACTGGGCCTGAACAAATCCGCCGGGTTGATGTCGATCGTCATCTTGATCGTGGGACCATCTTCCCCCTTGACCTGGGTGATGCCGTAAATCTCTTTGACTTGTCCCTGTTTCGGCGAGCGGGGGTCGCCGGCCGAAATGTAACTCACCGGCAAATCGGGACCGAACTCGTCGACCGCCCGATTGACGTGTCCCATGCGGCGTTCCGGCATGGCGAGTTCGAGTTCCCAGTCGCCGGCTGGGTCGGCGATCGTCATCACGCGTTGTCCGGTGACCACCGGGCGATGTAACAGCGACTGCTCGGCATCCCACGGCAAGAGCACCTGGCCCGCGATCGGACTGCGCACGATCAAGTTTTTTCGTTTCTGTTCAATCAGCGACAACTGCTCCTGCAAGCTCTTGGCGCGTTCGATCAACTGCAGGTACTCGCCGGAGATCTGAGCCACCTGGGCATCCGTCAGATTGCGACTGTTTCTCCTGGCTTGCCGCAAGCTGTCGAGCCGCTCGGTCGACTCGCTGATTTGACCAATGATCTCTTGCCACTTCTGTTCCAGATCGTGATTCTCGAGACGCAGTCAGAGGTTCGTCCTGCTGGACCAGCTGATCGCCGCGCACCAGCACTTCCTTGATCGTACCGTTGTTGTCGAAGAAGACGTCACGACGCGTGACGGGTTGCAGCGTGCCGGTGGCCTTCAGGTCGAAGTCGGTGCGGATCAGGAAGAGCGCCAACAGGCCGGCTAGAATGGCCCCGCCCACCGTCAGCGTCTTGGGCAGGTTACGCCCCTTGACCAGCACGGTGGACTTGCCAATCGCCTGCCACATCGGCATGAGGAAAACGCTGTGATAGTCCAACGCGTTGGACAGGGCCCGAGCGCTGTGTTCGTACACGAGGTCGATGCGGGGCTCCAGGATCTCGCGCGGCAAATCGGTCTCAATCTGCTCCACAATCAGCGCGCCGAGGATCTCCCGCTCGACGTGCCGTTCGCCGAGCATTTCGGCATTGCGACCCCCGCGGCCCGCCTCATCCGGATTGCTGGGCTTGCGCAGCGGCAGCACGATCACGTTCTTGGCGTACGACTCGTCGACATACGCCTCCAACGCTTCCTCCACCTGCGGCGGCAGGTCTTCGTTCACTCCCGTGTACCACAACGACTCGCCAGTCGCCACCACACGCGTCGCAACATGCCCGAGAGACGTCACGACATTCGAACGACTCTCGATCGTATCCTGACCACTGATCGCCTCCACCTTGCACGTCCGGCCGCGTTTGATCGCCACGCTGACTCGATCGCAACCGATCAGACGCCGCCCCTCATTGACGATCGTGTAAGCCGTCTCCCGCACGTCCAGATTGTCGTGGACCATCCGCGCGAATTGGTCGGCCTGCGCCCAGAGCGAGTGACGGTTGCTGAAGTGCTTCAGCTTGCGCGACTTCAGCCATTCCCCGGCCAGTTCGCACATCTGGACCAGGAACCGCAAGTAACCGCGCTGCGTGGCCGGTTGCGAATCGGGGCGTTGGAAAACCTCGATGACTCCTTCCATCACGCCATCACTGGCCAGCGGAACCAGGACCAACAGGTAGCCAGTCGGGTTGCCTCCCGCATCTTCCCCCTCGCCACCGGACATGGGCGGTACCAGCTGAGGTTCCCCGCTGTGGATGATGTGGTTGAGCAGTCGCAGATGGCGTTTCGCATCGTCGCCGGGCGTCAGCAACGCTTCACTCAAATTGATCTGATAGGCCAACTCGGGACGATGCCCTTCGCTCACCAGCCACACGGCGCCCCCGACGGCGGCCAGCGCCGACACGATGCGCTGCATGAACGCGGCGTAGTACTCCTCCGCGCTCACGTCGCTCTTGGACAGTTGAGCGATTTCGCCCACCAGGCTGCGTATCTGCTGTTTCGTTTGTTCGACCGTTTGGGCATTCACGGTCGGTTGGTCGGATGCCATGGACTGGTGCCCCAAGGAAGGAAGGTCAGGTTAATAGGCTGCAGGCTGCAGGCGGCAGGCTGCAGGGTTCTAGGCAGTCTTTGTCAGGTTCTCATTCGTTCACTTCTCGGTAATTTCTGACCGTTTTCGGTCCAGACCGTGCATTCGATACGCCCCACATTCTCACAACCCCGAAACGAAAAGCAGCGTTCTCCAGCCTCCAGCCTGCCGCCTCAGAACCCTAGCTTACCCAAAGCACGGCGTCACTCGCGTTTTCGGGCCCACGCGAGTCGAACATTTGCCGAAGTACGCTTGATATTAGTCAGTTCTCGAGAAATCGCCCAACAGAATCTGGTTCGTGATCGGCACCGGCGCACCAGGAATCGACAAGCGACTCGACGTCACGAGCATCCAAACCGTATCCGTCGATACAAGCGTCCCACAGCACCGTACCCTGACGAATCCTATAGACCTGAGAACGATCCCACTCCTGACAACCGATCGAAACGTCGAAAACCACCGACTCGGTCGGCCGCGCGAGGGGATCCCAGTCACTCGGGGTCCACGCCGTGCTGATCCGCCGCGCGTCAACCATGTCGGACTGAATGCGCGTGGTTCCCTCGACCGCCGCCTGGCTCCCGTGAATACCAATCACGGCGGGCGGTTCGGTCAGGTCCGCAGCCAAGGGCAGGCATGCGGGCGTGCAGCAGACCCAGTCGCCGAGCAGATGGCAGGCATTCGCAGCCGCGACCACCAGTGGCGAGTGCAGCATCTGCGCGAGGACGGATCGCACCCAGGCGGGGGTGAGCGGCAGTTCGGGTGCCGCCTCGTACGCCTGTTGCGATTCGGCCAGCGTCAGGCCGCCCGATCGGCGGTACCGCCGCAACAGGGCCGCCATCTGCCGCCATTGTGCGTCCCACTCACTCCGTCGTTCCATTCGTCTTGCCTCTCACTGCCAGCATTTCACGGATCCAGGGACAACGCGCCAGGAGCTTGCGTCGCGCCCGTTGCCGAGCCGCGTACACCGATCCGGGCGTGGTCTGCAGCCGCGCCGCGACGTCCTCGGCCAACGCCGCGCCGCCCTCATCCAGGTCCGCTTCCACCACGGCCTGCTCGAGCGACGACAGCGACCGAATCACTTCCTCCACTTCGAGCCAGCGTTCCTGGGTGGCCAGGTTTTCCAGCGGCGTCGCCTGCTTGTCGACCGGTTCCACGTCCGGCGTCCAGGGTTCCCGGAGCGGCGCGCGACCGGCCCGCCCGCAGTCGCCCCACGGCCCGCTGCCGCGCCAGGAACAGGAACCAGGCGGCCAAGGTGCCGCGGCTCGAGTCGAAGCTGTCGACCAGCGCCAACATGGCATCGGCCAGCACATCCTGAACGTCGTGGTCGTCGAGCGCGGGAAAGTGTTGCCGCAGATAACCGGCCACACGTCCGCCATAGTTCTGCAGCAGCAGAGCGAATCCGTACTGCTCCCCCTGACGCATCAGCTGGAAGATCTGCTGTTCGGTGCCGTCGTGCGCGTGGTCCATGACCCTCAGGTGGCAGGCGAGTTCGGAGCACCCGGTCGCGCTCGCGCCACTTGCCTCTAACAGGAGATATGCGATCGAGACTTTCGATTTGACTCGAAATCCGGAAAAATCGCTCAGTCGGCCGTGTCGAGAAACGGGTCCTGCCCCATTTCCCGCTGCATCTTCTTGCGTTCCTTTTCGTGGTGCAGCAGCATCTTGCGATCGCGGAGGTGTTTGCGTTCGACCTTCCGCTGGGCACGCTGGAAGACCCTGACGTACTGATCGACAGGACCCCTGGCTCGGCGTCCCAGCTGTCTCGGTCTTGTCGGCGTACTCCGGCCCCAGGCCGTTGCGGATGATCTCGTCGTCCAGCGCGAGGTACTGGCGGTACGAGCCGGGATCACCCTGGCGACCACAGCGGCCCATAGAGCTGTCGGTCGATGCGGGCCGCGTCGTGCATTTCGGTGCCGATGACGTGCAGGCCGCCCAGTTCCGCCACGTCCGGCGCCCAGCTTGATGTCGGTGCCGCGGCCGGCCATGTTCGTGGCGACCGTCACTTCACCCTGCTGTCCGGCCAGCGCCACGATCTCCGCCTCCTTGGCAATTTCGTTGGCATTGAGCACGCAATGCCGAATCCCGGACTCGGTCAGCAGTCGCGACAGGACCTCGCGACTTGTCGATCGACCGGGTGCCGATCAGCACCGGACGACCGGCTGCGTGCAGCTCCTTGACCTCTTCGACGACCGCCGCCCATTTCTGCTCGGCTCGTGCCGAAGACGCGGGTCGGCAGCCGCTGGCGTTTGCACCGGCCGGTTGGTCGGCACGCGCACGACGCGGCATCCGGTAGATCTTGCGGAATTCGCGGGCCGAGGTCAGCGCCGTGCCGGTCATGCCCGCCAGGTACCGATAGCGCAGGAACAGGTCCTGGATCGTGATGCGGGCCGCCTGCCCGGTCGGTACCGTGACCTCCACCTCTTCTTGGCTTCGATCGCCTGATGAATGCCGTCGCGCCATTTGCGCCCTTCGGCCAGCCGGCCGGTGAATTCGTCGACGATCACGATCTCGCCGTCGCGAACCACGTACTGTCGATCCAGGTGAAAGTCGCGGTGGACCTTGATCGCCCGCTCCGTGTACTCGTACAGGTCGATCAGGCCGACGCCGCGCAGGAGGTCGGGCGCCGGGCAGCGCCCGCATCATCTGCCGCCCCTCGGCGGTCAATTCGACCTTCGCGTGTCGTGATCGTATTCGTAGTCTTCATCCTCCACGTACTGGGGTGCGTGCTCCGCCGCCCAGTTGATAGGTCGCGACGACTTGGGCTCGGGCCTTGTCGCCCAAGCGAGCCGATGATCAGCGGCGTACGGGCCTCGTCGATCAGAATGCTGTCGGCCTCGTCCACCAGCGCAAAGTGTGCGCTGCCCGCTGCACCGGTTGTTCGCCCGAGTCATCCCACCGCTGGCTGCTGCCGTCCCCCAGGAAATCGTCCTGGTCCGTCCCATCCGCCGCAGCAGCAGCCGATCGCGCAGGAAGTCGAAACCGAACTCCTTGGCCGTCCCATAGGTGATGTCGCAGGCGTAGGCCTCGCCGCCGCTGGTCCTGCGTGTCGGGCGTCTGGATCACGCCCACCGTCAGCCCCAGCATCTCGTAGACCGGGCCCATCGATTCGCGCGTCGCGGCGGCCAGGTAGTCGTTGACCGTGGCCAAGTGAGCGCCTTTGCCGACCAACGCGTGCAGGTACATCGGCAGCGTCGCCGTCAGCGTCTTGCCTTCGCCCGTGTCCATCTCGGCAATCCGGCCGTGGAACAGGGCGATCCCGCCCATCATCTGCACGTCGAAATGCCGCAGCTGCATCGTCCGCGAGGCGACGCTTCCCGCACCAGCGCAAACCCCTCGGGAAGCAGACCGCGACCAAGCGACTCGCCGCTCTTCGCACGAAATCGCAGCGATAGACTGCGCTTTCGAAGCGCGATCGTCCAGCTGCTGCAGCTCGCCCTCATAGCCGGCGATCTCGTTCACCATGGCCCACCACCGCGCGGGCGGCTTGTGCCACGAGAATCCCAAGCCCGTCAGGGCGGCAACCACCGATCCCGTTACGATCGCTGTACTCATGCCGTTTCATCCATTCAATCGAAAACGCGGGCCGTATGTTGGACTGGTCGGAACAGGGCCGTCATGGAAGTCCGCCATCTCTCAGGTCGTTTCTCGCGGGCTGCCTCACGGCGACGGCCACCGCTGGACCGCGCGATTTTCTCCACTCTAACACGACTTGCGGTTTTGGGGATGGGCGGGTGCCACGCCAGACAGAACGCGGGCAGCGACCTGGCCGCTGCGAATTGATTAACCTCCCTGTAATGGGACTGCCGAAATAACCATACGATAGACCTCCTATTATGAGGAGAAAATTGGCGCTATTGGCGGATAGCACAAACTGAACAACCGGACAAAAGCTGGATGTATGGGCAGTATTTGCAGTCCATACCGGTCGTCCTAGTCTTTTCGCCTGTGCTGACCGATGTGTACAGATTAGAAACCCTCTTCGTACCATTGCCGGCGAGCATTGAACATGATTGCACGAATCACCAAAGTCGCGGTGGCAGTCACCCTCCTGG
Organism: uncultured Planctomycetaceae bacterium; assembly: GCA_963754725.1. GTDB lineage: Bacteria > Planctomycetota > Planctomycetia > Pirellulales > Pirellulaceae > JAAYDI01. The sequence continues at coordinate 380,231 of CAVWHV010000055.1, forward strand.
GGCTGGTCCATGGCTTGGCCCAAGGCGCAAGAGGGACCGTCCGGCTGCGCCCGTGCCGACCGGCATC
>CAVWHV010000056.1:0-47544 GCA_963754725.1 uncultured Planctomycetaceae bacterium
TTGCGATTCAGTCCCGACGGATCACTGCTGGCCGCCGTCGGCGAGTTCGGTGTGCGATTGTGGCGGTGCCGCGATCAGCAGTTGGTGCCGATCGATACGCCGGGCGTCGATGGGCACGGCGTCGATCAGGTCTGCTTCGACCCCACCGGCACCCGCTTGGCTTTCGTGGATGGCAACTCCTTCTGCCGTGTGGCCCACGTGCAAGACCAACTTTCTTCGAAGACCCTTTCATTTGCCCGGCAACCCTCGGCACCTGAGTTTCAGCCCCGACGGCCGGCGGTTGGCAGTCGTGCGGCCCGGCGCGGCGTGGCTGTCTGGGATGGGTCGCGTGGCGAGCCCCTGACGCCGGACTACTACCAGGAGAGCGACCTGCGGCAGCCGGTCTTTTCGCCCGACGGCGCTACTCTGGTCTTGGCACAACGGCAAGGTGCCGTGAAATGGCTGTCGGTCCCCTTGGCAACCGAGACCCCCTGGCCGGAACTGACACGGCAGCTACAACAGGCGACCGGCTATGCGTGGTCGGAAGAGGACGGAGTACGCCGATTGACGGCTGCGGAATGGAAACGCCTCAGCCAGTCGGCATCCCCTGCCCCACTCTCAACAGCCCGGTAGCGGCCGCCCAGGGCCACATTTGCCGAACTTCCAGTCTGTGGTGCGACGTTTCGCGGAGCCGCCGTTGCCGACGCAGAAAAAACTAAGAAAGAAAAACTCGGAAAAAGGTCCCGGCGCACCACACGAACTCGCGCATTTCCCCTCTACGTAGGAAGGGCGCAGCCCACGCACCCACGCCAAGTCTGGTGTGTTGCCGAAGTGGAGCACGGGGGGGCTGACACCACAAATCAAGCGATCTGCCGCCACACCGACACGTGGGGCGTGCCCGCTGTGTGAGCCCGGGCCGCCGCCGCGCCTCACCGAACTCTAACAGTACACGACGGTTCCAACACGGAGACCACCGGATGCGGTGTCCGGTGCCTAGTTGACAGGCGAGCATGCGGGTGTTAAGTTCCCGACACTTATCCCGCGTTCTGCGGCGTTTTTTCGAGCTTCTTTCGGCAAGACTGGGTGGCGCCATTTTCTTAATCACTGGGGGATCACCAGCATGAGTTCTCACGAGAGTCTGTCGCGACGCCAATTTGTGGCCGGTGTGAGTCTAGCCGCCGGCGCCTGGGCCTGACATCCTGGTCCTCCCTGTGTGCGGACGAATTGGTCAAGACAACGCTCACGCCGGACGAGATCCTGGCGGAGCTCGTCGCAGGAAATGAGCGATTTGTTAACGGGAAGACGAATTTGTCTCCCACGCCACGCCGGCCGACTTTGCCCGCGACGCAACGGGTCAGGCTCCGCCCGCGATCATTCTCGGGTGCCACGACTCTCGTGTGTCTCCCGAGTTCGTTTTCGACCAACCCGTCGGCGGTTTGTTCGTGTGCCGTGTGGCCGGCAATATTGTCGGCTCAGGACCCATTCTGATCGGGAGCATCGAGTTCGCGGTCGCCGTCTTGGGTGCCCGGCTCATCCTGGTCATGGGCCATAGCCAATGTGGCGCCGTGCAGGCAGCCATCACATACTTGGAAAAAAAGGACAAGTTGCCCGGCTCCATTGGCAGCATGGTGGACTACATTCGGCCGGTCGTCCGTCAGGTGGCTGCCCTGCCCAAGCCCGACGATAAGCTGGTTGCAGTGACCAAAGCGAACGCTGTGGAGAATGCCAAGCGACTGGCGACCGATGGCCCGATCCTGCCCGAGTTTGTGAAGAAGGGGGAACTCAAAGTGCTGGGTGCCTTCTACGAACTCAGCACAGGTAAGGTCGAGATTCTGGCTTGAACCCTCGTAAACCAACAACGATAGCGGGTGAGATTCCATGAGTTCGAATCAAACACTTCCGGTAGCCCCGTCTTGGGTCGACGCGATCCCCGTACCACTCTTGATCGTTCTGCGGGGTGTCGGCCAGGTTTTCTTTCAGGAGAATGCCCTGACTGGCGCTCTGTTCGTGCTGGGAATCGCCCTGAGTTCGCCACTCATGGCGGTCGGCGCACTGGTCGGATCGGCCATCGGCACGGCAATGGCTTCGCTGCTCAAGTATGACCGCGCCGAGGTTGATGCGGGCATCTACGGCTTCAACGCCGCGCTGGTGGGTATTGCGACATTTTTCTTTTTCCAGCTGAGTCCTGTAAGCATTGTGCTGATGATCGCTGGGTGTCTCGTCGCCACGGGCTTGACGCGCGGCATGCGCGGCTACGTGCCGTTCCCCACGTACACGACGCCGTTCATCCTGGCGACCTGGGGCGTCTTTTTCACCGGTCGTGCGGTGGGGTTGTTGTCGGCCGGTACGGGTTACGGGCCGTTGATTCCGGACGTACCGGCTGGGTTCCTGGTCGACTCCGCGGCGCACGGCGTCTCCCAGGTGATGTTTCAGGCGAGTCTCTGGACCGCCCTGTTCTTCCTGGTGGGCATCGCGGTGAACGACCGGCGTCATGCGACGTGGGTGCTGCTGGGCTCGATCGTCGGGATGGCCTTGGCAGGTTACCACGTGGACGCCGCCGCGCGGTCTCTGGACCCGGAACGGCTGATCGAGCGTGCTCAATTCGACAATATCCAACTCGGGCTCTACGGGTACAACGCCACGCTGGTGGCTGTGGCCCTGTTTCTCTGGCGGCGATCGGTGGTGCCCCCGTTACTCGGCATCGTGTTCTCGGTCCCCTTGACGGAACTCGTCCCACGACTCGGACTGCCGGCCCTCACGGCCCCGTTTGTTCTCGCGGCTTGGTTGGTCATCTTGCTCGGTTGGCTGGAAAAACGCTTTCTCAGCGATCCTTCGCCGACGGCGACATGATCCGTACATTCTGCCTCTTTCTCGACGCATGGACCTGGAGACTTGCCAATGAGACTTACACCTCAGGAACGGGACAAATTGATGATTTTCGTGGCTGCGCAAGTGGCCCGCGAACGCAAAAAGCGGGGCTTGAAGCTGAACCTCCCGGAAGCGACCGCCCTGATCACGGCCGAACTGATGGAAATGGCTCGCGACGGCAAGAGCGTGGCCGAGATCATGAGTGCCGGCCGTGAGATCTTGAAGAAAAAAGATGTGATGGACGGCGTCGCGGAGATGGTCTCGATGATTCAGGTCGAGCCGACCTTCCCCGACGGCAGCAAGCTGGTGACCGTCCACGATCCCATTTACTAGCCGAACCCTTGACCGAGCGCCGGTTTTCTTCCACACACCATCTCAGCGAGACTGAATCATGATCCCAGGTGAATATATTTTCGATGGGCCGGAGATTGAATTGAACCCCGGTCGACCCGTCACCACCCTCAAGGTCAACAACACCGGGGACCGGCCGGTCCAGATCGGTGCCCATTATCACTTCTTTGAAGTGAACCGGGCCCTGGTATTCGATCGCGTCAAGGCCTACGGCATGCGATTGGACCTGCCCTCCGGTACATCGGTCCGGTTTGAACCGGGCGATACCAAGGAAGTGCGTTTGATACCCTACGGGGGTCGCCGCATCGTCTACGGATTCAATGCGCTGGTCAGTGGTCGACTGGACGATCACTATAACCGCGAGACAAGTATGAAGCGGATGGTTGAGCAGGGGTACGGTCACAAACCCACTGCGTAGCGTGACACAATCCCCTTCCCCGTCGTTCTCCTTTCCTTTCGGAGCACCGAAACCATGAGCGTTAAACTCTCGCGACAAGCATATGCAAAGAAGTACGGCCCCACGAAGGGTGACCGTATCCGACTGGCCGACACGGAACTGATGATCGAGATCCAGGAGCATTACGGAGATTATGGCGAGGAGTCGATCTTCGGCGGCGGCAAGTCGATTCGCGACGGGCAAGACCAGTGCCCGCTCGAAGAACCGATGAATCCCCCGCACTGTGACCTGGTGATTACGAACGCGATCATCATTGATTACTGGGGAATCGTCAAAGGCGACATCGGGATTCGCGACGGCCGAATCGTGGCTGTCGGCAAGTCCGGTAATCCGTTGACCCAATGCGGAGTCGACCCGCGGATCGTCATTGGACCGCGCACCGAGATCATTGCCGGCGAGGGCAAGATCGTCACGGCCGGCGGCATTGACACGCACATCCACTTCATCTGCCCGCAACAGATTGATGTGGCCCTGGCCAGCGGCGTCACCACGCTGATCGGTGGCGGCAGCGGTTCGGCCACCGGGACCTGGGCCACCACCTGCTCGCCCGGCCCGTTCAGCGTGATGCGGATGCTGCAGGCGTTTGAAGGCCTGCCGATCAACGTCGGCGTACTTGGGAAGGGGAACAGCAGCCTGCCCAATCCGCTCGTCGACATGATCAGGGCTGGCGCCTGCGGGCTCAAGCTGCACGAAGACTGGGGCACGACCCTGTCCGTGATTGATACGAGCCTGGCGGTGGCGGATGAATACGACATTCAAGTGGCCATCCATACCGACACGCTCAACGAGTGCGGTTTCCTGGATGACACGATTAAGGCGATTAACGGCCGCGTTATCCACAGTTTCCACACGGAAGGAGCGGGTGGCGGCCACGCTCCGGATATCATCAAGATCGCCGGCGAACCCAACGTGCTCCCCGGCAGCACTAACCCGACCCGCCCGTTCACCGTCAATACGATCGACGAACATCTCGACATGTTGATGGTGTGCCACCACCTGTCCCGGAGCATTCCGGAGGACGTGGCCTTCGCGGAGAGCCGGATCCGCGCGGAAACGATCGGCGCCGAGGACATCTTCCACGACCGTGGCATCATCAGCATTATGAGTTCCGACTCACAAGCGATGGGCCGCATCGGGGAGGCCATCCTGCGCACGTGGCAGACGGCCCATAAGATGAAGGTGCAGTTTGGCCCGGCCCCGGGTGACAGCTCCCGCAACGACAACGAGCGGGTCATGCGCTACGTGGCCAAGTACACGATCAACCCGGCGATCGCCCATGGGATCTCTCGACACGTGGGGAGCATCGAAGCTGGAAAGCTCGCCGACCTCGTCATCTACGAACCGGCCTTCTTCGGCGTCAAGCCGTTCCTGGTCGTCAAGGGCGGGTTGATTGTCAATGCACAAATGGGGGACGCGAATGCGAGCATCGCGACCCCGCAGCCGGTCTACATGCGGCCGCAGTTCGCCGCGTACGGTCGAGCCTTGTCGAAATCGTGCGTGTCGTTCGTGTCGCAGGCCGCGGTGGACGATGGCGTGGCCGAGAAGTACGGGCTGCAGCGCGAGGTGGTGGCGGTAGAAGGCTGCCGGAAGATCGGCAAGAAAGACATGAAGCGGAACGAAGCGACACCCGAAATCAAAGTCGATGCAGACACCTACCAGGTGTGGGTCGACGGCGAGAAGGTCTCGAGCGAACCGCTCAAAGAACTGCCGATGACCCAACGGTATTTCCTCTTCTAGTGTGGGATCGCACGGGCGAGCGGGTTTGTCGGCCCCGCTCGCCCGCCGGTTGAAGCTCGAATACTCATGAATGTGCGTCTGCTGCAACTCGCCGACTCGGCCCTGCCTATCAGCGGCTACACACACTCGTGGGGGCTGGAGGCTGCAGTCGCCAAGAAATTGGTGCACGATCCGGAGTCGCTGGAGCGGTGGACGTCCCGGTGGCTCCGGTTGTCGTTGGGGCCCTTTGAAGGAGTGATCGTGACCGCCGCTTGCCGGGCGGCCACCGCGGGAGACGCCCGCGAGCTGGCGGCGCTCAACAGCCTGGCCGAAGCCTCCATGATCCCTCCTTCGACCCGGCGGGCCAGCCGTGAAATGGGGGACCAACTCCTCGCACTGGGCATGACCTGGGCTTGGTCCGCGCAGGCCCTGCAGCGGTTCGAACTGGGTGATCCCAGAGGTTGGCACCACCCGGTCGCCTTTGGCTTGCTGGGGGCGGTGGCCGACGGCCGACCCGAGGAGGTGCTCACCGCGTATCTACACCAGGCGGCCCTGGGTATGATCGGCGCGGGGGTCCGCTCCATTCCGGTCGGCCACACGCACGGCCAACAAATACTGGCTTACTTACACGATGATCTGGGCGAATTGGTGACGTCGCTGGTGGACCGTACCTCGGCGACCGCCGGAGCCGGCTGCCCTTTCTATGAGGTGTTGTGCGATGAACAGACTCGACTTTACGCCCGCATGTTTCGGTCTTGACGTGGACGCCACGCTTCCGAGCGGGTTCACCGGCAGACGCCGGCCACGCCGCGGGAGTCCGCGATTGGCCTTCCACAGAGATCCGGCCGGACACGACCACACGCACGAGTACATGGGTGGCCCCGGCCCTGCCCGCTATGCCGGCGCCAAACGCAAGGTCTTTACACTCGGCGTCGCAGGACCGGTCGGATCCGGGAAGACGATCCTCCTGGAGTCGCTCTGCCGCGCACTCTGGCCGGAGATCAACCTGGCGGTTATCACCAACGACATCTATACGCACGAGGACGCCGAGTTTCTGTCGCGCCGCGAGGTGCTGCCGCTCGAGCGGATCATCGGTGTCCAAACCGGTGGGTGCCCGCACACCGCCATTCGCGACGATGCCAGCGCAACCTGAGTGCAGTGGCCAATCTGCAGCGGCAGTTTCCTGACCTGGAAATGGTTGTCGTCGAGTCCGGTGGCGATAACCTGACCGCAGTCTTCTCGCGCGAACTGGCCGATCGGTTCATTTTCGTCATCGACGTGGCCGAGGGAGACAAGATCCCGCGCAAGGGAGGACCGGGCATCTGCAACAGCGACCTGCTGGTGATCAACAAGATCGACCTGGCGCCGCATGTGGGCGCGGACCTGGAAGTGATGAAGCGTGACAGCTTGAAGATGCGTGGCGAACGACCGTTCTTGATGGTCAGCTTTCGACAGGGCGACGGAGTGGAGGGAGTTATCGGGTGGGTCCGCGAACAGTACGCATTACACGCGAAGAAATCCTGACACCGCCCGAATTCTGTGGCCTGGAGTCGACGAGGCATCCCGCCAGCCGGGTCGGCGGGGCGCGGTTGGAGTTGGTCCGGTCGGGCAGCGAAACACGCCTGGGATTCTGCTATCAACAGATTCCCATGCGCGTCATGCCCCCGTTCTGTCTCGAGTCGGAAGCGGCCTCGCTGCTGTATCTGATCAACCTCACGGCCGGCCTCATGGATGGCGATGCCCACCGCATCGAACTCACGGCCCGCTCCGGTGCGCGCACCGTGGTGACCGGGCAGTCGGCGTCTCGCCTCCATCCGGCCGTGGCCAGTTTCGCCACGCAGCAGTGGGCGGTCGACGTGGAGGATGACGCGTGCCTGGTTGTCATGCCGGGACCCACGATCCCGTTTCAAGGCTGCCGTTATTTCCAGCATGGCCGCGTGTCCCTCGCCTCCACAGCCCGCCTGATTTGGGGTGACATCTGGCTGGCCGGACGCTACGATCGGGGTGATCTCTCCGAGCGGTTCCAGTTCGAACGCATCGTGCAGGACTTCGAGGTGCGGCGGGCCGGGCGGTTGGTGTACCGCGAGCGGTTCCGCTGGGACGGCCCGTGGGATCACGAGTCCGCCCAGTGGCACTTTGGCGGCCACATGGCCTGCGCCAGTTTGCTCGTCGCGGGACCGCTCCCCGATGTCGTGGCCGCACCGCCCGCCGGCGTCCTACGCTCCGTTTTTCCGCTCGACTCCGGCGAAAACTGCTTCCGCTGGTGCGGCCAGCCCGCGGACGTGACCGCGGACCTCGCGCTGACCGCGCTGCAAATCGCCGCGCTGTGGAGTCACGGGCCTGGAGCGCCACCTTGGCTGCTCGCCTCCGGTGAGTTGGCCCCGAACCACTGGTTCTCGCCGCTCGGCTGACAGGCAACGGCCAGCGCCCGGATTATTCGCGTCGGCTGGACCGAGGTCGCATCAGTCCGCGCCGGCGTAACGCGAACGCTGAAGCGACCGAAGTTCCGGCAGTGCGTACGGTTGACTGTTCCGGCCTGCACGCCTCGGCCCCGGCCACCGCAATTCTCAGCGTTGACCATGCCCAAGTACGCCGCGAACCGGTGCACGGCACACCGGTTCGCTGTGGATGCTAAGAAGTTGGGGACTGCGGTCAAAACTTAACCAGGAAGCTGACCGCCGCGGTCAATTGATCGTTCTTCTGCCCAACCCCATTGTTCCCGAAGGCGGGTTGGTCGGCGAAATCGCCACGAACTTCCGGGCGCAACTCGAACGTATCCGTCGGATGCCAATTGAATCCGAGGGTGCCTTGGGAATAATTGGCATCAAATCCCGTCCGTGTGCCTTCGACATCGCGAAACCATTCCGCGCGAGCGAGAAAGTCGATGGTACAGGTCAAGTGAAAAATGCCGATCGTGTAGAGCCCGTACCAAGATCCGGTTCCGACCGGCGTGTTGGCGTCCCAGCCCATGTTCGATTGCACGACTTGTGTAAAGGCCTCGCTCCAGTTGTGGAGCGCACGCAGTTCCACGGTCGTGGCGAAATCGCCCGCCATCCCGGGCGCCGCGAAGATGGAGTCCGGTCCGGCGTACACCGAGGCCGTCAGCCGGGTCCGCTTCTCCATCGTCGTCCAGTAGTTCACCTGCCCAATGTAGCAGTACGAGTCGCTGCTGCGCTTGGTGAAAAACGTATTGGCACCGAGAGTCATCCCGTTCCACACTTCCAATTGCTCGGTCACGTGGAGATTGGTCAGGAAACCGGTAAACGCACCGTCTTGGGAATAGAAGAACTGATAGTCACTGGAATAGAACGGCCGGTAGGGCGCCAAGAAACCGTTGTATCCGATAATCGTGTTCATCCGCCCGACCTTCACGTCCATGCCGCCTTCGGTGATGATCGGCAGGTGCGCCGACAGGTTCAAGTCGCGAAAATCGTGACTGAACCGGTCATTCCCCGGCGGGTCGTCGATGCCGCCTAGAGGCTGGCCCAGCGCCGCATCGGCACCGGCGAAGTAACGCACATTGAAGCCCAAGTCGAACTCGTCTTGAGACAGCGGCCTCTGCAGCACCAGGCCCAACTGGTTGAACAGGAACTCGTCGCCGAAGCGGTTCTGCCGGGGCTCGACCGACAACAGTCCCTGACCGGTGGAAGCCGCCGTGTGCCCCCCCTCGATCCAGCCGAAAGTGCGAATGCCGTAATCGCTCATCAGGGTGCAAGGATCCACCAGATCCATCAATATTCCGACGCTGGAAACCGGTGTCGGTCCCAGCCGGGGCGACACCGGTGCGGACTCGATATCCTCCGCCAACTCGGCCGCCAACGACTGCGCCTCCAAGCCGTAGGCCGGACTCGTCACTTCGGAGTAGCCTTCCGACCCATCCACCGAAGACTCCTGCGCTTGGGTGTTTGTCACGCACCCAAGAAGTATCACAGTCGCCCCAACGACAGTACAGAACCGTGCCATCCTGGCCCCCCCTATTCCACGAGTTACTCAACATGCAGGTCGTCAGCCACTGGCTGCAGATTCCCGCCAGCGCAGCGGAAAGCGATGACCTGTACAATATCTCCTATCTCTAGTTCGGCATGCGTGCGTAACCCACTTGAGTAAACAAAAAGGTGTCAGGACTCTTTTTCGGCGGGCTTCGTCGAGTCGCGTCACAACTGCCGACAAGTGGTTCACTTCAACATGACCGCGCACCCCTGCGCCGCGTGGACCGCGCGGCGAATCATCACCGCCTTTCCGTACCAGAGCACACCATGTTTTCTCCGTTCGTCAACTGGACCGAAGTGTTGCATGTCGGCTATGAAGATGGTCGGATGGAGTCCTGGTGAAGGACAGGTCCTCCCGTGAATCCGTACGAGCCGGGTTCTTTCCTTTGTCGGTCACTAATTGGTCAGCTTGGTTTGTTGTTGCGATTGGCCAAAGGCCCAAGGCAGACAAGCAAGCAGAAGGAGCATCCCATGCGAGTCGCTGCGATCGTGTGCTTCATTATTGCCATCCTCGTGGGCCTGATCGCCATGCAGAATGTAATGGGCGGGGCCAACCGCCCCGGAGAGCTCGAGCATACTGTCGGTTACGCCGTGGGGGCATTCCTCGTACCGATTGCGATACTGATTGTCGGCGTGGTTCTATGGAGAAGATCGTGAGAAAAGGTGTCAGGACTCTTTTCGACGGGACAAAGATTTGCTAGGCTGGGCACATGCCACGACCCAAGCGTGCCGATGAAGCTGGCGGAATTTACCATGCCCTGAATCGAGGCAATGCGCGCCGCGAGATTTTTCGCAAAGAGGACGACTACGTGGCGTTCGAGCGGATTCTTGCCGAAGGGCTCGAAAGATACCCGTGCGGGATTCTCAGTTACCAACTGATGCCCAACCACTGGCACTTCGTCTTGCGGCCAACCGAAGACGGTGCCATGAGCGACTTCTTGCGGTGGGTAACGCTGACGCACACGATGCGATACCATGCGCATTACCATACCGGCGGTGAGGGACATCTCTACCAAGGACGATTCAAAAGCTTCCCCATTCAGGACGACGACCACTTCCTGGTCGTTTGCCGTTACGTGGAACGCAATGCGTTGCGTGCCGGGTTGGTGCAACGGGCTGAACAATGGCCGTGGGGTTCATTGTGGCGATGGTTACAGCAACCGGAGCCGCAACCGGTGCTGCTGACCGCCTGGCCGATAGCGCGTTGGCCGAACTGGGTGCAGCGTGTCAATGCACCACAGAGCGAGAGGGAACTCACTGCCGTGCGTCGCTGCATCGCGCGCGGCAGTCCATTTGGCAGCGACGACTGGATCGTCGCGATTGCGGCGCGTCTTGGACTGGAGTCCACGCTCCGCCCTCGCGGCCGCCCCACGACGAGAGAAAAAGAGTCCTGACACCTTTTTAGTTAGTAGTGATCCAGAGCTTCGATGCGTCCTGAGCGGTGGGCCGCCACCAAGGCCGCGTGATCCTGTTCGATCTGGTCCGCATAGGCCAGCGCAAACGCCGCCGTGGCGACCTCGGACTTGTCGCTGCGGCCCAGATAGCCGCTGATCACGGCCGGATCTCCCGACGTCGCATGGGCCCGAGCGAGGGTCCAGCCACAGACTTCTGCGTAGTGCTCCAATCGACCCGCGTCGAATGCTTGGACCGGCATCGAGAACTTCATGTCCCGCAGTTGACGCACGTAGAAGTCACGGCCGGTCCCGGTGCGCACCCACCCCAGGAGAATATCGCTGGCGGCTTGCGTCAAACGCTGTCCAACCACGACGCGTTGTCCCTGATTCTCAAAGGGGCTTTTGCCTGCGTAGGGCTCGAGGACCGATCGACCGGCTTCTTTCGCCTGCAACAACAGCGGATTCTTGTCGTCACAGAAGAACAGTCCGACGAAACATCGTGTTCCCACGCTGCCAACACCAACGACTCTCAAGGCGAAGTCTTCCAAGCGGTATCGGTCAAACAAGAAACGTCGCTCGTCCGGCAAAGACTCGCGGTAACTCTCAATCCCCTCTGCTACCTGATGCAAGGACTGCTCATCCGTGACGCGCGACATGACGTGTGGCTGCTCGATGAAGTGATGCTGGCCATCCCTTTCCTCCGTGATCTTCGGAAACAGGCTCTCACCCACGCGGCCTTGGGCTTTCGCCGCCATCTTCTTCTGTCGACTGCGTGCCTTGTCGTCCGGGGCGATGCCAATCAGGTCTTCGGAGCTGACACAGTAGTACCAGACGTCCAGCGGGCTCATCTCCGAGAACTCGCCCAGGTGTTTTCGATACGAGCGTCCGCAAGCGACCGCAACCTCTCGGGAGCGCTCATCGGAAATGCCGTTCAATCGCGCGGCGACCACGAAGCTTGTTGTGAGTCGCTTGAGATCCCACTCCCAGGGAGCCGGAAGCGTCTCGTCAAAGTCATTGATGTCGAATATCAGGTTGCGTTCCGGCGTGGCAAAGAGGCCGAAATTCAACAGGTGACAGTCCCCACAGGCTTGCACCTGGATGCGCGTGACCGGAGTATGGGCGAGATCGTATGCCATCAGTGCCGGCGATCTGCGCAGAAACGCAAAGGGATCCTGAAGCATGCGTCCAAAACGAATCGGAACGAGTTCCGGTAGCCGCCCTCGGTTGGAACACTCAAGAATCTCGACAGGATCACGTCGGTCGGCGTCTGCCGTCCAGGACCCCTGCGAGGCGCGCGGAACGGTATCGCGCAACGTCTTGCCGGCTTGCCGTCTTTCGGCGGTCGAGATGGATTTCATCGCACTATTCCGGATGCCGTAGTTTGGATACTGTTTGGCTTGACGGCGGGCCGATGCTCACGTTCTCGGCCCGCTGCACCCTTTGAAGAAACCTGAAATCGGACCTCCACAAGATCCGTCCATTTCTCCGACGCTGAAAACCGGTGTCGGTCCCAACCAGGGTCAAACCCCCGCATGCTCCCTATTCTCTCCTCCGCCACCTCAGCCGCCAAGGGTCGATTCGCGGTGCGAACACGCTGAAAGGGCGTGTGGCGGTGACACGTGGAAGGTGTCAGCCAGCTTGGTCGTGGGGCATTGTTGCCAGCTTTCTGGCGTGGAGTGCCTGGGCGATCGGGATGAGCTTCATCCCGCCCAACGTGCGGATTTGTTGGTTGAAGATCTCCTTCAGCAACGTCCGCAACTCCTGACATCACAAACCAACTCCGCGCCACGCACACGGCTCAGACGATTTCCGGGAATCTTGCGGAACAAATGTACGTGCCTATAATCTCCCGAGAGTTCTCCGCGCTCGTTCCGCAACCTGCTGTCCTTCTAAGGAGGCTAAGTCTATGTCCGCACCGCGACTCGGACCGCTCATGATGGCGGCGTTAGTACTCGTGGGTCTTGCGACGACCGGCGATGTCGCGTCGGCGCAGCAGAAGAAGCCGAACATCCTCGTCATCTGGGGGGACGACGTCGGCTGGTTCAACATCAGTGCTTACAACCACGGCATGATGGGTTACAAAACGCCCAACATCGACCGCCTCGCCAGGGAAGGCGCAATGTTCACCGACTGGTATGGCCAGCAGAGCTGTACTGCCGGACGCGCAGCCTTCATTACGGGGCAATCGCCGATCCGCACCGGCCTTCTGAAGATCGGCATGCCCGGAACCAAAGAAGGCCTGCAGAAGGAAGACCCCACCCTGGCCGAGTTGCTCAAGCCCTTGGGCTACGTAACTGGCCAGTTTGGCAAGAACCACCTGGGTGACCTCGATGAGTTTCTGCCAACCAATCACGGTTTCGATGAGTTTTTCGGGAACCTCTACCACCTCAACGCCGAGGAGGAACCCGAGAATCCGGACTATCCGAAGAGCCCGGAATTCGCCAAGCGGTTTGGTCCGCGCGGCGTGATCCATTCCTTCGCCGATGGCAGGATCCAAGACACCGGCCCGCTCACCAGGAAGCGCATGGAAACCATCGACGAGGAAGTGACCGCCCTCGCGATCGGCTTCCTGGAGCGTGCCAAAAAGTCGGACAAGCCGTTCTTCCTGTGGTACAACACCACGCGCATGCACATCTGGACTCACCTCAAAGAGAGTTCCAAAGGCAAGACCGGACTGGGTGTCTATGCCGACGGCATGGTTGAGCACGACGCGATGGTTGGCCAGGTGCTTGACAAGCTCAAGCAACTCGGTCTGGAAGAGAATACGATCGTGATGTATTCGACGGACAACGGTGCGGAATGCCTCTCGTGGCCCGATGGAGGCACCATCCCGTTTGCCGGTGAGAAGAATACTCAATGGGAAGGCGGTTACCGTGTGCCCACGCTCATCCGCTGGCCTGGCGTGATCAAGCCGGGAACGACCATCAATGAGGTCGCCGCGCACGAGGACATGGTTCCTACGTTGTTGGCAGCCACCGGCGATAGCAGCATCAAGGAGGACCTGAAGAAAGGCAAGAAGGTCGGCGACATGACCTATAAGGTGCATCTCGACGGTTACAACCTCTTGCCAGCGCTCAAAGGCGAAGCGGAGTGGCCGCGGAAGGAATTCCTGTACTGGACCGATGGCGGCAACGTCGCAGCCTTGCGATACAACAACTGGAAAGCTACCTTCCTCCGGCAAGATGCCCACGGCATGCATGTTTGGTTGGAGCCATTCACCGAACTTCGCGCACCGATGCTGACGAATCTGCGTATGGATCCCTTCGAACGTGCCCATTACGAGGCGATCGACTACAATCGCTGGTTCATCGAGCGCATGTTTATGATTGTTCCGGCCGGCGCCTATGTCGCCCAATGGATGCAGAGCTTCAAAGAGTTCCCACCACGCCAGGAGCCTGGCAGCTTCAGCTTGGATAAGGTGATGAAGGGAATAACAAACGCCAAAAAAGATTAACGCCAACGGGATTCAACCCGGGCCTGCCTCAAATGGTTCTGGGACACGATTCCGCTAACCAGTGTGGGATTATTCGGTGGGGCGCCTCAAAAATAAACGCCCCACCTTCCGGGACGAAAAGGTGTCAGGACTCTTTTTTGAAAAGAGTCCTGACACCTTTTGTGGGAGCTGGAATCGCGCGGCCGCTCCGGCTAGACTGGGGGCGTCCTTCACTTGCGGATTCGCGAGGAGGAGGATCGCAACGATGCTTGCGATGTGCGGCGTGCGATAGGCCTGACGTTGTCTGGCCGCGTTCTGCGACGGCCAACGGGCCAACAGACAATGCGTCTTCAGCGGTTGAGGGGAGAAGGAAGATCGTCATGAGAAAACTGACCACACTCGGTGCAGTGGGTACGGTCGTCGTGATGCTCTGCTCGGTGAGCCCGGCGCAGGTTGCCAACAGGAACAGGTCACGAGGGGCGGTGCCGCCGGCTGCGGCAGTGCCGCCGGCCCAGGAATTCTGGGGAGGGGTTCCGATGATGAACCGCGCGTCCACGGCAGCCCAAGGTGCTTTGATGGGTATCGCGGACACGGTTCGCGCAGCGGCGCAGCCTCGATGATGAACTCCGCGGCCGCCATGAATGTCGAAGCCGCACGGTCGCAGTACATTGATAATCGACTCAAGGGGACCGAGGCCAGTATCGAGATTCGGCGCATGAAGCGGGAGTATCGCGATTCCAAGAGACGGCCGCGTCCCACCTCCGAACAGATATATCGGCTGGCCAAAGAGGCCACGCCGCGGGCGCTTAACCCCGGCCAGTACAATCCGATCACCGGCCAAATCACCTGGCCCACTGCGCTGATGTTGGATGAATTTGAAGAATATCGCGAGACGCTGGATGATCTGTTCTGGGACAAATCGGTCGCGTCGGGGACATTGAGCCTGAGACAAATCAACCAGGCGCGCAGCACGACGCAGGAGATGCGGGACCTCTTGCGAGCGAAAATCAACGACATGCCGCCGCAGATCTTTACACAGAGCAGCGCATTCCTCCGACAGCTGGATCATGCGGCCACGCAGGCCGGCTTGTAACGGGATGAGAGTTTCGCTGCTGTGCCAGCTCTGCCAGAAGCGCTCCACGACCCATCAACTCGAGGATTTCCCAATGCGAACACTGACATTCCTTACCGCACTGATATGCCTGTTGGTGATCGCGAGGCGCTCGCCTGGCCAGGACGAGGCGGCGGCGCTGTCGCGGCAACTGAGTTCGACCGACGTCCAGACGCGTCTGGCTGCCTGCCGCGATCTCGCCCAACTGGGCGTCAAGGCTCAGGGAGCGGTGCCGCAGCTGATCAAGTTGCTGCGGGCCAGTGAGGTGGACGAACAGCAGCTGGCGGCCCTCACGCTGGCGAGTATCGGCGAGTCCGCTGCGGCAGCCGTTCCCGCCTTGGTGGACAACCTCACGGCGAAGGACGCTCAGGCACGCGCCGCGGCGGCCTACGCGCTCGGAAAATTCGGCCCGGCTGCGCGGGCGGCCGCCCCGGCTCTGGTCACCGCCTCGGCGGACCAAGATCCCACGGTACGACATCAAGTGCTGGCGGCGCTTCGCAGCATTGACCCGCCACACGATCTGGTCGTACCGTTATTTGCCAAGATGCTGGGCTCGGTCAATTCGGGCGAAGCGGCGACGCTCGCTGGTACACTGGCCGACGCGGGAGTGGCAGCGGTGCCGGAATTGGTCCGGGCGCTCGCCGACAAGGACGCCGCGTATTGGGCCTGTCTGGCACTGGCAGAAATCGGCCCTCCGGCCGCCCCGGCGGTCCCCGCACTGGGAAAATTACTCCGCTCGGACGAAGCGGAAGTCCGCATGCAGGCGCTCGTCGCGCTGGCAGCCATCGGCGAGGCGTCCCGGCCACTGACCCCGCAGATCAGCGACCTGGTGAATCAGGATAAGTGGAGTTCGGTGCGTTACTCCGCAGCCTATGCGCTCGGGGCGATCGGTGACAAGACCGTCGCGCTGCCCGCGCTGGGACAAGCCATGAACGATGGTGACGAGTTCCTGCGCGTGACCGCCGCCTGGGCCTATGTGCGACTGGCAGAGGGTGGATCGTCACCGGACCTCGAGAAGGCCATCGCCACGGTCGTCGCCGGAGCCGTTTCGGCAGACTACCGCGTGCGCGACGTTGCCGTGCGCGCTTTGGCGGATCCCGATCTGCCGGGCGATCTGGCCGCACCCGCCATGAAGTCGGCACTTCAAGGAATCGACGACCCGGTGCAACGGATGGACATCGTCGACGCGCTGGCGTCGCTCGGCGCACGGGTCGTACCGAGTTGCATCGAGTCACTCGAGCAGAAGAGCCCGCTGCGTGACTCTGCCATACAAGTGCTGATCAAACTGGGACCCACAGCGGCTCCCGCCGTGGATGCCCTCAGGAAGACACTGAAGGATCCCCAATCCGAACTGCGCAGCGAAGCGATGTTCGCGCTGGGCGCTATCGGCGCGTCGGCCTCCACCGCCGTCGACGAGATTGCGGCCCAGCTGGCCGACCAGGACGCCGAGGTACGTCATGCGGCCTGCTATGCGCTCGGCAAGATCGGTCCGGCAGCAGCAGCAGCCCTGCCGAAACTGCAAGCGGCATCGGAGGGCGACGACGCGTTTATGCAGATCGCGGCGGTCTGGGCCGCGCTGAAAATCGCCCCGCAGGACGAGGAACTCAAGCGGCGAGCCGTCCCGCTGCTCGTCAAAGGACTGGCCGATGAACGGGAACACATCCGTATCGAATGCGCCTATTCGCTCGGTGAACTCGGTCGCACGGCGCAACCCGCCGTCGCCGCACTGCAGCAAGCGCAGCGGCAAGACGACAGCCATGACGTGCGGACCGCCATTGCGGAAGCCTTGGAACTGATCGGGAAATAGCGCCGGCCGCGCGGCCGGAAACCCCAGGCACTCCAGGAAGACGCCGCCACTCGGTTCTCGCACCGCAAAGGTGGCGACGCCCGGCGGTCCTTGCGCGTCAGGGCCCTCGTTTCGTCAGCGGTTGGCCCGACGGCATTGTTCCAGCTGGCGCCAATTTCAGGACCTGATCCAGACTCCGAACATCGCCGGCCCCGGGAAACCTCCTTCCATAATCCTCATTTTGCCTATTTCAACGCACAGCTCGACCAACGCGCGTTATACCGATTTGCGGAATTCACCACCCGCATTCAGCCCACGAACGCCGGTTCCTACTCCCTTGTCCTGACCCTGCCGGGCATTCACCTTTACCTGCGGGCGACTTTGTGGTATCAGGCCGCCATCGCTTGAAGCTTATCTTGGCGTTCCTGCCGGCCTGTCCAAGTGGGGCGTTCTGCCCCGCGTCGTCCGAAGACGGCAGATGTAGGTGACCAATGAGAGGATCAGCAGCCATACCATCGGCCAGGTCTCGCCGGTCGCTGGTTCTCGCGTTCGCGCTGGCCAGCGTCTGCGGTCTTCTCGACCTGCGCGGGCAGACGCCGACGCCTCCTCGCACGGTCCGCACTCCGGTCGTCGCACGATCGCCAGCGGAAACGGACCCTCCGCCCGCCTCCGACCAGCTGGCAGAGCGACTGCGCCGGCTCGAAGTCGTGAATCAACAGCTGGCCGAGCAGCTGGAACGAGCGACCCGAGAACACCACGAGCAGATGACTCGGCTTGGGGAGCGACTCGATGACTTGTCGAGCGATTCGAGTGACGGACAAGCGGCAGGACTGACGGACAGCGATGGCAGCGGCGTTTCTCCGACGATGTTCGATCAGACCGCCTCGCAACAGGGACTCAGTCCCGATTCACCGGTGAATGACTACACGGAAGGGCTCTTTGGTCCAACCGCCGACGTACCGGTTTTCCCGGACCCGAACATCGCCAAGCCTGCCCGTTTTCCCCTGCGAGCCACTTTCGGCCCTGGCTTCCAGTTGCAGACAGAAGACGAGAGAATCCGATTTCAAATCCACTACGAGTCCCAAATCGAGGCCCGGGTTTGGGAGGAAGAAGACCAGTTACCGGCCAACAGCGGGTTCTTCTTCCCCCGCCAACGATTCTTCTTCAATGGGAATCTCTCGCCGTCGGTCGAGTATGAACTGGCAATCAACCGAGGCGTCAATAACATCAACGTGCTGAACGCCTACCTCAACTTCCATTTCGACGACCGCTTTCAATTGCGCATCGGTCGCTTCTTTACACCCTTTCCCTTCGATCAATACGCGATCTCAAACTATTGGCTGCTCACCCCCGAGCGATCACTTTTCACGACGAACCTGAGTCTGAACCGGCAGATCGGGTCGATGGCCTGGGGCTACCTGGCCGATAAACGGCTGGAGTACGCAGCAGGCATCTTCAACGGCTCCCGCAACTCGTTTGAATCCGTCCACCATGGTGTGGATGTCGTGGGCTATCTCAATGCAAGGCCGTTCCAGCAGTCGGAATCATTGGCTTTCGCCAGGTTCTTGAACGTCGGCTCGTCGGTCGCCTTCGGCCGACAGGATCAGTCACCGGTCCCCAACTCATTCCGGATCGGGGGTGGTTCCCCGGACGCCAACATTCCCGGCATTGCCACCGTGCCGTTCCTGATCCTCAATCCTGGTGTCGTCGAGCGGGGCGACCGGTTGCTCGGGTCCGTCCACGCGGGATATTTCTACAACAGCTTGACGGTGATTGGTGAATGGCAATACGGCTATGGTGGGTATGCGAATTCCGTCAACCCCTCGTCCGTCAAGGTTCCCTTCTCGGGCTACTACGTCGGCGCCGGATATTTTTTGACCGGCGAACACATCGAGCGGAGGACCAGGGTCAAACCGCTGTATCCCCTGATCCCGATCAGCAAAGACGATGAGCGGGGATGGGGCGCCTGGGAGATCGCCGGGCGTGTCAGCCGACTCGGCCTGGGCGACGAAGTTTTTGGCGGTGGATTCGCAGACCCGAACCTGTGGTCCAATTCCGCCGTCACGAACGAACTCGGTCTGAACTGGTACTGGAACGAGTACATGAAGTTCTACATGTTCTGGTTGCACGCGGACTTCGGCAGCCCGGTCCAGTATCGTCCCGGCAGCCTGCAGGATACCGCCGACATGCTCTGGCTCCGCTGCCAACTCTACTTCTGAGCTGGGAGGTTTGCGCGATCCCGATCGATTTCCGACCGATGTCCGCTCAGCGGGTAGGGGAAGTCACAGCCTGCCTGCCAGGAAATCCGACACGAACAGCAAGGACTTTTCGGCATCGCTCATCTGCCGCCAATCGCTGCGGAGTGCTACCGCCACCTGCGGCGTCGACGTCAGGATGTTGTCCACGCCCATGTGAATCATCGTCAGCATCTGCCTGGGTTCGTTCACAGTCCAGACATGGACTTCCTTGCCCGCCCGGTGCGCTCGCGCCACGAGATCGCGTGTCACCAGTTTGGCACTCACGGCCAGAATATCCACCTCCAGACTCGCCACCTCCCCCACGTGGGTCGCGACGATGAGGCCCGTCCGCAACCGGTCCTGCAGCTGGGCGACCTGCCGCACCGCGTCATAGCTCAGCGATGTGACCACGCACTCGTTCTCGAAATCAGCCTGCCTCACCCGTCGCACCACCTCCGCGGGGAGTTGGCGATCGTTTCGGCTGATCTTGAGTTCGATGTTCAACTTGATTCTCCCCCGCGCCACTTCCAAGGCCTCGTCGAGCGTCGGGATCCGTTCCTGTGCAAACTCGGCCGAGAACCAACTCCCGACATCCAACTCCTGCAGCTCGCCATAGGTCACTGCCGAAATCTGTCGATTCACGCCAGCCACGCGTCGCAAATCGGTATCATGCAACAATACCACGACACCGTCGGCCGTTTGTTGCACATCAATCTCCGTGACATCAGCCCCATCCTCGATGGCCTGCAGAAGCGCTGCCAGCGTGTTCTCGGGGGCAGCTCGCGAACTGCCTCGATGCGCCGTCACCGCGACATCGCCGTCCAACTTGATCCGGCTGATCATCGCGTACGAAAACGATGCGGACAGACCAAGCAGGGCTGTCACGGCACCCGCCACGCACATCCCCACCCGCACGCGTCCACGCCGGTCGACATCCAGACCTTCGATGACGAGGAAGGATGGCAAATCGACTTCGGGGCGCCTCTGCACATAGAGTCGCCCGAGAAGACCCGCGAAAGTCACCGAGGCCACGAAGGTGACGACGATCGCCGAAATGAACTCGACGGCGAGCATCAACCCGGCCGCGGCGATCACCCACGGCACGTGAAGGCCCGCGACTCGCATCAGGATCCGCACCGCCAGCGCGTTCGAGAGACTCACCAGCACGGTCAGGACCACGATACCGACCAGCCACATCGCCAGACGGGTCAGGATCTGCCAGATTCCCGTGTCCCGCACCAAACGGTGGCTGTGCTGCATCGCGCCGCGCGCGTTCTGATTCTCCAAAAGCAGGACGGGCACCGCAAATAGCCACCGCACCACCAACACGATGACCATGATCCCCGCCACCGATGCGGCAGCAGCCACGATGGAAACCGCCCACCAATATTGAGGTGGTTTGACTCGCAGATAGAAATAAAAATCGCCCCCTCCCAGCAACGTCACTTTCGTCACCGCGCCAACCGCCAGCACTCCTGCCCCAAGGACCGCCAAGAAGAGAAACTGCCTCAACCCCAACTCACACAATTGGCGCCAACGGCCCAGCATGAACCACAGCGTGCGCGTCACGGAGGTACGCGTGCCTCGGCCGGCGCCGATCGCGATCAGTGTTAGACCACCCAACTCGACGAACAACACAGCGAAAGTCACCGTCGCCGAAACCACGATGAGCAGGATCCCCTGAGGCGAGAGGAAGAACGACAGCAGGTCGGAATTACTGACCGCCTCGTCCCCACTCCAACGCAGAATGGCCGCCAGAAACCACGCGGAAATCGGCGCCACACCGACGGCCGACAACAGCTTGCACAGTCCGTCGTATCGGACCAACGCACTCCAACCTGCGCACACGCCGCGGACGTGTTCCCGCCATTGACTCACAAACTCTCCCACAGCATGTCGCATGTTGTCCCCTCACGATCTGCCTCGACCGACCATCCATGTGCCTTGCGGCACTCGTGAGTCCCGCTGCGCACTGCACACATCACCCATTCAACCCAAGATACCTACAAATCTCATTATCACCATATCAACCATTCGCCCGCTTAGGAAAAGTTCCTTAAACCCGTAGGATCGATTCTACCGATACAGACTGCGCGCCCGATCTCTACGTATTGTCGAGACGGCTGGAGGTTTCACAGGCGGGGAATGCGACGGCGGATCCGTCGACCACCGCTTTGAGCAGACTCATCATATCAGGACGATTGCCATGCTCCGTCACGTTTCCCTGTTTGCCTGGTTGTTCGCAGCCGCCGCATGCCTGGTGGCTGCCGCCGAACCTGAAACCCCCACCTCCTCGAACTGGGTGCCGGCGGGGCAAGCGCGGGAATCGGTCTATCGGCTGTCGGAAGGTGAGCCGGCCCTGATCCCGGTAGCCCAGAACGGATCCTCGAATCTGGCCGACCGGCTGAAGGCGATTCGAAACACGGGAACGCCGGAAGCCAGCGACAGCGCGTCGTCGCGCCGCAGCGCACCGCCGGCCACGGTTCCCGACGAAGCGGACGGAGCGAAAATTCCCTCGGTCCTGGTGCGTCGCGGCAGCAGTCCACCCAGCGAAGCGGCGCCGACCGATGAAGTCGCAGAAGACACGACTGCCCCGAAAAACACGAGTGACGCCGGCCCGGATGCCAACTTGGAAGAGCGGTCAGCGGATGCGCCGCCTCGCACGGCCCGCCGCGTGCGTCGCGAAACGGAAACGTCAGGCTCGCCCGCAACTCTTCCGACCACACCCAACGCTCCCCACGGCAGTCCGCAACTATCTTTGTCCAGTCAGGGGCCGATGCTCACCGTCGAGACCGAAGGCCCTCGCGCGATTGTGATGGGCAAAGCCGCAAACTATCGCATCCGGTTGGTGAACCAGGGGAGTGCCGAGGCGGACCGCGTGATCGTGACGGTGGCGGTCCCGGCCTGGGTTCAGATTGGATCGACTCAAGCCCGCTTCGGGTCCGTCAACGGCAACCACGAGGACGGAACGAGTCGGCAGATCCTGTGGGAAATGGAACACGTGGCCGCTCGTTCCCAGCAGGAGTTGGCCATCTCCTTGCAGCCGACCGAAAACCGCCCGATTGACCTGGTTGTCGATTGGGTATTTCGCGCGGCCACGCTGCAGACGAACATCGAAGTCCAGCAACCCCAATTGGCGATGGCGATCGAAGGACCGACGGAAATGCGGTTTGGGGAAACGGCTGGGTTCAAGATCAAACTCAGCAATCCCGGCAACGGACCGGCGGAAAACGTCGCCGTAAACGTGGGTGCCAGTGGTGCGGCGAGCCAGCCGAACACGGTGGGTACACTCGGAGCCGGCGAGAGCCGCATCATGGAAGTGGAACTGACCGCCAAGCAGGCCGGCACAATGAAGATTCAAGCCTCGGCCCAGGGCGACGGCGAACTCCGCGCGGAAGCGACACATGACGTACGAGTTCGGCGGGCCCAGCTGGCCGTGAAGGTGACCGCCCCCACACTCGTCTATGCCGGCGCCACGGCGACTTACGAAATTCGTGTGGCCAACACGGGCGACGCGGTGGCCGAGGGTGTCACGCTCGAAGTCCAGCTCCCGGCGGGGAATAAAAATGCCGTCGGCGTGGACAAGAAACCGCTCACCGCCGATCCACCGCGCTGGCGGCTGGGAGAATTGCCTCCCGGCAGCGACCGCGTCTACACGATGCAGTGCGACCTGGTCACCGGTGGCCAGAGCCAATTCGTCGCTCGCCTCCAGGCTAAGGACGACAACGCCGCCTCCGACACGGCAACCACTGCCGTGGAAGCCATCGCCGATCTGAAACTGGTCGTCAAC
Source organism: uncultured Planctomycetaceae bacterium (assembly GCA_963754725.1). GTDB lineage: Bacteria > Planctomycetota > Planctomycetia > Pirellulales > Pirellulaceae > JAAYDI01. Next base: position 23,112 of record CAVWHV010000056.1, read on the forward strand.
GATCCGCAGGGGCCTCTGCCCGTCGGCAAAGAGGTGACGTATGAAATCCAGGTCGTCAACCGCGGCTCGCGTGAAGCCAACAACATCGACGTCGTGGCACAGTTCTCCGACGGCATCGAACCGTCGACGGCAGCGGGCCATCGTTCGGAAATCGTGCCCGGGCAGGTGATCTTCGAGCCGATCCGCTCGCTACCCGCCGGCGGACAGGTAACTCTTAAGATCACGGCCAAGGCTCAGAAGTCCGGCAACTTGCGATTCCGCGCGGAACTGACGTGCAGCGAACTGGAAACGAAACTTGTGACGGAAGGCAGCACGCGGTTCTACGGATCCGCGTCGGACAACTCCACGCCGCAGTCAGCCCAACGCCCCGCCAGCGAGCCCACACCGGCCAAGCGATAAGGCGGGTCACAGAAATCGTTCGTCATGCCGAGCGGTCGATCGGTTCGAACGACAACGGCTGATTGGAATTGGGATCTGTGATGCGGATCGCCAGGTCGCCGTCCAGCAGCCGGTCGACCACCTGACCGACGACCTCCGACCGCCAGCCTTGTGCCAGGGCGGGGACGTCCTGTCCGCCGTGCCCCAGGTGGTGAGCGATCAGATCGCGCACGTCCTGCACCGATCCAATCAGGCCGGGTGCGACATGCGCGGCGCGGGCCATGCTGTTGACGGCCGTCGCCAAGAACTGCCCCAATAGACTGTATTGCGGGCGCGGGGTCTTCGGCCCGGAACTCGGACAGTGTTCATCCGGCAGATTCAATCCCCGCGTAATGCACTCAGCGATTTCCGGTATCGAGCGCTGCAGTTTCCGCCAATCCATGCCACGGACCGCTCGGATCTGCTGTTCGTCGTCCGAGGCGCGGCGGGCCAATTCCAGCATCAGGTCGTCTCGCAGGACCTGCCGCGACGGGATGTCGCGGGCCCTGGCCTGCGTGTCGCGCCACCGCCAGAGTTCATGCAGGATCGCCAGCTGCCGTCGCGAAAGTCCGGAGATGCCCGAGACCCGTCGCCATCGCTCGGTCGTCTCTTCCTGCTCCTGCTGATCCTGCCACGCGACGAGTTCATCCTCCAGCCACCGCGCCGACCCATCTCGTCCAACTTCGCCACGATGCGGTCGTACAGCGGTTCCAGGTAGACCACGTCCTGCAGCGCATAGTCCAGCTGCCGTTTGTGCAGCGGGCGTCGCCGCCAATTGGTGCGGGTCTCTCCTTTCCCGAGCGACTCGCCCAGCAGCTTCTGCAGCAGAGTTCCGTAGGCAGCCGGGTAATCCAACCCAATCAGACCGGCGGCGATCTGAATATCGAACAAGTTCGCGGGGCGCGCACCGCTGGAGCGGCGGCAGAACCGGAATTCCTCCCGGCCGGCATGCACGACCGTCGTATGGCCGGCGGAGGCCACCAGGCTGCCAGAACGGTTCCAGGTTCGAGGCCGTCAGAGGATCGATGATCGCCAACTGCCCCTGAGCAGCCACCTGCAGCAGGCACAGTTCAGGATAGTACCGATCTTCGGATACAAACTCCGTGTCAAAAGCGATCAGCGGAGCGTCGGCAATCTGCCGGCAGAAGTCGCCCACCGCTTGGTCCGTAGATAGGTAGTCGTATTTCACGCGTGCTGGGTGCGGGATCGCGATGCGGTTCTCGGAAGGGCATGCCAGTCCCGGCTTGGCCCGGGAGGCATTTCACAGTTGCTGGGGGGCATGATAGCCCACACCCATTGGTTTTGCTAGAACCCGCCACCTGGGTTGGGACGGTGCGCTCTGGTATGTTGAGTGGGACCGGCCACAACGCCGCCATGTCATTCTTGCTCCAGGACCTCCAAGGACCTCCCGGTGACCGGACTGCTCGTCAGTGTGCGTGATGCGGACGAAGCCGAAGCGGCCTTGCAGGGCGGTGCAGCGCTGGTGGATGTCAAGGAACCGCGGCTCGGTTCGCTGGGTCGCGCGTCGGTCGAACAATGGGAAAGCGTGCGTCGCCAGGTAGCTGGTCGCGTGCCGCTGAGCGTGGCTTGCGGAGAACTGCTCGAACCGGCCGCTCAGCAGCCGGTTCCCGCGCTGACCGGTGCGGCCTATGGGAAATGCGGCCTGGCAGGGTGCGGCCCGCTGGCCGACTGGCCGGCTCGTTGGGCGGCTTGGCGCGAGCAGCTGCCGCGGGTGATGCAACCGGTCGCCGTGGCGTACGTCGACTGGGAGCGTGCTTTGGCTCCACCCCCGGAACAGGTTTGTGCCCGGGCCCCGCAATTGGGCTGTCGCGCCGTGTTGTGGGACACGCACACCAAAGATGGCTCGTGCCTGCTCGACCACTTGGCCGTTGGCGAACTCGCCACATGGACGCGGAGAGCCCGCCAACAGGGGATGCTGGTGGTCCTCGCAGGTTCTCTGCAGCTCGCACACCTGCCCGAACTGATGTCGCTGGCCCCCGACTACGTGGCGGTGCGCGGGGCGGTGTGTGGCGGGGACCGCCACGGGGTTGTGCGTCGACACCTGGTCGAGCAGTTCGTTGCAGCTGTGGCCGACCGCGTTGCGCCCGGACACGGCGGTCATTGCGACCGAGCCCGCCATCTCGGCACGCGTGGCGGCATCGAATCGGTCGGTTTGCTTGACAATTTGCGTGGGGAGTTTGATACTTGACGTCTTGATTGGCCGACGGAAATCGATGTTCCCGCAGTGGCCAGCAGAGAGGTCATTCGTTGATTTATCGCGTAGTTCCTCTGCGTGTGCCATTCGCGTCACGGGTGGTTCATAGGGAGCAAGACAGTGCCTCATTCGGTTCTCGATGCAATCAAGTTGGGCATGTGGGATTTTGAGCCAGACGATCGCGGCAGCACGGATTTTAACTCCACTCAGGCGCTGCCGGGCACGGACGAAAAGCTCGAGGTGTTGTCGGAACGAGTGAGCCGGGGGTTGCCGTTGTGGCATCCCAAGGATCGTCAGTCTTACGACGAGAGCATACGCGATTAACGCCGCGGACAATCACGGAGAGAGTCGCGCGTGCGCCGTGCCATCGGACTGCTGCCGAGTGTGCCTTGTTGAAATCGAGTCGACCGGCCAGAATGTCGTTCGAGCGTCGTGTCGGTTCCCACTGAGGAATGAGGATTGGAATATGCCCACCTTCAACACGGAAGTCGCCCATCAGCTGGGTCAAGCGCAAGCCACCGAGCGTCTGAAGCAGTTTCTCGAACAGGTGCGGGAGCAGTACAAGGATTTTGTCACCGAGTTGCAGGGAAACTGGACCGACAACATCCTCACGTTTTCGCTCAAGACGTACGGTTTCAAGATCGACGGGACCCTCACGGTGGATGACCAGGCAGCTCGACTCGTGGGCAATCTTCCGTTTGCGGCCCTCGTGTTTCGAGGCAAGATCGAACAGTCGATTGCCAGCGAACTGCGGCGCGAGCTCGGCTAGACCGTCTGGGAGACAGGTCCGGCTGTACGTCCTGTAGCGGTCATATCTGCTCCGGATGCGAATCTCCGTTCGCCCCCCGATCGAACCCTCTACTTCGCCGCGACGCGCGCCGGACGCGAAGTATATAGTCCTTAGATGGCTTCTGGTTGTCGCCTATTCGGCGGGTCGGTGCTTCCGCGCTATGATGTACGAATTTATCCAAGCTGGTGAACTGCGAGCCGAGGCAAAGCGGTTGCTGCGCTATCGCCTCCCTCTGATTCTGGCGGTTCTCGTGAACCTCGTGTTCCTGGTCCGCGCGCCGATTGCCGGCATGCGGGCCGAGACTGCCCCACCGCAAAACGTCGAGACGACCACGTCGGAGCCCACGGGCCCCACCTCCCCCGCACGGACGCCGCGGAGCAGCGCCCGCGTCAACGCCACCAACCGGAACACCCAGGTCGCACCGTCCGCGGCCGCCGTCACGTCTGTGCCGAACAAACTCGCCCCGCCCAACATTTCGCCGTCGCTGCGATCCGCCGGCGTGTCTCCCTTTTCGTTCACCAGCACCTGGGGAACAACCGGGCAGCGGCTGTTCGCCCGCTGGTCGGTTCCCCTCCGCCAATCCGCCCCGGCCCCGGCGCAGGTCGTCCTTCCCCAGTCGAACGCCACTCCCGATACAACCACGACTTCCCGTTCGACGGCCACTCCCGAGCCGCTCGCCGCGACTCAGGCAGCACCCGCACCTCCAGCGAATCAGAGCGACCTACCCAAAACCCTGCCCGCACCGCAGCCTGCATTCCCACCCACCGTCGTGGCATCGCCGCCCACCGCACTCACCATTCGCAACGCGCGTGAGAACGAGGGTCCGGTGAGTTTTCTGGTCAATGGCCGAGTGTGCGAACTGCAGCCGGGCGAAGCTCACGAGTTCGCGGCGGGGACTTCCTGGATCGTCCAGTTCCATCGCGGCGAGTCGTTCGGCAACGCGGAACAGACGCTGGGTCCCGGCGTTTTCCACTTCGTCGTCACCGACCAAGGCTGGGATCTGGAAGCCGCCCGTTAGCGCCCTCCAGTAGGACGGATTGCCAATCCGTCCTACGCGGATGTTGAAGCGCACTCAGCGCGTCCGAATGAAGTCGCTCAGCCGACTGGCCACCGCCGGCCGATCGTGCGGACCCGGCGCGGCGTTCTGTGCCGATCGCTGTTTCGGCAACTTGTTGCGGGGCACTTCCGGTTTCGGCTCCGGAACGGGATCGTCGGCTGGTACCGGTGCCAATTCCATGTCACCGCTAGGCTCGTCAGGATCCGCGGCTGGACTGTCGTCATTCGGCATCGGAGTGATCAATCCGGGATCGCTGGGCGCGGGAGCAACATCGAGCTCTGCCGGCGGTGTCACGTTCGTCGGCGGTGTCACGTTGCTGGGCGGTTGCAGGTTGGTCGGCGGATCGGCCGATGGTTCCGCATGTTGGCGGTCCATGGACTCGATTGAATCGAGGACTGCCGGGGGCGCGGGCGGCGGATCGTCGGCCGGAATCACTGAGGCCGGTTCCGGACAGTCGAGTCGTTCCTGGCGCGCCGTGTGATACACAGGGCGTGGCTGCCAGCCCAGCAATCCGCGGAGCAGATCCAGCGGCGAAGTCCGATGTCGGCAGACGGTCCGGTTGGAACGCTTCCCCCACTTGGGCAGCGTCCAGTGCGGTCGCAGCCAGCTCGCCGAAGCGGGCCGCGGGCACTCGGCGGACGCACTGGCACCGCCGCGCGGCGACTGACAGTAATCGGCCCACAGGTGCCCGTTGTGAAACGACCACCAGCCCGAGGATTCCTGCAGCATTGGTACGGGCCAACCGCCGGACGAGGTCGACGTGACCAGCACTTGGCCGGCCGAATCTTCTCCCGTGGAGATCGACATCGACGTACGACGAGCTGAATTGGCCACTTCCCCCGACTCCGTCGTCGATCCGACCAGCACCCCAACGACCACGGCCCACGTGCAGACTTTCATTGTCTACCTTCCATGCAGCGACCCAGGACTCCGTTCGATCAACTCGCCGGCACGACCCGCGGATCCTCCCGATCCTCGCGCCAGCGAGCAGATGGTCTGTCTGGTCTTTCGTGTCGGCAGTCGGATCAATCCGAATTTAACGACAGGTGGTACCCTGCCTCAAACCCTACGTCATTGAAATTGCGGTTAACTCGCAGGACCCGCGCCAACCCAAAACACGTTACAGCCGGCACGCTCGGCAAGTCGCCACAGGCCCGGGAGTCGGGTCGCTCGCATTGCCGGATTGTGACGAGCCGTCGCGTGGCGCGTGTCGGGTAGTTGCCACGTTGAGAATCTGCGGATCGGCGGCGACCGCATCCGGAACAAGCGATACAGAACCGCGAATCCACAGAGATCGGCATCTCGCGCGGTGTGCTGACCGTCGGAACCGCTACAGATTATCGACGCGGTGTGCAGGACCGCGGATCAGTCGTCCGCACTCTCGTCCGCATCCGCATCGGCACACACACGCGCCAAAGCTCGCCCAAGCGACAAGTACTTCAGGCTCCAGACGCACGCCGCCGTCACGGCGGCCACGGCGGCCAGATAGGCGGGCGATCGCACGGAGGTCGCCAGGCCCAACAGGATCAGCGACGCCAGCATGGCGACAACCGCCACGAATCGCTTGCCGTGCATCTCCAACACCAGGTGCTGCGCCAGATGGGTGTTGAAGGTCGATCGAGCACTGATGTTGGCCAGTTCCCGCAGTTCCGAGAAGGCGTCACGACATTCGGGCACGGCCGCCGGCCCCGCCGTCGCGGGCGTCACCGCGACAGGTTGCGGGGAAGCGGGCGGGGACGGCGAAGTCGACACTACCTTCGACACCGTCGGCCTGGCCGGCCGCACCATGGTCTCGGCCAGCGACGTCGCCGGCTGCTTCGACCGCGCCAACAGGGCCGTCATGTACTCTTCGATGGTCGGCTCTTCGGCCTCCGGCGTCGTGTCGGCCGCCGAAGGCAGCATCGACATGGTTTCGCGCACCTGCGCGGCCCGGCTCGGTCCGCTTCCCGCCGGCGAGTTCATGATCATGGTGACGGCGATGGGACGATCCTGTGCGTGCGACGCGTCAGAATCGTGGCCCCTGTCGATCGGCGACCTCGCCATGGTACCTATCCTCATTCCCGATAGTAGTATTACTGCCAGTGCCGATCACATGAGCGAGCACGCGTGGTGCACCAGCAGATCGAAGTCGGAGACTCTCTCCGCCTAAATCTAGCTTTCGCGCCGTTCTGAGTCAAAAGATCGTGCCGGATGCGCTGGCCACCATCGCCAAGGATTTGCAGGTCCGCAGAATATCCGCCGGATGCAGGAATTGTGCGGGTTGTCCGGCCCGGCCCGTACGGTTTCTCATCGTGCAGAGCACTACTGTGAGGCCGCGATGACGATCACGTCCCCTTGCTGGCGGAATGCCAGTCCGGCCGGTGTCAGCGTCGCCTGCAGCAGTTGTGGCAAGGTCGCTTCGTGCAGATCGAACGTCACGCGCGTGCGGAGTCGCTCCGCGAGCCCGTCCTCGAATTGAAACGACAGATCCAGTTGCCGCTCCAACGTCTGGAGAATCGCGTCCACCGGTTGGCTGTTGACCTTGAGCGTCAGAACCGTCTTGCCCGCCGGGCGATTCGACGACCGGCCACTCGACTGCTTCTGCAGCAGTTGCCGCAGTCGTTCGTGTTCTTCCGGCGTACCGCGGAGTGTGATCTGCTGCGACTCGGCGGCGATCTCCGCCTGCGGAAAGAGAGTCCGGATCACATCCAGTCGCGCTGACGACAGTTCGGCCGGATACGTTGTCGACGTCATTGCGGCCGCCGGGATCGGCACCAGCCGGATCCGTTTCCCACCCTCGAGGAATTCGAACGTCTGGCCGAATCCCGCCAGGACCAGCGTCATCCGGTCCGTCCACGCCAGCGCCGGCAAGTCCACTGCCGGCCACAAGTCGTGCGGGATTTCGGCCGCCCCATCGATGGCGACCTTCGCTTCGCGCGCCAGTTCTTCAAGCAAGCTGCGCGGTTCGGCCAGTGCCTTCCACTCCCACGCGCGCACGGCGAGAAAACGCTGAGCGATGGGGCGAGGGAGACTCTGTGCGTCGGCCCGACGATCCTTTGCCACGCCGGCCAAATCACTCCGCTGGGCGCGCGGCAGCAGATACACAACTCCGTCCAGATAGGACGGGGTGGCTTCACATTGGGCCGCCAATTGCTCGATCACGTCGTACATCGTCACGTCGTGCACTGACAACTCAATGGCACTGTCGGGATCAATGCGTCGGTCGAGCACGATCGCGATCCCCTGCGACTGTGCGAGCGTGGTCACGGCCTGCCTGACGGGTGTTCCGGCCGACCAGACCACGTCACGCACCACCGCATTGAGTGCCCGCGCGAATTCCTGGCCCGTCTTCCAGCGGGGGGGCGACTGGGCCGCCGAACCATCCATCGATGCGAGACACGCGAGCGACACGAGAGCGACCAATCGGCAGGATCGTAACTCTTTACCTAATCTACTCATTTCATGGTTCCAAACATTGACCCGGCTCATCTCGTTCCTCTATTTTGACAACCTGCGGCCTGTTGTGGAATGCGACTTCAAGTCGTGCACGGCGCCAACGGTTGTGCGTTAGTCCAGGTCCAATTAAACTCGAATCCGTGGAACGACACGCGCGCCGATACCGCGATCGTTCCCTTCCCCACTGATCGAACAGATTGGTGCCCGACAACCGGTAACATATGGGAGGCATCACGCGTGAGCGATGCTGCAGTGAAGGCCCCACAACTCGATGCCATCTATCAAGAATACCTGACCCGCGAGACTTCGGCCCGCTTCGTGGCGGAAGTTTCCCGGCATTATACCTTGGGCACGCTGGCTCGACTTGCGGTCGTTGGTTCACGCACCACGCGGCTGCGCCGCGGTGTTGTCGATCGGGTTTCTGGGCAGCTTCGAGAGCAACGCGGTAATGGGTCGCGCACTGCACGACCGTGATCGAGTGGTGCGTCTGTTGGCGGAGAACAGCATTCGCGAATTGTGGTACCGCGACGGTTCCGAAGAGCAGCGGCATCAGTTGCAGTGCATCATTCGTTGGAACAACTCCCACCGTTTCGATCAGGCAGCTCGCGATGCGACCTGCTTGATTCAGGAGGCGGACGGTTTCGCGGAAGCCTGGAATCAGCGAGCCATTGCTTACTTTCAGATGGAGCGGTTCCGCGACTCGCTGCGCGACTGCCAGCAGGCGATTGAACGCAATCCGTTCCATTTCCCAGCGGCCGTGGGCATGGGCCACTGCCACCTGGAAGTGCTCGACGCCGTCGCCGCCCTGGAGGGTTTTCGGCTGGCCCTGTCGATCAATCCCGACATGGAGAACGTGCGGGCCCAGGTCGGCTATCTGCAACGGACACTCGAAGGCCGCTGAGCCTGCGCACCGCACGAGGTGCTGCGCCGCACAGCGAGGCGTTGTCACGCGCCGCATCGCTTGGCCCTACCCCTACCCTCTCCCCCATCACGTGTTGCGATCAGCCTCTGACGAAGTGGAGGATCTGCCCGCGCAACGCGTGACGGGGGAGACGGAACATGTACTCCGCGACTATTTATCAGCCTTCCCCTGCCTGACCGCACGGGCATCCCGCGTCGACCGGTCTCGGATCGATCGGCGGGTGGAGCGAACTCGTTTCCCTCGGTGATCCGGCGCACGGTTCGCGTACCTGATTCATGGCCCCGGTCATCTCTGTTAGGATAACCCTTGGCTGTGACTGTGGACCGTGTGCTGAAGGAGAACCCTATGAGAAAGCGAAGCTGCGTCGCCCCGGATTGGTGGGACTACACTACGATTGATCTGGCCATCGTCAACGATGCCTTGCGTCTCACGGCAAGAGACCTGGAGCAATTGAGCCGTCCGGGTTTTCGCGTGATCATGTACGACACGATTGAGGAGTTCTATCTGGCGGAGGCCTTGGAATATATCGAGGCCTGGAAACAGTCCACTCCGGACAAGCCGGCGGGCATCTGCGGTCCGATTGGTCCCACCGAACAGTTGCCGCTGGTCGCGCGTCTGGTCAATGCCATGGACCTGTCGTTGGCCAAGCTCGACGCGCATTTCTGGGGCATGGATGAGTGGGTGCTGGACGGCCAGGCCGTCGGCATGGATCACCCGCTGTCGTTTGCCAAGGCCGATCTGGAACTCTGTTTCGATCGGATTCGCAAAGAGCTGAAGATGCCGGCCAGTCATCTTCATTTCCCCACGGGCGATCTGGCCCAATACAGCGCACTGTACGATCAGGTCCGGTGCGTCGTCATGCAAGGGCGGACAAGGCGACGTGAAACACTGGGCCTTCAACGATCCGGTCCGGCGCGATGGCAAGTATCGCGATGCGCCGCCGACTCCGGCCGAGTATCGCCAGTTGACAACGCGCATCGTCGACCTGCATCCCATGACCGTGATGCAGAACGCCCGCACGTCCGGAGGTGGGAACATCTCGCTGGTGCCGACCCAGGCGGCCACTGTAGGCCCGGCGGAAACCTGGAAGGCCGACAAGGTCTCGATCTGGCAGGCCGGTTGCCACGACAACCCGTTCGGGATGCGGCTGACGACACTGATGATTTCCAAGCATCTGCCCGACTCGGCCGTGCCCATGAGCTTGCTGGCCGACCATCCGAATGTCCAGTTCAATTTCTTCCGTCCCGGGCTCGGTACGTGCGAAGTGCGAGATGCACTGAAAGTGGATTCCGACATGCGATCACGAACTCGTCGCCAGTTCCTGGGTCAGGCGGTTGCGGCTGCCGGCCGCGACTGAGCGCAGCACGTCGCGCGGACGGCAGCCCCAGCCGACGAAACGGCCCCCAGCGGTCCGACCCTCTCCCCTGTACGTCGTCAGCGAATCGCCGTTTCGACCTATTCCTTCTGGCGATTCCAGGACGGACTCAAACTTCCCATCGAGACCTGCATCGACCAGGCCGCGGAGATGGGGTTCGACGCCGTGGAGATTCTGCACCAGCAGATGGAGCGTGAGGACAATGCCTATCTGCAACAACTCAAACGCCGGGCATTGCTCAACGGCATCGCCCTGTGCGGCATGTCGACGCATCAGGGATTCGTGTTTCCGAACCAGGCCGAGCGGCAGAAGAACATCGAACACACGCTGCGGTGCATTGAGATCGCGTACGAGCTGGGGATTCCGACGATTCGCGTGAACACCGGTCGCTGGGGCACGATCACGAGCTTCGACGAACTGATGAAGAATCGAGGCGAGGAGCCGACACCGCCGGGCCGCACCGACGAAGAAGCGTTCGGCTGGGTCATCGAGAGTCTGCAGGCCTGTCTGCCCCTGGCGGAGAAACGCGGTGTGCTGCTGGCGCTCGAAAACCACTGGGGACTGAGCCGGACGGTCGAAGCCTTGGTGCACGTCATCCGGACAATCGACTCGCCGTGGTTGCGAGCACTGATGGATACGGGAAATTTCCTGGAAGACCCCTACGACGAACTGGAAGCTTTGGCTCCCTATACCGCCTACGTGCAGGCTAAGACTTATTACGGCGGCGGGACCTGGTATACGCTCGACCTCGACTACCCGCGGATCGCCGCCCTGCTCCGCCGACACCAATACCACGGCTACGTGTCGTTGGAGTTCGAAGGCCAAGACGATTATCGCACGGCGATCCCGCGAGCCTCGCCATGTTCCGCGCCGCCTTTGCCACCTCGTAGGAGTCGTTCCATGCCGCCATACGTCCTGGCCCTCGATCAAGGTACGACGTCGAGTCGCGCCATCCTGTTTGACCGCTCTGGTCGGACCGTCACCGCAGCGCAGCAAGAGTTTCCGCAGATCTTGCCGCGTCCCGGCGAAGTCGAACACGATCCTGAGGCGATCTGGGACAGCCAGCTGTCGGTCGCCCGCCGCACGCTCGAACAGGCGCACATCGGCCCTCAGCAGGTGGCCGCCATCGGGGTCACGAATCAACGTGAAACGACCATCCTGTGGGAACGCGAGTCCGGCCGGCCGATCCACCACGCCATCGTCTGGCAGAGTCGGGTCAGCGCGGGGATCTGCCAGCAACTGCGCGACGCGGGCTGCGAGCCGGTCATCCGCCAGAAGACCGGCCTGCTCCTCGACCCGTATTTCTCGGGTACCAAGATCCGCCATTTGCTCGATCTGTATCCCTCACTCCGCGGGCGAGCCGAGCGAGGCGAGGTCCTGTTCGGTACGGTCGACTCGTTTCTCATCTGGCGTCTGACCGGCGGCCGACAGCACATGACCGACGTGAGCAATGCCAGCCGCACTTTGCTGTTCAATCTCCACACACTCGATTGGGATGACGAGCTGCTGCAGATCCTCGGTGTGCCGCGGGCCATGCTGCCCGAAGTGCGACCTTCCAGTCAGGTCTACGGACATTGTGACGCGTCTCTTTTCGGGGGCGAGATCCCGATCGCCGGCGATGCGGGAGATCAGCAGGCGGCCACCTTCGGACAAGCCTGCTTCGAACCCGGCGCCGCCAAGAACACGTATGGCACCGGATGTTTCTTGCTGCTCAACACCGGCCAACACCCGGTGCCGTCGCAGAATAACTTGCTGACCACGGTCGGTTGGCAGATCGACGGGCAAGTCAGCTACTGTCTGGAGGGATCCGTGTTCATCGCCGGTGCCGTCGTACAGTGGTTGCGCGACGGATTGGGACTGATCAAGAATTCGCAAGGGATTGAAGACCTGTGCGCCACGGTGCCCGATAGCGGTGGCGTCGTGTTCGTGCCGGCCTTCGTTGGCCTGGGAGCTCCCTACTGGGACCCGTACGCCCGCGGCGCGGTGTTCGGCATCACGCGCGGGACAACCGCCGGCCATCTGGCCCGAGCGGCCATCGAATCGATGGCTTTGCAGACCGGGGATCTGCTGGAGGCCATGCGTCAGCGACGCGCATGTACCTCTGACCGTCTTGAATGTCGATGGCGGCGCCTCGGTCAATCAGGAGCTGATGCAATTCCAGGCCGATATGCTCAACGTGACGGTCCGGCGACCGGTGGTGGCCGAGACGACGGCCCTGGGTGCCGCATACCTGGCCGGACTGGCCGTCGGTTACTGGGACAATCAGGCCGACGTCGTACGCAACTGGTCGCTGGATCGGGAGTTCACGCCGCGCATGGAGCCGGCGGAACGAGAGGCCCGGGTCCGCCGTTGGCGACGAGCGGTGGAACGAGCCCGAGATTGGGAGGAGCGGCCCGCATGATCCACGGCCATGAAGATCTCGTTGTCGGATCCGTGGCCGTGGCGCTCGGATTACTGCTGTTCGCCACGGCCCTCCTGAACGGGTCATGGTTGTACGCGTTGCATACCTCGCGGTGGCTGGAATCCCGGCTCACGCGGACCGGTACCCGCGTGCTGCACGCGCTGCTCGGCCTCGCCTTGGTCGCCTTGGGCCTGGCCGTCGCACAGGGATTCCGCTGGCAGCTCTGGAACTAGCGCTGCAGACCGGGCCGCATGGCGGCGCTTCGCTGCTGCTCGGCACGCACGGTCGGTGCGTAGCGCTCCGGCGCAGTCCAGAACTGCTGCAGCGCGGCTTCATCGGCGAACAGGTAGACCTGTCCGTGATAGAACACGCCGTGCACGCGTTTGCCATCCACCAACGCTCCCTGCTCCGTGTACTTGACAGGATCGTAACCTGACAGGGCGGGAGCGAATTTGTCCTGCCCTGCGGGATCGAGGAAGCGGGCTTGTTCCTGCGGACCGGCGAACAAGTAGGTGCGTCCGCGGTGATAGGCTCCGTATTTCGGATCGCCTTTGACCCACTTTTCCCGTTCCACGAGCGTCACCGGGCAGTAGCCGTCCAACGCGAGCGGCGGATCCTGCATCCCGGCGGTCGGCGACGCCTGCGGCGGCACGGCGCTGCTCGGCGGCCCCATCGTCGGCCCATCCATTCGCGGTGGCGGCCCCATGCTCGGCGGGCCCACTTCCGGTCCGTTCATCACCGCTGAGGAAGCGGACACATCATACGATGGCGGACCGAGTACAGCCGAGTTCGCGGCGAATGGCGGTCCCAGCGTGCTGGCAGAGGCACGCGGAACAGGAAATTGACTGGAACTGGCGGCGGCCGGCGGCTGGAATTCGCCACCCGAGGGTGCGGTATAGGACGCCCGCTGCTCGGCAATCGGCGGCCCCGCCTGCGGCCTCACCCACTGATTCGTGACATAGGCCGGAGCCGCAGCGGCTGCAGCGCCGGGTTCGCCGCCGGCGCATCGGCTGCACCATAGGGCGTGTTGGGATTGTAGGCCGTGGCCGAAGGATTCACTCGGGGCGGACCGTAGACACTCGTTGGACCGACCGGATTCACTGGTGAATTGGGCTGCGCGGACCCCATGGTCGGATTGTAGATCGACTGAGCCGTCTGGGCACTCGGGTTATTGTACGAGCCGGGCTGGTAGCCGCCGGATGCCTGGTCGCCGGCGGGCGGCAGATAGGCTGAGCCGGCATGGGTCCCGTTCGGGAACGCAGACGCCCGATCGCGACTGGCGGCCGTGTTGGCGGCCGAGAAGTCGGTAGTCGGGCTGCCGCCGTTGGGCATCCCGAGCCGGGCGTAGGCGGCGGTTTGATCAAGTTGGGAAATATAGCGGTTCATTTCCGCCGGGCTGATGCCTCGATAGAGTTCCTGTCCGTTGGCGGCCAAGATCACGTCGGTCGGCCACTGTTCCACACCATAGTGGCGAGCCAAGGCCGGGTTATCGGCCACGTTCACCTTCAACGCCACGTAGTTGGTCGCGACGGCCCGGATGAACTCGGGCTGGTTGAAGACCGAACGCTCCAGCTTCAGGCAGGGCGGGCAGTCGGCACTCCAGAAGTGGATCAGCATGAGGCGTTGGTGTCGCGCGGCCAGGGCCTGGGCCTCCGCCCAGCTCCCCACCCACTCGATGCGGCTCTGTGCCCACAGGCCACGGTGGCAGGCCAACAAGAACGATTGTCGTCAGTAGTATTTGTCTCGCCCCACCCATGAGCCGACCTTTCTCTCCAGCACGTCCAGATACGGGCATCCTACCCACCCGGGGCCCAACGAGTGTGACCTCGACGAGTGTGGCCCCCAGGCGCGTGGCCCCCACGAGCGTGAGTACTCCACGGCCACGATCCCGTTATCGGTATTCCGGTCGTGCCGATTGCAGAAAAAATGCCGGATGGGTAGAATTCCCGCGCAGTGCGGCGATCCGCAACGATGGCAGATCAGCGCCAGACATCCGGGAAAAACTCGCCAATTTGTCACGAATGGCTTGAGCCAGTGCTTGACACGGACGAAGAGATGAGTATGATGCCGTTAGTTAGCAGACTTCTGTCATGCATTGTAGGCGCTGCTTGCCCAATGCACTGTTAATCGGGCGCCCCTTGGCTAAACCACTTTGTCTGCGACCAAGTAGAGTTTAATCCAGGGGGATGGCGCTTCTCGAGATGTGTCCTCAGGTGGAAAGGTGTGACGAACCTCGACGGCGGTGCGGGCCACGGAAATCGTACGGAGTGCTCAGAGGCTGGCGAGTGCCGAATTGGGCAGACCGCATGGAAATCGAGAAGCTATCAAGCCGCAGCGCGCAGAAGAAGGTCTTGCCGCTCTGACGGGGCGGTGCAGTCGTGATCTCGCGATAGTAGCTTTACTCTGGTCGGTCCACTTGCCCGTCGACTGAGCGACGGGGACGGGGGGCCCTTCTGAGTCCTGACAATCACTGCGTTGGAATTGTTTTGGCGGGCTGGGAGACGACTCGCAGCCTGGAAAGCCACGCCGGGCATGAGGCCCAGCGTCAACTTCAGAGTTCTTGAGGAGATACCCGGCGCCAGGGCCGCGTCATCGCAAGCGGCCTCGAGCGGGTACCTTCTAGGTGGAGCATGGGGAAAAAGAAGCAACGAGGAAAGCCGGGTCCGGGACATGGTCCGGGTCGAGCACCAACAATGGCAGACCCCGCGGCGGCGACGGCCCCCCGATGCGGCCGCGCCGACGCGTCGTGGATGTCGAACCGGCCGAGAATCTGGATGCTCCGCTGGAGGCCGGGTTCGGCTTGCTGGAACTGCATCCCAACGGCTACGGCTTCCTGCGCAGTCCCGACAACAACTACTCGCGGGAACGCACCGATCCGTTCGTGCCGGGCACGATGATCGAGAAGTACGGCCTGCGGCCGGGCCTGATGATCCACGGCATGGTGCAGCAGGCCCGCAAACAGCAGGGCCCGCGGCTCCGCGAAATCACCGACGTCGACGGCATGAAGCCGGACGACTACGTGAACGTCAAGACGTTTGACGAGCTGACGCCGATCAATCCCGAGCAGTGGCTGCGGCTGGAGACCGGCTCCCAGCCGCTCACCACGCGCGTGATGGACCTGCTCACGCCGCTGGGCAAGGGCCAGCGCGCGCTGATCGTGGCTCCGCCGCGCACCGGCAAGACGATCATGCTGCAGCACATCAGCCAGGGCGATCTCGACCAATTATCCCGGACGTCAAGCTGATCGTGCTGCTGATCGACGAGCGGCCGGAAGAAGTGACCGACATGCGGCGCAACGTCAATGGCGAGGTGGTGGCCAGCAGCCTGGACCAGGACGTGGAGAGCCACGTGCGGCTGTCGCAGCTGATCGTCGAGCGCTGCCGCCGACTGGCCGAAATGGGCAAGGACGTGTTCCTGCTGCTGGACTCGATCACGCGTCTGGCCCGCGCGTTCAACAAGTGGGTCGGCAACACCGGTCGCACGATGAGCGGCGGCGTGGACATCAAGGCGATGGACATTCCCAAGAAGCTGTTCGCCACGGCCCGGGCGTTCGAAGAAGGCGGCTCGCTGACCGTCGTCGGCACCGCCCTGATCGACACCGGCAGCCGGATGGACGAGCTGATCTTCCAGGAGTTCAAAGGCACCGGCAACATGGAGCTGGTGCTCGATCGCAAGCTGGCCGACCGCCGCGTCTGGCCGGCGATCGACATCACGCAGTCGGGCACGCGCCGCGAAGAATTGCTGCTCGATCCCGAGACGCTGCACGCGGTGACCATGCTGCGCCGCACGCTGACGTCGATGCATCACGTCGACGCGATGGAACAACTGACGAAGCAGCTCGGCCGGTTCAAGACGAACGCCGAGTTCATCAAGCTGATCAGCGGCGTGAAGGTCTTGGATTGATGGACTGATGGACTGATGGACTCTTCGTATGAGCGAGGCGGGATTCGCGGTCCAAGAACCCGCGGCGTGCTCGCGGCCCGTTATTTCTGCGGATTGTGACCTTGGGCGGACTGGATCAGCGATTCCTTCGCTTGCCGTGACAGGGCTTTGATCGCTGCTTCCCGTTGCGATGCCAGGCTTCGATTGGCTTGGACCTCCTGATACTCGACACGGACCGGGAGGCGACTGCGGGTGTAACGGGAGCCAGTCCCGGCATTGTGCTCTCCACATCTTCGGCTCACGTTCTTGGCAATGCCCGTGTACAGCGAACCGTCCGCACACCGCACCATATACACATACCACTTGGACGCCGTCGAGCCTGTCTGTGCTCCGTCCAATTCCTTCTTCAGCTTCAGCACTGCCACTTCTTTTGCCTTGGCTTCGATCTCCACGGTCACGTCCAGACCGAGCCAGTGGATGGGAAAATCCTGCACATCGAGGAAGTCGTGATGACGCTCTGGCTTGGGGCCGGTCCAGCCATCGATCGGACTGGAAACATGAAACAGTGGTTCCCGGTCCCATGTGGCGAGGGCGTGCTCCGTCGCTTCTTCTTCCGAAAGTTCGTCTCGATTACAGCGGTGGTGATGCACGTCACGTTCCGGCAGGTCGTCCACGTCATAACCGCAATCGGGATGTGTCTTGAGTGGCAGGATCTGACTGTTGATTCGAAAGCAGCCGATTCCGTTGTCGGCACAGAATTGAAGTGACGCCAGGACGCGCGTCGGCGTTGGCCAGGCAGAGGCTCGACACTTTCACAAGGCGGTCTGCCCGCTTCATCCGAGCGACGGCGGCCGCCGTCGTCGTGCGGAACTTAATGGGTTGGTCGCGAAACATGCAGCACAGGCCGAAGCGCATCATGATCCTCCGTTGAGTCCTCCACGGCGACGTTGACCGCCACGGCCGGCACCTGGCACGGTCTTTCTGGGAGGCCCAGGACGATTCTGGGCCCGTTGCGTAAGCTTGTCGTGGCATTAGTATATGTTGTGAGCACCTTGCTACGGCGGTCCTGCTCGGGTACAAACGGGGGTACCGACGCGCTGAAGAGCTGTAGTTGTTCGACATAAACCGCTGGCGTACACGAGTTCGGAGGGTAAGCGAATGGCTCACGGCCTCATTGGAAATGAGGTGCACCGTAAGGTGTTGCGGGTTCGAGTCCCGTGCCCTCCGCTTGGCCTTCGGCCGAGAGCAGGAGATAGGAGAAAGTGGAGAGGAGACGGAACTTATGTCCGGAGCCGACACTTTCTCCCTTCTCCTCCAGTCTACTCTCTCCTCTCCACTGGTTGATGTTGCCATGCTATCCTCGTGAAGAAGTCCGGGCACCGTACCGCGACGCCGGACCCGCAAAGTTCTGTGGCTCGTTCCGCTTGCTGCCGCCGAGCAAGGCTCAGACCTGGAAGTCCTTCGACCGCTCCCTGCAAGTCAAATACCCGAGCATGCGAATACCGACCGATCGTTAATTCGGCAGTGCTATGTGCGACAGCGTCTGCGCCGTCTTTGCCGAGGCTCCACTGGCTACGACCTGTGACACGTAGGTGTGCCGCAAGGCGTGAAAATCCGCGAACCGGCCGTCCGCATCCTCGTACCTCAAGAACTGGGATCTTGTGCGGCACTGTCGCTCCTCGGCCGTCTCCGCTTCCGCGATCCATGCCGCACGGGCTGCATCGAGTTCGGTACGCAACGTCCTCGCCATGCAGCGGGGCATCGAACGAAATACCCGCTCGTCCCCTGCCCTCTCCGCCAGCCATCGCCCCAAGAGGTCGGCCAGGTCGCGTCGGATCGGCTGCACGTCCCGGCGACGCCGTTTGCTGTAGGCCGCTTCGACCGTAACGGTCGGCGGGTCGTTGTCCAGACTGAACGAGGCCGGAGTGAGCGACCGCAGTTCGTTGACTCGAAAACCGGTGCCAAGTGCCACGCGCTACAGCACCGCTCGGTCCGGTCCCGAAAGCTTGTGCGCGGCCAGCGTGTGGCGTTCGACAAATGCGAGCAGGCGAGCCAACTCCTCCGGCGTCACCTCACGTCGTGCGTGGCGTTGTTTCGGGAGCAACTGCGACAAGTCGCGGCCGGCGACGAGAAGTATGTGGCCATCCTGGAAGTCTGCGGATTCCACGACTGGCTGGTGAAGTGGCTGCACCAGGATGCACGGTGTCAGCTGGTGCTGGTGGTTCAGCCGCTGGGGCGATCGGCCACCAAGACCGATCGTCGCGATGCGCACGCCTTGAGCGAACTGCTGTGGATCAATCGCGATCGTTTGCTCCGCGGTGATCGCGTGCACGGAGCGGGCGGGCGTCAATAGCCTGGGGCGCAGAGGCCGCCGCAGGCGGACTTCTGTCGAACGACACGGCGGAGACACCGGGCCTGCGCGGCCTGCAGCCCCGAAACGGCGGTGAACCGACGGGCCAAGTGGAGGTTGCTCGGTATAGAGGCTTCGTCGTTCCCCACAACGGTTCGCGGCCGTTCCGCGCCGCAGGCTGTCACCGGCGGTTGAGAACGCGCAACGCG
Organism: uncultured Planctomycetaceae bacterium; assembly: GCA_963754725.1. Taxonomy (GTDB): domain Bacteria; phylum Planctomycetota; class Planctomycetia; order Pirellulales; family Pirellulaceae; genus JAAYDI01. The sequence continues at coordinate 42,165 of CAVWHV010000056.1, forward strand.
TGGCGGGCCGGGGCAATCAAATCTTCGTGGAGCACAGCCTGGTCATTCGGCCGCGGCCTCTCCGACGACGGCGGCGGCCTCGGCATAGAGCACCTGTGAGATGATCATGTCGTGCCAGCCGTCGGCAGCCGGGTTGCCCGCATAGACCGTTTCCTGCTTCGCCAGGTACTCTCCCGATTTCGCCAGCGCCGCCTTCGCTTCCGCCAGCTGACCCCTCCGCGCGAGGACCATGCTCAGCAGCGAATGAGCCAGGTTGCCGAACCAAGCCGTCTCCGCATTCTCTGCCGACAATGCGGCGCGGCACAGCGTTTCCGTTTCCTCGAAGTTGCCCTGGCGGTACCTGGCGATCGCCAGCGCCGCTTGCACCCAGGGCCTGAGCCAGGCGAGCGTCTCATCCGCGTCGATCATATTCATGGCCTGCAGGATGGCCGCGGTCGCCCGCTCCAGTTCGACGACGCCCCCTTGCCAGAAAATACAGATCTTGCCGATCCGCTCCGGGTAAGTGGCATCGGTGCCCTCGGGCAGCGTCTCCAGCATGTCGCGACAGAACTGCTCGTGGGCAGCGACATTCCCGGTCTTGGCAAACAAGGCCCCGGAATACATCCAGAGAAAGCTGTCATTTCGTGCGCCATGCGCCGCCCGCTCGTAGTCGTGCGCGGCGGCTTCCCATTCCTGCCGAGCGAGGTACCTCTTCGCCCTTTGGCTGAGCAAGGCCGAATCCTGCGGATTGACTTCCAGCAGTTCATTCAGGGTCTGCGAACCGGCGCATCGGTATCGAGAATGACGCCCACGGACAGGTCAATGCCCTGCGGCCCGTTCACGTTGCTGACATGCACGGCCAGGACGTTCGTGCCTGCGTGCGCTGCCGCCGATGCCGCACTCAGGCACGGGACGCGCACGTAATTTCCTTCACTGAATGCTGCATCGGCTGCCAGCGTGCCGTTCAGGTAGAACTCGGCCTTTTCATCGATATTGGCAACAATCATAAGACCGCGCTGCGGGGCACTCTCCAGCGGCAGGTCGCGCCGCAGCCAGATATCGGACGTATTCCAGAGGATCTTGCCGTCGGTCGGTCCGCACGGCATCGCCCCCGTCTGCCAGCTCGAATCATCAAAGTCGACCTGCGTCCAGTTGTCAGGTGGCCGCTGTACGGTCCAGCGCCGAACCGTCGGCCCCCCTGTCGACGACCGACTCCACAGTGGCGGCCGACTCCAAGGCATCCCAGGTGGCGGTGTCGCGGGGATAGACGCGGAGCGCCGGCGATGTACTCGTCGACCGCCTCGTGTCGTCTCCCCAACTGCGAGAGCACGTCGGCCCGCCAGAGGCGCAGACTGTAATCGTGGGGCGGCGCGGCGGATTGCTTCGTCCAATCGGTCAGCGATCCGGTCCGGCGGTTCATCCATCTCGAACGTCGGGATCCGGTGAAGTGGTTCGGTTTCGATCTGCTCGGCAGTCGCGGCAGGCCAGACGCGCACGACGTTTTCATCCTGGGAAACCGACACAAGTGATTGACCACTTGGAGTGAACGCCGCCCAATTGACGTTTCGGTCATGTCCCCGGAATCGCGACACAACGCGCCGCTGCTCGACATCCCAGAGGAAGAAGGTCTTGTCGCTGCCGGTGGATACAAGCCTTCTTCCATCGGGACTGAAGTTGACACTCTGCAGGGCTTCCGCATGTCCCGACAACGGCGCCAACTGACGGCCAGTGTCTGCGTCAAAGAGGCCCAGGAGATTGGTCCAGGATCCCACGGCGACCGTGCGACCGTCCGGCGACATGGCTGCACAAACGGCGAGGAGCAATTTGATCCGTTTGCGCACCGGCGGTTCCTGGGTAAGGTCCCAGATGTCCACACCTCCGCCATTGAGGGCGGTCAAACGCGTGCCTGATTGGTTCAGACTGAAGTCAACAAACCAGACGTTGGAGCAAGGCAACCGAGTTTCTCGCTGCGTCAGCCTGTTCCAGACGCAAGCTTCCTGTTCGGTTGCCATCCAGACGACAGTGTTCCCATCGCCGGAGACACCCATATCGGCTGCCACCAACGCATCGGTGGTTTTCGTCGCCAGAAGGCCGCCGCTTGTCGCCTCCCACACTTGAACGTCGTGACCTGGAGTGCAGGTCACCAGCTTGCTGCCGTCGCTCGACACGCCGGCATCCAGGTACTTCTGACCACCGGCCCAAGCCTTAACCTCACTTCCGTCGAGCAGGCTCCAGCGTGCGATGGATGATCCGCCTTCTATCTGCTTCGTGAAGCCGAGCAGAGTATGACCGTCCGACAAGGTACCCAGAACCATGCTGTAACGGAGGGCCGGAAGGTCGACCGCCAACCGTCGCGAGGGCTCGCAGTCCAGCACATTCCATTCCTTGATCATGCCGTCCGCCGACGCGGACCAGAGTGTGTTCGGCTCCCCGGCAAAGACTGCTCCATTGACCCGTTTCGCATGTCCCTTGATCGTGCACACGCGATCCCACTCACCCGTCCGCCACACCAGCACCGAATTGTCCGAGTCGCGGGTCGCCGCCAGATAGTTTCCGTCAAAGGAGAATTTCAGCGAGTAGGCGAGAAACGTCCATGGCGAGTCGTGTGACGCGGTCGGGGGATTCCCTCTGGCAGACCTGCACGCAGCCATCTTCGGTCGACCAGGCGGTCCAATCGTGTTTCGGACTCGTCGCAATACAGGGCACGTTGCCCTGCCGCGCAACGAGCTCCCTTGTCTTCGTCCAGTTCGTCGTATCCCACACCGTCATGGCAGGGTATGTCTGCCGCTCCGTCAACTCAACCGCATCGGCCTGGTCCGAGTCAACAAAGCCGACGTAGAGTTCTGCCCCATCGCGGGAGAATGCCAGCGAGGAAACCCGGCGAATCCCCTCCAGATGTTGCACCACGTCCCAATCCGCTAGACGCACCTCGACTCCGCCGGTGTTGTCACCCACGGCAACGAGGGCTCCCACAGGCGAGAAGGCCACGGCGGTGAGGCCGAACTTGGCAGGGTCAGCCCCCTGCTTGGACGGATGACGCAGAGCTCCGGCAGAGCTGTCCAGTTCTGGGTGTTCCAGCGGCGAATTACGCTGTCGGGGCCCACAATGACGAATTGCCTGTCATCCGGCGAGAAACAGCACACATGCCCCACGTTGGTCGTCGCTTCGAATTCGCGAGACATGATATGAACGAACTGTCTCGCGTGAGTGTCGTACACGAGCACATTTGGCCGCCAGTAACTGGCGGCGAGCAGCCTTCCATCGCCGGAAGCCGTCAGACTGGTGAACGGACCGCCGCTGGGAGTACGAACAAAGCTCTTCTGACGATACGCGGCGTGCCACCAGTGATACCATTCATAGCCGCGCAAGTCGGGAGCATCGGGTCTGGGAAGATACTGGGTGATCGACTGCACCAGACCTCCGTGGTCACCGTTCTCAAAAGAAAGTTGTGCCAGATTCATCGCGGACGTGTAGAGTTCACGGCCGATCTGGTTCTGCGCCGCGACCGCCGCTTGACGATCCGCCTCGGAGCATGTCTGGCCTGATCAGCCACCTCTGCCTGCTGCTGCGCTCCTGTGCCTTCTGTTCCGCCAGCGCGGCATTGCGGCCTGCTTCCTGTCGGGCCAGGAATGCGACCGCGAAGGCGATGAGAGCCATGGCTGCCGCTACCGCGAGAATGCCGGTCAATATCCGCAAACGTCGAGCCGAGCGAAGCTGCAAATCGGCTCGCAGTCGTTCCGAATCGGCCAGCCTGCGTGCCTGTTCGAGTTCGTGCTGCCGTGTTCTTTCCTGCGCGTCGTGCTCCAACTGTTGCGATCTGCGACTCTCCTCGAGGAACGCCACAGCCTGCGGGAACCCGCCCCCATACATGCGCCAGGCCTCGTTGGGCTGAGCCTGTTGCCGCCAGGCGAGTGCGATCTGCAGATCGGGGTCACGATACAGCCCGGCTTCCTGCAATTGGTGGAGCCGGGCCGTTTCGGCCAGCCGGCGGTAGATGCGGGCCGACTGCGCCTCTTCTTCCACCCACGCATCCAGTCGTCGCCAGATGCGCATCAGGCTCTCATGGGAAATGTCAATCACCTGGCGCGGTGTGATGTCCACTTCCGTCATCGGCATCACGAATGTGCAGCCTGGCTTGCGGAACGCGTTGACGACGGCGGCCACTTCCTGCTCCGAGGCGTCGGCGACTTCGCAGAGCCTGGCAAACGTCATGGGCCGGCGAATGCCACGGTTGTCGGGGCCGCGCTCGGTCAGGGCCTTGAACAGACGTTCGGCCACCACGCGATGCCGATCATCCGGGAGTTCAAAGAACACCTCATCGGCGTGGAGCGACAGCGCACTGCTGGACTCCCCCGATCTGCTCGTAGTGCGTCAGGTCGAGCGGATCGTTTTCGGTTGATCCGGCACCAGCAATTCCAGATGCGCATGCCACATGTTGCAGCACGGGCAACTGGTCCGGATCATCTTCCGCGTCGTTCAACAGGCGGTGGACCAGTCGCGGCATGATCCGGGCCCGCCCTGACGGCGACCGGCCCCTCGATGGCCGCCCGCCGTTGTTCACGGGTCAGCCGAGGGATCAGGTACTCACCGGCGTTGACGGCTTCCGCAAGGCCGGCGATCTGCGCCAATCACCGAGGTAGTCAGACCGCATGGTGATCGCCACGTAGATCGGCGTTTCCGTCTGCCGCGTCGCCGCGAGCAGGAGTTTCACGAAGCCGACGGCCGACTCCTGCGTCTCCGCGGCAGAACGCTGAAAACGGAACAGTTCCTCGAATTGATCGACAACGACCAGCAGATTCCCGTCGGCGCGCTGCTGCCGTGCCGCACCGCCTCCACCAGCCCATTGCGGCTGCGCGTCAACGTTGCCTTGAGGCAAAAGAAGGACTCTTGATCGCGCTGCTCGTCGAGGCCCGCGTCGAGCATGGCGTGGGCCAGACTGGAGATCGGATCGGCTCCGGGGCGAAACAGCACGACGTGCCACTTCGCACCCGCTTCGCACAGCGTGCCGCCCAACAGAGCAGGCAGGAGGCCGGCGCGGACCAGCGACGACTTGCCGCTTCCCGACGTTCCCACCACGGCGATGAAACGATGTAATCGCAGGAGTGCCAGCAGCTCGTTTGTCTGCCGCTCGCGCCCGAAGAAGAGATAGTCTTCTTCGCTGGTGAAGGGGCGCACCCGGAAACGGATTCGGCCGCGGAGGAGCTTCACTTGTCATGGCTGGGACCTGGCGCTCAATTCACTGCATGGAAGAATCGGTCGACCGCGTCGCCCACGATCACAACACCACTTTTCACGGCGAACGACTCACCGCGGCCAATCGGGTGAGAAACGGCTGGAGGACGTGCGGGTCAAATGTGTCGCCTGGCTGCCGCATGACTTCCGTGGACAGCGTCCTGAACCG
>CAVWHV010000057.1:0-114476 GCA_963754725.1 uncultured Planctomycetaceae bacterium
GCACTCAACCGCAGATTGACGAGCCACGGAGGAACCTCAGAAATCGTCAATCCGCGGTTTATGACTGCGGGGAGCGGGCGACACTTGGCGGCACCGTCCAACGCAGCATCCAGTCGCGTAGGCCGGCCAGGGTCAGGATGCCGACCAGCCGGCCGCCGTGAGCGACCGGCAGGCTGGTGTAGTTCCCGAGCTGCATGCGATGGATGGTCTCGGACAGCGGCGCGTCCTGCTCGAGCGTCGGGATATCGCGCCGCATCACCTCGCCGACTCGCAGGTGGCCATGGCCCTGAGCCAGCAACTGCTGGGCATGCGGCTTGGAAAGCATGCCGACCAGGCGATTGTCTTCGATCACCGGAAAATCGTCCTCGGGCAGGAAGAACACAGCTTGCCCGGCCTCACTCAACGAGATGCTGGCGGGCACCATCTGGAACTGACGCCGCATGGCGTCGCCCACCAAACAGCCCTGCAGTGCGGATTTCGCACGCACCGAGGCCGCTTCCGCTCGGCCTGCGAAAAACACAAATGCGGCCACGAATACCAGCATCCAGTGCTGGCTGTAGATGCCCACCAACGCGAACAGCACGGCCATCACTTGCCCAACACCCGCCGCCACGCTGGTCGCCCTGCCGTACGAAGTGAACATCGCCAGCAGCGATCGTAAGACGCGACCGCCATCCATCGGGAACGCGGGCAACATGTTGAACAGGACTAACCCCACGTTGGCCCAGAATAGCCGGATCAGAAACGAGCCCATGATCGCGGCCGGAGTGAACACGGTGCCGATCGTGTCGATCGTATCGAGCACCATGAACAGCACGCCGGCAATGGCCACGTTCACGGCGGGACCTGCCAAGGCCACCGCCAACTCCTGACTCGGACGTTCCGGCATGCGGTCCAGGCTCGCCACGCCGCCGATTGGCAGCAGCGTGATGCTCCGCGTGCCAATGTGAAACTGGCGTGCCATCAGTGCGTGACCCAGCTCGTGCAGAACCACGCAGGCGAAGATGGCCAGCACGAACAACACCGCCTCGACGGCCACGGCCATGCCGGAACCGGACGAGAGAGCCGAACTGGCAACCAAGACGGGCAGGAGCAGGAACGTCCAATGGACGTAGACTCCGATTCCGGCGATTTCTGTGATCTTCCAACCTTTCATCGTGCGAAACAAACCTCACTTTTCTTCGGAGGGAACTCGACCGCCGCCGCAGTCTGGTGGAATTCTAGGCTAGAGACAGCCGTTTGGCAGCTGGATGGTGGTTCAGGCCCGCCTGATCGCCAGACAGTTCGTCCGAGTTTGGCCGATCATTGACCCGCGGTTCCCAGCTCGTGCAATCGCTGCGCCAAACGGCCGCTGGCTGTCCGAGATCGCCCGCCAATGGTTGCGCGTGGTTGGTTCGTGAGGAAAGCGGGTTGTGCCGCCTCGACTGCGAGTTCCTTGCGTGCCGGGTTGAGCAATGGCCCACGACAGGGTGGTGATGGACGGCAGCTCTTCGCCGATCGCTACGACACGCGGGGGGGATGGCAAGACGGCTGGTTTGCAGGCAGATTCGCTTTGACCGCGGTCATTCCGGCGGGTAACTCTCAGATGACGGTACGCATGTTATGGAATAGGGGGCAGACACGTGGAAGACAGAAAGAATCGGACTGGTACTGATGTTGCTGCGTGAGGGCAGTACGCGGCATGCGATCGACGCATTCCAGGAGGAAGCGGAAGTCAGCTTCCCCGACCGCCCGGCAATCGGTCTTCGAACTGGCGCGACAGCACGGTATTCCGTTGCGCCACCGTTCCGCTCTGCCACTGGCTCTGCTCGCCCTGGCCGGTCTGCTCTTGGGGCTCTGCTTGCTCGCTGAGTAAGTGGATGCCATCTTTCGGGAGTTGACCGGATGCGACGCCCTGACTTTCCATCGCGGTTGCTCCGTTCGCAATCTGCTGTTATATCGTCATCGCGGTTCCTGTTCTTCAATCTTCTCCCAATTCGATTCATCCCTCCCTCACTCCATGGTCATCACGACCAGTCCGTTGGTATTTCCGGGCACGTCGAACGGATGGCCGGCCAGGATGATGATCCGCTCGCCAGGACGAGCGACGCCCAGTTCTGAGCAGACACGAGCGGCCATGTGCACCGCCCCGATCGTATCCTGGGGCGCCGGTGCCAAGTGCGGCATCACGCCGTGATACAGGCAACAGCGGCGCAGCGTCGACATGTTGGCCGACAGCGCGACGATCGGGCAGGGGGGCCGATTCTCGGCAATCAGGCGAGCCGTATTTCCGCTGACCGTAAACACGGCGACCGCGGCAATCGGCTGGATCTGCATGATTTCTCGCAGGGCGCCGGCCAGAGCGGCGGTCGTGCTGGCCTGATGCAGCGCCAGATGCACCGGGGCCCCATACGCATCTTGAAACGTGTCCGCGGCGTTCACGGTTTGTCGCATCGCGGTCACGGCTGCCACCGGGTACTTGCCGATCGCCGACTCAGCCGACAACATGACCGCATCGGCCCGATCGAACACGGCGTTGGCCACATCCGACACTTCGGCTCGCGTGGGTCGTGGCGACGTGATCATGCTCTCGAGCATCTCCGTGGCAATAATGCACGGCTTGCCCGCTCGTTCGCATTTGCGGGCAATGGTCTTCTGTGCGATCGGGACCGACGGAAAATCCATCTCCACGCCCAGGTCGCCGCGCGCGACCATGATCGCGTCCGTGGCCTCGATGATTTCGTCGATATGGCTCAGCGCCTGCGGCTTCTCGATTTTGGCAATGATCCTGGCATACTGCCGTGCTGTGTCAGCAACGCCCGCAGCTGACTCCACGTCGTCGGCCTTCTGGACAAACGACAGAGCCACGTAGTCGAAATCTCGCTGAGCAATGAACGCGATGTCCTGCAGATCTTTCTCGGTGAGCGCCGAGATGTTGAGCTGCGACTGGGGCAGGTTCACTCCCTTGCCGCTCGACAGCACCCCGCCGATCACGACGCGGCAGGTGAATTGATCGGGAGGCTGCGTGCTGACGACTTCCAGTTTCAGCCGTCCGTCGGCCAGCAGAATTGCCTCGCCCGCGCCCACGGCATCGACCAGTTCGGGCAATGTGGTCGAGATGCGCTCGGCCGTGCCGCAATCGCCGCCCGCTGAATCACGATCGTCTGGCCGGTCACCAGCGACACTTCGCCCCCGTCAACCGGACTGACGCGGATCTTCGGACCGCACAGATCTCCGCACACGGCGATCGGCCGCCCGACGCGGGATTCCGCGGCCCGGATGGTCCGCAGCTCCTCGTCGTGCGCTCCTGCGAGCGCCGTGCGAGAAGTTGATGCGAAACACATCCACGCCGGCCTGGATCAGTTCTTCCATCTGTGCCTGCGATGAACTGGCCGGGCCGATCGTGGCAATGATCTTTGTGCGTTTCCACATGGTCTGGGCTCCCTTCCTCGCGGATTTCCATCGATCAGTGACGGTTGACGTCTTGGCCGAAGGCCAGATTACACCGTAACCTGGGGCAACGCCATCTTTGCCGACACAAGTCGCAGCCGTCATCCGTTGGCCGACCAGGCTCAGCGGTTCTCGAGCTGGGTAAGCAGTCAGGGACGGCTCGTTGAATAGCGCAATGCGGTTGACGCGGTATAGCGATGTTTCTGTGACGCCGCAGGCCGAACCTAGCCTGGGACCACGCCCCAGGAATCGGAGCACTAACCGCCAAGAGGTTGCGCGCTCAAGAAGAGGGCGGGCCATCGTCACAACCCGTGCGGGTTGCCTGATGAATTGGCCTTCATTGCCAGGTAGTCCGTCCTGCGGCGTGCCAACCCTTCGCTGTGCGGCACAACCGCATCGCGGTTCCTTGTCCTGGGCGTTGCCCCAGGCTTCCGGGGACGCCTGTCGGCCAACACAGGCGTTGCCCCAGGCTACGGTCGACGACAGGCCTTCGGCCACCGGGAATTCCTTTCTTCGTCCTACATTCAGCGTTGGACGTTCGATGTTCGATGTTCAGCCCGGCATTCAGCGTTGGACGTTGAATGTTCGATGTTCGATGTTCGCCCAGCATTCAGCGTTGGACGTTGGATGTTCGATGTTCGATGTTCGCCCGGCATTCAGCGTTGGACGTTGATGTTCGATGTTCATGTTCGCCCGGTATTCAGCGTTGGACGTTGAATGTTCGATGTTCATGTTCGCCCTGCCTACTTCCGAGGAGCTGGTCCTTTGTCCGCAACGAAGACGGGACCATGAGCGCGGTGGTCGGTGCAGGACTCCAGCCAGCCGACAAGATCCTTGACGCGAGGCGGGACCGAGGCACGACCGGCATCGGTGGCGGGGCGGTCGTGCTGGTGCCCGACCATGAACTCGGCCAGGATTCGACCACGCGGATCGCCGCCGCCATGCCTGCCGTTCAGGTGAACGTACCAGAACCAGCCGCGATGCACCGGTCTGCTGCCCGCAGGTCGGTCGATGTGTTCCCGAATGCCGAACGACAGGCCGGCGAGATCGTGTTTCGACCACGATCGGCGAGACGGCCACAGGCGCCAGGAAGTCGCCGTCAGGTGCTCGCGTCCGTCCCACTCAATCGTGATGCACCGCCACATTGCCGTCAGCCAACTGGCCACGTGCCGTCGGGAGTTCCCGTAGGTTCGTTTGACCGGCGAACCGTGTACGAGCTCCCAATCCTGGAATTCGTAACGCTTCATGGCGGGTTCCTTCGTCGCACGTCGACTGCAGGGTTGGAAAAAGCGTAGTACCACGATTCTAATTCCCGGCCCGGCGAGTTGGTAGTCAGTCCCAGTGGCAAGATGAATCGATTCTGCCGGATCTGCTGGCGGACGGAGCCGGTGGGGGGACCGAAGGTGCCGTGCAAACCGGTTGTGGCGGTTGTGAAAGACTTGATTCATGCATGCGACGTGCCGATTTCAATCAATGTACTGCTTCAGACGATCCTACCGTTCCCGCCTTCGTAAGGCACGACGTGCCCATGCGGTCACTCCTCCGACAGCTCACCGTCTCCGTCGTGCTCCTGGGCAGCGTGCCCGGCTGTTCGCTGATGCCGCCGCCCGGCCCGACGGAGATCGTGGGTCAGGCCGCCTTCCCCGCTCAGCAGCAGGGAGTGACCTTGGACGAAGAGCAGATTCCTTCCTACGAGGAAGTCCGGTCCTCCATCACGCCCCTGTTGTCGGAGGTCAGCCGGCCGCTGACGGCGGCCGAATGTGCGTGTCGTGCCGCGGCTCAGTCCCAGACCGCAGCGGTCCTGGACCGCGAAGCGGCTCATCTCCGTCGCGAAGTGTGTGTACATCGTCGGCGCGGCGTCTCGCACCTGCTGCCCGAGATCTTGGCCGACCAGGCTCGACAGGAACGCAATGAGGCGGCCAAGCAGGCGTTGATCGCTTACTACCGACTGGCCGAAGTGCAATTGCAGCAAGAACTGCTGCTGGAGAGTTACCACGAACAGCAGCGCACCCAGGACACGGTCGACGGGTTGCTGAACGCCGGAGTCCCGATCGAGCTGGACCGATCGGAGTTACAGCGCCAGCGTTACCAGTTGGACCAGCAGGGGCTGGAGCTGAGCTACAACCAGGCTCGGGCTACCGGCCAGGTCAAGTCGCTGATTGGCGATGATCCGCTGTCTCCCGAGTCGATCAAGACGACCTGTGCCATCGAGCCGCGCGGCCGAGTACGGTCTGACCGAGGCGCTGGAGATGGGTCGCGCGAATGACGTCCAGCTCAAGGCTCTGCGCCGGTTCCTTCACGAGGGCGATGTCAACGACCTGGAGGTCGCACGCACGTTGCTGAAGTCGGCGAGCCCGTTGTTGGGCCAAGAGCCGGCCAGCCTCGGGCTGTTGGCCAAGCTCAAGCTGGCACTCGGGCACGACGACCGGGGTGACCAGGAACTTTCCGTACGCCGGCACCAATTGCACACGCTGTACGAAGCGCGGCAACAGCAGGTGGATCTGGAAGTTGCCAACGAAGTGCTGAACGCTCAGCAACGATACTACGAAGTGAGTGTCGCCAAAGACGTGCTCGACAGCTGGCAGGGCCGCGTCGCAACGCTGGAATCGAACCGCGCGGCGCAGAGAAGCGAATACGCCGACGTGGTGGCAGCTCGTGCCGAACGACTCAAAGCCAGGTCGGACTTGCTGCACAAGCTGATCGAGCTGGAGATCGCCCACGTCCAGCTGAAAGCCGTGCTGGGCGTGCTGGGCCCAAGTGCGCCGCCATCGCCCGCAACGAGCCCTGCCGCTAGGCCAACACCGTGTGCGGCCCGTTGGGCACAACCGTTTAACCGCAACGCCAACGGCGTGCGCGCACTGGTACACGGCAGGCATCTGCGGCGGCTTGGAGGTGTGACGAGCTGCCGGCCGAACACGCAGCGCACAGCCGTTGGGCACAACCGTTTAACCGCAACGCAACGGCGTGCGCAGCGCTGGTACACGGCAGGCATCTGCGGCGGCTTGGAGGTGTGACGAGCTGCCGGCCGAACACGCAGAGCACGGCCGTTGGGCACAACCGTTTAACCGCAACGCCAACGGCGTGCGCACACTGGTACCAGCGAGGCATCTGCGGCGGCTTGGAGGTGTGACGAGCTGCCGGCCGATAACGCGCAGGACCGCACGGCCGTTGGGCACAACGTTTAACCGCAGGGCCAGCGGGGCGCGCACTGGAACCGGCGGGTCTCCGCGGCGGCTTGGAGGTGTGACGAGCTGCCGGCCGAACACGCAAGAGCACGGCCCGTTGGGCACAACCGTTTAACCGCAACGCCGACGGCATGCGGCACACGCACTGTGAACCGGTGGATTGGCAGCGCCACCGACCTCCGAGATCGAGGCAGCGGCGAACCGTATCCCCACGGCATGCGCACTTCAGGACGCGGCCGGCTGGAGACCTCGCGGCAGTCTGAACCGGTCGATAGCAGCGCACCGACCTCCGAGATCGAGGCAGCGGCGAACCGTATCCCACGGCGTGCGCGGCTGGAGCCTTCGCAGTCTGGACCCGGTGGATGGCAGCGCACCGACCTCCGAGTCGAGGCAGCGGCGAACCGCATCGCCAACGGCGTGCGCGCACTGGTGCACGGCCAGGCATCTGCGGCGGTTGGAGGTGTGACGAGCTGCCGGCCGAACACGCAGAGCGCACGGCCCGTTGGGCCTGCGGTTAAACCGCGACGCCAACGGCGTGCGGCACCGGTACACGGCAGGCGTCTGCGGCGGCTTGGAGGTGTGACGAGCTGCCGGCCGAACACGCAGAGCGCGGCCCGTTGGGCCAACCGTTAACCGCAACGCCAACGGCGTGCGCACACTGGTACCGCGAGGCGTCTGCGGCGGCTTGGAGGTGTGACGAGCTGCCGGCCGAACACGCAAGCACGGCCCGTTGGGCACAACCGTTTAACCGCAACGCCAACGGCGTGCGCAAGCTGGTACAGCGAGGCATCTGCGGCGGCTTGGAGGTGTGACGAGCTGCCGGCCGAACACGCAGAGCGCGCGGCCCGTTGGGCACAGCGGTTTAACCGCGACGCCAACGGCGTGCGCCACTGGTACACGGCAGGCATCTGCGGCGGCTTGGAGGTGTGACGAGCTGCCGGCCGAACACGCAGAGCGCGCGGCCCGTTGGGCCTGCGGTTAAACGGGGGACGCCAACGGCGTGCGCACTGGTACACGGCAGGCATCTGCGGCGGCTTGGAGGTGTGACGAGCTGCCGGCCGAACACGCAGACGTGCGCGGCCCGTTGGGCCTGCGGTCAAACGCGCGCGATGAACTGGCACTACTGCCTGGCGAACAGGACCTTGCGGAGCTCTTCTTCGAACGTGTGGCTGCGGCTGACGACGCTGCGAAACTCGTCCTTGCCCAGCGTGTAGCACAGCGTCTCGTTCTTGGCCACGACGGTCGCGTTGCGGGGCCGATCCTCGAGCAAGGCGACCTCGCCGAAGAAGTCGCCGGCCTTCAAGGTTGCGACGACCCGCTCGGTCTTGCCGTGCGTCTGCGCGACATCGACACTGCCCTTGCGGATCAGGAAGAACTCCCGACCGACGTCTCCTTGCTTGATGATCACGCTGCCGGCCGAGTAGAGCACGGCCTGCATCTTGTCGGCGATCTCGGAAAGTGCGCTGGGCGTGAGGTCGGCAAACGACGGACACGCCGCGCAGATACTCGCAGATCGCCGGCGATTCCTTAACCAGCACGTTCGAGTGAATGTGGCCGTCGACCATGTTCACGATGCGGTCGGCCACGTCCAGGATGCGATTGTCGTGCGTCACGATGATGATCGTGCAGCCGTGTTCTTGGCCATTTCCTGGAACAGCGTCACGACTTCGCGGCCGGTCTGTTTGTCCAGCGCGGCCGTCGGTTCGTCGGCCAGCACGATCTGGGGTCGTGCACCAGGCCGCGGACGACGGCCACGCGCTGACGCTGCCCGCCGGAGAGACTCTTCGGCTTGTAGTGGATGCGGTCGCCCAGGTCCAGACGTGTGAGCAGGTACTCGATGCGCGTCTTCGCCGACGAGCGGCCGGCCGACCAGCTCGGCCGCCATCGTGACGTTCTGAAAGGCCGTGAGCGACTCGAACAAGTTGTGAGCCTGGAAGATGAATCCGATCTGCTTCCGCAACTCCGTCGTCTCCTGCGGCGAAATGCCCGTCAGTTCCTGTCCCAGCAGCTGTCAGGCTGCCTTCCTGCACGCGGCGGAGTGTGCCGATCAGCGTCAGGAGCGTGGTCTTACCGGAGCCGGACGGGCCGGTCATGATGATGATCTCGCCTCGATCAATCTCCAGGTTGTTCTGGAACAGTACCTGCTTCCGGGTCTGCCCTCGCCAAACTAATGGTTCAGGTCGTCCACGCGGATCACGCAGTTGTCCTCGTGACCGTGCCAGCAGGAGGCGAGGTCGCGACGAAGGCGGAATCGCGGAGTCCGACGAGGTCGTCTGGTGACGTCACGGGCTGATCGGTTCCTGTTTCGTACCGATTCCCGGGTGGACAGGGGGCGTGAACTCGAAGACGCAAGATCGAAACATGCCCTCCGACCGCGTTGCACGGGCAGGGCATTGTTTCCGACGTCAGCCGCTCGCGGCCGAAGGCGTTCCCATGCATGGTCATTGCCCTCGTCGTCCGTCATTGAACAAACCAGTCTTTGCATGGTCCACACTTGTCTCAGAACAGGTTGGCCGGATCGGCTGTCATCAGCTTCCGTACGGCCAGTAAACCGGAGAGCACGCACATCGCGACGGTGAAGCAGCGTTATGCCGATTCCCGCAGAGCGACATTTCCATGGTCAGGCCCGTCAGCCACCGGGTCAGCAGGAAGAGGAGCCAGCTGATGAACAGCCCCGGCACGAAGCCGAGCAGCGACAGGTAGAACGCCTCGCGGACGACCACGCCGACGAAGAACGCCTTGCCGTATCCCATGGCCTTGAGCGTGGCGAACTCGGCCATGTGGTCCGCGATGTCGTTGAACAGCACCTGGTAGCAGATGAGAATCCCCACGACGAACCCCATGATCATGCCGACCTTGAAAATCGCTCCGATCGGCGTGTTGTCCCGCCACACGCGGATCTCGTCTTCGATGTACTTCTCCCGCGAAACGACTTTCACGCCGTCGCCGAGCATCGACTGCAGCTGGTCCGTGCAAACGGTCTGAGGTCGCTCGCCCGGCCGGCACTCGACCAGTCCGAGATCGACCGCGGACAGCGGGTCCACGCCGTAGCCCGACCGATGCGGGAAGAACAGCGCGAAGTTCTCCAGACTCATCAAGATGTTCCCGTCGTTGACGAAGTCGGCGCCGAGGCGGAAGTACCCGAGAGCAGGACGCTGCTGATTCGCCAGCTCCACCTCCACCGGTTGAGCCGGCGACGCCCGAGACACCGCAATGCCATAAATCGACCTCTTGGTGGTCTTGTCGATCAAGGCGGAATGCGGAGCCAACAGCTGCTCGCGATACGCGTCGATCGTCGCCTGAAGATCGTCGCGTGAACAGCTGCGTGCGGAGATCGGAGCCGAGAACGCGGATCGGCCGGCTCGACGAAGTTCGGCTTCCGCAGGTTCGCCAGGACGTTCTCAAGGTAGATCGGGTGGACCGCCTCGACGCCCGGGACGTTCCGCGCAGCGAGACTTCCGTCCGCGGAAAGCGGCTGCTTCTCGCCAGCGAGTACCGCGAACTGCTGAACAGGACGATGTCCGCGTCCAGCTTCCGGAGCAGCTCGATCGTACTGTTCAGCAGGGCATTCTGATAACCCTTCTCCATGAACATCAACACGACGGCAAACGTCACGCCCGAGACGGCGATCAGCAACCGCCAGACGTTGTGGGTCAGGTTCTTCCAGGCCAGTGGCGTGTGTCGAAAGTGAAACATGGTCTAGGGAGGTAAGAGCGGGTTTGGGGCGTACAGGAGTGGAATGACGAATGACGAATGACGAATGACGGGTGGAGTGACGGGAGGAATGACGAATGACGAATGACGAATGACGGGTGGAATGACGGGAGGAATGACGAATGACGAATGACGAATGACGGGTGGGAATGACGGGTGGAATGACGAATGACGAACGACGAATGACGGGGTGGAATCACGCGGTGGAATGACGAATGAGGAAGGACGAAGCTCGAGATGATGGAGAGAACTGAGGATCAAGGTCTCGGAGTGGCAGGAGATCTGAGTCTTGCGAGTGGGCCGATCATTGTCTTCCCCCGTCATTCGTCAATTCGTCATTGAGAGGGCCTATCATTGTCTTCCCCCGTCATTCGTCATTCGTCATTCGTCATTGAGAGGACCGAATACGGAAGTGCCCACGCATCCTTAAAACAGGTCAGCTGGCTGGGCCTTGTTCAGTTTGCGTAGCGTGGCGATTCCCGAAACGCAGCACATGCCGACCGACAGGACCAGCACGCAACCGCGGATCCCCCAGGTCATTTCCATGGGGATGTTCGCGAGCCGGCCTACCACACGATACAGGATTTCCGCGCAGCCCAGAGATACGATGTATCCCAGCAAGGCCATGACCACGGCCTGTTGCATCACGACTCCGCGGAGGAATCCATCGGTGTACCCCATGGCCTTCAACGTCGCGTACTCACGCAAGTGATTGGCGACGTCGTTGGACAAGACCATGTAGACGACGACCGAGCCCACCACGAGTGCCACGATCACGCCGGCCAGGAAGATCGAGCCGATCGGCGTGTGCCACAGCCAACGCCGCATTTCCAGCGTCCGGACCTCCTGCCGAGTCAGGACCGCCAGCGGTCGCGCCAGAGGCGTTGCGTCCGCCGCGGCCGGCTCGTCGAACAGTCGCTCCGCGACACGCTCGCAAAAGTCCTCGGGATCGTTGCCCGGTTTGAGCTGGACGAGTCCGAAGTTGACATGGTTCTCCGTGTCGCCGGGATAGAACCGGGCGTAGCCGGAGGTGCCCATCAACACCGAGCCATTGGCGGCCAGCCCGGCACCCAGTTCGAAATGGCCCGCGATTCGGAATTGCTTGTCCCACACTTCCACTTCGCGGTCGATGTCCTGATCGCCAAACGACCCGCCGTTCTCGGCTCCGTAGTCATCGCCCTTGGTCTTGCGGTCGATCAGCACGCACTCGGGACTTGTCAGCTTCCGCACTTGCCGCCGACATCCTCCAGGTCGAACACGTTGTCGGATGGGTCCATGCCCATGGCCACGATCCCGCGGAGTTCCCCGGCCGTGTGCTGCCACCGTGTGCGGGCGTCGCCGGGATCCGCCAGGTGGCCAGCGTAACGTGCAACGGTTTGACCGATGCCACCTCCGGCATCGAGGCCACGCGATAGAGAACGAGCGAGGGATGTCCCGTGCATCGCAGAAGTGGAAGTAGTCGGGCGAACGAAGCAGCACGTCGAATTGCAGATGGTCGTAGATCTGAACGGCGGTACCTGCCACGGCCCCCAGGAACCCGAGTTGCATGAAGATCAGGACAATGGCCAGCGACACCCCGCTGGTCGACACCAGCGTGCGCCACTTGCCATGCAGTAGATTCGAAATGGCAAGTGGGGTACGCATAGGTGTGTGCTTCGGCTCGTGAAGTGCGAACAGCAGAAATCCGCAGAGAAGAATTGAACCGCAGATTGAGAGGAACCGTCGAGGGAGAAGAACGGAGCTAATGCGACTATTCTCCGCACTTCACATTTCTGCCGTCGTCCCAGATCTGCGGTGTCAATAGGCCTGCTGCCAACGTTATTTCTCATCCGTCAGGTGGATCGTCACATTCACTTGCAGGTTCACAAACCGTCGGGCGATTTCCGTGGAGGCCTCATCCAGTTCGATCCGCACCTTGACCGTCCGGCGATCGGATTGGGCCAGCGGATTCGGGTCGCGCAGCGAGGGCGCCGATCAAGCGTCCGATTTCGAATCGCGTCCCTGCAGATTCTGCTCCGAGCGCCGAACTGCGGATGGTCACCGGGTAATCGCGGGCGGGAACCAGCTTGCCGTCCTCGGGATCGTCGGAGATCGGTCTTGATTTCCAGTTCCTTCAAGCTGGCTTCGTGGACTTCCGCGATACAGACCATCTGGCGCAGGTCGCCCATTTGCAGGATCGGTGTGTTCGCCACGCGCTCACCCTGCCGGGCGTAGACCTCGAGTATGGTGCCATCGCAAGGTGCTCGCACGAGCGACGCTTCTTCCGCCAGGCGGGCCAGCTTGACGGTCTGTTCCAGCACCGGCAGCGGACTGACCTTGACGAGGTTCTCCTGGGTCAGCTTGGCCATCGCGACATCCAAGTCCGCAGCGCGCTGGGCGAACCCCTGGGTCTGCATGGGCCGCTTCCAGCTGGGCACGATTGTGGTCCATGTCCACTTGGATTTGTTTGATCAGCAATCGCTGCTGTTCGAGTTCTGCCTCGGCAATCGCGTCCTGGGTCTGAGGAGCTTGCCTGAGCTGCTCGAGTCTCTCGAGCTGCGCGACGGCCAGTGCCTGCCGCTCTTCGCCCACGCGGATCGACTCCTCCGTGGGTATTTCCTTTTCCCGAGCGGCAGCCTGCTGCTGCGAGATCAGTGCCACGTCTTGACGCAGTCTCGCTAACGCCTGCTCGGCCTCGAATTGTTGCTGGGCCTTCTCCAACTGCTGCTCGGCCAGGATCCGCTCCTCGCTACGCAGCTTCTGGCTGCCCAGCACCGCGAGCACGACGTCCTTCTTGACCGTCTGGCCGACGTGCACGTTGAGCTGGACGATTTCTTCGCCCGGGATGGCTGCCACAGTCAACGTCCCGGACACGGGCTCGATCCGCCCCATGGCCTCGATCCGGGTCGGGTTCTCAACCGGCTCAGGGGTGGCGATATCCGTCGGTTGCGTGCCCGGTTGCGGCAGCGGATACCAGTAGCTCGCCGCGTACCCCAATGCCGCCATGCACAACGCAGCAACCAGGAGACAGAACATTCGTCCGACGGTCATGGCAGCAGCCCTGATTCCTTTGCCCGGCGGTTATGGAAGATCTGCCAAGTCGTTCCCCGAGAGGATTTCTGCACGTGAGCATACCACACCCCGGTAAATGTCGAAGACGAAGGGGGAACTTGGAGATGGACGAGCACGGAATCGAGCAGATTGACGAACAAGGAACCGCGAGAAGTTGGAAGTGCGGAGAAGCCCGCAGCAAACCTTCCGTACTTGCGCGTTCTGCGGTTCCTTGTTCGTCAATCTTCTGTTGCGTGTTGGTCAATCTACCGTTTTTCAGTTCTCCCTTCGTCATTCCACGAAGAACCGGTGCACGGTCACCTGATGGTACTCCTCGCCGGGGCGCAGCAGGGTGGAGGGAAACGGCGGTTGATTCGGCGAGTCGGCAAAGTGCTGCGTTTCGAGACATAGCCCGTGATACGGCCCGTACGCGCCGGTCGCTGCCCGCATCCGGTCACTCAATCCTTTGGCTGTGTAGAGCTGAACGCCAGGCTGCGTGGTGAAGACCTCCATGCCCCGACCGCTCGCCGGGTCCACGACCCGTGCGGCCAGCGAGAGATCGCTGTCTTGACTCTTGTTCAGTACGTAGCAGTCGTCGTAGTTCTGGTCCGGGACCTGATCGATCCGAGCGCCAACTCGTTGCGGCGTGCGGAAATCCAGCGCGGTTCCAGCGACCGGCCTTATCTCGCCGGTCGGAAATCGCTGGGAGTCCGCAACGACGTACTTGTCCGCATTGATCGTGACCACATGGTCGAGCACGTTGCCCGTGCCGGCACCGCCAGGTTCCAATACGCGTGATTGGTCAGGTTCAGGTGAGTCGGCTTGTCGGTCTTGGCCCAGTACTCCATCACCAGCTCGCTATTGTCCGTGAGCAGGTACTGCAGTTTGACCTCCAGTTTTCCAGGATACCCTTCATGGCCGTCCGGGCTGGTATGGGTGAGTTCCACGCCCGCTCGGTCGCTCAGCTGAACGGGTCGGGCCTGCCAGACGATCTTGTGAAAACCTTCGGTACCGCCATGGATGTGATTGGGACCGAGGTTCTTGGTGAGTTCCCAGCGTTGGCCGTCGATGTCGAATGCCGCGCCGGCGATCCGATTCGCGTAGCGCCCGACGACTGACCCGAACAGGGGATGCCCTTGCAGATAGTCTTCCATCGTGTCGAGATAGAGTGTGACGTTGCGGGACGTGCCAGCCCGATCGGGGAGCATGACGCCGACCAGCGTCGCACCGTAGGTTAACACGCGAATCTCGACCTGCTGTGCGTTGGTGACCGTGTACTGGTCCACCACGGTACCGTCGGGCAGCTTGCCGACGGACTCCGATCGGACTTGGATCGGGTTCTCGTTGCCGCCTGCAGCGGCCGCGGTGCAGCTTGCCGCCAGGCTGACTGCGGACAACATGGTGAAGTATTTGCGATTCATTCTGGTGATCCTCGTAATAGGCCTGGATGCGAGCGGCCGGCAAGTAGTGCATAATGGCGGAGGCTGAACGACCGGCTTTGACCATAAGTACCATAGGCCGCGGCGTTCGCCAACCGACCGTAGCACAACCGTCCCGGTTGTGCCAGAGCAAGCGGGACGCTTGCTCTACAGCGCCTAGCACAACGGTCCCGGTGGTGCCAGAGCAAGCGGGACGCTTGCTCTACAGCGCGTAGCACAACGGTCCCGGTTGTGCCCGAGCAAGCGGGACGCTTGCTCTACAGCGCGTAGCACAACGGTCCCGGTTGTGCCCGAGCAAGCGAGACGCTTGCTCTACGACTTGCCCTGCCCCTACCTGGAGACTCGCTCGTGAGAACTGACCAGCCATCGTCGAACAGCGTTCGCAATACATCATCACGTCGTGAGTTCCTGCAGCGGAGCGGCAGTCTGGTGGCGGGTTCTCTGCTGGCTGCCACGGCGATCCCCCGCGTGCATGCGGCGGAAGAGAACACGATTCGTCTGGCGCTGATCGGATGCGGTGGGCGAGGCAGCGGCGCCGTCGGAGATGCCTGCTCGGTGGCCCAGGGTCCGGTCCAGCTCGTGGCGATGGCGGACGTGATCGAGTCCCGCATGAACAGTTCGCATACGGCGCTCAGCGAGATGTTTCCCAAGAACGTGGACGTGCCGCCCGAACGCCGGTTCGTGGGGTTTGACGCATATCGAAAAGCGATTGACTGCCTGCGGCCTGGCGACGTGGCGATGCTGACCGGCTACGCCGGGTTCCGCCCGGTGCAGCTGGAATACGCCGTCGTCGCGCGGCGTCCATGTGTTCATGGAAAAATCGTTTGCCGTGGATCCGCCTGCCGCTCGACGCGTCATTCAAGCCGGCGCAGGAGGCGGGGAAGAAGAACCTCAAGATTGCGGCCGGGCTGATGTGCCGCCACTCGGTCAATCGCCAGGAACTGATCAAGCAGATTCGCGACGGAGTGTTGGGTGACCTCCAGCTGATCCGGGCGTATCGCATGGAAGCGGTCGGGCCGCTGGCAGCCAAGCCACCGGCCGAAGATGAGCTCCTTTGGCAGTTCAGGAACTTCTTCCGCTTCCTGTGGGTGTCCGGCGGATTGTTCGCCGAGATGGACATCCACCAGATCGACGAGATCTGTTGGCTCAAGGACTGCGCTGCCGGTGCAGGCACACGGGATTGGTGGCCGCACGGCGACGAACGACGACTGCAGTCAGAACCTCGATTCGTTCGCGATCGAGTGGACGTTTGCCGACGGGACCAAGGCCACCGATGTCGTACGGTACGTGGCCGGCTGTCACAACGAGTTCGCCACATACGTACATGGAACCAAGTGTGCGGCGCAGTTCTCCGGCAATATCCACGCCGCTACGGTGCAACGGTATCGCGACCAGCGGATTGCGAAGGACAATATCGACTGGAAAGCGCCCGCCGAAGAACGTCACACCGTGGCAGGCGGAATGGGCCGTCTTGTTCGACGCGATTCGCAACGACCGCCCGCACAACGAGGCACGGCGAGCTGCGGAATCGAACCTGGTCGACATGATGGGCCGGGCCGCCGTGCACGGCGGACAGATCGTTACCTGGGACGACGTGATGAACTCGAACTTCCAGTTCTGCCCGAACATCGACCAGATGGACTACAGCACGCCAGCTCCGCTGCAACCGGACGCTCAGGGACGCTATCCGGTGCCCGTGCCGGGGGTGTGGACCGAGATCTGACCCACCGTCTCGGGAATCGCCCGCAGGTTTTCCAGCGGACAGGCGAGCGGCAGAGCGCATTCGGGCGCGATGAGCGTCAGGCCCGCCTGGAACACCGCGCGGACTTCCTGCTGCACTTGCTCGACCGTGCCGCGAAATAGCGTCTGCGGGTTGTTGATGTTTCCCACCAGCCGGCACTTCCCCTGCATCATCTCCAGGCTGCGACGCACGTCGTTCTTGCTGTCGAAGTGGAAGCCGTCGAATCCCGTCTCGCGAATGTAGGGCATCCGGTCTTCGGTCGCTCCGCAAATGTGCAGAATCAATGGACAGGGAATCCGCTCGCACAGTTCCGTGTGGATCTCCTGCAAGAAGTCCCGATAGTAATCGCTGCTCACCAGGTCGCCCGTGGCATGATCCGGCAGGGTCAGCAGGTCGGCACCCGCTTCGATCTGGGCCACTCCGAACATCACGGTCAGTTCCTTGAGCACGTCCAGGCTGCGTTTGACCTCGTCCGGATCGTCAATGCTCATCATCAGGAAGTTCTGCGTTCCGAAGACGTGATAGCCGAGTGTCCACGGCCCCATCGTCTTGCCGATGATGGCCACTTCGTCACCCCACCGGCGCTTGAGGATTTGCAGACTCTCCAGCACACAACGCGTTTCCGGTTTGACCAGTACGTCCGATGGAATTTGGATGTCGCGAGCCGACCGGGCCAGTTGGTCGGTGCAGGTGGGCCAGTTCCTCTTGCTGCCCCAGTCGACCCGGCAGCCCAAGGCCACGGATTCCTGGACCACGGAGAAGACCGGCATGATCGAGTCAAACCCCGCGTGCGTGTAGCCCGTCTCGGCCAGCCGCGCCATGGCTGCCGCATCCTGATGGGCCAGCGGAAAAGGAGCGTTGACCAGGTCCATGAGCGACTCGGTGGCAATCGAAGTCGGGCAGACCACCGCCGGCCGATCGATGCGGCGACCTGCCAAAGCGGCGAGAACGCGTTGGCGACCCCGCATCGGCTGGATCGGTGTTTCGTCAGGCGGCATGGCAATTCCCCCTTCAGCAATTGTTTACGCGGAGCTCAGGTCCCGTGGCGGTGACCGTCACGATCATTCTACGGTCCATGACGTTGCCCGCCACGCCTCGGCTGGCTCATGCCCCGCCGCGTAGATTACACTTGTCGTGTGAAGTCTGCCGTTTAACCGCAACGCCAACGGCGTGCGCGCGGGGGAAAAGCGTTGTGGGCGGAGCGCGCAGCCCGTTGGGCTTGCGGTTAAACGGCTCAGCCAACGGCGTGCGCGCGGGGGGAGAGCGTTGTGGGCGGAGCGCGCAGCCCGTTGGGCTTGCGGTTAAACGGCTCAGCCAACGGCGTGGCGCGGGGGGAAAAGCGTTGTGGGCGGAGGCGCAGCCCGTTGGGCTTGCGGTTAAACGGCTCAGCCAACGGCGTGCGCGCGGGGGGAGAGCGTTGTGGGCGGAGCGCGCAGCCCGTTGGGCTTGCGGTTAAACGGCTCAGCCAACGGCGTGCGCGCGGGGGGAAAAGCGTTGTGGGCAGAGGCGCGCAGCCCGTTGGGCTTGCGGTTAAACGGCGCCGGGGCGTCGCAGGCGTGGAGTGAGAAATGAGGAGAATCGAATGATGCGTCGCAAGTCACTGGTTGTGCTCTTGTTGGTGGTCGTGTCGATCGGAATTTCCCGGCAGCGGGCAGCGGGTCAGGAAGCGTCGGCAGACGCGACCACCGCAGAGAAGATCCCGACGGAAAAGCAGACTCAACTCGGGCTGTACGTGACCGCTCAGGAAGCCCACGCGAAATGGCAGGTGGATCCGGAGAAGGTCAAGATCCTGGATGTTCGCACGCCCGAGGAATATGCGTTCGTAGGCCACGCCGAGATGGCCCGGAACATCCCGCTGATGTTCATGGCTTACGAATGGGACGCGGAAAAAAACCGGCCCGTCATGAAACGGAATCCGGAGTTCCTGGCCGAGTCAAAGAGACCCTGAAGCCGCACGACACGATTCTTGTCACGTGTCGCTCGGGACAACGCAGCAAGTTGGCGTGTGACCTGCTGTCCGAAGCGGGTTTCAAAAAGGTCTACAACATCGTGGACGGCATGGAGGGAGATGCCGTGAAGGACCCGAATCTTGCGGATTTCGGCAAACGGACGATCAACGGTTGGAAAAACGCCGGCCTGCCGTGGACCTATGACATCGACACCCAGCTCATGTACCTCGCTCCGAAGAACTAGGCATTGATGAATGGGGAACCGGGGATTGACGAGCACGCAACCGCAGATTGACGAACAAGGAACCGCAGAGGTCAGAAGGCCGGAGAAGTGAGGAATGAGGAACGGAAGATTGGCCAACACGCAACCGCAGGTTGACGAGGCCTGAGACGGCCCAGACAGCTGACACAGGCGTTTCGCTGCGGGCTTGTGCGTCTATCAAATGTCTGCGTTCCGCGTAATCGAAATGCAGGTGCCAACACTCCGAACTTGGGCCTTCTGCGGTTCCTTGTTCGTCAATCTGCGGTTGAGTGCTCGTCCCTCTCCAGTTCCTCCTTCATCCTTCCTCCTCACTTCCAACTTCTGCGGTTCCTTGTTCGTCAATCTGCTGTTCCGTGTTGGTCAATCTACCGTTCCACCGTTCTACCTTCGACAATCCACCGTTCCACCTTCGTCAATCCCCCTTCGCCGTGGTCGATCTACACCACGCGCAGCGAAAAATCCCAGGCCTGCCACCAAGATCCGCCGGCCCCGACCGAATATCCTGCGTCCCGGTTGGTCGGATTTCGTCATTCGTCATTCTCTCTTGCTCTCCTCCTGCGGAGCCGCCATCGATGTCTTACGCTGCCCCACCTCGCAGAAGCTCGTTCGGGACTATCTTCCTCCTCTTCCTGCTGCTGGGATTCACGTTTCTTGATCGGACTGGCCGTGGCCGGCGCGGTGGCGTTTTCGTTTGCCCGAGCCGAAACGCATCGGGCCCACGCGATCGCCGAACGCGAGATGGCTATGCGGCAGGTGGAAGAAGCACGTCGGCTTGTCGAACAACAGCGCTCGCAGGTGGAAAGAGCGGTCGAGGAGAAACTCTTGCCTGAGTCCAGTCCTCCTGAAGCAGGGACGGGAATGGAGCCGCGCACCGCCAAACAGCCAATTCGCGTGGCGCAGCGCGAGATCACGGTCCGACTCGACGAGGCAGGCAAGATCAACGTGGACGGGACGGCCTGCGAGTTGCCCCAATTCAAGGAAATGCTCGCACAGGCCGTCAAGGGCCGTGAAAACGTCATCCTCCTGACCGTTCAGGCCGACCCGCGATGCGTGTTCGAGCATCTGTCTGCCGTGCTCAGCAGTCTGTCGGGAGCTGGACGTTCCCCATGTGCGAATCGCAGCGTTGGGCGAATAACTGAAGCTTGCGTTTTCCATCCGTCGATCTCATGAGGGAACGGCAACTCCGTTCCTCATTTTTTTTCTGTTCCGCCGGTGCTTGTCCATTACGCCAATTGACCCATAATAAGCACTGTGTGAGTCACGGTGGACTTGCTCCCGCAGGGAACCTCAGACCTTTGAAGGAAAGAGACCGTGAGCAGAACACTCTTTACTTCAAACTTCCACCGTTCCCCATTCGCCAATCTCCAGCCTGCAGCCTGCAGCCTCCAGCCAGGACTAAATCATGTTGATGCAACTGCGTAGAATCGCCCTGTTTGTCGCCATGGTCTTGTGCACGGTCGCGTTCGCCTGGGCCGGCGGTGAGGCTGATAGTGCTTTCCTTCAAGGGCAAAAGTCGCTGGCTGATGGCGACTTGCGTGCGGCAGTCAAGTCGTATGGCACGGCGGTCAAGCTGGATCGCGATAATCAGCAGTATTTGCAGCAGTACATGCTGGTGCGCCGAGCGGTTGCGTTGCAGGATGTCGTGGCGAAAGAGTCCGATCCGCAGAAGTGGGAGCAGTCGGCCGTTGCACTGCGATCGTTCTTCAGCACGCAAGGATTACATGCCCAGGCTCTGCCGCTGGACCGTGCCATGTTGGATCGGTCCGAGACGGCCGACAATGCCCTGCAGTTGGCCGAGACCCTGCTCGCGCTGGAACGCAGCGAGGAAGCGGCCGAAGTCCTGACCGGCCTCGATCCGCAGCGGGCGACCACTGCCAGCCGGGCGATGTTGTCCGTGGCGCTCGCGCGACAAGGCAAGCTGGAGCAAGCCAAGGAGATCGCCAAGAGCGTGACGCCCACAGCGGAGGAAGAGCCCGGCACGCTGTATCTGACCGCTCGCATGCACGCGGCCGTCGGCAATGCCGATCAAGCTAAGTCGCTGCTCACGCGGTGCTACGAATCGGTGCCTCCCAGCCGACTCGATTCGCTCAAGGCCCTCACACGCCAATGCCGGGACTTTGCCGGTCTTGTCTCGCTCGCCTCCTTCGCGACCGTGCTGAATACCGAGTCGAAAGTGCCGGAATCGAAGTGCAGTGGCGGCAGCAGCTGCAGCACGTGTCCGATGCGTGGCAATTGCAGTCATGGCGCGAGCAAGTAGGGGAGTGGCGTGACACGGACACGACGCATGTCCAAGGTCTGTTTCTCGCGCTGGTGCTTGTCGGCGTATTCGGGCTGCAAGCGAATTGCGAGCGTTGGTGTCCGTTCGGCGGCGTGGAAGCGATCTACACCTACGTGGCCGAAGGCAACATGCTTTGCTCGCTCGGTGTGTCAAACTTTTTCATTCTCGGCGGTGTGCTGGTCGCCACCCTGCTCGTACGACGCGCCTTCTGCGGCTACATGTGTCCGATCGGCACCATCTCGGAGTGGCTGCGCAGTCTTGGCCGCCGACTTGGAATACCGGAACTGAACGTCTCGGCCAGTTGGGATCGCCTGCTGGGACTGTGCAAGTACGCCGTACTGGCGATCGTGTTGGTGTTGACCTACCGTGCCGGTGAACTGATCTTCCGTGGATTCGACCCGTGCTATGCGCTGCTGAGCCGGCATGGCGAGGATATCACGTACTGGGCGTACGTCGCGAGCGGTGCCATCGTCGTCACATCACTTCTGATCGTCGTGCCGTTCTGTCGCTGGTTGTGCCCGCTGGCGGCCGTCCTGAATCCGTTTTCGCGTTTCGGATGGACGGCGATTCATCGTGATTCCGAGAACTGCCACGCGTGCGGACAGTGTGCTCGGCATTGTCCGATGCAGATTCCGGTGGATGAGTTGCCGCGAGTGACGGTAGCGCGATGTATTTCGTGCCTGCAGTGCGTAGAGGTTTGTCCGGCACCTCAGTCTCGGCCGAGTGCCTTGCGGTGGGGTCCTCGCTGGCCGCACGGACAGCGTTGGCCGCAGTCGGTCCTGATCGTCATTCTATTGTGCTGCACCATGGGCGCCGTGACCGCTTCGTACCTGATTCCCGTCCCGTCGTTCTTGAAACGCATCGGAACGCCCTCGGAACAGACCGCGACAGAGATCTTCAGGATCGAGAACCTGACGTGTCGTGGTCGAGCGAATCTGTTTGCGTATTTCCTGGAACGCGACGATCTGTACGCCGTACCGGGCTACCAGCGGATTGCGGCCTGGCCGGGACCGGGCTGGGCCGACAGTTCACATCACGTTCGATCCGACTCAGACCGATCGGGCCGCGCTGGAGCGCACGATTACGGAACCCTACTTCGAGACCGACGCGAATTTCTGGCGGTCGTCCCCGTTCAACATTCAGGGCTACGATCCACTGGCCTTGTAGAGCAAGCGTCTCGCTTGCTCAGGCAGCGTCGAAGTCCTGTAGAGCAAGCGTCTCGCTTGCTCAGGCAGCGTCGAAGTCCTGTAGAGCAAGCGTCTCGCTTGCTCAGGCAGCGTCGAAATCCCGTAGAGCAAGCGTCCCGCTTGCTCAGGCAGCGTCGAAGTCCTGTAGAGCAAGCGTCTCGCTTGCTCAGGCAGCGTCGAAGTCCTGTAGAGCAAGCGTCTCGCTTGCTCAGGCAGCGTCGAAATCCCGTAGAGCAAGCGTCTCGCTTGCTCAGGCAGCGTGGAATTGGTTAGAGGAAGGGTTCCTGCACAACCGGGACGGTTATGCTACGTGCACAACCGGGACGGTTATGCTACGTCAGATGCCGAACGCTTGCTGCATTTGTTCGCGGACGGTGGTCAGACGCTTGACGTCGCCGCCGCCGACTTCGGCGGTGGCCCAGCCGGCGAAGCCGATCTCGTCGAGGGCCTTGCGAACGTCGTCCCAGGGCAGATCGCCCTTCGGTGATTTCGGTCCAGTCGTTCTTGGCCCGGCTGAAACCCTTGACGTCGAGCTTGACGCAGCGGCGGCCGAATGCGCGAATCCAGTCGCCCGGCTGGCCGTACTTCCAGTGGTTGCCGATGTCGTAGTACATGCCGACCCAGGGGCTGTTGAAGCTGTCGATGAACTTGACGAACTGCGTCGGCGGTCTGTTCGGGCGGTGCGTCGTGATCGTAGAACATCTGGTTCCAGACGTTTTCGATCAGGATCATCTGGCCCAGCGACGCCGCCAGCGGGAGCAGCTTCTTGATCTCTTGCCGGCAGCGTTCTTCGACCTCCTCGGCCGTGCCGTCGCTCGCCCGCGCCGACCACGATCAGCACGCCGCTGCCGCCGGCCGCGTGCGAGACGCGCAGGCAGTGCTCGATGTTGGCTCGGCCTTCGGCCCGTTCCGCCTCGTTGGCGCTGGTCAGCCGTCTTCTGACCAATGGGCGTGATTGATGGCGTTGTGCACGAACACGCCCGATTCGCGCACCGCGTCGCGTGCCTGTTCGGGAGTGAACCCGCCGGCCTGATCGAGATCCACACCGTCGAATCCGGCCTCGGCGGCCAGCGCCAAACGCTCTGCCAGCGACTCGTCTTGCCGGACGTCGCTGGGATCATTCCCAGCTTGCACGACAAGCAGGATGCGTTTGCCAGACGGCGGAGTGACAACACGAGGTGACTCTTCGGCCTGGGCCAGTGCATCTTGCGAGGTGCCGAGAAGTCCGGCTCCCGCCAAGGAGGCGGCACCGGCGGCCAGGAAGTTCCGGCGATCGAGCGACGGCTGCTGACGGCCCGCATGACGAGTCTCTCTCATGGTGATACTTCTCCTGCAAGGGTGGATTTGCGAATCGGATTGGCCGCTGATTATACCGCACCCGGCCGGTTTTGTCCCTTCGTCGAGCGGATTTCACACCGCCTTTGACCGGTCAGGGACCGAATGGAAGTCCGTTCGACGACGCCGGGCCTTTCGGTTGGTTGCGAAACGCGTTTCCGGACTCTGATTGGGCAATACAGAAGATTGGGCAATACAGAAAGGACAGTATATGCGATGCACAAACTACCCGACGACCGAGAGAGTTCTCCGAGCGATTCGTTTCGTCTTGGTCTGGACGATACTTGCGGCCAGCGGAGGACCGCTGCGGGCAGGCGCGCCAGAGCAGCAGGCCGGTGAGCCGAAGGGGAACTCGCCCGATGCGAAGATCAAGGTGGTGTTGATCGGTCATCAACCTGATCATCCCCCCGGCACCCATCTCTACTTGGACGAATGCGAGCTGCTGGCCAAGTGTCTGCGTCAGACGCCCAACGTAGAGGCGATCGTGTCCGACCGCTGGCCCACCGATCCGGCCGTGCTGGAAAATGTCTCCGGAATTGTGCTCTACAGCAGTCCGGCGCGGAGATTGTGCTGCAAGGCGAGCATCGCGAGCAGTTTGAGGAGCTCATGAAGAAGGGTGTGGGACTTGTGGCGCTGCACTGGGCGACAGGTGTCGGGGACAAGGACAATCAGGCGCTGGCGGACCGTTACTTGTCTTGCATGGGCGGGTTGTTCAGCTTTGCTTTCTCCGGACTGGATGTTTCGCAGTCGCGTGTCGAGCAAGTCGACGCCGCGCATCCGATTTGTCGCGGCTGGAAGGACTTTGATCTGCTGGATGAATACTATCTGGATCTAAAATTCCTGCCGGAGGCCAAGCAGATCTTGCGCGTGCAGGTCAAAGGCAAGCCGCAGACGGTGGGCTGGGCGTACGAGCGACCCGATTCGAACGGCGGCCGCTCGTACGGCAACACGCTGGGGCACTTCCACGAACTGTTCGAGCGCGAGTCATTTCGTCGCATGCTGGTCAACGGGATCCTCTGGACCCTGCGACTCGATGTGCCGCCCGACGGAGCTCCCTGTGCGTTGTGACGGGACCTGTTCACAGGTCGTTGGGCGATGGCAGTCCGCGAGGAGCAACAACACATGGCAAGCGAAACGAGAGTTGTTCGGCGCGAGTTCCTCCAACGCAGTGCGTTGGCCACGGCGGCGGTTGCGGCGCCGCTGTTCGTGCGATCGACGGCCCTGGGATGGGGGCGTGCCGCGCCGAGCGAGCGAATTACGGTCGGGTTCATCGGAGTAGGCTGGAAAGGTCTGCAGGGTTGTTTCGGCTCGCTGGTTCAGTCGTTTCTGGCCAACCCGGCCTGCCAGGTTCTGGCCGCCTGTGATGTGAACAGCAAGGCGTGCGACAGCGCCAAGTCGGTGATCGATCAGGCGCAGGGCAACCGGGACTGCGCGACCTATCGCGATTTCCGCGATTTGTTGTCACGCGACGACGTGGACGCAGTGGCGATTGCCGCACCCGACCACTGGCACGCGATTCAGACGATTGAGGCCTGCCGCCGGGGCAAGGACGTGTACTGCGAGAAGCCGCTCTCGCTGACGATCCGCGAGGCGCGTCAAATGGTCGAAGCGGCCCGCGAGTACGGTCGCGTCGTGCAGACCGGCAGCCAAAGCCGATCGTATTCCAATATCCGGTTTGCCTGTGAGTCGCTCCGCAACGGCGCGATCGGGGAGATTCGGGAAGTGCACGTCAGTTGTGGCGGTCCGAGTGTTCCGTGCAATCTGCCGGCCGAGCCCGTTCCCGACCACATCGACTGGGACCTCTGGCTCGGGCCGGCTCCCTGGCGACCGTTCCATTCAGCGCTGGCCGACAAAGGCTTCCGTCCGTTTCGGGACTATTCGGGCGGTGGCATGACCGACTGGGGATGTCACCATTTCGATCTCGCGCAGTGGGCGTTGGGCATGGACGAGAGCGGTCCGGTCGAGGTCTCCCCGCCGAACGGCCGGGACATTCGCTGGCTCACTTATCGTTATGCCAACGGCACGATCATGACGCACGAGTCGCCGCAGGCGCAGCAGGGCGTGGCCTACATCGGTTCGGAAGGACAGGCCTGGGGGCACGGCATGTCGGCGCGGTGGCGGCAGGGAACGGACACCGCCTGGAAACTGCCCCCCGGGCCAGCCGACCCGATCCAGGGTGCCAAGGCACACAGCGACAATTTCCTGGAGTGCGTGAAGTCCCGCCAACGGCCTAATGCGGACGTCGAAATCGGCTGCCGAACCGTCACGGTCTGTCATCTGGGAAATATCGCCTACTGGCTCAACCGGCCGATCCGCTGGGATCCGGTGCACGAGGTGATCCTTGGTGACGAGGAAGCGAGCCGCTGGCTGGAGCGAGCCAGACGCGAGCCGTGGAGCTGCGGGTGAGAAACACACGGTCCAGGTAATCGGGGAGTGAAGCGTGAGTACGGCATGCCATGGTCGAGCGGAGTTTGGCCTGATTCGCTGGGTCGTTGCGGGCCTGGCCTTGCTGCTGCCGCTCGTGAGTGTGAGTGATGAACCACCAGATCCGTTGGATGGGGCGTTCGCCGCATTGCGGACGTACGACTGGGGTCCGACACGCGAGCTTCTGTTGCCGATCGATATCGCAGTCACCAGTACGCACGCCAATCTGGAGCGCGTCAGCGACTGGAAGGACGTCTGCTGGAGGTGCTCGAGTCGGACGCGCCCCGAGCTGCCAAGGACTTCGTGTGTCGCCAGTTGTGTGCGATGGGTACCGCGCAGCGTACCGGCACTCGCCGCGCTTTTGGAAAATCCTGAACTTGCACACATGGCACGTGCGGCGCTGGAACATATCCCGGGCGAGGAAGCAACTGTGGCACTGCGAGAAGCGGTGTCGCGTCTGAAGGGCGACCTCCAGGTTGGCGCGATTCACTCGTTGGGCAGTCGTGTGGACGCTGGTTCCGTGGCATTGCTGTCGGGGTTACTGCGCAGCGAGGACGCCCGCGTAGCCGGAGCCTGTTTCGCTGCGCTCAGTCGCATCCCATCGCCAGACGCCGCCGCGGCGATCACCGCCTACTTGGACGATGTGCCACTTCCACTGCGTCAGGCCGCTGACGAGGCGGCTTTGCGCGTTGCGCGGCGGTGGCTGACCGAAGGTAAGTCGCAGGATGCGGCAGCGATCTACCGCCGGTTTGAAGCGAGTGATGCGGAGCAGTTGCGGTGTGCCGCTCTGCAAGGGCTGTTGAAAGCCGAGCCGGAGCAGGCGGTGGCGCGATGGACTGCAGCTCTCTCCGGCGGCGGAGACACCTGGCGTCGATTCGTCGCTCAGCTGGTTCGCCAGCAAGCCGACGATGCGCAGATTGCGGCGATTTGTCATGCCTGGCCGCAAATATCGGTTGCCGGGCAGGCATGTCTGCTGGAGGCGTTGAGTCCTCGCCGCCACGCGGTACTGCGCGAGGCCGCGTTGGCGGCGATTGCCACGAGCGATCCGCAACTGCGTCTGGCAGGGGTCCGCGTCCTGGCCGTTTCGGGCGCCGCGGAGGACGTGCCGCTCCTGGCGCAGTTGGCGACCGAAGCGGACCCGGCGGTGCAGGCGGCGGCCGAAAAAGCTTTGGCCCAGTTGCAGGCGCCCGACGTCGAAGATGCCATTCTGGAGCTGCTCGATGCGTCCGAAGCGAGTCAGCGGGTGGCCGCGATCCACGCGCTGGTCGCGCGCCGTACGGCGGGTACCAGTGCCAAGCTCGTCGCGCTGGCACAAGGCAAGCAGGATGCGGTTCGCATGGAGGCATTCATGGCTTTGCAGTCCCTGGCCGACGCGACGGTGGCCAATGCGCTCGTGTCGCTGCTGGCTGACTCGCCGGCGGGAAAAGAGCGAGACGCGGCGGAGCGCGCGGTGGCAAAATGCTGCGGGCAGATCTCGCCTGCCCAGCGGCAGGCGGAGCCGGTGTTGACCGCGCTGTCCCAAGCCAGTGCTCCGCAGCGCGCGGCGCTGTTGCCGGCGCTGGGGCGCATCGGTGGCTCCGCAGCACTGCCGGTCATCCAGCAGGCGATGCAAGACTCGGACGGCGGCGTACGCGATGCGGCGGTGCGCGGCTTGTGTAACTGGCCCGATGCAACGGTCGCCGATCAGTTGCTCGAAATAGCTCGAACGGGCCCGCGCGAGTCGCATCGCAATTGGGCGCTGCGGTTACGCGAGGGTCATTGTTCTGAAGGATGGGGCCACGCCACAGGAAGTGACGGCCGGGCTGCGCAAGGCGCTGCAGCTGGCGACGCGCGTGGAAGACAAACAGCTCGTCCTGTCCCGTCTGACCGCCGTCCGCTGCCTGGAATCGCTCGCTCTGGCCGTCTCCCTGCTGGGCGACGAACAGCTGCACAGCGACGCGCTCGATGCGACCGTCTCGCTGGCCGAAGGGATGAAGGCGTCTCATCCCCAGGAAGCTCGGGCGGCGCTCGAAAAAGTGGCCACGTCCACGCAAGATGCCGAAATGCAGCTGTACATTGCCAAACTGCTGTGGAATATGCAGTTGAAGGCACAGAAAGAACAGGAGTGAAATGGTGAGGAAATCGAACAGGGTGCGATGTCTGGGAGTCTGGTTGGTGCTCGTGTCTGTCACGCTGCCGACATTGGCTTGGGGCCAGGCCCCCGAGTCTGCCAGCAGCGTGCCGGCACCCAAGCTGCCTGAAGCAGGTGCGGTGGTGGCCGACGTGGAGCGGAGCGAGGTGATTCTCCCGGCGAAGGTACAGTTCCCCGAAGGCAAGCCGTGCATCAACGAGTTCGGCCAGCGCATCCAGGCGTTTGCGGGCTGCACGAAGGCGGCCGGCGGCGATGCGAAGATGACCGCCTATTTTGTGTTTCTCGTGGACGTGCCGACCGAGCAGGTGTTTGACGCGCTGATGAAGGTCGGCTGCCGGCCGTTGGTCCACTACAGTATCCAGGAAGGACGCAAGCGGACCGGCCTGACGAGCGAAACGCCCTCCGAGAACTACTTGCAGGGCGATCCGGTCGTGCTCTCCGTGTTCTGGCAGGACGAGCAGGGAACGTGGATTGAACGGCCGTACGAGTATTTCGTGACGGAGTCGATCACCGTGGAGGGCAAGCAGGTCGAGAAACCGTGGACGCCTCATTTCGTGTTTCACGGCAGTGGCGCCATTCACAGTTCGGGAACAGGCTGCATTGCCTGTCCGTGCGATTGCCCCGGGGGCATCATCGCCGACAATCGCTTTCCCATTTATGAGCCAAAGCCGATGGTTCGCTTTGACATGGCGAAGGCTCCTCCCGTGGGGACGCAGACCTACGTGCGCATTCGTGTGATCGCGTCGCGTTCGAAGTGAGTTGGCCTGCCCGGGGTAATATCGGCTCACGCGAACATGAGTTGACTCTATGTGTAGGATGGACTTCCAAGTCCGTCCATGCAGCAGGCAATCTACCCGGAAAGAAAGTCGTGCGGTGCATTTGCTTCGCGTCCTTTTCTGTTGTGTGGCATTGAGTGATGGTTCGCAGGTCTTGGAGCATCATGAAGACAACGTCTACCTGATCGACTTCACGGCCGACGGTGGCACGATGGCCACGGCGTCGGGGGACAACACGGCCGCCATATGGGATCTGGTGTCGGGCAAGCCCAAGTTCGTGTTGCCGCACGACGGGCCGGTCTATGCGGCCGTTTTCAGTCCCGACGGGACGCTGTTGGCGACCGGCAGTGGCGACGGCCAGATGGCGATCTTCAACGTGCGCGATGGCACCAAGGCTCGAGGCGTTCAAAAACATGCTGACGCCGTGTATAGCTTGACCTTTTCGCCCGATGGGAAGCAGTTGGCGACCGTGGGTGGAAATGGGGGCGGCGGGGACACCACTTGCCGTCTGTGGGATGTCGCCACGCTGACGTTGCGGGGTGAGTTGACGGGTCATCAGTTCCCGGTGTACGGGGTGGCGTTCGCGCCGGACGGGAAGACGCTGGCCACATCGAGTCGCGACAAGACGGTGCGGCTGTGGCGATTGCCCGGCGGAGAGTGCCGCGTGTTGGAAGGGCACACGAGCGACGTCCATCGGTGTGCGTTTTCGCCGGACGGCAGGTGGCTGGCGTCGGCCAGTCAGGACGCGACCGTGCGGCTGTGGGATGTGCAGAGCGGCACGTGCATCCAAGTGTTGCACGGGCGCAAGGATCCTCTCTATGCCGTGGCGTTTTCGCGCGATGGCAAGTGGATTGCTTCGGTCGGCGATGACTTCATGCTCCGCGTGTGGCGCACGGACGGGTTCCAGATGATGTCGCAAGAGAAGCTCGCCCGTGATGCGCTGTATGCCGTCGCCTTTCTCCCGGACGGACAACGCGTGGCCGTGGCCGGAGCGGAGACGACGGTCCAGATCCTGCCGTTTCGAATCCCCGACGGCAGGTGAGGGAGATGTCGAATGACGACCGAAGGAATGACTAATGACTAATGACTAATGACGATGTGAAGTGAGACCAGATATTTCGCATGGCGCTGAGCATCCAATCGCCGCTTTCGTCATTCGTCATTCGTCATTAGACATTCCTTCGTGCTTCGTCATTCGTCATTCGTCATTCACCACGGTCATCCCTCCCTCGACGCCCCGAAGTTCTGCCGGTTGTGCGATCTGCTCCGTCGCTGGGCAGCGAACACGGGCGTTGCCGCAAGACATTCGTGTCTCTTTATCTCCGACTCGCGGACTCTGCCTGTCGAAACAACTAGATACGACAGGCAGCGACAATTCGTGCGTTGTGCGCGAGTTTGGCGATCAGGAAGAATGTAAGGAGCATGGAATGAGTTCCTTCACCAGCACACGGATGCAGATGGCCTTGGCGGTGGTGGCCGCGATGTGGGCGAGCTCGCTCACGGCCCATGGCCAGGACGGCGACTTGGGAGGTGGCGTTTCGGCCTTCCTGTCGGACCAGAACTCGGACGATTTTTCGTTCACCCGTCTCACCGAGGGAGAGCCGACCGCTTCGCCGGCCGTGGTGGCGGACCCCGCGGTGGATGTGCCGTGCCCGTGCTCGACGTGCAAGGGCGGAGGCCCGCACGTCTCGTGTTGCTGGGGCTCGCCGGTGGAGTGGTCCAAAGTGCCGGCGTGGCTCTGCCAGCTTCATCGGCCGGGATTCTTCCCCAATCCGCCGACGACACCGGGCTATTTTTCGGCGGCTGATTGGCTGCACGGCGACTGCCAAGAGAAGCGACCGCCATCCGGTTATCCTCCGTTTGCCATCATGCCGTACGGGTTCTTTGATGCCGATTTCCGCTACGTGGAATCCAAACCCTTTGAGGATCGGACGATTGTCGAGAAGCTGAAGCGGATCTATCTGACCGATTGCCTCATGTTCAGCACGGGCGGGCAGGCCTGGATGCGTTTCCACAACGAGAACAACAGTCGACTCACGGAGGTGCAGAACAACTATGCCCTGCCGCGTGTAAGAGCGTACGGCGATCTGTGGTTTGGCGATTCGGCGCGCGTGTACGGCGAGTACATCTGGGCCGACATCATGAACGAAGAGCTTCCGCCCATATCAGGCGACGTCAACAGAGGAGACATCCTGAACTTGTTCCTGGATGTCAATGTGATCGACTGGGATGGTGCACCGGTGGTGGCGCGTGTCGGTCGCCAGGAATTGACGTTGGGTTCCCAGCGGCTGATTTCTTCGCTCGATTGGGTCAATGCGCGGCGCAAATTCGAAGGCGTGCGAGCCTTTCGACGCGGCGAGAAGTGGGACGTCGACGCGTTTTGGCTGCAACTTGTGCCGGCCCTGCCTAACGAATTCGACCGACCGGACGAGAAGCAGGACTTCATGGGCGCTTGGGCCACCTACCGTCCTGAGAAAGGTGAGTTCCTCGACTTCTACTACCTGTTCCTCAACAACACGAATCGCTTCGTCAGGGAGGGCATTGTCGAAGCACCGGTGGAAGTCAGCACCGTGGGCTCACGGTGGACGGGGGACGAGAACAGCTACCTGTGGGACTTCGAGGGAGCCTTGCAGTTCGGCAATCGCGACACCAACAATATGTTCGCCGGTATGGCCACGGCCGGTGTGGGAAAGCACATGAAAGAACTGCCCGGCACTCCCACGGGCTGGATCTACTACGACTATGCCAGCGGTGACTCGGACCCGAATGACGGCACGTCGCACACGTTCAACCAGCTGTATCCGTTCGGTCACTACTACATGGGCTGGGCCGACCTGGTGGGTCGGCAGAACATCCACGACGCGAATGCCCAGTTGTACTTCTATCCGACCCATTGGACCACGGTGTGGCTGCAATATCACCACTTCTGGCTGGCCGAAGCGCGTGACGCGTTGTACAACCCGGCGGGCCAAGCCTACCGGCGCGATCCGACCGGCCAGGCGGGTACCGAAGTCGGCAACGAGGTCGATATCATCCTCAACTTCCATCTGACGCACCACTTCCGATATTCTGTTGGCTTACTGCAAGCTGTGGGGCGGGGACTTCCTGGACAACACGGCGGGTCCAAATCGGGCGGCCGACGCGGACGTCATGTACTTCCTGTATCAGGTGAAGTGGTAAGTCATTCGGCATGAGACAATACGACGTCTACGGGCTGGGAAATGCGTTGGTCGACATCGAGTACCACGTCGATGTCGAAGACCTGGCCGCGCTCGGTATCCAGAAGGGTGTGATGACGCTGGTCGACGAGCAGCGGCAATCGGCCATCGTGGATCGGCTCGGATCTCAGGAGGCCAATCGCGGCAGTGGCGGCTCGGCAGCCAACACGATCATCGCGGTGAGCCAGTTGGGAGGAAGAGCGTTTTATTCCTGCCGGGTGGCCGACGACGCGATGGGGCGATTCTACATCGACGATCTGACGGGTGCCGGCGTGCGCACCAACGTGGGAGCGGCCGACCTGCCGCGCGGCGTGACCGGTAAGTGCCTCGTGCTGGTCACGCAGGATGCCGA
Organism: uncultured Planctomycetaceae bacterium; assembly: GCA_963754725.1. Classification (GTDB taxonomy): domain Bacteria; phylum Planctomycetota; class Planctomycetia; order Pirellulales; family Pirellulaceae; genus JAAYDI01. Next base: position 32,451 of record CAVWHV010000057.1, read on the forward strand.
TCGCACCATGAACACGTTTCTGGGTGTCTCGGCCGACGTGTCCCCGGCCGATGTCGACCGGGAAGCGATCCGGGAGTCTCAGTACGTGTATCTGGAAGGATACCTGGTGACGGGCGGCGAGCGGCACGTCGGCCGCGAAGTTCGCTCAGCAGCGGGCTCGATCGTGCAACACTCGTGTGGCGATGTCCCTGTCGGATCCGAACATTGTCAACTACTTCCGGTCGTCCGTGGAGGAATTACTTCACGGCGGCGTGGACTTGTTGTTTGCCAATGAGGACGAGGCCAAGTGCGTCGCCCAAACTCAGCAATTGGACGTGGCGGTGCAGCACCTCAAAGGCATCGCCCGCGAATTCGTGATCACGTGCGGAGCGCAAGGGGCTCTTGTGTATGACGGTCGCGTATTGCACCGGATCCCGCCCGTGCCGACTCAGGCCGTCGATACGGTCGGGGCCGGCGATATGTTTGCCGGCGCTTTCCTGTACGGCATCACCCACGGGATGCCGCATCCGCAAGCCGGCGCACTCGCTTCGGCCGCCGCCTCCAAGATCGTTGCCAGCATGGGACCGCGGCTGAAGGTGGAAGACACGCGCGGCGTGCTGCAGCAGTTTCTCTCGCACGGCTGATCGCGTTACTGCGAAACGGCCCGCAGGTGAAGTTGCGGCAGACGGTTTCGCGGGGTCCGCATCCTGGGCCACCGCGAGTTGGGAAAAGTCGTGTGCAGATACGTATGTTGACCATCGGGCCAGGCGCGCACCCATGTAGAGCGGGAACTGGCTGGCCAGATTGCTGATATCGAGCCGTTCGCACAGCAGGGTGGCTTCTGATTTCCCGATTGCACCGCGACGACCTTTCCTGTTACCGGTGCTTCGACGCGAATCCTATCCGCTGGCCTTGAGCGCAGCAACGGGCGTGGACAAACGAACGCACGCAGGCAGCCAAGAGAACTCCGCACAGCACCGCCATCAGCACCAGCGACGCGAGGATGGTCGGCTTGACTTCTGCCCCCTGGCCCAACTTCATGCCAAGTCGGCCGATCGGGAGCAGAAATCCCAGCAGAGCCAACAGCGCCACGACGTGCATGGCATGCTTGCGGACGTTTTCCTTCAGGGCCAAGCAGCCCAGGAGCAGGATCGGCACGCCGGCAAAGGCCGGAATCAGGGCCGTCGGGCTCGGGCCCTTGCCCTCGACGACCGCCAACACGGCATAGAAGCCGACGCCCAACAGGGTCAGAAGGATCCCGATCCCAATCGTGAATCGTGCCATGATGGTGTGTTCTCCTGGAGTCGAATGATGCTGCTCGACGCGGGCCGCGGACCCATTCTAGCGGCGCGTCACGCATGCGAGCGACCCGGTAAGTCTGCAGTCGTCGGGACACGCTACCTGAGACCTGTGGTGACGGCCGATACGCAGTCCGCGGACGCGTGTACAGCCGGTGGGCCCAACGCCGGAGTGGGACCCGCCTTACGGAGCAGTTCCCCCATATTAGTCCAGACGGCTCCCCCACCGGAAGTGATGCGGCGTGCCGGCATGGCGGAGAGTGGTAAGGATTATTTCGGATTGGCCAGCGTGGGGGCAGCCACCTATAGTGCTCAGCAGGCCGAGCGGTCTGGCGGTTTGGGCTATACTGGAGAGGCACCTTTCCGGGGTGCCTGGCGATTCGCCGAACGCGGCCCCACCCGCCGCCCGATCGGTGAACTCAAGATGTTGGCCGGCTTGGACTTGTCTGATGACGGACTCGAACTCACTGGATACCCCTTCGGGCGCCGCGTCCCACGACGCGCTGCGAATCCTCGAGCTGTTTGCCGAAGGATCGCAGATTGCCTTTGATCGGGTCCGAGCAGGCCGAGTTCTGAGTGAGGCGGAGCGAGCCATTCCCGGATCGGATGCGGTCGCGTGGTCGCGGCGACTGGTGGAAGTGGGTGAGAGCCTGAACCTGCGGGTCCGCTCGATTGAGGCGACGCTGGACGACATGCTGTCCCTGGCCTGGCAGGGCATTCCGGTTGCCACGTGTCTGGAGCATGAAGGAGAGCGGGTTCGCTGGCTGTTGATCACGGAAGTGCGCGGACGCCGGGCACGCGTGGCTGACCTGACCGGCGAGGGTGTCGATGACTGGTACAACCTCCGCCGTCTCCGCAAGACGTTGGGACTCCGCGCCGCGACCGACCAGCGCCGGTGGGTGGTCGGCCAGGCGGCATTCGGCTGCGCGCGGCTGCGCAGTCCGCGGCGGATCAGGACGCCCGTGAGCACGGCGCAGTGGACCATGGCACAGTTGACCACGGCGCACACGAACCCCTCTCGCCTCTGGCTCGCCTCCTGGGGATCATCCGCCCCGAGAAGCACGACATCTGGGTGATCCTGGTCTTTTCGCTGGTCGTGGGCGTCTTAACGCTGGCTTCGCCGATTGCGGTCGAGGCTCTGGTCAACACGGTGGCCTTTGGGCAGTACCTGCAGCCGGTCATCGTGCTGGCGATCATGCTGTTTACATTCCTGGCTTTTGCGGCGGCAATTCGCGGGTTGATTGTCTATGTCGTGGAGATCATCCAGCGGCGGCTGTTTGTGCGCGTGGTGGAAGATCTGGCCTATCGGCTGCCGCGCGTCCAGCAGCAGGCGTTGGATCGCGAGTACGGCCCGGAGTTGGTCAATCGCTTCTTCGATGTCGTCACGGTTCAAAAGGTGGTCGCCACGCTCTTGCTCGACGGGATAGCGATCGTATTGCAGACGGCCATCGGCATGGCGGTCCTGGCGTTTTATCACCCGTTCTTGCTCGGTTTTAATCTGGTTCTGCTCTTTTCGATCGGCTTCGTGGTGTTCGGCCTGGGACAAGGAGCGGTCACGACGGCGGTGCGAGAGTCCGTGTCCAAGTACGCAGTGGGGGCCTGGCTGCAGGAACTGACTCGCAGTCCCACCGCCTTCAAGCTGCATGGCGGCAGTCAGTTTGCACTCGACCGCGCTGACCAGCTGGCCATCGACTGGTTGATCGCCCGCCGCGCTCATTTTCGCATACTGATGCGCCAGATTCTGTTCGCCTTGGGACTGCAGGCGGTGGCCGCTACCGCGCTCCTGGGGTTGGGTGGCTGGCTGGTCATCCAGGGTGAATTGACGCTTGGCCAGCTGGTCGCAGCCGAGTTGATCGTGATGGTGATTGTCGGCTCGTTCGCCAAGATTGGAAAGTATCTCGAGAGTTTCTACGACCTGTTGGCCTCGGTGAACAAACTGGGGCATCTGTTTGACCTGCCGACCGAACCTCACGACAAACTGTTCCATCTGCCCGAGGACGCGGCGGCCGACGTCAACGTGCGCGGTGTCACTTACGGCTATACCACCGAGACAGCCGTGCGGAATCTGAACCTGCACGTTGAGCCGGGCGAGACCGTGGCGGTCACCGGACCACCGGGCTCCGGAAAGAGCACGCTCGTCGATCTGCTCTGCGGTGTGCGCACGCCCTCTGTCGGGCACGTGGAGTTGGATGGTATCGACCTGCGCGAACTCCGCCCGGATTCCCTGCGCGAGCATCTGGCAGTGGCCCGTTCGATCGAAATCTTCGAGGGCAGCATTGACGAAAACGTGCATCTGAATCGACCGCACGTCAGTGCTCTGGACGTTCGCCAGGCCCTGGAGGCCGTCGGGCTTCTGGACGAAGTTCTCCGGCATCCCGAGGGACTCAACACGGTCCTGCGAGTCGGTGGGTGCCCCCTCTCCACCAGCCAGTGCAGCCGCCTGATGGTGGCCCGCGCCATCGCAGGACGACCCCGACTGCTGCTTGTGGATGGGACGCTCGACGCCCTGCCACCCTTGGTGCGTCAGCGACTACCTTGGCCCACTTGACCAGCGATCGCGCGCCCTGGACCCTGCTCGTTACGACAGGCCGCGCGGAGGTCATGGAGGCGTGTGATCGAGTGATCGGGCTGCTGGAGGCTTCGTTGGCGGAAAATGGGTAGTCAGCGCAAAAGAGTGCCGAAGAAACGTTCAACTGTCTCGGCACATCGAATCGATAACTAATTGGGAGAAGAATGATGACTGTAGGGTTTATGCCGCCTGCGCACAGCAGCCTGCCGGCACTCAGGCTCGTTCAGTCGTCGCGCAATGCCCAGCGACTGGCCAAAGTCCTGATGATCGGTCTGATATTGAGCAGCGTGGCCATGGCCCTCTTGCCGTGGCAGCAGTCGGCGCGCGGGACAGGCAAGGTCGTGGCCTATGTTCCGCAAGAGCGGCAACAGACCGTGACCTCGCCGGTCAAGGGGATTGCCGTCCAAGTGAACGATGAACTCCGGGAAGGCTCCCGTGTGGCGTCCGGCACGTTCATTGTCGAAATCGAACCGCAAGCGTCCAATTTGTTGCAGCAGCTGCAAAGCCAGCTGCAGGATATGGACATGAAGCTGACGACGTCCCAGGCCAAGGCGGACGCGTACGCACAGAATGTCATCGCCTACGAGGCGGGTCGTGAGGCGGCCGTGAGCGCCGCCGAGGAGTTGATCCAGGCCGCCAAGGCGAAGTGGGATGCCAAGAAGCGACTGGTGCCCGGATACCAAGCCAAAGTGCTGCAAGCTCAGCTGGATTATGACCGGCAGAAGGCTCTGTTCGAGAAGGGAGTCAAGCCCGAGAAGGAAGTCGAAAAGCTGAGAAAGGACTTGGATGTGGCCCAGTCCGACCTGGAGTCGGCGCAGCTGGATGTTGTAGCCGCTCAGGACGAATATGAAGCCAAGCAGCAGGAACGCGAACAGAAATTGCGAGAGGCCCAGGCGAAGGTCGATTACTCCCACGCCATGCAGCAGGATGCGCTGGGGCAGATGGCCACGGCCCAGAAGGAGAAACGTGATCTGGAAGTCAAATTGGCGGAACTCGACCGGATGGTGGTCACGGCCCCGCGGGACGGGACGATCTTCCGCATGCCCGTGTTCGAGCGCGGTCAAGCCGTGAAGGAAGGAGACCCTCTGTTCACGATCGTTCCCGATACTTCGGACCGGGTCGTCGAACTGTGGATCTCCGGGAACGACATCCCGCTGGTCAAACCGGGCGACCACGTCCGGCTGCAGTTCGAAGGGTGGCCGGCCGTCCAGTTTGCCGGCTGGCCTTCCGTGGCGGTCGGCACATTCGGAGGCGAAGTGGCGGCGATCGACGCCTGCGACGACGGGAAAGGGAGTTTTCGTGTGCAAGTGAAACCGGACAGCGAATCGGATTGGCCTTCCGCGCGATATCTGCGTCAGGGAGTGCGTGCCAACGGCTGGGTCATGCTGGGCCGAGTGCGGCTGAGCTACGAAATCTGGCGACAGCTGAACGGTTTTCCGCCCTCGATTTCGTCCGATCCGTCGAAGGCGGCAGAGAAGGAAGATAAAACCAAGGTTCCCCTACCCAAATGAACCGCAGTGGATGGATCCTCGTCGCGACCCTGTGTTGGCTCTGGCTCAACGCAGGTTGTCGTCATGCGCTGCGACCGTCAGGTTCGTTGGTGACTCGCACGGCCCTGCCGTCCGGTTCCACGCCTGCCGATGCCGCCAGCTGGGGACCCGCGCCGCTGGAGCACGGAGTACCGGCTGTGCGGACGGCATCCACTACCCGCGTTGTGCCAGCCCCATCCGGTTCCGATCGACCGGAGGTCGTACTTGCCGCGGCGACAGAACCGGTGTCCCAGGAACCGGTGTCCCAGGAACCGGTGCCCCAGGAACCGGTGTCCCAGGAACCGGTGCCCCAGGAACCGGTGCCGCCCGATAACACCACCGACATGCTCGAAGAATTGCCGACGCCGGACAGCGTCCAGGCAGCTGGGCCACTCGATCTGGCTCAGGTTATCAACTCGGTGTATCAGTCCTACCCGCTGTTGAAAGTCGCGTTTCTGGAGCGAGGGATCGCCGACGGCAAACAACTCGCGGCTTGGGGTGAGTTCGACACGAGTCTGAAGGCGTTTGCCATAGAAATGCCCGAAGGGTACTACGAGAACTATCGGCAGGGAGTGGCGGTGACCCAGCCGACGTTTCAGGGCGGGTACGTGTTTGGTGCTTACAAGATCGGCCGGGGCCGCTTCCAGCCCTGGTTCAAGGAGCGGCAGACGAACGATGGCGGTGAGTTCTCCGTCGGAGCCGGGCTCCCGCTGTTGAAAGACCGCACGATCGACAAACGGCGGTCCGAGCTGTTTCAGGCCGACCTGGCGCGGCAGGCCGTCGAACCGGCCATCCAGACAGAACTACTCGATTACGTCCGCGTCGCATCGCAGGTGTACTGGACCTGGATCGCGGCCGGACAGGTCGTCGACGCCCGCCGCGAGTTGCTGCGATTGGCGCGCTCGCGAGTCCAGCAGATTGACGACCGAGTCGCCGCCGGCGATCTCGGGGAGATCGCCCGCATCAACAACGAACAGTTGATCGCCGCGCGGGAAACGAAATTGATCGAAGCCGGCCGCAAGCTGGAGATGACGGCCATCAAATTGTCGCTCTTCTACCGTGCGGCGGGCGGCCGCCCGGTGGTGCCCGGCATGGGCCAGCTACCACGGTCGTTTCCCGACCACGCGGCCGTTCTCGACGCGCAAATCAGCCGAGATATCGACGCGGCGCTGGCTTCGCGTCCGGAACTGGTTGAACTGGATATGCTGTCCGCGAAGGCGGGCGTCGAGTTGTCGCAGGCCGAGAACATGTTGCTGCCAAAACTCGATGCCCTCGTGATCGCATCGAAGGACACGGGGGCAGCTGCGGAGACGATCGACAACAAGGGCCCGTTCGAGCTCGAAGCCGGACTCTACGGCGAAGTTCCCTTGCAGCGACGCGAAGCGGCCGGAAAGATCGAAACGATTCGGGCCAAGTTGGCACAACTGCGAGCGAAACGGGAATTCGTGGCCAATAAGATCGTGGCCGAAGTCCAGGATTCGGTCTCTGCCCTGCGGGCCGCCGAAGAGCGCATCGACCGGGCCGGAACCAATCTGCGGCTGGCGGACGAGACGTTGCGACTGGGCCGCATCCAATTCGATGCCGGCGATATCGATCTCGTGGAACTCAATATCTACGAACAGGCCAGCTTGGATGCCCGCGTACTGCGGATCGAGGCGGAAGTCGATTTCTTCATTGCCCTGGCTGACTACCGCGCCGCATTGGCCATCGACCCGCTCCAGTCGGTAACCGGCCGGTAACCGCAACGCCACCGGCGTGCGCACACCGGTCCACGGCTTGGATCGTGGACGGCCTTGGCTAGTGAGGCGGCAGTGGCAGGGGTGGCGCGTCAATCGGCGATGCAGTCGCCTGCTGATGGCAGGCCACGCAGCTGGCGGTCAGTGCCGTGTACGCGGCCGGCAGCTGTTCCGTGCGTTGTTCGGCAAGCACTGTGCTCAGATGCTCGAGCGCCTCGCGAAATCCGTCGCTCAAGTGCGCGTATCGCGGGTCGGGCAGGTACCAGTCGGAGGCTTCCCCAATTCTCTGCAGTTCGGCGACGCCGCGCTGCGCGCGGGTGAGCTCGTTCCGGGCCAGCCCATCGCGAATCTCGAGCGTCGCGGCCAATTTCCGCTGCATCAGGCGAGTCGTGACATCGTCGGAAGCGACACGCACGTCCCGTTGGCCGGACAGCCACCACAGCCAACCGAACCCCAGCGCGATGACGACCAGCAGGAGCACGCCGACCAGACTCAGGAATAGATTGGATTTCGTCACGGCACACTCACCTACGAAACACCGCCCCGCACGTCGCTTGGCGATCGAGGTGGCCTGTCACTCGTAGATGGGAAAGAACGTGTTAAAAGCTTCCTCGCAGAAGTCGCCCGGATCGTTGAACCGATGGTGTTGGTCGAGAGCCCCGAGTTGCGACATCTCGTCTGCCGACAACTCGAAGTCAAATACGGCGAGGTTTTCTTGGAGTCGCTGCGGGATTGCAGGTCTTGGGGATGACGACGGTCCGTCGCTGAATACCCCAACGCAACAGCACTTGGGCCGCGGTTCGCTCGTGCTGACGAGCAATCTCCCGGACGACGGGATGGTCCAGCAGCGAATCGCTGGGCGCGGCCATGCCGAGCGATTCGTAGGACACGGATCCCAGCGGCGAGAATGCTGTGAAAACGATTCGCTCATTGTGGCACAGACGCAGCAATTTCTCCTGGGCGAGGTACGGATGCGACTCCACCTGCAGGACGGCCGGATGCACCTGCGAGTAGCACAGCAGATCGCGGAGCAGCGAACAGCCAAAGTTGCAGACGCCGATGTTCTTCACGTGCCCGGCCTGGACCAGCGACTCCATCGCTCCCCACGTTTCCGCCAACGACACTCGGTCTTCCACCATGTGCGGGTTGGGTTCGTCCGGATCAAAGAACCAGCCCGGTGGATAACGCTTGGCGAACGGCACAAAATTCAGCGAAATCGGGAAATGAATGAGGTAGAGATCGAGGTAGTCCAATTGCAGATCGTTCAACGTCCGGTCCAAGGCGGCTCGCACGTGGTCGCGACGATGGTAGGTGTTCCAGAGCTTGGACGTGATCCACAGATCCTCTCGCCGACAGAGTCCTGCCTGCACGGCGCGGTGCAGTCCTTCGCCCACCTGGCGTTCGTTTCCGTAATCACAGGCGCAGTCGAAATGACGGTAGCCCACTTCAATGGCCTGGCGGACCAGCTCCGGGGCCAGCTTGGTTTTCGACTTTCCACGTGCCGAGCCCGACGACGGGAATGGCAGCACCGGTTGACAAACCCAAGGTTGGAATGGTCATGGCAGGTTTCCGTGAATGTTGTCCAGATGGCAAACTCTGCGGGAGGTCTCTGCCCCGCCCCTATTGTGGCGGCGGAACAGGGTGCCGTCGAGGTGGCTGCGGACGAGGAAAGTATCTGGAGACGGTTTGCCGCACGGCGTGCCCCTTGTGGACCTGCAGACCGTATAATGGCGGCCAGGTCGCGAGTCGGGTGCTCCTTCCAGGAACCAATAACCAAGGGAGAACTGTCGATGAAGATCATTTGATCTGGTGAGCGGGTGTGCGTGTTGCGGGATCAACCGGCGGCGATTCTTGGCATCCGGTTGTGCGGCCTGTGCGACTGCGGCGAGCTTGGCGCTGGCTGCCGCGTCTGGGGCGCGCGGCCTCGCGTCCGAGAAGACTCGAATCCGCGTCATCTATTCGCTGCATGCGGACAAGCAAACAGGCCCGGACTGGCCGAACGTGGGATTCGATTTCAACCCGGTCATGAAACGCGTCGAGGCCCAGCTTCAGCAGCAGTGCCCGGATTTCGAGTTCGTGTCCTCGATGGCCAACGGGCCGGAGAAGGCCAAGGAGATTGTCGAGGCGGACAAGGCCGGGAACCTGGACGGATATCTGGTCTACCAGATGAATTGCTGGAATCAGGTCGTGCAGACGGCAGCCGGCCACCGGCAAGCCGGTACTCTATGCCGATTTCCAATACGGCGGCAGCGGCGGGTTCCTGGTCTATACCGCCGGCTTCCTGCGCGCCAACGCCCCGAACGTCGGCTTCGTCGCTTCGTCACGCATGGAAGATCTGATCGAGGCGGTGAAGTGTTTTGCCTTGGTCAAGCAGGGTGGCTCGGTCCAGGATTTCGTGGCGGCCACGAAGCGGATTCGAATGGATCGTACGGCGCCTCTGGATACCGCCAGTTGCCTGGATGATCCGGTGGCCGCCTTGGCGCCGGACGAGTGCCTGCGCCGCATGAAGGAATCGCGGATTCTGGCGGTCGGCGGCGGGTGGCCGGGCATTGCGCCGGACATCACGCAGGAAATGGGCATTGAGGTCGTCAATGTGCCGTTTGAGGAAGTCAACGCGGCGTGGGAAGTGGCCGACAAGGATCAATGCCGAGCCATCGCCGACGACTGGCAAAAGAACGCCGGGAGATGTGCGCGGTGTTTCGCGCGAGACGCTGGAAACCTGTGCGGCCATGTATCTGGCCCAGAAGGACGTGCTCAAGAAACACAACGCCAACGCCATCACGATCAACTGCCTGGGAGGATTCTACGGCAAACACATTCATGCCTATCCCTGCCTGGGATTCCACCAGTTGCTCAACGAAGGATTGGTGGGAGCGTGTGAATGCGACGTGCGGTCGACCGCCACCATGGTCGCCATGACCGCACTGACGCAGGGCCGCCCCGGGTTACATCTCCGATCCCGTGATCGACGCGTCGAAACGCCAGATCATCTACGCTCACTGTGTCGCATCCAATCGGGCGTTTGGTCCCGAGGGAGCTGCCAATCCGTTCCAGATTCTCACGCACTCCGAGGACCGTCAGGGAGCCTCCGTGCGATCGTCACTTCCGATCGGTTACATGACGACCACCGTGGAATTTGCCCCCGAGCGGAAACAGATCCTGTTCCATCGCGGCAAAGCGGTGGACAACGTCGTGGACGACCGCGCCTGCCGCACGAAACTCGCCGTGCAACCGGTCGGGGATCTGGAGAAACTGTTTACCGAGTGGGATCAGTGGGGTTGGCACCGCGTCACGGTCTACGGCGATCTCAAGGACCCGGTCTTCGCACTCGCCGATACGCTGGGATGGAAGGTCCTGGAGGAAGCGTGACGGGAGCACCGGTTCAAAAGCGGTGAACTGAAAATTGACGAACTGAGAACCGCAGAACTCTCAAGTTCGGAGGTCTGCGGTTCCTTGTTCGTCAATCTGCTGTTCCGTGCTGGAACTTCCAACTGTCCAACTTCGAAATTCCAACTTCCTCAATCTGAAATCGCTGCCTGCCAGACCATGCCGGAGCGTGGGGGGATTGTCAGGCGCACTGTCCCGCCGGAGACGGTGACCTGAGTTGGGGTCCCGAAGACGGTCGCCAGGTGCTGCCCGTCCGCAGATGCGGACTCACAGGCACGCGCAGTTCGGCCGCTGTGTCTGCCATGTTGAACGCGACCAGCATGGTTTCCGACGCATTCTGCCGCAGAAACGCGTATTGCTTCCCTTCCGCGTACAAGGGGAGAAAATCCCCGTCGCGCAGTGCCGGATGCGCGTGACGCAGGGCGATCACCTTGCGGAGGTAACTGAGCATCTCTCGATCCCAGCGAGATTCGTCCTGCCAGGGGAAGGGCCAGCGCGCATCGACGTCGCGATGCGGGCGATCGTATCGCTTGGTGCCGCGCAACGCGATTTCGTCTCCGTAGTACACGCAGGGTGTGCCCGGGTAAGTCATTTGCAGCAGTGTCGCCAGTCGCAGAGTGGCTTTGTCCCCGCGGGCAATGTCCACGACCCGCGGCGCGTCGTGGCTGTCGAGCAGGTTGAACTGCACCAAGGTTGTTTCCCAGTCGTAGGCCGCCTGCAGTCGTGCGATACGGTCGCCGTAACGTGTGCGCATCGATGCCCGGAAACGGCTCGTACGAGCGATTGCTGACCAGCGCCTCGCTGACACGCTCACCGGCTGCAAAGGCAATCGCGGCGGCGGCAAAAACGTAGTTCATGGTGGCGTCGAACCGGTCGCCGCGCAACCAGTCGGCTGCTTCACGCCAGATTTCCCCGACCAGGTAGAGGTCAGGCTTGATCGCCCGAGTGCGGCTGCGGAACTCCTCCCAGAAGCCCGTGGTCTTGATCTCGCCCGGCACATCCAGACGCCAGCCGTCGATGTCGAATTCGCGAATCCAGTGCTCGCCGACCTGCATGAGGAACTCGCGAACAGCCGGGTTGTCCGTGTTGAACTTGGGCAACGCACGGTTGTTCACCCAGCCGGTGAAGTTGGCGGGTCGATCTCCGTCGTAGGGAGTCAGCGGCCATCCCTGAACGAAGAACCAGTCGAGCCAGGCGGAATGCGGACCGTTTTCCAGGATGTCGTGGAACTGAAAGAAACCGCGACTGGCGTGATTGAACACGCCGTCGAGCATGACGCGGATCTGCCGCGCGTGGGCCGCCTCGATCAGACTTCGCAGGGCCGAGTTGCCACCCAACAGAGGATCGACCTGATAGTAATCGTGCGTGTGATAGCGGTGGTTGCAGGCCGATTGGAAAATCGGCGTCAGGTAGATGGCGTTGATTCCCAAGTCCACCAGGTGGTCCAAGTGCTCAACGATCCCCAGCAGATCCCCGCCGTGATATCCCTGCTGCGTTGGGGCGGAATCCCACGACAACACATTGGTCGGCTTGGGCACTCGGTCGCTGCGAGCGAATCGATCGGGGAAGATCTGGTAGAACACCGCGTCCCGCGCCCAGGCTGGCCGGGAGCTGTTGAGTGGACCGTGACGTGCTGTCATTTCACAATCCTGGAGTGATCGTTGCACATATCCCGGGTTGCCTCAGGCCCGTTGTTGCCACAGCGTAGAGGACGCCGCGGCGGAGCACTATCGGTGGATTGTCGGTGTCATGCTACAATCAAGCTCGGCGACAGACGTTTCCCCGCCATCTTGCTGGAGCCAGGGCTTTCGATGACGACCCATCTCGATCTGGTGACTGCTGAGCAACTTGCCGGGATGTCCCTGGAGGGCCAACGTTGCGAGTTGATTCAAGGAGAATTGCGCATGATGTCGCCGGCAGGGAACGAGCACGGCCGCATTACGGTGCGACTCACGTGGCGGATTGCTCAGCACGTCGAGCGAGAAGAGCTGGGGGTTGTGTTCGCCGCGGAGACCGGCTTTCTGTTGCACACTGATCCTGACACAGTGCGTGCACCGGATCTTGCGTTTGTAACGAAGACTCGACAAGAGCAGACGGGCAAAGTGGAAGGGTATTGGCCGGGTGCTCCGGATTTGGCTGTCGAGGTGGTTTCACCCAATGATTCCTTCTCTGCCGTGCGTGTTTCCTGGTCGTGAACTCCGCGTCGTCGTTGCGAAAGGTGGCTGCCGCGCTCCGTTTAGGGCAGTCGCCAGTCGAGCCGTGTTCCACTTCTGCACCGCGGGATGGCGCTACCGCAGCCATCGTCCGGCCTGGAAGGAGATACAGCTGACGATCGTCGCCAGCACGACGCCCCAGATCATATCCACGACCGTGACGATCCACGGCCAGTTCCGCACCGTGGCCATGTTCGTCAGGTCGTACGTCGCGTACGTGATCAGCCCGAACATCGCCGCCAAGAACAACAGTTTGCCCCAGGAGTTGGCCTGCAACGATGGCACGACCACGAAGATCAAGAGTCCGGCGATGAACAACAAATAAAACGCAATCGCTGCCGCCCAGTTCGGCTTCTCGCTCAGCAAGTATCCCAAGTGCTCCTGGTAGAATCTCCGGGCGACAAGGCCGAGCCAAAGCATGTCGACGGCAAAAAAACCGACGAGCGTGATCGCGTAAAGTTTCAGGTAGAAGGCAATCATGGGTGGTCGACTCCCGAATCGATAGGGTGTTGGTAGCTGAGCCCGCGACGCATCGATACCAACACGGCAAGTGTTGGCACTGGAATTCGCTTCCCCGGGACCCTCGACCCTACGCTGCCGTGCTGCGGGTTCGGTCCGAGAGCCGCGTTCCATGCGACGCTGAGGAAGTCCTGTACGGAACATTATGTCTGCCACGTAGCCCGCGCAGAATCGACGGTTCCCCACTAAAGTGGGGGTGACAGGGGACGGGTGGGAACCTATAGATATCTATGCTTGTAATGGGTGCTGGAGATCAGCTCATCTTCTGTTTCACTTGTTCTTAATGGAGTTTCGCGAATGTTGAAGTCAATCAGCATGCTATCTGTATTGCTCGCGGCGTTGGTGTTGGTGGCTGGAGTACGTGCCGAGGATCCTGCCAAGACATGTCCAGGTGGTGCTTGCGCGGGTGGTGGGTGTGCGAAGTTGGCCACCAAGGCCTGTGCGGGGTGTCCGGCCGCTGCGACTGCTGCGACGGCAGGGGAATCTCACGCTGCACGCAGGATTGCACGGCGGAGAAGAAATGCGGTGGCGCGGGCTGCGGGGCTGCCTGCACGAAGAATTGCGAATCGTGTCCGGCGGGCAAGTGCGATGGCACCGCCTGCAAAAAGGACGGCGGAAGCTGTCCGGACGCGGCAGCCACGACAGAAACGGCGGCCACGGCCTGTGCCGGCGGGGCCTGCGCCACGTCGGCGTGCGGCAAGGACTGCAAAGATTGCCCGATCACGGCCGCGATGGCGGCGCTTCCTCAGCTGACCTTTGCGGTGGGCGAAGAGAAGACCGGCTGTCCGAAGGCGGCCGCCGAGTTGGCCCAGAAGGCGAATACGACCATCCACTACATGGTGTGTGACAAGTCGTATGACGCCGAGTCCGACGCGAAGTTGGCTTTGGTCGAAGCGACGGAGCAGTTTGTGGCGGCCTATGCGGAACCGAAGGCCTGCCAGGAAACAGGCAAGGTAAACGTTTGCGGCAAAGAGCTGTGCTGTGAAGGCACCGCGGCCCAGACGGCCGCCATCGCCAAGGCTGCGATGGACAAGGTTGCGATGACCTACATGGTCGGTGAAAAGGAGTGTCATTGCCCGGTGGAAGCGGATAAATTGGCCAAGGAATCTGGTGATCCGACGGTTTATGTCGTCGCCGGTGAGTCCACTGCCTGCAACGTCACCGCTCGCCTGAATCTGGCTCGCGCCAAGTACAAGGCGGCCGTGGCGGCGATCATGCAGTCGGACACCCAGTCCCAAGAGAAACTGACCTCGAAGGATTCCTAGTCAACTTCGCGGTTTACGTGCAGATTCAGGCAGCGCCCGTCGGAATTTTCCGGCGGGCGTTGCCTTTTGTCGGACCTTCCGGCAGCCGGAAGAGGGGGCCTGTTTTCAGCCGAAGTGGTCCGAATGGGTGAATAGGTTACAATGCCGTGTCAGTTTCGTGTGCTTGTTTCGAGTCTGTACGTTTTTTGGGGAGAATGCAAATGAAGAAAGGCCTGTATCTATTGGCCGTGCTGGGACTGGCCGCCATGTGGGTCGGCTGCAAGAAGACCGAGCCGGCGGCGCCCAGTGCTCCGAAAAAAGCGGCTCAGGTGACCAGTCCGGCGGCGGAGACGCCCGTTGCGGACGCGGCATCGACTGCGTTGACGCTGGTGCAACTCAAAGTGCCCAACATGACGTGAGGGGGCTGTGCCGCCTCGGTCCGAGGCGATCTGGAAAAAATTGACGGTGTGACCGAAATCGAAACCGACATCGCGAATCGCACCTGCTCGTTCAAGCTCACGAAACCTGACGTCGATTACAAGGCGAAGCTCGAAGAATTCGCCAAGACCAACACGCATATCGCCGGTTACGAGATTCTCTAGCCAGGTGATCCACATGCCTGTGGATTGCCTGGACCGTAGGGTGGACTTCCAAGTCCGCCCTTTTTTTTTCCTCCCTGTACGTGTGCGCAGTGAGCGATGCTGCCAGGACCTGGACGGACTTGGAAGTCCATCCCACGTGGGAAGGTGAAAGGCTGGGTAGGTCTGAGCCGGTTGCAGTTGCGAAATCTGTTCCGTTGATGGGCCAATTCGCATTGACTGCTCATCTCTTTTCTTTACCGCGAAGCGGTTACATCCCGCAGCCCAGGGTAAGCGGCCCAGCCGCGCCACGCTGGGAAATAGACAAAAGTACGAGGCCGTACGCCGAAGGCGTTATACTCCAGAGCCCAGGGTCGACGCGTTTCGCGGCGCACCCTGGGTCACGGACGACAACACGCACGGATACCCCGAAGGGGTTTTACAAGAGGCCGCAATCACAATGACTCCGCCATCCCGCCTTGTGAAACGCCTTCGGCGTATCGGATGGATGGGAACCGGTAACCCAGGGTGCGCCGCAAAGCGCGTCGACCCTGGGCTACGGAATGTAACCGCTTCGCGGTAAAGAGGTGAACCGTCGATGCGAAGAGGCTCACCGATGGAACAGATATCGAAACGATCACCAGGGCCGTTTCTCCCGGCCTTTCACCACCCCACATCCCACGTACCTGCCGATCGCCTGGACCGTAGGGCGGACTTCCAAGTCCGCCCGCGTCTTCGCTAATTCAAGCGAATGGCGCGCTGAATGCGCACGGGTGCTCTCAGCTGCTGGCCGTCGGCGGGCGCCGCGTGGATTTTGCGTACGACATCCATTCCTTTGATCACGCGTCCGAACGCGGCGAAGCCCTGCCCGTCGGGGTTCCGGTGACCGGCGAAGTCCAGTTCCGGCTGCGGACCCACGCAGAGGAAGAACTGATCCTGGGCCGTGTCCGGGCCCATACGGGCCATCGAGACGACTCCGTCGTCATGCTTCAATCCGGTGTCGCGTGTCCGCTCGAGCAGAATCGGCGCGCGCAGCTGTTTTTCCTTGGAGGGATCTGCCTGAGCCTGAATGACTTCGATCTTCACACGATCGTCCGGTTGGTTGTCCATGGTTACCGTGCGAAAGAACCGACCGTCGCTATAAAACCCCGCGTGGACATAGTCGAGGAAATTCTGCACCGTCTTGGGAGCCTGACGCGCATCGAGTTCGAGTTCGATGTCTCCCAGTTCCGTCTGGATGCGAACTCGAGGCCGATCGGGCACCGGTTCCGCGCCACTGGAACTGCGGGAGGCCGGACCGCTGCAGCCCAGTGAGATGCCTGCAATCCTCGGCGGGACGTTCGGTCGGTTTGTGGTAGCGCCACGCTTTGTCTCCAAAGACTTCGCGGCACAGCTGCGCCAAGGCCGGGTCGTACTCCTTCAATTCCTGACGCGTGTTGACGTGGTTGTGCAGGGCATCGTTCTCCCGATTGTCGTCGAACCAGTCTTGCGCGGCTTCGGCCCAGTACTCCTCGCGATTCGCACCGGCGTACGTGCCCTGCCATAAGCTCTTCTCCTGAGCCGCCTGGTACGCGGCAGCCAGCCGTTTGTCGAACGTCGGATCGAGCGTCTGGAGCGCGATGCCGTGAATGGCGTGCGAGAACTCATGGATCAACAGGTTCTCCTTGGCATACGGATCACCGGGGTAGCCGAGCAGATTCTCCTCGCCACAGCTGACCGGCGATCCACCCAGGCCTCTGGCACGGCGATCCCAATAAACCCGCGGCTCGAGGTGCCGATGCTCGGGCACGTCGGTCGTAAACTCGTTCCAGGCCATGACCGTCAGATGTACACCTTGCTGATCGAGCGCGGCAGGATATCGCCCCGTCCGTCCAGCATCTGCCGGAGGATCCAGGCCGCCTCTTGGAGTGCGGCGTCGGAGACCTTCTCGGAGCCAAGGATGGAGAAACCGTTCACCGCGAGGTGTTTCTGGTAGAACGCGTCCAGGTTCCGCGCCTGGCGCAGGGAATCCGGCACAGGTCCAACGCTCTCATCGCCGGCCACACCCGCGGTGCACGCAGTCCAAACCGACAGCAGTAGCAGGAGTCGTGTCATGAGTGCGACTATGTGGATAAAGCCGGACTACTTTGCCTTCACCAACCAGAACCGATCGACCCAGACGTATTTCACGTTGTCCGGGTTCCCGGGCGGTGCCGCCCACAGGTACACGTCCTCGTGGAGCTTCGTGCTGCCGAGCTTGTAGACATGGTACTGATCATCCGCGATCGCGGCGCAGGAGCTTTCGATCTGCCCGAGGCTGGCGGGGTTTTTCGTGTCGTAGATACCGGCGCCGAAGGCCTGGCCCTCGCTCCCTGTCTTCTCGACGCGGATCGAGGCGTACACATCATAGATGGCGTCGGAGGCCAGCGGCTTGCCCAGCAGCGGCTGTTGCACCGCCCATTGATGATGGGTGCCCGGCATCCTGGCTGCCGTCTTGTCGGAGGCCAACTCGTCCTTCTCCGCCGATACCCAAGTGCCCTCCGCTGCGAGGCGAAAGGCAGCGTCCTGCAGGTCGATCCACTGGTCGCGCGGGAGTCCCTCGCAGCCGGGCGGCGGCGGTGAGTTCGTGCGGCCCAGGCCGACGGTGCGGCGCTCGAAAGCAGCCAATGAACCGCCTTCCGAGATCAGCGTGACGCCGGCGGCCTTTGCGATCTCGAGGAAGGTCTGACAATTCTGCAGGTAGTCGGGTGGCCCGGGCCAGGCGAGTTTCTCCCGCGCCGCCTGATCCTGGAATTCGTACCAGCGCGTGGCCCAGACGTAGCGCAGGGGCAGGCGCGCCACCTGGACGCGCTGCAAAACGGCCGGATCATCCTTCACCGCCGCTTCTGCCTGATCGAGCAGCTGGTTGGCCTTCGCCAGCATCGCCAGGTTCAGGAACTCCGCCGTCACCGGACTGAAGCAGGTGAGGTACGTGTTCTTGGCCGCCGCCTCGTCATGGATCAGCTGGATGTACTCCAACATCGGCGTCGCGGCCGTGCCGTAATAGCCGTTGACGAACTCGCGAATCAGCAGCTGGTCATCCAGCCGCGGATTCCAGAGCGACTTGGCCAGCACCCAGGCCTTCAGTTCGGCGAACTCGGCCCCCAGCGTGTTGTACGCGCCCTGCTCGAAGATCCCTCGCACGCCGTTGTCCACGAAGAAGCGGATGTTGGGGCCGAGTACTCGCAGGTTCGGATGCGGCTGAATGTAATGGGCAAAGTTGGTGGTGTAGTCCCAAATGTACAGACGCTGGCAGATCTTCGACCAGCCGCGGATGTCGTCCGCGAACTTCTGGTTGCTCTCGGCGGTCAGCGGGTGGGCAAAGTCGCACTCGATGCTGCACAGCCGAACGATGACATTCGGCAGGGGCTTGACATGCAGCGGGGGCTTGCGGGTGTACTGGTAGGCGAGGGTATCAATCGCCACCTGAGGGTATTGCTTGGCAACCTCGGCGGCCACGTAGTTGACCAGGTGCAGCAGTGGTCCGGCCGGTGAGCCTTCCTCCGCTTCCAGCTTCTGGCAGTTCGCGCACAGGCAGTGGTTGTCGCAATCGTTCTGCGAGACCGAGATGATTTGCGCTGGGGTCTTCGCGCAGGTGAGCGAGTACTTTGGCGGTGATGAGCTTCTTGACGTCCTCGTTCGTGACGCACACCTGGGCGTAACCCTCGAGGCGCTGGCCGTTCACTTCGCTGAAGTATTCTGGATGCTCCTTGAAGTATGTGTCGGGCGGGACCAGCGCGGCGAAGGTGTGCACAAAGAAGGGTCCGCCATACCTCACCTTGCCGCCATGCTTTTCTTCCAGGCGCTCCGAGTTGCCATTGGACTTGTTGCGTGCCGCCCAGTCGCCGTCAAAGGCGTCCGCCCAGAAGGACTCCCGATACTCCAGAGGTGGCACGTAGCGGACGTGCTGTTCGGGGACCGTGAGGTTCGGGAGACGGGGGATCGTGCTGACTTTCGAAGACCACCAGTGGCAGCCCACGGCATCTTCGAGAAAGGAGTAGACGGCATAGAGTGTGCCGCGTGGGCGGTCGCCGGCCAGAAGCAGGTTCTCACTCACCGTTTCGATCACGATGCCGTCAGGCTTCAGGCCCTCCAGGTTCACTTTGGGAGCAGCGCTGCGCGCCACGCGTCCTGGTCCGACCAGCAGCAGTGGACCTGCGGGCGTCTCGGCCGTGGTCTTGACTGGGAAGTTCGCGCCGGTCACCTGCTGGAGGAAAACGGCAAGTTCCTCGGCGGCGTGCTTCTCCGCCGCGGTGGCGTCAGGATCGACGACGATGACATAGCGAGTTTTGCCATCGGCGGCGAGACGCAGGGGTGCCGCACAGGCGGTCGACGCGAGAGAGACCGCGAACACGACGCTGAGGCAGAGCAGGGCGTTACGAGCCATCGGTGCTTAAACCTCCAACAGAAGGACGGCAGGGGCTGCGGGATGTAACGATCACGACCGCCTGACGGCGAGCACGGATCCGCATCGGTCCGTCCCTCGCGTCCAGAACGATCCAGGGTGGGACCAGCAGGCACTCGAGCGGAACATGCAGCCTACAACTGGCGACCCGCCGATTCAATACGGTGTGCGCCGGGCTCGTTGACAAGTCACGGTCTCCCAAGCACAAAGCCGGACACCTGCCGCCTCTGTGTGCTCGACTTGCTCCAGCGGATGCAGCAGCTGAAATGGGGACTTGACGCGGACTCTGCCGCCACTTCTGGTAGGAACCGTGCTTTCGGCACATGCCGCAAGGAAGTACGATGGAACCGGTTCGGGCACCGTGCCTGATCGCGGATGGGGTGCGAAGTTTATTCTCCAATGTCCTCCTGTTGTCAGCACTCACGATGGCAGAACCAATTCCGAATGAACCGGACCCACGCGCTGGAAATCAGCACGTGGTGGACCCTGGCGAGCTGAATCGTTCCGGTGTGACTGCGCGCGAGCGACGACCGGACGGCCTGCTCAGTCAAGTCCGCGCGCGTTTCAAGGAGTTGGCGGTGTCGGCCGTTGAGCGATGTGAGCTACTGCCCGATATGTCGCGAGCTGTTGTTCATTCACTGGAACTCGGCTTCTCTCAGACGATCAAAGAGGACGGGCCGGCGATGCGGCGCCAGTTTGACCAGGACGTGGCGGCGGCGGTGACGTGGGCTACGGAAAAGCTCGTCGAGACCTGTCGGCATATTGCGGCGGATGTCCCGGGTCGCAAGCGAACGCCTCTGCAGAACCTGGCCGTGCTCGAAGTTCAGGCTCTCGAGATCATGTTGCCGGAATTGTCTCCAGGTAATGCCGAAGAGCCTGTCGCGGCCGGCGTTCCGGCGACGCAACTGCAGCTGTTCTGCGGCCTGCTCAATGACGGCCTGGATCTCGCTCAGCAGGCCACCGCTGCCGCTGGTCGGCGCGACCAGCGTGCGTTTCGAAGGAACTACGAGCTGAGTCGGATCAAGCTGCGAGACTCAGCCAGGGTGCTTCGCCAGCTGTTGAGTGGAGTTGGGCCGAAGCTGACCGACGTGAGCGATGGACTGCATGGTTTCAAGCTGGAGCTCGCCTCGCATACCGGCAGTCTCCGCGTGTTCCTCAAGGCCCTGCACTCGCTGGACACAGCGGCAAGATCCCCACAGCACCGCAGGCAAGCGATCAGCCCGCGCTGTCTGGTGGGTGATCTGCTTCCGACCCTTTTTCATTGGCATTTCGAATTCACCATTTCCACTCCCGACAATATCCCGGCGCAACAAACGCAGGAACTCACTGCGGCAGCGCATGGTCGGATGTGGCAGAAGGTCGAACGGCCTGTCGCCGTTCTGCTGGCTCATCCGGACAAGCTGCAGCCGGCGCAATTCAAGGATGCCGTCGAAGCCGAGTTGCGACAGGCGATTCAGGA
Organism: uncultured Planctomycetaceae bacterium; assembly: GCA_963754725.1. Classification (GTDB taxonomy): domain Bacteria; phylum Planctomycetota; class Planctomycetia; order Pirellulales; family Pirellulaceae; genus JAAYDI01. Next base: position 53,385 of record CAVWHV010000057.1, read on the forward strand.
AGTCAACCAGCAGTTTGCGGCCGATCACGTTTCCGTTAGTATCAGTTCGAACAACATGCGAGCGATCACGCGGCGCGGACGGTGAGTGGTGCCTGCGCGCTGCGCATTTCCTCGACGAAACGCCATCCGAGTCAGGCGCCTTTTTTCCCGGCCTGCAGCATGCGGTCGACCAGTCCGCCCGGCTGGCCACCGCACGTCACCCTCTTGCGCGACTGCCAGCGCCAGGAGGCGAGCCTGCTCTGCACTTCCACGCCCTGGATGCCGCCGCCCAATGCCTTGCGAGCGATATTCTTGTCCCTCGCCTCGGCCAGCGTCGGCCCGGGGAAGCTCATCACCACCGGGGAAACCAGACAGTCTGGTTTTCGTCTGGATTTCGTCACATCCGGGCGCAGCACGAGATGCCGGTGATTGGGCATCAGCTCGTACCCGAACAGCCGCACGTGGTACCGCTCCAGACCTTCCGCGAGAATTCGTTCGAACGCTTCGTAATCTTCGTCTTTGTGGAAGTTCGTCCCGCGCGCATTGCCGCGATTGAGGGGGTGATACAAGGCACGGGCTTCGTCTGCTCGAGGTGGTCGTGGCATGGCCGTCATCTATCCCACCCGCCGCCCGCCAGTCCACGAGTCCTACCCCTTTTCTCCCACCATTCGTCCAGTCTATCGCCGACATTGGCGGTGGGTGGACGTCGCCACCACAATGCGGCATACTGGTGGCGTCGTCTCCCATCAGTGAGCGGGTTCGTTTCACTGTCGTGGTGTGCGATGCGAACACGAAGCGGATGCCTGGTTCGAGTCCGCTCGACCAGACCTGGACTCAGACTTCCACGATGAAACGAGGAGGGCCCAGGACGTGTCTCCGACAGCCATTCGATGGAGTTTGTTGCTGGCAGCCTCTGTGGCGCTGCTGGTTGCCGCTGCGGGCGGCGAGTCGCTGGGGTCGCGTTTCGCGTCGCCCGACACGGATCGAGTTGGCGCCGCCCCAAGTACTGCCGAGGAAGCATCCCCTTCGACCATCGCGGTTCAGGACGAGTACTACGTGTTCGCTGCCCCGGAGGAGCAGGGAACCGTGGATCCGATCACCGGCGTCTTTGCCCTGAAGCTCGTCGACCTGTCGGTCCCGACGGCCACGGTGGCATTGGAGCTGACCCGGGCCTACGTTGCCAGTGACGTTTCGGGCGGCCTCCTTGGCAGCCGTTGGTGGCTGAACTGGGAACCGCGTTTGATTCGCGACCAGGCGGGTATTCGAATCGCCGAAATGGGTGTCGTGATGGAGTTCTCGCCGACTGGGGAGGACGCGACAGTCCTCAGCTCATTGACTGGCGAACGGCTCCTCCTGCGCGACGACTCGGCCCGGCGCATACGAGTGGACGGCACGCAGGATGTCTTCTCCGCAAACGGGCAGCTCACACAGCGTTGTATGGGAGGTACGACTTTCTCTTTGAAGTACGACGAACAAGGGCGGCTTGCACGCATTGACGGCCCCGGCTCGGCATACCTGGCATTTCAGTACGGTGCGACCGGCGCGATCACGGTCCAGACCGCCACCGGGGACGCGGTAACTTACGAACTGCGAGCCCAGCGCCTGGCACGGGTGACGCGGAAGTCAGGTGTCGTCACGGAGTATTCGTACGCGGACCAAGGGCAGTTACAGCGGATCCAGCATCCTCAATTTGGATCTATCGAATTCACCTACGACGCCCAGGGCGCACTCGCGGCTCGCCGCTGGCCAGACGGGTCTGTGGAACGCATCGAACGTCCCGCTCCCGACACGGTCCGCTATGTGGGTGTGGATGGCAGTGCCACTCTGACTCGGTTCGATCGGGCCCAGCGTGTGGCGACCATCGTGGAGTCTTCGGGGCAAAAGACTCTGTTGCGACTGGATCGCGGCGGACGCATCACGGAAGTGATCGGAGGGGATGGCAAGACCACGCGATTCGCCCACGACGATCAGGGTCGTCTGTCAGGCATCACGGGCGACCAAGGTGCACCGCTTCTCTTCCAGTATCCGGGTGATGAGCGGGAACCCTGTGGTGCCGTCGACTCTGGTGGGGAAGGATATCAAATCGAACGCGATGGCCAGGGCCGAATAGTCGAGCTCCAGCAGGGGGCAGCCGGCAGTACGGCGTTCCAGTACGACGGACAGGGGCGTCCGACGCGCGTCGAATCATCCCATGCGCCTCCGCTGTCGTTCGCATACGATGAAACGGGGCAGGTCAACTGCCTCACCAATGCGGCCGGACGATCGATGCGGTTGGAGCGGAACGAACAGGGCTCCATCGTGCGGATGGTGGGTTTCGGAGGCGGCGAAACATGCTGGAATTACGACTCCCAGCGCAGAGTGACCTCCGAGATCGACGCGGCCGGCGCGACCGTTCAGTACGAGTACGCTCCCAGCGGTTTGCTGCGGAGTCGCACGGATGCGACCGGCGCCGTGACTCAATACCGATTCCATGGCCGGTCGGTGACTGTCAGGGATCCGCTGGGGCGAGATTGGACCACTGAATACGACCCGGCGGGGCGGATCGCGCGTGCGGTGACTCCCAGCGGTGGCGAAGAACGATTCGAGCACGACTCGGTGGGAAACCTGGTCGGGTACGTCGACGCGGGCGGCCGCCGGGTACGGTACGATTACGACGCGCGCGGGGCCATTGCCGCGATCACCGCCGCGGATGGCAGCAGAACCAGTTGCCGCTACGATCACGCCGGAAATCTCTGCGAAGTCGCGGATGCGCTGGGGCGGAGGACGCGATACGAATATGACTCGACGGGCGTTCTGCAGAAGACGATCGCCGCCAACGGCACCGAGACGTTCTGGGAACAGGGGCCCCGGGGCCTGCGCGCCGATCGGTCACCGATGCCGACGGAACACCGACTCAGTTCGCCTACGATCGGCACAGTAATCTGGTGGCGGTGCTGCGCGGCGACCGCGTCGTGCAACGCCGCCGTTACGACACGCTGGATCGACTTGTGGAGGAAACGAACGACTACGGCTTGACGGTGAGCTACGAATATGACGCCCAGGGATACCTGGTGAGCTGGAAGAACTCGCTCGGCAAGGGCGAGACGCTCTCCCGCGATCCGCTCGGCAGGCCTACGTCGATCACCGACAGCCTGGGAGCGCAAACCCGACTCGTCTACGATTCGGTCGGCAACCTGATCGAATCGACAGACCCGCTGCAGCAGACGATGCGGTGGTCCTATGATGCCGCCGGTCAACTAACCGAGGCGGTGCGTCCTTCCGGCTGCGGTGCGAGCTATGCCTACGATGCAGACGGGCGTCTGGCCTCAGCCCGTGTGGGAAACCGGACGATGCTGAAAATCGACCGCGACCGCGGGGGCAATCCGACGCGTACGACCGACGCGCTGGGACGGGACACTACGATGCAGTATGACGCGGCGGGCCGCTTGGTCGGCCGGACCGATGCGGCAGGCCGAACGACGTCATACGTTTACTCAACTTCCGGTCTGCTTCTGGAAAAACAGTGTCCTGACGGGCGGACCGCCAGCTATCTGTATGATGGCCGGGGCAACGTCACGTCGGTGGACGACGGCGAATTTCCGGTGCATTACAGCTACGATCAGCAGAATCGACTCGTCCGCATCGAGTACCCCGCCATTCACCGTACTCTCGTCCGGCGATACGATCTACAAACTGGCCAGCTATCGGAATTCATCGACTCGGAAGGACGCCGTTTCGCCTATCGCTATGACCAAGCCGGCCGGCTGACCGCCATTGAACTGGTCGGGCAGGGTTCGTTCCGCTTCATGCAGGATGCGGCAGGTCGACTCGTCCGCTTGGAGTATCCGAACGGTGTGACGGGGCAATGGACGTATGATCAAGTTGGCCGTCTCACCGGACTTGTGTACTGCGAACCAGGCGGCAACGTGATCGACGGCGTTTGGCATGACTACGACGCGGCGGGCCGCCTTATTCGGCAGCGAACGCTCGCCGGCCAAGTGCTCTATGCCTACGATGCGGATGGCAGGTTGATCGAGGAAAGCCGCGAGACTGGGCCCGTCGTTCAGTACGAATATGACGAACTTGGCGCCGCGCGGCGATGACCCGAGATGGCCACCGAACGGCGTATGCGAACGATGACGCTGGGCAGTTGACATCGGCTGGTCGTACACGTTTCGAATATGACGACATCGGCAATCAGATTGCGCGGATCGAAGATCAAGAGAGAACCCAATATCGCTACAACAGCGACAATCAACTGACTGCCGTCGAACTACCCAACGGGAAGTCGGTGCGTTTCGGGTACGCTCCGACCGGAGAACGAGTCTGGCGTGAGGACGATACGGGGCGCACGTACTACGTGACCGATGGTCTTCATGTGTGGGCCGAACTCGACGGACAACTGCAGGCCACGTCGTTGTACGCCCACGGCCCACAGCTCGACGGGCCGCTCATGCTGACGCGTGGAGCGCAGTCCTATTGCTATCATGCCGATGCATTGGGGTCGGTGACTGCCTTGAGTGACGGTGCCGGCAAACTTGCACAGCGGTATCGGTACGATGCCTTCGGCAATCCTCAGTCCGCACGGCGTGGGAGGGTCGACAGCCCGGTGCGTTTTACAGGGCGGGAATGGGATCGGGACCTGCAGCTCTATTACTTCCCGCGCGGTACTACGATCCCCAGACAGGGAGTTTTCTCTCCGCCGATTCAGCGCCGGTGACGATCGGGGCTCCGCAGACATTGAACGCCTACGCCTATGTCGACAATGCGCCCACACGCTGGGTGGACCCTTCGGGCTGCCAGCAAGAGCCGCCGTTTCCGCGGACCGAGTCCGGTGCGTTGCGGATGCTGGAGTGGGGCGAGCGACAGTTGCCGCCGAGCACGACGCCGGTGAACCCCCGACGGCAGTTGTTCCAGCGGATGAGGAACAACTCGCGCGGCGTTACGGTTGAGGATCCCTTGTCCGTGGCTGTGAACTACCCGCGGAATGCGGTGCCGATTCGTCCGAACACGCTCAGCAGGGTCGAGCATGAGCTTCAGCGCGCGGGCGGTCCGCTCGTGACTGACGCTCCGGAAATCTGGTACCGAGACCACGTCCATCTCGATGGATCGTCGAGTATTCCCCGATCAGTGGTTGACCGCCGGACCCCGACAGTCGTACGTCCGAATCCGAATGTCGGTCCGAACACTCCCACGGTCGAGAGCCCGCTGACCGGTGCGCGACCGCGTCCACCGAGCGGCCCACCCACCCGGGTGCAGCCCCTTCAGCCGCCGTCGGGCGGGGGCGGCGCGAGCGGTGGCGCATCGGGTGGCGCATCCAGCGCGATGTCCGAGTTCACTCGGGGGGGCGGTCGCGCTCTCGGAATCGGAGGATATGTCATCTCGGCCGTCGATGTCGGAGACAAGATTGTCAAGGGACGGCCGCCCAGCGAGATCGCCGGCACGCTAGGTTTCCACGCCGCAACGCAATTGCTTTCCCGAATGTGGGCAGGCCAGCTCAGCACCAATCTGACTGGCATGGTCGCTGCCGGGACGGCACCGGCCTGGGCTCCGGCCGCACTGACCATAGCCGGACTGGCTGCCCTGGCCTCCACGGCGCCCGCGGTGGGCACGCAGCTGGGAGAGATGTCGGTGGATTATGAGCAGCGAGCGCAGATCGAAGAGCGCCGTAATGCCTTGGCTGTGGGGCTCGTATCCGGGGACTATCTGGCTCGAGTATCGGCCCAGGTGAGCGGACTGGAGACGAAGCAGCGCACCAGTGAATTCTCTGCCACGGCAGCGATTGGCCTGGCGGGTGATGCAGGTACTCAAGCTTCCCGGGCCGAAGGGGTGGCCGCTTCGCTGCGAGCCTTGCGGCCGGCGGGAGATCAGGATGTGGTGTTGAACCAGGCCGAGATGCTGCAGTCCGAAGCCGGTGCCTTGGCGGATGAATCGGAGCAATTGTCAGAGCAGGTCGTGCAACGCCTGGCCAGTGGGGCACCCGGCAGCGGCCCGATTGTCGATTCGCCGCCGGTGGCGGCGTTGGTCAGCGAATGCGATGGTCTGGTTCAGGTGCTTGGTGGCAAGGTCGCAGCCTGTCGCGCGAAGAGTGATCTGCTTGGCGGCTTGCTGGCTCGTCTAGATCCGGGCGGCGCGAGACTGGCGCAGGCCGAAGGCTTGTTGAGCCAGATTAACGCGGCGGTAGCAAAGGCGGACGGCCTGGCGGCAGCAACTCGGGAGCGGGTCACTTTGGCCCGAGGACTGCGCGGAGAGGTCCTGGCTCAGCTGCCCGAAGTGCGCGGCCAGGTCCAGTTGTTTCTGGACCAGCTCGCCGGTTCCGACGTGGAAGGTGCCCTCGCCCTCCGTCTGAAGCTGAGCGTGCTGCTCGAGCGAACCGGCGCCTTGGCGCGGTTCGAGGCTCCCGTCGAGGAGCGTCTCGCCGACGAGGCGGCCGCGTATGCCGCCACCGCTCGACTGGCGCGCTCCTCGGCCCTGGCAGCCGTGGACGCGATCCGACTGGGTACGATCACCGATTCCCCCTCGGCCGACAGCGACGTTGCGCGGGCAGAGGCGGCCCATCAAAGGGCCCTTGCCGCGCTGCTGGCTTTTCTCAGCCGAATTCGTTCCTCGGAGTCGCCCGACTCCGACACCGGGATGGGCGATCTGGCTGACGATCGCGACTTCCGAACCGACAGCTCCACCGAGGAACGTACCGGGGCCCCGGATGCCGCCCCGAGCCAACCTGACCTCGATGACCTGGGTTCGATGATCCGACCGCCTGATCGCGTGGATGGCGAGCCGCCTCGCGAGGATATCGATCTGCTCGGCGAACTGGTGGGCCGCCCGGACGATACGGCCGGTGCGAGTCTCCCAAACGACATGGCCCTGGAGACCCTTGTCGGCAACGACACCGGACCGGGCGAATCGGAGACGGCCGAACCACCCGAGCCTGCCGAGCCCGAACCGGGTCCCGAGCTGCCTCCCGAACCAGGCCCGCAACCTGGTGGCCGGTACACGCCGACCGTCGTGCAAGGAGGCCTGGCTCCGGCTTGGCGAAACCGATTCGCGGCACAAATTCAGGCTTCCGGCGGGCGGGCGCAGGTCAACGGTTCAACGATTCGGATGTCCATCGGCGCGCGGAGAGGTGCGCATCAGCGACGGTACCTTTTCTTTCGCCATCGTTGACGAGGGGGCACAGATGGGCATCAACTTGACCCTGCAATTCATACCGCGAACGATCTCGACACAACCTCAGACGACGACCCCGGTGCGAGTCGATGGGACTGTGGGGATGCGCGCCGCGGCCGGCGCGAATTTCTGGAACACACCCGGTGCTGAAGGCGGACAGAGTACCGGTTCCTTTTCGGCGATCCGACAGGGAGACGGTTCCTGGCTGCTGGTTGTCAACACGCCGAGTTCGGACAATGTACGGCATCTGTTCGCTACGATCCAATGGTTGCTGAAGTGACAAGGTCCTGTTTCGAACCAATTGGGAGTCGCCGCCGTCACGACCGCGCACGATGAGATGGATGAGGATGACGTCCTATGAGATTTCCTCGCACCAATCGACGACGCCAGCCCCGTCGGCTGATTCTGGCCGTGACGTCGCTCGCGACACTGTTGTTGCCGTCCCCGTCCGTTCCTGCGGCGCCGACCTCCCGCTTCGAGTCGCAGGCGTGGGAATTTCGCGGCGTGTCGCCAGGCACGACGACGCAGTCGGATCTGCTGGGCCATGCCGAATGGGGCCAGCCGCTCGATCGGAGTGACACCCCGGACGGCCTGGTCGTATTGAAGTACAAGGTTGCCCGGTCCGACGTGCAGGTGACGCTCCGCAAGGAACTTGTCGTCGCGATCGACATTCACATGCCGGACGGGGTCGCGTTGGAGAAGGTCGTCCAAGTGTTTCATATCGGGGAGCCTCTGCCGACCGCGCCGCTGCCGGCCGAAGCGCTCGTCGGCCCGGCTGTACCGAAAGAGCTGCGCGGGCAGCGTTACAAACCGGACGGGGTCGTGATCTATATGAGCGACGACGCGTCGGGCCCGCCGGTCAAGAGGGTCCGTTTCTTCGCGCGGCGCCCGCAGTGGCCGCTCCGCCGCCGGTCACGGAATCCGCGACGCGGGATCTGGCGACGCTGCCTGTGTGGAAGTTCCGCGGCGTGCAGCCGGGCCGGACGAAGAAGGAGGCGGTCCTGGCCGATCCCCAATGGGGTGCTCCGAAAAAGCAGGAGAAAAGCAGCACGTCGGACGAGTTGCTTTCCTATCGAGTGGGCAACGCGGACGTCGTGCTTTCGGTTCGCCACGACGTTATTCAGACCATCGATCTGCAATTGTCCGACGGTGTGCCGTTGGCCCAGATCACTGCCTCGTTCCAATTGACCGACCGCTTGCCCGATCAGTCGCTTCCGTCTGCTGCTCGCAATGGCCCGGCGGTGTCCAGTCTGTGGCAGGCTTGTCAGTTCGCCTGTGGTCGTGTCGTAGTCTTTGTCGACTCGAAGACGAGAGAAGAGATGGTCCGCGGCTTGCGGTTTTACGGGCCCGATCCGCTGCCCAAGTCGTTCCAGAACGCCGCCGGCATGACCATGAAGCTGATCCCGGCGGGGGATTTTCTCATGGGCAGTCACGAACCGGCAGCCGACGTGGTCCGACTCTTCGGCGTCGAGCGCGAGCGGGCGGCGGCGGAGCACCCGCAGCATTCGGTGCGGTTTTCGCGTCCCTTCTACATGGCTGCCTGCGAAACGACCGTGGCTCAGTTCCGTCAGTTTGTGACAGCGACCGGTTATCGTGTCGGGGCGCAGGCCGCGCCGGCGGAGGGAGTCAAGGACGTGCGTGCACTGATTGCTGGCGGCACCTGGGAACAACCGGGGTTCCCCCAGGACGACACGCACCCGGTCGTGAGCGTCTCGTGGCGTGACGCCGTCTCGTTCTGCGAATGGTTGAGCAGGAAAGACCGTCGCAAGTATCGTTTGCCGACGGAAGCAGAATGGGAGTATGCCTGTCGATCGGGCACGACCGGCCGGTACAATAGCGGCGAAAAGCCGGAGTCGCTCGTGAGCGTGGCCAATGTGCTGGATCAGAGTGCGTACGAACAATTGTCCAACGTCACGGACTATATCCGCGTGCGCGACGGATTTGTCTTCACTTCGCCGGTGGGGCATTTTCGCGCGAACGCCTTCGGGCTCTACGACATGCACGGCAATGCCTGGGAGTGGTGCCAGGACTGGTACGACGAAAACTACTACGCGACCCGTTCCAGCCGCGACCCCACAGGCCCGAGGTCCGGAACCAGACATGTCTTTCGCGGTGGGTGTTGGTACTGAGGGGCCGGTTTTCAGCGCGCCGCGGTCCGCGGCGCTGGCAATCCTGACTCGCGAGCCAGCAACCTCGGATTTCGGGTGGTCTGCAGCCCGCCGGATGGATATTGACATAAATTCGCGGTAACCAGAAACCAGACACTCTTCGGAAGGCAACCGGCAGGGGCGGGATTTGCTTGCCGTCGGTGTCAGTCGGGGAATAGAATGCCGAGCAGCAGACAGGCAACTTCGCGTTTTTTTCCAAGGATAATCGTAGGGAGAGGCGGGCGGCGTCGCGCATCTCAGCACGCATCGGGCAAGACGCGACACGCAAACCACCCTCCATCACGATTCACCGGGGGAGGAAGTGGGATGACGCCAGAAGAGACATCGCAGCAGGCCGAGTGGGCTCGGAGATTGGATGTGTTTCTCGCCGATATGCGGCAGAAACTCGCTCCGCAGATTACGGACATTTACGCCGTCACCGCTCCGCTGTCCCCACGCTACTCGGAAATCTACGGGACGAGGCACTGGACGGAGACTGTTCAGACCAACATGCGTTACGGCGAGGTCTCCGAGCGTCGAGTCTCTCACAGTTCGAAGGAGCTGCTGTGCGGCATCGACGTGGAGAGCGGGCAGGTGGACTCTCCTGGTGCCGTGCGTTCCAAGAAGGGGCTGGCGGTGTCGGAGGGGCTGGGCCCCGCTTGACTGGCTACTCGGGGCCAAGGGCGTGCTCTCCTTGGCGAAGTTGGCGGGTAAGGCCATGATGACGCGGGCCGTCGTGTCGGCAGCTTCTACGGCCACCGGGGCCAAGCTTCTCAGCAAGTTGCTTCCGAAGTGGTCGCCGGTGCGGGTGTTCATCAAGGATTCGGGGATGACCACCAAACATTTCGACACAGTTCGCGACGCCGTGAAACTGATGGCCGACAAGGGAAAACCGGTGATCGTGATCGTCCGCGACACGAATACGGCTTCCACGAGGTTGATCGAGTTGGGTTGTCCCGGCAAGCCGCCTTCGATGAGTTTCCTCCATACGGGACGCACCGGAGTCGTGACGGCGACAACGGAGGCCGAGATTCAGCAGATCTATGCCATGGGGCATTACGTGGTCGATGCGCGGGATCGCCCGGCGACCGCTGTTGAGACACGGCCGACCGGTCTTGGGCCGAGATGGGAAACCGGCCTTCTTCGAGGAAATGCAGATCAAGAACAGGTTCTGGATGGTGGAAAAAGGCCAGGTGCTCGACGGCAAGTCGCTCAAACCGTATGTGGGCGATTACGATCTGATGGGGGTAGCGCCGCTGTCCAGTCCCGGCCAGAACGCGGCGCTCGCAGCCAGCGAAAAAGTCGCTGGCCAGGGTGCGGTCGCCGTGAAGAACGTCGAGGCTCCTCTCGTTCGCGACGTGCGGCAAGCCCTCAACCAGAGCTGAAGGAAGAACGCTTTCTGCACGGTGCGCAGGACCAGTTCGCAGGCTACCGCGGAGGTGCGACTGCCTTTCTCCCCGACGGTTCGGCGGTGCGCTTGGCAGACGAGGCCGCGGTCAAGGCGTTTTACGCGGATCTGGGCCGCGCGACCCGAGTCGAGTCCTATGGCAGCACGCCCGGGCCCGGCGGGCTCGGCAAGCTCGTCCCGCTGAAAGGCGGCAAGGAGTAAGAGCGTGAGCGGGGACCGGGACACTTGCGGCGGCAATGGTGGCAAGAGGATGTTGGACTTCACGGGTCTGTCCGGGCCGTGACGGCATAGATGTTGGCGCTGCGAAGGAAGAACCGGAGCCGGATGGTCCGTCCGGCGAGCTGGCGTGCGGAGGCGTCGCCCCATTGCAGCGGGATGTCGCTCCGGTCTTCGTTGCGGATGACGCATTTCTCCGCCTCGAATCCGGGGATGGTACATCCCTTGCTCGTCCAGCACCGCGACCATCACGTACGCCTGATCCTTCGCAAACGGGCGTTCCGGCGCGGGCAACGCGGCGTTCAACAGCAGATCCGCCGCCGGCATCGGGAACGGCTTCGTCGAGAACTCGCCGTTGGCCCGCGCGCTGACGTAACTGATGCGGTCCTCCGGCAGGCCCAGCAGCAATCGGCCGCGCGGGAACAGGATCGTGCCGTTGACGATCAGCGGATGCGTCTCGAGACGGGGGATCTGCGGAAACACTTCCAGCGCGTTGACGCCGCGGGCCGGGCGTTCCCACCGCAGGCCGTCGCGGCTGGTCCACCACTCGTTGTCCAGATGCGGCCCGTGCTTGCGCAGCGCCAGCGGGCTGGCCGCGTAGTTCAGCACCATCATGTAGGCGCGGTCGTGATACCAGAAACCGTTGCCGCTGTAGAACTCCAGGTCCGGCGGATCATCGGCATCCGGCACGCGTCAGGAACTCCGCCGGAACGGCGCCCTTTGCGGCCGTGGCGGTCCCAGACGTCGGACAGCGAGACGGACGGCTCCCAGCGGCGGCCGTCGGGACTGGATCGCATCATCAGCACCCGCCGGTCGCGCAGGGAATCGTCGCCCAGCGCGGGCGTGGGGCCGCCGTGATCGAGGATGTGTTTGCGATAGCGGCTGAAGGCTCTTGCTGACGCACACGAAGCGGTGCAGCACCGGACTCCAGAACAGGCTCATCGAATCGCCGTCGTAGAACAGCGGATTGCCCGGATGCTCCTGCCACTGCTTCCCGTCGGCACTGAAGAAGGCCGTGTAGGCGAACCCGGAGCGGTCCATCTTGAGCTTCAGCAGCAGGTATTCCTTCGCGTCCGGGTTGTAGGCCATCGCAGAGTGGTCCGTCCACGACGCCGGCTGCGGCTCGAAGACCGTCTCCAGATTCTCGAACGTCACGCCGTCGCGCGTGGTGGCGCGGAGCAGCTTCCAGGCAGCGACCCGATCATACGGCTCATCGCCACGGCTGATTTCCGTCATCTGCTGGCCAAACACTTCCCAGGCACCGTCCGGGAGCGGGAAGCAGCCGACGACGGTGAATCCGGGCGGCTCGCACTCGCGGATCAGCCGCACCGGCGTCACGCCGAAATGCAGCGATCCCCAGGTGTCGGTGATGTCCTGGCTGCCGGAGAAGAGCAGCTTCCACGTCGGCGCGGCGGGCTCGGCCTCCTGCGTTTGCTGTGGCGGCGGCGATGGATCCTGTGCCCTGGCGTGGACGGACAGGCAGAGCAGGGCGGCAGTGACGACGGCGAGGGTGCGGTGCATGTGGGTTACCTGCAAAGTGATGGTTGTGTCACGGAATTCACCGCAGTCGGTCTTGCTCCTAATAGCGCCCGTACTTGTGGATGGCATTGATCATCGCCACGAAATTCTCATGGGGGATGTAGTTCACAATGCTGTGGCTGGAGCCAGCGATCCAGCGGCCACCGGGCTTGAGCGTTTCCATGTGTTGGCGGACGTCCCGCTCGACATCCTCCGGCGTGCCTCGCACCAGTGGCCAGGTGATGTCGATGTTGCCCGAGAGGCTGACGCGGTGCCCATAGCGGCGTTTGTAGTCGCGATAGTCGATGCCGGACGGGTCCATCGGATTGAGGCAGTCGACGCCCATATCCAGGAGCATCTCGACGGCGTCGTCGATCTTGCCGTCGGAATGGAAGAGGATCGGTTTGCCCGCCTCCCGGGCGGGCTCGACGATGCGGTCGAAATGAGGCCGCCACAGCTGCTCGAACCGCCGTGGTTCGACGAACAGCCCCTTGTTGTAGGCGAAGTCGTCGGCCAGAAAGACGATGTCCACGCCCTCCGCGATCGCGCGCCGCATTAACGCCGCGAAATAGTCGGCGGAGCGGGCCATCAGTTGGTCGAACAGTTCGGGTTCCTCGATCAGCATCACCATGCAGTCGGTCCACCCGATGACGAACTCGTAGAGCGTCTGGAAGATGCAGCCGCAGAGGAACATCACGCCGACGCCGGTGCCTCGGGCGGCTTCCACATACTCGCGGACGTAGGCAATTCGTTCCTGCAGGTCGCTGCTCGCCGGGCCAGACGATTCGCTCCAGGTCGGCGCGGCTCTTCAGGCTGCGGTCGTTCCAGGCGACGACGCTTCCGTCGTCCTTCCGCTGCCGGATCGGGGTCCAGAGGTTCTCCAGGACAATCGCATCCTGCCCAATGATGCGGCACAATTCGAGATAATCCTCCGGGTACATCGGGCGGACGCCCTCGGCGGCCTCGCTCCCCTTGGCCGGATCGCCGCCAACGCCCAGAGTATTGCCTGCCTTGCGCCCCAACAGCCGCTCGACGTGCCGGTCCTCGATGAGGACCTCGTAGTTTGGCACGCGGTCGGTCGGCTGGCCGCGCATGGCGGCGATGAGACGCTGTTTGTCGGGCGGGCCTTCGTAAGGTTGAATCAGGCTCATGGCAGCTCCTTGAACCGGGGCAATCACCAATATGTTACCGGCTCTGGACGCTCCACATCCAGACACCGCCAGGCCAGAGTTTGGCTGACCGTCGGGAGGCTCGATCCTGGGAGTCGTGCCACCCATTGGGTCGGTTTCCATTTTCCCGATCGGTTCCTTTGAAACCGAGGTTGGGTTTATGCCGATAGCAGCGGATAGAAGGCTCGGCGTGCGCGCCGCGGTCCATGACAGGGTGCTACCGGCGCCGACGAGATCCGCAATCTCCGGGGGGAGCAAGGCGATGAGACGATTCTGGCGGTGGACGTGTGTCGTGATCCTGGCAGTGCTGCCCGGTACAGCATGGGGGCAGGGGATCATGCTATCGAGTTTTGGGCCAGTCAACGCGTCCATGGGAGGCGCTTCGACCGCCGCACCGATCGAAGCCCTGAGTGCCTTGGGATGGAATCCGGCGACGATCAGTGGCCTGCCCAGTTCGGAATTGAGCGTCGGCCTCGGATTACTCTTGTCCGACTCCGGTCATCGATTCATCGATTCCCGGCCTGGGGGCCGGCTCGACGGGTGCTGAGCCGGGAACCGTTCCAGCTTCCCAATTTCGCATGGGTTCACAAGCTCAACGACACGACGACCATCGGCCTGGGCGCGATGTCGGTGGGCGGCTTCAAGACCAACTATCCGGCCAGTCTGACCAATCCCATCCTGGCCCCGCCTTCGAACAATCCCAACGTGCCCGGCGGGTTGGGGAGCCTGTATGCCGATGCTCAGTTCCTGCAGATTGTCCCAGCGGTTTCCTTTGCCGTGACGGAACGGATGTCGATCGGTTTTGCGCCGACCGTGACGACCGGCCAATTACTGGTCGATCCACTGCTGCTCGCGGCGCCGGACGACGCCGATGGCAGTGGCGTTCCTCGTTATCCGGCAGGACGTGGTACCCGCTACAGTTGGGGTGCCGGCGCGGAGCTGGGTGTCTACTACATCACCGAGAATTGCTGGCACTGGGGGGCTTCCATCAAGTCTCCGCAGTGGATGGAAGATTTTCGCATGCACACGGAGAACGAATTGGGGACTGCCGTACATCGCGAAATACAAATTTGATCTGCCGATGATCATCTCGGTGGGCACCGCCTATTCGGGAATTGAAGACCTCGTTGTGGCGGTCGATCTCCGTTACTTCGACTATCGCAACACGGATGGTTTTGGGGATCAAGGCTACAGCCCGTACGGTGCGTTGAACGGCCTGAGTTGGACGAACCAACTGGCCATCGCGACCGGCGTGCAATATCGGCTCATGGAACGGCTGTTGCTGCGGGCAGGTTACACGTTCAATACCAGTCCGTACGGCGACGAAGACACGTTCTACAACGTGGCTTCACTGCTCGAACTACCAGCACCAACTCGGACTCGGCGGATCGTGGGAGTTGTCGGACTGCGTGGCCTTCCATGTGGGCTACACGCAGTATCTCGAGTGGGGCAGCACGGGACCCGATCATCCTGCCGACGGGCGCGATTCCCGGTTCCTCGGTGACCAACACGGCTTCGGCGTACATCGGTTCACTGGGCGTGACGGTCAAGTACTAAGTCGACTCGCGTGAATCCCCACTCGTGACCGGCCGTTGAGCAGATGTCCGTTGCTAAACTGCTCGTTGTTTGCGATAGTGCACCAGGTGGCTTCCCGGTCGTGCGGGAAGCGCAACACGTAGGTTGACCTTGGAAGTCGAGGTTTGTCGGTGCCTATGCCTGCACAGCATGGATCCTGGAACCACGACCATACGTTTGGTCAGGATCGGAAGAAGCCGGGCGAGCCGCGTACGCTCTTGGTCGTGCTGCTCACCGCTGCCACCATGGTTCTCGAGATCGCCGCCGGGATCGCCTACGGATCCATGGCACTCCTGGCCGACGGACTGCACATGGCGTCCCACGCGACGGCACTCGCCATCGCCATGTTCGCCTACGTCTATGCTCGACGTCATGCAGACGATGAACGATTCAGTTTTGGCACGGGCAAGGTCAATTCTCTGGCAGGATTCACCGGTGCCGTCCTGCTGGCGATGTTCGCGGTGATCATGGTGTGGGAGAGCGTCGCAGCGCTTGATCGCACCGGTTTCCATTGCCTTCAACCAGGCGCTGATCGTCGCCACGATCGGGCTGGTCGTGAATGGACTCTCCGTCCTGATTCTCGGCCATCCGGGCGAACCAGATCATGGCGAGCATCAGGATCGATAGGACCACGATCTTCATGCCCAGGACTGTTCGCCCTGCCGGTGAACGATCATGCCCATGACCATGACCATGACCACGATCACCACCACGCGCATGACCACAACCTTCGCTCTGCGTACTTGCACGTGCTTGCCGATGCTCTGACGTCGGTGCTGGCGATCGTGGCGTTGTTGGCGGGCAAGTTCTACGGCCTGTCCTGGCTCGATCCGGCCATGGGCGTGGTGGGTGCCCTGTTGGTCGCACGCTGGTCGATCGGGCTCGTGTGGGCGACAAGTCGCGTGCTGCTGGATCGGCAGGGACCGCAGTCACGCCTGTGCGGCCATTCGCTCGGCCGTGGAGGCGTCGGGTGACACGACCGTCACCGATCTGCATTTGTGGTCGGTGGCGCCGGGCAAGTACAGTCTGATTCTGGCTGTGGCCACCCGCGGTGCGCATTCGCCGTCGCCAGACGACTACAGGCGACTGCTTCCCGGCGATCTCGGCATCGTGCACGTCACGATCGAGGTGAACACAAGAATGCTCGTGTAGGGCTCCGTCGTCATTGCGTGCGGGAGAACGTCACGACGACGCTGCCTTGCGTTGTCGTCCAACTGGTTCCACACGTCCCGGCAGCGCAGGTAGAGTTGTCCATCGCTGGGGGCCGAGAACTTGCCGTCCGCGGCCCAGGAGAATCGGCTCGCTCAATTGGAAGTCCCGCATGACGACGGCTTCCAGGCGACCGGTTCCCTGTCCGCTCCCGTCGGCCGTGACCGGGCCGGACTGTGCATCGGTCTGTCCACGTTCCACGTGCTGAGTAGGCATAGGATTGTCCCGCCGCGACGAGCAGTCCGGAAGCTTGATACCCGCGTGCAGCCACGATCTTCGTGCGAATGGGCCGACACCCGTCCAGATTGCGGAATCGCTTGTCCCAGTCCCAGGCGCACAAGTCGACGCGATACCCGGGAGCCATGTGGTCCACCGTGAACTGGTATTCAAAGGCCAGTTGTTTGGCCATCGGATCGAACAGCTTCCCAAACGTATCCTCGCGATTGGCCAGGTAATCCTGACCCAGGGTTCGGAAGCGGGTGCGATAGTTCGGATTGTATTCCAGCAGATGGCAAACCAGCCAACTCCAGGCGTACGTGTCCTTCAGGTGCCCCAGCGAGCGCACGTTCTCGTCAGTCCATTGGCTGGTCGGAATGAGTCCGACCAAACCGTCATGTTGAGCGGCCTTGTCGTCGAGCGAGTCGCACAGTTGTTGTTCGTGCGGTCCGCCGCGAACCACGTCGGCTAGCGAGTTGTCTGTCCTGCTGTCAGACTCTCGAGAATTTCGGGCGGGAAGTTCATGGCGGGCGAGCCCGCCCCGTCACTGGTCATGAGCTGAGCCATTCCCTCGCGGTACCACAGCGGGCCGGTGGTTCCAAACGTCTGACCGCAGTAGGCGTGTACCACCTCATGCTCCGCAACGCCCGCGCGAGCCACGGCGAAGACCACGATTTTGTTGCGGTTCTGACCACCACTGCCGGCACGATGGGCAATGGCAGCGCCGCCAATGCGACCGATGAAAAGCCTCGCCATCGGATGGGGCAGTTCCCGATCCTGCCACGCCTCCAGGTTCTGGACGACGTAGCACTGGATCGTGCCCTTGGCGGGTCGCTTCCAGTAGTCGCTCACGTTGTGGAACGTCGCTTCCAGACGTACCAGCAATTGGCCGGCTTCCTCGGCGGGCAGATCGGTGTAGACGTTGAAGTTCGCGGAACGATAGGAGTGCCGGCCTCCCGCTTCCTTGTCCGGTTCACTGGCCGACACAGGAAACGTGAACAGGGATACCAGCAGGCACTGGGCAACCAGGCTCGGGACGCACCGTACGATCAGGTCCTTCATAGAGTCTCTTCAATCCATCGCTAGGGATCCACACGTGTCGAGCAACGCCAGCAACATCGCGATGGGGGCATCGACCCGCTGGATTGTCGCACATCAAGAGACTCAGACCTTGAATTCGCAGCGAAACGAAGGCCCTGCGGCTTCGAGTCGCGACCTGCAAGATACAAGCATTCGAGATGGGTGAGCCCGGCGAAACTCCGCTTCTCATCGACTTCCGAAAGCGCGGGGCACACTGGTCTCGCTCGTCAATGCCCCTGCAACGAGCCAGACCAGCACTGCTGCGTCGGGACGGAACCGCCCGCCGCCGCGTCATGCATCTCACCCAAACGAGTAGAGTGCACCGCACATTCCTCGTGCGTCATGGCCGCGCAACGCGACCAACCAGCTCCTGAGTCTAACCGAGTGGGAGCCGAGAAGCATCACCCTTTTGGGAGAAAATCGGCACTTGCGACGGCTCGGCTCACGGTTGAGGCTTGCCGACAACCTGGAGATGGTCGACCGCGAACTCGCCCATCGTGCCGAACATGGAAATCACGATGACCGCAAACCGCGACCGGCCGGGCACCGTCACTTCGGCGCGTTCCTCCGACCAGGGATGATCGCCGTTCCAGGGGCCCAGAGTGACGGTCCGAATCAGCGCGCGATCTTCATCGTAAAACGTCAGCTCCACGCGAGGATGCCCGGACTTGTCCGGCGGAGTGCTGATGCCCCGCGTCCGGCGGTACGCCGACACGGTCACGCTTTTCAGCTTGCGGCCGTCCAGTCCGACGGCCTGCAGGACATGCGCGTTCTGCCCCGTCTCGCTGCTGGCGAGCACCAGGCAGTGTCGGCCGTCCGGTGCGGTCGGGTCCTCCACCACCTGCGCTTGCCGAACGTAGAACCAGCCCACGACTTCGCTGGCAGGACCGGACTGCTCGAAGCTGCCGTTGACCGGCTGCGGGATTCCCGAGTCGTTCTTCGCCACTCGCAGTTCCTCCGCCTCGCCGGTCATCGGAACGAAGAACGTCGATTCGAGTTTCTCACGCTGCAGCTGCCCGCCGGTCTTGCGAAACAGGTACAGCGTCTGTTGGAATCGTTCCCCCAGGGGAACCACCAGGCGACCACCTTCCTTCAATTGATCGACCAGCGCGCGGGGCACATCTTCCGGAGAGCAAGTGACAATGATCTTGTCGAAGGGAGCGTGCTCCGGCCAGCCCAGATAGCCGTCTCCAATCTTGACGTGCACGTTGTCGTAACCGAGCCGCTGGATGGTGCGAGTTGCCCGACGCCCCAGGGGTTCCACGATTTCAATCGTGTACACCTCGGCGACGACGCGGCTGAGCACGGAGGCCTGGTACCCGCTGCCGGTGCCGATTTCCAGCACCTTGTCGCTGGCCTGCGGCTCGAGTTTCTCGGTCATGAATGCCACGACGTACGGCGACGTGATGGTCTGTCCGTTGCCAATCGGCAGCGCTCCATCCCGATACGCGTATTTGCGCTGATCGGGCGGCACGAACAAATGACGAGGCACCTCCTGCATGGCGGCACAGACGCGCGGATCGCGGATGCCGCGCCCGCTGACCTCTTTCTGGACCATCGCTTCGCGAGCTTCTTCAAAGCCATCCGAGCGCTGCGCCACGGCGTGGGCCGGCAGACCGCAGAATGCCAGGCAGGTACAGCTGATCGCGAATGAGAGATGCTTCACGGGCAAAAGACTCGGTCCAAGGCCTCCGGGCACACACCGATCACGCCCCGACAAGTCTAATCCCACGGCCCTTTCCTCGCAAGAACCGCCGGTGTCCTCGGCCGGGCCGTTTGCGTTGTGCGGAGAATGGTTGAATGCGGAACGGAAGAAGGACCAGCACGCAACCGCAGATTGACGAACAAGGAACCGCAGAACGGCGAAGTGCGGAGGAAGGATGAAGGGGGAACTGGAGAGGGACGAGCACTCAGCCGCAGATTGACGAACAAGGAACCGCAGAACGGCGAAGTGAGGCGTTTTGCTGCTGGCTTGTCCGTCCTTCAAGTGTCGGCCGTTCTGCGTATTCCAGCTGCCGGCAGCAACAATCTGTACTTGGGCGTTCTGCGGTTCCTTGTTCGTCAATCTTCTGTTGCGTGTTGGTCAATCCACCGTTCCACTGTTCTACCTTCGTCAATCTGCGGTTGCGTGTTCATCCCTCCCCGGTTCGTCCTTCCTCGGTTCGCAATTCACGCGTCCTCGGGCGGGCAGAAATCGTTTCCCTAGGGGCCTTCCGGCAGGTGGTCCGCGACGGTTTTTCGCCGTACGATGGGAGGATCTCCGCAGGATTCTGTCACCAACCACTGCCGCCATGCAAGAGAGGAGTCGTTCCGTGGAATTCAAAGTCGACCGGCGTAAGTTCATCGGATCTGCCGTGGCCGCGGGCATCTTCACGATCGTACCGCGACATGTCCTGGGGGGACCCGGATACGTGGCTCCCGGCGACAAGATCACGCTGGCCCATATCGGAATGGGCACGCAGGGATTCAATGAACTCGAGTATCTGCTGACCGATCCGCACATCCAGATCGTGTCGGTGTGCGATCCGAACACCGACAGCAGCGACTATGTGGAGTGGGGCAAGCACAGCACGCGCCAACGGATTCGCGGCTACCTGGGTAATCCCGCCTGGCGTGAAGCGGATACGGGCTGTCCGGGCGGCCGTGAGGTCGGACGGGAAGTCGTCGACACGTACTATGCGAACAACCGCGGCGCCGAGAAATACCGAGCCTGTTCTGCCTACGCCGATTTCCGCGAACTGTTGGATCAAGAAAAGGACGTCGACGCAGTCAAGATCATGACGCCGGATCACTTGCACGCCACCATTGCCGTCGCGGCCATGAAGAAAGGCAAGCACGTGCTCGTGCACAAGCCGATTGCCAATCGGTTGCACGAAGGCCGCGTGGTCATGGACACCGCCCGCCAGACCCAGGTGGCCACGCATCTGCTGGCGTATGGCGCCGGTACGGGCAACGAACTCATATCGCAACGTATCAAGGAAGGGGTCATCGGACCGCTTCGCGAAATCCACAACTGGACGAATCGGCCGGTGTGGCCGCAGTACACGGAACTACCGACGGACCAACCGCCGATCCCCAAGGGGTTCGACTGGAATCTCTGGCTGGGTCCGGCGACGGATCGACCCTACCATCCGCATTACACGCACACCGTCTTCCGCGGCTGGTACGATTTCGGTGGTGGATCGATGGCCGACATGGGGATTTACAGTCTGTGGCCCGTGTTCGCCACCTTCGGACTTGGTGCTCCCCTCAGTGCTGAAGCCTGGGCCACCCATGCCTGTACGATCGTCGACAATGTCAGTCACCCGATCCGCAACGATTTCTCATTTCCGGCTGCTTGTACCTTGCGCTTCAAGTTCGCGGCGCGCGAGACGATGCCGGAGCTGGAACTGTTCTGGTACGACGGCGGCATGAAACCTCGCCTGCCGGAGGAACTTGAGAAGCAGGATTTCCAGATGGACAGGGAGGGTATTATGTTCATCGGCGATGACGGCACGATCGTCGCCGAATTCATCGGACAGGATCCGCAGGTGTACACTCACGGGACACGCGAGCCTCTGGCCGCCGGAGTTGCTGCCGACCAGGACGCGTCGCGCCGCCGTGGCCGCACCAATCCGTGGCTGCAGGCAGTGCAAGGTGGTGAACCGTCGCCGGGCAACTTCCTCAATGCGGGGCCGATCACCGATGCCGTGAACTTGGGCACCGTCGCACTGCGGGCCGGCAAGAAAGTGATCTTCGACAGTCAGAACATGAAGATCACGAATGCCGACGATGCCAACCGGTATCTCTATCGCGAGTACCGCCCAGGCTGGGAACTGTAATCGACAGGTGACCGCCTACGGGGAAGCGATTCGCACGAACCGTCCGCCGCCTGGCGGCAGGTCGAGTGGAAAGAACCTCCTCCCCAGGTCCTGGACAGCGAGGCCGTTCATCAGAAGAATGAGTGACATCGCGACGTGAGAGAATCATGGGTCGGAGAGAGAGTGATGTGGTGGAGGCGGGTCACAGTGATGGTTGCCGTCCTGGCCGTTGGGCTAGGATCGCTGGCCGGCGCATGGACGGTCGCCGCCGCCGATGGTTCGGGCATCGCTGCCGAAAACGTCACCAGCCTCCGCAAGCAAGTTGGCCGGCAGGTCACGGTTGTCGGGCGAATCGCTCGCACGGGCCGGTCCGACAGCGGCATGCAGTTCCTGAACTTCGCCGATAGCGAACTGACCGTCGTTTGTCGTCGGGAAGATGTGTCGAAGTTTCGTCAGGGAGAGCCGGCCGAACTTTATCGCGGAAAGCCGGTCGAAGTGACCGGCACCGTCGAACTCTATAAGGGCAAGCTGCAGATCCGGCTCCGCGAACCTTCGCAGATCCGAATTCATTCGACCCGTGGCGGCAAGAAGCCCCCGGCGACGGCCGCCCAGCCGCGCCCCCGGGAATCGACGCTGCGACAGATCGGAAAAGATACTTGGCTGAGCCCGGCGGGATTGCGTTATCAGGGTCGCGATCCGGCGGGATTATCTCGTCTCGAGCACATCTGTCGCCACGTCCAGGACGAGCCTTTGCGCGACGGTCCCCATGGTGTATTTGAGGGCGGCCCCGACGCGGCCTTTGCGGTGATTGATGAAGCCTGGCAGCTGGCGCAAACGCGGCGTCTGCGACCGGTTGCCGAAGGTGAACGCAGTTCGTACACCGTGAAGATGGGACGCCGCATCGGTTACCTGGGAGGTCGGACGGGTGCCGCCCAGGGGCATCCGGCACTGAGCCGAGTGTTCATCGTTTACGAGACCGGCACGAAAAACATCGTCACCGCATTTCCGAAATAGACCAGATCATCATGAATGAACAGAATCGTCCCTACATCACGCGATGTGGGTTCTGCGAACAAGGATTGCTGCGATTCATGCGGTGCCATAGCTGCACAACCGTGGTTGCGGTATGTGATGAATGCGAACTTGTATGGCTCGATATTGCAGCGGTCAAGGAAGACCCGCAGAGACGCTCGTCCGCGGCGTTCCCCAAATGCCCTGCCTGCCACTCCAAGCAACCCTATTGGTCGCGACTCACTCGCAAGGAGATCGCGAAATCCGCTCTGTCGCGATACGTGGCCAAAGAGCCGGATCGGCCAGAGCAGAAAATGACGAATGACGAATGACGAATGACACCGACGCTCGACGAGCGGCTTGCGCACTGCCGGCCAATTCATGACGAGACATCATTCGTCATTATCCCCCCGTTCCCCTTCCGTTCTGCCGCCGGAACCAGCAGCGTGCGCTGATTGTTCGCGACGGACCGGTGGCCCAACGGTGAAGCGAATCACGGTCACACCGTGGATCTGCTGAGCGAGTCCCGCGGTCTTGCTCAGAGCGGCGAATCGTTTCTGCACGAACGGCAGCTCGCGCTGGCTGGCCAGGACTTCCTGCTGCAGCAGTTTCTGTCGAAGGTGGGCGGCTTTGACCAGATCGAGCGGCTTGTTACCCGGCGTCGCCAGCCAGGTGTCGATGACCTGGTACTCTTTCCGCGACGCGGAGACCCGTCGCTGCAGTTCCTTGACGCTTCGCTGCAGCGACCAGACTGTCCGTTGGACACGTTCGAGCGTGAAGTCGACCGGCGTGCCTCGCTCAAGACCGATCAACGGCGACACTCTGACGGCCAGTTCCTTGCCGCGCGTGACCATCGACAGCCGGATGCGCACGTCCGGATACTTGTCCATTACGATGTCGACCGACTTACCCGCACACACGATGCCGCTGGACGGTACCAGCCGGTAACGAGACGGCAGACCGTCGACGCGCAGTAAAGTGACGCGCGCGTCTGCGATGTTCGCCGTATCGGCCAGTGCCACGAACGTGTCTTTCCGGGTCAGCTCGACGACAATCTTGTATTCGAGTCCCTTGGTTGTCGCGGATTCACCAGAGATCGGTGCGGCCAGCACGATGCGGGCGACCAGGGCCAGCGCAGCAAGCCACGCGACGCGACGTGTGGCACGCAGGCGCCAGCCGTCGGCGCGCGCCCCTGTCCGCTGGCGGTCAGCCCTTCGCGCATGCATGCAGCACCTCCCGTCATGTGGCGGCGCTGGCGGCCGAAAGCGCCCTGTCGATTAATCAACAAATCGGTGGCCCAACCCTCACGGAATCTCGGGTTTTCTCTGACTTCGTTGGGCTGTGGTACGTCGGCCGAGGTGCGCGATCTGCCTCGTCAACGCTCACCCTGCCCCAGGCAGCACGGTTTCCGTTGGGAGGATGGTGGCGGTTTTCGCGGAAGTGCGGAGCCCGGCACTGCCCGCGTCGCGGCGGGAACCCCCCGAAGGCGCGACCGGCGAGTGGAAAAAAATACGCCCGATCGGTCCTTCACGACACCGCCTGAAACGTAGACTTTCAGGGACTCCTGCGGCGGTCTGACGGAGCAGGGGAACGTTGAGTGTGACGGGGAAACGCTGCGATGCTGCCGGGCGATGCTCAACTGCAGAAACTGACCAAGGTGATCGGACCTCTCCTGTTCGACCTGCAACTACCTTCGTCCCCAGACGAGTACTTCGCGGTCAGCGGCCCACGGCGGAGGGGCGACGACAATCGCGGATACGGACGGCAGCGGCTGCGGGGAGTCGCCGCTCTGCAGCACGGTACGTCCCTGCCTTCCTTGCCGCGCCCTGTCCAGTGGCACAAAGTCATCCTCTGCGATCTCAGTCGCAGTGGCGTTCGGTTCTTGCACAGCGAGCAGATCTGGCCGACCGAACAGATGCTGTTGGTCATGCCCGACTTCAAGCGTCGCTACGTGGAAATCGTCCGCTGCCGTCGCCTGGGCGACCGCTACTTTGAGATCGGTGCCCGGTTCGTCAAGTGTCGGCGGCCGTTGCCATCCAGCGAGAAACCGGCCGGCTCGGATGCACCGGGGGACACGGAGCCGGCTGACGGTTGATCCACGGTCCCGGGAAGCTGGGTGATGCGGTAAGCGTCCGCGTAGAAATCACCTGGGCAATTTCTTGTAGGACGGATTGGTAATCCGTCCCTGTTTTTCCGGACGGATTACCAATCCGTCCTACGATCAGCTGTTCAACTTGTTTCTGCGAGCTAAGATGACCCGCGGGGATCGGAACCGACCACCTCGCCAGATGCCGCGGGAGATCACTGGATGCCGGAGTTGCCCGAAGTCGAAACGATGCGGCGCGGGGCCTTGCCGGTGGTCGGCGGCAGGATTTCGGGGATCCGTCGTCTCACCGGTCGCCTGCGTCCGATTCAGGTCTCCCCCGGCATGCCGACGTTTCAGCGTCACGTCGTGGGAGCGCACATTCGGCAGTTAGACCGGTTGGGAAAGCGGCTGCTCGTGTGGTTGGATACCGATCGCGCCATGGTATTCGAACCGCGCATGACCGGCCTGGTCCTCCTGTCGGACCCGCCCAGCCACGAGCACTTGCGGTTCCGAGTGGATCTGCAGGGGGCCCCTGTGGCGCATTTGTGGTACTGGGATCGCCGCGGTCTCGGGTCGGTCCGGCTCCTGGATCGTCGGCAGGTGGAGCAACAGTTGGGCCCGCCGCGTTTGGGCCCTGACGCCTTGGGTTTGGATGCCCAGCAGTTGAGGGAGCGGCTGGCGCATCGGCGCGTGCCGGTCAAGGTAGCATTGCTCGATCAGTCGGCCGTGGCGGGTGTGGGGAACCTGTACGCTTCGGAGATTCTGCACGTGGCCCGCATTCACCCGGGCACGCGCTGCGATCGGTTCACTCGGGCCCAATGGCAGCGTTTGGCAGACAGCATGCGCGGAGTCCTGGAAGAGGCCATTCGCTATGAAGGGTCCACATTAGCCGATGGGACCTACCGCACGGCCCTGAACCACCCTGGCCGTTACCAGAACTGCCATCGGGTGTACGATCGCCGGGGACAGATGTGCCTGAGTTGCGGGCGGGTCGAAATCCAGCGCATCGTGCAGGCTCAACGCGCCACGTTTTTCTGTCCGGCCTGCCAGGCCGCGCGGACTCGCTGAAGCCGAGCCATGTCACGCCCGGTTTCCCGCGTGTGCGCGGTGTCAGTTGATCGCGGCGCACAGTTCCTGTGCGGTGCGAGCAAACGTCGCCCAGGTGCCTTCGAAGATGAGCGTATCGCGACAGCCTTGAAACGCCGGGTCTGCCGCGATTGTTTTCACGTGCTCGAGCCCCATGCGCGCCAGGGTCCGTGCCGATGCTCGGTTCTGCTGCCACGTCTTGGCCCAGATTCGACTCGGAGAAGCCAGACCATCGCGGTCAACCTGGCGCACCATGCCTCGAAACAGTCGAATCAAGACCGTGCCCATCAGCGACTCGCTGACCGCCATGTTGCTCAAGTAGATCGTCTCGCCCAGCGGCAATTCGCCACGCTGTTCGTATCGATACGCCAGAAATCCGAGGATTCTCGGCGGCCTCTCGTACAGCAGCACACGACCGTGTCCGCCGGAGAGACTGTAGTCGAGATAGGCCTCGAGACTCCCGTAACGAAGTTCGCTCGACAGCGGCGGGACGAACTGTCGATCGACCTGTCGGAGAAAATCCAGTACGTTTTCACGGCTGGCCGGCGTATACAGTTGAACAGGATCCTGGGCTTCTTGTTGGTTCACGCGACCCACCCTCCGTTGTTGCTCACCTACCGGGGAACTTACTGGCCAGCACGCATCTTGTCGACCGGTGGGAAGAGGCCAAGCACAAGAGTCGGCCCCAGGTGAGGGCCGCCTTGTCCGAGCCGGATGCCCGACGGCTGTGGGACGACCGACAGGCGGTCGAAGAAAAGGGGCAGATCTGAATTCCGTCTCACGGTGCTCTTGCAGAGGTACGTTGGATCGCTGACACTCGACACCAGGCGAACTGCGACACTCGCTCATTCCGCGTGACAATGGGGGGAATGGCATGAACCGAAGCCTGCCGCACGGTGTTCGAGTTGTTCGGGGGCGTTACAGGTGTTTGGCCGCTGCCCTCTTGTTGGGCGTGACGACGATTCACGTCTCCGCCGCCGGTGCCGCGGAAACACGTGGTCGCTATTATGCCCACGCGGCCGTGCTCGATGAGCAGGGTGTGATTGCGCCGTGGTATACGGGACTCAATGGCCAGTTGGACTTCCGCATCCGCATTGCCGCGGAGACGCTGAAGCGGTACCCGTGGACGACTCGCGACAACGCCAGTGATTGTGTGCCGCATTTCCTCTTCAGTGGCCACTGGAAGATCGACCCGGACGGCACGATCACTCCGCTGGCGATCAGCGATTGGGACAACGGCGATCTGGGTCAGCGTGCGGCCTACGTGCTGTCGGGCCTGGTGGACTACTATCGCTACAGTGGCGATCCGGCGGCCGTCAGTCTCCTGGCATTGCAGGCCGATTTTCTGTTGGATCATTGTCTTACACCGGCCGACCATCCGTGGCCCCGGTTCCTGATCAGTGTTCCGATCAAGGGAAAGCCGTACGCCGAATGCGATCCACAGGGGATGATTCAGCTGGACATTGTGGCCGAGGTCGGATTGGCGCTGCTGAAAGCCCATCAAGTGACCGGCAATCCTCGCTGGCGGGAAGCCTGTGAGCATTGGGGGGACCTGTTCGCGTCCAAACGAAACCGCACGGAAGGATCGGCCCCCTGGTCGCGATATGCCAATCCGGAATCGGCACCGTGGAAGGACGACACGCAGACGGGCGGGGTCGCCTTCGTGCTCTATTTTCTCGACGAGCTGATTCGTTTGGGTTACACGGGCACCGACGACGAAATCGTCCGGCGCGGGACGCCGGTCGGGATTATCTGCGCGACCGGTTGTTGAATCACTGGACGGTGAACGACGTGTGGGGTCGGAACTACTGGGACTGGGTCGACAACGTGCAGGCCGAGAATGTCACCGAATTCGCTGCACGCTATCTCATGGACAACCCGGACGCGTTTCCCAATTGGCGCACCGACGCTCGCAATATCCTGACGTTGTTTCTGAATCACACGAGTGTCTGTCCCAATTCCGCCGGCGAAGTGTTCAGCGGAGCCTGGGCATTTCCGGAGTCGAGTGGTTGTTGTGGCCGATCGTTGTGGTACGGTCCCATGGAGCTGGCGGTACCCTTCGCTCAATACGGTGTGCAGGCAGACAGTGTCTGGGGGCGGGAACTGGCCCGCAGGATGCAGATCCTGGCTACGTATGATGGACACGATACCGGCGTTTCGGAGGACAACATTGACGGCGGTTTTGTCGTCAATGACGCCTGGTTCAAGATCGCTCATCCGATGGCACTCAAGCACCTGCTGGGCACCTTGGCGTGGCTTCCTGCAGAGTTGGGCGCAGCGCGAGAAAACCACATCGTGCGCACGTCGTCTGTCGTCAATTCCGTGGTCTACCGCAAGGGAGTTGTCCACTACAGCACGTACGACGCGCCGCCGGGCACGATGGACGTGTTGCGGTTGGCCTTCGTCCCCCAGCGGATCATCGCGGACGGCCAGCAGCTCAAGCCGCGCGGTGATCTGGCCGGTAACGGCTATCGCGTCGCGCCACTTCCCAACGGCGATGTACTGGCAACGATCCGGCACGACGGTTGCAAGACAATTTCCGTCGAAGGGGACGATCCCCAGCAACAGATCGACGATGTCGTCCTGCAATTCACAGGAGCATGGGACGTTGTGAATGATCCGGCCGACTTCGGCGGACACTGTCACGCCAGCGACAACGAGGGAGCTGAAGTGAGCCTGACATTCACGGGCAACCAGGTGCGATTGCTGGGACGCGTCGCCCCGGACGGCGGGTTGGCGGACGTCTATCTCGACGAACAGAAACAGCTGGTGGGCATCGACTGCTGGTGTCCGCAGGCACGCCAGGAACAGGTCCTGTATTATCGAAATGGCTTGCCCGACGGTCCGCACACGTTGCGATGTGTCGTGCGCAAGGCACAGAACGCGAAATCTCAAGGCGCGTCGGGTCTATGTGGACGCGGTGCAGTGGTCGGCAGCTGCGGGAGATGCCGGTTATGGGGCCGGTGGCGGTCCGACCGACAAGCAGTGCCTGGCCATGGGATACCCGGGTCGCCAGGATATCGTTGATTCCGCGGGCAATCGGTGGCGACCAGGTACCGAGTTCATCGTCCGGACGGGCTCCATGACGGATAGTGTTGCCGCCACCTGGTGGACTTCCCCTGCGCAACTCCCCGTCGCGGCGACCACCGACGCGGAGCTGTACCGGTATGGAGTGCACGCCCGCGAGTTCTGCACGAACGTGACCGTCGGGCCAGGCACGTATTACGTCCGACTTAAGTTTGCGGCCAATCGACGCTGGGACACCTGTCAGAACTGTGTTTCCATTGCCATCAACGGTCAGGCGATGGTATCCAAGTTGGATGTCTCCGCCACGGCCGGCGGGACAATGAAGGCGGTTGATCTGGTTTTCAACGACATCCAGCCGCGGAACGGTGTCATTGACATCCGATTTACCGGTGGTGACACGAGTATGTCAGTTGCTGGCGAGGCATTTGTGCAGGCGATTGAGGTGGGCCCCGGTCCGGGCGGTGAGGGCACAGCGCCAGTCGTGGTGCTCGGTCGCAACGTGCTGCGAAATGCCGGCTTCGAGCGTTGGACCACCGAAGGCGGGAAGGCCCCGGTCGAAACATGGCGTCACGAAACAGATGCCGGCTCCACCATGGCTCTGGAGCGTGTCGCGTCACCCCTCGATGATCTCACTGGCTTCGAACGAGTGGCGGAAGGCGTGTGTGCGGCGCGAGTGCACGGAGCGGGCGCCAGTCGACTGGTGCAGGATGTGGCCGTGTGTCCCAACAGTCTGTACCGCGCGTCAGTGCTTGTCTCGGCTCACGGGCTTGGCAGTACGCCCACGTCGCCGTCTGCCGGTGGGTCGGCCGAGTTGGCGCTGGAAGAGATTGGACCTGCCGGGCAAGTCATTGCCCGCCATAGCCAGGCCGCATTGCTGGAGGCCGATGCGTACCGTTACGTTTCCGTGCAGCTGACGACGAAGCCGGAAACGACACAGGTGCGTTATGTGCTGGCCACGTCGCTGCAAGACGCGGCCGGGTCCGGTGGGATCTGTTACGATCACTGCGTTCTCGCCGGTCCGCCCGCGCCCGCCCGCATCGTCGGGCTGGTCGCGGACAGTGCCGGGAATCCCTTGCCCGGTGCGCTGGTCGCTGTGGGCAAGCAGGCAGTCCAGACCAATGCCGACGGCATGTATTCCATCGGTTCCCTGGCGGACTTGCTGCAACGGGACATTCAAGCCAGCAAGCAGGGGCACCTCAGTGCCTCGCGCGTGCTGCAGCTGGAGGCCGGTGACAACCGTTGCGATCTCACATTGACATCGCTGTCAACGCACAACTTGCTTGTGAACGGCGATTTCGAAGCCGGATTTGCTGCGGCGCGGAGCGTCGAGCATGGTCAAGCAGGTGTGCGTGACCCGTGGCGGTTCCGATTCACGCCGGGCATCAATTGTTATATCTATCCCGAGTCGATCTATGGGTGGCGCAAGCCACGGATCCGGTACGGACGGGAAGCGATCAGTCAGGTGACGGATGGCCGCGGTACCATGGAGCTCTACCAGGATGTCGTCGTCGACGCCAATCAGCCACTGGTTGCCTCGGCCTGGATCCTGGCGCTGGATGTCCAGGGTGACGGTCAAGGGTTTGGAGCGGGGCCGCAGGATTTCGCCGGGTTGGTCGTCCAGGAACTCGATCTGAAGGAAGGCGTGCTGGTCAGCCACGAACGCGTCGGACTGACGCAATCCACCCCGGATTTCCAGCTCGTTCGTTTACCATTCACAACGAGTCCCGACACGGTCAAAGTGCGCGTGATCTTGACGAGTACCATCGATTGCATCTGGCAGAAAGGCGCCGCGATTTTCGATGAATGCGTCCTGGAGCCGGCCGCGCCCGGGCAGTGACTTCTGCGTGCCACAGTCGGACCATGAGAACTACCGCGAGAACACACGACGTTCAAGGAGCGTGGATATGAAGACTGGACTCGGAATGCGTCGCTGCGAGCGCGCGACAAGGTGGCTGCGGCATCAAGTTTCCGCCATGCCGAATCGAGTATGCGCCATGCAGTTGTTTCTCGGCATGTGTCTGGGCGTGTGCATCGTTGTGGCCAGCGATGCCGTCCCAGACTTGTCGACGCACCTGGGCCGCACGCCCGCCCTGGTGGTCGTCGTGTGTGGCGGAGCAACGGATGACCTGGCGACGGTAACTCAACTTGTTGAACAGACTCCCTGGACCATCTTCTGTCGCTGTGTCGATGCGACCCGAGCAGGCACGATTCGCGACTGGGCGCGCGAGCAAGGCTATTTGGGGAAGCGAGTCTACGTAGTCGATGACAGTACTATGTCACTCTGTCTGGCGAGCGACATGGCAGATGCCGTCTGGGTGGCCCCGGGCACGGCTGATCCGCCACCGCAGGATGAGATCTGGCGAGTTCTGCGTCCGAACGGAGTGTGCGTACGCGCAGGGAAGACTCTGGTGAAATCCGCGGTTCCCGGCACCGATCAGTGGCGTCACCCCTACCACGGCCCGGACAATAATGTTGTGTCCCAAGATGCTGCGGCCAGTCTGCCGGGAGAGCTGCGTTTTCAGACGCTGCCGGTCTTCGCCGCCATGCCCAACCAGACACTGTTCGCCGGGGGACGAGTGTTCTTCTTCACCGGACATATCGCCTTTCACGAACGAGAAGAGCCGTTGCTGAACAGGCTGACCGTACTCAATGCCTACAACGGTTTGCACCTGTGGAGTCGTCCGCTCGATCCGAGCTGCGTCGTTCACAATTTCACCAAGCTGGCGACAGACCGCGAAGTGGTGTTCGCCGAAGGTGAAACTCTCTGGATACTCGATGCCGCGACCGGCGAGGAACGCGGCAGGATGGCGGTCCCGGCGGAGGCAACCGCCGCGGGCGACACGGACTGGAAGTGGATCGTGCAGGACCAGGACCGGCTCTGGGCGGCGTTCGGGCCACCAGACGGCCGGGTGATTCCGCATCGGCAGAAGAGGCAGATGGGGCACTGGCCGTGGGACGTGGCCGACGCCCAGTATCGCCCGATCGTCAATAACTTCGGGGCTGCCCGCCGCCTCGTGTGCTACCAGTATCCCGAGATGAAGCAGTTGTGGGGCGTTACCGAGCCAGACGCCTTCGATGTGCGAGCGCTGTGCATGGAAAAGGGACGCATTTTCCAGTTGGCGCCGAAGAAGTACGTTGTGGCGCGGTCCGCCGCGACCGGAGAGCCACTCTGGCGAAGCACGCCCGAGACGTCGAGCCAGCTGTTCGACGCGATCGGTAGTGCCCTCAAACGCCAGGGCTGGGGACTCGGCTGGGCCACGTATTGCTGCGCGCGAGCTCACGACGGCGTGCTGTGCATCGCGGGTCCTCCGTTCAAGCAGACGATCGGCATCGACTTCGAAAAGGGGGACTTGTTGTGGACGGCGGACAGTGAATCACCGCATCCATTTTTCTTTGACGACGTACTCTACGTCATGCCGCGTGTCGCTGCACCGGCTGCCGCGTGTCGGAAGATCGACCCGCGGACAGGTAAGGTTGTGGGGGAGGTGAGTCTGGGAGTCATCGGTTCGTGTACACGGTTAACCGTGACACCGAACCAGTTCTACTATCGTCCGGGCGGCGGCGAGGGGAGGACGGTCTATTTCGACATCGCGGCACAGAAACTGGCCGATTATGAAGGAGTGGTTCGTCCGGGGTGTTTTGACGGAGTCGTGCCGGCCAACGGCCGCTTGTACTGGATGCCCCTGGCCTGCGATTGCTGGCAAGTGCACGGCACATTCTGCATGGCTCCGCGGGCGGCGCTCCAGACGCGGGCAGTTCCGGCGGCGACAGCCTGCCTGGTCCGCGCCGGTGTCGACCGCGCCGGCCGCTGTCGGCGACTGGCCGATGTTCCGCGCCAACCGCTCGGGGACCGCAACGGTACCGGTCCCGATTCCGCAACGTGTGAAGGAGTTGTGGCGCCGGCAATTGCCGAGTGGCGATGTGACCGCTCCCACCTGTGCCGCGGGTCGCGTGCTGGTCGGGGGAAAAGACGGTACGGCGTGGGCTCTCGACGCCGTCAGCGGAACGACGCTGTGGCGAGCAGCGTCCCGCGCGGCGATCGCGTTTCCACCCGCGTATTGGAATGGACGCGTGGTGTTCGGCTCGTGCGATGGTTCCATGTATTGCCTGGACGCGACGGACGGTCGTGAATTGGGCCAGCTCGAACTGTGCCCGAGAAACGATTCGTCAACATCATGAATCAATTCATGTCGACGTGGCCGCTGGGAGGTGGCGTCGTTCTCGACGACGACGGAATCGCCTACGCGGCCGCTGGCAGCACGGCTGCGGACGGTACCGTGGCGGTAGCTGTGGACCTTGCCACGGGAGCATGCCGCTGGCGACAGGCCTACACTCTGGACCGGGCAGACCCGAAGCTGAGTTTTGGGGTGCAGGGAAACATACTGGTGAAAGGCGGTACGATGTTCGTCAACGGCGGCGCTCCGGTGGGAGTGGTGGCGCTGGATGCGGCCACCGGGAGCAATCCTCGCATTGTGGCACGGCTGGAAGCCGGCAGCGAAACATTCCTGGACCCGGCCGATCAGCCCTGGTGCGGCGGTCCCGAACTCTACACCGACGAGTGGGCGCGGACCACTATCTTCAAACGACATCAGGGGCGCGTGTACTTCACACTGGCCGATCGCCTGGTCGCCCTGGTCGATGGCCGCCTGTTCTGTTCACGAGATGCCGCGGCACTCGATCGCATTGTCGAGTTAATGAACACGGATCCCGTGACGGGCGGGAGTCTGGCGTCGGCGGCTGCCCCCCGCGATGTTCTTCAGGTTCCCGTGGATGATTCCGTACTCTGGTCGAGTGCCACGGCGGACATTTGCGGCCTGGCCGTCGGCACAGACGGATTGGTCGTACTGCATGCGATGAGCGTGGAGGGCGTGGCAGCCGACGGGCGGTCTCTGTGGACCGTGCCACTGGCGGCGGCGCCCGTTCGTTGGGGTGTGGCGCTGACGGGAAAAGAGTGCGTGGTGTCGCTGGCTGACGGGCAGGTGGTCTGTTTGGGGCCAGACCTGGCGACGAACTGAGCCATTCGTCGTCAATCCGCGATGTTGCGGCGGAACGAATTCGGCGTCCCGTGAACATTCGCGCTCGTCGTGCAGCAGCGTCTTGGGTGTCAACCCACCAATCCGCCCGACGTTTCACCGCGTGTGATGCCCCGCATTGCGGCGGCCACCGCCTCGGGATTGGACGCCAATCTCAACGCCTCTGTGCCGCTGATCTGCTGGCTGTTGTAGAGCTCGGCCAGGTGCTGATCGAACAGCTGCATACCCGCGTCCCGATTGGCGATAGCCTGGGGGAGTTTTTCCGTGCGTCCCTCGCCGATCAGTTTGCGAACCATTGGCGTAGCCCGCATGATCTCCACGACGGGCAGGCGTCCGCCTTGGCGAGCTTTGGCGAGTCGCTGGCTGATCACGGCTTCCAGGTTCGTCTCGAGTTGCAGGAGCAGCAGATCGCGTTCGGCCGGCGGGAACATGGCAATCAGTCGTTGAATCGTCAGCGCGGCGTTCGTCGTGTGCATGGTGCTGAACACCAGGTGACCGGTGTCCGCGGCTTGCAGTGCCGTGCGCATCGTTTCTTCATCGCGCAATTCACCGACCAGGATGAAATCAGGATCCTGACGCAGAGCGCGTTTCAACGATTCCGCGAACCCTGGCGTGTCGATACCGAGTTCCCGCTGAGCGATCAGGCTCTTGTCAGAAACGTGCACAGAATTCAATCGGATCCTCAATCGTCAAGATTCGCAGTTTCCTGGTGTGGTTCAGGTGATCGATGATCGATGCGAGCGTGGTCGACTTGCCACTTCCCGTCGTACCGGTCACTAGCACCAGACCGCGTTCGGCTCCGGCGATTTCTTCAATGGCTTCCGGCAGATTCAGGTCTTCGAACTTCGGCATTTGGAGCGGAATCAGTCGCGCCACCAGCGCCAGATTCCCTCGTTCACGAAACACGTTGATGCGGTAGCGTCCCACATCAGGGATCGCGTAGGCGAAATCGGCACTGAGCTGCGTTTCGATTTCGCGTGTGGCCTTCTCCGTGACCACATCGCGCACCAGGCTGGCCACGTCCTCGGCGCTCACCGAGGGCAGGTCCAGTGGTGTGATGTCGTTGTTGATCCGAAGCGTCGGCGGGCTGCCGGCCTGCACATGCAAGTCGCTGGCCTTGAACTGAACCATTGCGCGAAGTAGTCGATCGAGATGCATCTCAATTCCCTTTCCAGGCAGCCGTTGACGAGTAGGGCTATTCGCACGCCGATGTCACATCCGGCGATCGCGCGAAACGGCTCCGGCGATCCCACGTGCAGCCATGAATATACCGGATGAACAGGCGGGTAGACAAATTGCCGGCTGAAAAATGTCGCGTTCGCGGAGCAGGTCGCTCACGTCCGCCGAAGAACCGCCGGTTGACCCTTTATCGCGAGATTTTCGTGGCTCTGCCGCTCTGCCGACGGGGAGCCGGTCGGGCTTGCGTTTCTTGGATCACGAGCAGGCCACGGGTTCCCGAGGGGGTTTCCGGAGCGGGAAGGCGAGGAGTTGCTGAGCAGGTGTTCAGAAGAAACGCCCGCTCATCGCACGGTTTCGAAACATATGTTCCAAGCAAGCAGCGGAGAAATCAAACATGAACGGTCGAAGCAAAACAGGTTGGGCCTTGAGTGTTGTGATGGCCGTAGCGGCAGCTACCCTGCTGAGCGGTCTATCAGCGCGAACCGCCCACGCGGCGGGACTACTCCTGGCAGACAATGGATTCGGCGGAGCGCTGGTGGTGAAACAGCAGGATGTACGCGTGGTGATCAACAACGGCGTTGCGGTCACCGAAGTCGAGCAGGTGTTCCTGAACACGGAGAACCGCGTTGTGGAAGCCCTGTATACGTTTCCGGTGCCGAAGAATGCCTCCGTGTCAAACTTCAGCATGTGGATCAATGGAAAGGAGATGATCGGTGAAGTCGTCGAGAAGAAACGGGCGCGAGAGATCTACGAAAGCTACAAAGCAGTACGTCGCGACCCCGGCTTGCTGGAGCAAGTAGATTACAAACGGTTTGAGATGCGGATCTTTCCCATTCCGGCGGGCGCGGAGCAGCGAGTGAAGATCACCTACGCACAGGAGTTGGATTATGACCACGACACAGCGACCTATGTGTACCCGTTGGCAACGGTCGCCACGTCGACAGCCGGTCCACAAACTGCCGACCGGTTCTCCTTGTCGCTGGAGGCCAAGAGCGAAGTGCCAATTGTAGAAATGCAGAGCCCTTCGCACGGCGAGGAGTTTGCCATCGTCAAGCACTCGGACAGTTACTGGCAAGCCAGTCTGGAACGTCGACAAGGTGACTTGAGCCGTGACCTGGTTGTTGTTCACAAGACCGAACGTGCCCACACGGGAGTCGATCTGGTGGCCTCGAAGCACAGTGGCGAGGATGGCTACTTCCTGCTCACGATGACGGCAGGCAAGGAACTGGAGGGCACTTCCGCGGGCAGCGACTACGTCTTTGTGCTGGATATTTCCGGGAGCATGGCCGAAGACGGCAAACTGGCCCTCTCGCGTGGATCGGTCGAGCGATTCGTCGCCGCCCTGGACGGTCAGGATAGTGTCGAGCTGATCGCGTTCAACGTGCGGCCCACGACGCTGTTCGGCAATCTGCAGCCGGCCACGGCAGAGACCAAGGCGGCCGCGGAACAGTTCCTGAAAGCCCAGCGGGGCGTCGGCGGAACGATCCTGCGACCTGCCCTCGAAACCGCCTACCGTTACCATCGTTCTGACCGTCCGTTGAACGTGGTCATCCTGTCCGACGGCATGGCCGAGCAGGCCGAGCAGGCGGTGCTCGTCCAGTTGATTGGGCAGCGCCCGGCGGGGGTCACGGTCTTTTGCGTGGGGGTTGGCAATGAAGTGAATCGACCCTTGCTCACACAGTTGGCCGAAGAGGCAGGCGGGCTCGTGGCATTCGTCTCTGCGGGGGACGACTTCGAGCGGCAAGCCCAGGCCTTCCGTCGCAAGCTGGTTCGCCCCGCGGCCAAGCAGGTGAAGCTCACTTTCAACGGCGGCGATGTGTATGATCTGGAACCGCCCGTGCTTCCCAACCTGTACTACGGTCAGCCGATTCGGATGTACGGCCGCTACCGCAACAGCGGGCCGGTCAAGCTGCAAGTGCAGGCCGAGATCCAAGGCAGCCTCATGGAGCAGAAGGTCGACGTCGACCTGCCGTCAGCCGACGAATCCAATCCGCAGATCGATCGCATGTGGGCCTCGCACCGCGTTGAACGACTGCTGAACAAACAGCGGGCTGGTGCGACGGACGATCAGGTCAGCGAAGTGGTTCGGCTGTGCGAAGGTTACTCGATAGTCAGTCAATACGCATCGTTCCTGGTGTTGGAGAATGATGCCGAGTACCAGCGCTGGCAGATTGCTCGCCGTAACGCCACACGCATCGAACGGGATCGCGGTGCACAAGCTGCCTTGCGGCAGAAGTTGGATGAACTGCAGCGGCAAGCCAGTGCTCAATTGGGTCCCCGGGAACCCGTGGACGCCGCGGTAACCAGTTCGGAGCCTCAGTCGCAGATTGCCCCTGCGGCGCAACCCGGCCTCCATACGTCCACCTCGGCCGGGAATAGCACGTCCTTCTCACCTCCGCGAGACTCCGGCTTTGTCCCCGGCGGCGGCGGAGGAGGGGGTTTTGGTGGTGGCGCCATTGATCCACTGACGGCACTGCTGGGAATTGGTATGGCGGGTATGGGGCTCGCTTCCCGATTCCGTAAACGAAAGTGACAAGGAATACCAATCGAACGTCGGGCGGCTGGTGGGCACGCCGAGCACAGGAGCGAGGCGTGCCACCAGTCGCGTTGAGGAAGAATCGCCCTGCGTGTGCAGAAACAGACAGTTTGACGGGAGCCTGCGAGTAAAGATGGAAGCCATTCGGAACAACAGCCTGACGTGCATGGCCGTTGCGGAGCTTCGGCGCTCAGCGACAACGTGGTGCGTAGCCCTGATTGCCATCGCCGTTTACCTCGTGCCGGGCGCGGCCGATCTGCTGCAGTACCATCGGCAGGCCATGGCTGAGGGCGAGTGGTGGCGTCACTTCACCGGGTTCATGACGCACTGGAATGCCGAGCACCTGTTCTGGGACGTGTTGATGTTCGTCGTGTTGGGGTGCATGGTAGAAAGCCAGTCGCGATGGCGCATGATCGGCCTCTGTGTGGGATCGGCGACGGCGATTTCCGGATTCACCTGGTTCGCCAGAACCGACGTGTCTGTGTGTCGCGGACTGAGCGGCATTGACACGGCCTTGTTTACGTATGTGGCGGTCGTGATTCTGGTCCATGCCGTCACCCAGCGGCAGTGGACACGGTGTCTCGTATCGGGTCTGTTGTTGGCCGGATTCGGTGGCAAACTCCTCTTCGAAGCGGTCACCGGCAGCACGCTGTTCGTCAATTCGGACCGAGCGGGCTTTGTCGTCTTGATCGAAGCCCATGTGCTCGGCGCTCTAGCCGGCATCGCGATGGCCGGGATCGGTGGGATAGGGAATTGCTCACGATCCCTTCTCAGTCGTCACGGGACGGCAGCGGAACTTCAGGCAGGTCACCGAGAGCGGTGTGAATTGGAATGTCAGCCGATCGCTCGACACGCTGGCTGCGGTTTGCTGAGTGTGAATGCGATCCGGCTCGCGCCACGAGTTTAACGCGTCCCGCTCGCCGGCATTCGTCGCGTCGAGCACTTTCCAGACCTCGACCTCCTCACTCAGTAACGCAAACGCGGACAGATCGACCGTGCGTGCTTGAGGCACGGTCGTGTGGTTCACCGCGAACAGTGTCAGCTCACCGCCATCGGCGCTGAGCGTGGCGCTACAATCCAGGGCCGGGTCGGGCAGGTCGGCGGGCAGGTCGGCGGGCAGGTCGGCGGGCAGGTCGGCGGGCAGGTCGGCGGGCAGGTGGGGAGATGAATTGCCAAGGGTGTCCGACCGGCGTGGCGGGCATACAGTTCCTGCACGTAGTAGGTGGGGGTCTTGAACAACGCGTGGTTGTTCGTTTGGATCACACCGCTGCAGAAGCTGTCGGCCAGATTACTGCGATTGGCGATCTCGATCAGGTCACAGTGTCGGTGCATGAAATGGTGATAGCGAGCGCAGGCGAGGGCGTTGTCGAGTGTCCAGAGTCGGGCTCGGTCCAATCCCCAGTCACCGGCGGTCGTGTTCCACTCTGTAATTCCCAGCCGGATGTTCCGCTGCGGTACGGTTTGAGAGAGAACTTGCCTCAATCGTTGCACGTCATTTTCCATAGCCGGCAAATTGTCGCAGCCGTAATGATGGGGGCAGATGTAATCGATCAACTGGCCGGCACGCTGCAAGAGACCCGGGGACGGGAACGCAGCCATCAGCTTGATGTTCGGATCGACCGCCTTCATGGCCCGACAGAAGGCTTCCACTCCCTGCTGGTAAGTCTCGTCGCCCAACTCGTTACCGATCTGCCAGTAGCGCACGTGGTACGGTTCTGCATGGCCGTTTTCCGCCCGCCGCCGGCCCATCGGCGAGTCGGGAGCGCCGTTGAAGTACTCGACCTGATCGGCGGCGTCCTGGGGCGACTTGCCCGTGAACCGGATGCAGATCAAGGGTTCGGCCCCGACCCATTGGCAGAGCTGCACGAACTCTTCCAGTCCGGCGTTGCCCGGTTCCAGTCCGCCCCAATACGTGGTGAACGGTACGCGTCGGGCCGGATCGCCGATGGTGTCGGTCCATTCGAACCCTTCGGTCGTGCTTCCGCCGAATCGGATGATGCCGGGATGCAGGGCTTTCAGCGCTTCCGCCACATCGCGCCGCCAGCCGAACACGGTGTCTTGAGGCATGAGCGACACCTGGTCGATCCAGAGCGTACCGGGTCCGCGGAACGAGACCGTCAGGGTAGCTTTCCCATCCGTTTCGCTGGGGGTCAGCGTAGCAGTAAACGGTTGCCAGGTTTCGCTGGGCTGGAATGTGGCTTCGGCGTAGGTCTGGTTCTCGCCCCAGATTGTGACGCGAACTGGCGCGGTCAGCTTCTGGGCCTTGAGAAAAAGGGACAACTTCAGCGGTTCGCCGCGCTGTACGTACATGCCTGCTTGCGATACACCGAGCGTGCACGGGTCGCCCGGTTTCATGGTGACCCGCTGAGATTGCTGGCCGTTGAAGGGGTCGTCGGTATCCAACGCAAACTCACCCCGGTGCACTGCACCGTCCGGATACCACGGTTGTTCCAGGCGATCGGTCGCCTTGCGAAACACGAAGCGATAGTCGGGTACACCCTCGAAACTGCCATCGAACAGTTTCTCGGCGAACATGGATGGAGTCAGCCCGCAAAGGTATTCGATGAACTGGCCGTACTGCAAAGGGCTGATCTCGCCCGGACAGAGTGCGTCTCGCGAAACCCGCAGAGTTATCTGGCCCGTGTCGAGTTCCTCGACGGAGAGATCATCGAACCAGGCCGTGCCGGTTCCTTTCCCGTAGCCGACGAAGAATATGGCGATCCGTGTCAGGCCGTTGCCCGGGGGTGTGAAGTACACGCTCTCGCGCACCCAGTCGGTCGTGCCGCCGTGATTGCCGCAGTGCGCCACGACTGTGCGTCCTCCAGGAGACTGTACTTGAAACGTCGCGAAGACCGGCGCGTCGTGCGGGTCGAGGTTCTCCGTGCGAACCCAACCGCTCAGGCGATACCACCGACCAGGTGTCAATTGCAGTTCCTGGCCGAAGGCGGTATCGGACGGCGCGGTCGCCGCGACGCGCAGCGATTGACTTCCTCCATGCCGAATCGTCGAGTCGATCGCCACATCCGGCTCAGCGCCATAGACGTGCAGACTCCAGTGCTCGTGTGCCTGGTGTGATTCGAATCCGGGATTGGCCAGTGCCGCGGACGGGTCGCTCGCATCGTCGACCGCCAGTCCAGCGGTGAGTAGCGTGATACAGAACAGTCCGAGTGTCATGGCTGCGATCCCCGTGGATGGTGGGGTGTGCGGGCTGGCGTGCAACAGACAATCGCATTTTCCTTGGGCAAGTATCGCCGCCCATTTTAGTCCCGTCGCATCACTGCGGCTACAACTGACATGCTCGTACCAGGGTGTACTGTGCGTGCGACTGTGGTACACTCGGCACAGCGAGTTTACCTGTCCGCGAATGCCTGCCACACCCGCTTCGTGCCCTCCCATCCGATCACACCTGAGTAATGGAGCCTGCCGTGAAGAAACTGCTGCTGAGCGTGTTGCTGGTGATATGGCCTTCCTTGAACGGAGTGTGGGCCGATGAACCGGCCTACCGCGATATCTTTCCCGACACGTGGGTGGCGACCGATGCGCTGGGCAGAACTATGCCGGACTACGCGGCGGTGGGACCTGTGAAGCAGGACCAACGCCGTGTCGTCGGCATTTTCTATATTGCCTGGCACCGAGACAGTCTCGCCGGCATGAAGCAACCTTACGCCGGTGACGTGACTAAAGTGCTGGCCGGCGATCCCGCTGCGCGACTGGATGCCAAGCATCCGCTGTGGACGGAGAGTTCCTATCACTGGGGCGAACCGGAAGCGGGC
This sequence comes from uncultured Planctomycetaceae bacterium, assembly GCA_963754725.1. GTDB lineage: Bacteria > Planctomycetota > Planctomycetia > Pirellulales > Pirellulaceae > JAAYDI01. Next base: position 94,579 of record CAVWHV010000057.1, read on the forward strand.
TATTTCCTGAGCAAGGACGAGTATGTCATTCGGAAAGACATGTCGATGCTCGCAGACGCCGGTGTCGACGTGCTGGTGATGGACGTGACCAATGCGGTCCGATATTGGGACGAGTGGGATGTTATTTTCCCCGTGATGCAGAAAATGAAAGCCGAAGGGAACAAGGTGCCGACGTTCTGCTTCTGGGCATTCAACGGGCCGGCGATCACGGTGGTGCAGGACTTGTATGAGAAGATCTACAAGGCTGACAAGTACAAGGATCTCTGGTTCTACTGGGACGGCAAACCACTGCTGCTGTACAACGGCATGCCGCGCGTTGACGCGAATGGGCAGGTCTCGCAGCATCCCAACCCGCACTACGATGCGGCTGCCAAAACGGACCCCAGCCATCCTCATTACGGTGACCCGGCCTACTCCGAACAGTTCTATGCGGATTACACCCCGGAAGTGAAGGAGTTCTTCACGCTCAGGACGATGTGGTGGGGATACTATCAGTGGGCTGGGCATCGCTTCATCGGAACGGAAGACAACTGGAGTTTCGGGTACGACCTGGGTGATGAGCGAGTCAAGGCGATGAATCCGCACGACCTGGTCTCCACGCACCAGGGAGTCAAGGAGGAAGCCGCCGTCACGCCGGGTCAACATCCATCGAGTCTGGTTGGGAAATCGTGGAGCCGGGAACAGGGTGAACCCGAGTTAAATGAATTCGACTTGCCGGTGCCTACCTACGTACCGTGGCTGGGTAAGACGGTCGAGAACCCGGAAGGCTACGGCATCTATTTCCAACAGCGATGGGACGAAGCACTGCAGGCCAATCCGCAGTTCCTGTACATCAACGACTGGAACGAATGGACGGCCGGCAAGTATCATCCGGCCGAAGGGACTACCACGCCGTTCATGCGGCGCAACAGCCCGTATTTTTTCGTGGACCAATACAATTCCGAGTTCAATCGCTGTGTTCAGCCGATGAAAAACGGCTACACCGACAACTACTATATGCAGATGGCTCAGAACATCCGGCGATACCAGGGGATTCGGCCCATCCCGGAGTTGAGCGGCATGAACTCCGTCAAGATCGATGGCGAGTTCGCAGAGTGGCTGGACGTCAGTGTCGAATACCGTGACACCATCGGCGATGTGTTCCACCGCGACTATCCCGGCTATGGCGGTCTGCATTACACCAATAATTCCGGGCGGAACGATATCGTTACAAGCAAGGTCGCGGTGGACGGCGACCAAATCTATTTCCTTGCCGAAACACATCGACCGCTCACGTCGCACACCGATAATCACTGGATGCTGTTGCTGATCGACGCCGACCGGAACCACGACACAGGATGGTACGGCTACGATTACCTGGTCAACAAACGAGTAATCGACGGGAGCACTACGACCTTAATGCGATACAATGCGGATTCTCCCAACGATCCGTGGATGGAACAGGCGCAACTGCAATACCGTTACTCGGACAAGATGCTGGAACTCGCCATACCGCGACAGCTCATCGGCCTGCAGGGCGACGCGTGCAGCTTTGATTTTCACTGGTGCGACAATCCAGCGGACTTGAAAGATCCCATTTCGCTGTGTGTCAACGGCGACAGTGCCCCGAACCGACGCTTCAATTACCGCTGTATTTGGACGAAGTGACGGGCGGCGCCCAGGGCGTAGGGCGGACTTCCAAGTCCGCCCGCTCTTCCGACGCACCCCAACCCAAGTCGCCGCCGGCGCCTGGCCGGATTTGGAAATCCGTCCCACGAACCCAGCCGTACGTCAGCCGGGCCTGCGTGGCACCATGCCCAGCAGCGTGCGCGGGCTGTCGTGAAGAATTGCACGGGCGATCGCCAGGGCGTCCTCGCGCGAGTATTGTCCCTGGACGACCTTGTGCGCCAGGACATGCGCTAATTGCCGGCGGACGATGCGCAACTTGGCGTACGTCCACTCGACACAATATGCGTCGGAGAAGAATCCGATCTGCTTGTTCGTGGGCAACATGTCCAGTCGTTCCTCGATGACGCGCACGATCGTGGCAGGAAAAAAGTTGTGCCACCAATACCCGGCGAGACTGAGGTTCGGGAGTTCGCGGGCCAGCGTGCAGAGCGACTGGTTGGCGTGGTGGCTGGCCAGAAAACACTGAAAGCGCAGGCCCGGGTGGCGACCGATCATGTCGGCCAACTGGGCGATCGTCTGCTGGGAAAGACGGCTCCCCGTCTCGAACGGAAGCGGTTCAGCGCCCAGACTGAACTGGAACACAATCCGGTCGCCGAAGTGTTCCAGAGCGGACAGGTAGGCGTGGTTGATGTAGGACGCGTACACGTCCCGTTCCCGGATGCCAGCGTCATTCCGCCGCGTCAAAGCTGCCCGCATCTGGTCGTCGGTGACCGACTGAAACTGAATGTCGGTGGAAATATGAGTGGCGGTGGCCAGGACCTGGTCGTACGGAATGCTGTCCACGTAATGCTGAATGGCGGCGTGCACATCATCCAGCGTACGAATGGTCCTGTCGGTTGCCGGACGCGTGCCCGCTCCGATCGGCGCCGGGCTCTCGGGAGTTTTTCCCCAGCAACGTTCCAGTTCGTACAAGGCCGTATCGCATTCACCCCACTGGCAACGCGTAAAGAATCCCCACTCGAGAGCGTACTGGAGGCGGACGTCGTCTGGGCCGCCTTCGCGCCTGGCGATTTCCGTGCCCGTCCGCACGATGTTGAGTCGGTCGAGTAGTTCATGGTGCCAGGGGCGATCGTCCGCGCGCTCTCGGATCCGGTCGTCCAGTTGCCGCCAGTTGTCGGCTGTCAACGGGCTCGTCCAACCGTACAACTCGCGTGCGATCAACTGGAATCCCCAGTAGGAACTGGTGTTGCGAATCAGGGGCAGGTAGGGGATCGCTTCGTCGATGCGGACGTGCGCTTCTTCACGCGTTGGCCAGCCGGGATACTGCGACAAACGGTTGCCGCTCGGGCAGCCCGCTGCATAGAGGTCGCTGATCACCATGTGGTAGAGCAGGGCATCGTGCAACCCGCGTGCTCCCAACTTGCCTCCGACAAGGTGTGTGTGCACATCGAATACGGGGATTTCAGCCAGCGCGTCCTCGAGATCGCAAGTCAGTTCCTGTAGATTCACGAACGTATGCCTCGCCCTAAAAGAACCCCTCGGCCATGTCACATATTGGAATCAAAGCCACTTCGCTTCGCCAACGCTCCTGTCTTATCATTCGTCATTCGTCATTCGTCATTCGTCATTCGTCATTCGTCATTCGTCATTCGTCATTCGTCATTCGTCATTCGTCATTCGTCATTCGTCATTCGTCATTCGTCATTCGTCATTCGTCATTTTCTTTTCCGGTCCATCCCATGGCCGCGCAGTGATCTAGAGTGAAGCCAGCCACTGTCGCATTTCGGCCGGGTTCTCTTTGAACATCAGTGACCCCGGGACAATCCAATCGGCGCCCGCCCGGTGAATGATGGGAACCGTGTTGCGTCGTATACCGCCGTCAGCCTGGATCTCTGTCTTGACGCCGCGCTGCCGAATGATCTCGTGCGTCTGGCGAATCCGCGGCTCGGCCGTCGGATCCATCGACGTCCCCTTCGTGCCGATGGTCGTGCCGATCAGTGTAACGAGGTCCAACTCCGGCCAGTAAGGCTCGAGGCACTCGACCGACTCGGTGATCTGCAGAGATATGCCGATCTGTTTGCCTCGTTCTCGCACAGCGGCGAGCAGACGCGAGAAATCTCGCACGGTGTCGTAACAGAAGATGAACAGATCCGCTCCGGCATCCGCGAAGGGCTCGATCCAAATTTCCGGATCGGTCGTCATCAAGTGCACTTCGAACGGAAGTCGCGTATGAGGACGCAGAGCTTTGACCAGATCCGGGAAGAACAGCATCGTGGGCGTGTAGTGTCCATCCGCCACGTCCAGATGAAACCGTTCGCTATACGGCTCTGACCACCGAATGGCCTCGGCCAGGTTTGCCAGATCGGCTGACCAAAGCGATGTAGAGCACTTGAGCATGCGCGGCAGACTCCCCATGGTTAACACGCGCGACCCGCCAACAGACCAGTCGCTGTCTTGCCGGTTCATCGTAACAGGCTACGGCGGCAAGTAGAAGCACGGTCCGACGGGATGGATGACGAGGAAATGACGAATGACGAATGACGGAATGACGAAAGAAGCCCGAATGACGAATGACGGAATGACGAAAGAAGCCCGAATGACGAATGACGGAATGACGAAAGAAGCCCGAATGACGAATGACGTACTGTTGTGGTGGTTGGAGTGGCCTTGTCCAGTCGCCAGCCGTCAATTCTTCGGGTTTCGTCATTCGACATTCGTCATTGTCGAAACGGCTTGGTCCCCAGAACGAAACCAGGACCTCGACCGGTTCATTGGAAGTGTCGGATGAGAAAACTCCCAAGGTGCGATTGCACATCCCGTCGATGTTGTTCAACGCTCACCGACTTGGCTGTCAGTTCGACGAACTCTGACTTGGGAATCGCAGCTGCGATAATCTGTCCAAACTCGAAAGGGTGTACCGGGTCCTGGCGGTTGGCCATGACCAACGTGGGAACTTGGATGTCCGCGAGTTGCTGCAAACTGCCGCACGGGGCATCGTTCTGAATCCGTTCGAGGGTGATTACCGTGGCATCGGCCCGCGGATTGTCAAACTGGTTCAACATCGACTGAGCCACATCCGGTGACTCGGCCAGCACTTCCCGATACGTGGACGATTGGCGAAAGAGTGACTGGCCGGCCTTCGCGCCATGTCTTCGGATCAACGCGGCAATTTCGCCGAACCAGGCCGCATTGCGATGATTTGGCTCGGCCAGCCAGGCCGGTCGGGACTGAATCAGTCCGACCACGCGGTGGGGAAACCGCAGGGCGAAGTTCAATGCGACGGCAGCTCCCAGCGAGATGCCACCCATGACGACACGCGGAATCTGCAGAGAGTCCAGCAGTGCCCGCAGATCGTCGGCAAATGAGGCGATACTGATTTTCTCGGGGTCACCCAACGGCTCCGTTTGTCCGTGGCCGCGGCAGTCCATGGCGATCATGCGGAACCCTTCAGGAGGCAGGAACAGTCCCCACGGCTGTTCCACGCTGCCGCCCAAGCCGTGCTGAAAAATGACCGGAGTTCCTTGGCCCGTCTCCCGGAAATGAAATCGGATGTGGTCATGGTCGATGAACGGCATGGTGGATTATCCGCGTCGTGGAGTTTCAGTGCCAGGGGACGGATCCGTCTGTCATGGACTCAGCGGTCCAACCCGGCGGCCACCAGCTTGCGTCTCAGGAAACCCGCACACGCCGGCACCTGGTCTTCGGTCAATCCGTGCGTGACCAGCGGACCGCGAAAACCGGTGGCGCGCAGCCGAGACAGATAGAAGTCATAGTCCAACAGGCCGGTGCCGGCCGGCACATCTCCCGCATCGCCGTCGCGATTCAAGTCCTTGGCATGGGCGAGGGCGATGTCCCGACCCAGTAGTTCAAATGCCTCGTCCAGGATGTCACGCATACGTGGCAGGTCGCCAGCGTGGAAGAGATTCGCGCCATCCATGATCACCTTGAGGCACGGCGAGGCGATTTCGTCGAGCAGTTGGCGAGCTTTCCTGGCTGTGTCCACCACGTTATTCACTTCAGGTTCAAACGCCATCGTCACGCCGGTCTGATCGCCAATCGCGGCCACGTCGCGCATCGATCGCACGAGCTCGGACCATGTCTCGGCGAGACCATTATCTGGATGACGTCGCCACATGTTGTCCGGATCTCGCGTGCCGGTGCAAAGGGTAATCAGCGATGTCCCCAGGCCCCCGCAGGCTTCGGCCAAGATTCGCAATCGACGGAGGCCGAGCTGCCGCCGTTCGAGGTTCGGATCGATGACGTTGAAGGTCCCGGAAACTGCGGCCATCGACAGGCGGCGGGCGGCAAATGCCCGCCGAATTCGGTCGCAGATCGCTGAATCGATCGACTCCGGCAGCGTCGGAAGTCCTGCACACACCAGGTTGTACTGCACGCATGGAAAACCGTAATCGGACACGGCATCCAGATTTTCTTCCAGAGTCGGACGCGAAAAGGTCTTGGCAAAAATTCCCAGTTGCATCACACCGCCCCCGTCACGTCGGACAATTCCACGCGGTCCCCGGTTTCTGCCGAGCGAGCGATGGCGACCATGGCTCGCATCGCGGCGATCCCGTCATCGATGTTGGCTCCGTGCATTGGCTGCCCGTGTAGGATGGTATCGGCGAAGCCCTCCAACTGCGTCTTGTACGTATGAGCGTCCTCACCCAGTGGTCGCCGATACGTGCGATCTTTCGTGGAAAAACACTCGACGACGCTGGACTTGTGAAACCAGGGCAGATAGACCTGTCCGGTCACACTTCCATGCTCGCCATAGATGCGGAATCCTTCCTCAAAGTCTCCGCGAATGGCGATCGTCAGGTCGACATGTCCGAGACTACCGTCGGCGAAATCGACACTCACAAACCAGCAGTACGCATCAAAGCGTTCCAGAAGTCGAGCTCGCACGGCGAGGATTTCGCCACCCAGTAGCCGCGTCGTGTCGACCAGGTGGGCGGCATGCGTCAGCACGTAGTACCGTTTGCGGTCTGCCTTGGGATCGCCTTCCGGTCAACGCGCCTGGCTACTCTGATAAACCAGCGGCTGCAGATTGTCGGTCATCGTGTAGCGATACACCGAGTCATAATACCAGGCTTTGAAGCTCATCCGCTGACCGAGTTCTTCTCGAACGAACCGGCTCGCGAAGGCGATACCTGGGTCAAATCGTCGGTTGTTACCGATCTGTAGGACCAAACCACTCTTGTCCACCTGCGCCTTGAGCCGCTGGCACTCCTCGATCTGTGTGCCGAGCGGCTTTTCGACGAGTACGTGCTTGCCTGCCTCCAGAGCCGCCGCCGTGAGTGGCACGTGGAACTGATCGGCGACGCCGATCACGACGGCTTCCACCTGCGGGTCGGCCAGCATCTGTCGATAGTCGCCGTAAGCGACCTGCGGTTCCCACCTGGCCGCCATGCGCGTCCGCAGATCATCGGCAAGGTCACAAATGGCATACAGGTCGATGTTGCGCACCTTGCGACACGCATCGAAATGGGCGATCTGTGAAATCGGACCACATCCCAATACGCCTACGTTGAGCCGCCGTTCGTCCTTCTTCATGCGAACTCCTCCGGATATCGTTGCCGCAGCGCATCCTGGAGCGCCAGTAGCTGGCGCGACCGAGCTACCTCCATGAGTGTCCGGACGTGGTCTTGGAGCGGTGTCTCCGCGAGGACTCCACTGCGATGCACATCGAGCGCTTGGCGCATTGCCTCGGCACCGTAACGCGGGTCCGTGTCGCCCGCCGGCGTGCGGATGGAATTGATTGCGGATCCTGCCAGCAACAGGATTTCCGCAGTCAGGCCACGTCGCTCAGCGTCCTGCAGGTTCATGATGATGTTGCCCTGGTCGAGTCCGCCGGCCCGCGCGATCATCGTCGGTTTGATGCCGCCGGGCAGCGGGCCAGTCAGCACTCGTTCGGAAGCTTCCCAGGCCGCGCCGTACGGGCGGATGAAAGGCGGACCGGGCCGCACCGGAGCCGTCTGCCGGAAGTCAATCCCGTCCAGTCGGGCCAGCAAATCCAGCACCTCGCGCCAGATACACCGTTCGCGCGTGCCAATGCCCGCGTTGTGTCCGTAAATCGCGGGAGGATGCGCACGGTGCCGTGTGGCTTCACGCACCATCCGCACGGTTCCCGTACTGTAGGTCTCGCTGAACATGACGGCCGATGCACCCGCTTCCAGCACCGCTTCCACCGTTTCCAGAATCTCGTGCGGACTGCCCGTGATGTGCGGGGCGAACAGAATGCCTTTGCCGGCTCGCTGATCCTGCACCCGTCGGATTGCTGCGACCGCCTGCTCGGTTCGCCGCTTCACCGGAGAATAGTCAAGATTCGGATAGAGGTTTTCGTCCTCTTTCACGAACAGGAATAACGGACAGCGAGCGGCCTCCTCGACCAGAGCCCCCACCTGGTCGGGAGTGATTCCAGCCGTCGGTTTCAGGATCGTGCCAAAGACCGGTTCATGCGCCGAAAACCCATGACGCTGGCGCAAGGCATGGGGACCGTACGCCGGGCCTGGAAACGTTTGCAGTACCGCGTCGGGAATCCGCAAGGAGACGAGTCGTGAGTCCTGGTTCTCGAATACGTCAAACACGATGGCGCCGGCAACCGTGTGCAACAGATCGCACGATGTGAGTGACCCGTGGGCGTTGAGCAACATCTTGAGCGGATAGGACATGTGCAACAAGCCCAGACGTCCCGTCGAGTCGAACCGGTCCACGCCCACCGTAGTGCCTGTGCACTCGGCCAGCAGCGACCCGGCCGGCGGCTTCTTGATGCCACTCGTGGCGTGATAACTGAATTCCGCTCCGATCTCGTCCAGCGTCTTCGTACGCAGCGCCAGAAAGTACGTGGCTACGACTCCATCGTCGACCGTGGGAGGCGGCTTGTCGCCGAGTCGTTGCGACACGACCCTCCGCACTAGCTGTTCCCGGCCATCCCAGTCAAACCAGAGTTGTGTCAAGTCGCTGGAGTCGAGGCTTTGCATCATGCTCCCTATGTTACCCGTTTTGAGTGCCAGTGGAAGCGTATCGGTTCGCACCACGTCCTCGGCGCGGCCCGTTGGGAGAAACGTTTAACCGCCACGCCAGCGGCGTGCGAGCCGCGGCCACGCGGCTGGTGGCTGGTGCGGAGTCAGGTGGCGCTGCGAGCCGTTGGCGCAGGGCGCACGGCCCGTTGGGAGAAACGTTTAACCGCCACGCCAGCGGCGTGCGAGCCGCGGCCGTGCGGCCGTGCGGCTGGTGGCTGGTGCGGAGTCAGGTGGCGCTGCGAGCCGTTCGCGCAGGCGCGCGGCCCGTTGGGAGAAACGTTTAACCGCCACGCCAACGGCGTGCGAGCCGCGGCCACGCGGCCACGCGGCTGGCGGCTGGTGCGGAGTCAGGTGGCGCTGCGAGCCGTTGCGCGCACGGCGCGCGGCCCGTTGGGAGAAACGTTTAACCGCCACGCCAGCGGCGTGCGAGCCGCGGCCACGCGGCTGGCGGCTGGTGCGGAGTCAGGTGGCGCCGCGAGCCGTTGGCGGCACGGCGCGCGGCCCGTTGGGAGAAACGTTTAACCGCCACGCCAACGGCGTGCGTGCCGCGACCGTGCGGGCACGCGGCTGGCGGCTGGTGCGGAGTCAGGTGGCGCTGCGAGCCGTTCGCGCACGGCGCGCGGCCCGTTGGGCCAGCGGTTAAACGGTGATGCCAGCGGCGTGCGAGCCGCGGCCGTGCGGCCACGCGGCTGGTGGCTGGTGCGGAGTCAGGTGGCGCTGCGAGCCGTTGGCGCACGGCGCGCGGCCCGTTGGGCGAAACGTTTAACCGCCACGCCAGCGGCGTGCGAGCCGCGGCCGTGCGGCCGTGCGGCTGGTGGCTGGTGCGGAGTCTGGTGGCGCTGCGAGCCGTTGGCGCACGGCGCGCGGCCCGTTGGGCCAGCGGTTAAACGGTGATGCCAACGGCGTGCGTGCCGCGACCGTGCGGGCACGCGGCTGGCGGCTGGTGCGGAGTCAGGTGGCGCCGCGAGCCGTTCGCGCACGGCGCGCGGCCCGTTGGGCCAGCGGTTAAACGGTGATGCCAACAGCGTGCGAGCCGCGGTCGGACGGTACTCGCACCGTGTCGCGGCAGAAGCTACACTCAACGGTCATGTGTACCGTCCTGGCTGCCATCGAGGAATTCCTGCACGAGACGAGCATGTTGCTGTCGAGATTGGATCGACGTGCGATTGCTCAAGCGCGCGACCTGCTGCTGGACTGTTACCGACGTGAGGGTCGCGTGATCACGATGGGTAACGGTGGGTCGGCGTCCACGGCCCAGCACTTTGCCTGCGATCTGGCCAAGTTCGTCATCCCGACCGGTCAGCGGCCGTTTGACACACGTTGCCTGACCGACAACGTCAGCCTCTACACCGCCTGGGCCAACGATGCGGATCGCAGTGACGTGTTCGTCAATCTGATGCGCGGCCTGCTGCGACCGGGCGATGTGGTCATCGCTTGTTCGGTTCACGGCGGACAGGGATTCTCTGCCGACCTGGTTCGCGCCGTTCGCTTTGCCAACACAATGGGTGCCCAGACGATCAGCCTGGTAGGCTTTGACGGTGGCTCACTGCACCAGGAATCGACAGTGTCGATCCTTGTGCCGGTGGGTTCCACGCCGCAAGTCGAGGCGATCCACCTGGTGATTGAGCACCTACTGATGTCGCTGCTCAAACAGGCTCTCGAGCCATCGTGCTGAGCCGAGTCACGACCTATGACGGACGATTTCTCTTTTCCCGACGTACCGCTGTGTGTCGTGGGGAATATCAATCGGGACGTCAAAGTGCAGGGCATCGGTGATGCTCGAGGGCTGCTGCGGGACGGTGAAACGTCGGTGCCGGGGATCGTCGAGACAATCGGCGGTGGCGGGGCGAACAGTGCGTGCACGGCGGCCGCACTGGGTGCCCAAGTCTGCTTCGTCGGGAAGGTGGGTGCCGACCGGCTGGCGGAAGCGTTGCGACGAACGCTGGCCAACCACGGTGTGCGGTCGTACCTGGCGTGCGACGCGAGTCGAGCCACGGGCACAACGGTGGCGTTGGGATTTGCCGCTGGCCACCGTCATTTCCTCAGCTGCCTGCCGAACAACGAGTCGTTCGTATTTGACGACATCGACCTCGCATCGCTCGACGGCTGCGGGCATCTGCTGCGGGCGGACGTCTGGTTTTCCCTGAGCATGCTCGAGGACGGCAACCGGCGGCTGCTTGCCGAAGCCCGGCGCCGCGACATCACCACGTCGCTCGACATTAACTTCGATCCCTGCTGGCGGACTGCATCCGCCGAGGAAATCCAACATCGCAAACAGCTGCTGCGAAATGTTCTACCACTGGTTGATGTGGCCCATGGCAACGTCAACGAACTGTGCGAGTTTACCGATTCTGCGAAGTTGGAGATCGCGTTGCAGCGACTGGAAGAGTGGGGAGTGAAATCGGTGACTGTGCACATGGGCGCAGATGGAGCCGGCTACTACGCGGCTGGGACGCTGACCGTCGAGCCACCTGATCCGGCAGACTCGCCGGTTCATTCGACCGGCACGGGCGACGTGTTGAGCATCTGCATGATCCTGCTGTACGCACGTCCCGCCCTGTCGATCCGACAGAAACTGAAGTTGTCCAATCGGGTGGTCCGCGAGTTCATGGAGGGTCGACGGAACTTGATTCCTGCGATCTGAATCTCAACCACCATTCACGTCACGGTGCAGCCACCAGCAGCCGCATCGACCACGGCTCGATCGTCGGCAGTGTGGCGTGGCGATAGGGGCCGTCCGATCGGCTTGCGGTGACCGTGCTCTCGCGGCCTTGCATGTCGAACACGCGGATCTTGTTGCAGTCGGTGCGCAGGGCCACGGTAAGCTCTTTGGCCGGATCGAAACTGGAGTTGACGACGGACACGCAGAGACTTCCGTCGGCCGACGGTCGCACCCACACGTTGGCCTTGTGGAACGAGGCCACATAGGCCGGCAACCGGTCGCGCGACAGCCAACGCATGACGGACTTCATCTGACTCGACTTGCTCAGATTGTGGAGGAAGCTCCACGGGTAGTAACCGCACACGGCGATCCGTCCGCCCGCGCGGTTCTCGAACACAGCCATGCTCGTGGCGGCCTGCTCTTGCCCGGCATAATCCACGAGTCGCGCCAGCGTCTGCGCTTGCGAGTCGTGGAGACGCAGCAGATGGCCGGGAACGTGATAGAACGATTGCCGGCAATCGCGCTGCCGTTCGGCAAACGGGCTGTTCAGCGGATGGTCTGTGAGTTCTTCGATGCAGTCCTCGCGCACCACGTTTTCGACCGCCATGCCCGTCAAGTCGCCAAAGCCGCGGCCGTTGACGGCGGTCGAGCGTTTCCGCATCCATGTAGACAGCTCCCGAGAGGACCTGCCGGATCTCATCGTCCGACATGATGGCGACGTTCTGAGAGAACAGGAGCGTTACGGCGGCGTCTTGCGGACTGTAAGCCGCGGGCAGGCCGATTTCCCAGACCGAAGGCGCCAGGCCGAGCATTCCCAGATCGGAAGACGCCCAGGAGTCCTTGCTCCACGCCGCGAAGACTCCGACGGGTCGGATGCGTCCCTGGTGCTGGGCCGCGAGGTCGAACAGTGGCCGAGCGTCGCGAATCGTGGCCACCAGCGGTTCGAATTCGTCGAGGGGTTCGTTGTTGCCGGACAATACGTTGAACGCTGCGCCGGTACAACCGGCCGCCATATGTGAGGCGGCCTCCAACACCGTGACGTGTGCAGACTTCTTCAAGCGGTGATACGGAAAATTCTCGATCTCCGATTGGATCGACACGATTTCGGGCGGCAAGAGCGATATCTGTCGCCCAATCTCGTGTGACTTGCCTGCCAGGCCGGCAGTTGACGAATCCTCATAGAAGCCGCCGCCCGGCCGCCAGTACACGGGCGCACTCGTCGGGTCCCGCCAGAGCGCGAGCCCAATTGTCGAAGTCGTAACCTTCGTAGAACCGTTCGCCCGACATGAATCCCAGCGGCATACCGGGTCGCTGCTCGTGGACCGTACGTTCCACGAGCGTCAACAACCGCCCGATCGTAGTGCGGTTGTGCGCCAGCCACGCCCGGCGAAACGTGATCCGGGCCTCGGGCGAAGCCGCCGTCAGGCCGGCTTTCACACTGGCTCGCGTGTGTTCCACCCCCGATTCCTCCGAGAAGATCGCCAGGCAGCGATCGCAGAAACAGGTCTCGCCGACCGGCATGTGCCCCGCCAGTCGTACATCATCGTCGACCCAGATGTAGTCGGGGTTGGCCTGCGCGACCAGGCGGTAGACCTCCCGCACGTATTGGCAAAAACGCGAGTCATTTGGACAGAACGATCCCAGCGAGACGTTGCCCTCGATGTCTGTCACACGCGTGTAGTCGCCGGAGAGCGAATTCGGCAGGTTCTCGTTGTGGTGCCCCATCGTGGCCAGCACGTTGATCCCCGCGCGATAACCCAGTGCCTTGGCCTGTGCCACGCGCCGAGCCAGGATCTCGCACCGCCGCTCGATCTCCTCGAGCGGCAGTGGCGGATGCGTGGCCGAAGTGAAGAACGTGATCTCGTCGGTCACTCCCTTGTACTTTTCGAACATCGCCAACAACTCGCGAAAGCGGTCGTCGGGCATCCACTGTGGCACGCCAATGCGAAAGGAGATAAACGCTTTGTCGATCGACTGTGCCGCCTGCGAAACCTCGGGCGTGACCGACGCTGCGATGAGTGGCTCACTCCCGCGAATGTGCGTGGACCACAGCGTGAGGCATGCGATCGCCCAGGTGATTCGCGGATGAAACAAGCGGCGACTGTGCGTGGGGAACGTAGGACTGAGGGCGAGCGACCGATCAATGCGGAATCGTCGAATGTCCATGGCTGGTTCCTTTCCGTCTTGTCGTTGAGAGCAGTTTCCGACTCAGATCCTTCGTAATCGGTTTCCTGGAGCGTGCCCAGCCCCCACAACGTGAGAATCGTCCTCCAAGCGGCTGTTGGCTGAGCACGGGTAAGTCGGTGGTATTCGGCGAGAAAGAGCGGTAGATTATCGCACGAGGGTGTGTCGACCCTGAAAGTAAGGCGCTGTAAAACAAAAACTTACCGAATTGGATGTGGGACGGATTGGCAATCCGTCCTACGAGGATTCGGTAACTTGGTCCTTGACAGATCCTAACCACGATGAAAATCGTTATTCGTGCCGGAGAACCGCTGATGAACCATACTCGGGGGACCAACCGCTCGCCTGTCCTGACCGCGATGACGTGCCTGGTGCTGGCGCTCTGGGCGTGCGCGAACGCGGGGAGCGCAGACGAGCCGGCAACGAGCGGGCCACGGCGTATGACGCTTGGCAGACCGTTCGCGTGTGCCGACTATGGGGGCAGCAAGATTTGTCTCGTCGACAAGGACGGCCGGATAACCTGGGAGTATCCCGCGACGGGGCCGCAAGATGTCTGGGTACTTCCCAACGGCAATATCTTGTTCTCGCACGTGAAGGGCGCCACGGAAGTCACACGTCAGAAAGAGGTTGTCTGGGAGTACAAGACGGCCGAGGCAAACGAAGTGCATGCCTGCCAACCACTGCCCGATGGTGTGGTGATGGTGGCCGAGTCGGGCCCGATGCGGATCGTCGAAGTGGATCGCGACGGCAAGATCACGCAGAGAGGTCCCATTGAAGACCAATTGCACGAACACGCATCTGCAGATGCGCTGCGTCCGCAAGCTCGCCACGGGAAACTATCTCGTGGGTCAGTATCAAGACGCCGTTGTCCGCGAGTATGATCGCAGCAGGTCGCATAGTCCGCGAGATCTCCGCAGAGATGGCCTTCAGTGGGATTCGCCTGTCCGATGGCAACACGCTGATCGCTGCCGGAGACGCGCATCGCCTCATCGAAGTCGACAAAGAGGGCAAGGTCGTCTGGGAGATCAAGGAAAAGGACCTCCCCGACAATCCGCTGCGTTTCATCGCCGGTCTGCAGCGCTTGCCCAACGGCAACACAATGGTCTGCAATTGGGGTGGTCACGGGTTTATCGGCCAGCAACCGCAGATCTTCGAAATCACGCGCGACAAACGGGTCGTCGGTGAAGTCTACGATTTCAAGCAGTTCGGTACGATCAGCGGCGTGTTCATGCTGGATGTCGAAGGCGATCCCACGCGGTTTGAAATTCGGCGTTGAGTCACGGCCGCTCGATGACCGGGGCGGTGGCCACGCGCGGGCGGATCGGCAGTCGCTCGATGCCCGGGAAGTCCGGATCGCCCAGCGCCCGCAGTTCCTCGTCGCCCATGAACGGGCAGCAGGCGTCGACCCAGGCGATCAGGCGGTGCAGGCTCAGCGGATCGACCTGCACGTCGTAGTGCTTGCCGCTGGCGGCCAGCTCGACCAGCCGGCTCTTGCCGGACAGGTACTGCATCGGCCGCAACGTGGTCAGGCCGCGCGGATCGTTCGCATCGAAGCCGCTCTCCACGGGGATCGCGCCGGCGATGCCGTAACCCGGCCGCGGCCCGGCGACCGGATTGCCCCAGCCGGCCGGCCCGACCAGCGTCAGGTACGGCTCCTTGAACACGCTGTGCCCGGGCGCAGCGACGAGGTTCGGCTCCGCCGGGCCAGGCTCTTGCCCTGATGGCAGCGGACGCAGTAGCGATCCAGCACCGGCTGGGCGAATCGCTCGTAGCTGATGCTCTCGGTGCCCCACGGCGGCGGCGAGAGGTCGTGGCCGGTCGTCTGCAGGGCCAGGCCGCCTTGCCGCGGCGGCGCCGCGCTGTGTCCTTCGTGGCAGCCGACGCAGCCGCGCTGTTCGCCGGGCATCAGGCCGGTGAAGCTCCGCATCGTCTGCACACAGCGGCGCTCCGCGTCCAGGAGTTGGAAGAACAGCGCGCGGCCGGCCGGCGCCTCGAAGTGCACCGAGCCGTCGGCTTCGACCGGCACCTCGGAGAGGATCCGCTTCACGCCCTCCTCCTGCACGATCGACACCGGCGGGCCGGAGTGGCGATAGGTCTTGTTCCAGGTCGAGTAGGTCTTGTAGTCCAGCTGGAAGACCCGCAGGTAACGCACCATGCCGCGCGGCAGGTCGGGCACGCCCTCGTAGACGTCGGCGCTGAAGAACACGCCCGGCTCGACCGGTTGCCGTTCTTGCCCGTGCCCGGCCAGGCCACGCGGTCGACTTGCCGCGGCGGCACCGGCCGCGGCTTGACGGGCATCGCGTGCCAGACGTTGTGGACGCCCTCGTAGATCAACTCGCGGTTGCCGTGCACGTCCATCAGGTACAGGCGGAACTTGTTCTCCGACCCGCGCGCCGAGACGAGGAAGTCCTCCTCCGACAGCGGATAGGCCGTCTTGTAGCCGGTGAAGCGGCCCGCGGCGTGGTAGTCGGCGGCTTCCGGCCGGTCCTCCGGCGGGAGAGTGACTTCCGGCCAACGCAGATCGGCGGTGACCTTGGTCAGGCCGTGCGGGAAGTCGCGGCCCTGGTCCGGGTCGACGATGCCGATCGAGCCCGACCACCAGTCGTGATGGCCGACGCCGGAGAACATCACGCGGCGGCTGCCGGGAATCGGCCGCGGCTCGGAGAGATGATCGGGCCAGACCGACTGGTTGCCCCAGAAATGCGCCGTGCCGGTGCCGTCCTGGTTGGTCGTCCAGAGCTTCTGCAGCCGCCACAGCGGCTTGTCGGAGTACTCCCAGCGCGAGTAGATCACGCGGCCGTCGTCCAGCAGCGCGGGCACGAAGTCCGGCTCGCCGTTGTAGCTGATCAGGTAGACGTTGCCGCCGTCGGCGTCGCAGCGGGCCAGGATGTACGAGTAGATGAACGGCCCGCAGCGGACGTACGAGTTGCCGCGCGTCGTGGTGAAGAGGATGTGGCCGTCGGGCAGGTAGATCGGATCGATGTCGTCGTACTCGCTGTCGGTCAGCTGCCGCAGGCCGGTGCCGTCGAGGTTCATCTCGTACAGGTGAAAACTCTTCTCGTCGTGCGGCTTGAAGCAGAAGAGCACTCGCTGCGCGTCGAACGACAGATCGGGCCGCCAGAAACTGCCGGGCTTCTCCGGCGCCAGTTGCCGGAGCTGGCCGCCGGGATGCAGGCCGTCGAGCACCAGCAGCCGGCCGCCGGGAACCGCCATGATGCCCATGCGGTGGATCGCTTCGTGCTCGGGATTGATCGGGCCTTGCGGCAGCGGCTGGTCGATGAACAGCAGCTGCGAGAAGTCGAGCACCGGGTTCTTGAACAGGATGTCGCGCTTGACCCGCCGCACGGCGAAGTAGAGTTCCCTGACGGCGGGCGATTCACCGGCGTAGGCCGCGACCGGATCGTCCTGCACGTCCGCGTCCGAGGCCGGCGATCTTTCCCCACGGTCCGCCGCCGAACGGCGCGGAGACCGCCGCCGGCTTCCAGGCCGCGTCGTCGAAGGCGGTCTGTTCCCACTGCGGCCGCAGTTCGTTGTCGGCCCGCCAGGAGCCGTCGGAGACCACGACCATCGGCTTGCCATCGGCCAGCGTCACGGCCAGACGCGCGATCAGTCCGGCGGGATTGCTGCTGGGCGCCGGCCGGTTCTCGGCGCGCACGGCCAGGACATTCGCGCCGGCTTGCAGGAACGGGGCCGACATCGAAGACCGCCGTCCGCTGCCACGTGTCGTGCGCCGCCACGCGCGTGCCGTTGAGAAACACTTCGCAGGCGTCGTCCGCGGCCACCCGCAGAGTGGCCGCACGGACCTGCGCGGGAATCTCGAAGCGGCAGCGGAAGAACCGCACGGCGGCCGGCGCGTTCTGAGTCGGGTCGCCCTCGGGATACCAGATCCAGTTCGGTTCGGCCGCGGGTGCTGGGGGCAGTTCTGCGGCCGTTGGCGACGTGCGCAAGTCGTCCAGCCGTCGTTGCAGCGAGTCGAGTTCGGTCAGTTCGCCCGACAGGTCGAGAGTGGGGCATTGCGAAGTCAGCCGCGCGGCCAGTTGTCGTGCCCAGTCGATCTCCAGAGCTGTCCGAGACAACAGCGGTTCGCCCATGGCCTGAAACAGCCAGTCGCGCTCGAGCACCTGAGTTGCCGCCTCGCTCGAGAGCGTCGCCGTCTCCGGCGTACGAGGTCCCGCGAGACTCGGCGGATCCGCTGGCACGCCGGACGCCGACACGGCGCTGAGGCACACGATCGCCGCCCAGAAGAATCGGTCGGCGCTGACGTGTCGCCATGACCAAGCCGTTGTGCGTCGCATGGGTAATTCTCCTCCACGACGATGATGGCCCAACCGCACCGGCGCCGCAAGAGCGCACCTTGGTTGATGCGGCTTTCAATGTAACGTGGGGCAACACCCCAGACAGTGTTCTTCCAAGGGATGATTGGCCGAAGGCCAATGTCACCGTAGCCTGGGGCACCGCCCCAGGAAGAATGATCGCACATGACATTTGGCCGAAGGCCAATGTCACCGTAGCCTGGGGCACCGCCCCAGGAAGAATGATCGCACATGGCATTTGGCCGAAGGCCAATGTCACCGTAGCCTGGGGCACCGCCCCAGGAAGAATGATCGCACATGGCATTTGGCCGAAGGCCAATGTCACCGTAGCCTGGGGCACCGCCCCAGAAGAATGATCGCACATGGCATTTGGCCGAAGGCCAATGTCACCGTAGCCTGGGGCACCGCCCCAGGGATGGGAGCACAACGAGATGTTTGGCCGAAGGCCAATGTCACCGTAGCCTGGGGCACCGCCCCAGGAAGAATGATCGCACATGACATTTGGCCGAAGGCCAAAGTCACCGTAGCCTGAGGCACCGCCCCAGGGATGGGAGCACAACGAGATGTTTGGCCGAAGGCCAGTGTCACCGTAGCCTGGGGCACCGCCCCAGGGATGGGAGCACAACGAGATATTTGGCCGAAGGCCATATTCACCGTAGCCTGAGGCAACCGCCCCAGGGATGGGAGCACAACGAGATGTTTGGCCGAAGGCCAATGTCACCGTAGCCTGGGGCACCGCCCCAGGGATGGGAGCACAACGAGAGTTTGGCCGAAGGCCAATGTCACCGTAGCTGGGGCACCGCCCCAGGGATGGGAGCACAACGAGATGTTTGGCCGAAGGCCATATTCACACGTGGGAGCCCACGCCACAGGGAGTTTGGCCTTCAGCCAAACGTGTTTTATGGCTTTGATTTCTGGGGCGTTGCCCCAGGCTACGGTGATTATGGCCTTCGGCCGACTGCGGGATGTAACCGCTTCACGGTAAAGAGATGGGCAGTCAATGCGAATTGGCCCATCAATGGAAAAGATTCCGCAACGACAACCGGCTCAGACCTGCCCGGCTTTCACCTTTTCAGATTTGTAATACGACGAGGGCGTTACCCCAGGCTACGGTGAATATGGCCTTCGGCCAAACACGATGCTTGATCATTTCTCCTGGGGCGTTGCCCAGGCTACGGTGATTATGGCCTTCGGCCAAATTCAGCGAGAGATCATCTTTCTTGTTCGCAACTCCAAAAAAAAAGCCTTGCTACCATCCGTCAGGAGCGTGGCAGCAAGGCACAGAGTTCTTGTTGGAGCCGTGTCAGCCGATCGCTGAACGGCTTTGATACTTTACACTACAAACCTAGGCTCGCTTGCGGCGGCGCATCATGACGACGCCCATCAGCAGGGCCAGACCACCGAACGACACAATGCTCGCCGGCTCGGGAACACGAGCCTGCGTGAAGGTGTTTGTCGTGCTTTCCAGAATGCCGTTCCCGGGAAGATTATTCTGCACCAACCGAAAAAGTATCACGGACATGGAGGGTCTTCAACAGCTTAGGGAAAAAGACCGAGCTTCCGCCGGCGCCTACCCGAACGCTTTGAGAGTGGTAACGGATTAGGTCTCGTCCGAGATTACCTTTTCAACCAGCACGTCGTTTCCGAGTTCGTCACATCGTGTCAATCGCAATATCTCTGAAGAAGAATTCGAAGTCGGAACGATCGTAATTCATGTATTCCAGAACCTTGTTGACGCGGCTATTTTCCCGATGGCGATCGTATGGACATCCTGTGATGGCAAAACGTCGAAGTTGTGACTGAGATATCCGGGAATTCGGGTAAGAGATTCGATTCGATGTACGTGTAGATCTTGTCTTGGTCGGGGATTGTCCACGCGGTTTTCCATAGATCAAGCGTGGTTTCGATGGCCGCAAATTGCCTGCAACGCCAACGCCAGCAGCACCGCGGTCAGGATACCGACGAATCTTCGATTCATACAGTTGCACCTCTAGAGAATTCAAGCATAGTACTTGCGGTCAACAGACAATCAAACCAACAACGCAACGAATATGCCAAACTAACACCGATCACCCCGTGGCGGCCGGAACACTCTCCCGGCTAATTCAC
>CAVWHV010000058.1:0-110571 GCA_963754725.1 uncultured Planctomycetaceae bacterium
ACTCTTGAAATGATGGTGTGTGGGCTGATTATTTCAGTCCTAGAATCCTCAGTGCGCTTTGCCCAATGCATCTCTGGCGAAAACTTGCTGTCTCCCCAGGAAATCAAAACATAGGTTAACACCGCTAAACCTCCGAAAAAAATGCACTATCCGCTGGGGCTAAAGATAAGCCTATTGCAGCTCCTGGTCGGTGGCCACCTGTGTCCGAAACCGAACCCCGGCGACTGTCCCACTTTTTGGGGAGTCGCCGGGGTACGCGTTGACCGTGAACCGTCACTTCATCTTCGTAAAGTCGCCGGGCTTCCAGGTCTTCGTGAGAGCCGGTTCGGTCGGCCCGTAGAGCCGCAGAACGGCGAAGTACCCTTTGCCGGACACCGTGGCGAGCCAGTTCTTTTCCTTGCCGGTGGGGGACTTGGAACCGAAATAGAGGTCGGTGCTGCCGTCTGCGTTCTGCACCGGCTTGTCGCGCGAACCCGAGCGAGGGGAACGGCTGGCCGTTGGCGAGGCCCGAACCGTTCTCGGCCTCATAAAGTGTCACCGACCAGAAGTTCGCGGCCGGGATGTCTTTCGGCAGGTTCAGTTTGTAGTTCGTCCCGCCACTCAGCGGAACGCCTTCGCTGTCGGTGAAGGCGATCACGTAGAAGGCACCCATGCCGGGAATCTGCGAGAGCATGCCAGGGCTGATCGAGTAGTAGTTGGTGAACATCCAGAGGCGGGCGTCGAGGTCGCGGGCCCCGCCGCGGTCCGACCGCCCCCAACTCAGGTCCAGATTCCCGCTCGGCTTGGTCGCCGTCGCGTCGGCCATGGGGTTTACCCACCGCCGTTCCGGGTACATGGTGAACGCGCGGCCGCTGACCTTCTCCTCGAACCCGACCACCCGGCTCATCTTGTACGCCGACTTCGCCGCGCGATCGAGGATGCCCCGCGTGCGTTCGTCCGGCTGGAACGGCTCGCCCTTCACGATGCCGAGGCCGGCGAGCATACCCATCCAGTCCGGGTCGGCGAGGTGCGGCCCTTCGGCGTCCACCAGTGTCTTAAGTTGGTCGAAGGCGGTCGCGTCGCTGCTCGGCAGCATGTTCGCCGGCACGCCCGAGGCGTCGGGGAACTTCATCGCCTTCGCGTCGCCCTTGATCGGGTAGATCTTCGTCTTCTCAAGGAGTTCCACCGGCGGCTTCAGGTTACTCGCATCCGCGTAGAACGCGCGGAGAAACACGAATACGTTGTTCGTGCCCGAGCGGTACACGAAGTAGCCTTCCGGAACGTCGCCCTTGTACCCCGGCGGCAGGAGCAGGAACTTGCCGCCTTTGCCCTGGTCGGGGCCGAAGAAGCCGACATCGCCGGCGAACTTGCCGCCATCGACGGGGATCGGCCGTTGCCAGAAGTCCAACAGGATTCCCTGGAGCATCGGCGGTGCTTCAAACACGAGCGGTCCGTCCTTGCCGAGATCGACGTAGCTCATCGCATAGATCACGTCCGAGTTTGGCGTGGTCACAAGCGTCTTGGCGTCGAGGCGTTTCTTCCACACCGGTAGGACGTTGTACCCTTCGCCGAACGCCTTCTCCGAGCCGACCTTCATGCCGAGGGTGTTGATGAGTGGCATCGCCCAGAGGTACGTTTGCGTGGCACGGTGGTAGAGCATCTCGTCGCGAAGCGTCTGCGCGGTCTCTGCCGTGGTCCGGTTTTCCTTGAATGGAAGGGCGGCGATCTTCTCTTGATGCTGAATGGACGGTGATATGCCCGGTTCGGCCTTTTGGTCCTGCGCGACCGCATCCGGCCGGGGCGAGACGATGGCGAAAACGCCAAGTAGCAGGGCGAACCCCGCGGTGAAAGCGACAGACGATCTGCAACACATGACAAACTCCTGGGATGGGTGAAGACCTTGGTGCAACTGTGCCCTCCGGCAGCGAGTTTTACATCGCTGCCGGAGAGAGGCGGACAGGTCACTTGACGCGAACGAGATCCGGCAGTTTCCAGCTCCGATCGAAGCAGGCTTCGGTCGGTGCGTAGAGGCGGAAGTAAGCGAACCAGCCGCGACCGGGGGCCGTCGGAATCCAGTTCTTCTCCTTGCCCTTGGGTCGCTGAGGGTGACGGCCTCGTAGAACCAAGCCGTGCGTTCGTCGAGAGCCGTATAGTACGTGGTCTCTTGATCGGCCTCCAAAAGGATCGCGTTCTTCCAGTGGGCGTCGGGGTACATCTTGGCTTCCTTCTGACGCTTGGCGTAACTTTGCGCCCGCGCCATCGCCTCGCCGCCGACCGCCCCTTGTTCCAGAATCTTCCTCTGCCGCGCGTCCGGCTCGAACTTCTTGCCCTTCTCGATCCCCAGCGGCTTGAGCATGGCCACCATCATGCGGTCACGATCGTGGACGGGTTCCTCGTTCAGCATCTTGGACAGGAGCCTCCAGAACTCGAGGCCGTTTTCCGGCCAACCGGTCCACTTCTTTCCTTCCGCGGGAATGATCCGCGTATTGCGGGGGTTGTCTCGCT
The DNA here is from genome assembly GCA_963754725.1 of uncultured Planctomycetaceae bacterium. Classification (GTDB taxonomy): domain Bacteria; phylum Planctomycetota; class Planctomycetia; order Pirellulales; family Pirellulaceae; genus JAAYDI01. Next base: position 2,485 of record CAVWHV010000058.1, read on the forward strand.
TGGCGTACGGGTAGGCTTGAAAACTGCGCTTCAACGCTTCCGCTTCTTTCGGGTCCGTGGCCAGAATGCGAAGCCCGGGGAATACGTTGTTGGTCGGAGATTCGAAGACGCGGTAGCCCTCGGCGTCCTGGGGGGCTTTCTGGCCGGGGGGCACTATCAGGTATTTGCCACCTTCACCTTTGTCGGGACCACTCAGGCCCATGTCGGTGATCGGCCGCTGCCACATGTCGAGGACGGCGCCGGCCGTCGGGCCTTTCGGGTAGTCGATCACCATCGGGCCGGTCCGTTCCAGGTTCCAGAAGCCGATCAAATAAGTCGTACTGTCGTTCGGGGTGAGCATTCCCATCTTGTCGCGCGAATTCGCCATCTGCACGAGGTCGCCGTCCTGCTGGCCGAACACCTTCTCGTACTGCTCCTGCCACTTCGCGAAGGAGACGATCGGGATCGCCCACATGTAGGCTTGCGTGGCCCGCTGGAAGTCCATCTCGTCGTACAGTCTGGTGACGGTGGCATCGGTCGGGTAACCGCCTTCGAACGCCAGCGGCCCGATGCGGGAGTCTGTGGTGCCGGTTGTTGGCAAGGGTTGCCCAGGGTGGGTAGCTGGTCTTCCGCCAGGCGTGTTGTCCTGGGCGTGACCGTCGGGGATGTGTGTCTGTCCGTCATAGTACGTGAAGACCGAGCGGCCGGCCGTCGGGCTTGGGCGAAGGCTCGCGTCGAATCGCTCGACGCGCCGGTTGTCGATTGGCAGGACATTGTACTTGGCTGCTTCGACCCAGAAGAGGTCCTGAAGCGACCGGAGTTTGGCTGGCTCCTTGTCGGCGAGGTTGATGGCCTCGCTGAAATCCTCCGCTACGTGATACAGCTCCCACTTGTAGTCATCGATATCGAGGGGCTTCCACACGCTTACCCACGGGGCGACCGGGGGAGGCGTGCAGGCCACCCAGCCGTCGTCATAGATGGCACGATTGGCTGCCATCTCGAAGTACTGTGTCCGATGCCGGGATGGCGCTTTGGCGTCGTTGAAGGTATAGGCCATGCTGACGCCTTCGATCGGCTTCTGCGGCACGCCGTTCCGCACGGAAGGACTTTGCACGCCCACCGCCTCCAAAATCGTCGGTGCGATATCGATCACATGGTGGAATTGAGTGCGGATGCCTCCGTGGTCCTTGATGCGCGCCGGCCACGAGATGACCAGTCCGTTGCGCGTGCCACCGAAGTGGGAAGCGACTTGCTTCGTCCATTGAAGCGGTGTGTTCATCGCATGTGCCCAGCCAATGGGGTAGTGGTTGAACGTCGTCGCCGAACCCAGTTCATCCATTCGCTTGAGGACTTGGTCGAAGTCCTCTGGGATTCCGTTAAAGAAAGTCATCTCGTTGAGTAGCCCCTGGAATCCTCCTTCGGCGCTGGCACCGTTGTCCCTCTGAATGTAAATGACCAGCGTGTTGTCCAGTTGACCGAGATCTTCGACTGCATGAAGAATGCGGCCCATCTGATTGTCGGCGTGGACCAATGCCGCTGCATAAGCCTCCATCATCTGGGCGAAGAGCTTCTTCTGGTCGGCATTCAGCGAGTCCCACGCCGGAATCTCTTCGGGACGTGGGGTCAGCTTCGCATTCGCCGGAATGATCCCCATCTGTTTCTGCCGCGCAAATGTCTCTTCCCGAACCTTGTCCCAGCCTTGGTCGAATTTTCCCTTGAACTTCGCGATCCATTCTTTCGGCGCGTGGTGCGGCGCATGGGCCGTCCCGGCGCATAGTACTGCAGCCACGGTTTGTCCGGGGCGACGGAGTTGAGCATGCGAATGCGGTCGATACAGTGGTCAGCCATGTCCTTTTCGAAGGAATAGTCCGTCACGTCGTGAGGTGGCTCAATCGGCTTGGTGTTCTCGTAGAGGGCAGGCTTCCACTGATTGGTATCACCCCCTCGCTGCCTTCCTTGGGAATCGTGACTTTCGCCGTGATCTTGTGCGACCGCTGATAGATGGGCGGGGCGCTGCCTTCAGGGATGCGGGTGGTGCCCGCTGCGTAGCTGAATTTCGTCCGGCCCTTGATCACCGACGGGCGTTCGGGGTTGATCCCCCGCTCCACAAAACGGTCATCCAGCGGGTAAACCTGGTACTTCTCGGCCTCCGCCGCAAAGAGCTTTTTCAGCTCTTCCAACTTCTGCCGATTCTTCGCGGCCAGGTCCACCGCCTGGGAAAAGTCCTCGTCGACGTTGTACAGCTCCCAAGTGCTGTTCTCGAAGCCGATCGATCCGGTCAGCTCCCACGGGACACCGTGAAACGACGCCGCCACCCAGCCATTGTGATAGATCGCGCGGTGGCCGCCCGTTTCGAAGTACTGGGTCGTGCGTTGCCCTTTCGCTTTCGGTTCATCGAAGGTGTAGCTCAAGTCGACTCCCGCGATTGGCAATTGCGGAATGCCGTCCACTTGGGTGGGAGCGGTCACGCCTGCAGCTTTGTAGATCGTGGGGACGACGTCAATGACGTGATGGAACTGGGTGCGAACGGTCCCGACGTCCTTGATCCTTCTTGGCCACGAGACGACGGTCCCATTGCGGGTTCCGCCGAAGTGCGACGGCACGCGTTTCGTCCATTGGAATGGTGACGAACCAGCCCACGCCCAACCCACCGGATAATGGTTGTCAGTTAGGGGCCCACCAAGTTCGTCGATCATGGGCAATTGCGACTCGACCGAGTCCGGAACGCCGTTCATGCTCATCATGCTGTTGCTGGTGCCCGTGAGGGTTCCTTCCGCGCTCGGGCCGTTGTCGCCGGCCACGTAGACGATCATCGTGTTGTCACCGTCGGGCAGCTTTCTGACGGCATCAATCAGTCGCCCGACGTGGTGGTCCGTGTGGGCGAGGAATGCCGCGAAGACTTCCATGTGCCGGGCGTAGAGCCGCTTCTCATCGGCCGAGAGCGTGTCCCAGCCCGGGATCTGTTTCGGCCGCGGCGTGAGGAGCGTGTTCTGCGGGACCACTCCCAACTTCTTCTGCCGAGTCAGGGTCTCTTCACGGACCGTATCCCAGCCCTGATCGAACTTGCCTTTGAACTTGGCGATCCATTCGTCGGGGACATGGAGCGGCGAGTGGGCCGCGCCGGTGGAAAAGTACATGAAGTAGGGCTTGCCTGGCGCGATCGACTGCTGCCGGTTGAGCCAGGAAATGGCGTCATCAACCAGGTCTTCGGTCAGGTGGTAACCCTGCTCTGGCTTCTTCCCCGGTTCAACCGGGAGCTCATTGCGAAACAACTGCGGCTCCCACTGGCTGGTTTCGCCACCCTGGAAGCCGTAGAAGTACTGGAACCCGAGGCCCGACGGCCAGTGATGGAACGGGCCGATCGGAGATGTTTCCCAGTCGGGCGTATTGTGCCACTTGCCCCAGACCCCGGTGCTAAAACCATTCTCCTGGAGCACTCGCGCCACACTCGCCGCTTCGCGAGGCCAGACGCCGTTATACCCAGGGAAGCCAGTTGATAGCTCCATGATCGTGCCGGTGGCCACCTGATGGTGATTCCGGCCGGTCAGCAACGCGATGCGGGTCGGCGAACAGATGCCAATCGTATGGAAACGAGTGTACCTGAGCCCTTGGCTGGCGAGTTTGTCGAACTGCGGGGTCGGAATCGGACCACCGAAGGTCGATGGTTGACCAAAGCCCACGTCGTCGAGGAGAATCACGACGACATTGGGAGCGCCCTGGGACGCTTTCACCGGCTGCGGATAATCCTGTTTCGAGTCCTTAAACGTCTCTCCAATCTTGCCCCGGAACGGCGGAGCCGGTTTCGGCAGCACGGATTCCTGCGAGGCCTTGGGCTCCTGTCCAAACACTTGGGCGTGTCGGTCGGTTGCGGCCAGCCATCCGAACAGCCCGACGACGAGGATGAGCACAATTGAATTGAAACCGAGTCGCATCATTGAAGCTCCAAGAAGTTGGGGGAACGTGGGCTACTGTCCCGTCAAAAGAACGTATTCCGCGTCGGACCCGAGTCGTTGTGGTCTGCAGACAGGGGACGTGAACATGAACGCCGATCGCCGACGGAAAGTCGCTGTGATCGGGCTCGTGCTGTGCGTGATTTACGTGTCGTCATATTGGGCGCTGTCGCGTCGTGGCTTCGCCCAGGCCGACGAATGGAATGCCAAAGGTTTCTATTTCATTGCCCCGTCCAGCCACACCGCGTGGCAGGTAAACTGGTGTCTGGTCATTGTCTACTATCCTCTCATCGGGATCGACAATATGCTCGGAACGGGGCGAGGTGTTGGGAGCGAGCCCATATACCTTCTCAGCGTCAGCGGACAGGAAAGTCCGCCGGGACAAGTTGGCGACGGTTCATCGAAACAATTCACCGTATCTTGGGATGGTACATGACAGAAAACCAACTGAACCGAGAAGCCGGTGAGCGAGCGAGATCGTTGCACACAACAGACACGGTCTCCGAGGGCTTGCTGTGGAGTGTGCTGCGAGCGAGACAATTATGCGGTCTGAAGTTTCGACGTCAACATCCGATTGAGCCATGGATCGTGGACTTTGCGTGCCCGCAGCAGATGTTGGTTGTCGAGGTTGATGGTGGCTATCACGACCACGTCGTGGAGAACGATTGGAAACGGCAAAGGCATCTGGAATCCCTGGGCTGGAAGGTCATTCGTTCTAGTGACAAGGATGTGAAAGGGGATGTCGAAGCGGTCGCACGTGCCATCGCGCGGGAACTGAATCTGGAGTACGAGTTCAGGCCGCGCAAAGCGACCCGATCAGGCCTGAGACGCACCAACACAAAACCGACGAGTTGATTGCCCCACCACGACTTCACCCTCCCGCCCGAGAGGGTCGGAAACGAGCCTTGGCGAGTTTCCGGGGAGGGTCTTTGGGACGGAACGCCGAGCAAGCCTCGATCACCCCTCCCCGAAGGCTCGTGCCTCGTCTTCGACCCTCCTTCCGGAGGGAGGGTGAAGTCTATGATACTCAGATGCGATGGAAACGGGAGACAGAATGGTTCCATCAACCGACCGTTTGTTGCACAGCGGTCGGCCACCCCTGCAGAGGCACCCGCCTGATGATGTTGAACGGCGACTGTGGAGGCGGTTCGAATCGGGGCGTTGGCACTTGCCGACAAACGAACGATTCTTGGGAACAACTGCTTCGCGCCGCTGAACCAGATCCCCATCACCTGGTTATGGACAGGTGTGGAACAGTAGTTGTGGACAACGTGCCATACGGGCCGCCGACCAGGCAACCGCTATCAGGGCATGACTGGGTCCTCCGACAGAGAAGCGAACGTGAGGGAGGCGGTGCCTGCCGTCGCCAGCATGTCACCGGCCCAGTCGTTCGCTGGCCACCGGTACGATGTATCTACCACCCGCCTGTGTTACATTCGGGGCTATAGGATCAGCGCCGGACACGGTACCCGCCTGACTGGGCACCCTTCCAGCATGCTGGGCTGATCGTCCTTGGGGCGGTGGAGAAACGCGATGGTCCGCGATGATTCACGTGGTGATGCTGCCGGGGATGAGCCCAATCCTACCGTACCTGCGGGCGAGCGGGATGACCCAGCATGCCCGACTCACGACGTGACTCTGATTCTCTCGCGGATCGAGCAAGGCGATGGCCACGCTGCCGAGCAACTCCTGCCGCTGGTCTACGAAGAGCTGCGGAAACTGGCCGCTGCCAAAATGGCCCAGGAGAAGCCCGACCAGACACTCCAAGCCACGGCGCTGGTTCACGAGGCGTACATCCGGCTGGTAGATGTAAAGAAGGTGCAGCACTGGGATTCGCGCGGGCACTTCTTTGCGGCGGCTGCCGAAGCCATGCGCCGGATCCTCATTCAGGAGGTCCGACGCAACCGGGCGCAAGACGCGGCGGCGGAGTCGGCCACGTGGAATTGGCCGAGGCGGAGCTGGCCGCAAGAAGCACCACGGTCGATATCCTCGCCCTCAGTGATGCGCTCGACCTGTCTGGCGGCCGAAGATCCGGCTGCCGCCGCCTTGGCCAAAGTTCGCATTTTCGCGGGGCTCTCCGTGGATGAAGCGGGAGTGGCATTGGGGATGCCGCACACAACTGCCTATCGGCAATGGATTTACGCTCAGGCCTGGTTGCGCGCAAGACTGCGGGATGCAGAGTAAGAATCCGCTGCGCCAGGTTTTTTTCCGACTCTTGGTATTTCTTGGCGGCGTTTTGCACATTGCTTATTAGGGGCGTGATTGTCGAGACGAGCGTCGCGTATGGACCCGAAGAAAGCCAAATCGATTTTTCTCCAAGCCGTCGAGCATTGCGCTCCCAGTCAATGGCCAGTCTATTTGGACGACGCTTGTGGCGAAGACGCCCATCTCCGACACGGTGTGGAGTTGCTCCTGGCAGCCCACGCAGAACAGGTTGACCTGGCCGAGGTGGGCCGCGCCGCGTGGCACGATGCGGCTGCCCACCGTCGACCGACCCGCCCTCGAAAGACCCGGCACACAGATCGGTCCCTACAGGCTGCTGTCGAAGTCATCGGGCGAGGGGGGCATGGGGGTGTGTCTATGCCGAACAGAAGGAGCCGGTCGAACGGCAGGTGGCACTGAAAGTCATTCGCCCGGGCATGGACACCCAAGCGGTGATTGCGCGGTTCGAGGCCGAACGACAGGCCCTGGCGGTGATGGACCATCCGAACGTCGCCAAGGTGCTCGATGCCGGGACGCACCGAGCAGCGGTCGACCCTACTTCGTCATGGAACTTGTCCAGGGCGTCGCCATTACCAAGTATTGCGACCAGCACGAGTTGTCGATTCGCCAGCGGCTGGAGCTGTTCATCCCGGTCTGCCAGGCGGTGCAGCATGCGCATCAGAAAGGGAATCATCCATCGCGACATCAAGCCGTCGAACATCCTGGTGGCCGAGTTCGATGGTCGTCCGGTTCCCAAGGTGATCGACTTCGGCGTGGCCAAAGCGATCGATCGGCGTGCAGCGCAGAAGCAGCTCTCCACGCAGTACGGCCAGATCGTCGGGACGCTCGAGTACATGAGCCCCGAGCAGGCCCGGCTGAGCCAGCACGACGTCGATACGCGGAGCGACGTCTATTCGCTCGGCGCGGTGCTGTACGAACTGCTGACCGGTATCACGCCGTTCGACAAGGACCGGTTGTACTCGGCGGCCTTTGACCAGGCGCTGCAGATGATCGAATCAGGAAGAGCCGCATCAAGCCGAGCCGCGATTGAGCAGCGAGCGACTCCCTGCCCTCGGTGGCCGCATCTGCGGCATATCGAGCCACAACCGTCTGACCGGTCTGGTCCGTGGCGAGCTGGACTGGATCGTGATGAAGTCGCTGGAGAAGGAGCGGTCCAGACGTTACGAATCGGCGGCCGAGTCTGGCCCAGGACATCGAGAACCATCTCCACGATCGTCCGGTGCTGGCCGGTCCCCCTTCAGCCGGCCTATCGCTTCCGCAAGTTCGCTCGACGGAACAAGAGCATTTTGGCCACGACGGCCGTGGTGGCTTTGGCCCTGGTGGTCGGCACGAGTGTCGCTACCTGGCAGGCTGTGCGGGCACACGCTCAGGCGGTAAGAGCGGAAGAGGAGAAAGCCCGCGCCCTGGCGACACTGCGGACGGCCGTCCGTGCCGTGGACGAGATGTACAGTGAAGTCGCAGAGAACCAACTGGCTGTCAGCCCCCATGGCGGAACCGATGCGGCTCCAGCTCCTCGAAGGGGCGGTTCGCTTCTACACCAGTTTCTCCACCATGCATACCTCGGACCGCGAACTGCGCTTCGAGCGAGCGAAGGCATTTGCGAGTCTGGGAAGCTGCCTCCGGTGGCTGGGAAAGCATGCTGAGGCGGAACCCGCGCAAAGAACGGCCGTCCGAGAGTTTGAACAGCTCATCGCCGAGGCACCCGATGTCCCTGCGTATCAGATGGAGCTCGCCTCGTGCTGCATCGAATTGGGGTTTGGCCTGGACGCTCGCACGCACCATGCCGAATCCGACGCGTTGTTTGCACCGCGCACGGACCGTGCTCCAGCCGTTCGAGGAAATCGCGGGCGACAGCGCTGACCGCCAATTCCAGCTGGGACGTGCCTTCGAAGGTCCTGCCTGGTACCATCTGCAGCTGAAGTGCTACGACGAGGCGGAAGACGATTGCCGCAAGGCCCTGGCGATTTGGGAACGCCAAGTCACTGAATTCCCAGATGATATGGCGCGACGGTCTCATCTGGCGGAGAGTTATCACGGATTGGCAATCGTCCTCCAAGCGACCGGGCGGAAGGAGGAGGCCGCGGCGCACCTCGAGAAATCGGCCCGCTTGCAGGAGCAGGTCGTAGCGCGCCCGCCGGTGAATCCGGACCATCGCTTCTATTTGTCTGCGACGTATATCGACTACGGGCGAGCCTTGGAACATCTGGGACGAGCCAAGGAGGCGGAGGAGCAGTATCGCAAGTCCCTGCGCGTCAGCGCCGAGTTGGCGGAGGACTTTCCGCACGTCCCCCGCTACCGGGATTATTGGCGACATAGTTACTCTAACCTCAGCGGCAGCTTGCAACGGAGGCGTCGTCCTAGCGACGCAGAGTCCATCTTGCGGGAAGTCGTCGATCTGGCGGACCACCTCGTGAAGCAGTGGCCGACGATCCCCAGCTTTCAGCAACAATTGGCCACCGCCCAGATCGACTTAGGGTTCGTCTTGCTCCTCGGCGGTCGGTTGCCGGAGGCAGAGCAGGAACTCCAACAGGCGATTGCGCTGGCTGAGCAACTCAGCACGGACATTCCAGATGACCCAGAGAATCGCATGATTTGGGCCCGCGCCCTGGACAGCGCCGCGATAGTGTTCTTCGAACAAGGTCGTCACACGGAAGCCCAAACGCTCTATGCAGAAGAACTGGAGGTTCGTCGTCGCTTACTGGCGAACGGTCTTGCCATATGGACCCCCGATGACCCCTGATCTCGCCCAATGCATGAACGACCTCGCGTGGCTCCTGTCAACATGCCCTGACACGCAACTGCGGGTCCCGCAGGAAGCGGTCGCTTTGGCGACGAAGCTCATGGAATTAGCGCCGAACAATGCCGTGTACGAGAACACTCTGGGTGTCGCTCATTACCGCGCAGGCGACTACGCCGCCGCAGTCGAGACGTTAAACAAGTGCGTTGCGATGACAACCGGCACAGTCCACGATTTCCTGTTCCTGGCGATGGCACATGCGCAAATGGGGAACTCTCAGGAGGGTAAGAAGTGGTTTGACCAGGCCGTGGGTCTGCTTAATGAGTCCGACTCGCGGTACACAGAGCTCCAACGGTTTCGTGCCGAAGCCGCCAGTTTGCTGGGCATCGACGACCAGACGGTACAGCAGCGCGACGCGAAACCGGTGCCAGCTCCTGAGGAGGCGGCCAACGTCGGAACACGGACTGGGAGAATCAACAGCGGAGAAGCAGAAAGGGGAGGACGCACAAGACGGCGAGCGGCCAGCTTCGTAACCGCGCCCGTTGGAGGTAATCGACATGCATGTGCGGCTCGCTTCCGGCCAGTCCACCTGCCGAGTGACATGACAATTTCGTAGTTCGGGAAAAAGAACCGCCGAGGTGCCACTGGCCTTGCCAGTGCTGTCGGCCCCGCGAGAGTTCGACAAACAGACTACTACTTTTGCTTTAGCACAGACCATTCACTAACCGCACCGGAGGAAAGAAAGATGTTTAACACGCTGCACACGAAGAATGGGTCGAGGCGGGGCTCGAATCGATCGCTACGAGCGGGGGTCGGACAACGTAGAGAGCATCATCGCAGGACGCTCGCTGCCGAAAAGTTGGAGGAGCGACAACTTCTTACGGTTTCGGTCTCCGTTGCGGATTCGACCGTGAACGAGATCGGGGCTGCCGGCGCGTTTGTGTCCGCCGGTAGCGGCGGGCTCTCCGCTCCTAAGGATCTTGTTCCAGGACCAGACGGAAACCTTTACGTCGCTTCGGCCGGCACGGACAGCGTACTCCGATACAACACGGGGACTGGCCAATTGATCGACACTTTCGTCACAGCTAACTCCGGCGGGCTTGATTCCCCCTATGGTCTGGCATTTGGCCCGGATGGCAACCTCTACGTCGGAAGTGCGGCTACCCACGCAATTTACCGCTACAACGGGGCCAACGGGGCATTTATCGACACGTACGTGTCCCCCGGTACCGGCGGACTCAATGTTCCGCGAGGAGTGCTTTTTGGTGGGGACGGCAACCTCTACGTCGCCAGTAACGGTTCCGATTCCATTCTGCGATACCAAGGTCCGTTTGGACCCTCTCCCGGAGCCCCGTTAGCTATCGGCGGGCCAGTCAGGAGCGACGTTCGTAGCGGCCGGCAGTGGCGGCTTAGACAGTCCACTGAACATGGTCTTCGGCCCGGACAGTAATCTGTATGTCGCCAGCACGGTCACCAACAACGCTGTGCTTCACTTCGATGCGACCAGCGGCAGTTTCCTCAGTACCTACATAGCGCCTGCAGTGGGCGGCTTGGGAGAACCGCGAGGTTTGGCGTTCGACCAGGATGGAAGGTTGTACGTTGCGGATGTGGCGACCAGCGCCATCCATCGGTTCGACAACCAAGGCCAGTTCCTGGACGACCCGGTCGCCGGCACCGCGACAAACGTCCGCGCGCCATCGGAATCATCTTCGATGCGCAAGGAAGGCTGCTCATCAGCAGTCGGGACACGAACGCAATCGCCCGCTACGACGGTGGCGTGACAGTGACCCTCTCCGAAGCGAGTTCCACGTCTTTGAGTGTGAGTTACGCGACGGTCGACGGCACAGCCGCTTCGAGCGTCGATTACTCAGCCCAGACCGGCACGGTCACCTTCGCGCCGGGACAAACGTCGCGGCGGGTTCTGCTCGCGACATGCGACGACGTGCTAGTCGAGAGCAACGAGACTTTTTCCGTCCAACTTAGCAACGCTACAGGTGGCGCGACGATCGGCGACGAAACGGGAGTGGTCACGATCGGCGACGACGACTCGCAACGTTTCGTCACGATCAGTGAAGCCACGGCAATTGAAGGTGACCACACGCCGCACTATCGCGGGGCGTTTGTCGAGGGTTATCCCGGCGCGCACTTTGGCACCCTGTCGTTTGGACCGGACGGAAATTTGTACACGATGGTGGGAGCGGGCCCTGGCTACAACACGATACGCCGGTATAGCGGAACCACCGGTGAGTTCATCGACACCTTCATAGCCCAGGGACGAGTCAATGGGCCTCGAGACATGCTGTTCCGAGATGGCTACTTGTACGTTGGAAGCGAATATACTGATGAAGTGCTACGATATGATGCCAGCACCGGCTCATTCGTGGACGTGTTTGTCACGGCAGGCAGCGGCGGAATCAACGCTCCACATGGCCTGAACTTCGGTCCGGATGCGAACGGCGACAACGTCTCCGAACTCTACGTTTCCGGTCGGGATAGCTTCAGTGTCGTTCGCTACGACGGGGTGACGGGGCAACCGCTGGGAACATACATCACGTCCGGTTCTGGCGGGTTGAGTTGGCCGGAGGCAATGACATTTGATTCAACCGGCACTTACCTCTACGTGGCGAGCACCGGCTCGAACCAGATTCTCAAGTACAATGCCCAGACTGGAGCCTATGTGGGTGTTGGCGCCAGCACTGGGCTTTCCGCTCCCAAGGACGTGAAGTTTGGCGCGGACGGCTTGATGTACGTGACTAGCGGTGGCAACGATCGGCTTGTGCGATTTACCGCGGGTGGGGCATATGTCGATGATTACGTTCCGCCCGGGAGTGGAGGAATGGATAATCCCTCTCGTCTGGCATTTGGGGCCGACGGAAACATCTACGTAACTGCGGTAGGGAAGAGCGAAATCCTGCGTATGGGCAGAGAGAACGAGGCGATTTTCACGGTCACGTTGTCGACTCCAAGCGCACTGCCGGTCACCGTGGATTTCACCACAAACGACGGTTCGGCGACGGCCAACGACGATTACGCTCATTTCGCAGGAACACTCTCGTTCGATCCGGGGATTGTGTCAAAGACCATCCGCGTACCTGTCCTCGACTTGGATACGGTTGTTGAGCCGAGTGAGGCGTTCGCCGTCAACCTGTCGAGCGCCACAGGAGCTGTCATCGCCGATACACAGGGGATCGGTACGATACACGACGACGATCAGCCTGCGAAATTCTATGTGGTCAACGATGCGACGCCTGAGATTCCAGGCATCAACGCTACGTACGAGTACACGTCAACCGGAAGTGCGAGTGAATCCTACGGATCAAGTCAGGGGGACCTCGAACCCCGCGGCGTTGCCACGACGGCGACCGGGACAATGACTTGGGTCGTGGACAAGAACAAGACGGTCTACGTGTACGATTCGTGCGGGATCTTGCTCGGCTCGTGGGCGGCAAACGGTATCACGCAGCCAGAAGGAATCACCGTCTGGAACAGCGATGTCTGGATCGTGGACGCCGGCTCTGACAAAGTCTTCAAGTATAGCGGAGCTGCGACACGGCTGACCGGAAGTCAGAACGCTGCCTCCAGCTTCAAGGTGAATAGTGGCAACAAAAGTCGCCACGGACATCGTGACCGACGGCACATCACTGTGGATCGTGGACAACAGCACGTTGGACAAAGTGTTCAAGTACACAGTCGCTGGAAAGTTGGTCGGCAGTTGGACGATCAGCTCCGGTGGCGGGAGTCCGACGGGTATTACACTCGATCCGTCAAACGCCAGTCAGGATATTTGGATCGTCGACAGCGGCTCGGACAAGGTGTACCAGTACACCAACGGCCGCAGTCGCACCTCGGGCAGCCAAGCGGCGGTGGCCACCTTCGCGCTGGCCGCGGGCAACACCAACCCGCAAGGCATCGCCGATCCGCCCGCTCCGGGCAGCCTGCTGGTGACCGAGACCCCCGTTATCACCGAGCCCGTCTCCGAAGAAGCAGCTCTGCGTGGTAACGACGCTGCCCTGGCCAGCATGTACGACGAGCCGCTGAAGAAGCTCCGCATTGATACCGCACGGCGGAGTGAATCACGCACCGTGGAATCCCACACCCGTGATCTCAGCTACACCGTGGGAGCCTTAGCGAACCGCCTCACGGACGATAGCGTGGCCAGTGACAACCACGCCACACGGAAGTGGACGACCTGTTCGCCCAGTGGGAATCCGACCCGCTCGAACTATTGAGTCTGCCAGACCTCGGGATGTAGTCCACCGAGTGCTCTGTCGTAATACGACGACCACACACCACGCCGCCGGGTCCACACGCCCGGCGGCATTCGGTTTGCCCAGCGAAGCTGGCAAACCCAGCCGCTTGCGATAGCAAGCGGCCTCACCCTGTTCATGGGGAAGAGAATCCGACTCGCAAGGGCGTCGCTGGCCAACGGCGGGGTCTGAAGGAAGCGATAGGAGGTTGATGGAACGTAGCGAAAGCGAACCTGATTCGGCCGGTTGTCGGGGCGAGTGTGCAAAAAGACATGATGCCCGATACATGAACAGCGACAGCAGGTGATTGAGGACGTAATCATCAACAGGGAGCCAGCACAGTAACTGGGGAAGCCTGGCATCGTCCGGCAACTGAGCTCCGAGAGGCGGTGGGATCGGTAAGCGACCTCAAGAGGGAACTCAAGAGAGGAGCTGACGCGGTGTGAGGTGGCAGATGATCCCGTAGTAGTGAGTAAGTTGCGGCCTGAGAAGCCGGGTAACCGTGTGGAGGAGAAAACCGCGACGACGTCTGGCTTCGTCCAGACGGAGCGACCGGCCGCCAAAAGCGTCAGTTGTTGCGAAGGGGAGAAGTTTCAAGGAAGTGTTTCAAGGAGACGAAATCGAACAACGTGCAGCACAAGTGAAGGTCGCTCCTTCAGGAACCATCTCGAGCGGTACCCGGTGATACGGCTCTGCTGGACTGGCCCGCTGACGCGGAGTAACCGATCACGTTTGCCGCAGATTGCCCGCAAGGGATAGCACACGGCAGGCGACGGTGAAGTGACCGCACGCGTTGTCGTGAGTTTCAGACGAGAACCACGCAAGACACAAGACGATGAGCAGAATCTTCTACAGTTTGTACGATCGGCTGCTGCAACGCCGAGCTTTGGCTCAGGCGTTTGCGAAAGTCCGCCGCGCCAAGGGAGCAAAAACTCCCGGCGTCGACGGGCAAACGGCAGCTGATTTTGCAGATCACCTAGAAGACGAGCTCGATCGTCTTGTTCACGAACTGCGCACCAAGACGTATCGACCGCAACCGGTGCGACGGGTCACCATACCCAAGCCCGGGGGCGGGGAGAGAAACCTAGGAATTCCCGCAGTTCGTGACCGAGTGGTTCAGCAGGCACTGCTGGACATCCTTCAGCCGATCTTTGACCCGGAGTTTCACCCGTCGAGTTATGGTTATCGTCCAGGGCGAAGCTGCCAGCAAGCGGTGGCGAAAGCCACGCATGTTCATCAGGCAGTACAACCTGGCGCATGCGGTCGACATGGATCTTTCCAAATGTTTTGACCGACTGGACCATGACTTGATTGTCGCGTCGATTCGTCGACGCGTCCGTGACGGAAGCATCCTGGCTTTGCTACGGATGTTTCTGGAAAGCGGAGTGATGATCGAAGGCAACTGGGAAGCGACAGAAATCGGCAGCCCTCAGGGCGGGGTGATTTCACCCCTTGATTTCGAATGTGTACCTGGACGCCTTCGACCAGGAGATGAAACGTCGCGGCCATCGCATTGTGCGGTACGCCGACGACATTCTGATCCTGTGCCGGAGCCGAAGCGGCGGCTCTTCATGCTCGTGAAGTGGCCACGGACATTTTGGAAGGAGAGCTTCGCCTGACGGTGAACACGGAAAAGACGCACTTGGTGCACGCCTCTCAAGGCGTGAAGTTCCTGGGCGTCGAGATCGAGCTTGAACTGGACTCGCATCCAGGCCAAGAAGGTCGCCGCGTTCAAGGCCAAGGTAAAAGCGCATCACACGTCGCAACAGTCCCGTCAACCTGGAGACAGGTCATTGCGGATCTGAACCCGGTGCTGCGAGGCTTTGCGAACTATTTCCGGATGGCCAACTGCACAGGGCTGTTCCGGACTTGATGAGCATGGATTCGACGACGGTTACGCGCCAAGCAGCTTGCGTTGTGGAAGACAACCCAGTCGCCTACACCGCCGCCTGCGGCAGTTAGGCTACCACGGCGACTTCCCGAAAATCCGCATGCGACGCTGGCGCAGCTCGCGGAGCCCCCAAGCGAGTTGGTCCATGCCCAACGCGTGGCTCAGCGAACTGGGCCTCTTCGATCTGACCGACGTCGAAACCGGAGTTTTGCCCCAAGTTACTTTGAGATTACTTGAAACAGGAGCCGTATACGGACCCGTACGTACGGTTCTGTGAGAGGGCTGGGTCTCGGCTGATCCCCGAGGCCCACCCTACTCGATTAATGGTTGCCACCCGCTACAAGATTGACGTTTCGCGGCGCTCTGCACGGTGCTCTTTCTGGGCCGCGGTGGGCGCCATGGTGTCAGCAAGTTCGCCCGGATGTGCAGTGACCCCGGAGGATTTGTATTGAAGAGGCGGGACAGCCGCGGCGCGAGCCTCGGCCCGGTGCGTCCGCGTTTGTCCTTGGTGCCCAGGACCGCCCGTTTACTGCGGCGGGTGGGAGCAGTTTCAGAGACTCAGTTCTGACGAGTTTGCCACCGGCGGTCTTGAGGA
Source organism: uncultured Planctomycetaceae bacterium (assembly GCA_963754725.1). GTDB lineage: Bacteria > Planctomycetota > Planctomycetia > Pirellulales > Pirellulaceae > JAAYDI01. The sequence goes on from CAVWHV010000058.1 coordinate 18,107, forward strand.
GTGGCCGAGTCCGGTCGCAGCGTCCGGTTCCCTCGATGGTCACATGGGGTTTCGTTTCCTCCACCAGCCGATCCCTGCCACCGTAATCCCGAGGCCGAGCAGGCTGATGAAAGCGGAGGGGGTAGGGAAGATCGTGCTGCCCCGGCCAACAACCTCACTCACACGCCGTAGTAATTCAGGATCGGAATCCTAACGCTCTCGCCTTCGCATAGTCACCAGCGGCCCGAACGTGATCGAGTTTCTCTTGGTAGACCATGCCCCGGTAGAAGAACGCCTCGGCGCAGTCCGGCTGAAGCCGGATAGCTTCGGTGTAGTCGGCGATGGCGTGGTCGTACTCGTCTTTCGCATAGTAGACGGCACCACGATGAAAGTATGCCGTGGCAAAGTCCGGCTGGAGCCGGATGACTTCCGTGTAGTCGGCGATGGCGTGGTCGTACTCGTCTCTTGCATCGCAGACGGCACCACGATGAAAGTATGCCGTGGCAAAACCCGGCTGGATCCGGATGGCGTCCGTGAGGTCGGCGATGGCGCAATCGTACTCGTCTTTCATTAAGTAGGTCATGCCACGATGGTAGTAAGCCTGGGCATTGTCCGGCTGGAGCCGGATGACTTTCGTGAAGTCGGCGATGGCGTAGTCGTACTCATCTTTCGCAACGTGGGCGGCACCACGATAGTAATATGCCGTCGCAAGTTCTGGCTGGAGCCGGATGAATTCCGTGTAGTCGGCGACGTGGTCGTTGTAATCATCTTTCGCAGCGTAGGCGAGGCCACGATCATAGAACGCCTTGGTATCGTCTGACATCACAACAACTCGATTCATGACCGATCCGCTATTGGCACGCAATCCGCAATGTGTGTTGCACCTTCGTCGCCACCAGCTGGGCCGACACCACCCTACTCCTGTCCCATGTCGAAAGCAATTGTGCGTGCCAGCGATTGCGCAGAAGCGAAGGTTTCGGTCTCTGCCGGGTGGTAAGTAAGCGAACCGCAGGCCGCCGTGGCGAGACTGCTGATGGGCGACGCGGGCGACGAGGAGGCTCGGCGAACGGTCCTGGCCGTGATGATTGCGGCGATGGGGGATGAAAAGGCAGAGTCATGAGGACCCCTGCGTCCACGCTCAATGCGATGGCCCGAGCGCCGCCGCTTTCGCGTATGAGGTAATCATTGTTCGGCTAGGCGACCGTCCGCTGCATTCGCCAGCATCGGTGTCCTTGCCTGCTGACGATGAGCGGGCATCACGCATATCACAATGATGCCCAGAGCATCGGCGTCCTTGGCGGGAAAGGGCAAGTCGAGAGGATAGCCTCAGTTCAATTCCCAAGCCCGGTTACCGCTTCCAGATGGCTGTTTGCGGCCCCATATCTTCGTCTCCGATTATGAATTGAAGAACCTCTTCCTTCACCGTATTCTTGTCTACCTGAGTGATTCGCCCCTTGTAATGGACTTTCCCTTTCGGACCAAGTCCCGTGCCTTCGAGCAGGAAGACAGCGTCGGATTCTTGCGTGAGAACGTCTTTGCCAATCCCCCCATCGTTGTTGAAGAACCACCACATGCAGACCTTTGTCTGTGGATCAACTCCGATCATTCCCACAAATGGGAGTGGGCCACCCTTCTGTGTGAGCTGGACGAATGGACTGTCGGGAATCCGCGTGTAGCAGGCCTCGATCTTCCCTCCGTCTACCGTAGTAACCCACGTCCCTCCAACTGCGAAATCCGTGTACGCCTTGAATGCCTTCTCGCCTTGCGATTGTCCGACAACCATACATGACGCCAACAACAACGTGGTGCTCAACATGACCGGTGCTCCCTAATGTGAGATACGTGAAGGCCGCTAACAACAGCCTGATTCTGCGGAGAAAGACAACCAGACGCAAGTACGGGTGGCTGCGTTGTCGCATGGTGCAATTGTCGGGAGGGGATGGTTAGGCGGGGCATCATCCGATTGCTTCTTGAGAAGGCGTTTTGACGGTAAAGAACCCGGAATAAGCCTGCCGCACTCGCCACCCGATAGAGGTCGCGAGTGGTGCGAGAATGCCAAGGCAGCGTACCGAAACTGGCAATCACAGACTTACCCGAGATTCGTGATGGCTTCCACGCCCCGTTTGCGATTCACCCGGTATGAACGCCTACCGACAACGACCGTTCGACGTGGAAGATCCCGAGGTGCAACGCGCCTGCCGAGCCGTTGCGAGACTGCTGATGGTTGATGTGGGCGAGCGTCGGCATGGCACGGCTCCGTGGAAGACCGTCACGTCTCATCCTGGCCCCATTGTTCGAGGACCCAAGCCTCTTGTTCCGGCCTGCCCACAAAGTCTACGTCTATCCCGCGTGGATGTGTTTCGGAGAACGGCGTCTTAAAAGCCGAGTGCCGGAAGATCAGTTCCTCCCCAGCGATTTTGCAGAAGCCGAGTGCGGCCAGTTCGGCTTCTGAGAAATCACCCGTGTCCTTCCACATGACCGCCAGTGATTCGTGGCCGAACAACGTAATGACGCACTCCAGTATGGCTTGGCGGCAGAAGGCCAACTCGGGATGCAGCACGATCCGGTACACGAAGATGACGTGGTCGACAACCGCGTCCGCCTGCAAGTCCGCCCGAATCGTTCCTGCCTTGTTCGTCAGCGTCCGATAGACCTCGTACAATCCCTGCGAATCACTATCGCAGATGTCGAACAGGGACTCGCCGTCGATCTCTGCGTCCGCCCAGCGGACTTGGGTAGCCGCCATTCTTCCCACCAGGACTCGCTGCCCACCGTCATCGAACGCGAATACGGTCACGTCCAGTTCTCGCACGTAGTCTTCCAGCTGGAACCGCCCAATGCTGGAGTCGAATGAGCAGGAGAGACGAATCATGGCTGTGACTCCGATGACACTTGTTATTCACGGTGGCGAGCCATTCAGACGAACGGCTGTGCCGCCTTGTAGCCTAATCCTCAACGCCGTGTACCGGCGGCTGGTATCCTGACGATGCACCGCCATGCCCAGGGCCTTCTTCGTGCCCACCAGCACGACGAGCCGCTTCCCGCGAGTCACCGCGGTGTAGAGCAGATTCCTTTGGAGCATCATGTAGTGCTGGGTGTGGACCGGGATGACCACGCACGGAAATTCCGATCCCTGACTCTTGTGGATCGACAGGACATACGCCAGCGACAATTCGTCGAGGTCGCCAAAATCGTACTCGACTGGCCGTCCTTCGAAGTTGACCGTCATCACCTGCTCGATCCGGTTGATCTTCTCGATCATCCCCAGGTCGCCGTTGAACACGTCCTTGTCGTAGTCGTTCTCCGTCTGGATCACCCGGTCCCCGATGCGGAACGTCCAGCCAAATCGCTCCACTTCGGGGCCGCCGTCGCCGGGATTCAGCGCCTCTTGCAGCACTTGGTTCAGGTTGCGTGCGCCCAACACGGAACGGTTCATGGGCGTGAGGACTTGGATGTCGGTCTTGGGTGCGAACCCGAACCGCTGGGGAATCCGCTCTTTCACCAGCCGCACGATCAGGTCCTGGATGGCCTCCGGCTCCTGCGCTTCGATGAAGTAGAAGTCGCCCAGTTCTTCGGGCGCGGTCAAGTTGGGCATCCGGCCCTCGTTGATGGCGTAGGCAGCCGTGACGATCTGGCTCTTGGCGGCCTGCCGGAAGATTTCCGTTAAGCGGACCACCGGCACCACGCCGGAAGAAATCAGGTCGGCCAGCACGGAGCCGGGGCCCACGGAGGGCAGTTGGTCCACGTCACCGACCAGGATGACGCAGGCATCGGAGGGCACGGCCCGGAAGACCTGATGTCCCAGCACGACATCGACCATCGACGTTTCATCCAGCACGAACAGATCGCCCTTGAGCAGGTTCTGCTGGTTGCGTTTGAAGTCGCCCGTGGCCGGATCAAACTCCAGCAGCCGATGGATGGTCTTCGCCGTGCGCTCGGTCGTTTCCGCCAGCCGTTTGGCCGCCCGGCCGGTGGGTGCTGCCAACACGCACGTCAACTTCTTGGCGCAGAAGATCTCCAGAATACTGCGCACCAGGGTCGTCTTGCCGACACCCGGCCCGCCCGTGATGACCAGCAACTTGTGCTGACACGCCTGCCGGATGGCCTCCTGTTGGCCCGCGGCCAAGTTGATGCCCAGCCGTTGTTCGACCCAGCTGATGGCTTTGTCCACCTCGATGCGGGGCAACGGATGCGGCGTGGCCGAGGCGATGCGGTGGACGGAGTGGGCGAGTCCAACTTCGGCCCGGTACAGGCCCGTCAGATACAACCAGGGTTCGCCCTCCACGGTTTCCCGGACGACGGAGCCGTCGCCCACGGCCACCTGCACGGCATCTTCTACGATCTGCTGGTCGACCTCGATCAGCTTGGTGGTGTGCTCCACGACGCCGGGCTCCGGGTGGCCACAGTGACCCTGCCCGGCCAGTTCCTGGAGCGTGTATTGAACGGCAGCCCGGGCCCGATAGGGACTGTTGCGGTCGATGCCCAGCGTGGCTGCCAGCTCATCGGCCGTCTTGAATCCAATGCCCCGGATGTCGTCGGCCAGTTGGTACGGGTTCTGCTTGATCTTGGCGATGGATTCGTGGCCGTAGGTGCGGTAGATGCGGACGGCACGCCCCGACGTGATCCCATGCTCGGTCAGAAAGAGCATGATCTTGCGGACTTCTCGTTGCTCCTCCCAGCTGTGGCGGATGCGTTTGAGCCGCTCCTGGCCGATCCCTTTGATGTGGAGCAGGAAATCGGGGGCCGTCTCCAAGATTTCGAGCGTGCGTTCCTTGTAGATGCCGACGATTTTGGCGGACAGCTTGGGACCGATGCTGCGGATCGCCCCCGACGCCAAGTACTTTTCGATGCCCTCGGCCGACGCCGGGTGCGTCGTCTTCACTTCATCGGCTTTGAACTGCTGGCCGTGTTCCCGATCGACGACCCAGCGGCCAGTCGCTTCCAGATGTTCGCCCGCCGAAACCGAAGTCGTGCTGCCCACGACGGTCACCAAGTCCTGGCGGCCCTTGACCTGCACCTTGAGCACGGCGAACCCGTTCTCCGGGTTGTGGTAGGTGACACGATCGATCAGGCCGGTGAGGGTTTCAGGCATACGCCAGATTGTACCCGTTCTGCCAGTGCGGACTGACTTGATCCGGGCAATGCGCTCCGGATCCCCCCTGGCCCATGATCTCCGAGCGACCGCGGCGATGGGTGCAAAGCACGCGCCAGGACTTGTTGCACCAACAGTATGCCGAATTTCGGGAATGGAGGAGGGACGACTGGAATCCGGAACCATTCGCGGCCGAAGAAATGAAGGTAGACCTGTACGCATTGGGGGGACGCTTTTCGCGGCAACCGGCGACTGACAGGGAACACCGCAAGGAGCAGTCCATGAAGCTTCGAGACTGGGAAGTGACCATCCAGCAGATGCTTGAGGAATCCAATCACGAGCCAAATGAATCCGGCAAGCATCGCGTGTTGACACAATGGCGGACCAAACTCGCCCAAGAGCCGTACCGCTTGGAGCTGTATCAGATTGACGCCATCGTGCGAGAATATCGAAACAGGCTCCCGCGCCTCGTCCTGCAACCAGGCAGCTGTTCCCCGGCTCACTTCGCCAACTCCAGCCACGTCCCGACCCCTACCTGATCCTCACTGTACGCCACCCGGCTCCGCACGACACCCGTCGCATCGAGCAGTAGTACCGTGTCGCCATCGTTGTTGAGCGGCATGGTGGCCGTGGTCATGACGATCCGTAGCGTGCCCTTCGCCACCGCGGTCCCGGCCAGCCGGTACTCATTTCCGGCCCGGTCCCGCAGTTTCCATCCGAACAGATCAACCGGCTGGTCGGTGCTGTTGGCGATTTCGACCGCTTCGTGGCCCGCGTCCCGGCCTACGGGATCGGGCAGCAGGCCCACGATGTTCACGCCGTGAGGCACAAATTCGCCAACAAGCGACGACTTTTCTTTGGCGGTTTTGCGCCAATCCCAGGCGGCGTCGGGTTTGGGTCTGCCCACAGGCCAACCTTTTTCTGTCGAGCCTCCGTTTCCAGCTTCGCCAATGTCTGATCCCGGCTGTACTTCTGGAACCACCAAGCGTACCCCCGGCGGACCAGCTCCTGGGTTAGGTTCCGGCCATCGGGCAGGATGACATTGGCCAGCATGCGATTGTGCTTGTCGGTCCCGGTGGGTTTCACAGTCACGGTCTTGCCGCGGGCAAGTTGGGATGTGGCCTGCTTCGCCTGCTGGCCGAATGCTTGATGGAGTTCCGGACAGGTACTGTTGACAGGAGACCAAGCGGCCTGTCCTTGCCACGTAGCCTCGTCCAGCAGGGGCCGCCGGTAGGCTTCGGGAGCCAGAGATTCCTGTGCCAGGACAATATCAGGGTCGTACTTGTCGAGGATCAGAGACCAGTTGCGAGTGCTCATCTTGTTGTGCCGCATGTTGTACGTGACGATTTTCATGGTCTTGACCATCGCGTCTCTATCTCTCTGTCGTCGAAGCAATCCTAAAAACGGTACAATGCCCTTGACGGTGCCACAATCAGACGGGAGTGTCGGCGAAGAGATTGGCGTGCCGTTACCTGCCTCTTCAGTGACCTAGGCGAATGCAGTGAACATCCTCTTCCTCCACGGCTGGCAATCCACCCCAGGCGGCGTGAAGCCAACCCACCTGACGAGCCACGGCCACACCGTACTCAACCCGGCCTTGCCGGACGACGACTTCGATGCCGCAGTCGGCATCGCCCAGGCCGAGTATGACCACCACCATCCCGATGTCCTGGTGGGCAGTTCGCGTGGCGGCGCGGTGGCATTGAATATCGATTCGGGCGACACGCCACTAGTGCTGCTCTGCCCCGCGTGGAAGCGATGGGGAACGGCAACCACGGTCAAGCGCGGCACCGTCATCCTTCATTCGCCAGCTGACGAGACGATCCCCTTTGCCGATAGCCAGGAGCTTTTCCGCAACAGTGGCCTTACCGAGTCGGTCTTAATCGCCGTGGGAACGGACCATCGGTTGGCCGATTCCGAGCCACTCAAGGCGATGCTGGAGGCGGTGCGCCTCGCCATACCCACACTGTGCCTGGGGATCGACGTGACCTGGTGGGGCGGGTCAACCAGGTACCGTGTCTCTCAGCGTGACACGATCGTCCACACTATCTTCCAGAATGGATTCAAGAGCGACCTGCAATTCTCCACGGTGGACCTGTCGCGGGCCCCAAATCCTCGATCCGACCAACCGACCGAGGCCAACTTCGACGCGGACGCCAGATTGCTTGCCGGGGAAGTGTCGAGGATTCTCAATGACAACCGAGAGCGGTTTGTCCGATGCATCGTGGCACTGGATGCTCCGCTTGAAGCCATGGTCCGGCCGGATCAGCCACCGCGCGTCAAAGCTGTTCGAAAAGGGCAAACCACGGGAGCCAAGCGGCGGCAATGTGAATGTGAAATCCAAGCCCATCAGAGCAATGCCAACATCGGCCATCAGAGGGCCTGGAATGCCGACCTGCGGATTCAGTCGGGATCGCCAGTGCCATCGCGCATCACCAACCTGCTGCGTGAACTGGCGAAGTGGCATTGCCTTCTTGACCGGCGTCGCATTCGCGTTGGGCAGATTCCACGCTTGGGGTGACGGATCGGACGGCACAATCGTGGGGCCGGGAACGTGATTAACCTCAGTGAACACGGGCAGCTCAGCGCGGGACTCAAGAGCAGCGATCCTATCGGGAAAGCTGGACCGCGACATTCTCCGATCGCCGCTCGCCATTCAACGCATCTGATTGCGTTCCTCGTCGCTGAAATCGTTCTTCACCGTCTCGCCATCGGCCAGCTGTTTCCGCATCCGTGCCACTTTGTTGCTCGTGGCCCAGTACGCAACCCCGACCTTATCCGCCTGATAGTTGGCCACTCCGGCCGCGTGGATGCCCATACCTCCTGCCTCGGCGAAGGCATCTTGATTGGCCCCCAGAAACGTGAAGTGCCAGTTGTACACATTCTGTTGGCGTTCGATCATCTCCTTGATTTGAGGCTTGGTAAATTCCTTGCTGGAATTCTCCTGGCCGTCAGTCATGACGACAAAGACCACCAGTCCCGGTCGATCTGCATCTGGTATGTGGGCCAGCCGCAGGCCCGTCTCGTTGATCGCGCGGCCCACGGCATCCAACAGAGCCGTCCAGCCGCGTGGCTGCAGTTCGTATTTCGGGACCTGCTTGATAGGCACGCCCTTGTGGATGAACTCATACTCCGTGTCGAATTGGACCAGCGTCAGCAACGCTTCACCGGGCTCCTTGACTTGTGCCGCGATGAACGAATTGACACCGCCTTCTGCGTCGTCGCGCACGCTGGCCATCGAACCGCTGCGGTCCACCACGAGTGTGATGTCGGTTAGATCCGATCTCATGGACGTTCTCCTGAATTGAAAAGCGAAGGACAGGGCCGAGCAGCCAAACAGCACGGACAGTCAGGAGCTCGACACTGGACCAATTGTAGCAACGTCGGCTTGGTGCGGGTCACGTGCAAGTTCACCGCCAGGGTGAATTGCCGAGGCCTGGCCAATAGGCGTCGGCACTTCCTCGCCAATTGGCGGCCGCTACCTGTTTCGTCAGGTGGCTTGTCACTCATTCAGGTGTCGATAATCAAAATCAACGCCATTTGGAGGGCCCAGATCGCGTCTGTCAATACCCGTCGCTCGATCTCTCGGGGGGGACAGACTTAACACCGTGATTTGTGACCCAAGACGATCGGCCACAATTCAGAAGAGTGTCTCTGAACAGCTGCTGCGGCGTTGTATTGACTCGCAACTCCGCACACGCGAACCTGAGTGACTTACAGCGACCGATCATCTACGGGACCAACTCAACCATGATCGACACGATCACCGTACCGTTGGCCGACTTCGACCTTCAAGGCTTCATCGACGCCTATCGGGCGTTCTACCGTTCCTGGGCAGGCGACGACGTGGACGACATGGACGCCGATCAAAGCGTCACGGTGGCCGAGCGGTTCGGGGACGTGCCGATGTTCGTTGACGAGGACCGCGACCTGTTTGCAGAGGTAACCGAACGCGGTTGGCTGCTCTTCTTCCAGCTCCATGAGCCTGTGGCCGACGACACCGTGCTATGCAGCGATGGCAGCCACGAACCGAGTGATGCGTTCGACATTGGAGTGGCGGACGGGTACGGATTTCTCGTGGAAGTCCGCGACGGGACCGTCAGCCTCCACCCGGCGCTTTACGATGGGTCATCGGGACCGACACCGAGTATCGACGTGCAGGCGCATTGCAGCGTGATGGACGAGAAGATGAAAGCGTTTGCGCAGCGGTTTATTCGGTGAGCGGTTCAGCGATTGAACGAGTCACGGGCAACACGCAACTGGCCATCATCGCCCACGAACTGCTGGAGAAGCTCCGCGAGAACGTCACCATCGACTGGACCATCAAGGAAACCATGCGTGCGACAGCCGCGCGTCGCGGTCCGCCGCATCCTTCAGAATTGCGGCCACCTGCCTGACCTGTGCGCGGAGGCAACCAGGACGACGCTGGAACAGGCGGAGCTACTTGGAGCAGAGTTGGCAGCCTCGGGTCGCGATGGATAGTGTGTGCCGGGCGCGGGAACGAGCGACGACTTGGGCTCGCCACAAGCGAATATGCCCCTTCCTGCACCGAGTGTTGTGCGGCACTGCGCATGAACAAAGACGCCCCGGCATCGGCACTCGTCCGCGTTAGGGCGTCATACTGGACACGTTACTGTCGACTTACGCTCAGCCATCGGGGGTGGCGTGCGAGCGCTGAGGCAGCACTCACGCCACGGCGCATGTCGGATGCTTTGACACGGATGTGTCAGTGGCGCACGGTCCCACAAGAACAATGAGTCCTGACCCCTTTGCCTCCCCCTCGCTGGTCAGCATCGCACTGAGCTTGTGCTTGGCGGCCACGTCCAATCCATCGACCCGTACCCAAGTCAGGTTGTAGTGTTCCGCAGCCACGGCGGCCAGGACCGGATCTGTGGCCGGCGGCGGGCACCAGAAGGTGATGATGAACTGCTTCTGAGTCCAGCCCTCGTTCTTGGCTGGTTCGACGGCGTCAGCCTCGAGCGAGATTGTTGACAACACAACCAGCACGAACAACCATTTCACATTCACCATGAATTTCTCCCACCCCGACAGGTAGTCCGACGTCATTGACGACATGACCCGTTTGATTCCCAACGGCGTCACCGCCGACCCGGATCGGCGTCAGCGCCCAGCGTCATCTTGCCATCCCGCGAATTGCTGACGAAAGCCAGGTGCCGGCAGTCTGGTGACCAAGATGGCACATTGATGGTCCCTTGTCCTCCGTAGAGGTAGGCGACTACCTGCGGCTGGCCGCCGTTAACTGGCATCATGCGCAGGTAGACGTGTTTGTAGAACGGATGATCGTCCGGCTTCACGTCTTTGAAAAATGACAGAAACACAATCCGCTTGCCGTCAGGTGAGACGTGCGGGAACCAATTGTTGAATTCGTCCTGAGTCAACTGCTGTTGGTCGCTGCCGTCTGGCTTCATTCGCCAGATTTGCATCGTGCCGGTTCGAGACGAATTAAAGTAGATTACTTTTCCGTCCGGGCTGTACTCCGAACCATCGTCGAGACCTTCGGCCGTCGTCAGTCGAGTTTCGTCGCCGCCGCCAGCCGGAATCTTGTAGATGTCAAAGTTTCCATTCCGCTCCCCGGTGTAAATCAATGCATGCCCATCCGGCGACCAGCCATGCAGATACGACGGAGCGTTGTCTGTAACGCGGTTGGGCGTACCTCCCGTTACCGGAATTGTATAAACAACGGACGCCCCGTTCTCCTCCGTTGCGTGATGACTGATCCCGATTGTCTTTCCGTCGAACGAAAGTACATGGTCATTGTTGTTTCGATCAGCGAACCCCGTATCGATCACAACGGGCTTCTTATCGTCTAGTGGAAATTGATACAGTTTCCCGGTCGCGTTGTATATCAAAGCAGTTCCGTCGGGCGTCCAATTGGGCGCCTCGATTCTCTCGGAAGTACTCAACAGCACTCGACGATCTCCTGTCTCCACGTCCAGGGTTTCCAGTCGACTGCCGATGAAGTCGCGATAGGGAACAAACGTCTCTGGTGCGGGAACGGTGATTCGAACGTTCTTAAAAAGTGCTTGTTCGATCACCTCCGGATTGTGCGCACATACGAAAAGTCCAACATATACTTCGTCGCCTAATTGGTGGTCATCAAGACTGGTCGTAACAAAGGGCTTGCCGAAGTGCGCCACCGACATGGTGTATCGGTCTCCCTTTCGTTCCAGTTGAATCACGTCAGCCCTGCTCAGACTTGACTTGATCTCCTCTGTCACTGCGCCAGGCGTTCGACGAAATTGCAGAGAAGTCAGTCCGTCGCCATGTACAGCCGCGTTGATGTGCGGTGAATCGGTATCGAGCGTAGAACGTACCATCCACCCCAGTTTGCGGTGTGGGTCTACACCGTCACCGATGAGTGCCGCTTTTGTCGTGAGGATGAAGTCACCCTGGATTTGCTTCCAGACAAAATGAAACTCATCCTTGTCGAACCACATGTTTGTTCCCGAACCAGAGACGAGATACTCCTGTAGCTCAGAATCGTAAACTACCTCACCCTGTTTGGCCGGCATACCGACGTCAGATTGCGATGCGAAGATGCCAATTGTTTCCGTATTCTGGCAATACACTTGCCCCGCCATGCAAGCGGCGAGCATCAGAGCGCCAGTGGCCCTGCTCAACTGGTTCGTGTGTGAATTCATTGTTTTGTTCTTTCTTGCGTTCCGTCCTGTCGTCATTTGCACCGTGTCTTGATACAGATACCAGGTTTTGTCAGCCTCCGCCGGGAATGTACAGGTCATCCAGCCCTGAGCGAGTAGGAATGCGTCGGTCGCACTCAAAACACCACATATGTCCCAGTTTCCGTCGACATAGCACGCGCTACGGTCTGACGCCGGCACACCCGAATAGAACATCACAAGCCTGCTTGGATCCTGCGGATTCTCCAGGATACATGGTTCCTGCACCTGCTGCGACATCCAGGGTGCCACGGTCCGGTCGATGAATCGTTCGCCTCGGACGCCCCTGCCGTCGCCGGCTTCTGCACCCGCCGTTGCCGACTGAGTTACCACCAAGCTCACCATTAGGAATGACATTACTTGTTCGTGAAAGGAGCTGATTGACCTACGGACCTTCCTCCACAAACGAGTTGTTGCATCAGCCCGGATTCAGTCAAGTCGGCAGCGTCGAGCCAACTGCGGTAAGGTGTCGTCGATTTCGCGATTGAGGACTTCCAGCTTCGCTCGGATCATGTCGGTCACGTGCGGGAAGGCATGGTCGATTCCGTAGTAGCAGTCGAGTCGCATATCCGCTTCCGCAAGAGGCAGAGCTTCTTGCGTATTCGCCTTTTCGTCCAGCAGCACTGTGCGCCAACGGTCAAACATGACTCGACACTCCTCAAGGCCAGCGTCGTCCTGGGGCGTCTCTGCCTGTTCGCGCCGCTCAGCGAATGCGTGCAACGCGTCACGCAACTGGCATGACTCGTAGAAATTCGCCTGCGTCCGGGCGGTGTGACAGAACCAGCGCACTGGCGAACTCTCAGCAGCGAAGGTCCGTTGGTACTGTTTCGGCACAAGCGGCTCCGCCACCGCCAGTTCCTCGACCGCTCGCGCAAGACGTTCGGCCATCTTCCGGTAGAACCTGCCAAACACCGGTACGTTGCCCGAAGGTGACGTGACGAAAATGGGGTGCAGCTTCAGTCCTTCCGCGTCCGTGGCTTCGGCCATGAACAGGAATTGACCGTAGAACACGTCGGGCAGTTTCTCGGCGGGCGACACACACATCGGATGGGCTGGCCCGAGGTAGTACGGTCCGGTGTAGTACGCCGGCTGTTCAGGCGACCACTCAACGGCCTCCGAGGCGTACTTCCAGGCAGCCCGCAGGTGCGGTCCGGCCTCACTTCCGGCTCGCGCGATTGGCTAGATTGCCCAGAACCTGCTCGGTCGGCTCAGTCGGTTCCCACCACGAATGCTTGAAGACTTCCGCTGCGCCGCTGCCGTAGTTGGGGCGAAAATAGGGGAACACCCAAGCGCCCGCGGCGCACAACTCACCAGGGCCTCGGCGCGTGCGGCCCAGCGGTCCAGGCAAGGGATGAACGGAAGGCGGGGAGCTTCGAATCCCAGTTCAGGTTCGCTCTTGATGTGGATCGGAACTCCGGCCGCCTTGCACGCCTCCACCTGGCGTCTGGCCCGCGCACCGGGCCCGATCAGATCGATGCTGTAGTCCGCGATGTACTTGACGACCCCCTCGGGCTTGGCCACGGTCTCATCCTTTTCCACTTCGGTCAGGATGCCCGCCCCGGGCTGCAGCTTGTCGATCACGCCGATCTGGTACCGATCCGCCGACCAAACATGCTCAGCGGAATACGGCCAGGCAATGACCTCTGCCGATGGATTCACCCTGCGGGCAGCAGCCACAAGATTGTTAGAGAGGTTTGCCACCACGGTTTCCGCCCCCAGCGGTTCGCACCGCCGACAATTGGTGTGACCTTTGGCCGTGCCATAAGAACGCATGAAACAGTGATAGAAGCTTTCACCCCCATTGATCAGCAGCACGCCATCCAGCGCGGCAGCTCGAAACAACTCTTCCACAGTCTCCTTCAAGTAGCGTTGCACCAGTGGGTGTTCGGTGCACAGAATGTATTCGCCGTCCGCGTTCCAAGTCAGCGCCCCACGGATTTCCGGATGTGCGGCGAGGACAGGGGCGTCCTGCGGAAACTTCTGTCTTGTATTCAGCTGGCAATAAACCCGCACACCATAGCGCCGTGCCTCGTGCGCGGTCCGGATCAGTCGAGCCAGCACCTCGGGACGCCGTAGCATATTGAGCTCGGGAATGGCGTTCGAGGTCGACAGGGCAAACAGACTCTCTTCGCCCTCGTAATACGTATTCACCAAGACGGCATTATGCCCCATGAAGACCAGTTCTCGGTACGAGCCCAACCACGGAACGACTCCCAGACGCACAGCTACGCGCGGTCGATACACACGCTCGCCGCGTGGCAAGATCGGCCCTTGACGAGCTCCCATCAGGTCGACCAGCTTCACCACCCCGTCGCGAAGGCCGGCCACATCTCGCCCAAGTACGACGACGCGCTGCTGTTCGACCGTCAGCGTGAAACTCTCTTCCACCCCTGCGTCACCGCCACCGGAATCCGAAAGAACCACGCTGCAGTCCCTGCTCTGCATCAGCCGATCCCGTGGCAGCGGTTCGATCGCCAGATCGATTTTCATCCGCCCAGCAAGAAACTCCGCCAGATGCTCGGCCATGATCCGGGTGAGCGGCTGAGCGTCCTCGGGAATCGCAATCTTCCAGTCCGCCGACAACAGAACCTCACCGTCATTCGGCACCACGGCCGGGTCACGAGTGAATCGAGCGAAGTAGTCTTTCGAAAGAAAGGAGAACCGGCAGGCATCGTAGGCGGCAACAGTCTCTCGAGCGCGGGACTGTCGCACCCGTTCCAGCTCACTCAATCCTGCGCGTTCGGGTTCCACGGCACGACAGTCGTGTGATTGACGGCCCTGAGCCGGCGCTGAAGATGCATGAAATCCCATCAGCAGGACGGCCATCGCGGCGATGCTGCAGAATGGACGATGCGGAGAAAGTTGCCGACACCTGACGAGACGTGTGGAATACTCCATTTTTCTGTACCTGCTCGTACCCGGCGTGCGCCGCGAAGCGCGGCTTACCCCGGGCTACATTCGAAAAGCGGCTACGCCGCTGCGTGACTGCGCCAGGACAACAACCCTTCCCGTACGGGTTCGATCACGGCTGGAGCATCCGGCACCGGAGTCCATTCCTGCGCCTGGGCCGTGGACGCGCAACAGAACACGAGACAAATAAGGGATAGTCGACTGACTCGAGGAGATAATACTGTCGCGAGCACCCATCGACTCCATTCGGATGATAATGCAGCAGTGCCGGCATCGGCAGACAACTCAAACCAGGTATCGGCCATCGCAAAGGTTGTCTTTGGTCCGACCGATCAAATCGTTACAACCGCGACAACTGATACAATCGGCATCCGGCGTCGAGCAAGAAGCCTGACGCCCGCGGGAGCCTCCTGGGCTTTCGCCTCCTGGGCGAACGCACCGCCTTCTCGATTATGCCGGTGAAGGCGAAGGGCGGCTGGTGGGTGCTGAAGATGCGCAATTTCATTCCTGCAATCCGGATCGCCGTAACACATTGGCAACGTGCAGTGGGTGGAGTGAGACTTGATAGAATCACTTTGCTGGGAAGATCGTCTTCCAATCGTCCTTCATGCTCACGATCGTCCAACCGCGGTTCGGACCTTCGTCGAGGCCGTGCGCGAGGCGACCGATGTGCGACTCGCGGTCGTAGGCCCATTCACGGTCGGCGTCGGTGTGATGAACGATGAGGCCGAAACGCGGACCATTGCCGCTGGTCGTCCATTCGAGCATTTCGAAGTCGCCGTCGGAATTGCCAACGGCTATCACCGGGCGGCGGCCGATGTGTTGTTGAATGCCGACGGGTTTGCCGGCCTTGTCATCGATGAAATTCAGCTCCGGCAGTCGCACGATGACGGGCTGGCCGTCGCGCATTTCAAACTGCGTCTTGATGCTGCTGCCGATGACCTGCTCTGGCGGGACGCCATAGACGCGCTCCGCCCACGGCCGCATGAACTCGATGCCGCCGCCGGAGACGATGAAGGTCTTGAAGCCTCTGGCGCGCAAATACGTCAGGACTTCGAGCATGGGTTGATAGACCATCTCCGTGTACCGTTTCCCTGTCTTAGGATGCGTCGCCGTGGTGATCCAGTCGTTCACGATCTTCTCGAACTCCTCGGTGGTCATGCCCGCGTGAGTGGCCATCGCCATTTCCAGCAGCGATTTCTCACCGCCGGCCAGCGCGGCCTTCACGTCGCCCTTGAGCACGGAGGCGAACGGCTCCTTCTCCTTCCACTCCGGGTGCTGCGGCGCAAGTGCCTTGATGCGATCGAAGATGAAGATCGCCTGAAAATACATCGGCTGCTCGGCCCAGAGACAGCCGTCGTTATCGAAGACGGCGATGCGTTCGGCCGGCGGCACGAACTCCGGCGAGCCTTCCCCGGTTACGTTCTCGACGAAGGCAACGATGGCCTGTTTCGGTCCGGTATCGTTCCACGATGGGAGCGGGTCGGCGGCGTGTGTGACGGTGGATGTGAAAGCCACAGCGCCAACAATCGCGGCGGCGAAAAGGATTCGCGGGTTGGTTTTCATGGTGGTGCTGTCTCTCGGCTCAATTAGCCGTTCACTTCGGGGGAGCAAAAGGGTCAGGTGTGCCCATCTCCGCCCAGTCGCCATTGCCGGTCTTGCCTTTGAAGGTCGGATTCGGCTCGGTCGGCAAGTGAGGCTGGGTGAGCGCTACGTAGGCAAAGAACGGCTTTCCCGACGTGGCTTGCTTCTCAATAAAGGTGACCGAGCGTTTGGTGATTTCCGCGTCGATCAGCCGGCGCTGCTCGACATTCGCCCGGTCATGAGGCTGGAGCGGCTGGGCGTGCATTGCGTCTCCATGTTCATGTTCAGGAGCCGGAGTCCTTCCTTGGCGAGAGAGTCGATGCGCGGCGTCGCCGCACCGCGAGTGATGCCGCCGCCGTAACACCCGATTTCGCCGTAGCCGAGATTGTCGGTCAGTATGAAGACGATGTTGGGCTTGTCGGCGGCAAAGCCGGCCGGTGACAGAAAGGCAACGGCAACGAATGCGATGGCTGCGAGATGTGTTCTCATGGCGACCGGCGCGGGAGCGGGTGATTTGAAAGAAAAAGGGCCGCCGCCATTTGCAGACGGCGGCCCAGTGAATGCGGGGCGTTACTTGCCGCCCAGCGAGGCCTCGATCTGCTTCTGGACCTTTTCGAGGTTGAAGGAACCCGGTGTCTGACTGGGCGGATACTCCTTCATCGTCATCAGGAACTTCGCCGCCAGTTGCTGCATCGGCGCGAGCACGAATACACGATCGAGGAACCAATCGTTATACGTATTCGAGTTGTGTTGGTGTGCTCGAAGGGATCGCGGTGCAGGTTGAAGAGCAGCGGCACACGCAGCTCGGTAAACGGCTCACGCCAAACGCCAAACGCCTGGCCACGATTCTCAAGGAAAACGGCCTTCCAGGCGTCGTAACGCATGGCGACGATCTGGCCGTCATCGTTGACGTACATGAACTCGTGTCGCGGCGAGTCTTTCGTCTTGCCGCTGAGATAGTCGAGCATGTTGTAGCCGTCAATGTGGTTCCTGTAGCGCCGACCGTTAAGTTCCACGCCTGCCAGAAGCTTTTCCTTGATGTCGGGTGCACCGGCAGCGGCGGCGAAGGTCGGCAACCAGTCTTCATGAGCCACAATGCCATTGAGGGTCTCTCCGGCAGGGAAATGGCCGGGCCAACGGACAAAGCACGGCACGCGATAGGCGCCCTCCCAGTTCGAGTTCTTCTCGCTGCGGAACGGCATGGTGCCGGCGTCCGGCCAGGTGTTGTAGTGCGGGCCGTTGTCGGTGGAGTACTGGACGATGGTGTTGTCGGTCAGGCCGAGTTCATCGATCAGCTTGAGCAGTTCTCCGACATGGCCGTCATGTTCGAGCATGCCATCGGTGTATTCGTCATTCCCCTTGTGGCGGTTTTCAGCCTTGACGTGGGTGCGGAAGTGCATGCGGGTGCCGTTCCACCAGCAGAAGAACGGCTGCCCGGCCGCGTGTTGGCGTTTGATGAAATCCTTCGCGGCGGCGAGAGTTTCCTCGTCAATGGTCTCCATGCGCTTTTTGGTCAGCAGGCCGGTGTTTTTGATGGTCTGACCGCCCTTGCCGTCAGCCTTGCAATGCAGCACACCACGCGGGCCGAACTGCTCGATGAAGGTCTTGCCGTTGGCCATCTTCATGTCGGTCGGGTAGTCCTCATTCTCCGGCTCCTCCTCGGCATTCAAGTGGTAGAGGTTGCCAAGGAATTCATCGAAGCCGTGCATCGTGGGCAGATGCTCGTCGCGGTCACCCTGGTGGTTCTTCCCGAACTGGCCGGTGGCGTAGCCCTGGCTCTTGAGCACAGTGGCCATGGTGCAGTCAGTCTTTTGCCAGCCTTCCTTCGCGCCAGGCAAGCCGACCTTGGTCATGCCCGAGCGCACAGGAACACTGCCGCTGATGAAAGCAGCTCGACCGGCAGTGCACGACTGCTGTCCGTAATAATCCGTAAAGGACACCCCTTCCCTGGCAATGCGGTCGATATTGGGCGTCTTGTAGCCCATCATACCGCGACTGTTATGGCTGATGTTCCATGTCCCAATATCGTCACCCCAGATGACGAGGATGTTGGGCTTCTTTTGCTGCGCCGAAGCGCTGTCGGCGATACTTGCTGTCAGTCCGACAGCAAGTATCTGGACGGTGATGAACAACCGGCGATGCGTCAAGAACATAGTATCTCTCTTTCTTCAGATTTCGACATGCCGAACATGAACTGAAACAGGGGGATTGTGATATCTCAACAGTCTAGCTCGGCAGGCCTGCGTCTATCGATGCCTCCATTGAATTGGTTCTCCATCTTTTGTCCTGATAATTCTAGCTTGAACCAACATCAGGTGGTACAAGGCTTGCGCCACAGGAATCCTCGCAGATTGCTCAGCTCTTCGCCGATTATCGCTGGGTTGCTCCCGGGGTCCGAGAGCAACCGGGTTGTTAAGGACTGGTCTGCTCAAGCACTACCACTATCGCCGGGCGGCGTGAGTGCACTCTGTGAGATCACACCTCCGTTATGTTCGTGCCGGGGCCTTGCCAGCGAATACAGATACTCGGGCGCAAAATCGGCGCCATTCGGCCATGTCAGAGTGTGTCCGACGACCGAAAACTGCCGGAAATACTCGAGTTCCCGGAGCGGTTCGAAGATCGGTCCGTCCAAAGAACCGGACAAGTCCAGTTCCGCCGTGGTCCCGTCGCTAAACGACACTTTCACGCGATGGTCCGCAACATGCACGGCCTGTGTTACGTGGAGGAACATGTCTCTACTCCAATGGCTCGATAGGATTCAGCGGTTGTTGCGCTAAGACGAGTTCCCAATTACGATCCAATTCGGCCTGATGAAGTCCATACCAATCAAGCACGGCGGCCAAAGCACGTCGCGGAAACCGGCCCTGCACAATTCCGCTTTCGATTTCCACCGTGATTTCATGTTCTCCGTACTCCGCATGGAAGTGTGCCGGCAGATGATCCCGGTAGTACATTCGTATGATGATCCCCAGGAAGCGGCTGATCTCGGGGCATGCTGTTGACGATTCCCTGGGGAAATACCGACGGCTCGAGACCGCCGGTACCCATCTCGCGGCAATAAGGCAAACCACTGCGGCCATTCTACTCGATTAACGCGTCAACGAGGATGACGCGCGAAACCGTGCGTCGGTACGCCTACTGAGGACACGAACCTGGTAATCCGCGCCGCAAACGCATCCATCCCGGGACCCGACGGCCTCACGTTGGGCGAAGCCTTGTGGGCCCCCGGAGGACGTGGACGGGACAGCCTGGCTTCGTCGGCCGCTGGGGAATCATGCAAACAGGCCAGTTCGCGAAGGGTTACTTTCGGGGTCCGAACCGAACCAGGTTGTTAACCCAAAGGGGTCTGTGAACCAGAGAGCGCGAGCGTTTCTGGGGGATCGGGCGACAGGAGTGGTTGAAACACGCCTTACCCGCGCTTGCGCCGAGTGGAGAGAGAGGGGCAAACCGGCCAACGGCTCGTCGCAAATCCCTTTGGGATATGGGGATAAACGAACGCGGCCGGGAGCTCTCGCTCGCGGCCCTGGGCGTTCACTGGATTGTCGGCGGAAATTCCGCGACAAAAATCAGCTCCGTCGGCTAAACGCCCTTCGAAGCTCTCACCAAATTGTCCACGTTTTCCGTCGGCCAGCACGGTGTTAACCGCCGTGGACCACACTGAGCACGGTTTCGCCGGAAAGCTCAAGGCGTTGGGGAGAGGAATCTCCAGGATTCGTGTCGTTGGCAGAAATTGGCAAAGATTGGCGTTCCCGCAGCCGCAAAATCCCGGCAGCAAGGATCGATGCAACGTCGACGAGTCGCTGCTCGTCGGGTCGGCTCGCAGTTTCAGCGCAGTTGGTCATGGACTTTTCTTCGCAACAGAACGCCACCGATCGCTGCGATGGCTGGGGCAGGTTCGTGGCCGAGCGCGGCCTCTATTGTTTACCTATCGGGCGGAGATTCGAGTTGGCGGAGAAGTCAAGAAAAAGCGTACGCTGCTCCATAGCGTTGATGCCAAAGTTCTCGCTTGATAACTGCCTCAGAATCCGGCCCACCTGCTGTGTTGGATTTTACCGTGGCGCAGCCGTCCGCGTATGAACCGGGCGAAGGAATCACGGTCTCGATGCTGAATGGGACCAGCCAGCTAAAACTCTTCGGTTCATTCTCCGCGCTGACGGTCTTTAGTACCGACCGTCCCTATGCGCCCGGATTACCCTTGTTCCTGCTGCCTGAATCCCCCTTCGGTTTGAATACCAATACATTTGATATCCATGCCCGCCAATCCAATCTTGGCGCTTTGTTTAGCGGTCCACAGGCTGGAGCATTCACTCCCTCGGCCACGTTTCTCGCCTTTATCGCCAACGACTCACTGACCGGGGACAGCTACGGATTCTTGCCTTACAACGCTTATGGAGAGTTGAAGAGCGAGTCATTTGGATTTCAATGCGAATTTTTCACAGGTGCTGGACTGGGAGAATACAACGGCGGGATTGGACAAACCTACGACTCTGCAGCCAATCGATCGATTCGCTCCAGCGGCGGCTGGGCTGAAGTTTTCCTTTACCTCACCCCCCAACTGCATCTGCACACAGGATATGGCGTGGATTCGCCGCTGCGTCGGTCCGGAGATACATTTCTGCTCACGGAGAATCAAACCCTGTACACCAACCTGGTCTGGAACTGGACCAAAAACATTCAAATCAGCAACCAGGTTGATTTCCGAAAGACCAACTACCGCGATCCCTTGCTGGATGCAGAAGGGGTGATCTTCTACTCGGAATTTCAGTGGAAGTTCTGATGCGGTATTCTGTTGGCCGCTGATATCTCGCAACTTTCGGCACTGGCGGCATCTTGCCGGGACTTTCGGCCTTTTGCCATTCTCACCGCCTTGCGCCGCTCGCCGCTCAGGAGTTTCCGGCACCTTCGCATCCTGGTTTTTGTTCCAGCGACGAGCGACTCCTCTCGGCTGGCCCACGTTTTTGCTGTGCCTCCCCCATATCCGGCACCCCATTTGTTGGCGACCGCATCAGCCCCTTCCGCTCGCAAGGAAGGGACTGCATCTGCTGTCATTGCCCTCCCAAGAAAAATTCTTACAATTTTCCGCAAACAAATGGTGGTCGGTCAAAGACTGCACGAATCTGCCGCACATCAACATCACCAGTTGAAGGAGTAGACCATGAGGCTGCCGTTGGTTGCCATTGCGATCATCATTCTGACCTTCTTGAACGCGAATGCCACGGCTCAAGCCCCTGCGGACGTGATTTACTATGGCGGCGACGTCGTCACCATCGACGACAAGAACCCGACCGCCGAGGCGGTGGCGATCAAGGACGGCAAGATTATCGCCGTCGGCAAGAAAGCCGACGTGCTGAAACTGAAGGGCGACAACACCAAGCTGATCGACCTCGGCGGCAAGACGCTGCTGCCAGGCTTCGTGGACGGCCACGGGCACGTCTTCAACTGCGGCCTTCAAGCGGTCTCGGCCAACCTGCTACCCCCGCCCGACCACGCGGTCAAGGACATTCCGAGCCTGCTGAGCCGAGTTGAAGAAGTGGGCGGCCACGGACACGTCCAAGAAGTTCAAGATCATCCTCGGCTTCGGGTACGATGACGCCCAACTGAAGGAGCAGCGGCACCCCACCCGGCACGACCTGGACGAGGTGTCGAAAGACCTGCCGGTGTACTGCATCCACCAGTCCGGCCACCTGGGGGCGTGCAACACGAAGGCCCTGGAAATCGCCGGCATTACCGCCGAGAGCAAGAACCCGACCGGCGGGGTGATCCGCCGCGAGAAGGACGGCAAGACGCCGGACGGCGTGCTCGAAGAGACGATCCACCTCACCGCGCTGATGAAAGTGATGCCCAAGATGGGCGAGGCCGAGCTGGATGGCCTGGCTCAAGCCGGGATGAAAATGTACGCCGCCAACGGGTATACCATGGCCGAGGAGGGGCGGTCCATCGAACTCATCGACAGGTGCTGGATGCGGCTGGCCGAGAAGGAGAAGTTGCTCATCGACGTGCTCAGCTACCCGGACATCTCCTTCAGCGAAAAGCCCTTCGGGCTGGACACCCCGTGGTACTCCAGAAACCTGAAGGGTGGGTACCGCATCGCCGGGGTGAAGATCAGCCTGGATGGTTCGCCGCAGGGCAAGACGGCGTTCCTGACGCAGCCGTACTTCGTCCCGCCGCACGGCCAGCCGGCCAGCTTCCGCGGGTATCCGGCAATGCCCGTCGAAGACGCGAGTCGCAAGATCGCCTTGTGCTACGAGAAGGGGTGGCAGTTCCTCGCCCACTGCAACGGCGACGCCGCCAGTGACATGATGCTCGGCGCGATCAAGGACGCTCGCGCGAAGTTCGGCCCCGGCAAGGACCGCCGCGATGTGATGATCCACTGCCAGACCGTCCGCGAAGATCAACTGGATTCGATGAAGCAATACGGCGTCATCCCGTCGATGTTCGGCATGCACTGCTTCTACTGGGGCGACTGGCACCGCGATTCGGTGCTCGGGGCGGAGCGGGCAGAGCGAATCAGCCCAGCTCGCTCGGCGCTCCGTCGGGGAATGATTTTTTCCCAGCACCACGACGCACCGGTCGCTCTACCGAACGCCATCCGTATCCTGGCGTCGGTGGTCACCCGCCGCACTCGCAGCGGGGACATTCTCGGCGCCGGCCAGTGCATCGATGTTGACGCGGCGCTAAAGTCGCTCACAATTTGGA
Organism: uncultured Planctomycetaceae bacterium; assembly: GCA_963754725.1. Lineage (GTDB taxonomy): Bacteria > Planctomycetota > Planctomycetia > Pirellulales > Pirellulaceae > JAAYDI01. The sequence continues at coordinate 41,066 of CAVWHV010000058.1, forward strand.
CCGCCTACCACCACTACGAGGAGGCCAACCGCGGCTCAATCGAAGTCGGCAAATTGGCCGACTTCGTGGTGCTCGACAAGAACCCACGTAGTGTCCCCATCTGGGAGCTGGAAGACTTAAAAGTGCTGGAAACCATCAAGGAGGGAAAAACGATCTACACCGCACGCTAGTCGCTTTTGAGGGCCGGTTCACTAAATCGGGATGCCTGATCGCGGGAATAATCAAACGGTGATGGAACTTTAGGCTGCGGCCTTCTTTGCGTATTCATGCCGCATGGCGTTCTTTCGTATCTCAAGGTACGCACGTACTTCCTGCATTAGTTCGTCCATGGTGCGACATCGATGGTTGCGAGTGACGTTGTCATGAAGATCTTTCCAGACACGTTCGATGCGGTTGTGGTCTGGACAATATGGCGGTAGGAAGTGCAGAGTCACTCGGTTCTCCAGCGCCGCCAGGGCAAGTTTCGTGCGTTGGCTGTCGTGAATGCAGAAGTTGTCGAGGATGATGTGGATGCATTTGGCATCCGGATAGTCGCGTTTCGCTAACTGCCAGAGCTGAAGGATGAAGAGATCACTGTCCTTCTTGTTCCATTCCACCCAATTCAGCTGGCCGGTTTTGGCGTTCAAAGCGCCAGCAAGGTAGCGCTTCTGATTCTTGCCCGGCGTCATCACTTCGCCCGGTGCCAGCAACGGAAGGTTCTTGGATCAGTCGCGATCGCCGCGTCTATGGAGCATCGGTGCGTCGAGCCAACTCGCGAACTCACGCCAAGGACGACTGAGTGTAGGGTCTGGCGGGTTGTGGTCAGAATGATGACGCGACTGGTCGGCCGCTCCCGCGCGAAGGTGCTCAGGTGGATGTGACCTGTGCGCGCAAGCGAAGCGGCGTGCGACGCGTTTCCGGGATGACCGGTACCCGCACCGAGAGCAGACACAGGGCAATGTGACCGACGCGCGCGAGCTATAGGGGCTCGCCGACAGGGTGGGGTCACTGTTTTCCCAGGCTTCCTACATTGTCCTGCCCGCCATAGGCCCGGGAAGGAAGGTGGCAAGGCTGGCGCGATGGCCCCTTTGTGACGGACCACAACAGACACCGCCTGCCTTTTCCACGTATGATGCCTGTCCCTTTCCTCCGACAGGCCAGGCAGGTAACCCGCTGTTGCAGCTGCTACCTAAGGCCGCAGAATCCAGCTGCTAGCACGCTTTGCCACTGCAAAGCTGGTATTCCTGGAGTTCTGAGACTCGTGTAACCTAAAACTTCTTCGGCTGCCAATGGCCTTTGTTCACAGTGTCCAACGGAATCGTGCCGCTGCCTGCACGGTAGGGCGGAGAAGTCAAGCAATCATGGAGGTCCGAGAAAATGTCTTCCACACAGGTGGCCGAGTCCATCCACGAGCGATTTCATGAGCTTAGTAACGACTGGAAATCGAAGACACGGCACTTGTCCAATACGGCGCAAATCTCGCTGGTGTTCTCCTATCAGAAAATCATAGGCATGGGGCCCGCCGTCGTTCCTCTGATCCTGTCAGAACTGGAAACGGAGCCGGATCATTGGTTCTGGGCGCTGGAGGCCATTACGGACGAGAACCCGGTTTCCGAGAGCGACGCCGGTGACGTCGAGGCGTCAGCGCGTGTGTGGGTCCAATGGGGGCGTGATAAAGGCCTGCTGGCGAAATGAATCTGACGGATTTGTTCCCCAACTTGACCGGCGAGAATCACGAGATAACCAGCCCGCGAACGGTCCGGTACAACTGCATCGCGTGGGCAGCTTGTAACACAGAACGTTGGTGGCAGCCCGGCGTGTTCTGGCCGATTGACTCTTCTCGTGAAGATCATGGGATCGGCAACGTCGTTGAGGCGTTTCGGTCCCTTGGCTACAAAGAGTGCGAGGACGGCGGACAGGAAGAAGGCTTCGGAAAGCTTGCCCTCTATGGTTCCGCGATGATGTACACGCATGCGGCGCGGCAACTGCCGGACGGAAAGTGGACCAGCAAGCTTGGGCAATTGGAGGACATCACTCACACGACGACCGAAGCGATCGAAGGCGGTGACTACGGTGAGGTCGTCCAGTACATGAAGCGGCCCCTGTAAGCTGTTACGGACCGTCTTCTGGTCGTATATCCGCTCGAAAACGAGTGCTGATTGTGCAGTGTTGTTCGAACGAAGTAAGAGTGTTCTGTCAGCGGATAGGGCGGCCGATGCTGGACAATGTGCTCTAGCCTCAGCCATCCATATCTGCTGTCGAGCTGATGTACAGCGTAGGGGCAGCCGCTCCAGCGGGTTTGATACTGGTTGAATCCCCACGAGAACCCGAAATCGTCTTCCACGTTGCATCCGCAGATCACGTGCGGATCCGTCTGGCCGTCAATCAGCAGTCGAGTGCCGCTGTTATGGAAGACCATGTCGCCATGATCTTTCTGTCGCCATCCCATGATGTAACCTGCCAGGAATCCAAGGCCCTCAGTTTCCGCGATCGGAAACGGTTTGTCGGGCGACGCGGGAAGGGCAATGTTGCGCTGATGTGCATGCTGCACGGCTTGGCAAATGGGAATGAAGAGTTCCAGCCGTTCTCGGGCCGTCAGATGGTGCCGATCACAGAATTCCGTGACGGGGATGCCGTTCACTAATTCCATAACGAAGTACGGACGGCCACTGTCGGTCGTGCCCGCGTCGAGCACCTTGGCAATGTTGGGGTGGTCCATCAGGGCGAGGGCTTGGCGTTCGGCTTCAAACCGGGCGATCACCTGCTGCGAGTCCATCCCCGGCTTGATGATCTTGAGAGCCACGCGGCGTGCGACCGGCTCTTTTTGTTCGGCCAGGTAGACGACACCCATGCCGCCCTGGCCGATTTCCTGCAGTAGCTTGTAGGGGCCGATGGCCGGTCGCCAACAAACGAAGTTCGGTGGAGGACATCTCTTGGTGCGAGCCCTTTTCGTAGCCGTATGTCTGTACGCCGTTGTCGTCGGGCCGTGGGCGTCCGTAGCTCCCGCTCAATCAGCAAAGGGCTTCACCCTCGCCTCATACCATCCGCCCGCGGATGGAGAGGCTGACGCAACGGCTGCATTCGCCAAGCTGTTCTCGGATGTCGAGGTGGCGGGTGGCGGTCAGGTGACGATTCCGCCTGGAACGTACGCCCTCTCCGGAAACGAACCGATCAAGTTGGTCAGCAACAGCCACATCACCGCGAACGGCGCCATCTTTCTGCTGCCAGAAAGGCTCGGCGATCAGGCCCGAGTCGTGTTGTTCGTCGGCGAGGATGTCTGCGATTTTTCGTGGTGCGGGGGTAAGTTTCGTGGCCGGTGTTTTGACCCAAACGCGGAATCAAACTCTTGGGAGCCTAACGCGAACACTCGTGCGCTCCTGTTGACCACTTCTGCCAAGGGCAAGTCCAAAGGGCTCCGCTTTCGCGACATCAAATCGGACGGCGTGGCTGGGGCCGTCGTAACCGTACTAGGGGTCAGCGAGCCCGGCTCGGAAAGTGAAGTCGCCAACTACGCCACGGATGTAACGCTGGAGAATTGCACCCTGCTCAACTCCGGCAAGTTCATGTGGGACTACGGCTACCTGTGGCAGATCGCCGTCTGGCCCGAGGAATACACCGACAGCGAACGGGCGTTGGCGTCCAAGTACTTTCCTCAGACGTTGATCCACTCAGGGCTGCAGGGCGACGACCGAGACGACAGGGTGAGGTTCGACAACGGGACCCACCCGCTCCCGGTCGCAAAGACGTCTGGCCCGAACGACGCGCTCGTGTTCTTCGGCGACACGCTGCCGGAGAACATCGTTCGAGGCAAGCAGTACTTCATCATTGAGAGCGAGAAGCAGTACATCAAAGTTTCCGAATCGCCGGGTGGCAAGCCGATCGTTTTCAACGGTAGTTTCGGGTCGAAGGCGAAGCTCATCCACGATCACTTCCGCGCCTTCCTGGCGTTGTACGAGCCTCTGGGCAGCGGCCCCGGCAAGGGGGCGTTCGACCTCGTCGCCTGCAAGGACGTGCGCGTCAGCGGGTGCAAGCTCAGCGCTCGCGGGGACACGATGCACATCCAGAAGTGCCAGAACATCGTGTTCACCGGCAACCACATTCTCGGCTCCCGGATGGGGGCTTTTTCTTGGCCGAGTACTGCAGGAACGCGACAGTCACCGGCAATACGGTCGATGGCACCAACGGTTCGCGGGTGATGAGCGTGGAGAAGTCCTGTGCCGACGTTACCATCACCGGGAACTCTTTCCGGAATGGCGGTCGGGGCAGCTGGATCAATCAGCCGACCAACTTTGTACTGTCGGGCAACGTGTTCCAGAACAACACCACAAAGTGCGAACGCGACCCGAAACGGGGTCGCAAGACGTTCGTCACGGGTGACTACGAGTCCTACCCAGAGTTGTATTTCACCTTGCACAAGCCGGAGGGGAAGTATGGGTCCGTGGTGGTCGTTGGGAATATCTTCGCGACCGGCCCGGAGTGCGGTCCGGCCATCACCTTCGCCCCCAATGGCAGCGGCATCGTCGTGCGGGACAACGTAATAACTGGACGCGGGCGAAGGATCGTCGTGGACCCGAAATGCAGCGATGTTTCGATTCGAGAGAATCTGGGCGTCGAGCGAGGAGCCGACGTCGAACCAGACGCTGCAGCAGACGGCGGGGACGTGCAGTCTTTTTGAGGGTCATCGCTCCAGCGGCCCCCCGCCCAGTGTCTTATGTTCAAAGTGTCGTGCAGCCCAGGTATGTGAGTTCACACCCATCGTGACGTCCGGCACAGCTGAGGTCATTCCGCTGCGGGTGATGACGTTTGTGCGGTTCCTGCCTAGCTCTGTGGGATTAGCCGACTGAGATTGTTCTGCCGTTTGCATTGCCTGCCGCGAAGTCTGTCGCAGGTTGAGAATGATAGTGGTTCGCCAGCCGAATCACTGCGCTGTGGGGCAGCCGCTGCATCGTACCTGTCGAGGAGTCTGCCCCATGATGCGCACGATCTCCGTTCTGCTGGTGGAGGGTGTTCCAATGGATGCCGAATTCATCCGGCTGCTCTTGGAAAGCACACCCGACGGTGAATTCTCCGTTGAACACGTCGGCGCCCTACGCGACGCAATTGCCCTCGTTCACCAGCGGCAATTCGACGTCGCACTGCTGGACCTCGCCTTGCCCGACAGCGTCGGACCCAACGCCATCAGGCAATTGAAGACGACCGCTCCGGAGCTGCCACTGGTTGTCCTCACCGGCAAAGAAAATGACGATTTGGCCGTCGAGGCGATCCGCCTTGGCGCTCGAAGAATATCTGTCGAAGGAGCATGTCATTGGCCATCTTCTTGCCCGAGTGATACGTCATTCCATTGCACGGCAGCAGCAGTTGCGACACGCGCAGACCGAGGCCTTAACCGATGCCCTGACGGGCATCGGCAATCGCCGAGCTTTCGACCTGGAGCTTACCAGACGCCTCCAGGAGATTCGCCGCCGTGGCGCTGGTTGCTGCGTCATGCTCCTGGACCTCGATCATTTCAAGGCCGTGAACGACCGCTACGGACACGATCTGGGGGACGAGGTGTTGCGGCGTATTTCGGGAGTGCTGCGCAATACACTGCGTGAAACGGATCTGGCCGCACGGTATGGCGGAGAGGAATTTGGTGTGATCCTTCCGAGGACGCCCGTCACCGAAGCCTGCAAGGTTGCGGAGTGCCTGCGACAGACGGTTGCCCATGCCGAATGGGGTATTGAACGCGAAGTGTTGCGGGTCACCACCAGTATGGGGTTGGCGGAGGCGCATCCCGATGACGACGAGTCATCATTGCTGCGAATGGTCGACAAATCACTTTATGCTGCAAAAAGAGCCGGCCGCAACCGTTGCTGCTGGTATGATGGTGCATGTTTCCGTTTTGGGTTCGACATCCGCAAGTGCGTATCAGCGAACAACCCTGCTAACTCGACTATCGCCATTTCTCGTCATGATGATTCCAGAGAGACGTAATCCCGAATAGTAGCCCACGCGAGACTTGCGGGAGAGGCGGCCGCACGCTCGTGAGGTCTCTGACTCGCCTCATGTGCTTGCTTCTCTTGCGCCGGCCGTTGTGATGCTCAGCGCAGAATACGATCCTCCTGCCAGCCGCCTCACGGGAATTGTACCACGCGTGGGAGCACGCCGATCCTCTCCCCGAAAGGAACCCTCTTCGAAACGATGCTCTCTTTTTCTCTCGGCGTAAGATGTTGTCCACAAACCAGTTGCCGATTCCGAGACCCTTTCGGTCCCCCTCCATCGAAAGGAACCCTCTTCGAGCTTCCGACGCTGAAGCTCATAACCCGGTGGTCAAAACCCGAATTCCGACCGCTCAACTTGTTTTCACGGTAGCGAAATCCGGCTACCGTCGGGTAATACGAAAGGCCGGTATCGCGAGACGTCGGCCTTTCTGCGTTCTAGGGCCAGCGTTTGCAACGGTTTGCGACAAGGTCGCCCGTCTCACCGTCTCCGTCGCACCCCGCCGCGCGCGTTCGGTTGGCTTCATCACCACCCAGGCGAGCGTGACGACAACAAACACATTGACGATCGCCATGACCACGAGTGATGGAAGACCCGTCAGAACTTTCGGGAGCGTGGACGACCAGAGCGCAACGCTCGGAAAGACTCCCAGCCAGGTGACAATGGCCATCTTCCAGCGTGGCGGCGGAGCATGCTGTGGATCACGAAAGAACGTCTCCAGTCCGTGCATCCGTCGTCGAACAGGGTCACCGACAACCGAGTCGGCAACCTGCTCCTGCCACTTCTTGAATAGGTCCGACTCACAAAACCGGCGGCTGACATCCTCATCTTCGAAAGAGCGCAGGATGCCATACTCGCAGCCATCCGTTCCGGGCGCTCACGCAGCACGAGCACCAAGTCACAAACTCGCAGCCATTAGGGCTTCAGGTTCTTGCGGGCCGGAGGGGCCTTGTGGACCATCGTGTAGGCGTATTCGATCCCCACGCCGTAGCCGCCTCCATGTTCGCGGAACAGGTCCATCAAGGCGCTATAGTGCGTCTTGTTGACCCAGTCGCGTTGGAATTCGAGCACCGTGGCGACAGTCGTCATCCGCACCGCTCCGGCCTGAACCATGCGGGACAGTGCCGCGTCGTGCGCCGCAGGCGACGTTCCGGCACAGGCGTCCTCGACGACGTAGATGTTGTAGCCTTCGCTCAGCATATTGAGCGTCGGCCAGGTGATGCAGACTTCCGTCCACAGTCCCGAAATGAGGATGTTCTTCTTGCCCGTGGCCTCCACGGCGTCGCGGAACGCGGGCGTGTCCCACGAGTTCATGCCGGTCCGCTCGATCGGCTGCTGGTCGGGAAAGACATCCAGCAGCTGTGGCCACATCGGTCCGCTGAACGATTCCGTTTCAACGGTCGTCAGAATTGTCGGCACGCCGAATTCCTTCGCCCCCTTGGCCAGCAGCAGCACGTTGCTCATCAGCATCTGCCGGTCGATGCCGCTGCCGACGCCGAACGACATCTGCGGTTGATGGTCGATGAAGACAATGGCACAATTCGCGGCAGTAATCAGGCCGCCATCGGTATTGGAAAGAATGTTTGCCATGAATCGGTTCTCCTGTGGTTGGTTGTTTCTGGAAACACGTTGATAAAGAAGTTGCACACCTGGCGACTTCAAGTCCGAAGAATGCCGTGATGACTCGCTGGGGAAATGCGGGCGTCAGAACGTCGCCGCCAACTTCCGGGCTTGTGAGATCGCGTCGGCCTCCGTCTTGCGAACGTCGTCAGGAGCCGCCAGCGTTGGCTCGACCAGGATCGACTGGACATCTTTGAAGCCGATAAATCCCAGAAGAAAATCGAGATATCCCTTCTGAAAGTCGATCCCCTTCGTTTCGTCGCTGGAATAATCGCCGCCTCGGGCGTAGATGATGGTGATCGGCTTGCCGGTCACTAGTCCGCTGTATCCCGTGGCCGGATCGTAGCGGAACGTCTGGCCGGGCTGGGCGATCACGTCGATGTAGTGCTTGAGCTTGTAGGGAATGCCAAAATTCCACATAGGGAGGCTGATGACGTACTTGTCGGCCGCCTTGAACTCTTCGCAAAGGTCGACGACTGCCTGCCATGCTTGATGCTGTTCCGGGCTGAACCCCTGGCCGTGCAGAACCTGGTACTTGGCATCGATCGTGAAGCCGTCGAATTCGGGCAGCTTCTTTTCCCACAGGTCGATGGTGACGATGTGATCGTTCGGGTGAGACGTTTTGTAGGCTTCCAGAAAGGCCTTAGCGGCAGTAATGGACTTCGAGCGCGTTTTGCGAGGCGAGGATTCGATGTAGAGCAGTGTGGCCATGAAAGTTCTCCGGGAAGTTTCAGCATGGTCAAATCACGAGTTCAGGTTTCACGAAATCAAGCGAGGTCGAACAGCAAGGCGTCAGTCGGTTCCGCGGCTTCCGCATGCAGTTGAGTTGCCCGGCTAGTCGCAATGGCATCACCGCTTCGTAATCGAGTTCCATTGACCAGAAGAGATCCCCGCGCCACCTGCAGCCAAGCGTGACGGGCCTTCTCAACCGTGAAGTCGATCTTCTCGCCCGCCAGCAGAGTCGTCGCAAAGATCGAGGCGTCCTGGCGGATCGCCACGGCAGCTTTCGAACCTTCCGGCCCGGCGATCTTCGTCCATTGCTCTCGCTTTTGTTCCGCCGTCACTTTCTGGTCGCTGTACCGCGGACGCGTACCTCGCATCGCCGGCTGAATCCAAATCTGCAGAAAGTGGTTGGGAAAATCGGTTGATGGGTTGTACTCGCTGTGAGTAATCCCCGTACCGGCGGACATCATCTGAATGTCGTCGGGAGTGATAACGGCTCCGCGCCCCGTGCTGTCCTTATGCTGTAATGCCCCTTCCAGCACATACGAAATGATCTCCATGTCACGGTGCGGATGCGTCGGGAAGCCATGTCCTGCGACGATGCGATCGTCGTTGATGACTCGCAGCGACCGAAATCCCATGTGGCGCTGATCGTAGTAGTCCGCGAACGAAAACGAGTGATAGCTTTTCAGCCAGCCGAGATCGGTGTGCCCCCGTTCGGCGGCCTGTCGAATCAAGAAGTCGGCCGTCTCGGGTTGCTGCCCCGGAACGGAGAGCGGATTGGCGGCAACGTGGATCAAACCGGCAGCGGTGACCGACAGGGTGGTGCGTCGGGAAACGTGCATGAATTTCTCCCTTGCCGACAATAGTTGACATGTAAACCAAATGGATAAAAAAACTCACGTGTCTGCCGCCGCACGGACCGACTCCAGGATCTGAATCAGAGACTTGAGGTCGCTCTTTTTCACGCCGTTCATCAGCGCCGCGTGCAGGTCCAGAACCGGTTGATCGAGGTCCGCCAGCAGTTGAATGGCCGCAGGCTTCAATTCAATCGTGAAAATCCGCCGGTCTGCGCTGGATTGCGTCTTGCTGACCAGGTCCAGCGCCAGGAGGTGATCTACGACGCGGGTGATGGCCGGAGCCACCTGAATCATCCGCTCCGCGACTTCCAGGCAGGGCAGCGGCTTGCCTTCGCCCCGCAGAATCCGCAGCACGTTGTACTGCGAAAGCGTCAGGCCATGTTCTCGCAGCAGCCTTGCCAGCCGATTCTCCAGCAAGTCGCTTGTGCGCATGATGGCGAGCATCGCCTCCTGCTCCACCGAGGCAAAGGAGCCGCGTTTTTTCAGTTCCTCGCGTAGTGCTGCTGCCATGTTCCGCGTGATTCCTTATCTTACTCCATTCACTTTACATGTAAATTATCGGCAGGTCAAGAGAGCGCCTAGTTCCTGTGCCCGTCGGATGACCTCCAAGTAGATTTTCAGGCACTTCTGATCCGCATCCGTTTCCACGCAGGCCAGACCTGACGGTAGCCGTTCGCGATACCATTCGCTGTGGCAAAACATCGCGCGACAATTGGCGGCGTCGAGATCCGCAGAGCGCGATTCGGCAAATCGCTGATTGCTGGGGCCTGGGAATCGACTCCGCGATCAACCTGACGGAGTCAATTGGATTTCAATGCGAATTTTTCACAGGTGCTGGACTGGGAGAATACAACGGCGGGATTGGACAAACCTACGACTCTGCAGCCAATCGATCGATTCGCTCCAGCGGCGGCTGGGCTGAAGTTTTCCTTTACCTCACCCCCCAACTGCATCTGCACACAGGATATGGCGTGGATTCGCCGCTGCGTCGGTCCGGAGATACATTTCTGCTCACGGAGAATCAAACCCACCAGTTGTTGCTCATGATTGCCGGTTCCACCCAGAAAGAGCTCGCCGCACAGATTCGGTACCTGAAGGTCGAGAACCAAATTGTCCGGTCTAAACTCCCGGCACGCGTGGCCGTGACCCCACAGGCGCCAACAGCAAACGCGTTCGCCGGCGGACCAAGACCAGATCGTCTGTGAACAACGCCTCGGTGGGCTGCTCAAACACTACCACTACCGCCGGGCGGCGTGAGTGCATGTTGTGAAATGTCCGCGATGGAACATGATTCTAACCCGCGTTGGACTGGAGGAACTCAACGCGACCAACCATGGACTCCGCGCTCTGGCGGCGATGAAGTGCAAGCAAGGCAAGAACCGTTTGGCCAATGGTCAGGCGTTTCTGATGTACGTACACAATTCCTGCATGTTCCGCTCCGTCAGCATGGATTAGCAGGAAATCATCATCGTGTGTAACAAGCACGCGACCTTGCTGCAATGCGTAGCCGAGTTGTTGAAGATCAGAACCGCCTATCAAACCCGCAGCCAGAGAAATGGAGACATCGATGCCACGATGTTCACGCCCATTGGCGATAGCGTTGGCGACGCTCTCATCAAGATGATACTTGATTTCCATCGTCGTCCTTGTCGTATGGCACTGCGCGACCAGCGCCAGCCATCAACTTCTCGACCAGCTCGTCGGCTTCACGGATCTGCCGTTCAATTAGCAACCGGTTGTCGTGGTAGTAGGTCAGTGCCGCGTACACATCACCATGCGTAAGCTGTGGGTAGTCGGTGATGATCTGGTCCGGAGAACGCCCTTGCTCGGTCCAAAGAGCAATGTCCTGGACACGAATCCTTGTCCCGGCGATACGCGGCTTGCCGCCACACGTGCCGGGTGTTACATCGATGTGCTTGGCGATGGTTTGCTGGTTGTCCATACACGGACTCGCTCACACGGATCGCTCCCCACCTCTGCCCAACGGTCGCCAACGCACGCGGAATCAATTCCGCGTTCCATCCAGGGTCCGAACTGAACCAGGTTGTTAACCAGAATGGCCGTGTTAAACAGAGAGCGCGAGAGTTTTGTGGGATCGGGCGACGTGAGTGACTGAATCTCGCTTTACCCGCGCTCGTGCCGAGTGGAGAGAGAGGGCAAACCGGCCAACCGCTCGTCGCAAATCCCCTTGCCGTAAAGGGATAAAAAACACGGCCGGGAACTCCCGCTCTCGGCCGTGGGCGTTAACCCGGTTGTCGGCGGAAATTCCGCGATAAAAATCAGCTCCCTGGGCAAAACCCCCTTCGAAGCTCTCGCCACATTGTCTACGTTTCCGGTCGGCCAACACTGTGTTAACCGACAACATCACACTATCAGAACGCCGTGAAAAATGCCATCTCGCGATGTCCATTTCTGCCGCGGGGCTGGCGGCTTGGTGCCGTGCCGTTCTAAGGCATGACCACCGTTGTTAACCTCGAAAACTCCATGATTCGTTAACCTGTCGCGAATCTGTTCGATCGAAATGAAAATGTAGACGTCGGTTAACGAGGAGCTGCGAACGCCTAAGCAGTCGCAACTCCTGCACGGGGCCTCGCTCCCACCCACCACGGGCCGGTGTCCAGAGGGTAATTAACGCCGGTTGTCTGCAGAGCGCGGCGACGAATGTCGCGCGGTTTGTTGTTGGCAAAGAGCCGTTGCGGATGGCAAAATAGCGCGTGCAGTACACGGTTGCGTGATTCAATGCGTGCTGGCAGCGGACGGCATCTGCGACACACAGACGCGGTGTCATCCGTGGACGGCGGGATCGCAGTCGATGACGGGAGGCTCGGGGCATGTCAGCAGACGGGTCGGTCACGCACTGGTTCGAGGAAATCCGACAGGGTGATTCCCTAGCTGCCCAAGCCCTGTGGGAACGCTATTTCCCGGCTCTGGTCCGGCTCGCCCGTGGGAAGCTCCGTGGGGTACCGCGCCGCGCAAGCGACGAGGAGGACGTCGCGTCGAGCGTGATGGAGAGCCTGTTTCGTGCCGCCGCGGACGGCCGTCTTCCCAATTTGGCGGATCGTGACGATCTCTGGCGGTTACTCTTGTGGATGACAGCCAGGAAGGTCATTGACCTCAAGCGCCGCGAAACTCGCCAGCGACGTGGCAGCGGTCACGTCCGGGGCGAATCCGCCCTGGGTAAGCCGACATCGGCCCATGACTCACGTGCTTTCGCCGAAGTCATTGGCGACAGCCCGACGCCCGAGTTCGCCGCCATGATGCTCGAGGAGTACGAGCGGCTTTTGGCGCGACTGGGCGAGGCGGACCTCCAGGCACTGGCCAACGCCAAGCTCGAAGGGTACACGAACGACGAAATTGCCGCGCGAGTCGGCTGCTCCGTGCGGACCGTCGAACGCCGCCTGCGGTTGATTCGCAGGAAGTGGCAGCAGGAACGCTCACCATGAACGACGAGCCTTTCTCCAACGGCAGTGCTTTGCCCCTATGTGTCCTGGAACGCATCGACCGCGCGTGCCTGGCGTTCGAGAGTGGTTGGAGAGCACAACAGGCGCCGCGTATCGAGGAGTTTCTTGGGACGGTGGAGGGCACGGAGCGGAGCGAGTTGCTCCGCGAACTATTGCTGTTGGAGCTGGATTACCGCGTTCGCCGCGACGAGCACCCGACGCCCGAGGAATACCAAGCGAGGTTCCCGCACGACAGTCGCTTGATCAGCCACATCTTCGGGCAGGGATCGACTCAATCCGCGTCGTCCAGCACCACGCCCAGCGAACGCCTGGACGTTTCTCGTTCGCCATCCCTGCCGATTACGTTCGGGGGCTACGAGCTTTTGGAGGTACTGGGCCAAGGCGGGATGGGGATTGTCTACCGAGCGCACAGCGCGACATTGGCCGCGTGGTGGCTTTGAAGATTGTCCGGCCTGACCGATTGGCCGCAGCTATTCCGGAACGTCGTCAGGCAGCGCTGCAGCGATTTCATGCGGAGATTCAGGCCGCCGCCTGCCTGGAACACGCGCATATCGTGCCGGTGTATGAAGTCGGCGAGATCGGGGAGCAGCCGTATTTCTCGATGCGGTACATCCAGGGTCAGACGCTCGATGAGCGTCTGCAAGCCGGCCCGCTGGACGGGCGGGCGGCAGCGGAGCTACTGATTCCGTTGGCGCGAGCCGTCCACTTCGCTCATAGTCACGGCGTTCTGCATCGCGATTTGAAGCCGCGCAACGTACTGATCGACGCGGCCGGTCAGCCGTTCGTCACCGATTTCGGACTGGCCCGCACGCGGGAAGCGGACAGCCACCTCACGCAAAGCGGTGAAATCCTCGGCACACCCTCCTATATGTCGCCCGAACAGGCAAGCGGCGCCGCGGAACTGAGTTCAGCATCCGATATCTACAGTCTGGGGGCAACGCTGTACGAACTGATCGCCGGCCGTCCGCCTTTCTGCGCCGCGAGCGTTGCAGAAACGCTGCGACAGGTGATTCACGAGGAAGCCGTCCCACCGCGGCGCCTCAACGCCGCAATCGACCGCGACTTGGAGACGATCTGCCTTCGATGCCTGCGGAAGGACGCTCGACAGCGATTTCAGACTGCAGCCGATCTGGCGGACGAACTGGAGCGTTACCGTCGCGGAGAACCGATTCTGTCGCGGCCGATCTCGGTCGCGGCACGGACAGTCGCGTGGTGCCGACGCAATCCGCAACAAGCAGGGCTGATCCTGGCTATAACGGCCGTATTGATGCTGGGCACGGTTGTGTCCTCGGCGTTTGCCTTGCGAAACCGACGGCTGGCTGACGCGGAGATCAAATTGCGACTCGAGGCGGTGGAGGCCGAACGCCGGCAAAAACAGCTGACGGATCAGGCCAGGCAGGACCGGGATCAAGCGATCCAGAACGCATTCCTGGCAGACATGCGGCTGGCCGACCGAGCACTGGAAGTGGGCCAACACGGCCGTGTCGAGGATCTCCTATTGGCGCACGTGCCGCGGGCGGGGCAACGCGATTTGCGGTCCTGGGTCTGGTACTGGAACCTGGCCCGCAGTCGCCACCAGGTGACACGGCTCCAGGACCGCGGGGCCCCGATACGCGACCTGCGGATCAGCCCGGACGGCGGTTGGATTGGCGCGTTGATTGGGCCCACGTTTTGCGCCTGGGAGACGGATACCGCCGAGGTACAGCTCGACTGGACGGATCTCGAAGATCCAGCGCGCTTTGCCTGGAGTCCCGACGGCTCGCGGGTCGCAATCGTGAGTCCTCAGACATTGACTGTGTACAACGTCGCGGACCGGTCGATCTGCTGGCAAGCGGAGTATGGTGGCTGCGTTTTCTGGAGTCTCAGCTGGAGCCCAACCGGCGACTGGCTGGCAAGCCCGGCGGAGAATCGCAGCGTCCACATCTGGGACGCGGCAACCGGCCAACAGACGACGGTCATTGAGGTCCCCGACTATCCGCTGGCCGTGGACTGGCGGCCGGCGGGGGATCGGTTGGCGATTGCCTGCCGAAAGCACTTATTGGTCTGGGATCTCCCCGAGCGCCGCCGCGTCGCCGATAGAGAATTCCCTGGGTGGGAGGGGCCGTTCACCGTCGCCTGGAGTCCCGACGGACAAAGCATTGCCTACGGAGCGGGCCATGCCGACTTCCTTGTAGAGATCTGGGATACCGGCCGCGACGTCGTGCAACCGCTGCGAGGGCACATCGACGATGTGTCGGCCGTCATGTGGAGCCCTGATGGCCGTCAACTGGCCTCGAGCAGTCTCGATCGCACGGTGCGTATCTGGGACGCAACCGAGGCGAAGCTGGTCCGAGTATTTGACGGACATCGGCGGCGCGTGACGCACCTGGCTTGGTCTGCTGGCGGAAGGCAACTCTACTCCGCCGGCGACGATGGTGTTATCAACGTCTGGCAACTGGAGCAGTTGGATTCACCGCCGGCTATCCTGAGCGGGCACGAAGGGGGAGTGGAACGTATTAAGTGGAGCCCCGACGGCATGCGACTGGCGTCATCCGGTTTGGACCGGTCCGTATTCGTCTGGGATGTTCGTACCCGTCGACGAGTCGTCGAGATTCAGCGGCCGGGCGCCCCCGGCGAGAGCAGCGGGCGCGTTGCATGGCGCCCGGATGGCCAGCAGCTTGCGGTGACCGAACACCCCGCTGACGCGATGAAGATGGAGATCGTCCTTTACGACGGGCAACTCGGTGAGCGTCAGACGCGACTGGCCGACGTCCCCTTCTTAGCAGACGATGTCGAATGGAGCCCGGACGGCCGTTTCGTGGCGGCGAGCGGCGAAAGCTCGTCGGTACTTGTCTTTGACGCGTCGAGTGGAGCGGCAGTACATCGCTGGGCGGCCAGCGCGCGCGCGTTGTGGACGTTGCCTGGAGCCCTTGCGGTCAGTTCCTGGCGATATGCGGCCAGGCCAACTCGCTGCAAGTTTGGGACGTGGAGACGGGCCGGTTGCGTGTGGTGCTGGGACAACGCAGTGGAGAAACCCAGGATTGCGTCTGCTGGAGCCCCGACGGTGGAAGCATCGCCTCGGCAAGCAGTGAAGGGGTCGTTCAGATCTGGGACGTGGCGAGTGCGACTCTCCGACGCGAATTGTGGGGACATCGCGGGGGCGTGGTGGCGGTCGATTGGAGTCCCGACGGCCGTCTATTGGCCAGCGGTGGCAAAGACGGTGAAGTCCGCGTTTGGTCGGTTGCCGCCGCAGCGGAACTCTTGACGTTGGCCGCTCATGAGCGCTGCGTACGCTCGGTTGCCTGGAGTCCCGACGGGCAGCGACTCGCCTCAGGCGGCTGGGACGACGCGGTGCGCGTCTGGGATGCGTCACTTGGGTACGCCCTCGCAGGATGCGCGGCCGCTCCCGAGTCCGGCCTGGATTTGTCCGTCACGCAGGACCTACTGGCGGGCCACAGCCCTTCCCAGGCGGGCTCAATCTCGGCGGAAGCGCTCAGCGACGCCAGTTTGCCGCCGCAAGGTGCGGAAGTCCCTGGCCATTCCGACGTCGCTGACGATGGGCTTGCCGATCTGGCGCGAGCAGTGCGGGAAAATCCGCTGAATCCGGAATTACGCCAGCGGCTTGCTCTACTGTACGCGTCTGGGGGCAATTGGTCGATGGCCGCGGATGTGCTGGAAGCGGCTGCGGAGCTTCACCCTGCTGACCCTATGCTGCGCACGCAGGTGGCCGCATCGCTGGTTGCGGCGGGACGCGACGAGGATTACCGCAATTGGACCGCTCAGATGCTGGCAGACTTTCCTTCGGCTGCTGACGCGGGCAAGACGGTCAAGGCGCTAAGGCCGTCGCCACGCCTCGGCCACCGCACCGCTCGGTAACAACATTCTATGCACTGCTGTACATCAAGTCAGACGTCCCACAGGCCAAGGTGATCCAGAAAGTCCTTGCGGGACTGTCGGGAGTCGACGCACGACAATCGAAGGTTGACCTTCAAGCCGCCAGCATTCAGGTGCGGATCACCGGCCAGAAGTCGATACGGATGGCAGACATGATCAAGGCGTTTCAAGAGGCTGGCATCCACGTCACCACGTCCTGGTAGCCGAATGGATGGACCGTTGGCGTAACAACTGTGTGCCAGGGCCGACTCGCTTGCGGTTGAATTTCAGTCGAAATACAAAGCGGTCAGACTGTTGGAGTGAAGCATGAATACGCACCGCTGGATGTTCGTTGCCCTGACGGTAATCGGCGTGTTCGCGTTACTGGCCGTGGCGGTCTTCTGTGCCTTCGGTTTTTTAGCCACTTTGGAGCCCACAGACAGTCCCCCCGTGGCGTTTCGAATCGGCGTTTCTGCTGTTGGCCTCAGCAGTATCGTCGGCGTTATGCTGATGATCGTGAAAATCGTCCGCAAGTAGCTCGATGCCGCTCATTACTTCGTCTGCTGAGCCAAGATACAAGCCGCGTTATCGAGTGCCACGGGGTTCTGTTCGTTGCCGATCCCCAAGTCATCCAAACCGCGATTGAAGTGTCCTTCAGGTATGGCGCAATCGTTGCCACACGTTCAGTCTCCAGTCTTTCTGGAGAGTGGCAGCTTCGCGTCTGGTGTGGGCAGTGCACCATAAGCCTGCCCGAAGAGCCGGAGCACCTCTTCGCTGTGTCGCTCATCGAAGAGAAATACACTCTGTTCGCGGTGTTGCGACCACCTGCGGCAAGTGATCCTCGATGCGGGGTAATGCACCCGACTGCCACGCCCGCTCGAACGTAATACAGATCTGGTCCAGCTGCTGCAGGTCAGCCGGCGACAGATTCAAGCGGGATGTTGACAGTGCATGCGGCTTGCCTCAGTTTCATGAACCGGGCGCAACAAATGCCACGAAGACTTCTCAGAAAGATGAGAATCAAGAACTATGGACGAACGAAAAATCCACCCAATCATCGCACGACTGCGGGGATCTCGGACG
Organism: uncultured Planctomycetaceae bacterium; assembly: GCA_963754725.1. GTDB lineage: Bacteria > Planctomycetota > Planctomycetia > Pirellulales > Pirellulaceae > JAAYDI01. The sequence continues at coordinate 58,623 of CAVWHV010000058.1, forward strand.
GCCAGCTGGCAGCGCAGGCATGGGGGAGCTGGCAGCAGCTAGGGGGTGGTCATCCGTCCGCATATTCGCTTTGGCGGTGACAGGCGTATGTCAGCCGTATGCCCCGTGGGCTCAACAGGCCCGGATCAGCGGCGTGATTCTGCACTCCTATCGGCGGCAACGGGGCCAGGCGGCCCTGACCGCTATGGCAAGGGACGCATTGCCTACTACTGTGACATGACAACCCTCAAGGATCTAATGAGGGGTTTTCCCGATCTGGTCCAGTACCTCGGCCGGGGACCGAATCCGAACGTATTGGTTTTCGGCTATCGCTACCTGTGCCAGCCACTCGATTCGCTTCCAGGCTTCGAATACGTCGGCGGGGGGCTACCGAGACAGTACGACGGGAATCCCTCGGCCTTGGCCAAAGACTACGATGTCGTCATTTTCGGCACAGGCAACACTGCCAGCGATCCACTGCAGTTTGTGGAATCTTGGGGTGCGACACTGCGGACTTTCACGGAGTTGGAGGGTCGAGGCCTGGTGCTCGTCGGAGACTACCACGGAGGATCAGGAATTTGTCCTGGTGGAGCGGAGTTTGATGCGCCGAATTCCATTGCCAACGCCGCCGGGGCGCGATTCAACAAGGTCAGCCATGCCTGGGGTGAAGCCGACCGGGGCAAGTAGTACGCCGACGAGGAGGACGTCGCAGCCAGCGTGATGAAAAGCCTCTTTCGCGCAGCCCAACAAGCCCGCTTTCCCAATTTGGCGGATCGTCACGAGCTTTGGCGGTTACTGCTACGGATGAAGACCAGGTGTATGTCACGCGGGAGGGGGCTTGGCGATTGCGCCGTGTCGCCACTCCTCCCGTCGATCTTCCGCGGATCATGGTGGTGCGGACAGGACACGGAGACGAGCGCATCCAAATGGAAACACGGCAATGGCAAAGAAGTCCTCGGCAACTGTAAGACTTGTCGTGCTCTTGACACTGATGCCCATTTCGGGCATCGCAGCGGTGATTCTTGTGATTTACATCCTGATGCAAGTCGGCCTGCTGTTGGCAGACAACTACGAGTTGTTCTTCAGTGGCGGCAAGGGGCTCCTGATCATTGCAGCCACGTGCGCGGCCGGAGGAATCGTTCCCGTCTTGCTGCTATGGCGGTGGATTGGAGAAGACTAGCCCAGAACCGCGTCGCACGGGATAGGACTTTAAAAAGCGCTGCGGCTGTGGCGAGGTTTCGAAGAAGAAGACGAAAGGAGGGAATGAGATGAAACGGTGGAACAACTTCGCACCAGCCGCCGGCTTGCTGTTGGCAGTTGCGGTCTCGGCATCGGCCCGTGAATGGACCGACAATACAGGCACTTATAAGACAGAAGCCGACCTGGTCGAAGTCCGTGGCACCCACGTCGTTTTGAAGAAGTCTAACGGCCAGATAATCTCCTTGCCCATCGACCGGTTGAGCAAGTCAGATCAGGAGTACCTTGCGTCTCTTGAGAATCTCGCGCTCAAGCCGAAAAACGCCGCGGCTGCGGCAACAGAAACCATCACGAATTCCATCGGCATGCAGTTGAAACTGATTTCCCCCGGCGAATTTGTGATGGGCTCGGCCGAGGCTGAAAAAGGGCGGGGCGATCGGGAAACGCAGCACCGCGTGCAGATCACCCGCAGCTTCTACATGGGCATGATGGAAGTCACCCAACACCAATGGCTGAGCGTCATGCGTACGCGCCCTTGGCGCGACAAGAGCTCTCTCGAAGCACAGCATCTTCGCGTGACCCTGAGAGAAAAAGGCGACCACCCGGCTGTCAATTTGAGCTGGGAAGACGCCGTGTTCTTCTGCAATCAATTGAGCGACAAGGAGAGGCTTTCACCGTGCTACGAGATCAAATCGCTCGCCTCAGCAGCCCCTGGCGATCGTCAAACCATAGGCGTGGAGTTCCTGCCTCGGGGAACCGGCTATCGGCTCCCCACGGAAGCCGAATGGGAATACGCCTGCCGCGCTGGCACGACCACGGCGTACAGCTTCGGCGATGACAAGTCGAAACTGAAACTCTACGCCTGGTACGAAGCAAACTCCAGCATCCCGAGCGGACAGCGGGTCGGAACGAAACTCCCAAATCCGTGGGGGCTACACGACATGCACGGCAGTGTGTATGAATGGTGCCAGGATTGGCTCGGCGATTATCAACCTGCGGACGTCACGGACCCGACCGGTCCGGTTCAGGGCACGGTCCGAGTATTCCGAGGCGGCTGCGCGGCGCAGCGGACTCCTGCTGTCGATCCGCGTTTCGTCTGGGGATGTATCCAACGAACCGTCAACATACGTTCGGCATGCGCGTCGTTCGGGTCGCCGATCCACAACTCACCGAGCAAGAGGCGCCCAAGCCGAGTCCTGAAGAACCGCCCATACGACCCCTAGGATCGCCGGTGGCAAAGGACGCCCCGAAGCCGGCAGGAGACTTCAAGCCCGATCGCATGGTCACTTTCCAGATTTACGGATTGGGCCACGCCCGACAAATGGCCGGCCAAGTCTATGGAAAGCCGATCTGGGGGAACGTGCCGTGTTTCGAGTGCATCAACGAAATCTTTCCCATGGGTCCCTTTGACGGCGCACTCAATCAGGTGAAGGGGTTGGAGAGCCGTGAGTACGAGGCCCAGGCCGACCCGCAGCCGCTGAGGTGGACCGCGGAAATTGACGCCGAGAATACCGACCTCGGTGAAATCGGCAAAGCCATCCTCCAAGCGAACACTCCACACCGAACGGCGAAACAGCTCTATTTGGAACTGCCCGCCGAATTGAACCCGAATTCGGCCCGGACGGCCCTTGGAGCCATCGACAAGCTCCAGGGCGTTGTCCAGGGAGGCTCGAAAGCCGTCCCGCGCTCGGCCGACTCGCGTTCGGAGAAGATACTCGTGCGAATCAGCGGCCTCGAAACCCTCACTCTGGCAGACGTTCTGGCCGCTCTGAAAGCCGCAGGAATCGAGGTCGCGCTGAAGTAGACGTTCGCGGGGAACGTTGCATGGGCACAAGTTGTCGCGGAGTTCACATGTCTGGTCTGCTGGCCCTGGCGACTGCGATACTGCTCGTCCGGCCTGCGTGGGGCGCGCGGCTGCTGCAGGTGTACGTCGAGCGAGATGGAACCGTCGTTTCTTGCTCCTATTACGAGGACGACGGGCGTGCTGATGAAGCGACCGTGTGGCGCTATCTGCAGCGGCAGCCGATCATGGTCGACGACGGCGTGACCAACATTGAGACAGACGCCGACAACCCCTTGGAGGCCCAACTGAAAGGCGATCTGCTGCTACGAATTCAGCATGTGGAACGAATAATCGCACAGGCGCGATTGTCTACGTTGACGCTGTGTCGCGAACACCAACAGACGCAGGCGTGGTTTCTGCCCGTGGCGGAGGTCGAGCGGACCGCCGCCGTAGCCGGACTTGGAGAGAGACGACGATTAAGGAACTCGACACCACACAGAGAGAATGGTCTGCGGTTCGAGTGAAACTGCCGCAAGCCGATGAAATTGGGGAGCGACTTCGCGAGGCGGCGAAACACCAGGAGGAGAACCTTCGGCAGCGACTTGGCGAGGCGGCGAAACGCCAAGAGGAAAGCCTTCGCGAAAAGCAGAACCATCAAGCGGTGGTGGAGTTTCTGCCCCGGTTTCAAACGGCGTACCTGCTTCTTCTGGACGGAAAGGGGGCCCCGGCCGTCAAACGTTTAGAGGAGTTCGCCGTGAAGCACGCCGACACGTCCGCCGGAACGGAAGTCGGGAGGATTCTGAACCTGTTGCAGGATGGCAAAGTCGAGGATGCCAGGTTGCGACTGCGGGCGTTGATCGACCAGCACCGGAAGACACGTTGAAAGGGCTGTGGGCCAGAGCCATTACCTGTCCACCCCGGAAGAGGGCAGTGTGATGGACGCGGAAAGGACAGCACAATGGCTGAACGATACCAACTGGCAGCTGCAGTCAGACTTCGGAAGATCTTGGTTGCACTGTATGCCATTGTCGCGACTGGGACTGTGTCGGCAGGCGTGGACGGGGTCATCCGAGTCACCGATCTGGACCCTCCGGCCGCGCCACTCAGTACCGGGGCAAACGGGTTCGACCAACGACTGGTGGGCCAGTGGGTCACAGTCAGTCCGTGGTGGGAGACCCGAGAAGTGGGTGCGTCCCAGAAGGCAGGCGCAGACCGTCATTTCGCTCACGTGGACCATCGTCGAATGTATTGTCATATCTCACCGACGGGTGCGGTGTTGATGTGCCAGTTTGAGATCTCGCCGGATAGCAGTCCGAAATCTATTGGCAATTTCCAACCCCTTCAGCTTCGCACATTTGAGTGGGAGAGTGTCCATTTTGCAGTCCTTGGCATCATCGATCCATCTTCCCCGCCGTCGATCTCCGCGCCCGTGATCTCCCACCACCTGTTGGCCTACAGAATCGTGGACGAACAGAATAGATGTGTGCTTCGTTGGAGTTACTGCTTCTCTGACCTGGAAAGAGTGAACGGGCACTTTTCTGGGTGGGAACAAGGGGTGACGTTGAGCACGCTACTGGACCAACTGATTCTAGCCCTCGCCGGATTCGAAGCCGGTCCACACGAGCGAGTAGTTGCGTGGAGCAAACTGCGCGAACAGCTCCCGTCGCTATTGCCCCGCTGGAAAGAGACGTGCCTGAAGGCACTCGACACCCCACAACAGGAACGGGGTATGGGATTCGTGCGTGTGGCACCGACACTGCCTGAAGAAGTCCGAAGCCAAGTTGAAGAAATCAGGAAGCGGCTTGTCGGGGAAGTGAAACGCCAGGAGGAGGTCCGTCGCGAAATGCGAAACCATGAGGCGGAGAAGGTGTTCTTGGCCAAGTCTCAAACGACGTATTTGCTACTGCTGGATGGGAAGACGGACGCCGCAGTCAGTCGGCTGGAGGACTTCGCCGCGAAGCACGCCGACACGCCCGCCGGGGCGGAGGCCAGAGAGATTCTGAACAGGTTGAAGGGTGGCAGACTCGAAGACGCGAGACTGCGACTGTGCGCGTTGATCGACCAGCAGCTCAAGTCGCGTACAAAAAGCTGACGGCGGACGCATTACATATTCCAGCCTGAATACGGGAGCGAGACATCTGCCGAGAGAGGCTGGCGTGCTGATCTGGCGGGTCATGACGGCTCTTGGCGGTTACTAATTCGGATGATGTGTCGTCGCGTACTGTGGCGGGAGAACACAGATGTGAAACGGACAATGCTTCGTTGCCGCCCGGTTACGGCGGTCGTTCCACAAACCATGGACCAAGAATTGTTCGGGCTCACCCATGAAACTATCATTTCTCGGCAGTGTCACGTTCGCCGCTGTTGCTTGCCTGACAGTTCATGCCAAAGCTGAAAAGTCTCCCCTAAGCCTGAATGATTTGAAGAATTCGGACTTGATCGTTGTCGGAACGATAAAACAGATTGGAATTGAATCGGAACCGTCACGAATTGAGCGTGCCCCCGGAAACTACGACTGGGGTATCTACGTCACCCTGGCGGTAGAGAATGTCGAGAAGGGCGAACTAACAGATACCGAGATTGAGTTCCGGTGTTTTCGAATCAAATACCGTCGAAGTCTATCGGAGTACCTCACACCCAGCGGACATCGACCGATTCCTGGCACAGGCACAAGAATTCGCGCTTATCTAAACGGAGGGAAACCAAATTGGTTTGCGGCACTTCCGAACGGAATCACAGCGCCAGACGCAAACGATGACGCGAGCGTTTGGCCTAGTGGCCGCCTTACGGACGCCGCTGAAGTAGGTGAATTGCGAAGCAGAAGATTCACGTACTTCCTGCCGGTAGAACTATGGGGATTCATCTTCGTTGTTGTTGTTCCGCTGACCATTCTGGCAATCGTTTTGATGCGTTGGTTTACTAGGCGACGAAAAACGAGATTTCGACATGCGACATAACAAATGCGTGAACCCGAGCGGCGAATCCGGCGGAATCAGAAATCAACGCGTAACGTCGCCGCCCGGTTACGGCGGTCGTTCCACAAGAACCATGGACCAAGAGTTGTTGGGGGCTCACCGATGATTCGCAATGCAATGTCTTTGTTAGTCCTTCATTTCGCTGCTCTGCCCGTTACGCGCAGGTGGACGGAAATCGGGATGTTCAGGAAAGTGCATCAGCCCTGCAGACGGCGTATCAGGCCCTGCAGCGAGGGGAAGAGGAGACTGCCCGCCTTGCTTTGTCCGGAACAAGTGAGTCACTGCGTGGAACCCCGTTTCGACTCATGGAGCAACTCGCCGCTGACGTGGGGCCAGAAAAGGCGCTGAATGGAAAGCCAGCTCCAAAACCCGATGGGCGCTACATGCTGGCGGTGCTGCACCCCACCGAGCGACAGGTCGTCTATGTCTGTGATGGCGGTGTCGTCGTTGTCTACGACCTTACGGATGCGCACGCCACACCACGGAGAATTGTCTCCTCACGCCAGAAGCCACTGATGTTCGGGAGCTTCAGCGGAGAGGGGGAGTCGTTTGCTGCTGGGGACAGCGAAGGCGGAATCACGCTTTGGGAGACACCTTCGTGGAAGGAAAGGACAACGTATGTTAAGGGAACACAACCTGTCCGGTACGTGAGTGTTGACGAAAACGGAAGCAAGATGCTTGCGGAAACCGAGGAGGGCGTCGTCCTGTGGGACATCCGTGGCGGCAAGGAAATCGGAGTTGTGGCGGATCGTTACAGGTTCGGCACGGCGTTCTGCTTCAGCAAGGTTACCGCTCATTTTGCCACGGGGAGCTTGTCCAGCGTTCACATTCACGACGCGCAAACGGGGAAAATCATCCGCGAGATCAGCCAAGATCCGTACCCCATGCAACTGTGCTTCAGCGAAGATGGCCGGTACATTGCATCGGGGCTTCGCGGCTCACTGAATAAATGGCTTGGGGTATTTGACGTTGCTACCGGCGCAACTGTGTTCGACCACGCCGAACACGAAAAAGGCATCACAGGGCTGCTGTTTCTCGACAAGGGCACGTGCCTTCTGTCGACCTCCGCTGACGGGCACATCAAGTTCTGGCATGTGCCCAGCGGAACAGAGTTGCTCGCCTTGAATCTCGGCGAGTCGGTTTATCAACCGTCAAACGCGGTTGATGGTTCCATCATCCTTTGGAACCAGCGGAGCGGTCCACGGTATTTTTCCATCAGGTAGGTGTCGAACGCATGCAGGCACTGGAACGGCCGATCGAGAGGCAATGGTGGCCCAAATCACAACATGGCGGTCGTGGCACGTGGGCTGGCTACCCTACCGTTCATGACTTCCCGATCGAGGTATCCCGGAGATCCAGACGGGATTGGGGACCCTCGCCAATCAGACCATGATCCTCGCCTACGTGGACGAGCTAGAGTCGCGGCTCTCAGCCCCGCGGGCGGCGAACCTCGACAACCTCGACGCCACTATATCGTCCCGCTTTGCCCGACGCGCGACTCATGCAGCTGGCGAACGAACCGGTGTTTGCTCCCGAACATCTGGATGAATTGCGCCAGTTCACCAGTGTGCTCTCGGTGCGTTAGCGTCAACGAATCCCACACCGGGTCGAATGTCGACATCGCTTTGGCGACGTCGTCCTGATCGATCAAGTCGCGATTAATGGCGACGATCTGCTCGCGAACCTCGGTCGCGCGCCGCTCGGCGCCCGGATTCGATCCTGGAGGTCGGCCAACCTAGCGACAGCCGGCGACTCGCTGTCGTCCGGACGGATCTGGGACACCAATCGCCGCACCTCGGCGTTCCAGTGCCCCAGGTCGCGTTCGAGGCTGCGTTGTTCAGCATCGAGTTGCGTAAGGTTCGATTGAGCTTGGATGCGGGCCTGGTCCACGATCTCGTGCAGGAACGCCGGGTCGCGACCCACGGCCTTGATCTGCTCGACGACGAACCGTTCGATCTCCGGCGCGGGGATCGACTTCGACGGGCAGTTGTGCCAGCCCCGTTTCTGCGCCTTGGTGCAGACGTAGTAGCGATACCGCTTGGTACCGTTGCGAGTCGAGTGGCTGGGTGACATCGCGCAGTCGCAGGGCACGCACCGCAGGATACCCTTCAGGATCGCACCGAACTGGTTCCGGACGGTGGTGCCGCCTGTGCGACCATTATGCTGGAGCAGCGACTGCACTCGCTGCCAGAGCTCCGGCGCTGACAATCGCAGCATGTTCGCCGTTGTGGACTTCGTCCTTGTACTTGATTTTGCCGAGGTACGTGACGTTGGTCAGCAGCTTGAACAGGCTCGTCTTCGTGAACGGCAGCCCGCCGCGTTCGTGGCCCTTGCGGGTCGTCCAACGCTTGTTGGTCCAGCCCCGTTGATCCAATTCCTTGATGGTTGCGATCATCGACTGGTGGTGGAGGTACAGTTCGAAGATCGTCCGTACTCGCGCTGCCTCCTCCTCATTCACGACGAGTTTCGAGCCCCGCGGGTCGACGTCGTAGCCCAAGAGCGGCATGCCGCCCGACCATTTTCCCTTGCGGCGTGCGGCCGCGATCTTGTCCCGCGTCCGCTCGGAGATGATCTCGCGTTCGAATTGGGCAAACGACAAGAGCACGTTGAGCATCAGCCGGCCCATCGATGTCGTCGTGTTGAACTGCTGCGTGACGCTGACGAAGGCCACGTGATGCCGCTCGAAGATTTCGAGCATCTTGGCAAAGTCCAACAGCGACCGGCTTAATCGGTCGACCTTGTAGACCACGACGCACTGAACCTTCCCGGCTTCGATGTCGGCGATCAGTCGTCGCAACGCCGGACGGTCCATGTTCCCGCCGGTGAATCCGCCATCGTCGTAGTGGTCAGGCAGGCAATCCCAGCCCTCGCCAGCCTGGCTCTTGATGTACGCCTCGCCCGACTCCCGCTGGGCGTCCAGCGAGTTGAATTCCTGTCTCGAGGCCGTCTTCGGTGGATTTGCGGGTGTAGATCGCGCACTGCATCCGTTGGGCGGCCGTCGTCAGCGTGCGATGGTTACTCTTGCTCATTCCGCACCTCCGAGGCACAGCCGAAAGAAGTGGAAACCATTGCAGTGCTGGCCCGTGATCTTCTTGGCCACGGCACTGAGGGACTTGTAGACCTCGCCTTCGAACTCAAAACCGTGCTCCAGGACCCGCACCTGCAGCGTGCGGCCCTTGTACTCCCGCATCAGGATCGTGCCGGCGGCGGCAGGCGGTCGTCCGACGCCACGGCAACGGCGGCTGATATTGTCCGCTCGGGCGCGGCCGAGGCGGACTTCGGTGCTCTGGGGACCGTCGTGCGAAGATCGGCGTCGTTGGCCAGTTCGGCCGCCCGCTGGCGGGCCCGCTCGGAGATGTCGCCTTCGACGAGGGCCTGCATCCGCCAGATGATGCGTTTGACAAGCCACACCTTGTTGCCCGTCCGCGTTGGTTCGCCGAATACTTCGGCGTACTTTTCCCGCAGTTGGCCCACCGCCATCCGCTGGAGGGCGGCGACTTCTTTTCCACGTTCATTGGTCTCTCCTTGTTTGGGGTTCTCGGAAACCGTTAACTGCCGTGAATCACACTGAGCACGGTTTCGCCGGGAACCTCAAGGCGTTCGGCGGCCGAATCGGGAGAGATTTCCGGGAACGGGATGTCGCCGTCCAGGGCGGCACGGGCGTGAAGCCGCAAAACGCCGGCGGCGAAGATGCGGGCCAGTTCGGAACGACGCTCGTCAGGCGTCAATAGAGATGGATCATCAGGTCGCATGGGACACCTCCTGTGGAGTTGCCCACAACGACCTTCGCTTGGCGACCGGTGCGCTGTCTGGCGGGAACAGTGGAGTTAACAGCCTCTATCTGTTAACCTACCCGGTCAAGGAGACAGTGACGAAGCAAGGAGGAAACGTGGATATTCGATGGCCAATGTCTGACATCACTGCCGACTTCCTAGAGTCGAAGGCGGCATGGTTGCAGGAGGTACGTGGGTTACACCATCAAAGTTTGGAGTTCTTTCGCTTGGCCGGGAAGCTTGTGTCGCTCTCCCGCGATCACTACGAATTGGAAGCCTCGCGTTCTTCCACGCGATAAGTGGCCTCGAAAGAGCACTTCGACTCCACTGCATCGGAGATCAGGCCTTTGGTTTGCTTCTTCGCAAAGCGGTCGATGAGGAGATCGTGACCGATGCAGCGTTTTCGGACGTGCGACCACTTCGGGATGAGCTGCTCAAGCAGTTCGCCAAGGCGGCATCACGGATCAGGATACCGGAAAATACGCCTTCCCGGATCGGCTGATCAGGAAGCTCAAGGAATCTGTCCCCACGCACAGCCATGCCGTGTCGATTCTGGTGCGGAAGTCCGAAAGCAGTCGTCCACGGCACGCACCTCCTCTCCCCCGAGTACCTTCACCTGACCTTCCAGATGCGAGAAATTGCTGACGCTTTGAAGACAAAACGCATCTAGTTGACTGGGCTTTGGAATCGCCTTCGGAGTTTGCCCGCAACGACCTTCGCTGGGCGGCCGGCGCCTATCTGGCCGGTTCTGGCTCGACGTCACGATCCACCGCGATGCCCTCTATCTGCTAACCTACTCGGCGCGAGTTGTAGCTGACGAACGAGGGTCCGAAAGGAACCGGCCTGTTAACTCGAGGGGGGCGTTAATCAGAGATTCCGAGAGTTTTGGACCGAGATTTTGGGGTGCGGAAGGAACCCGGGGGGTTCCTTTCGGACCCGGAAGATTTCTCTCGAAACAGAGAACGCTGGGCCGGCTGCGGGAGTCGCCGTAAACCATTGCGAGAAAAGGCCATAAACGCGAAACGCCCAGCAGCCGAACTCTCGGCTCTGGGCGTTAACTGGTGTGTTGCTTTTCGTTCGTAGAAAACGTTTTAGCTCCCCCGGTAGGACTCGAACCTACGACAAGGCGGTTAACAGCCGCCTGCTCTACCAACTGAGCTACAGGGGATCGGTTGGTGCATACCTGTCAGCGGACAATTTATTCTATCGTCGAGAATCCCGCAATGTGTGAGATGCTGACAGAAAGGGCGAGATTATGCGGAATGAACGGGATTGGGAGGCATAATCCTGCGGCCAGCCACCCATCCGGTCCTACCGATCGTCGTCCTCGTCTTCGTCCTCCTCGTCTTCTTCCGCGTCGTCCTGACCGCGGACCTTCTCCATTACGACCTCATTCCCCCGCTCATTGAACGTCACCGACGTCATGTAACATCGCATGAGCATCAGCCCTCGCCCCGACGGAATCTCCAGGTTCTCTTCGTCGGTCGGGTCGGGAACCGCCTCCGGATCAAACCCGTCCCCCTCGTCCGCAATGCGGATGACCACCCGGTCCCGCGAGATGCGACACTCCACCTCTACCTTCTTGGTGGGGTCTTTGTGGTTTCCGTGCTTAATCGCGTTGACCAACGCTTCCTCGAGCGCCAGGTGCACTCCGAACACGTCGTGTTCCGCCCACTCGGCCCGCTGCATTTCCTCGAGGATCCGGGCCACCGCCTCGCGACCACCACTGGTGTCGCTGGCGATGCGTTTCTCGAGAGACCAGATCCAGCCGCTGTCAGGCATCGAAAACGCTCGTCTTAACACGGTTTGCGACCCGTCGATCAAAGCCATTGATCGATCCCCTTTTCCTGTCTTGCCACGCCCTGTCCGTTTCGGCATCTGGCGAAGCCTGGCGTGACAAAACCGGCCAGAAAGCGATGTTCAGCGTCGCGTCCGGCAACTGTCTGATCGAGCCCCCTGGTCCCAGATCTTGGCGAATCCCCGGGCAGGGGGGCGCAGAAAGGTGCGCGAGATCTGGCTGAGCCAGCACACTTGCCCCAACTCCTGCCCCAGACGTCCTGTAACCGAGTTTCATACAGTCCCGCGCGACGCCTTCCGCGTCAGAAACCGGCCAGGGCATCCGATTCTTCGTCGTGAATGCTGAACATCTGATTCAAGCGGGTGATCACAAACACCTCCTGAATCTCTGGCCGCAGACTGCACAATTTCAACTGGCCGCCATGCTTCTTAACGGCGCGGTCCAACAGAATCAGCTTGTTGAGCGCGGCACTCGACAGGAACTCGACATGGGAGAAGTTCAGCAGCAGGCTCTTTCGATCGTCGTTTTCCACGAGCGAGAACAATTCGTCTCCGAGTTCCTGGATATTGGCCGTATCAATGATCTTGCGGTCCACGAAGCGGACCACAGTCACGTCGCCGATTTCCGAGACTTCCAATCGCCGGTGTACGGGCATCGCTCCACCCCTCAAGACCAGAGCATTCGCTGGGCGCAAGTTGTTATCCCCGATGATATTCCCCGCCGTTGAGGCATGTCAACTACGTGGTTTGACCACTTCTTCCTGATTCGTCTCCGGACTCGGACTTCGCGACCGCACCACGGCTCGTTCGATCAGCAGGAAGTTGCGACCCCGGTACTCGGTCACGGTACCGCTCACGCTCCACGGTCGATTTCCCACTTCCTCGAGCATTCGCCACACACGTTCGAGGGCCAGATTCTCGAGGACGGGCAGCGGGTCCGCCCCGTCCGCCGGGCAGAACGCAATCCGATCGCCAGCGATCTGGAACGAGCCGGGTTCGTTCTGCAGCGTGGCGCCTTCCCGTACCTGCCGAGTGGGTTGTACGACCTGACGTGGGGCTTCGATGGCAACACTTCCGCGCCGCGGGTTCCGCGTTGCGACGTCTTGTCCCAGAAGGAGGCACTGCGGCAGCAGGCAGGCTGCGACGGCGGCCGTCACCATGGCCGGCCCCACAAGCGTGCGTATGCTTTGATTCATTGGGCTTGCTCCCGAAAAGAGCCGGGCGGCGCATACTCGTGCCGCTCTCATCCACCTCGGTCGGCTCGCGCAAGCATACCGTACCGACGGTCTGGAGGCCGGGAAACTCCGGCCAGTCGGCCGGGTTTCCCGGGGTTCCACCCCGGCCGATGTGCATCCTCACAACCGGCAGAATGCGTGTGTCCGCTGTGAATCGCACATCTGGCGCTGCCGGCCAACGGATGGAGTCGTGCTTCGACGAAATTCGATACACACAGAGGCGGAAGGCGCCGATCGGAGTGGCTGGAGGGAGACGATGATGGAGATCAACCGCAATCAGTGGATGATGATCGGGCTGGTGGTGCTGGCCTTGGGAATCCAATTTCGGATGGTGGATTCCTTCGTGCTCAACGAAAAAACCACCGAGATCATTGCCAAACGACTGAACAAGACGGACACCGTGGCCACGACGTTCATGCCGGGCCTGGTCTCGTCCGCCCCGGTCAGCCATCGGGTGATCAAGCCGCCGCGGTGGCTCGGTTTCATGATGATTTCGGTCGGTGTGGTATTGTGTCTGCACAGCCTGGTCTTGCCCAAGCCGGGCTAAACACACGCCGTGCAATTCGAGTGTCCCTCGTCTGGCCTTCTCAACGGCCAACGCGTGAGGCGACCCGCGTGTGGCCGTGCGATCCGTTCGGGCTCTGTATGGCGAGTTCTCGGGCTACCGGAACGGCTCGCCCCGGTCGGCCGGACGACTGGAATCCCGGGGATTCCAGCGCGCCGCGGGCTGAATGGCGCAGGCTCGTCCTGGACGACTCTGCCGGCGAGGCCCCCCAGCACACAGCCGCGGAGGGTCTGCGCTCACTCATTTCGTTATACTTGGACGAGTTGCGGGGGAGCGTTTTCAGTTATCATGGCGGGCGTTACGCCTGGACGTGGTCTCGCAAATGGCCATTCCCGATTTCCATTCACTTCGGCCCTCCGGTGCGCGAACCCTCAGGACGTGTACCCGGTGCGCCGAGCGGTCCAGGATCTGGGAGCGAAAGCGGTGAGAGAGCGATCTGCCAACATGCCGTTCGTGACACCGGAGTTCATTCGATCGTGCAAGAACCAGAAGCGGAAGGCGAAGGTCGCCGATTCCTTTGGCGCGGAACTCACCGGCGGCTCGTTGCTCATGCGGTCGTTGATCCTGCGCCGGTTGGTGCGGCGTTGCGTGCTGGATGCCGACGAGCTGAATGTGGGCGTCCTGCTCCCGCCGAGTGTCCCGGCGATTGTGGCCAACGCGGCGTTGAGCCTCGACCAACGCGTGGCCGTCAATCTGAACTACACCGTCTCCCAGGACGTCCTGCAGGAATGTATCGACCAGGCTGGCATCCGACACGTGTTGACCAGCCGCAAGGTGATCGAGAAGTTTGGCTTCGAGTTGAGTGCCGAACTGGTCATGCTCGAGGATCTGCGCGACAAGGTCACGCTGTCGGACAAGTTGCTCAGCGGGCTGGCCAGTTACGTTTTGCCGGGTCCCGCGCTGATTCGCTGGCTGGGTCTGCACCAGATCACGGGTGACGATCTGTTGACCGTCATCTTCACGTCGGGATCCACCGGTCAGCCCAAGGGGGTCATGTTGTCGCACGGCAACGTGGCCTCGAATGTGGAGGCGGTACAGAACGTTGTGCGGCTCCAGCCGACCGATGTGTTGCTGGGTATTCTCCCCTTCTTTCATTCGTTTGGATACACGATTACGTTGTGGACGGTGTTGAGTCTGGATGTGAAGGGTGTCTACCATTTCAATCCGCTGGAAGCGCGGCAGGTGGGCAAGTTGTGTCAGCAGCATGGGACCACGATTCTGCTGGCGACTCCGACGTTCCTGCGTTCGTACCTGCGGCGGTGCGAGACCGAGGAGTTCCGGACGGTGGAGGTCGTGGTGACGGGTGCCGAGAAGTTACCCAAGGACGTGGCCGATGCGTTCGCCGAGAAGTTTGGTGTGCGGCCGATCGAAGGGTACGGCTGCACGGAAACGGCGCCGCTGGCCGCCGTCAACGTGCCCCCCAATCGCTGCCCGGATGCGATGCACGCCAACTGTCGTGAAGGGACGGTGGGCCGACCGATTCCCGGTGTGGCCGCCAAGATCAGGCATCTGGAAACCGGCGAGGAACTCGGACCGGGGCAGGCCGGCATGCTGCTGATCAAGGGGCCGAACATCATGCAGGGTTATCTCGGCCGACCGGACCTGACCGCCGAAGTCATCCACGATGGCTGGTACGTGACCGGGGACGTCGCGCTGATCGACGAGGATGGCTTCATCAAGATTACGGGACGTGAGAGCCGGTTCTCCAAGATCGGCGGCGAAATGGTTCCCCACATCCAGATCGAAGAAACGCTGGCCCGCCTCATCGGCGACATCGAAGACGGTTTGCAGGCGGCGGTCACTGCCGTCCCCGATCCGCGAAAAGGCGAACGGCTGGTCGTGCTGCACACGCCGCTGAAGACAACTCCCGGCGAACTGTGCAAGGGACTGGCCGCCGCCGGACTGCCAAACATCTATATCCCGTCGCCCGACAGTTTCGTCCAGATCGAGGAACTACCGGTGCTCGGCACCGGCAAGCTGGACCTGAAGCGGATCCGCGAAATCGCCATGGAACGTTTTGCCGGTCGTTAGAGGCGTGGAGCCACGCAGGCCGGCGAAGTCATGTTTTCGGTTGCTCGCGGCCTGCGATCACAGCCCGCACTACTTGACGTTTGAGCATGCTCGCCACCTCCCGCGCGAACGGCAACGCAACCGAGGAACTGCCCTCACTTGGTGATCATTTCATTCACCCGGTCGCCCACTCGCTCGGCTGGATCGGCTTGCGATTCAGCCATCGACCGCATGATCGCTCGTTGATTGAGCGTGGTTGCGATGTCCGCGAAACGGGTGCGCACGGCCGGCTCCACGTTGGTGAGTCGCGTGACAAGACGCTGCACACCCGGACCGTTTGACTCCGCCACGTGGGATACCTGGCTGAGAAACCGGATGGTTTCGGCAAAATTCGAGTCGGCCGTCCTGCCCATCAGCGGATGGAGGCCCTTGGCGACGATTTCCGCGCCGACGTCGTCGAGTTGCAGGAAAACGTCCAGGCGATTCGAAACGTAGTCGAGTTGCGCGTCGTTGCGGGAGTACGCCGCCTGGAGCAGCAGGGCACAACGCCCGGTCACGCGACGCGGAAGCAACGGGCCTTCATAGTAACCTTCGGCCAGAAACAGGTGCTTCGCCCGAGTGCCGTACACGAGTTCCACCTGGCTGGCCGTTCCGGAACCGTCCTGCATATCGTAGGCGAAGTTGCCGGTTCGCTTGACTTTGACCTTCGTGACTCCCATCAGTTGCCACATGTTGACGACGATTTCCGGATAGCGCACGAGAAACACGTACAGGTCCGGGTCGCAAGGCACGACTTCGATCGGCATGCGGCGATAGAGCGTCGGTTTCGCCACGATCTTCTGGAGCTTGGATCGCAGCGGCTCCTGCAGGTTGGCGATCGGCATCTGACGCAGCGCTTCTTCGCGTGCCGCGCGACTCGTGGTCGGACGATTCGGCAACTCGGTGCCGACCGTGCGAGCCTCCGAGCCGACCGCGAGGTGCGCCCGCATGCCCAGTCCGATCGTGAACATCCCGGCGATCCGCCGCAGGAATTCACGCCGCCCAGTTCGGTCGTCGGAAGTCAGCCCCCCGCCGGACTCGCGAACGACTCCGCCGACTGACAACCCTTGCGAGTTGAACCGCATTGTCCCCCCTTGTTTCTTGCCGACGACAGAAACTTGCCCACGACCCGTGTCCCCGCTGCACGTGACTGCCTGGCTGCCTGGCTGCCGCCCACGTGTCAGGATCAGTGGCAAGATCTGCCGGTCATACTGATTGTTCGGCCAGTGCGAGGGTCCAAGCTCAGTCAAAATTCCCGGGTCCAAGCCTGCTCAACTGCTGAGCACGCCCGGCTTCGCCCAACTCACTCCCCGCCTCCCGCCTGCCCCCAACTGCTCTTGTCACCATCCGCAGGCTGCGAGACAATCGCCGCGATTCGCGGGCCCCCTTCGCTTTTTCCGGGGATCGGTTGAAGAAACCGCTGTGCACGATGAGCCGTTCGAAACGCATTTGGCTGGCCCTTGGGACCACCACTCTGTTGATCGCCGTGACCGTCATCGTGACCGGGCGGGTTCCCGGCTGCGGGCCGAATTACTGGCTGGCGGCCTATCTGGGTGGCCATTTGACGTCCGTGCCGGACGGACTTGTGGGTGCGGAGATGCGTCGCATCGCCGCCCTGAATGAGGTGGGTCTTTGCATGCTGCTGGATGCTCTGGGCAGTTCGCGTCCCAGCGTGGCGGATGCGGCGGCCGCGACCCTGCACGAGCAGTTCGACGAGTGGAAGAAGCTGCCGCGCGAGCGATCGAGTAAGCCGGTGGCCCGCGTCGCGTCGGAATTGGCACGGCGCGTCGACGCCTGGCCTCAACCGGCGCGCTTGCGTCGCGGCCGATCTGGCGCTTCGCATCCTGGATTGGCCGATCGACAATCGGCAGGTGCCACGTGCCACGCTGATCGCCGATTGCGAATACGTCATGAGGACCCAACGGGGCAGTAGCGGATCGATCATCTCGCAGGGTGCGACGGCCGAACTTTCGCCGATCGACAGCGCAGCGCGCCCGGAGACGGCCCACGACGTCCGAGATTCTGTCCGCAGATCTGCCGTGGCCTCCCGTGGCGCGAGTGCCGATTGGGACACGGCGCCGACCCCTGGCGGCGACCTGCCGATTGCGGAAACGGAGCTTCCTCCGGTCACCGCGTCGCTGGCCGAGTTCGCCGCTCCGGGCCCGGCAGTGGATCGCGAGCCGGACCTGTTGCCGCCCTCCCGATCGAACAGCGTGCCCTCTTCCAGCAGGATGAGCCTGTCCGACGAGCCACAGCCGGTCCCGGCGTCTCCCACCAGTCTGCCCGTATCGGATCCTCCGTTCGACGCGCCGTCGTCCGTGGAGACGCGGTCGGAATCGTCCGCCGAGGCGCGGTGGGGGAACCTGGAAACACGTTCCGACCTCGACCTCATTCGGAGTCTGGATGGGGACGACCCGGAATTGGCCCGTCAGGTCCTGGCCAATCTGGGACAACGAGGATTTCGCAGAACCGATCTGGCCTTGGCCCACCAACTGGCCAGCCCGGATGTCGCGACACGCCGACAATTGGTTGAGACCGTGGGACGACTGCCAGCCGGGGCAAGTCGCTGGTTAATCTGGCTCAGCCAGGATCCGGACCCGACGGTCCGCCAAGCGGCCGTGTCGCTGATGGTGACGGCTCAGGATCCGGCCGTCCAGCGTCGCCTGCTGGCCATGGAGAACGCCGAGGTCGACCAAGCCGTGCGCGAGCAACTCCGACACTGGAGAGAGACGAAGCAATGAGTGGGGCAGTTCTTAGGACTTAGGACTTAGTTCTTAGGACTTAGGACTTAGTTCTTAGGACTTAGGTGGGGTGGTGAAAGGCCGGGAGAAACGGCCCTGGTGATCGTTTCGATATCTGTTCCATCGGTGAGCCTCTTCGCATCGACGGTTCACCTCTTTACCGCGAAGCGGTTACATTCCGTAGCCCAGGGTCGACGCGCTTCGCGGCGCACCCTGGGTTACCGGTTCCCATCCATCCGATACGCCGAAGGCGTTTCACAAGGCGGGATGGCGGAGTCATTGTGATTGCGGCCTCTTGTAAAACCCCTTCGGGGTATCCGTGCGTGTTGTCGTCCGTGACCCAGGGTGCGCCGCGAAACGCGTCGACCCTGGGCTCTGGAGTATAACGCCTTCGGCGTACGGCCTCGTGCTTTTGTCTATTTCCCAGCGTGGCGCGGCTGGGCCGCTTACCCTGGGCTGCGGGATGTAACCGCTTCGCGGTAAAGAAAAGAGATGAGCAGTCAATGCGAATTGGCCCATCAACGGAACAGATTTCGCAACTGCAACCGGCTCAGACCTACCCAGCCTTTCACCTTCCCAGGACTTAGGACTTAGGACTTAGGACTTAGGACTTAGGACTTAGGACTTGGGACTTAGGACTTAGGACTTAGGACTTAGGACTTAGGACTTAGGACTTAGTTCGCAAGGTCGTATGGTTCGAACCTAAGCTCTAAGCTCTAAGCTCTAAGCTCTAAGCTCTAAGCTCTAAGCTCTAAGCTCTAAGCTCTAAGCTCTAAGCTCTAAGCTCTAAGCTCTAAGCTCTAAGCTCTAAGCTCTAAGCTCTAAGCTCTAAGCTCTAAGCTCTAAGCTCTAAGCTCTAAGAACGTCACTCATCATGGGTCATGGCCTTTTCTCGATTCTGCTTAATGACTCGTTCGGCCGTGACGTGGGGTGCTTGCAGGGTACTGACGTATCGCTGTGGCCCGACTAACCCGACGTATTTCTTGGTGTATCGCCGCAGGTTCAGTCCGGGAGCAGGTGTGACGTAGGCTCGGACGCGACCATCGTCGTCCAGTACGGCAAAGGGCGGGGCCACGCGTTTCGTGGAATGGACCGGCATGAGCCAGCCTTCGGCGGCGTAGGGCGAGTCATGCGAGTCGGCTGAAGCCTGACTCACTCCGGCACCGACGGCGGGACTGTCGCCCGACTCCACGTCGTCCGGAAGCGTTTGCGGCGCCGCCGAAACGCCGTGTTTGTTGATCTGCTCATCTTCCCCACCGGCCACAGGTTCTTGCGCCTTTTGGTGTCGTCGCTGCAGGGTTTGAAATTCGGCCATGCGTTTCGAGATAGATTCCAGTTCGCGGGCCATTGTCGTACTGGCCGCCTGGCGGGCCAACGCATCGGCGCGTTGCTGAAGCGCATCGACATTCCATTGATCGATGGGTCGGGTCACCAGCAGGGATAACTCGACGTTGAGTTCTTCGATCTTCTTCACCAGTTCCGGAGAGGCGTTTTGGATGTTCGTGCCGGCCGGGACGCTCTCTCGGTTCTCACTGGCGGCGGGCCCGCCGACCGAGCGCGGGTCGGAACGCCGTTGAGCTTGAGCAATCGACTGGCCGGGCGTGTTGTGCGGCGACACCGCCTGCTCCGCGTGAATCCAGCGAAACTCCCCGGCGGGCGGAGCGATCTTGCAGTGCGTTTCGGTGGCGAAGCCAGGGCCTACGGCCATCGCCTGTTCACCCAACACTTCCACTTCTTCCCCGCTCTCCAGACGTACCTGCCACTTGTACTGTGTCACGCCGGTCTGGGCGGAGCCAATCCAGGCCACGGCCCCATCGAGCGCGACCTCGGCGACGCTCTTGTCGCCAGTCATCTTCAGGTGGCGGGCGGCCATCCAACTGAAGCTGCCCTCCGGCGGACGGATTGCCAGCCAGCCGCCGGCATCGTGTCGATACACTTCCACACGCGTTCCGCGCGGGAGTCGTTGCGTGGGATAGTAGTCCCAGCCCGGCCCGCAGCGGACCTCCACTTCGTCAACGGAGACCTCGGCCTGGTAAGGAAAAGTGGGCTCGGCGCCGTGCACCAGCGTTCCCAGCGCACCCCAGACCAGTAGAAGACGTATCGCACCGCGCATGGCAGCCTCGCAACATTCGGTTCATCATCATCGTGACCTTTGGGCGCGGTCTTGTACTGGAATCAACGCGCCAGGGCAAGGCGAATTGGCAGCGGACGGGCGATGCTCAGCAGCTCGGTGAGAAATGTCTGGTGACGAATCGAAGCGCCTTCAGGCAGTAAAGTCCAGCGCGCGATGCCTGAAAGTGGCATGATAAGCCCGCTGAAGCGGGCTTGCGTTTTGCGCTGCCTCGCTCACCCCCAGCTGAAGCTGGGGTCTAACCGGATGCCGGCTGAAGGCCGGCGGAAGAGGTGGTGAACCCAGACTTCCCTGTCCGCACGAACTGAACCGCATCCAAGAGACGCGGAATGGGAGAATCATGGCATGTGCACGTGACAAGGAGTGCCACGCTGCGCGACGGCCGGCTTCAGCCGGCACTTTGTTTGCCCCCAACTTCAGTTGGGGGTTTCGGGGTAGCGATGCTGTGCTCAGCCCGCTGAAGCGGGCTTGCGTTTTGCGCTGCCTCGCTCACCCCCAGCTGAAGCTGGGGTCTAACCGGATGCCGGCTGAAGGCCGGCAGCATACGAGCGTGCCTATCCGGCCCGTGCGCGTGGGCACGCGCTGGTCCGCAGACCAGAGACGAGGAATGTGACCATCACGTGAGTTGCACGTGACAAGCAGCGGCAGGCTGCGCAACTGCCGGCTTCAGCCGGCAGGTTGTCTGCCCCCAACTTCAGTTGGGGGTTTCGGGGTAGCGATGCTGTGCTCAGCTCGCTGAAGCGGGCTTGCGTGTTGCGCTGCCACGCTCACCCCCAGCTGAAGCTGGGGTCTGACAGGATGCCGGCTGAAGGCCGGCCGAATACGATCGTGCCGATCCCGCCCATGCGCATGCGCACGCGCCGGTCCGCGGTGCGAAGGCACCGATGCTAGAACTGGTGCCCTTTCTGCGGACCGAGCCGGGTCTGGGTGAGGATCTCGGGCCCTTCTTCGGTCATGAGCAGAGTATGTTCAAACTGGGCCGACAGTTCCGCATCGCGAGTGCGTACGGTCCATCCATCCTGTTTGTCGAGCGCCGTATAGCGTTTGCCGACGTTGACCATTGGTTCGATCGTGAAGCAGACGCCGGGATAGAGTCGATCTTGTCGAGACTGACGCGTCGGGAAATGGGGGATCGACGGCTCCTGATGGAAGCGGCGTCCCAGGCCATGTCCGACGTATTCACGGACGACCGAGAAGCTACGTTCTTCGGCGATGGCTACAATCGCTTCTCCGATCTCTGAAACCGCGCATCCCGGGGAGATCGCATCGATGGCCGCGTACAGACAGTCCAGTGCACACTGCGTGACGGCTCGCGCACTGTCGCTCACATCGCCGATCAGAAATGTCTCAGACTGGTCGCCGTGCCAGCCGTGGACGATGGTCGTGATATCGACGTTGACGATGTCTCCCGGCTGGAGCACGTAGCCGTCGGGGATCCCGTGGCAGATCACGTCGTTCACGCTGGTGCAGCAGCTCTTGGGAAACCCCTGGTAGCCGAGTGGTGCGGGCACGTGTCCATGTTGGAGCGTGTAGGCGTGCACCAGTCGGTCGATTTCCAGCGTGCTGATGCCGGCGGTTACGAACGGACGGATATAGTCCATCAGTTGGGCATTGAACGTACAGGCGGCACGCATGGCGACTCGTTCGGCCGAATTGAGGCGCAACGATTTTCTGCCGTGTAGCATCGATGAGACTCCTGCGCGAGCCGCTACGAACGAGCGGCGATACGCCGAGTTTAGCACGAGCATCGTTCGTGCAACATGGGAAAAGACACGGATTGTGGCAGCGCGCAGCGGACCGCCGGCCGGCTGGTCCGCCGGGGACTCGCCGGCACCGCCGCACGCGCGTCGCCGGCACGCGGCCGGGGGCCTCGCGAACCGCCGGCCGCGCGGCGTGTCTATGCTAGGCAGCCCGCCTCACAGACTTTACAATCCGGAATCGACAAGCGAACTGGGGACATGATACCCAAGTAATTACGTTGGAACATGTTACCGACAGCGGTAACCGCTCGGCGAGGGCCTTCTCCGAGCGGCTTTTTCTCGAGGTCGTCCGGAGTCCCATGCCACGCTACAACCCCGCTCAGATCGAACCGAAATGGCAGCGCTATTGGGAGCAGCATCAGACGTTCCGCACTCCCGAACTGCCTGCGGAAGAAAAGGTGTATGTGCTGGACATGTTCCCGTATCCGAGTGGCGACGGACTGCACGTCGGACACCCTGAAGGTTACACGGCCACCGACATCGTCGCCCGCTACGAACGGATGCGCGGGAAGACGGTTCTGCATCCGATTGGCTTCGACGCGTTTGGTTTGCCGGCCGAAGAGCACGCGATTCGGACCAATACGCCGCCGCGCGAGTCGACGGAACGGAATATCGCCACGTTCCGACGCCAGCTGAAGATGTTGGGGTTCAGCTACGATTGGGATCGCCAGCTGGCGACAACCGACGTGGAGTACTTCCGGTGGACCCAGTGGATCTTTCTCGTGCTGTTCGATACGTGGTTCGATCCGCAGCAACAGCGCGGGCGGGCGATCGAGGAATTGCCCATTCCCGCGGAGATTTCCGCCCTGGGCAGGGCTGCGGAGCGGCGGTTTCAGGATGAGCATCGACTGGCCTACCAGGCCGAAGCGCTGGTCAACTGGTGCCCGGCCCTGGGGACCGTGCTGGCCAATGAGGAAGTGGTCGACGGGCGCAGCGAGCGCGGCGGCCATCCGGTCGAACGCCGGCCGCTGCGGCAATGGATGCTGCGAATCACGGCCTACGCCGATCGCCTGGAAGACGATCTGGCCGCGCTGGACTGGTCCGAAGGCATCAAGAAGCTGCAGAGCGACTGGATCGGACGCAGCACGGGCGCCGAAGTGGATTTCTACATCGGCACTCCAGGCGATTACGCCCCCTGGAAAACGTCACGCCAGCAACACGGCTTCCCGCGGAAAGCCGGCGACGACGTGCTGCGCATCTACACGACGCGGCCCGATACGCTGTTTGGGGCCACGTACATGGTGATCGCGCCCGAACACCCGTTTGTGGAACGACTCACGACACCCGCCCAACTGCCGGCGGTCACCCAGTACTGCGCACGGGCGTCTGCCAAAAGCGATCTCGAACGTACGGAATTGGTGAAGGACAAGACCGGTGTGTTCACCGGCTCGTATGCCGTCAACCCGGTGAACGGCCAACGCGTGCCGATCTGGATCGCCGATTACGTCCTGATCAGCTACGGAACCGGAGCCATCATGGCGGTCCCGGCGCACGACACGCGGGACTTCGAGTTCGCACGGCAGTTCGACCTTCCGATCATGGCGGTCGTGGATCCCGGCGAGTCGCCGGGGATCGACCGAGAGGCGGTCTTGGCGGGCCGACAGTGTTTCGTGGAACTGGGCACCGCCATTCACTCGGGACCTTTCGACGGGCTGGCGACGGCCGAGTTCAAAGCGCGGATCACGGCGGATCTGCAGGCTGCGGGGCTGGGCAAGCAGGCGGTTAACTACAAGCTACGCGACTGGCTCTTCAGCCGGCAGCGGTTCTGGGGCGAGCCGTTTCCGATCCTGCACGAGTTGGACGAATCGGGACAGGCGACCGGGCTGTTGCGGGCGGTCGATCTGGCCGATTTGCCGGTGGATCTGCCGCATCTGGAGGACTACAAACCGCACGGCCGTCCGGAACCGCCATTGATGAAAGCGCCCGAGGCGTGGCTGTATCCGGTGGTCGAGGGGCGGCGATATATGCGGGAAACCAACACCATGCCACAGTGGGCGGGATCGTGTTGGTACTATTTGCGGTTCATCGACCCGCGGAATAGGACGTGCTTCGTCGATCCGGAGAAAGAACGCGCCTGGATGCCTGTCGACCTGTACGTGGGCGGCGCCGAACATGCGGTACTCCATCTGCTGTACGCGCGGTTCTGGCACAAGGTGCTTTTCGACCGCGGCCACGTCAGTGGCTCGGAGCCGTTTCGCCGCTTGGTGAACCAGGGGATGATCCTGGGCGAGATGGAATTCACGGGATACCGCACGCCGGACGGGAGGTGGGTCGGCGCGGGGAACGTGGCTCGCAATGCGGAGGGCAACCTGACCGTCAGGGAATCGGGCCAAACGGTGCAGGAAATTGCGGTGCCTTTCGAGCAGGTGGAGAAGCAAGGCGATGCGTTTGTGCTCGCCGCCGATCCGGCAGTACGCGTCGAGAGCCGCGCCTACAAGATGTCGAAGAGCCGCGGCAACGTGGTGAATCCCGACGAGATTGTCCGGGAATATGGGGCGGATGCGCTGCGGTTGTACGAGATGTTCATGGGGCCCCTGGAGGCGACCAAGCCGTGGAGCATGCAGGGCGTGCGGGGTGTCCGCGGGTTTCTGGACCGCGTTTGGCGGTTGGTCGTCGATGAACGCTCCGAGAACATGGAACTGAACGCGGCCGTCCAGGATGTGGAGCCGACGGACGAGCAGAACCGAGTCTTGCACCGCACGATCATGGCGGTCACACGGGATATCGAGCAGTTGCAGTTCAACACGGCCATCGCCCGCATGATGGAGTTCGTGAATCACTTTACGAAACAGGCGACGCGGCCTCGCCGCACGATGGAGTCCTTCGTATTGCTGGTGTCCCCCTTCGCGCCGCATCTGGCGGAAGAGCTGTGGGAGGCGCTGGGCAGATCGGATACGCTGGCGTATGAAGCCTGGCCGGCGTTCGATGTGGCACTGACGAAAGAGGACACAATCGAAGTGCCGGTACAGGTCGGGAAGAAAGTGCGAGCGAAGATTTCGGTGCCGGCCGACGCCACGCAGGAGCAGTTGGAGCAGGCGGCCCGGGCGCACGAGAAAGTGGCGGAACTGTTGGTAGACAAGCAGATCGTCAAGGTCATCGTGGTCCCTGGGCGACTGGTGAACTTCGTCATCCGGTGACCCTTTTCGAAGCGTACTCTGGAAAGGCAGGCAGCGAACAATGAACAACGTGACAACTCTGGTTCTCGGTGGTGGGCGCGGTTCGCGGCTGTATCCCCTGACGAAAGTCCGCGCCAAGCCTGCTGTCCCGTTGGCGGCCAAGTACCGCTTGATCGATATTCCGCTGTCGAACTGCATCAACAGCGGGCTCAACCACGTGTACGTGCTGACGCAGTTCCTGTCGGTCAGCCTGCATCGCCACATCCGCTTGACCTATCGCTTCGACAACTTCTCGGGCGGGTTTGTCGAGCTGCTGGCGGCTCAGCAGACCGCCGACGAGGGGACCGATTGGTATCAAGGGACCGCCGACGCCGTGCGCAAAAACATTCGCTACATGGAGCAGGCGAGCACCGAATACGTGCTGATCCTGTCCGGGGACCAGCTGTATCGGATGGACTACCGCGACATGCTGCGGACGCACCAGCAGTCAGGGCGCAAGTGACGATCGCGGCGATTCCGGTCACCCGGGAGGCGGCCCGCTCGTTTGGCATCATGCGGATCGATGACACGGGGCGCGTCTGTGGGTTCCTGGAGAAGCCGCAAACCGACGCGGAGATCGACATGGTTCGGCTGGATCCGGCCTGGATCGACAGGCAAGGGATTGCCAGCGGCGGGCGGGAGTGCCTGGCCAGCATGGGAATCTATGTCTTCAACCGCGACTTCCTACTGGAAGTCCTCCAAAAGACCACCTATCAGGACTTCGGCAAGGAGGTCTTTCCGGCCGCCTTCCGCAGTCGCCACGTCCAAGTGCACCTGTTCGATGGCTACTGGGAGGACATCGGCACGATCCGGGCCTTCTACGACGCGAACCTCGGTCTGACCCAGCCTGATCCGCCTTTCCAGTTGGTGTCACCGACCGCGCCGGTCTATTCGCGAGCTCGCTACCTCCCACCGTCGTTGATGCAAGGGGCGCAGATCAAGAGCAGTCTGATCGCCGACGGGTGCCGCATTGGGAAGGGTGCCGTGATCGAGAACAGCGTGATCGGTCTCCGCTGCATCATTGGCGAAAACGTCACCATTCGCGATTCGATCGTGATGGGAGCTGACTTATACGAGCTCCAGGATGCCCGGCGACCCTGCGGCCCCAACCATCCTGTGTTGGGCATTGGGAACGGCAGCGTGATCGAAGGGGCGATCGTCGACAAGAACTGCCGGATCGGCAACAACGTCCGCGTGGTGAACGAGCGGGGCATTGAGAATGGGGAAGATGCCGCCGACTGCGTGATTCGCGACGGGATTCCCGTCGTGGTCAAGGATGCGGAACTCAATGACGGCTGGACGCTCCAACGCTAGTCGTACGCGGATCAGCGGCGGCGCGGCTTGTAGATTTCAATGGCCGATCCCAAGTCGGCCTCGGCCGCGTTCATGAGCGTTTCGCTGAGCGTGGGATGCGGATGAATTGCCTGACCCATCTCGTGCACGGTGCAGCCTCGGTCGATGGCCACCACCGCCTCGCCAATCAACTCGCCGGCGCCGCACCCCACGATGCCGCATCCCACCAGGCGGTCGGTGTCGGGCTCGACCAGCCACTTGGTCAATCCCTCGGGACGACCCAGCGAATGCGCGCGGCCACTGGCCGCCCACGGGTAGGCGGCGACCGATAAGCGCGACCCAGTCGCTTGGCCTGTTCCTCGGTCAGACCAGCCCACGCGATTTCGGGGTCGGTGAACACCACGGCCGGCACCGTGCGATCGAGGAACTGGGAGGGCTGACCCAGGAGGGCATCGACGGCAACTTTGGCCTGATGCGTCGCCTTGTGCGCGAGCATCGGCTCGCCGGTCACGTCGCCGACGGCCCAAATCGTCGGTTCGGCCGTGCGGAGACTGGGGTCGGTGACCACGAATCCGCGCTCGTCCAAGGCGATCGACGTGTGCTCCAATCCCAGCCGATGGCTGGCGGGCTGGCGACCGACGGCCACCAACACATGCGAATATCGCTGCGTCACCGACTTCCCGTCGGTCAACATCGTCACCTCGACGGCGTCCGTCACATCCGTCAGTGACGTGACCTTTGTGCGGAGGTGGATGCGATCGCCGAACAGTGTTGCCAGTCGTCGCTGCAGCGGCTTGACCAGATCACGATCGACACCGGGCAACAGGCCATCGGTGAGTTCCACGACGCTCACTTGCGAACCAAGTTGGGCGTAGACGGTGCCCAATTCCAGACCGATGTAACCACCCCCGACGACCAGCAGCGAAGCGGGGATCTCCGGCAGGTCCAACGCGGTGGTGGAATTCAGGATGCGTGGCGACGGCGTGCGCACGGCCGGCAGCGACGTGGGCACTGAGCCGGTCGCGAGAATCAGCTGGTCAAACGACACGAGCGGATCGGTGATTTCCGGATCCTGGCACTGATGGAGCCGCAGGGTGGTGGCGTTGTCGAGCGTTCCGCGGGCGTGAATCACGCGGACGTTGCGCCGCTTGGCCAATTGGCTCAAGCCACCCGAGAGTGTCTCGACCAGTTTGTTCTTGCGGTGCCGCAAGGCATCCAGGTCGATTTGTGGCTGAGCAAAGTGGATGCCCCAGTCCGTCGTGAGTTCCGTGGCTTCGGCTATCACGCGGGCCACGTGCAACAGCGCTTTGGAGGGCACGCAGCCGCGCAGCAGGCACGTGCCGCCGAGTCGTGGTTCCGAGTCGACCAGCGTTGCCTGCATACCTCGATCGGCGGCGAGAAACGCGGCGGCATACCCGCCGGGACCGCCACCGAGAACAACAAGCTGTGCGTGCATAGCGTCTGGAGAAGTAACTCTTCAGCCAGTTTCTAACGGGACAGGAATTCGACCACCATGTTTGCGTCGACCGGCAGACTGATGTCGCTCTTGCCCGGCAACCCCTGCACCGTGGCGCGCAGCGTATCGGAGTCGAATGTGACCCAATCCATCGCCTGCGTGCTGTTGTTCGAGTCCGCCAGGCCGCGATACACGCCGAGCAGGTTCTCGCGTCGCCGCACGGTCACCACATCTCCGGGCCGCAGGATATAGGAGGGCTTGGTGACCTTGATGCCATTGACCTGGAAGTGGCCGTGCACAACACCCTGCCGGGCCTGCGGTCGGGTCCGCGTGAAGCCGGCACGTCGAATCACGTTATCCAGCCGCCGCTCGCACAGCAGCAGCAGTTCCACGCCGGTATCGCCCGCCTTCCGCGAAGTGATATCGAAATACCGCCGCAGTTGTTGCTCACCGAGCCCGTAGTAGTGCTTGATTTTCTGTTTCTCGCGGAGGGCCATCCCGTAGTTGGACGTGCGTCGCGGACGCGTGTGCATACCCGGCGGATTATCACGCCGCTCCATGGCGCGCGCCGCGCCCCCGCTCTCGTAAATCATCACACCCAGACGCCGGTTCACGCGCGCCTTGGGACCGGTGTAACGTGCCATGCGGTCGTATCTCCTATGCCAATATCGCGGTCTGCACCCCTCGAAACCGACCCACGCCTTTTCCTCCGCCACCCGAGTGCGGAGCGCACGGCAACCAACGGGCGCACATATTTGCCGCAGGCAAACCGACAATCATGGCGAAAAACGGTCCCGGATTCAAGGGGGTGACGGCGAATCCCGCGGATGGGACGGCAGGTCGACACCCGAGCCGCGGTTGTGCCTCGTGGCTTTTCTGTTACCATCTCAGGCGAGCCCCAATTACTCCTCCTCATCCATCCACATTGCCATGGAATTAGGCGTACGCGACTCGGCGCGATTGCTCAACGTCTCGGAAAAGACGATCTATCGGTGGATCAAACAGGGTCTGCTGCCCGCCTATCGGGTCCACGATCAGTATCGGTTCAATTCGGCGGAGTTGCTGGAGTGGGCCACCACGCAACGCGTCAGCGTCTCGCCGGAAATGTTCGCCGAACCTCGCGGCGAGGCCGAGTTGGAGGGGATCGCCAGTGCGCTCAAGGAGGGGGGCATTCACTACGCCGTGCCCGGCGGCGACAAGCCCGCCATCCTGCGATCCGCCGTGTCGTTGATGCCCATTGCTGCGCCGGATGATCGCGAATTCCTGCTCCAACTGCTGCTCGCCCGGGAATCGTTGGGCACGACCGCTGTGGGACGCGGGATCGCCGTGCCGCACGTGCGCAGCCCGGTGGTCATGCAGGTTGAGCGGCCGACCATTACGCTCTGCTTCCTGGCGCAGCCGGTGGAGTTTGGCGCCGTGGACGGCCAGCCGGTCGGAACGTTGTTCACGCTGTTGAGTCCTACGGTACGCGCCCATCTGCGCATGTTGGCGCGGCTCTCGTTTGCCTTGCAGCAAGCGGATTTCGCGGAGATCATACGGCAGGCCGCAGCGCCCGACACGATTCTGGCGGCCTGCGAGAGGATCGACCAACGCATTTCGGAAGTGGCCCCCCATGGCTGACGGAATCCTGGCTGACGAATCGATCACGAGGGGGCTCTTCGCCGCGGGTATTGGGCTGCTGGCGGCGGGCGGTTTGCTGGCGCGGCTGGCCGGCCGGAAACCCCGCTGGGCCGCCTGGATCGCTGGCTGCTCCTCGGTAGGTGGCTGCGTCCTGGCTGTGTCGAGCGCCCTGGTGGTGCTGGGCACCGGCCAGGCGGTGGGGGGCACCGTCGCGTGGCCGTTGCCGCTGGGCAGCATCGCCTTGGGGATCGACCCGCTGACGGCCGTGTTCCTGGTGCCGATCGGCCTGGTCGTGTCGGCGGCGGCCGTCTACGGCATGCAGTATCTGGACAGTCCACACTACGCGCCGCGGGCGGGGACCATGTGGCTGTTCTTCAATCTGCTGGCCGCCACCATGATGTTGGTGGTGACCGCCCGCGACGGGTTGCTGTTCCTGATCGTGTGGGAGGGCATGTCGCTGGCCTCCTTCTTCCTGATCATGAGTGAGCATGAACAGGCCGCGGTGCGTCGAGCGGGATGGATCTACCTGGTGGCGATGCACGTGGGCACGGCCTGCCTGTTGGTTCTGTTCTTGCTTCTGGGCCAAGAGTCAGGGCGTCTGGACTTCGATCATTGCTCGATCGGCTCCACGTCGGCCAGCCTCTTGTTCCTGCTGGCGGTGGTCGGTTTTGGTACCAAAGCCGGCTTCATGCCCCTGCACGTGTGGCTGCCCGAGGCGCATCCGGCGGCGCCGTCGCACGTGTCGGCCGTCATGAGTGGCGTCATGATCAAGACCGGGATCTACGGGCTGTTGCGGACGCTTTCCTGGCTGGGACCACCGCCCGCCTGGTGGGGCTGGACGTTGGTGGCGATCGGCGTGTCATCGGGAGTTCTTGGCGTCGTGTATGCCTTGGCCCAACATGACCTCAAGCGATTGCTGGCGTACAGCAGCGTGGAGAACATCGGAATCATCACGCTGGGGATGGGCGTCGGCCTGCTCGGGGTGAGTTACGTGCTTCCGGCGATGGCGTTTCTCGGTTTCCTGGGCGCGCTGTTGCACGTCCTGAATCACGCCCTGTTCAAGAGCCTGTTGTTCCTGGCGGCCGGCGCCGTGCAGCACCGTACCGGTACGCGCGACATGAACCGACTGGGGGGACTGCTTCAGCAAATGCCGGTCACGGGTCGTGCATTCCTGGTGGGGGCCTGTGCCATTTGTGGTTTGCCACCCCTCAACGGTTTCGTGAGTGAGTTCTTGATCTACCTGGGTGTGCTGCACGGCGTGACGGTGGACCGATCGGCGCCGGGTGATGCGGGCATCTTGTTGTGCGTGTTGGTCACGGGTGGACTGGCGCTCGTTGGCGGATTAGCGGCGGCCTGTTTTACCAAGGCGATGGGGAGCGTGTTCTTGGGTGAACCGCGGTCGAGCGAGGCGCTGGCCGGGCGCGAGGTCGGCCGGGCCATGCGCGTTCCGCTGGCGGTCTTGTCCCTGCTCTGCGTGTTGGCGGCTCTGGCCGCGCCGTGGTGGCCCGCCGCCTTGACGAGTTCCGTAAGGGCCGTGGCCCCCGCTTTTTTTGGGCAGGCTACCGACGCGTGGCTTGCTCCCGCGGTGCTGCCACTCACCTGGTTGAGTGTGGCTGCGGGAGGACTGCTGGCGATCGTCGGGATTCTGGCGCTGGTGCGACGGAGACTGCTGGCGCACCGCGACGTGCAGCGAGGCGTGACATGGGACTGCGGCTACGCGGGCACCGTTCCCCGCGCCAGTACACCGCCTCGTCCTTTGTCAGTCCGATCGCGATCCTGTTCCGGATATTCCTGCAGCCGAAGCAGGACGTGACGCTGCCGGAAGGGTTCTTCCCGCAGCGTGCGCGGTATGGATCGCAGGTCGGCGACGTCTTCTACGACTACCTGTATCAGCCGACGTTCCTGGGTGTGGCCTGGGTCGCTTCCAAATTGCGGTGGCTGCAACAGGGGCGGATTCAGTTGTACGTGCTGTACATCGGCGTGACCGTGCTGGTGCTGCTGATCTGGAAGTTGGGGTAGGCGATGTTTGCTGCGTCAGGATGCGTGCAGATCGTGTTGGCCGTCGTGCTGGCTCCGCTGATGCTGAGCATCATCAACCGCACGAAGGCGTTTTTCGCGGGCCGACACGGACAGCCTTGGCTGCAACCGTACCACGATCTGCGGAAGCTCCTTCACAAAGCAGCCGTCTACAGTCGTACGACGACGTGGGTCTTCGTCGCCGGTCCGCTGGTCGGGTGTGCAGCGTGCCTGACCGCGCTGTTATTTCTGCCGGTGGCGGGTTCGGCGGCCATGATTTCTTTCCCAGGTGATTTCCTTTTGGTGGCCTATCTGCTGGGGCTCGGGCGGTTCTTCACGGTCCTGGCGGCGTGGGATACGGGATCCAGTTTCGAGGGGATGGGAGCCAGCCGCGAGGTGTTGTTTTCCGCGTTGGCGGAACCGGCCTTGGTCCTGTCGGTGACTGCGCTGGCCGCGTTCTCGCACCGCACATCGCTGAGCGGTATTTACGGCGACTTGGGCGCTGACGTGCTGGCCCTGTCGTCCGGTCCGGCCGTATTGTTGGCGGCCTTGGCATTGATGGTCGTGTTCCTGGCCGAGAATGCCCGGATCCCGGTCGATGATCCGAACACACACCTCGAACTGACGATGATCCACGAGGTGATGGTGCTCGACCATAGCGGTCCCGATTTCGCGCTCATCCAGTATGCCGCGTGCTTGAAGCTGTGGACGATCGGCTGGCTGGTCGTCGGGATCGTGGCCCCCGCGCAGTCCGCCTGGTATCCGTTGAACCTGGCGGCCGGCCTGGCCGGCATGGCGGTCCTCAGCGTCGCGACGGGGATCGTGGAATCGGTGATGGCTCGTCTGCGGCTGTTGCGGGTTCCGCAGTTCCTGATCGCGGCTTCGGTATTAGCAATTCTCGCGTTGGTCCTGGTGTTGAGGTAGTGCCATCATGTGGCTGGATGCGGTGCTGATCCTGGTGGTACTGAGCGATCTGTGGTTGCTCGGTTCGAGTCGCCTGATGGCGTGTGTGCAGGCGATCGCGTTGCAGGGTTTCTTGTTGGGGCTGATTCCCATCTTGTCGGCGTGGCCACACTGGTCCGTGCGATTGGTGGCGGTGAGTCTGTGCACGCTGATCCTGAAGGCTTTCGTCTTTCCGGTGCTCATGCGGCGGGCGGTGCGGGAAGTCAACCTGCAAAGGGAAGTGGATCCGCTGGTCGGTTTCACCACGTCGTTGTTGTTGGGAGTCGGGCTGTGGGGACTGGCCGTGCACATTGCCGGTCGTCTGCCGGTCACGACGCTGACGGTCACGCCGCTCTTGATACCGGTGGCGATCTTTTGCGTGTTGTGCGGCATGTTGCTGATTGTGAGCCGCAACACGGCGATCATGCAGGTCATCGGCTATCTGGCCATGGAGAACGGCATTTATTGCTTTGGCTGGGCTTTTGCGGTGGAAGAGCCGCTCCTGGTCGAGATGGGTGTGTTGTTGGACGTGTTTGTGGCGGTATTCGTGATGGGCATCACCATTTACCACTTGAGCCGCGAGTTTGACAGCATCGAAACGGACCAATTGACATCGTTGAAAGACTGAGTGGATGGTTTCGTTATTGTTGGCCGTACCGATCGTGGCAGGTCTGCTGGCCATGGCCATTCCTTGGCACGTGCCACGTCGCGTGTTGTTGGTGGCCACGGCCCTGGCCCATGCCGGACTGGCAACCGCGTGCGTCGCGCAGACGCCCGGAACTGTGCTGAACGGCTGGATTGCCATCGACGCGATTGCCGCCGTGTTCCTGCTGATCACCAGTTTCGTATTCCTGATGGTGTCGATCTACACGGTCGGCTACTTGGCGCGAGAAAGCCGCGGCATCCCGCACGCGCCGGACGACGAGCCGCCGTTTGCGAATTCGCCGGAAGCGATTTTTTCGGGCTGTTACCTGCTGTTTCTGGGGGCCATGACCTGGGTGCTCGTCAGCCAGCACTGGGGACTGATGTGGATTGCGGTCGAAGCGACGACTTTGGCCAGTGCGCCCTTGATTCACTTTCACCGCAATCCGCGGTCTCTCGAGGCGACGTGGAAGTATCTGGTCATCTGCTCGGTGGGTATTGCCCTGGCGTTGTTAGGTAACTTTTTTCTGGCGGTGGCCGTACGCAGCATTCCGGGCGGGCCGGCGCCGTTGACGATCGGGCACCTGGAAATGCATGCGCGGCAGATCGATCCACTCTGGCTGAAGGCGGCCTTCCTGCTGTTGCTGGTCGGGTATGGCACGAAGATGGGGCTGGCGCCGATGCATACCTGGCTGCCGGACGCGCACAGCGAAGCGCCGTCGGTGGTCTCGGCGCTGCTGTCGGGCGTGCTGCTCAACTGTGCGTTTCTGGCTGTCCTCCGCGGACATTCTCTGCTGGTCCAAGCGGGCCTGGGAGATTTCAGTCGAGAACTGCTCGTGCTGTTCGGGCTGATGTCGATGGTCGTGGCTGCGCTGTTCATCATCAATCAGCTGGACTACAAGCGGTTGCTGGCGTACTCCAGCGTGGAGCACATGGGAATTTTGGCACTGGGGGTGGGCGTGGGGGGAATGGCCGGGTTCGGCAGTCTGCTGCACGCCGTGAATCACTCGGTGGCCAAGTCGATGCTGTTCCTGGCGGCGGGCAACACGCTGGCCTGGTTTCACAGCCGCTCAACACGGCAGGCGCAGGGTATCTTGCGATGCCAGCGTACGACGGGCATCGTGTGGATCGTGGGGCTGCTCGCCATCACCGGCTCACCACCGTTTGGGACGTTTCTCAGCGAATTGGCCGTCTTGCGTGGGATCCTGGACGCGGACCGCCCGCTGGTGGCGGTGCTGTATCTGGCCGCCTTGTGTGTGGCCTTCGTGGGTATGTCGGCAGCGGTTCTGCCGATGGTCTATGGCGTGCCGAGCCAGTCCGGCGGCGAGTCGGCCGGTGGGGCACACCTCGCCGCTCCTGGTTCCGACGTGGCGCGGGGACCTGCAGCGGAACCGCTGTGGTCGGTACTGCCGCCCGTTATCCTGGCTCTCACGGCGCTGGCACTGGGGGTCTACGTTCCGCAGGCCCTGACCAACTGGTTGCATTTGGCGGCCGCTACGGTAGGAGCGGAATGATGCCCGATCCACGATCCCTTCGCGTGCTCAATGGCCAGGCTTTTTCGAGTGCGGCAGTGCCGCTGGCCACGGTCGCTGAGTGGCGCGACGCGGTCGTGCGAACGGTCGAAGCCGGAGGGCGGATCGCCGCTCTGTTCGCGCAGTCCGCGACAGGATCCCAGCGTCAGTTGACCGCCATCGTGGCCCGCGATGCGGATGCGGCACTGGAGGTGTTTGTCGCGCCGGTGGACGGTGAGTATCCGGCGCTGACCAGCGTGTGCCCGCAAGCCCACTGGTTTGAACGGGAAATCTGGGAGCAGCAGGGGATCGTACCTGTCGGGCATCCCTGGCTGAAACCGCTCCGCTTCTCGCGACCCTCGGCCACGGTGCGCGAGCCCGCGACCACCGCCACAACTCCCGTGACCTGCGGCGTCACCGACTTCTTCCAGATGGCCGGCGACGAAGTTCATGAAGTGGCCGTAGGGCCGGTGCACGCAGGCATCATTGAGCCGGGCCATTTCCGATTCCAGTGTCATGGAGAGACGGTTTACCACCTCGAGATCTCGCTGGGATACCAGCATCGTGGCGTGGCACACGCGTTGGTGGGGGGCCCGAATCGAAGGACCGTGCACTACATGGAAACGCTGGCCGGTGACACGTCGATCGGTCATACGTTGGCGCACAGTCTGGCCATGGAGGGTCTGTCGCAGACGCCTGTTTCGCCGCGCGCCCAGGTGATTCGCGGTATCGCGCTGGAATTGGAGCGGGTGGCCAACCATGTCGGCGACCTCGGCGCGCTGGCGGGCGATGTGGGATACCTGCCCACCCTGTCCTACTGCGGTCGCATCCGCGGCGATGTGCTGAACCTGACGGCTCTCCTGTGCGGCAATCGATTTGGCCGGGGACTGGTCCGTCCGGGCGGCGTGACCTGCGATCTGGATGCCGAGACCGCGGCAGAACTCAAACGGCGCATCCGAGCCGTCGACGCCGACGCGCGCGGAGCGATTGATCTGCTGTGGAGCAGTCCGTCGGTGATGGCCCGGTTCGAGCAGACCGGCTCGTTGACGCGGGCCCTGTGCGCGCGGCTGGGGCTGGTCGGTGTGGCGGCTCGCGCGTGTGGCCTGCCGCGGGATGTCCGCAAGGACTTTGCATTCGGGATCTATCGGTTCGCACAGATCCCCGTCACGACCTGGCACTCCGGCGACGTCTTTGCGCGGGCCTTCGTACGATGGCTGGAAGTCCAGCGGTCGCTGACGTTTATCCAGACGCAACTCGACTCACTTCCGGCCGGGCCGTTGCGAACCAGGTGCGGGCCGCTGAAACCACAGACCACGGTCGTGGCGATGACCGAAGGTTGGCGTGGTGAAGTGTGCCATGTGGTGTCCACGGACTCGGGCGGCCAGTTCGCCCATTACCAGGTGGTGGATCCGTCGTTCCACAATTGGTTCGGACTCGCCATGGCCCTGCGGAACCAGCAGATTTCCGATTTTCCACTGTGTAACAAGAGCTTCAATCTGTCCTATTGCGGGCACGATCTGTAAACACGAGGCGATGATGTTGGAAGTATTGCGAACGCGGTGGAAACAGGGTTATCGCACGGCTCGATTTCCTGCGGGGCCGCCGCCCGAACTCCCGCCCCGATTCGTCGGTCTTCCGCAATTGGACAGCACGAAGTGCCGGGAAGGCTGCCTGGCTTGTGTCGAGGTATGTCCGACGCAAGCCGTGGACCCTCCCGCTCGACAAAGCCGCCTGCAGCTGGATCTGGGCCGGTGCCTGTTCTGCCGGGAATGCGAACATGCGTGCCCGGACGGGAGCATTCGCTTCTCGCGCGAATTTCGAATGGCCGCCTCACGGCGGGAGGACCTCGTCGTCCACGACGGCAGCCCGTCGCCGATGGTGGAACTCAGCGACGCGATCTACCGAGTGCTGGGCCATTCCCTGAAACTGCGCCAAGTCAGCGCGGGGGGATGCAACGCCTGCGAGGCGGACACCAACGTGTTGAATACGATTGGCTGGGATCTGGGACGGTTCGGCATCCAGTTCGTCGCGTCTCCGCGGCACGCCGACGGACTCCTCATCACCGGCCCCGTGACCGAGAACATGCGAGTCGCTCTGGAAAAAACCTACGACGCGGTCCCGTCACCCAAGATCGTGATTGCGGTTGGTGCGTGTGCAATTTCGGGAGGCCCCTACATCGGCCACCCGGAAGTCCACGACGGTGCCAACCGGATCGTGCCGGTGGATGCCTTCGTGCCCGGCTGCCCGCCGCATCCGTTGACCATCCTGCATGCGCTTCTGGCGGTCGTGCGGCGTACTTGCCAATCTTGAACGCCCAGCGACCGTGCGGCGGGCCGAATCGTCGCTACTTTTTTTCGCTCGGCAGGAGCGTGCTGATCACCTCCAAACGTTCCGCTTCCGTACCGGTGGCGAGTTTGGCGCCGTCGGCCTCGCCCAGCACTTTCTGGAAACTCTTTGTGAGCAAGCTGTCGCTGAGCAGCTTGCGGTGATGGAAGTATTTGATTTCCGCCAACGCCGGCAAGCGATCGAAATCCTCGCTGGCCAGAATCGCTGCCACGCGACTTTCCACGTGCTCCGGACGGATTTCAGCGGGGATCTCCCGCATCTTCAGCGCTTTCACAGGATCATCGTCCAGGGTCTTGAACATCTTGTCGAAGCAGGCCGTTACCGGATCTTCTTCACCTTTCTCAGCTTCAGCCCGAAATTTCTGAATCGTGATATTGTTCAGCGATTTGGATTTCTCGAAGTCTTCATTCTTGGCCACGTTCCACAATACAATCCGCGTTTCATTGACAACGAGATTGGTCTTTGGGTTCTGGGTGACCTCGACTTCAAACACCACGAGCACGTCGATGCGCTGATCCGCGGCTGTTTCCAGCAGCTCCTTGGTGGATCCCTCACCAAGCAGCGTAACGCCGGCCATCCAGCCGGAAGGATTCGCCGCGCCGGCCATTCCCGCTGCGCCGCCTGGTCCCATGCCGACCCCAGGTGGCCCCATTCCTGGAGGCATCATGCCGCCGCCGGCCGGCGGCGTCGCCGCCCCGGTTCCCCGACGCCCCTTGCCACCCGCGCCAAGGGCACCCGCCCCGTCTCCAGCTGCCGCCGCCGGCGGAGGGGAACCGACGCCCGGCGGTCGACCCGGATATCCGCTGCCGGGAGCGCCTGGGTAGCCACTGCCTGGTGCACCGGGATATCCGCTGCCAGGTGCGCCGGATAGCCACTGCCTGGTGCACCGGGATAGCCACTGCCAGGTGCACCGGGATAGCCACTGCCAGGTGCGCCGGGATAGCCACTGCCAGGTGCGCCGGGATAGCCACTGCCCGGAGCGGGACGGCTCGGCGCGGACGCCAATTCCACCAGGGTCTCGCCGTACTCGCCACGGTCGACCCGCTCCTGCAAGTAGCGGCGTAGTTCGTCACCCAACTCGCCGGTCGCATTCGCCAATACTTCCGAGCCGGCCGGGGCGTTTGTCCCAGCTGCGCCGGGGTACATGCCGCCAGGTCCCGACATCCCTGGGTTCATGCGGCCACCCGGTCCACCGGGCCCAGCCATACCGGGTCCACCGGGCCCAGCCATGCCGGGTCCACGCGACTGGCCGTCTTGCCGAGATCGGGTCGGCTTGTCCGGAATGGATTGGGTGCTGCCGACCGGATAGTAACTTCCTTCATAGTTCTTGGGTGACACCGTCACTTGAACACCGATTCCCCAGCGCACGGCCACGGCCGGTCGCTTGAAGGCGTTCACCCAGCGGAACTTGTCCAGCACATCGGTTTCCTCTTCGGCCAGTGCGGAGGCATACAAGTAGTCAAAGGCCTGCTTCTCATTGCCCTGCTGCATGGCATACTCAGCCTTCGTCAGCAGGGTTTCCGGCGCGGGTTCGGCGGGCGCCGCCGCTCCGGCCGCATTTCCGGGCAGGCCGCCCGGTGCACCCGGCATGCCGCCGCCAGGATATCCACCGGGATATCCACCGCCCGGAGTACCCGGGTAACCACCGGGATATCCGCCGCCGGGCATGCCCGGATAACCGCCGGGATATCCACCGCCAGGAGTGCCTGGATAACCTGGCGGCATTCCACCGCCAGGAGTGCCTGGATAACCTGGCGGCATTCCACCGCCAGGAGTGCCTGGATAACCTGGCGGCATTCCACCGCCAGGAGTGCCTGGATAACCTGGCGGCATTCCGCCGCCGGGACCTCCTGGCGGATAGCCTGGCGGCATTCCGCCACCCGTTGATGGGCGCCGGGACGACCCGCTGCGGGTGCCGCACCACCACCCAAGGCCGGATCCGCAGGGGGTCCAGCCCCGGGCGCTGCGCCGCCGCCTAGAGCCGGGTCCTCAGGTCCTGCGCTCGGCGGCGTCGCACCGGGAGGTGCGCCGGGATAGCCACCTGGAGGCCCACCGCCCGAGCCGGGATAACCACCTGGAGGTCCACCGCCCATGCCGGGATAACTACCTGGAGGTCCACCGCCCGAGCCGGGATAACCACCGGGAGGTCCACCGCCCATGCCGGGATAACTACCTGGAGGCCCACCGCCCGAGCCGCCGGGATAACCACCGGGAGGTCCGCCGCTCATGCCGCTCGGAGGATAACCACCGGGAGGTCCGCCGCCCGAGCCGGGATAACCGCCGGGAGGTCCGCCGCCCATGCCACCCGGAGGATAGCCGCCGGGAGGTCCGCCGCCCATGCCACCCGGAGGATAGCCGCCGGGAGGTCCACCGCCCATGCCACCCGGAGGATAACCGCCGGGAGGTCCACCGCCGGCACTGCTACCGGGAGGACCACCGGCGCCGACGGCGGCTTCGCCGCCCGACGAGGCTCCGGCTCCCGGGTCCACGACCGGATCGGAGGGCATGGCGGGACTGCTCGGTGGCGGACTGGGAGCGGGCGGAGGGCTGGGGGCGGAAGGTCTGTTTCCGGCAGCCACGGGTGTGCCGGAACTGTCGCCACAACCCGCCATGGCCAGCAAGAACAACACACAGAGACAAGTCGCGATCAACCGACGCATGGCTCTACCTCGCGAAAAGAAACGGCGATGGCACTGGAATGGGCCGATCTGATTATGACACCTTTGCGAAAAGCTGTCGAGCAACATCCCGGGAACGCTCGGACACGGACCGACTGGAGCGTCCGGCGCGACGTCCCTAAAGCTGGCCTTTGACACTACCGAGGGAAATCTCGGCGTTCTTGAAGAAATTCGCACTGTTTCCCGTGATGGTCGGGGCGCGCCAGCCAATCAGCACGTGGTGCGAGGTGGAGTTCACCAAATACAAATCAAACTGGCCATCCTGGACGTCCTGGCCAAACTTCTGGGGCCCCAGCATGCTCAACAGTTTCACGCTGCCGGTGACGGGGCCGCCGTCGGGAGTCTTGAGGGACACGTCGCGCCAAGCGGCCGAAGAGAAGCTCACAGCCACGGCCGCTTGAATCTCCTGAGCCAACGTGTCGGCCGGCTTCTCGGCGGTCGGGACCGCGGCGAAGTAGGCATAGGCCAGCTGTCCTCCCACCTGCAATTCATACGCATAGGAAAACCCAGGTATCGTCATAAAGGGTGGCTGGGCGCCCGGGTCGCTTCCTTGCAACGACTTGGCCGAACTGCTGATCACTTGCGGCAGCTGCAGCGTGATCCCGGTGGCCTTCCCCGCGGCGTCTTGCACCGGAGAGGCGTCGGCGTAAATGACGGCCGCGATGGCGCCCAATTGGTTCAGCTGCTTCATCGTTTCGTCCATCCGCCGGTGGTAGTCCCCGGAAAAACAGCCGCTGCACAGCAGGCTGGCGAGGCAGACGCACCCCTGCCAAACGCGGGACACCGATCGACGTGATTCGGGGCAACCCCGCGCACCGAGAATACCGACGCAGTTCAGAGCCGACATAGTTGGGAGTGTTCCAGTAAGCGTGGTGGTGGAAGGACAAACGAACTCGCGGCACACTACGTGTTGTGCCGGACCGCCCGTGGAGTCCTCCCCGCAACGGAGTCCACCTGCGGCCAGCTGGCAAACCCCAATTGTGTCTCGCCGCGGTGGACACTGTCAAGAAAGCGTTGCGGCCAGTGGGCATTCAGACGCGACCCTGATTTACAGCGCGTCTGTGGCGGTTTAAGCTCCATCATCCTTGGTTCTGTTTTCGATTTATCCACCCTGCGAGCGATGGCGAGCCATGCCCACGTACAAGATCCCGACGGTGGCCAAAACGGCCAAATTGCGTAAGAACGAAGTTAGCCTCGTGGCCAACGGGGACTTGCGATTGTCCGCCAATCAGAAATGCTGGGCGGCGCAGTCGGAAATGGAGCAGGCCTTGGCCGACGCGGTTTCCGCTTGCGGCTATAAACTCGTACGTGCCCACGCGTACAAGCCCAAGGAAAAGCACGGCTTCATCGGCTCACAGCGGGAAGGAATGGAAGTCTTCGCCCAGATCGACCCCACGGCGCCGCTGATCGTGGCCGAGGCCGTCTGGCAATACAGCCACCACGTCCTTCACGGACTGGTTTGCTCACCAAGGACCGCTGTTGACGGTGGCGAATTGGTCGGGCACCTGGCCGGGGTTGGTCGGCATGCTGAACTTGAACGGCTCGCTGACCAAGGCCGGCACGAAGTACTCCACGTTGTGGGGTGAAGATTTCGCCGATGCGGGTTTCCGCCGCCAACTCAAGCAATGGTTGGACCGCGGGCAGCTCCGCCATCGGACCGATCACGTCACGCCGTTGTCGGCGGTCAAGATCGGAGCGCCGAACAGAAACTGGGCGAAACGCTGGCCGAGCAACTCCGCCGCGAGAAGGCCATCATGGGCATTTTCGATGAGGGCTGCATGGGCATGTTCAATGCCATCATCCCCGATGCCCTGCTCAATCCCACCGGCGTGTTCAAGGAACGGCTGAGCCAGTCGGCGTTGTATTACGAATCGACGCAGGTGGCCGACGCCGAAGCGCGTCGCAGTGCGGAAGTGGATGGAAGAGCGAGGCATGGCGTTCCACACCGGCCCGCAACATGCGACGGACCTCACCGACGATCAGATTCTCACGCAGTGCAAGATGTATATTGCCGCGATGCGGATCGCCGACGACTTCGGCTGCGACCTGATCGGCATACAATATCAGCAGGGTCTCAAGGACCTGATGCCGGCCAGCGACCTGGTCGAAGGTACGCTGAACAATACCCAGCGGCCGCCGGTCAAGAGCCGCGACGGTAAGCGGGTCCTGTACGCGGTGAGCCATTACCGCACTTCAATGAAGTGGACGAATGCGCCGGACTGGACGGGCTGATGACCTATCGCACGCACAAGGCGATGGGGCAGCCGGTGGAAAACACGTTGCACGATCTGCGGTGGGGTGATTGGGACGCTTCGGGGTCGACGGATGCCTACGTGTGGGTGTTCCTGATCAGCGGTTCGGCCCCGCCGGCACATTTTGTCGGCGGCTGGAAAGGTGCCTCGAGCGATCGCCAACCGGCCATGTATTTCCCCAACGGTGGCGGCACGCTGAAGGGGATTTCCAAGCCGGGTGAGATCGTCTGGTCACGGATCTTCGTCGAAGACGACCGGCTCAAAATGGACCTGGGACGGGCCGGCGTCGTCAAATTGCCCGAGAAGGAGACCCAACGCCGCTGGCAACTGACCACTCCCCTCTGGCCCATCATGCACGCGGTGACCTACGGCGTATCGCGCGATCAGTTCATGGCTCGCCACAAG
Source organism: uncultured Planctomycetaceae bacterium (assembly GCA_963754725.1). GTDB lineage: Bacteria > Planctomycetota > Planctomycetia > Pirellulales > Pirellulaceae > JAAYDI01. The sequence goes on from CAVWHV010000058.1 coordinate 100,924, forward strand.
GCCAACCACATCCAGGTCGCCTACGCCAAGTCGGCCGAAGACGCCGATCGCGCCGTGCTGGCCAAGGCCGCGATGGCTCAGGCCATGGGTATGGAAGTCGCCCTGTGCGGCACCAAGAAGAACGGCGACGCCTGGGCGTGATGGACCGTCCGCTGACGGCAAAGCTCTTCCGTCGCGGCACTGCCTGCGAACGCGCGGTAGGTCATTTCGAACGAGGTGGACCGACGGCGGCACGCTCTCACGCACCGCCATACCAAGCAGGCAGTGTGCGTTGCCGCCGCACACTGCTCAAGGGGCCTTTCTCGCGTTGGCGAGCGTTCGAGACAGGTTAACGCGTCATCCGTGCGAACACGCATGAATTGAGCCGTGCCACGCTCATGCGCAGGTTCCCATGATCACGCCATGTCATGGTCATTCAGCGCTCGCGGCGCATCATCTCGGTGAGTTCATCCAGGCGACGATTCATCTCGTCAAGCCGTTGGTGCAGCTGGCGGAACTCTTGCTGCATGGCTTCCATCGCGTCACGGTGCGGATCGTCGCCGCGATGCGGAGGATTCTGGTTCTGGAGCGCCTGCTGGATTTCCTCGGCCTCGCGATGGAGCCGTTCGGCGAGGTCCTGCATCCCGAGAGCGATCAGGTTTTCCGCCGCCTGGCGCAGCTGCTGCACGCGTCGTTTCATGTCGGCCCGTTGGTCGGGGCCCGGGCCGGGTTGACCTGCGGCCGGCTGGCGTTCGCGCTTTGCGCGCGGGCTCGGCTCGTTCCCTGGCCTCCCGTTCGGCGGCCTGTGCCCGCTCACGCTGCGACTCCGCCGCAGCGCGGCGATGTGCCTCCATCATCTCGCGCAGTTGTGCCGCGAGCCGCTCGGCCTTGTCGGGTTGGCCCTGCTCCCGCAGTTCGGCGATCTTTCGCTCGATCATTTCCAGTTGCGGTTTCATGATCTCCTGCAAGCGAGCGCCCGTATCGCGGGCGATGTCGTGGATTTCTTTTTGGATGCGTTCGGCCGCCTCGCGTTGATCTGCGGCCATGGCGTCCAGCCACCGCTCGCTCAATTCGCGGAGACGGTTGACGATCGCTTCGCGGGGGCCGGGTTGCGAGTCCCCTTCGCGGGCGATGCGCTCGGCCTGTTCGCGCAGTTCCGCAACTTTCTGCTCCAGCCGTTGTGCCTCGTCGTGTTTTCCCTGCTCATGCAGTTGCTGCGCCTCACGCATCACCGCGTCGGCACGTTCGCGCAACTTGTCCACCTGCTGCTCGTCGCCGGCGGCTGCCGACACGAACAACAGACTTCCCGCCACAATCGACAGGACCGTTCGCCAGTACCTACCCATCGCTCGTCCTCCCCTGCCAAGGGTTTGTCGTGAGTTGTTCTCGTATCACAACCCTGAGAATCGGCCAGGACGAGGCGTCTGTCAAGCCAAGCCCCCGTTCACGGGTACTTGACAGAGGATCACCTGGAACCCCAGATTGACGACCGAACAGCCGCAGAAATCAGAAGGACGGACGAGCCAAAATCAAACCGCTTTCCTTCGGATTTCTGCGGTTCCTTGTTCGTCAATCTGCGGTTCAAACGGACCTTCGGTCAAAGTCGTCCCAACGGGTACCGAGAAAAAGGGGCCTGCCATGCGTTTGTGTCGTTTCGTCGTTCGGGGCCAGACGTCGGTCGGGTTCTTTTTCGACACGTTCGTGGTGCCCCTCGAACAGGCCCTCCGCCAACACGCGGAGACGACCCACCAGCAGTTGACAGTTCCGGACGGAGACTGCCTGCTGCCGTTTCTGCCGCACGGCTCGGCCTTTGAAGCGGCGCGCACCCTGTCGGGATGGATCGAGCGACAGGGTCATGGACTCGACGGCGCACGCCCGCGTGCCCGTCGAGGACGTGCAAGCTGCTCGTGCCCGTGCCGCGGCCCAACAAGCTGTTTCTGCTGGCGGGAAACTACGCCGACCACATTCAAGAAGGCGGCGGCGTGGCAGCCGAACGGGCGGAGACGTTTCCCTACGTGTTCATGAAGCCACCCACCACGACGCTGACGAATCCCGGCCATCCGATCGTCATTCCCGCTGTCTCGCCCGACCGCATCGACTGGGAGCTGGAACTGGCCGTCATCATCGGGCGCCGCTGCAAAGGTGTGCCGGAGAGCCGAGGCGCTGCAGAATGTGGCCGGCTACACGGTCGTCAACGATATCTCGAATCGCGAGTTCCACCCCAATCCGGCACGCGGCAACGCGAAAAAGACGATTTCTTCGACTGGCTGCATGGCAAGTGGCACGACAGCTTCTGTCCGTGCGGACCCTGCGTGACATCGGCCGACGCGATCCCGGATCCGCAGGATCTCACGCTGCAACTGCGGTGAACGGCCAACTGCGGCAGGATTCGTCCACCGCCCGGCAGATCTTTCCGGTGGCCGCCGTCGATCGAGTTCATCTCGAGCTTCGTGACGCTCGAGCCCGGCGATATCATCTCGACCGGAACACCCGCCGGCGTGGGAAATACGACGGGCACGTACCTGCAGCCCGGGGATCGACTGGAAGGCACGATCAGCCAGATCGGAACGCTGGTGAGCCCGGTGGTCGCCGAGCACACCGGATGACGGCAGCGACGCGTCACTGGCGGACGAATCCTAGGCCTCGCAACTCCAGGCTGGCCTGACCTGCCAGGGCCCGCAGCTTCTGGATGGCCCGGATCTCCAGTTGGCGAATCCGCTCGCGCGACAGGCCGAGTTGATCGGCCAGCGACTGCAGCGTCACCTTGGCTGGCGTCTTCCGTCAGTCCGTAACGCGACTTGAGAATCGTCTGCTCACGCGGATCGAGTTCCCGCAGCCATCGGGAAACACCCGACATGCGTGCCGAATACTCGCGTTCGCGATGCCGCGGGTTCTCCGTCGCTCGTCGACGGTCAACCCGTCGGTCGCCAGGTACTCGCGTGTGATCTGCCGCAGCCGGTGCTGCCGCGACACGTAGCGATTCAGATTGTGCCGGATCGCGTTCGTGGCATACGTGCTGAAACGATACCCGCGGTCGGCATCGAAGATCTCCACACAACGCAATAGCGTCACATGCGATTCGGACAGCAGTTCGTCCAAACGAAACTCCACGATTGGCGTACGGGCCGAGCCACCGCCATCGCCAGCTTCGAAAACACCTGCACCAGATAGTTCCGCAGCCGCGTCGATTCGTCCAGCAAGCGCTCGAATGGCGTCCAGCGTGTCACGCGGACAGTCGTCGTCGTCAATCAGCTGACGCAGGCGCTCCGCGCGATGCTTCAAGAAGTTCATGCGCCGAAACAGACCGGCCTCCTCCGTCGGCCGATAAGCGACGCGCCTCGGCAGCGTCCACGACCGAGTGCTCGGCGGACGGCACCGAAGACCAGTCGCTGGCGATGTACTCGATGCGCTGATCGAGTTTGCGTTCCAGGCGAACCCGACGATTCTGCTCGTCCATCGCGTGCGCCGCTGCGACTGCCGTCGTCTCTGCGCGGCGTCTTTGCGAAGGTCGTGTCCGAGCCCTATCCAACATCGCCGTCGCCATAGCGCGATTACCTCGATTGCGGCGTGGATCTCGGGCCGCTCCATCTCTCGTTGGAGAATCCCAGTTGGTGGACGCGGCTCGCCACCTGCCTAACCATCCACTCCCGTCCTATTAGTTGCATATTTAAATGATAAAAATGATTAAAAGCAATACCCGGGTCAAAAATAGTCGCGGCCGGTCGTAGGGATGTGAGCCTCCGGCACCCCGACCGGGGCGTTGTAAGCACCGAAAAGGAGTGCAAAAATCTTTTCTATTTTCCCTGTTTTTTGTGTTTTCTCGTCGACTTATGCTTGACGTAGGCAGTCGTGTTTCGGCAAAATCCGCCGTCGCGCGCAGTTTTCTGCCAGGGAGTCGGCGGCATTTTGTCACGGAGTTCCTCGCCCCGAGAAGCCCGTCCCGGGAGAACCGCTCTCATGTGGTTTCGGATCTGCATCCTGGTTGCGGTCAGTGTGCCGGCCACGGCCGGTTGGGCTCGAGACATCTACGTCAACAACGTCGATGGGGGACGATCGATACGACGGCAGTGCGGCGGACGTATTCGGCGATCGCATCGGGCCCTATCGGACGCTCACGCGAGCGCTGCTCGCGACGCGAACAGGGGATCGCGTGCACGTCGCGAACACCGGGCAGCCGTATCGCGAGAGCATCACGTTGCAGGGTGCTCGCCAGAGTGGTTTTCCCGACGCGCCGTTTGAGTTAGTGGGGAACGGGGCGGTGCTGGACGGGTCTCAGCCGGTGCCGCCCGACGCGTGGACGTTATGTGGAGGGCAATCTGTTCCGTTTCCAACCTCCCAAGACGGCTTTTCAGATGTTGTATCTGGACGGCAAGCCAGCTGCGGCGGTGCGAGGCCCGGTCGCCGGAGGACTTGGGTCATCTGCAGCCGCTCGAATGGTGTCTCTACGAGCAGCATGTGTATTTTCGTGCGGAGCCGAACCGGCAACCGCAGTCGTACGCCATGACGTTCACGGGAAGGCAGGTTGGCATCACGTTGTACGAAGTGCGGCATGTGTGGTGAAGGATCTTGGTGATCCAGGGGTTTCAACTGGACGGAGTCAATGCGCACGACGGCGTCCGCGAGACGACCCTGTCGGCGCTCAATTGCCGCGGCAACGGGCGCAGTGGAATCTCGGTGGGTGGTGCCTCGCGGGTCCGCATCGATGCGTGCCTGGTGGGTAACAATGGCACCGCGCAGGTCCGTACAGAAGGTTTCTCGCACACGCAGTTGATTGGCTGCGATCTGTTGGACAACACCGCACCGCGGATTGTGCGGGAAGGTGGTCGCGTCGACGAGACACGCTGAGTTCATGCTGCGCACGGTCGTCATTGCTGACCGTACCGCGGCGAGTGCCTAGGATCCTCGACCTCGGTCGATTCCATCCCCGCCCGCTCCAACGCGACCACCTGCTCACGTCGTCGAGCACCTGTTGCACTTCCCGGCGGCTCGACCAGTAGACGACGATCCCCGATCATCGCCACCAGGATCGTGAGCAGCCGGTACACCAAGTGCCACGAGGATGCCGGCCACATCGATGTCGGTCGGCCGCCGGAATGATCTTATAGAGTTTTTCAATGGCGAATTCGAAAGCGCCAAATCCGGCGGGTGCGAGCGGCAGGGAGCCGGCCACCATCCCCAGCGGCACCAGGATCAGTGCTCGCGCAAGGTCGGGCACGTGCACGAACATGGCCCGGGCGATCAGGTACAGCGACAGCGTGAACATCGAGTGTGACTAACGACGCTCATCAGCAGAGCGATGCCCACCGTCGGCCACCGTTGGCGGTAGATCCGCACGGCCGCCATCAACTGCCCCAGCACTTGCCGATCTTTGGCAGACCTGTGACCAGGAACTCGAACCAGCGTGCCGCGCAGCGAAACCCGGCACCAGCAGGACAGCGATGCCCACGACGCCCAAGCCGCGGTGACCAACAGCGTCAGATGACAGATGGCTGCCACATCCCGGTCGGAATTGGGAATCCCACCCAGCACAGATCACGGCGCTGGTCAGCAGTACCAGCGCGTAGACTCCGACCACTCGGTCGACCAGTACGGTGGCCACGGCCTCGGTACGGCGCCCGGCTGCTCGCGCGCGATGAAGATCGCCTTAAACAGATCTCCGCCGACCGATCCGACCGATACAAAGTTGAACAGATACCCCAGAAATCCCAGCCGAAAGGCATCCAGCAGGCGGAAGTGAAGTCCCAGGGCTCGCACCAGCAGGTACCACCGCACGAACGTCAGCGAGACGGCACAAAACACGACGACCAGTGCTGCCGACGAGCAGCGGCCAGTTCTTCGGGCGGCTCGCGAATTGCTGGTACTGCTCCGCCGGTACGCTGGCCAGCAGCCAGGCGATGATGGCCAGGGGCAAAGCGAATTTCAGGACAAGTGACGAGATATCGCTTCAAGGCCAATCCCAGATTGCGCCGTGCTCACCCGCCGGCGGTCCTTGACACTGACTCGGGTCATTGGTAATGTTCCGTTTTCTCCGCTGGACCCAATCGTGCTGACCACGATACGGTTTTCGCTGTCCGTCGGGAAGGCGGCTGGGCCGGCGGAGTCCCATCTATTCTGGGGGATTAGCTCAGTTGGGAGAGCGCTTGAATGGCATTCAAGAGGTCAGGGGTTCGAGCCCCCTATCCTCCACTGCGGCTGCGCCGCAGTAGAGCAGGAGAAGAGAGAAAGTAGTGAGGAGACGGAAATTCCGCTGATTCTCACTTTCTCTCTTCTCCTGCGGTCTCCTTTCTCCTCACTACTCTCTTTGCGCTGTCGCGTACTTGCGGTTGTTGCACGGGATTCTGCACCGTGCCGGCGGCTGCGCCGCAGTAGAGCAGGAGAAGAGAGAAAGTAGTGAGGAGACGGAAAATCCGCTGATTCTCACTTTCTCTCTTCTCCTGCGGTCTCCTCTCAGGAGGCGTCGCGCGCGGAGACGGGCGCGTCGGGGTTCGATGCCGGCTTCGGCTCCGCGGTGGGATTCTGGAACAGGGCCGCCAGCACCAGCACGCCGACGAGCGTGATCACGCACGGGACGATCCAGACCTTGGACCATTGGAATTTCCCGTCCACGGAGTTCTTGTCCATGACGATGCCGGCGAACTGCGTTCCGAAGAACAGTCCGACGCCCATGGTCGCCGCGAAAATGAGGGCCTGCATCGAGCCTACGATCTCCGGCTTCGCATAGAAATTCGCACACATCTGTCCCGCAATGATGAAGAACACATACGCCAGACCGTGCAGCGGCTGACAGGCGACAATCAGCAAGCCCGGGTTTGCCGATCACGTAGATCGCGTAGAGCACGAGCCAGCAAGCGCTGCCAATGACCAGCGTCCATTTGTAACCGACGTCGTTGATCAGGGGATTCAACAAGTACCAGGTTGCCGCGGCCTGCGCAACCTGGGCCAGGGCCATGGACGCCGGAACCAGGCCGCTCGAAACACCTCGATCCTGCATGAACTGCGCCGAGCCGAGGAAATAGAACTGCATCAAACCGGCGATCACCATGCTGATGAGAATGAACAACAGAAAGTTCATTTGTCCCAGCATGCCCAAAGCTTCCACCACCGGGATTTTTCCCGTCGCCGGCAGTTCTTTGGCCTCCAGCAGGAAGCAACCCAACGCCATCACAATGGACAGGGCCGCCGCGAAAATACAGGCAGTCGCTGCCGTCCCCGGTGACTTTCCGCGTCACCCGCCAACCGGTGAGTGCCCAACCCACTAACGCCCAGGCCACCGGGGCCCAGATGAAGACCTTGGCTTGGACGGCACCGTCGGTCACCTCCCGGAACAACACGGCGTTCACCAGGGGCATCGTCGCCGCAAAGCACAGCGAATACAGGAACATCACCAGCCAAGAGCGGCGCGAACTTGGTTTGCTTGGCCGCCACGAACAGCAGCACGGCACCAATCAAGATGGGCCGCGATGAGAATCCACTTCATGTCGACGTATTGATCCGCCAACCAGCCGGCCACCAACGGCGACACGATGCAGGCCATCGGGAGCGTGGCGTAGATCCAGCCGGTCTGCTTGCCGGTCATCTTCAGTGGACCGAGCAGGCGTGCGGCCAGGACCGGAGCCCAGGCACCCCACACGGCGTACTCAAGGAACATGACGACGCTCAGGGCGATGTAGGTCTTGGTTCAATGCCCACGATTTTCTCCTCGCAAGGATTGATAAAGACTCGAGATACGACAAACGTGCGTCGCGATCCCGGCGGGTCGCGTCGGACCCCATCAGCGAGGGTCCATTCTAGGTCAGTGGGAAACGTGTGAACAGCAGGTGCCGCCGCTGTCGCTCGCGCCGCTCGTTCTTCCGACGCACCGTGTGATCGCGGGTCTCGTCCGAGCGCATGTGCGAGTCATGTCGCGGCCGGTTTGACGGTGGATAAGAGAAACGCACCTGCCCACGCGGTGATGTTTGGGTAGAATGGGGGACCGGTGCGTGTCGCGTGGTTGGCGATCGCCTGCCGGGCTGCGACACAACGTGGTGCAACGGACTATCCGTCCGCCACCCACGTCGCGGAGGACGGAAGTTCTTTCTCCAGTCGGATGGCGCTCATGTCGTATTCCCCGTGGTCGGGCCTGACTCTCGAGGATGCGCTCTCGCCGGTGAGCGGTGTGGATCAGGTCGACCGCCAGGCGCCATCCTCGCGGGGCCAGCGTGACGGCTCGGCCAGCCGGGGATGTTACGCGACCGTGGCGTTGCTGGTCGTCTGGCTGTCGCTGACGTCGCCCGCGATACGGGCGGACGATGATTTGTCGGTCGGTTTTGCGCACCTCGACATCACACCCGAACTCCGCGCCGACGTGGCGGTCTGGCTGGCGGGGTACTATCCGGGACGTGCCGCGACGGGAGTTCACGATCCGTTGTTTGCCCGGTGCGTGGTGCTCAAGAGCGGTGAGCAGAAAATCGCCTGGGTCTCGGTCGATCTGATCGGCTTGCAGTTTCCCGCGGTCCAGGAGCTGCGCAAGCGGCTGACCGACTTCGACTACGTGCTGGTTGCCAGTACGCACAATCACGAGGGTCCGGACGTGATTGGCGTATGGGGCCAGTCGTTTCTGCACCGCGGAGTGAACGACGACTACCTGGCGCTGGTCGTGGCCCGCATGGAACAAGCCGTTCGTCGGGCGGAGAAGCACGTGCGGCCAGCGCGAGCGTCCTTTGGGACGGCGGCCGACGAATCGTTGCTGCGCGACAACCGCCTGCCGATCGTCAAAGACGGTGTGCTGCGGTTGCTGCGGTTTGCGGATCCGCAGGACGCGTCGACGGTGGGGTTGGTGGTGCAATGGAATTGCCATCCCGAGGCGTTGGGTGCGGACAATTCGTTGATTACCGCGGACTTCCCCGCCGCCACGATTGCCGCGCTGCGAGCGCCGCTTCAGTTGCCCGGTGGTGTATGTCACCGGGGCTGTCGGAGGACTGCTGGCACCGCCGACCGATCGCATCCGCGACGAGCGCGGCGGGATGCTGAACGAGGGCGACTTCGAGTACGCGCGGCGGTACGGCGAAGAGGTGGCGGGTTTGGCGGAGCGCGCATCTGGCTGCCGCAAAGCCCCTGGCGATCACTCCGTTCAGCGTCTCGGCCGCCCGCGTCGGGGTCCCGACGACCAACGAGCTGTACCGCTGGGCTCGTCTGTTGGGGATCGTACGTCGTGACGCGTACGCCTGGAACGGTGCGGGCGCAGCGCTGGGCGAGCCGCTGCGCGAGGTCCAGACGAACGCCGTCGCGGCGATTGAAACGGAAGTTGCCGGTCTGCGGCTGGGGGATCTTTACGTGTTGGCCATTCCCGGCGAGATCTATCCGGAACTGGTGTACGGCCATCTGGAAGATCCACCGCCGCCGGGTGTCGATTTTCCCGAGGCTCCGCTCGAGCCGTCGGTCACCGACATCGTGCCCAGCGACCAGTGGATGTTGTTTGGATTGGCCAATGACGAGATCGGTTACATCATGCCGCGGCGGCAGTGGGATCGGCGACCACCCTACGCGTACGGTTTGACTTCGCCACAATATGGCGAAATCAACAGTTGCGGTCCCGACGTTGCCCTGGTCATCATGACGGCACTCCGCCAGTGCGTGGCCGCACTCCCGGCTCGCCGTCCGGCCGCTGGGCAGTAACGGTCGAGCTGTCTA
>CAVWHV010000059.1:0-31587 GCA_963754725.1 uncultured Planctomycetaceae bacterium
AGGTGAACGGCCTTCTCAGAACGTGGTTCCCGACGCGAAGGCCTGGAGAAAAGACCACGTAACATCGGCCGTCGGAGCCAACCCCTTGGCGGGTTGTAGGGCGGTCATGCCAGACAAGTCGGGACCTCCGGTTCGTCCAATTGGCCGGCGGCACACGCTTTGCCGGTCGTATCCTCACGCGGTCGTGCGGTGTTTCTGACGACAAACGGGATGGTCAGCAAGTCAATAACTTGAAATGAAGACAGCGTGTCTTGCATTCTGCGCGTTAGTTTGCTTCGAGGATTCCGGCCCCGAAGGTGAAACCGCCGCCGAAGGCGCACAGCCCCAGGCGATCGCCGGCGGCCACGGTGGGCAGCACGTCGGCCAGGCACAAGGGAATGCTCGAGGACGACGTGTTGCCGTGATGCCGAATGTTGCTGAAGACGTTGATCCCGATACGGTGGGCGATGGCATCGATGATCCGCTGGTTGGCCTGGTGGGGCACGACCAGGTTGAGATCTTTCACCGACAGGTGCTCCCGTTCGCAGACGCGATTGAGGCTGGTCACCATCCGCCGCACGGCTTCCGTGAAGACCTTGCCACCTTTCATTTGAATGAAACCGCCGTGGCGGAAAGGCACCGACAGACTGCTGCCGTCTTCGCCTTTGGCCGACAGTTCCGGACGCAGCAAACGGGCCTGAGATTTCTCGAAGTGGGCTTCGCCGTACAGGATCGACGCGGACGTGGCGTCACCGAACAGGATGGCCGTATCGAAATCGTCAAGGTCCAGCAGTGGCGAGAGGACCTCCGCAGTGACGATCAGCACGCGCCCGTCGGGACGGCTTTGCAGGAAATCGTATCCGGCCTGTAAGGCGTACAGGTAACCGGAGCAGGCGGCGTTGATATCGAAGGCCTGAAGCATCGTATCGGACTTGCCGCCGGTCAGTCCGTTGAGCACCTGGCAGGCCATGGAGGGCGTCACGGACAGAGGGCTGGTCGTCGAGCAGATCACGAGGTCGAGGTCGTCGACGATCAGCTTCTCCTGATCCAGCACTTTCCAGCACGCTTTGACGGCCATGTTGACGGCGGTCTCGTCCTTGTCGGCCCAGTGTCGTTGTTCAATGCCGGTGCGGCGGAGGATATCGTCCGGGGTCATGCCGGAAGCGCGTCCGGCCAGTTCGCGATTGCTGACCACGCGGCTGCCGGTCACGGTGGCGATCGATGAGATGCCCACGTCGAACGCGCGACGTTTCGTATCGGAGCGGGGCAAGTGCAGTGTCTCGCGGCTTTCCCGCCGCCGCAGGGCGGGTTTGCCCGACTGTTCCTGAGTGACGGGCCGGGGACGCTGTCCCGCGTCGTTCGTGCGGACCTTGATCAACGGCGCGCCGACCAACACGGTGTCCCCCTCGCGCACGCAGACGTCCTCGACAGTTCCCGACACCGGCGAAGTGAGTTCAAAAACGCTCTTCGTCGCCTCCAGCGCCGCGACCACGTCGCCACGAGCGATCGTCTGCCCCGGCCGGAGAAACAACTCGGACACAATCACCGTTTCGTCAGCCGGACCGGACCCGACCGCGTCGATCGAGCTGATGCCGGCCTCCGGCTGCGCGTCCGGGATCCAGTTCAGTTCCAGATTCAACAATTCGGCAGCCGTGGTCAGCACGCTGCGGAACGAGGGCATTACGTCGATCTGATTGGCGAAGTTGCAGGGGATGTATGTGTCGGGGCGCGTGACACGGCGCAAGGCGACCGGGACGCGCGTGTTTTCCGCCACCGTGGCGATCACTTCGGCCCCCATCCCGCAGGTGTGGTTCTCTTCGTGGACCACGACCAGACGAGCCGTATGTTCCGCGGAAGCCAGGACAGCCCGCTCGTCCCACGGAGAGAGCGAGCGGAGATCGAGGATCTCGCTGCCGACACCGACCTGATCGAGCGCTTCCGCGACCCGCTCACAGATCCGCACGGTGTTGCCCCAGGCCACGAACGCGATGTCGCGCCCCGAACGCACCTTGCGCGCCGTGCCAATCGGCGTGAACTGCCGCTCGACATCACTGGGTGTCTTTTGTTCCGGGTCGTTGAGCAACGTCTTGGGATAGAAGAACAGCGTCGGGCGACCGGACTGAAAGGCGGCGTTCAGCAAACCGGCCGCGTCGCCGGCCGTGGAAGGCATGAACACGTCGATTCCCGGCACGTGGGCGGCCAGCGCCTCGTGAGTCCCCGCGTGGAACGGGCCCATGCCCGGACGGTACCCACCGCAGGCCACCATCACGATCACGGGCGCTTGATAGTGACCGTCGGTGCGCCAGTAGATGCTGCCCAACTCGTTGCCCAACTGGTTGTAGGCCAAGGGGAGAAAATCGGAGAACTGAATGAAGGCCACGGTGCGCCGACCGGTGAGCGACTGGCCAATACAACTGCCCAGGATCGTCGACTCCGACAGAGGCGCATTGCGCACGCGATCGGGAAACTCGGTGCTCAATCCACGGGTCACGCCGAAGACATCCCCTTTGGGATCTTCGATGTCCTGGCCCAGCAGGTAGATGTCGGCGTGCGTGCGCATTTGATGACGCAGCACTTCGCGCATCGCTTCACGCATGTTCAGTCCCGGTCCGCTGGCGGCTCCGTGCCGTTCGCGCGAGGGATGCGTCAGCTCGACCGGGAGCGGCAATTTGGCGGTCAGGGTCGCGGCGGGTTCCGCGCCGGCGTAGGCCGCTGCCTCGGACTCCGCCACCTCCACCTCCACCGCGCGACGAATCTCCTCCAACGTCGTGTCACTGTAACCCGACGCCAGCAGATACTGCTCGAAGTTGCGAATCGGATCGCCCGTCTCGGTAGCGCGACGGATCTCTTCCATGTCGCGATACAGCGTCTCGTCGTCAGCGTTCGTGTGACTCGATAAACGGTCGACGTCGAACACCACCACGACCGGCGAGCGCCGTCGTCGCATGGTCTCGACAACCGTCTTCATCTGCTGCCAGGCGGTCACGACATGCCGTCCGTCGATCCGGTGGACCGGCATGCCGTAGAACGAGTCGGCCTCGCCGTCCGGCCGCGAATAGAATGTCTGGCCTGTCGTCGTCGTGGAAATCGCCAGGCGATTGTCCTGGATGAGAAACAGCACGGGCAATTGCAGCCGCACCGCCTCGGCGCAGGCCTCCAGAAACTCGCCCTCCTGTGTGCCACCATCACCGATCGAATGCAACATCAAGGGGCGTGACACGTGATCCTTGATCACTGTCGCCACGCCTACCGACTGCAGAGCGGCGTTGCCCACCGGGACCGGGGCGCTGAGAATCTTCAGCTGGCGATCGGCAAAGGCGTGCGCACACATCTGCCGACCGCGAGTGGGAGAAGCCTGTTTGCAGAACAGCCCATCGAAAAACGTGCGCGGCGTCACGCCGCGAGCGATCATGAGTGCCTTGTCGCGGTAGTGGCAGAGCAGCCAGTCCTCGTCGTGCAACAGCGATGCCAGGATGGCGGAACCTTCGTGGCCGGCTCCGGAAACATGGAAGAAAGCCTCACCGCGGTTGTTCAACTCCAGTTCCAGCTTGTCGATCCGGCGCGCCGTGACCATCGCTCGGTACAACGCCAAGAGCTGCTTCGGATCCATCACTCGTATGCCTCACTCCATGGTTATTCAGCCCCCCACGCAACAGGCGTCGGACAACCTGCAGTGGATGGCTGGCAGCATTTCCTGTCGTCGACTCGCGAGCCTCATTTTTACTACTTGAGCATATCGGCGATTCGAGGCTCGCAGTCGGGTCGGATGATCCCCAAAATTGCCAAAGATTTCCACCCCAATATGTTAACGTTTCGCGTTTTAGCGTGTGCCGCGAAAACTGGGAAGAACTGAGAGGATGGGGCTCAGCCCAATGGGGTGCTCACGCTGAGCACCATTTTGCTCGACTGACCCGGCTCCTCCCGCACGTACCGCGGGACCGCATAACCGGGCAACTGCGAGCGCATCGCAGCCACCAGCTGTTCCCCTCGCTCGACGGGCACGTGGAAATGCGCCGCGCCGGCCACCGGGTCCAGTTGGTGGAGGTAGTAGGGCAGCACACGGAGGTCGAGGAGTCGGTGGCTCGAGCGCGACCAGGGCGTCGGCCGAGTCGTTGACACCGCGCAGGAGTACCGATTGGTTCAGCACGGGAATGCCGGCATCGACGAAGCGACCGACGGCTTGGCCGACCGCCACGTCCAGCTCGGCCGGATGGTTGGCGTGGACCACCAGGAAGGCCGTCAGGCGGATCGAGCGCAGGAGTGTCACCAGCTGGTCAGTCACGCGCTGGGGAATGACAACGGGCAAGCGGGTATGGATGCGCAACCGCCGAAGATGGGGGATCGACTCAAGCCGTTCGAAGAGCATGGCCAGCCGCTGGTCGGGGAGCGTCAGCGGATCCCCGCCGCTGAGCAAGACTTCCTCGATCGTGCGGTCCTCCGCCAGCAGATCGAGCGCCGCCTGCCAGTCATCCATGGTCCGGGGGGTCGCCTCGTAGTCGAAGTGACGTCGAAAGCAGTACCGGCAATGGACGGCGCAGGTCGGGGTCGTTACCATCAGAACCCGACCCGGGTATTTTTGAAGTAGTCCCGGGAGTAATGTGGCGGAGGATTCCTGCACCGGGTCGGGCTGGTAGCCTGGCACGACGTTCGATTCGTCCGCCAGCGGCAGCACCTGCCGCAGCAGGGGATCGTGGGGATCCCCGAGCCGCATGCGACCGATGAATTCCCAGGGGGCGAACAACGGAAACAGCTGGTGGGCACGCAGAGCCTGTTCGTGCCAGCGTGGCGGGTAAGTCCAGCAGCTGGCACAGCTGCACCGGGTCTCGCACGGCCATCTTGAGCGCATCTTGCCACCGGCACGGGGTCGGCCAGGGGATAGGGACAGAATCGCGTGCAGAGGCTACAATTTCCATCCTCGTAGAATAACCATCCATTCCGCAGAAGCGAAGTAGGGAATCCGCACGTGGGTACGTACAAGACCAGCGATTTTCGCAAGGGACTGAAGATTCAGATTGATGGTGAACCGTACTTGATGATCGAGATGAACTTCGTGAAGCCGGGCAAAGGCAATGCCTTGTACAAGTGCAAGATGCGCAACCTGCTTCGCAACACCGTTCTCGATCGCACCTACAAGGGTGGCGACACGCTCGAATCCGCCGACGTGGAAGAAACGGAAGTCCAGTATCTCTACCGCCAGGTCGACACGTTCGTGTTCATGGACACCACCTCGTTCGAGCAGTACGAGCTGGCGGCGGAGCAGGTGGGTGACTACTGGAAGTATCTCAAAGAGAATTTGAAGTGTTCGATGGTGCTGTTCAACGGCAGTCCGATCACGATGACGCCGCCCAACCATGTGGAGATGAAGGTGGAGTGGTGCGAACCGGGTGCGAAGGGGGACACGGCCACGAACGTCAGCAAACCGGTGCGCGTCGAGACAGGCGCCGATTTCCCCGCCCCGATCTTCATCAACATCGGCGACGTCATCAAGATCGACACGCGCACCGGTGAGTACGTGGAGCGCGTGCGCAGCTGAGAGGTGTTTCTCCGGTACGCGCCGCCCGACGGTGCCGACGCCATACGCGACAACGGATTCATGACTGACGCGCTCTCGGATTTCGGCCCTTCCGCCGGCTGGGAAAATCTCCACCGCCGAGCCGCGCTGTTGCGACAGGTGCGGCGTTTCTTCGACGAGCGCGGGTTTCTGGAAGTCGACACTCCGTTGTTGTCGCGCGACACGGTGGTCGACCAGCACCTCGATCCGCTGAGTGTGCGGCTGATCGAGGATCCCCGCTGCCCTGAGCAGGGAACCGTGTACTGGCTGCAGACGTCCCCCGAGTTCTGCATGAAGCGACTGTTGTCTGCCGGCGCGACGGCGATCTATCAGGTCACGCGCGCGTTTCGCGGCGCCGAGCGTGGTCCGCTGCACAATCCCGAATTCACGATGGTCGAGTGGTATCGCGTGGGCGACGACATGCACGCCGGCATGCAACTGCTGGACGATCTGATCCAAACCGCGCTCGGCCGCGGTCCCGCCGAACGACTAAGCTATGCCGAAGCCTTCCGCCGCACGGTGGGTGTCGATCCTGGGCAGTGTTCCATCGCCGAGCTGGCCGGAGCGGCGCACCAGCATGGACTGCAAGCGCAAGTCCCGTGGCATGCCGACGACCGCGATGCCTGGTTGGACTGGCTGCTCGTGACGTGCGTGGAACCGACGCTCGGCCGGCAGCGCCCCACCATGCTCTACGATTACCCGGCCAGCCAGGCGGCGCTGGCCGTCGTGCGCCCGGAAGCGGTGCCGGTGGCGGAGCGGTTCGAGTTGTACGTGGACGGGATCGAGTTGGCCAACGGATATCACGAATTGACCGACGCGGACCTGCTGGCCGACCGCACGCGCCGCGCCAATCAAGCTCGGGCCGCGGATGGCAAGTACACGTTGCCGGAAACCAGCCGCCTGCTGGACGCCATGCACCACGGTCTGCCCGCCTCGACCGGCGTCGCGCTGGGATTCGATCGACTGTTACTGGTGGCCCTGGGCGCCACGGATCTGAGCCAGGTCATGGCCTTTCCGATCGATCGCGCCTGAGGGCCTCACGACGCCCGATGGAAATGCACGTGCCGCCACTGGCCGTTCTGCCGGTGCCAGATGCGCGTTTCCTGCGAACACGCGACCTGGGCCGGCCCTTCCCCCGTGGCCTGCTGGACTAACCGTGTATAGCAGACGATCGCCGCGTCCGGCCCCAGTTGCCGCACGTGCGGGTCCACCAGGGTCGTCTGGACCGAGCGGTCCTTGGGCCGCGGCAGATGGAAGTAGAACTTGTGAAAGGCCAGGCCTTCGACCAGATGCCCGCAAGCCTCCGGCTCGAATGCGGACAGCGTCGGATCGCACAGCCGCTCGTAGGTCGGCCAATCACCTTGCGCGACGCTGTCCAGCAAGATGCGGGTCAGCTGCAGCAGTTCGTCGCGGGTCGTGTCGGTCGTCGGTTGGATCTCAGCAGTCGTGGGTTTCATAGGTTTCTCGGAGTAAGGAGGTAAGTGAGGTCAATACGGAGCCGTGGTGGATGCACGATCCAGCCTCTGTCGCTATTTCTCGAGTCGCTTTCGAGCCAGCACGCGATACGTCGTCGCGTACTCGTTGCGTTCATCGGCCGGCGAATACTCCTCCTGGACCACCCGCCACTGCCCGACCGTCGATTTCCGGGAAGTAGGCATCGCCGTCGATCTGGGCATGTACCAGCGTCAGGTAGATTCGCTGCACGAAGTCCAGGGCCTCGCGGTAGATTTCCTCGCCGCCGACCACGAACGCCTCCGAGTCCTGACCGGCACTTTCGATCGCCGCGGGGACGCTCGAGACCACGACCGCACCGGGGATGGCGAGATCCTTCTGCCTCGACACGACGACCGTCGTGCGTCCGGGCAGCAGACGACCGATCGAGTCGAAAGTCTTGCGACCCATGATGATGTGGTGTCCCATCGTCAGCCGTTTGAATCGTTGAAGATCGGCCGACAATCGCCACGGCAATTGCCCCTGACGACCAATCACGCGATCGGGAGTCATGGCGACGATGATGGATGATGACATGGTGCGACTCAATGATCCGCCACGAATGCCAGACAGGCCACTTCCGACACAATACTACACGGCGACGGGCGCGCGAATGTGCGGATGCGGATGGTAGTCTTCCAGCTGAAAATCGTCGAACTGGAAGTCGAAGATCGAGCCGACCTGCGGATTGATCCGCATCGTGGGCAGCGAACGCGGTTCGCGAGACAGCTGCAGGCGCGCTTGCTGCACGTGGTTCTGATACAGGTGCGCATCACCAAACGTGTGGATGAACTCGCCCGGCTGCAGCCCGGTCACCTGAGCGACCATCATCGTGAGCAGCGCGTAGGAAGCGATGTTGAACGGGACGCCCAGAAAAATGTCGGCGCTCCGCTGATAGAGCTGACACGAGAGTCGACCGTCGGCGACGTAGAACTGGAACATCAAGTGGCAGGGGGGCAACGCCATCTTCGACAGGTCCCCCACGTTCCAGGCACTGACGATCAGCCGCCGCGAATCCGGGTTCGCGTGGATCCGCTCGATCAGCTGGCTGACCTGATCGACCGTACCCCCGTCGGACGTGGCCCAGCTCCGCCACTGATGTCCGTAGATCGGCCCCAAGTCTCCCCGCTCGTCGGCCCATTCATCCCAGATCGACACTCCGTGTTCTTTCAAGTACCGGATGTTGGTTTCGCCGCGCAGGAACCACAACAGCTCGTAAATAATAGACTTGAGGTGCAGTTTCTTCGTGGTGACCAGCGGGAACCCCTGCTGCAGGTCGAACCGCATCTGGTGGCCGAAAATGCTGAGCGTACCGGTGCCGGTCCGGTCGGTCTTGGGGGACCCGTGGTCGAGGACCCACTGCATCAGATCCAGGTATTGCCGCATGACTCGTCCATTATTGATCCAGAGAGGGAGGGGGAATTGTAGCAGAAATCTGCGATCCGGGCTGAGAATGCACCCGTTTCTCGGAGTGCCCGGCGTGAGGTACAACAGGTCCGATGAACCGTTTTCCAGCTCGGCTACGTAATGACTCGCAATGACTGCCGTGGAGCGAGCGTCCCGATTGCTGCCGCACAACCGGCGACGGTTGAGCTGACGCCGCCGGGACACGGGCGTGTCGCGATGCCGTCCCTGGACATTTCCTCCACACTCCAAGCAGAGGTCTGCCGTGCAAAAATTCGCGTACGTCGAACGGCTGGTGGATCTGATCGATCCGAACGAGAACGTGCTGCTGAACATGACCTCTGCCGAGGCGGCCGAGGCGGTGGCCTCGGGCGATCCGGCCCGCATCGGGGCGATCGACGGCCAGTTCGCCATTGTCCAGAGGCGGGGCAACCTGATCCGCATGGCCCGTTCGATCGGCCGGCCGATGCGGTATTTTCTGGCCAAGCAAGCCGACGGGCCCTGCCTGATCGTGGCCGAACGCATGGAAGAGCTGTACGAACAATTGAAACAGGAAGGGTTGGAAGACCAATTCCACCCGTCCTACACGCGGATGGTCCCGGCGCATCACCTGGTGGAGATCGCGTTGGTCGGCTGCCCCGACCCGAATCCGGTCTACACGCGGTTCCTCGACCCCGAGCGGAACAAGCTCGAGCACCGACCTGGACGAGATCGGGCGGGCTTACATCGGCGCCCTGGCGGACGAGTGCTCGCGGTGGCTCGACCAGATCGATCCCCGGGAGCCCGATCGGCGTGCTGTTCTCCGGGGGCGTCGACAGCGGCTCGGTGTTCCTGGTGCTGCATCACCTGCTGCTGCAGCGCGGCCAGGCGCCGACCCGACTCAAGGCCTTTACGCTGGCGGTTGACGGACACGCTGCCGATCTCCAGCAGTCGGTCGAGTTTCTCGCTCAGCTCGATTTGACGATGTTGCTCGAGACGATCGAGGTGCCGTTGAGCCGCCTTGGACTACCAGGAGACGATCCGGGTGATTGAGGACTACAAGCAGCTGGATGTCGAGGCGGCCACGATGGCCCTGGCGCTGTGCCGCGGCATCCGCGCGCGCTATCCCGATTGGAAGTACCTGGTCGACGGCGACGGCGGTGACGAGAATCTGAAAGACTACCCGATCGAAGAGAATCCGGAACTGACCATCCGCAGCGTCTTGAACAACCTGATGCTGTACCAGGAAGGATGGGGTGTCGACACGATCAAGCATTCGCTGACCTATTCCGGCGGCCAGAGCCGCGGTCACGTGCGAACCTACGCACCGGCGCGGGCCTGTGGATTCCAGGGATTCAGCCCTTACGCCCTGCCCAACGTGATTGCGGTGGCCGAGGGGATCCCGTTTATCGAGTTGACCGAGTGGGATCCGCAGCGGTTGTATGCGCTCAAGGGCGAGATCGTCCGACGCGGAGTGGAAGCGATCACCGGCCTGACGATGCCGGTGTTCGAGAAGCGGCGATTCCAGCGCGGGGCGGTGGATGAAGCGGGATTCCAGGCCGTTTTCCCGTCGAGTGAAATGGCGTATCGCCGCGCATTTACCACGATCTTCCCGTAGAGCAAGCGTCCCGCTTGCTCAGGCCACCGAGACCGAATGTCGACAGCGTCCCGCTTGCTCAGCGACGAGCCGAGTAGAGCAAGCGTCCCGCGTGCTCAGGCGCAACCGACACCGAATGTAGAGCAAGCGTCCCGCTTGCTCAGGCGCAACCGACACACTTGTCCGACGGGTGGTGCGCACCGTGTTACTACCACGCTTTTCGGACCGCCAGATTCTCGCCGCGCGCGGGCCCAAGAACTCCGTGGACCCGCGGCAGCCATACGCCTTCCTGGTCGAGCCGGAGTGTTCCGCCGCGGGCACGTGGAAGACGTGGCCACGTTGTTCTCTGACGAATCGAGAGTGCCCGTTTCGCTGTCTGATGTGCGACCTGTGGCGCAACACGACCGACACGCGTGTGCCGCCGGGCGCGATCCCGCAGCAGATCGACTACGCGCTGGCCCGTTTGCCAGCCGCTCGCCACATCAAGCTGTACAACAGCGGCAATTTCTTCGACCATCAGGCGATTCCGCCCGAGGACTATGCCGCGATCGCCGACCGCGTGCGAGCGTTCGACACGGTCATCGTCGAGAACCACCCGCGGCTGTGCGGGGACGACTGCCTGCGGTTTCGCGATCTGCTGGACGGCCAGTTGGAGATCGCCCTCGGTCTGGAGACGGTTCACGAGCAGGTGCTGGCAAGACTCAACAAGCGGATGACGCTGCGGGACTACGAGCGAGCGGTCGGGTTCCTGCGCGACCACGACATACGCGTCCGCACGTTCATCTTGCTGCGTCCGCCGTTCCTGGATGAACAGCAGGGGGTCGAGTGGGCCGTGCGCTCGCTGCAGTTTGCGTTCGATCTCGGAGTCGAATGCTGTGCGGTCATTCCCACGCGGGCCGGCAACGGAATGCTCGAGCAACTGGCCGAGCAGGGTCATTTCGCATCACCCGGCATGTCGTCGATGGAACAGGTCTTGGAGGCGGGGCTCCGCCTGCAGCGCGGGCGCGTGTTCATGGACCTGTGGGACTGCGAGCGGTTCTATCCGTGCGACCGCTGCGGACCGCCCCGGCGCACGCGGTTACCGACATGAACCTGATCCCAGTCCGTGTTGCCCGCCGTCACCTGTGATTGTGCCCAATAGGCTCAGCGTTCGCTGTGCGACGGGCGGGAAAATGCCAATTCACCCTCCCGCAACGCGGGCAGGGTCGGACGCGATAGCGTCCGGGGAGGGCCAGTGCCCCCTCTCCGGCCCTAGCCGGGCCGACTGTCGCCAAGGGCGAGAGTGAACCCGGGATCGCATTTGTCGATAGGGGTGGACCTGGTAGGCACGATCTGCGTCGATCAGGCGAGTGACCTGGAGAAGCAGAGCCCTGGCGGAGCAGCACCGGGCAGTATGCGGCCGCAGGTATGTTCACCGTTCGCTGCGGGGCGGGTCGTTTTCCTCGCGGATCTGTACGATCTTCAAGGTCCCTTTGGCCGCGTCGACCTGGAACTTGAAATTCTCGAGGAAGCTCATGCCCAGTAGTGACGGGGCGTTGGCGGCGTCGGCGCCCAGCACGGCACACTGGACGTTTTCGGCGGTGAACTTGCCCACGCGGACCGAACTGATCGACACGAGGCGGCCGGTGATCCGGCTGCCGTCGGCCAGCGACATGACGATCCGCGGGTCGTCGGGACCGATCTGGATGCCGCACTTGTCGGCCACTTCCTGCGGGATCGTGACCAGGTTGGCACCGGAGTCGAGCACCATTTCCTGGGTGTGTTTGCCGTCGATCACGACCGACACGATGAGCGATCCGCCGCCGACGCGCCGCAGCGGAATTTCCTCGGAGAGCACGGTCTCTTCCAGCGCCTTGAGTCGCTTCAGCGATTGGCGGAAGTTGCGTCGATTCAGCCAGTTCGAGCGATTTGCCGCTGGCCGCGTTCCACTGCTGCACCGCCTGCTTGGCCTCGTCGGACGCGGTCAGCCTGGCGTACTGCTGCGACAGACTGTCGGCCGTGGTTCGCATGTAGAGGATGGCCTGAATGAACGCTTCGCGCGACTCGTTGGCTGCGGCGCGAGCCGTCTTGATCGCTTCGTCCTGTTGCTGCAGGGAACTCCGCAGCAGTTCGACCTGGCTGCGATTGGCGTTGATCGCGCCCACCAGCTTGTTGTTGGTCGTGGCATCGCCGGGCGCAGATTGGCCAATTGTGCGTTGAGATTGACGTCCAGGGCCATCAAGCCGGCGATCTGTTTCTTGAGGTCGGAGGCGTGCTTTTCCTGCTGGACCAGCGCCCCTTCGGCGTCGTCTTCAGGTTCTTCCGCAGGTCCATGATGTCGCGCAGCATCTTGCCGAATTTCGACTCGTCGACCAGGACCAGGCCGGAGCTGCTGATGCGCAGGCCGAGTTGCTCCAAGGCCGCCCGAGCGGATTTTTCTCCGTCGCTTTCCTGGCCGGCCGGCATCTTCTTCGAGCGGACTGGGACGCCAGGAAATCGCGGTCGGCAGCGCAGAGTTTGCTGATCGGAACCGAGACGATCGAGCCGTCGGGTTTCCGGAGCCGGACTTCGGTACCGTCGACGTCGACCAGTTCGGCGCGCACGACGTAGTTTCCGTCGCTGCTGGTCCAGGTGCGCAGGTCGACTGCGGCCTGGGCGAGCGGCGGGCAGACACAGCAGCAACAACCCGACCAGGACAGCGATATCGCATGCAGAGATCCCCGCGTTACAGGCAACGAGTGACCGCGGTCAATGCGAACGCCCTCTGCGCAGCATACCAGCGCAGAGGGCGTTCAGGTGTTCTTGTGACCGCCGCAGCGGAGCAGCCTGCGGGGCACGTCGGACACTCTTGGCAGTCGCCGATCAATAGCGCTCGCGGCGACCGTAGCCACCACCGCCACCGCCACCACCACCACCCGTGCGCCGCGGCTCACGTGGCTTGGCCTCGTTCACCGTCAACGGCCGACCCTGCAGATCCTGGCCGTTGAGCGCTTCGATGGCCGCTTCGCCACCGTCCGACATCTCCACGAAACCAAAACCGCGCGAGCGGCCGGTGTCGCGGTCCGAGATCACGCTCGCCGAAGTCACGCTGCCGTACTGAGCGAACAGCTCGCTCAGGTCATCCGACGTGACACGGAAGGAGAGGTTTCCGACATACAGTTTCTTCGTCATCATCATCCCTTGGGCCATGTGGCCCCCAAAAAAACCCGTTCAACTGGGGGCATTATAACGTCCGGATTGACGGCGCGAAGGCAGGTTTTCCGAGATCTTCCCAGTCCCAGAGGGAGTGCGGAACCGACGACGTGCCGGCCATTGTCCGGCGGCCTGCGCGGCCTCTCACTCAGGGCGATTCCAGCAGCATCGAGGTCATGTCGCTGCCTCAGCTGTCGCAGATCCTCATCCTGACGCTGGTCGAACGACCCCGCCCGCTGACCGTACGTGTCCATCCAGGTGGCCAGTCGAGATCGTTGTTCGCGGCTCAGTCGGACGTCGTAGTGGCCCTGGTCGAGCAGAGTCCAGAGCGAGTTGCTGTGCGCCGCGCCCGCCCCGGGGATCGATCGACCCTCCTGGTAGCGCTGCCGCACGTGGTCCTGCAACGAGGGGCTGCCATACGCGATCAGCGCATCGTACGACCGCTCGGCGGTCAAATCGAAGCTGCTGCCGTCGGCACCGGGCTGGTGACAGGACACGCATTGGGCATCGAGCACCGGCTGCACCAGGGCCCGAAATCCAGCGGCCACGTGCCCGACACGCCCGCGGTGATCTTGGATGGCTCACGCACCGCGGCCATGGGCCGTGCGTTGGGCGGGGCCGTGTTGCGCGGCTCGTGACAGCCGATGCAGGTGGCCGTCTGACCGGGCTGCAGGTAGGTGGCACTGCGCATCGTCTGCACGGCCATGCCCTGGTCATCCAGCGCCTGCAGGAAGAAGGCCACTCCGGCCGGGGCGTGGAAGTAGGCGGAGCCGTCCGCTTCGACCGGCACGGTGCCGATCACGAATTTGCCCGGATCGTCGCGCGTGATGCCCATGTGCGGGGAGTCCATGGTCGGATGCGTCTTGGCCGGGACGCCGACCAGGCGCAGCTGCTTGATCGCGCCGCGCGGGACGGTCGCCAGCCCCTGATAGACATCGACCACCAGCATCCGCGATCCGTTCTCGGCCGGGCGTCGACCCGGGACGTGATCTGCGGCGGCTGCGCCGCGGCCGGATCGGCAACGGATCCGTGCTGCTGATCTCCGGATCGCGATAGATCAGGTTCAGGTTGCCAAAGGCGTCGAACAGGTAGATCCCCAGGTCGTTGGGCGGCCCGGCCATTCCCCACAGCGGTCGCGGCGTGCCGGGCGGCAGCGGTGCGGAACTCCACGCCACCAGGTAATGGTTCTCGGACAGCGGAAACGGATTGGCGAAATACGTCTGCGGCCAGCCTTCCGATTCCGGGAAAGCAGACTTCGGGCGTCAGTCGCGTCAACGGCGGTCTCGCCGTCGGCGCCCGGTTCGGATCGAGCAGCACCAGCGAGCCGCCGGTCTGCGCGTGATGGCCGGAGGCGGTGAAGATCATCTTGCGCGAATCGGGAATGCGCCGGGCTTCGAACACGCAGTGCGGATTCACCGTGTAGTTGCCGAACACGGCCCGCGCGTCGGTGCCGTCGGGCAAGGTCGACCACAGACTCATGTAGGGCATGTTGTAGCGATCGACGTAGTCCCACCGCGCGTAGAGGATCTGGCCCTGATCGTCGACGCTCGGCGTCCACTCGAACATCTCGAACGGCGAAATGCGCACGATCTGTTGGCCCGTCGCGTCCATCACGTGCAGCGTGTACACGGCGACCGGCCGCTCCGGCCCGCCGCCGCAGCGCACGTAGCAGTCGGGCAGCGCGGGCTGGTCCTGGCGATGTTCTCGTCACTCGTGCATTGCACGTACTGCCCGCGCCGCGTGGACAAGGAACACGATCCGCCGTCGGGCAGATAGCGGCCGTCGAAGTCGTCGTACTTGCCGGGCGTCAGACGGCGCAGACCGCGTGCCGTCCAGGTTCATTTCGTACAGATGATAGAAGGCGTCTTCCGGGACGTTGTTCTTGTCCAGCTTGTTCGGCTCGTCGGCCAGGCCGGGATAGTACTTGCAGTGCGCGAACAGCACGCGCTTGCCGTCGTAGGAAATGTCCGGACGCAGGACGCTGCCCGCCGGCAACTCGGCGGTCAAGCACCGCAGTTGCGGAGCTGGCCGTCTTGAAGTCTTCCAGCACGTACAGACCGCCGCCCGGCCGCGAGAACCAGCCGTAGTACTGGTCCGACATGTGCGTGAACGAGCCGGGCACGCGCTTGACCAGCAGCAGGTCGTCGAAATCCAGCAGCGGATTGCTCAGCGCCAAGTGTCGAATGACCCAGTGGCCTCCAGGAACAGCGCACGTTGCTGCTCGGCCGAGTTGTCGCTCGGCAACGCCGCGGACTGCGTCGGCGATCGTCCGCAGCGAAGTCGTGGAGTCCTGAACGTCGACGCCCTGCGCACTCAGGTCGTCGGCCAGCTGGAGTCCACGCTCGACCACTTCCGCCACGGGATAACTCGGCTGCCGGCAGTCCGGCGTTCGGCGGGACGTCCACGACGACCAGGGACTGACACTGGACTGATCGGCCGGTTTCCGCAAGGCCACGTTTTCCGGACTGCCGTCGCGATAGACCTCCACCTCGTCCAGGTGGAGGTAGTTCGTGCCGGGCAACTGAATTCGCACGTAGCGCGCCTGGCAGTCGCTCGCCGCGACCTGCAGAGGCTTCTGATCGGCGAATCGCCGAGAACACCGAACCGTCATGCTCGTACAGCAGTTGCCAGTCCTGGCCGTCGTCCGAAACGAGGACCTGCAGATGAGCGGCGCGCTCCGCCACCCCGTCGCCGCGGTTGTAGATCACGATGCGGTCCAGCGGCAGCGACTGGCCCAGATCGACCTGCCACCACGGGTTCTCCTCCTGTTGCGTGTGAAATCCGAAGTGGCCATCGATCACTCCGTCACAGCCGCCCGCCGCGTCCTGCTGCGTGGTGATCTGTGTGCCGAGGGAGGGAAGTGATCGGACGACCGCCTGCCGCAACCAGTCCGCTTCGATCTGTGCGGTGGTGATCACAGGATTTCCGTCCGGCTGTGCGACGGCACCGAGTTCACCTGCTCGGCACGGAAGTGGCAACCAAGCCAGAGCCAAGAGCGAGGCGAGCTCCAGCTGCCGGAAGGTGCGTATCTTGTGCATCGGTCGGTTCCTCCGAGAATCGTTGGTCAGGTGCCCGTCCGGGGATGACGTTCAGTCTGTCGCGGGCCGGTAGGTGGGATGTCGTCCAAATCGGCGAGCCTGGTCCGCCGATTCGCGAATCCAGCAGGCGAGTCCAGTATAATCGATCACGCTCCGGTCGAGACCACCGGAAGTCACGTCCCACGGTTTTCTCGGGTGTGAGAGGAACTTCATCCATGACAATGCCCCGCGCAATTCCGCGATGTGTGACGTGGGTGTTCGTGTTGTGTCTGTTCGGCGGCCTGAACTGCGGCTGCGTGCCTGGCCCAGGATCCCCCGACGGCCGTCGCCGGTCTGATGGATCTGGACGTTCCCGGCGGACTGGTGGTGCAGCTGGGGGCGGGCGACATGCAGCTGGTGACGGAACTGGTGCGCACGGGCCGATTCCTCGTGCACGTGCTCGAACATGACGCCGACCTGGTCGAACAGACGCGCGGGCAACTGCAGGACGACGGTCTGTACGGTCTGGTTTCTGTGGAACAGCGGCGGGCGGGTCAGCCCTTACCCTATGCCGAGAATCTCGTGAATCTGATGATCGTGCGGGCAGAAGCGGTGGGCGAGACACTGGCGGAGGTCGTTCGCGTACTGCGCCCCGCGCGATCGTGCTGGGTGCGCGCGACGCGTTTTCGGCCGAGAGACTGCAGGCGGTGGGACTGCGACCGCACGACGTGTCGTCCCTGGGGTCGGAGTGGATGGCGGCCCGCAAGCCGTGGCCGGACACGTTGGATGAATGGACGCACCCGCGGCATTCCGCGGCCGGCAACGCCGTATCGCAAGATACCGCGGTGGGGCCGCCGCGGCGCGTGCGCTGGCTGGCTGGGCCGTGGGCCGAAGTGGCCAATCTGGTGACTGCCGAGGGACGCAACTTCTACGGCGGGATCTTGGCCCGGGACGGTTTCAACGGGTTGCGGTTGTGGCGACGTGACCTGGCGCCGTCGCCGTCCCGGGGCGGATTCGGATTTCGCTCGACGGCCGGCAGTATGCCGCCGGTGACGGGAGCCGGTCGGGTATTTGTCTTCACGGAGGGGAAGCTCCAAGCGCTCGACAACCGAACGGGCGAGACGATTCGCGACTATCCCGAAGTCGGTTCTCCCCTGCAGACGCTCTATGACCAAGGCTTGTTGATCACGGTTGGCGCGGGGACCGTGCATGGCGTGGACGCGGACAGTGGCCGTGTGTTGTGGACGCACTCGGCGTCGGAGCCGCGCGAGATCGTGGCGGGCGACGGATTCGTCGGGCTCCTGCAGGGAAGTCCGCGCCGTGGCGAGACCTGCGAAGTGATCGTGCTGGACCAGCGGTCGGGGCGCGTCCGGTGGAGTCGCGGTGACTTGCCTTGGGCGGCCCGCGTTTCGCGCTTGGTTTACCATCGGGGCATGCTGGCCTGCGAAGTGTCGACACTCGACGACAACGGTCCCGGGAATGCACTCTACATCCTGTCGGCGGAAGACGGACAAGTTGTCCGCGAAATCCCGTTCTTGCCGGGCATGAATCACATGCGACAGGCCCGAGCCATGTTTGTCGACAATGACGTGTGGCTGTTGCAGGGGGGACGAGTCTCGGAGAATCGAGGTTTTCCGGTGGAGGCGACGGCCATCGATGTGCGGACGGGCAATGAACGAGCGCGGTTTCCCGCGGGGCTGGCCCATTGTTTCCCCCCCGTGGCCACACCCCGTTTCCTGCTGTCCGGCGAAATGGACTTCACCGACATGCAGACCGGCCAGGTCGATGCCAATCGTATTACGAAGGCCGCCTGCGGCCGGGACGCGGGCTGGTTCCTTGCACACGGTCTCGTGTACGTCACGCCCAAGCACTGCGTTTGCTGGCCGATGCTGCGAGGCTACGTGGCACTGGCACCGGAACGACCGGGCGGCAGCCCCGCCCAATCGGACGTCAGCCAGATTCCTCTGGACCTGGAGACCGGTGTCCTGCCGCTGGAGTCGGGAGCCCCGTCGACGGCCACCGCAGATTGGCCCGGCTACCGCTGCGACGCCTGGCGCAGCGGCCAGACTTCCGCCCCCGGCCCCCGCCAACTCGCGGCGATCTGGACCGTCGCGTTGGACACCGCGGCACACATCGACGGCCCGATTCTCGAGGACTGGCAAGACGACCCGTACATCAAAGGGCCAGTCTCCCCGCCGGTGATCGCTGAGGGGCGACTGTTTGTCACGCGACCTCATCGGCATCAAGTGCTGGCGTTGGATGCGAAGACCGGTGCAACTCTCTGGCAGTTCACCGCCAACGGTCGAGTCGATACCCCACCCACCATTCACCGGGGTCTATGTTTGTTCGGATCCAAGAGCGGATGCGTGTACTGTCTACGGGCTGCTGACGGTCAGCTCGTGTGGCGTCTGCAAGTGGCTCCGCTCGATGAGCGGATCGTGGCCTATGGGCAGCTGGAATCGCCGTGGCCTGTTCCCGGCAGTGTGTTGGTCATTGACAACGTGGCTTACTTCGCGGCCGGCCGGCAGTCGTTCGCCGATGGCGGGATTCTGCTGTTCGCCGTCGACCCGGCCACCGGGCAACGCCAGTGGGTCCAGCGACTGAGCACGGTACCCCAGCAAGGCTATTACACGTCCAGCGCTCTCGAGTTCGACAACTTCGATCTGCTGTTTCGTGAAGGCGAGGGAGTGGCCATGGCTCGCTGGGTCTTTGATCGCCAGACCGGTGCCATGTCGGTGGATCTCTGGAAAGCGTTCTCACGACTCAATACGGGCCGTGGCTCGGCCATGGTTCCACACGGCAGCTGGTCCTACGCGCCGCGGAATCAATCGCGAACCGTGACGTTCTCGCCGCGCCGTCCGCTGGTGGTCTTCCGCGACAATGTTCTGTGGGGTTGCCTCGAGAGCAAGCAGGCTGTGTACCGGCGCGATTTCAATCTGGAAGGCGGCGAGGAGTTCGATACGAAATGGATTACCGGTTGGGCCAACAGCGATGCGAGCCGCAACAACGGCATTGCCTGGCCCAGCCAGAGACTGGCCGAGAAAGCCCGGTGGACGACGCAGGTCTACCCGGCCGAGACGAGTCAGGCGACTATCGATGCGCTGGTCCTGGCCGGCGACGAACTCTATCTCGGCGGATCGGACGGCGAACTGCGCGTGTTGGCCGCGGATGACGGCCGGGAACTCAGAAGACAGTCGATACCGACTCCCGTCTGGGACGGACTGGCGGTCGCCGACGGTCGACTGTATCTGACCACGCACGACGGGCAGGTGGTCTGCTTGGGAGATTAGCCGTTACTTGAAGGGATCAGCACCCTTGTCGGCCGGCTTCTTGGCGTCTTCTGCTTTCGAATCGTCACTGCCGAAGGGGTCGCCAGCGGGAGCGTCGGCGGGCTTCTTGGCGTCAGCCTTCTTCTCAGCACCATCCCCGAAGGGATCTGTGGCTGGAGCTTCCGCCGGCGGCTGAGCGTCCTCCTGCATCTCGGCCGCGCCGTCCTGGGCCGGTTCCGCCTTCGTCGCGGCACCGAACGGATCTCGATCGGCAGCGGCACCGGACAGCGTCTTGCCCAGCAGGTTGATCAGGCCGCCGCCGATATTCGCGGCCGACGCAGCAGGTCCTTCGTCGACCGGCAAATCGAGTTTCGGCAGGTTCTCACCGAATGGATTGGCGTCGGTCGCCGGCTTGGGGGCCGGGGGAGTCTTGACGGCCGGCTTGGTCGCACCGAACGGATCGTCGCTCTTCCCAGGGGACGCGAACGGATCGGCGGCTTCGGCGGGCGTTTTTACTTCTGCTGTGCCGGCTGCGGCAAACGGGTCTTGAGGCTGGCCTGCATCGCCTGGCATCGCCGGTTCCACCTCCGCCGGAACGACGTTCTCAACTTGCTTGCCGCCCGAGAATGCCGTCCCGCTGGCAAACGGATCCAGTTGACCACCCAGATCCGGTTTGGGGAGATCCAACTTGACCAGCGGGACCGGGCGGTTGGGATCGAACAACACGATATCTTCGCGGCGTTTCAATTCTTCGTACCGCACGAGGTCGCGTTTCTTCTTCCGCCCGACAGCCGCCTTGCCGCGTCGCGGCTCGCACCTTCTCGAGTTCCAGACGGAGCGATCCCTGAACCCGCTGCAACGCTCCGTTGATGTCATACACCGGCCGGTCGGCCCGGTTGATCTCCACGTCGGCTCCCTTCGTGAAATCGGCCAACCCGGAATCAATTCCCGCAATACTCACCAGCGCCAATCCGCGAAAATAGTAACTGCGCGGATCGAGGTTGTTCTTCTCAAGGGACTCCGACAGCAAGCTGACCGCCAGCTCATAATCACCCGCAAAATACGCGTGCACACCTCGTCCGTACAGCTCCGCTGCACCCTCGTCCTGCCCGGCCACGTGTTGTCCAACCAGCCCGATGAGAACAAGAATCATCCATCCGACGGACGTGTGCCTGATCATCGATCAGTTCCCCTTCCAACCTTGCC
This sequence comes from uncultured Planctomycetaceae bacterium, assembly GCA_963754725.1. Taxonomy (GTDB): domain Bacteria; phylum Planctomycetota; class Planctomycetia; order Pirellulales; family Pirellulaceae; genus JAAYDI01. Next base: position 20,665 of record CAVWHV010000059.1, read on the forward strand.
GACCATGGTCGAAGTCCATTGCCAATGACTGCCCCGGGGCTCTAGCACCCGGCACAGGAGTCCGCACGCAGAGAGCGCCAATCCTCGCTTCCGAGGCAGAAATGGCGCCGATTAAGAACTTTATGGTAATTTGGGAAGGTTCAAATAGCAAGATAAGCCGGAAGGCCCGTTTCGATGCTCCGGCGGGGCAGTTTGCGTGCATAATTCCAGCCCGAACGCACGCTCGGTGGAGCACGGTATCCAAGTTCGAAAAGGAAATGTGGGGGTCGGTTCAGTACGGTTGTAGCGGTTGTGCGGCTGGCCGCCACGGCCATCGCAAAAAGTCGCGGGCCCACCCTACTCCCTACTTAGTTTCGGGGAGTACGATGCCTGCTGTTCGGGGTGTTCGGTGACTCTGCGTTGGTAATGGCCGTTCGCGTGTTCTGGAACCGTCGTGCGGCGGAGGCACCACCATGTGGATTCGACTCCAATTCGACATCGCCGTCGGCGATCTCTGGTACGGGTTGTGTGCCTGTGTGTTGCCCGGTTCAGCTCGGCGGGTTCAACGGTCCGTGGAGCAACACGGGTCGAATCGCGGTCCTGCGGTGGCATGCCTGTCGGTCCGGAGCGGCTTTGACCTGTTGCTGCAGGCGCTGCGGTTTCCCGCCGGCAGCGAAGTGCTGCTCAGTGCGTTGACCGTTCCCGACATGCCGCGGATTCTGGCGCACCACACGCTGGTGCCGGTGCCGGTCGATCTGGTGGCCAACGGGTGTACTCCTGCGCTGGACAGCCTCGAGCGGGCGATTACTCCAGCCACGCGCGCGGTGGTCATTGCGCATCTGTTCGGCACGCGGATCGACATGGAACCAATTCTGGACATTGCCCGCCGCCATCGGCTGTTCGTGATCGAGGATTGCGCTCAGGCATACCACGGGGCCGAGTATCTGGGTCATCCCGAGTCGGACGCGATTCTGTTCAGCTTCGGTCCGATCAAGACTGCCACGGCCTTGGGTGGTGGGCTGATGTATGTGCGCAACCGGAAGTTAGCGGATCAGATTCGTGGCATCCAGGCCGCCTACCCGGTGCAGAATCGCTGGTCCTATTTCTGCCGAGTGCTCCGCTATGCCGGGATGAAATGGCTGTCGCACCCACTGCTGTTTCGCGGAGTCACGCGCGCGTGTCGGATGTGGGGTGTCGATCAGGACGCGCTCATCTGCAGTGCAGCGCGGAACTTCCCAGCACAGCGTTTGTTCGAGCACTTGCGGCGACAACCGTCCGTCCCTCTGTTGCGGATGATGCAGCGGCGGTTGCACACGTACCCGCTCGATCGCATCCGCACGCGCACGCAACGAGGTGACGCGCTGGCCGCACGTCTCGGTCCCGAGCGGCCGTTGCACAACGACGGCGCCGTCGCCAACTCCTATTGGGTCTTTCCGATTCTGGCCGACAATCCACCGCTCGTCGTGGAGCGGCTCAGGCAGGCAGGATTGGATGCGACCTGCCGCACGCGTCTGGCGATCGTCAAGCCACCTCCGGATCGGCCGCAGTTGGAGCCGGTCAACGTGGAGCGATTGCTCGAGAACCTGGTCTTCCTGCCCTGGCATCCCGATATTCCCGCACGAGTTGTCGAACGCATGATCGGCATCTTGACGGACTATCCGGACGGACCCATCCGCCAGCCAGAGGCCGAACCACGGACGAACATCGAACGTCGAACATCGAACGGCGACGCCCGGAGAGAACATCGAACATCGAACATCGAACGTCCAACGCCGAAGCGGCCGGAGAGAACATCGAACGCCGAACATCGAACGCCGAATGGCGAAGCGAGAGAAGAGAGTATTGAACGTGTGGACTTCCTCCGACTTCAGCAACCGCACACACCAGGCAAGATAGGCGCCCGCCAAATTGCATGCCTTCACCGTTCGTCCGGTATTCAAACTTGGGCGTTCGAAGTTGGATGTTGAACGTTCGATCGGCGACTTGACGTTTGACGTTGGATGTTCGAAGTTGGATGTTCGATGTTTCATTCCACTCTCCGCTAACGGGTGAGTTCCGTGGCCCGCTGCACGAGGCCGAGGAAGTCCTGACGATAACCTGCCGGATCGTCGCCGCGGGCGGAGGTGGCCATTTCCAGAACTTTGTCGTAGCTGGTGTCACCCTGGTGCGGTGAGTCGCGAAGCAGCATGCCGAAGGAGGCTACCGAGGCGGCAAAGCGAAAATCGGTCGAGGCCGCTTCGAAGGACTGTCCGCCATCGGTCAGTGCGAAGGCCAACAGAGCGCTGTCGGTGGCTTCCGGCAACTTGTAGCGCAACTTCAAGGTCAGCATCTCACCGGACGCCGCTGTCGCCGGGGGCGATTGATCCTGCTGGTACCGCAGCGGGTCGACCGAGCCCACGAGGACTTTGGAGTCGACACCGACGGGAACCACTTCGTAGAGTGCGGTGACGGTGTGCCCCGCGCCGATTTCGCCCGCATCCTTCTTGTCATCGTTGAAATCCTGGGCGGCCAACAGTCGGTTCTCGTAGCCGATCAAGCGGTAAGCGGCCACCTGAGCGGGATTGAACTCGATCTGGATCTTCACATCCTTGGCAATGGTCACCAGCGTGCTGCTCATCTGTTCGACCAGCACTTTGCGGGCTTCCGCGTCCGTGTCGATAAAGGCGTAATTGCCGTTGCCCTTATTCGAAATCTGTTCGAGCATGGCGTCATTGTGGTTGCCCATGCCAAACCCCAAGACCGTCAGAAACACATTCTGTTGGGCCTGCTCTTCGACCAGGCGAATCAACTCTCCGGTGCTGGTCGTACCCACATTGAAATCGCCATCGGAGCAGAGAAGCACTCGATTCGTACCGCCGGGAATGAAGTTGTCCAGCGCCAACTGATATGCCAGGCGAATTCCCTCACCGCCGTTGGTGGAGCCGCCGGCCTGGAGTCGTTCGAGCGCATCGAGGATGGTCTGTTTGTTATCGCCGCTGGTGGAGGGCAGCACGAGTCCCGCGGCGCCGGCATAGACCACGATGGCCACGCGATCGTTCTCACCGAGCTGGTCAACCAGCATCTTCATGCCGCGTTGCAGCAACGGCAACTTGTTGGGCTGGGCCATCGACCCGGACACATCCAGCAGGAACACAAGATTGCTCAAAGGACGCTGCTGCTGCGGCATTTCCTTGCCTTTGATCCCGATACGCACCAGGCGATGATCGCGGGCCCAAGGGCAAGCGGCAACTTCCGCGTGGACCGCGAAGGGATGCTCATCGGTCGGTGGCGGGTAGCTGTACACGAAGTAGTTGATGAGTTCCTCGATCCGCACCGCGTCGACGGGCGGCAGGCGGCCCGTTTGGAGCAGGAACATCCGCGTCTTCGAGTAAGACGCCGTATCGACATCGATGGAGAAAGTGGATCGCGGGTTCGTCTTGGCCGCGAGGAACGGATTCTCGACGATCAAGTCGTACTTGTCGCCGCCCTGTCCCGGACCTTGTCCCTCCTCCGGTTTTCCCTCCATCATCTCACTGGCCGGCGCCATGTCGCTGAGTTCCATTGGCGCGGATTTGACGGCACTGCTCGGCCGTGGACTCTCTGTCTTGCCGCAGCCTGTGAGAAACAACCCGGCGATGAGCAGCAGGTGGAAGCATGGGCGTACGTGGATCATGATTCTTGTTCCTGTCAGCCTGAGTGTGCAATAGGATGGTGATCAATCGCCGGTCGGCATGACCACGCGCCGACGATGTTCCAGCAGCGGCCAGCAGTCATAGCCGCGGGCTGGCCAGACCCCGTGTGTTCCATCAAGTATGACGCGACGCGGCCTGGAAAAATTCCCGCTTCCAGCAGAAAATGTGCGTCCTGCCGGACGCTGTGACCGTAGGGCGGACTTCCCAGTCCGCCCGTCTGCGCAGTTGCCGAACACCAGGACTGTCGAACGGACTTGGAAGTCCGTTCTACGCACTGGCCGAACACCTGGACCGTAGGGCGACTTCCAAGTCCGCCCGTGTCCATGCGACGGCTTGGATATCCACCCGCCACGAAACGCTCGTTCGATTGGTGAACCAACCATGCACCCGCCTCGCGTGGCCGCCATCCTGCTGGGACCGACCGGATCGGGGAAGACCCCGCTGGGTGAAATGCTCGCCGCGCGCGGCTTTCGCGGCGCACCGTGCGTGCACTTTGATTTTGGCGAGAATCTACGGCAGGCCGTCGTGCGGAATCAACCGGACGGCACGGTGTCGGCGGTCGACATCGACTTCTTGAAACGCGTGTTACGGAGCGGAGCGCTGCTCGAGGACAGCGACTTTCCCGTGGCCGAACGCATCCTGCGGTCATTCCTGGCGAGCGCCGCGCTCGAGCGGCACACGATCGTCGTGATGAACGGGTTGCCGCGCCACATCGGACAGGCGCGGTCGCTGGCTTCGATACTCAACCCGCAGATCGTCCTGCTGCTCAAGTGTTCACCACAGACCGTGGTGGCCCGGATCACCGCGAACACCGGCGGCGATCGCGCACATCGCGTTGACGACGATTTGCCGGCCATCACACAGAAACTCCAGATCTTTGCGGAGCGCACTCGGCCGCTCGTGGAGTACTACCGGGCGGCCGGGGCGACGATCCATGAATTGGAGGTCACTTCCTCCATGACGGCGGAGCAGATGTGGTCGCGGCTGCAAGCGCAGTGAGCACGCGGGACCCGCACAATGTGGTACGATGGGTGTCGTTTCCGGGGTGGTGGGTTCATCGCCCGCATCACCCGCGGATGGCATCGGGACCAGGCATTGTGTCATGAACTTGTGCGTCACACTCAATCCCTGTCTGGACAAAACCCTGGTGGTTCCGCCGTGGACACCCGGTGAGCATCAGGTACGGGGACGCTCGTTCGGCCAGGTCGTGGGCGGCAAAGGGGTCAACGTTGCCCGAGCCCTGCGCCGGTTATCGCTTCCCGCGCAGCCGGCGCTGTTCTTGGGCGGCGAACTCGGCCAGCTGTGCCATCGGCTGCTGCGCGAGCAAGACGGATTCGAACCGCTGGTGACGTGGACCGATTCGCCCACGCGCGAGATCCTGACGCTGCGCACGGAGGACACCGCGGACCAGACCGCCTTCTTCGACCCCAATCCAACCATCCTGCCCGGCGAACGGGACGCGTTTGCCAGGATGCTCGTCGACGCGTTTGCGGCGGACGTCGCATGGTGTGCCATGAGCGGTTCATCGCCGTGCCCGGTGACCGATGACTTGTACGCGGTCCTGGTGCGGCAGGCGCGCAACAACGGAGTCGCCACGCTGGTCGACACCTATGGCGAGTGTCTTCTCGCGGCGCTGCAGGCGGTTCCCGATGCCGTCAAGCTGAACCGGCACGAATGCGAGCAGGCTCTGGGTTTGACACTCGACTCGCCGCAGTCGATCCGGGAAGCCTTGCAGCGGATTCGCGATGCGGGGGTCCAGTACGTGGCCGTGACCTGTGGACCACTCGGCATGGCCGCCGCCTGGGATCAGCACGTGACGGCCTGGAAGCCGCCGGCCGTGCACCTGGTCAACCCGATTGGAGCGGGCGATGCCATGACGGCCGGGATGATCGACGCGCTGTCGCGCCGTGTCGAACCATCGCACGCGTTTCGGTGGGGCATGGCGTGTGCGGTCGCCAGCGTCGAACATTGGGTGGCCTGCGATTTCCAGCGCAGCGAAGCCGAGGCCATGTTGCCGAGAATTGTCGAATGCCCGTTGGCAGAACTCACCGTGAGGAGAAATCCATGAATCGATCGATCCAGTGCCTGGCAGTGTCGCTGGCTTGGCTCGCCACACAACACGCGACCTTCGCTCAAACAACGGCCGACCCGGCCAGTGAACGACCGTGGTATCAACGATCGATCGTCGGCATGGAGGTGGGGCCGACCGGCGCTCAGTTCGGGTACAGCGAAAAGACCGACCTGCAGTATGCCAGCCGCTTCAGCGGCCGGGACATCGTGCAGCGATGCGTGGAGGCCAACGTCGAATACCTGGTGATCTGGGCCCGGGATGGGGACTGGGCCTATTATAACTCCAAGATCGCCGACAAGTGCCCGGGACTCGGGACGCGTGACGTGCTGCAGGAGACCATGGAAGAAGCGGCCAAGCACCATTTGCCGGTCATCGCCTATTGTGTGGTCCAACAGGCGGGAAACTTCCTGGCCAGCCATGAGAAATTCCAGGCGATCGACGCCAGTGGAAAACCGATCGGCCGCTTCTGCTTCAACTCGGGCTACCTCGAAGTGATGAAGGAACTGATCACTGAGCAACTCGCCTACGGGATCGCTGGATTTCACGTCGACATGCTCGACCAGGGGTTCGGGCCGCCGTACGGGTGCTGGTGCGACCAGTGTCGACAGCAGTTTCAGGCCCACTACGGACGAGCGATGCCCGCCGGGGTCACCTGGGACGAAGATTGGGATCGCATGCTCGAGTTCCGCTACGCCTCGAGCGAGCGTTTCGAGAAAGAGCTGACCGCGCACATTCGCCGCGTCAATCCCACGGCAACGGTCGACTACAACTACCACGGGAACCCGCCTTTCTCCTGGGAAGTCGGCCAGCGGCCCGTGCAGCATGCCGGCAACAGCGACTTCGTCACCGGTGAAACCGGCGTGTGGGGATTCAGCGCGCTGACTGTCGGTTTGAACGCGCAGTTCTATCGCACGGCATTTCCCGGCCATCCGTACCAGGTGGCCATCAATCGCGGCGTGCGCATCTATCACGATCAAACCACTCGCCCGCTCCACGACATGCGTTGGGAAACCTTGACGCTGTTGTCGCACGGGGCCTTTGTCACCATGATCGACAAGATGGCCTACGACGGAGGACTCGATCCTGTCGCCTATCAGCGGATCGGAGAAGTCCTGCGCAAAGCGCGGGCCAAACGCGAGCACTTCGGCCAGCCGCCCGTGCGGGAGGTGGGACTGTACTTCAGCGCGCGCACGCGCGATTGGGTGGCACGGGAGAATCCAGCGGCGTATTTCCAGTCGTTCCAAGGAGCACACAAAGCCTGCGTGCTGGAACACATTCCGTTCGGAGTCCTGCTGGATGAGAACGCGACCGTGGAGATGATGCGCGAGTACCCGGTTGTCTGCCTGGCCAACACGGGCATCGTGTCGGAACGCGAGCTGGCCTTGTTGCGCGACTACGTGACGCAGGGTGGGAACCTGATCATCACCGGTCAGAGCGGCCAAAACGACGCGCTGGGCCGGCCCCTGGCCAACACCGCGCTGAGTGAGTTGATCGGCGCGAACTTTGTGCGGCGTCTGGATTCGGCCGACAACTGGATTCGCTTTCCCACGCTGAGGGACGAAGCCGCGAAACAGACCGCGCAGAGTCGCTCCTGGGCGGCCCAACTCCGGGGTGATCTGCCGGCCGATTGGGCATTCCTGGTCGAAGGACCGGCCACCGTGTACCAGCCCACTACGGCTGCAGCCTATCGGAGAGCTGATGATTCCGCATCGCATGCCCAAGCAGCGCCGCGGCGAGTTGGTCACTGACTGGCCGATGAGCGCGGAGCAACCGGTGGGGCCGGCGATCCTCGTGAACCAGGTGGGCAAGGGCGTCGTGTTGACCTTTGCCGCGTCACCCGACTTCGCCACGGCCGGCGAACATCACCTGGTGGAAACTCGCCAGCTGTTCCGCCGCGCGGTCCGCCTGCTCCATCCGGCACCGGTCGTGGAAGTCACGGCACCGGCCAACGTGGAGGCCGTGGTGACTGACGATCAGGAGCACCGGACCCTGCGCGTGCACCTGTTGGCCTACAATCCAACGCCCCAGACCACGCCCGCCAAAAACCGTCCGTATATCCTGCCGGGTCTGGTGGAGGACCGTCCGATGTATCGCACAGTCGATCAAGTCGGCGCGTCCGATCACGGGCGCCACATCGCTCAATGAGACGACTTTGTTGACACGGCAAGGCAATCGCCTGGACTTGACCGTGGACGATATCCACGACGTGATCTTGATTCAATATTAGCGTGTGGGGTAGATGCGAATGCGTGCTGATCTTGGCCGTCACCTCGCGTGGCGACGTATGGGCTGGATGTGGATGACCCTGATCATGGTGACGTGCCGGGTGTTGGCCGAGGATGATGCGAACGAAGCGGACGAACACACCGTCGATTACTCGATTATCGTCACCGGCAATGAATTGCTCACGGGTGTCTATGCGGATGGCCACACGCATTATCTGACCCGCACGCTGCGGCCGCTGGGCCTGCATTGTGTCGGCTCGATGAGCGTGGATGACCATGCGGCGGATATCCAGCAGGCACTGCAGTTTGCCGGCAGTCACTCAAGGCTCGTCATTGTGACCGGAGGACTGGGTCCGACCGACTCCGACATCACACGCGAAGCGTTGTCCGAATTCACAGGCATCTCACTGGCAGAACATCCGGACGTTCTGGAAAGCATGGAGCAGCGGTTGAAGACACCGCGCGACAAGCTGCGGGCTAACCTCCGCCGGCAGACGCAGGTGCCCACGCGCGGGACCTACTTGAAGAATGCCACCGGCAGTGCCGTCGGACTCGTCTTTGAGACAGACCGCACCGTCATCGTCGCACTTCCCGGTCCGCCGCGGGAGCTGCAACCGATGGTCCGCGACGAACTGGTGCCGTATCTTGCGCGACGATTCGGCACGCGGACCAACGGCTGTTCGGTGACGATTCGCTTCATCGGTATTGGCCAGTCGCAGATCGATCAGACGATGAAAGACCACATGCACTTGCTGGCCGACGTTCTGGAATCGTCTCAGTTTGAAGCTGGGCGTGTCGATTTCACGTTCGCACTGCCGCACGATCGACCGGAGGATCGAGCGCGACTCGAACAACTGCGGCAGCTATTCCATCAGCACCTGGATGAGTTCATCTACGCAGACGACGCGACCGCGACCTTGGAGGACTGCGTGTCGGCCAAGCTGCTGGCCGCCGGCCACACGATCGCCGTGGCGGAAGTCGGCAGCGGTGGCAGCCTGGCGGCTGCACTCTGCCACACTCCGTTGGCAGCGAAGGCCGTGGCCGGGGCCTTCGTGGCTCCCAGCGAAGAGCAGCTGCGAACCGTGCTGGGCGTCGCCGACGATGCGTGGAACGGCACAGCGCAAACGGGAAAACTCGAATTGCTGGCGACGACCGCGGCACAACGCGCCAATAGCCAGTGGTCCGTCGTGATCGGGGCTGCCCAGCAAGATCCGCAGGCGAGTGTGCCGCAAGTGACCGTCTGCATCCGTCAACCCGACGGCACCACGCATGTCAGTAGTCAGCGCTGGCCCGGTGCATCGACTGCTTCGCAACTCGGGATGACCTCTGAACTGCTGGACAAGCTGCGCCGTGCGCTGCCCTGACGAGCACTGCTTGCATCGGCCGGGACATGGTGTCTAATCAAGGGCATGCCGCATTCCGTCGAGTAACGGGCCGCCTGTCTCGACACCCATCACGCCCAACCATTCCGCGAGGAGAGTAGCGTCATGCTCAAACACGATTGCCACCGCTGCTGTTTGAACCGCCGGGAATGTCTGCAGTTTCTTTCCGCTTCGGCCCTCGGTGCCGGCCTGGCCGCCACCGGCTTGACGAGTTGGGCTGCCGGGAAGAATGGCCCTGCGCCCGGCGATTTCATCGATCCGGCCGGCCTGCGCCCGAATCCGAAGGTGCGCATCGCCGCTACGTTTCTGGAAATGCCCCGTCCCGTGTGGCTGGGCTGGCCCGGTACGACCTACGATCTCGACGGGCATCAGCAGGAATATCGCAGCCTGTTGGAGCAGTCCGCAGGGAAGATGGGAATCGACGTGGCGCTGGAACCGGGGCCGATCAACACGGAGGAAGGCGTGACGGCCTGGATCAAGAAAATCGCGGGGGAATCTCCGGACGGCATCCTGGTGATGCTGCAACACATGCAATGCTGGAGTTGGGTGACCAAGATCGCCCAGGAGACGACGGCCCCGGTGCTGGTCTTTGCTCCCGTGGGCACGGCCTTCACGGGCCATATCGATCAGGCCTCTCGGATGCCGAACGTGCACGTGATTTCCACGCTCGCCTGGTCGGGCGTCGAAGACGGCTTGAAGATGGTTCAGGCGAAGCGGAGATTCGAAGAGACACGCGTGTTGTGGATCCATTCGGACCGCACCAACGAGACGGTGCTCGACCGCCTGGGCGTGAAGGTCCGGGCGATTCCGCGCGATACGTTCAACCAGGCATTCGACAAGCAGACGGTGACGGAAGAGGTGCACGACGTTGCCAACGATCTGCGAAAGAACGCGCAGAAGATCGTCGAACCGACCGAAGAGGACATCGTCAACTGCGCGCGAGCCTACTTGACGGCCAAGCGGTTGCTGGCGGCCGAAAAGGCCAACGCGTTGTCGATGGATTGCCTGGGCATGGTCGGCGCACGGCTGGTTCCTACCCCTCCCTGTGGCGCCTGGACGCTGTTGCAGGACCAGGGCATCACGGCCGGCTGTGAGGCCGACCTGTACGGCGCGATCTCCATGATGATGACCAGCTATCTGCTGGATCGGCCCGGCTACATGAACGATCCGGTTCCCGAGACCTACAAGAACGTGTTGATCGCCGCCCATTGCACCAGCGGCACGCGGTTGGATGGCTTCGACAAACCGCCCGCGCCGTACATCCTGCGCGACCATTCGGAGTCTTCGCTGGGTGTGTCGACGCAAGTCCTGTGGCCGGAAGGCCAGCCCGCCACGCTGGTGCGGCTCACCAGCCCGAACGAGATGATCATTGACACCGGCACGGTCGTGGGCAACGTCGATACGCCGCCGGCCGGCGGCTGTCGCACGTCGGTCGAACTGCGGATGGACAACGTCGAGGATTGCCGCGATGTGAAGGGGTTCCACCAGGTGGTCGTGCTCGGCAATCATCGCCGGATCCTGGAAGGGTTCTGTGAGCTGTACGGCATCAAGCACGTGCATTCACCCCAGCAGTCGACCTTCGCCACGGGAGAAAA
>CAVWHV010000060.1:0-7663 GCA_963754725.1 uncultured Planctomycetaceae bacterium
ACGATTCCGAGGGCTTCGAAGTCCAAATACCAGCTCAGCAAATAGACGGGCGGGTTACTCTTGGTTGCCGGACACGATTGTCGTACATGATTGGCCCGCACCAGACTCTGCTCATCTACGGTCCGAGCCAGATGCTCTATGGTCGGAGTTTCCGAGAATGCTGCCAATGGAGGCATTACACCGGTCTCCCGGTGTATCCTACTCATCATGCTGACTAGAAGCAGCGAATGCCCACCCAAGTGAAAAAAGTTGTCTCGCATGCCGACCCGTTCCAGACGCAGCAACTCTTGCCAGATGCGAGCCAGTTGCGATTCCAATTCGGTCCGCGGGGGAACGTAATCCGTGCCGACAGCAAGCTCTTCGTTGTGGAGTTGCTCGAGCGCCTGGCGGTCCACTTTGCCGTTGGGAGTTAGCGGCAGTGCATTCAAGACCACAAACCGCGCGGGAAGCATGTAATCGGGAAGCTTCTGTCCCAAGCAAGTCCGCATCGCGGGAACGGAAAGTCTGGCCTGTCTTCGCAACACCACGAATGCGGTTAGACATTTGTCGCGATGGTCACGCTGCTGAGCCACCACGGCACACGCCTGCACGTCGGCGTGGGTCGCCAAGGCCGTTTCGACTTCACCGAGTTCGATGCGAAAACCACGGATCTTGACCTGCTGGTCCCGGCGTCCCAAGCATTCGAGAGTGCCGTCGGCCTTCCAGCGAGCAAGATCGCCGGTGCGGTACAGGCGGGATTGCGGGTCCGCGTGAAATGGATTAGGGATGAACTTCTCCGCAGTCAGTTCGGGCAGTCCGCAGTATCCTCGCTCAACCATCACCGCCGATCAGCAATTCGCCAGGTAAACCGACGGGGACCGGTTGCCCCGACGAGTCCAAAACATAGATTTGTGTGTTGGCAATCGGAGTACCGATCGTGACGTCACCGCCTGACTGAATTCTCGCCATGGTGGACCAAACCGTCGTTTCGGTGGGACCATACATGTTCCACACGTCACCAAAATGTGGCGTGAGTTCGCGCGCAGTTCGGCTGGCATGGCTTCGCCGCCACAGACGCCTTAAGCCGTTTGTTACCCTTCCAGCCGCTGGCCAGGAGCATCTGCCAAAACGCAGGCGTGGCCTGCAGGACACTTATGTGGCGATCCTCAATGGTCGCTGCTAATGCAGGCACATCGACGCGTTCGGCGGAGGAGGCCATGACTACGTGCGCGCCCACCGTGAGAGGCAACAACAATTCCAGCACCGAGATGTCAAAGCTCACGGTCGTCAGAGCCAAGATACGGTCCGAGGAAGTAATCCCCGGGCTGGCCATCATCGCATAGATGAAGTTGACGACCGATCGATGCTCGATGCACACACCCTTAGGCCGCCCCGTCGATCCCGACGTGAACATGATGTACGCCAGCTGCTTCGCCGATGCGAATAGGCGAGGGTTCTCGGTCCCATCGCTCGGGGAGATCTGCTCCACCAAGACTCGTGGTAGTGTTCCCTGGGGCAAAGCGGTCGTCACGCTGACTTGCGTAACGACCATGCGCGCCTGGCTGTCTTCGAGGACGTGCGCGATGCGTTCCTGGGGATGCGACGGATCCAGTGGCACATACGCTCCGCCCGACTTGAGAATGCCGAGAATTCCGATCACTAGTTCAGGCGATCGTTCCAGGCACAGCCCGACGGCGATGTCCGGTCCAACTCGCAATCGTCGGAGATGATTTGCCAGCAGGTTCGCTCGCCGATTCAGTTCCCGATACGTGAGCGAATTCCCCTCAAACTCGACAGCCACGGCATCTGGCGTCCGTTCCACCTGCTCTTCGAATAATTGGTGTATGCACTTGTCCCGCGGATAGTCGGCGGCCGTGTTGTTCCAGTCCACGAGCAGCTGTCGACGCTCGCTGGACGGCATCAGATTCACTCGTCCGATCGCCTGAGCGGGATCGGCCACGAGCCAGCGCAGGAGTTTCTCGCCAGTGCGTGGCCATCCGTCGGGCCGTCTCGGCCACAAACAAGTCACTTGTGTACTCTAGTTCACATGTCCACTTATCCCCTTCGGCCGTGATGCTCAAGACCAGATCGTTCTTATTGGTAGCGGTGTGGACGTCGAGTGTCTGCGCTGCGGCTGATCCTAGCCGCCAGGGTGCAACGCCTTCTTCCAGCAACACGAACATAACCTGATACAACGGCGACTGACCGGCAGCTCGGTCCTGCGCGGCCAGTTCCACCATCTGTTCAAAGGGCAGATCGCCGTGTTCCAGACCCGCCAGCACCGTCTGCCGCACACGCGTGCGAGCACGTCGCGGAAACCTGCGTCGCATCCAGCTGGGTGCGGATGGGCAGCGTGTTCAGGAAGAAGCCCAGCAGCGATTGCAGTTCTGTGCGGTCCCGGTGCGCGACCGGAGTTCCCACGATCAGATCGTCCTGTCCGGTGTAACGATGCAGCCAGACCTGGTATGTGGCCAGCATCAAGGTAAACAGGCTGGTCCCTTCCTCGTGCGCCAGTTGTCGCACGCGGGCCACCACGTCCGCAGGGATCTGAAAGCGATGCACGCCTCCCTGCCCGCTGGGCCGGGCCGGCCGCGGTCGATCGGTGGGAAGTTCCAAGGCGGGCGGCAGGGCCGTGAGCTGCTCGGTCCAGTATGCGCGCTGCCGCGCGAGCCGTTCGCTGCCCAGTTGCTGGCGCTGCCAGGCGGCATAGTCTGCGAATTGGAGGGACAATGGCGGTAAGCTGGTGGTCGCGGCGTCGCCATTAGCGGCGTAGAGCAGCGTGAGTTCCTGGAAAAACACGCGCAGCGACCATTCATCCACGATGCCGTGATGGAATGTGAAAGCCAAGATGTGGTTGTCCGCATCGAGGGTGGCCCAGACGGTCCGCCACAACGGCGCCGGGCCAGATCGAACGGTCGTCGGACCTCGTCTTGCAGACGCTGCTCACGTTCCGCAGGTGTGAGTTGCCGCCAGTCCACTTCCTGCCAAGGCAGCACGACGTCTTCAATGGGGAGTATGTGCTGCAGCAACATCTCATCTTGTTGGACCAGTGCAGTCCGCAGGATCTCGTGCCGCTGCTGGATCACCTGCAGGCAAGTCTGCAGCTTGGCCGGATCCACGGGTCCCTGCAGCCGATAGGCAGCCGGCACGTTATAGGTGGCCGCTTCCGGCAGCGTCTGCTGCAGGAACCACAGCCGCTGCTGGCCAAAGGACATGGGGAGCGGCTGCTGCCGATCCGCGTGCGGTATCATGTCTACCGCACAAGGTGCTGCGTTCAACTGCTCGATCTGGCCGGCCAAGCCGGCCACCGTCGGATACTCGAACAGCCACCGCAGAGGCACTTCCCGGTCAAGTTGGTTGCGGATGCGAGAGATCACAGACAAGGCGAGCAGCGAGTGCCCGCCAAGCTGGAAGAAATTGTCCTGTATGCCGACTCGTTCCAGACGCAGTAGCTCTTGCCAGATGTGGGCCAGTTGCGACTCCAGTTCGGTCTGCGGGTGCACGTAATCCGTGCCAACGGTCAGCTCTAACCCGCGGGACTGCTCCTGCTCCAAAACCCGCCGATCCACCTTACCGTTGGGAGTCAGCGGCAGCGCATCCAGAACGACAAACCGCGATGGAAGCATGTAGTCAGGCAGCTTGTGTCCCAACCACGGCGCATTGCCGGGGCAGCCGGCGTGCCCTGCCTTCGTGGCACGACGAAAGCGGTTAATCGTTTCTCGCGATCGTCACCATTCTGAGCCACCACGGCGCACGCCTGCACGTCGACGTGGGTCGCCAAGGCAGCTTCGATTTCGCCGAGTTCGATGCGAAAGCCGCGGATCTTGACCTGCTGGTCTCGGCGCCCAAAAACTCAATTAAACCGTCGGGCAGATACCGCGCAAAGTCGCCCGTCTTGTACAGTCTTGCTCCTGGCTCCTCGCTGAAGGGATCGAGCACAAATCTCTCCGCCGTGAGATCCGGCTGGTTCCAATAGCCGATCGCCAGTCCGTCCCCACCGATATGCAGCTCGCCCGGCACACCCACCGGTGTGGGTTGGCCGACGTGATCGAGGATGTGGCACGACGTGTTCGCCAGGGGTCGACCAATCGGGACCGAGCCGGTGGAGAATTGAGTGTCGCTGAGGATCGCATGTGTACACGCGAAAGTGGTTGTCTCTGTGGGGCCGTAACCGTTCGTCAGACGCAACGACGGGAACAACCCCCGGACTCGCCGCACAGGAGTGACCGACAGCGCGTCGCCGCCGGTCAAAACGTGTCGAACCGTCTCGAGCACAGACGGTCGCTCGTCCACAATCTGATTGAATAGTCCGGCAGTCAGCCACAGACACGTCACCTGTTGTTCGCGGACGAACTTTTCCAGGGTGGCAAAGTCGGGCAGTTCGTGCGGGAAGACCACGCAGGTGCCGCCGTTGAGGAGCGGACCCCACAATTCGAACGTGGAGGCGTCGAACGACGTGGATGCCAGGAGCAGGAAGCGTTGTGGCGCGGCAAACTCTGCATACGTTTGGCCACGTACCAGTCGCACGACACCGCGGTGCGGAATCGTGACACCCTTGGGCTGGCCCGTCGAGCCGGACGTGTACATGACGTAGGCTGGATCTTGTGCGTGGCATGCCGGATCTGGATTGCCCGCAGGACTGATGTCCCGAGCTGCCGAGTCATGATGAAGATCGAGCGTCTGGAGGCCAGCTCTGGCCAAGCCGGCGGGCAGCGAAGTCTGGGTGACCACGATGCTGGCATTGCTGTCCTCCAGCATGAACCGTAAACGGTCGACTGGATAGTCGCGGGCCAAAGGTACATAGACGCCGCCGGCTTTGAGAATCGCCAACACGCCGACAACGAATTCGAGGGAGCGATCCAAGTAGACCGCGACCGGTTTTCCTTCCACCGTTCCAAGTTGCCGCAAACGGCGAGCTATTCGGTTTGCTCGGAGGTCCAGCTCTCGGTACGTCAGATGCACGTCGTTCGCAATGACCGCGACCGCGTCGGGTGTGCGTTCCACCTGCTCTTCGAATAATTGGTGAATGCACTTGTCCCGTGGATAGTCGGCGGCCGTGTTGTTCCAGTCCACGAGCAGCTGCTGACGCTCGGCGGCCGGCAGCATGTTGGCACGTCCGATCGCCTGAGCGGGATCGGCCGCGAGGCAGCCCAGGAGTTCTTCCCAGTGCGTGGCCATCCGTCGGGCCGTCGCTTCGTTGAACAAGTCGCTGGCGTATTCCAGTTCGCACGTCCACTCATCTGCCTCGGCCGTGACACTCAGGATCAGGTCGTTTTTGCAGGTGCCTGTGTGGACGTCGAGTGTCTGCGCTGCGGCTGATCCCTGCTGCCAGGGTGCAACGCCTTCTTCCAGCAACACGAACATAACCTGATACAACGGCGACTGACCGGCCGCTCGGTCCTGCGCGGCCAGCTCCACCATCTGTTCAAACGGCAGATCGCCGTGTTCCAGACCTGCCAGCACCGTCTGCCGGACGCGGTCAAGCACGTCGCGAAAACTCTGCGTCGCATCCAGCTGTGTGCGGATGGGCAGCGTGTTCAGGAAGAAGCCCAGCAGCGATTGCAGTTCTGTGCGGTCCCGGTGCGCGACCGGAGTTCCCACGATCAGGTCGTCCTGTCCGGTGTAACGATGCAGCCAGACCTGGTACGTGGCCAGCATCAACGTGAACAGGCTGACTCCTTCCTCGCGCGCCAGTCGCCGCAAGCGGGCCACCACGTCCGTGGGGATCTGGAAGCGGTGCGCGCCTCCCTGTCCGCTGGGCCGGGCCGGCCGCGGCCGATCGGTGGGAAGTTCCAAGGCGGGCGGCAGGGCCGTGAGTTGCTCGGTCCAGTATGCACGCTGCCGCGCGAGCCGTTCGCTGCCCAGTTGCTGGCGCTGCCATGCGGCATAGTCGGCGTACTGGAGGGACAGTGCCGGCAGTCCGGCAGTCGCGACATTCCCACCGGCAGCGTAAAGTCGAGCGAGTTCCTGGAAGAACACGCGCAGCGACCATTCATCCACCACGCTGTGATGGAAAGTGACAACCAGGACGTGGTCGTCGGTATCGAGGGTGGCCCACACGGCCCGCCACAAAGGTGCCTGGGCCAGATCGAACGGTCGACGGACCTCGTTCTGCAGTCGCTGTTGCCACTCCGCAGAAGTGAGTTGCAGCCAGTCGACTGGCTGCCAAGGCAGCGTGACGTTCTCACTGGGGAGGACTTTTTGCAGCAACAATTCGTCTTGTTGCACCAGCGCGGTCCGCAGGATCTCGTGCCGTTGCTGGATCACTTGCAGACAAAACTTCAGTCGTGCCGTATCCACGGGTCCCTGCAGTCGATAGACCACCGGCACGTTATAGGTGGCCGCTTCGGGTAGCGTCTGTTGCAGAACCCACAGCCGCTGCTGGCCGAAGGACATGGGCAGCGGCTGCTGCCGATCCGCGGCGGGATGGGTTTCACGGCACTAGGTGCGGCGTTCGATGCCTCGATTTGGCAGGCCAAGCCGGCCACGGTCGGATACTCGAACAGCCACCGCAGAGGCACTTCTCGGTCGAGTCGGCTGCGAATGCAAGCGATCACCGACATGACTTGCAGCGAGTGCCCGCCAAGCTGAAAGAAATTGTCGTGAATGCCGACCCGCTCCCGACGCAAGACTTCTTTGCCAGATATGGGCCAGTTGCGACTCCAATTCAGTCTGCGCGGGCACGTAATCCGTACCGACGGCCAGTTCTTGGCCCTCGGTGCGTTCGAGCGTCTGGCGGTCCACTTTGCCGTTGGGCGTCCGCGGCAGAGCCTCCAGGACCGCAAACCGTGTGGGCAGCATGTACTCGGGCAACGTCTGACTTAGCCAGGCGCGGAACGTTGGTCCGGACACGGTTGCCCCAGGACTCAACACCGAAAAGCCACGAGGCGTTTCTCTCCTTCACCCGCAGACTGAGCCACAACTGCGGCGGCCTGCACATCGGCGTGGGTTTCCAGGGCGGCTTCGATTTCGCCGAGCTCGATGCGAAAGCCGCGGATCTTGACCTGCTGGTCTCGTCGCCCCACGTATTCCAGAGTGCCGTCATCACGCCACCGGGCGACGTCTCCGGTGCGGTAGAGGCGAGCGGTGGGATCCGCGCTGAATGGATCGGGCACGAATCGTTCGGCCGTCAACTCAGGGCGGTGCAAGTAGCCGCGAGCCACACCCAGGCCGCCGATGTAGAGTTCGCCCACCTGGCCGACCGGTAGCGGACTGAAAGCGGTGTCCAGGACATAAACCTGCGTATTGGCGATGGGCTTGCCAATGCTGGCCAAGGTGCCGGATTGACGCGTCGTCCACGTGGAATAGGTCGTGGTTTCGGTGGGGCCATAAAGGTCATTGACGCGTCGCACCGGCCAGCGCCGGTAGATGGCATCTACGAGCGCGGGTTTGAGAGGTTCACCGGCGAGATTGACTGTCAGGAGCGATGCCGGCCGGGACTTCGAACTCAGCAGCACGCTCATGACGGAGGGCACGGTATTGATCAGCGTGACGCCTTCCCAAGACGCGCCCATGTCGCCCTCCAGGGCATCTTGGGCCAGAATGACGGTGCCGCCCCAACTTAAGGGGGCGAACAGCTCGAATATCGATAGATCGAAGCAAATCGATGTCGCGGCCAGGACACCGGCGAGTTCCTCATCGCTGAAAGCGTCGCGCACCCAATGCAGAAAGGACACTGTGTTCC
>CAVWHV010000061.1:0-120209 GCA_963754725.1 uncultured Planctomycetaceae bacterium
CAGTCTGGCATCTGTTCCCGCTCCGCTATGACGCCGCCCAGTTCAACGGCCTGACACGCGACAAGTTCCTCGCCGCTCTCAGCGCCGAAGGGATCCCCTGCGCCGCAGGATATGCTGAACAGTACTTCGACGGCCTGCTCGATGAGGCGATCGCTTCGCGCGGATTCCAGCGTCTCTTCTCGGCCGAGCGGATGAAAGCTTACCGCGACAGCCTGCAGGAACTGAAAGGCAATCAGCAAGTTTGTGCGACGACGGTCGGGATGTTCCAGAACATGCTCCTGGCCGATCGCGGTGACATCGATCACGTCATCGAAGCGATCCGGAGAATCCACACCCACAGCGCCGAGCTGGCGAAAGGCGCGTGACGGATTGTGCGGGAGGAGGTAGCGCCGACGGCAGTGTCCAGAACAGGGCCCGCTGCCGGCCTTCAGCCGGCATCTTTTTGGCCACCAGCTTCAGCTGGTGGAAAGCGAGCGCCGCGATGGGTCAGCCGGCTTCAGCCGGAAGGAGTGCGCATGAGGCGTTGGCACCGACGGCAGTGTCCAGAACAGGGCCCCGCTGCCGGCCTTCAGCCGGCATCTTTTTGGCCACCAGCTTCAGCTGGTGGAAAGCGAGCGCCGCGATGGGTCAGCCGGCTTCAGCCGGAAGGAGTGCGCATGAGGCGTTGGCACCGACGGCAGTGTCCAGAACAGGGCCCGCTGCCGGCCTTCAGCCGGCATCTTTTTGGCCACCAGCTTCAGCTGGTGGAAAGCGAGCGCTGCGATGGGTCAGCCGGCTTCAGCCGGGCTTTCTCGCAAGCCTTCAGGCACCTGCGGCTTCCTGCTAGTCCGGATGCCTGAAGGCTGTTCGCGAAGCGTCGCTGAAGCGAGCTGAGGAAGACCTGTATCGTGCCTCACTCCACCACGTGAACGTGGTGGCAGACAGGATGCCGGCTGGAAGCCGGCAGTTGTCGCGCCGATCGTAGGGAAGGGGCCTGGGACAATTCCTGCGCAGGTCTGCGCAGACTGGAGAAGATTGTTTTCTTGCCCGCACACGCGCCACTTCATATGACACATATGTGTCACGTACTAACTTCGCTGCCGAATCGAATTGCGCAGGTAGCCGACGAAGAGGGAGTCTTCACCTCACCCCTGGGGATGTTCGTATTGTCACTCAGGTTGCCTGCCGCTAGAATCCGTGCCGCGCGTACCCGGAAGCGGAGCTCTCGCAATGAAACGCCTGGTCCTACTGAGTCTCGTGGCGGCCATCCTCTCGCTTGCCGGCTGCCGTTGGTTCTGCGATTTACTGCTTGACAATCTCGACCAACCGCCGAAGCGTCGGCCGGGAATGTCCGACGAAAGCTATGCGCGAGTCTTGGAGGAACATCGGCTCTCCGAGAACGTCCGAGAGATGCGGGAAAGCGAGAACGCTGATCACATGGAGCAATACGGCTACCCGAAGTATCCAAACGTCCCTTGCCCGCCCTACAAGGACGACCGCACCGCCGTCGAGAAGGCGATCAGCCGGTGAGCATGCGGTGGACATTGTGATCCCGCAAGCTCTGATGACGAGGCGTGGACGGCCACGTGCCTGAACGTCGGCCGGGCGAAAACGTCACGCGGCGCGGAACACCAGGCAGACATTGCTGCCGCCGAACCCGAACGAGTTGGAAGCCGCCACGCGGACCCGCTGGGGTTGGGCTACGTTGGGCACATGGCGCACGCTGCACTCGTCGTCGGGATGATCGAGGTTGATGGTGGGCGGGAGGGCCTGCCGGTCAAGTGCCACCAGGCAGGCGAGGGCCTCCACGGCCGCCGCAGCGCTCAACAAGTGTCCGGTCATGCTCTTGGTGGAACTGACAGGAACGCGAGCGGCTGCTTCGCCCAGCGCCAGTTGAATGGCTCGTGATTCCGCGCGGTCTCCGACGGGCGTACCGGCCGCGTGCGCGTTGACGTAGTCCACGTTCTCCGGATCGACACCGGCATCGGCCAGCGCTTGCCGGATGGCGCGGCTGGCTGGTTGCGGATCGGTGCTGGGAATCACCATGTGGGCAGCGTCGCTGGTCGATCCGAAACCCGCCAGTTCCGCGTAGGCCCGCGCTCCACGGCGCCGCGCGCGGTGAGCCGATTCCAACGCGAACACGACGCCACCTTCACCCATGACGAATCCGTCACGATCTCGATCGAACGGTCGCGACGCCTTCTCCGGATCGCCTGCGTGCCGCGAAAGAGCACGCAGATTGTGGAACCCGGCGTAAGCCATCGGTGTGATCAGGTCGCAGCCGCCGGCCAGGCAGACGTCGACGAGTCCCGATTGAATCCACTCGCGCGCCAGGGAAAAGGAGAAACCGCTGCTGGCGCAGGCGGCCGCGACCGACACGGCTGGGCCCCGCAGTTCCAAGTCGCAGTGAACTCGGTGGACGATCGAGTGCGAATCCTGCCCGGGATCATAGACGCGTCTGCCGCCAGCCAGGATGTCCAGTTCCCAGACCCGGAGGAATTCGGCTCCCATGCCGAGCACCAAGCCAATGCGCAGCGAGTCGCGCTGGTCCCACAACCCCGCGTCATCAAGGGACTGGACGGTGCAAGTCAGGCTCAATTGCTCAAGCCGATTGCGTTCCGCGAAATCCAGCGGACCCCAGTCTGGGGGCGGAGCAATAACGCCCACCGATGCCGTGGACACGGGCAACGAAGTCGCGAGTCCGGTCAACTCGTTGGTCCGCACGCCGGAGCGACCCGCCAGCAAGTTGTCCGAGAACGTGCGCACGTCGTTACCGAGCGGCGTAACCGCGCCCACACCAGTGATCCAGACCTGTTCATCCATGCTCATGCAGCCTTCCGCTGTTGCAGTGGTTCGCCGGCAACGAACTCGATATGGCCACCCCAGCTCAACGGGAGCGTCCAGCTTCCTTCCGCAACTCCGGCTTCCTGATCGGCCAACCAGGCGACCAGGCCTTGTGCGGCGCGATTCGCCCGGGTGGGATGGATGCGCAGCCATGCCCGGCCGCCTGTTCCGGGGACGAGTGCCAGCGCGGAAGCGCAGCAGACGGCCGGCGTCACGCTCCCTCCTTGCCCATCTGGAATCGGTTCACGGTCCCACTCGGTCAGCACCAGCCACATGCCGGGCACATGGGCCGCGCGCAGGAAGGTCAGCGCGGCCAGCAGTCCTTCGGCCGTGGATTCCGGACCTCCCCCAATTCCGAAGTTCGGCCCGTGCATGCCCAACGCCACGCTGACAGCACTCGAAACCGCGTGCAAGGAATGCTGCGGGATGATGTGCGGAGAGATCGCGGGCACGCCGAGTTCCACAAACCGGTTCAACGTGGCTGCCCCGCTGAGGCGGCCCGGCAGGCGGGGCGCTGCCAGGACTCCCCAGTCTGCGAAGTCAGTGCCCGCCATGTGCGGCGCTGCCATCGCGCGCAAGACCGCCGCCAGCCCGACCACGGTCTGTTCATCCGCGTGCCGCAGGAACCGGGGCGGCAGCGGAGGACTGGAATCCAGCCCGGCGTTGTCGCGCAGTGCCCCGAGCGATTCCAACGGAACTCGCAGCGTGGCGTGCGCCGCAACGGAACAGGCGAGTCGCTCGTCTGCTGCGCGGACGCGCGCCGAGTGTGAATACGTCGGCATGCGAGGCGATCTCCAAGGCCAGGGACTAGGCGGCGCGACGCGCGCCCGGTACTGCCAGCTTGCTCTCCAGCAAGTCCAGCAAGTCACCTACCGTCACGACATTCTGCAACTCATTGCTGTTGATCGGCTGCCCCAGTCGCATCTCAACATGCAGTACGAGACTGACCATGTCGACGGAATCCAGGTGGAGCCCCTCACGCAACGTTGTCGCGTCGTCCAGTGCGGAATACGTCTCGCCGGTTTCCTCTTCCAGCAATTCCAACAGCGTGTTGGCAAGTTCTTTGCGATCCATGCAAATGCACTCCTCTAACGAACAAACACCGATTGCCGACCCGATCCCGCGGCGTCAGCACGACGATACCGCGTCGCGGCTCGTCACGGCTGAATCACACGGGCGATTCTCTTTTCCAGTGTGCGCCGCCAGTTGCCGAGCCCAGGACTCGGCAGCTTGCGTGGCTTCCAAGAGCGCGATTTCCACCTGTTCGCGGGCCTGCTCCAGCCCGGTGCGGTCGACCTGCTGAGCTACCTGGATCGGTTCCCCCAGCACGCCCACCAAGGTGGAAAACGGCCAGGGCACCGCGAACCGGTCCCAACTGCGCGCCCGCCACGCACGCGTGAAACCCACACCGACCGGCACGATTGGCAAGCCGGTGCACGACGCGAGCAGGACCACTCCCGCTTGGACCCGCCGCCGTGGACCACGCGGTCCATCCGGAGTCAACGCCAAATGCAGTCCGCCCCTCGCACGCAACATGTCCAACAACCCCAGAGCCCCATTCCGGCTCGAAGACCCGCGCACCACGCCAATCCCCAGTCGGTGGCAGACCTGGGAGATGAACTCTCCGTCGGCACTCTGACTGATCATGATCTGCGCCTTGGTGCGAATCTTCGCCGGGGCCAGCAGCGACTCGTGCCAAAAGGCATATACATACCGTTCCACCGCCGGATCGGGTGGATGTTGCCGACCATCGGCCGACCGCATTCGCACGCGCAGCGTTCCCAACCACACCCGCAGCACGACGCCTGTGACGCCGGCGGCCAAGCGAATCAGCCAGGCACTGCGCAGCTTCATTCATCAGCCTTTCTCGCCGACATGCCTGTTCACGGATGTCGGGCGCGACGATAGTATCGGTTGTTTCGCCTGGGCACAACGAGAAAAATGGGCAAATCTTGCGGGCAGGTGGATAGCAAGCTTCGCCCCCTTTGCTGAACTCGCCAAACTGCCAGTTGCGTCGTCTGGGAAGGAATGTGTAGTGTGTAGTTCGGAACAAGCAACCGCCAGGACTGCCGGAACTTCGGTCGACTGAGCGGTTGCGACGTTCCGGCAGAACTTGCGCGACCTCGTTCCGGCCTACGGGAACAATCCCGGCTCAGTTGTGAGCGGAAAAATATGGGGAGTGAGACATGTCATTCAATATGACCCATATGTGTCACTTGCTCGCATTTCTGACGAGTTGTGCATCTTGTGCATTCTGCTGCGAAAAATGTAGCACTCCCCATTTCCTACCCTATCCGAAGGAGATCGAGTTCCAGTCGGGGACGCTGCCGCTGGGGCCTGCGGAGTATATTGGTGCTCGGAGTCCATCCGAAACAGAGCAGGTCGCGCGACAGTCGCTCGACAGCTACCTTCCGCGCGAAGGCAGGGCCGTGCCCGTGCGATTGGGCTCGGTCGAGCAAGGGTACGAATTGGAATGGCTCTGGCCGAAAGATCGAGAGTTCCTTGCCAACCCCCAGACCAGCCACGAGGCCTCGGTGTTGAGCATCTCGGATCAGGGAATCACGGTGGTCGGGAAGAGTGCGTGGGGGATGCTCTACGGAGTGCAGACCGTCAACCAGTTGATCCGCGGCTCGGAAACCGTGCAGGGCCTCTGGAGGGCAAGCACGAGCCTTCCGTGGTTGACCATTCGGGATTGGCCCGATCTCCCGTGGCGGTGCCTCTCTCCGCAAATGACCTGGTACTCCGGCTACAACCGGCTGGAGGGTTACGACAACGGCAACTGGACTCTCGACGAGTGGAAATGGCTGGTCGACTGGTCGCTCTTGCACAAGTGCAACGGCTGGGCCCTCTGCATGTACGGTAACTGGCCCTTCACGGTGCCCGGGTATGAGGACACAACTCTAGACGTCGACTCCTTCTTCTATAACCCGCAAACGGGCAGCAAAGAGCCGCATCGTTTCACACACCGGAACATCCAACAGGAGTTTCTGCCGGAGTTGATCCGCTATGCGAACCAGCGCGGCGTGAAGATCTACGCGTATATCGGCAAGAACTCCTTCAACGGGACCTACGGCATCAAGCACCCCGCTGCGAATGCCGGCGGCGCCGCGGAGTTGATTCCGTTCCATCCCGGCGTGCACGAGTATTGGGAGGCGTTCATCCGCAGGATCATTGAGATCGGATTCGACGGCTTTGTGTTCGAGGACCCGGAGGCGCTGCACGTGCCGAACCAGAACGCCAGGTGCTATGCGACTTTCTGGGAGCCCTGGGCGGAAACCTATGGATTCAAGTCTGCCGAGCAGACCGACCAGAACAAGCCTCCGCTGGGCGTGCAGGTCGAGTACTACTCCTGGCTCTTCAAAGTCTTCGACGAGATGATCCAGAAGTATGCAGCTGAGTTCGGTCGGCCGCAGGAGATCTACCTCATCTCGCACGTTCTCCTCTCGCGCATGGTTTCTGAGAGCAAGACGCAGGCCGAACGCGACAAGTGGTTTGCCTACATCGACCAGAAGCAAGGGCAGAAGGTGCGATTCATCATCATGGAGGCCGATGAAGAGAAGTACGTGAGTTTCCTCGGCCCCGACCGGGTCGCCAGCCTCGGTGGTCGCGGTGGATCGTGCACCAACGCCATGCGGCGGATCGCCAGCATCAACAACAACTGGTGCGGCGGCGGCATGGGGGGCGATTTGGCCTACGAGCGTCAGTGCCAGAAGCGCATCCACGAGGCCGGCGGGTTCGGAGCCATGGGCTATGTCTTCGAGTGGACCAACACGGAGGTGTTCGGCTACTTGGCCGCCCAGTACCTCTGGCGCAACGCGGGCATACCCGGCATCAACAACGACAACCAGGCCGATTTCCTCGACTACGCTTATCGAACGCACTACGGCGACAAAGTGGGGCGCATTGTGGCGAGGATCATGGATGAGAGCTCGTGCGTCAACGATGCGATGATGCTCGACGGCGTGTACGGCTCGCAGTACCCATCGACCGGTGCGGCGCTGCACCGCGACTATCAGTATCTGGCCGTGCAGGCCGATCGCGCCGTCGATCTGGCGACTGAGGCCTTTCAGCTGTATACTGGCCGCGAACCGGACCTGTATCAACCCGTCTACGCACCGGAAGAATTCCGCTGGAACGGCTTTGATCCGCAGGCCAACAAAACGTTCAATGCCGAGCGATTGCGATTGCTCTACGTGTCGACGCGGCGGTCGCAGAAGATGTGCGCCGCGGTGCTGGCACATCGCCTGGCCCAGCGTTTGACAGCCGAAGGAGCTCCGGCGGGCCAAGTGCTGACGCAGTACGAGCGTGCCCTCGAAGCCGCCAAAGCGAACCAGCTCATCTACCAACTCAACTACGATGACGACTACGATTGGACCGACGGGCTCTGTGCCAAGGTGACTGAGACGCTGCAGTCACAACGCGATCAATTCATCGCGTCGATGCGCGCGGACACGACGCCCGTAATCGAATCGACCCAAGTCCCCGAAGATAATTTGCTTTCGCCGGACGATCTGGCCCGGCCTGTGCCGGACGTGGTCCGCCGCTCGGTCTCCCAGCCGCTGTTCATCCCTTGGGAGAAGCAGGACGACGTCGTCCCGGAGTCGTGCCGGGCCCGAAAACCGGGGCTCTATTTGAGCACGGACATCGGCTGCGACAACAAGTACGACTTCTATCGGCTGGGCGTGGTCTTCACGGTCCGGGCCCAAGTGCCGGACGGCACTTGGCGGACGATCTTCCGCAGAGATGTGCCGCGGAGAGCGACGGGCTGGGAGCACTGGGACATTCCGCTGGCTGACGTGCCACGAGTTCCCGCCACTCCGAGAATGGATGGCGAGTCGCCAGGTGACGCGACCGCGAAGGAGTCGGGCCACTTGCAGCTCCGTTTCGTGACCGACTCGTACTCGCGGGCCCAGGATCGCAGTGCGCCGAGTTGGAACTGGGCCCTCTGGGGCGAGCCGCAAGTGATCGAGGTGGCAGCCGACGGCAGCCGCCGCGTGCGGTACGACTTCGTCAAGAGCATCGACCGTGCCAAAGCGCTTGTGCGTCTCGACTGCGATGGCCAGGAACGACCTTTTGACGGCGAACGGACAGATTCGACCGGGGCGACCTTCAAGTATGCCGACCCGGGGATCATCGCCGGGCTTCAGGCCCGCGAAGGCGGTGCGTGGCAGTGGGTCGATGGGTTCGCGAAATGGGTCAATCCGCCTGTGCAACAGGGACTCTATCGCTGTTACGTGGGCGTCGTGGAATCGGGCTGGGTCTACGCCCGTCAGGATGGCGAATTGTCGTGGCTTACCGCTGCCCCAGCGGAGAAGAGTCCCACGGCCGTGGCGTTCGTGGGGGGAACGGGCTACGGCCCGGGGAAGGCGGAGCTCTGGTGCGACGGCAAGCGACTTCTCGCATTCGAGACGTCGCGGCCGAGGGACGGTCGTTGGGAGGCCGACGGAGTGGAGCTCCGCTACCTCCACGGTGGCGATATCCGAAATGCGACGACTACGTTTGGCATCAGTGGCGTTTATCTTCTGCGGCTGCCCGCTTCTCACGTGAACCCCGGCCAGCCTTTGAACCTTGTGGTACGAGTTCCGGCCGTGGGAGGCGGCGACTGGTTCATGGTGCACGAGTATCGCGATGTCGCTGAGGCAACTGCCGCCGCATCAATCCCCAGTCCACACAAGCCGACCATCACCGCGTTTACACCCCACCTGGACGGCAAGTTCGGGGTGACGATCGCCGACTACGCAGTGGAGCTGACTAACTAAACTTGCATCACCCACCAGGGAGGATTTGCCATGCCATCCACTCGCCGGCAGTTCTTCGGCCAGTCGGCCGGCGTCGCCGTTGGCGGACTGACGATCCCGTACCTCTGCAATGCCGATGCTGAAGCCCGCGTGCTTTCACAATCGAAGAACGACCAGTTCGGCATCGGCGCCATCGGCATGCGCTACCAAGGCTCAGTGATCACCGAAAAGGCCGCGCGCTACGGACCGATTCTGGCCATCGCGGACGTCGATCGAAACGTCCGGGAGCAAGCCCGCGCCAGCTTCGGCAGCACCTCCGCGATCTGCGAAGACTATCGGGAACTGTTGGATCGCAACGACATCGATGTCGTGCTCATCGCGACACCCGATCATTGGCACGCCAAGATGTTGATCGACGCCTGCCGTGCCGGCAAAGACGTATACATCGAGAAGCCACTGACACTGACGATTGACGAAGGCAAGCGAGTCCTGCAAGTCGTGCAGGAGACGGGTCGCATCGTCCAGGTGGGTTCGTGGCAGCGGAGCGACTGGCAGTTTCGTCTGGCAGTGGAGTTGGTGCGTGCCGGCCGGTTGGGAAAACTCCGCAAAGTGACCTGCATCACGGATGCCAATCCAGCGGGAGGACCGTTCACGGAGCGTCCCGTGCCAGGCCATCTGAACTGGGATCTTTGGCAGGGCCAGACGCCGACGGTGCGGTACCTCGAGGAGCGCTGCCATTACACGTTCCGCTGGTGGTACGAGTATTCCGGC
Organism: uncultured Planctomycetaceae bacterium; assembly: GCA_963754725.1. Lineage (GTDB taxonomy): Bacteria > Planctomycetota > Planctomycetia > Pirellulales > Pirellulaceae > JAAYDI01. Next base: position 9,333 of record CAVWHV010000061.1, read on the forward strand.
GGCAAGGTGACGGACTGGGGAGCACACGACATTGATATCGCTCAGTGGGCGATCCAGGAACGCCCCATCGCCGTCGACGGCCAGGCGGAACTGCCGCAGATCGTTGACGGTTACAACGTGGCCACGCGCTTCCACGCGGTGGTGCGCTATCCGAGCGGGACGATTCTGGAACTCGGCGATTCCGGACGCCAGGGCATCATGTTCGAGGGTGATGAGGGGAGAATATTCGTAAACCGCGCGGCCGTGACGGGGGTGCCCGTCGAGCGGTTGGCGGAGCAGGCTCTGCCCCGCGAGCAGTACCAGGCCTACGATTTCGACGACTTCCAGCGGCCCGAACGCACCGGGAAACTGGATGCGATCGTCAACCACATGGCGAATTTCTTCGACTGCGTTCGCCAACGGCGGCGGCCGATCTCCGACGTCGAAAGTCAGCATCGCAGCGCCTCGACCTGCCACCTGGCCAACATCTCGATGCGGCTTGGCCGACCGCTGCAATGGGATCCTGACAGGGAACAAATCGTTGGTGATGCGGAAGCGAACGCGTGGCTCCAGCGGGAGCAGCGCAAAGGATTTGAGGTGTAGACGCCATGAACAAAGTCCTGATTATCGTCGGTGACGCGACCGAGACGGTCGATACGCTCTATCCGTACTATCGCCTGATCGAGGCCGGATTCCAGCCGGTTGTGGCCGCGCCGGAAAAGCGCCGCTACCAGATGGTCATGCATGAGGTCAAACCGGGCTGGACGATCACCAAGGAATGGGAGGGCTACACGATTGAGGCGGACATCGCGTTCCAGGACATCCGCCCGGATGAGTACGTGGGGATCTTCTTCTCCGGCGGACGGGCGCCGGAGTATCTCCGATACGACGAGGATTTGGTGCGAGTGACCCGCCATTTCTTCGCTGCGAACAAGCCTGTGGGATGTGTCTGCCACGGCGTCGAGATTCCGGCCTATGCGGATTGCGTGCGGGGCCGGCGCATGGCGACCGTGCTGAAGTGCCGGTTCGATCTCGAGGTCTGCGGCGGGACGTTTGTCAACGAACCGTGCGTGATCGATGGCAATCTGGTGAGCGGCCGCACCTACCACGATCACGGGCACTACATCGGCCCCTGGATCAAGCTGCTCGAACAAGCTCGCGAGACTTGAAAAAGGGGGGCTGCGTACAATTTCCCCGGCAAAGCGGGAAGACTGGGAGAAGCAGAGGTCGCGACGGTTTCATTTGTGTTTGGAATGACACGGAAGTGTCATTGCGAAATCGCAACAACTCTGTGTTGGGTGCCGTGATAGGGGGTTGCCAAGCTAAGCACGAGTGCGTGGCACGGCTTGGTTGCGGTCTCGGCAGACTGCCGCTCGACGGAGGCCGCTGGGCTCGACCGCCGGTGGCGTGATGCGTGATTCCCAGGGTAGGCCTCCCTGCGGTCGGCCAACCCTGGGCTGTGATGTACAACCGCGTTGCGGTTGCCTTGCTTCCTGCCGCAAGGCACATGGGCAACTGGCAACGGTTCGTTTCGCCAGATGAGATTGCGTGATTCTCGGGGGGTGCGTATTTGCATGGATGAGCGATCCTGTGTCAATGTCGAGTACTACCATTCTTTAAACCATCTCGGAGCACACATGATGAAACGGCTTGTGTTCGCACTTACCGCTGTTGTCTTGGCCTGCGGAGTTGCACTTGCGCAAGAGGAGCCCGGCCCGAACTACGAGCACTTGAAGGCGCACGGCATCGTCATTGGCACGTGGCGGTATGAAGGCCCCTTGCTGGAAGACGTGCCGGGATTTGCGAAGAAAGGTTCACAGTGTGTGGATCAGAGTTCGTGGAGGTGGATTCTCAATAAGAATGCGATTGAGGTGACTTGGCGCAGCGAGTTCGAAGGTGGCAAGACACTTTCCGGCAGGGGATTGGTGGGTTGGAACGCGGCGGACAAGAAGGTCATGTTTGGGGGAATGGATTCAGCCGGAAGCATGAGTATCGGTACTATCGCGTTTGAAGACGACGGAAAGGCCTCGTCCTTGACCGGGCACAATATCGATAGCGACGGAAAGACGACGACGTTTAAGAACGTGATCAAGATGCTGGGCGAGGATTCGTTCACGATTCAAACGACGGAACGCAGCGGTAGTACTGTGGACGGCCCAGGCCCCGTTTACACTTTCAAACGCGTCGAACGTGAGGAGAGGCGGAAACGGAAACCAACTCTTTAGTGGCTCCCATCCGGTACCCACAGTTTTCCACCCGCCTCTTTCGGCGTGTCTATGTCGGTAATACAATGAGAGGCATGGGGCATCGACCGCGAGACATGGACAAGTATTTCAATGCGCGGCGGGCTTGGTTGAGCCTGTAGTGGTTCGGGAGATGCCAGCATGTCGGGTGCTCAAGAAGTCGCAGAACTTGTCGAGCAATTAAAGTCCGGAAACCAAGACGCCGCCAGTGAGCTTTACCGGCGGTATGCGCAGCGCCTCTGCCAGCAGATCGAACGCCGGATCGGCCAACATTTGCAGGGCAGGCTCGAAGCCGGCGATGTGCTGCAGTCAGCCTTTCGCACGTTCTTTCGTCGAGCTGCGAATGGGGAGTTCCAGATTGACTATACCAGCGATCTGTGGAACCTTCTCTTGACGATCACCTTGAACAAGGTTCGAGGACAGGCCGAGCACCATTGCGCACGCAAGCGTGATCCCCGTCTTGAAATGCGAATTGGCCTTCACATTTGCCCCGACGACATCGGGGGTGAACCCTCCGAAGCCGAAGCGGTTGCGCTCGATGACGAATTGGAGTCGCTTCTTGCGAAGCTGGAGAGTGCGGAGGCGGAGATCGTTCGCCTGCGACTCGCGGGATATACCGGCGCCGAGATCGCTGTCCGCGTCAACTGCTCTCGGGTCACGGTCTGGAGGAAGTTGGATCGCGTGTACTACTTGCTGCGGAGCCGTCTCGACTGAGGCAAGGGGGCCGGGACAACTGTTGCGCGGGACCGGGCAGTAGGGGAACATGTGAGGAGTGTCGAACATGCTGGCCGCCTCGACCGAGGGAAACGCCCATGAATCATCTTCTCGTTGTTGACGACTCGGACGTCGACTGCAAGTTGGTCGGTGGTCTGCTGGAGCGCCATACCAAGTATCACGTGGAGTACGCTTCGAACGGGCTGGAGGCCATCGAACTGCTGGAAACGAGGCTTCCCCTCGCCGTCGTGACAGATCTGCAAATGCCTGAGATGGACGGCATGCAGCTGGTCGAGACCATGCATCGTCAGTTCCCAACGGTGCCCGTCATCCTGATGACCTCACGCGGCAGTGAGGAGATCGCATTGCAGGCGCTCATGTCGGGGGCGGCCGACTACATCCCGAAAGCGAAGATAGGTTCAGAACTGCTGGAATCCGTGGAAGGAGTACTGGCAATCACAGCCGGGCACCGGCCACAACAGCGGTTATCGCACTGCTTGCGGTACGAAGAGTTGCGGTACGAGTTGGATAACGATGTTCTGTTGATTCCCCCCTTGGCGGAGCAACTGAAGCATGTGGCCACGGACCTGGCACTGGTCAACGAAGCCAATAGCGTTCGGCTGGCCAAGGCGTTGGTCGAGGCGCTGCGCAACGCGATTTACCACGGCAATCTGGAAGTGACGGTGGGTCAAATCGAGACCACGAACCAGCCTTTGCCGCCCGCCGAAGACGTTGTCGCCTGGCGCCGCAAGCAGCCCCCCTATTGTGACCGGAGAGTTCAACTGCGTGCGGTCTTCTCCCCTCGTGAAGCGAGGTTCGTGATTCAGGACGAGGGACCCGGGTTTGATACCGCTCGCTTGCCAGACGTCAAAGCAGACCCGTCCTACCTGAGTCGCGGCGGCGGTCGCGGCTTGGTCCTCATCCACATGTTTATGGACGAGGTCGCGTTTAACTCCTCAGGCAACGAAATCACACTTGTCAAGCACGCCTGCACGGGAGTGTGAGGTTGCGTCCTGCAAGTTCATCTGGCACGCGGAGTCGAAGGAGTTATTGAAGTCCGCGTTAGCACCAGAGTCGGGGAAAGAAGAGAAGACATCACCATGAAGCAGGCCCTGGACCACTAGCACCTGCCGGCTTCCAGCCGGCATCCTGTTTGCCACCACGATCACGCGGAGTCGAAGGAGTTATTGAAGTCCGCGTTAGCACCAGAGTCGGGGAAAGAAGAGAAGACATCACCATGAAGCAGGCCCTGGACCACTAGCACCTGCCGGCTTCCAGCCGGCATCCTGTTTGCCACCACGATCACGTGGAGTCGAAGGAGTTATTGAAGTCCGCGTTAGCACCAGAGTCGGGGAAAGAAGAGAAGACATCACCATGAAGCAGGCCCTGGACCACTAGCACCTGCCGGCTTCCAGCCGGCATCCTGTTTGCCACCACGTTCACGTGGTGGTGGTGGTGGTGTGAGGTATCCCAGAGACTCTTCTCAGCTCGCTTCAGCGAGGCTTCTCGAGCAGCCTTCAGGCGTCCGCGGTCGTGGTAAGTGCGCGATGCTTGAAGACTTCACTTCACGAATCGAGGCGAAATCGCCAACGCCGACGGTGCATGTTCAGTGCAAAGCACAAACGGCGGAGGTTCATGCCGTCAACGTCGAAGACCATGATGTGGTTGGCGAGTGTGGTCTGGACGAAGAGCTTGGAACCATCGGCCGTGAATTCGATGCCCTCGGGGATGGCGTCCACTGGAATGTGGTTCAGCAACCGCTTGACTTGTAGCGACGTGCGGCGAACCGTCAGTGGCTGTGTGAGAGGGCAACCGATAGTGGGCGGGTAGACTGTTGCCGCGCCCGTCACGGCGTTGTAAGGTCCGTCAACTTTTTTGGAGGTCGCGATCGGCTGGGCGCAGGGTTGTCGCACAGATCACCGAGCACGGTTTGATGGCGGTCTCGGCAGAACGCCGCTCGATGGAGGCTATGGGGCTCGACCGCGGGTGATGCGATGTGTGATTCCCAGGGTAGGCCTCCCTGCGGTCGGCCAACCCTGGGCTACGATGAACAACCGCGTTGCGGTTGCCTTGCCTCCTGCCGCAATGCACAGGGGCAAAGGGCAGCATCCAGATAGTCGACGCCGAAGCCGGCGACACCAAGAAATAGCGAAGGCTCGCGATTGCCAGGGAAACTTTCGAATGCCGACCGAAACTCAGACGGTTCGGTCTGCCACGAACCCATCACCGAGTCGGCCCCTGAACTGGCGAGCCTTCAACCACATCGTTCGCACGCCGGGAATGCTGGGCAATGCACCCCATGGGGGGAGGGGCGGGCAACATGCCGTCGAAGGGCTCGATGCTGGTCCGTAACCTGCGTCCCCGCCAGAACGTATTGCCACGACAAGACCGTCATCGCGGTGCCGGATCGGCACTTGCGGAGGGTGGTTCGGGAAGGATAAAACGTCGACACGTGCTCGGCGGTAGCGATGTCGCTGCACATCCATTGGCCATGGCGGCCCGGGATACTCGGCCGGTTTCAGATGGAGAAGCATCCCCGCGGGCAAAGAAATGCGCGTCATTGAGCGGTGGAGGTTGACTTTGATAGACAGCTTAGCAGCGTTCTCCCCCGATTACGCAACCGCCCGGCAGCGGTTTAGACAGGGGGTGTCTCGTCTCGGCTGGCAGTTGGAGACTTACCCCATAGACGCCAAAGGGCCTCGGGGCGAAGATCTGACGATCGATGTCGGCGTCTCTCGCCACGGCGATCCTGACAGGGTGCTGGTCCTGTCCTCCGGTGTTCACGGTGTCGAGGGTTTTTTTGGCTCCGCAGTGCAAGTCGCCTTGCTCGAACGATGGGCGAACTCGCCACCTCTGTCGACCAAGGTTTTGTTACTCCACGGCTTGAATCCGTTCGGTTTCGCATGGCTACGGCGGTGTGACGAAAACAACGTTGATCCTGGCCGAAATTTCTTGTTAGCAGGTGAACGGTACGAGGGTTCTCCCACAGGCTACGCGGGTCTGGAACCGTTTTTGAACCCTCGACAACCGCCGTCACGATGGGAACCGTTCACTCTCAAAACACTGGGGATGATTGCTCGACATGGGATGCCGGCTCTCTGGCAAGCAGTGGCGGCAGGTCAGTACGACGCCCCGCAGGGACTGTTTTTCGGTGGTGTTGGTCCGTCCAAAATGTACCAATTGTTGGGCGAGAACTTGGAACGCTGGCTGCGAGGAAGTACAACCGTCGTTCATCTCGACTTCCACACCGGCCTCGGTCGCACGGGAACTTGGAAACTGCTCATTGACTACCCGCTCACCGAGCATCTGCGCACCAGGCTGACTGATTGGTTCGGTGTCGGTTCTTATGAAGGATGCGATTCAAGCAGCGTCGCATATCATACAAGGGGCGGCTTTGGGCGATGGTGCGTGTCGCGCAATCTGGCCCTGGATTACCTCTTCGCCTGTGCGGAATTTGGAACCTATGGACCGCTCCGCATTCTCGCCGGCCTGCGGGCAGAAAACCAAGCACATCATTGGGCCTCCCCCACGGCCGCGTCGACAGTCTGGGCGAAACAACGGCTGAAGGAGCTATTCTGTCCTTCTGCGAAGGCTTGGCGGACGACGGTCCTTGCGAACAGTGTGGATCTAGCAAACCTCGCCCTTGCGGGGTTGTGTGCACTTTCACCGTCCGCGACTGGGGCGGCACCGCCAAATTGAAGTTAGGGCGGTCAGTATGGATAGCTCTCTCCACACACTGTGTCGCATGCGAAGGCCGATTGCAGATGCGCGACGCTGACTGGCACAGTGAGGCAGAGGTGGACCAACTGCCGCCACGGTGGACACGGCCAGAGCTTCCTTCTAAGACTTCCTGACACCACTCCCACACATTCCCGCACATGTCGTACAGGCCCCAAGCGTTGGGTTGCCGCTGGCCAACCGGATGTGATTGATCGACAATATGCAGGTCTGGAAACACCGGATATGCCGTAAGCATCGGGAACATGGGGAACATTGAAAAACCCTGGGAAACCAAGCGGAGCTTATTGCCCTCAACCCAGGCATAGTAGGGCAGCTTCGATTCGTCGTCCCCGAAGTAGTAACGCGTAGTGGTCTCGGCTCGACAGGCATATTCCCACGCTGTTTCTGTCGGCAGACGATAGGTGCGTCCAACAACAGATTCGTCCGGCATCGCCGACAAACTATCGCAGAACTTAACTGCATCGTCCCAACAAACCATTTCTACCGGGTGAGTGGCGTGCTTGAAGCGGGAGGGATTGGCCTTTGTAACCGTCTCGTAGTGCAGTTGAGTCACCTCGTGGATGCTAAGGGAGTACGGCTTGTTAGGCCACTGAAAACCGAACACGAACACTGCCACCCTGCGAGCCAGTGCGTTCACGAGCTGGACCTCCGGCGAGTTCAGGAGCAGGAATCGGAACTGAGTGAGCATTCTAACGCGGGCAGTTCGCGCATGCATCTGCGCCCATCGGTGCGACAGGCAGCGTACTCGCCCTGACGCCCACGATACTGATCGCGCCCGTGGGTGGTACGAACATGCCACTGGAGAGAACAGGGGGTGATCTCTGTCTGTCTCGGCAACCGAGCGGACGTGCCTTGCTCGTGGGAACCGGCCGTCGATGCCAACATGCGACCGTGGTACACTCGTGGTTGCATGACCAGCGCCGGACACGGTGACCGCTTGACTTGCCACACTTTCAGCGGACCTGGCTGGTCCTTCCTGGGGCAGCTGGGGAGCCGCGATGGTCAACGACGACATACCTCAGGACGGTGCTGGTGATGAGCCCGACCCCACTGTGCCTGCTGCACCGGCCCGTGCTTCGGGCGACGTGACTCTGATCCTGTCGCGGATCGAACGGGGCGAACCCCAAGCGGCCGAGCAACTCTTGCCGCTGGTCTACGAGGAACTGCGGAAACTGGCCGCTGCCAAAATGGCCCAGGAGAAACCGGACCAGACGCTGCAGGCCACGGCGCTGGTGCACGAGGCATATATCCGGTTGGTGGACACGGAGCAGGTCCAGCACTGGAAGAGCCGGGGGCATTTCTTCGCCACCGAGCAGCAGCGGCTGGCCAAACAACAGGCGCAACTGGCTCAGAAACAGAAGCGATTGGCGGAAGACGCGGCTGCGCGGGAAGCCAAGCTGCGAGTCGATGCTGAGCACGCTACGCAGCAAGCCGAGGCGGCCCGCAAACAGGCGGAAACAGTCACAAACTATCTGGTGGACATATTCCGCAGTCCCGACCCTGAGAAGGACGGCAGGATGGTCACGGTCGTGGAAGTCTTGGACCGGGCCAAGGAAGCACTCAAGACCAAGTTTTCGGATGATTTGACGGTCAAGGCGAGGCTGCTCGCGGCGTTGGGGAAGACCTACCGGGGACTAGGACTGTACGAGGAATCTTTGACACAAGTCGAGCAATGCCACGAGATCCTCCGAGCATGATCTTGCTCGGCAGCGCCTATGTGGAGCAGGGCAAACACGCGGAAGCAGAACCCCTGCTGCTGGCCGCGCACGATGGGTATGTCAAGCGAGATGCCGCCTATCCCACGCCCTATGACCACTCGCAAGCGCGCGAAGCTTGCACGCAACTGGTACAGCTCTATGAGAAATCCAACCAACCCGAGAAGGCCACGGCCTGGAAGGAGAAACTCGCTGCCCTGACAGAGGAACCAAAGCAGCTTGTAGCTTGTAGGGTGTGTCCAGCTCGCCACGAAATCGTGGTGTGATCATGCCGCGTGAAGGCGAGCGCAGGCACACCTTACAAGACTGGACCGTTTAACCGCTATCCCAGAGCACCGATCGGGAAAGCAATGTGGATACACCAAGAGAGCCACGACCGATCGGTGCGCCGGGATGCGCGCTGTGGCAAAGATGCTCGACGCGCGGCGGGAGCCATCCAACGGGGAGGTTGGCCCGCGCATCCCGCCGCCGCGTCCGGTGGCAGAGGCGCTCGACGTGGTAAGTGATTTCCCGGACGCGGCTCTGGGATAGCGGTTAAACAGACGGGGCGACGCGTTCGCCAACAGAAGATTTCACGTTAATGACAGCAGTGTCGCGGGAGTTCCTAGTCTAGATCCATTTGATCATATTGTGGGTTTGGCTACCTTTAGTTCCGGATATCGAGCTTTCATTTTGACTCCGTATCCAAAGCCCTGAGTTCAATTGGGACGTGACGGAATTCGTTTCGCGCCTTGCTGGGCGACTCGCGCAGTGAGCTTGATAGCTGGTCTAATGTGATCGTGACCTGCACAGTACGGCGCCCTGGCGCGGACAAGTGCCGACGCCGGGGCGTCTCTTGTTCCTGCACATCATCTCGCCACACTCGGTGCAGAACTGGGCTTAATCGCTTGGGCCTGACCCGAGTCGTCGCTCGCTCCCGCGCCCGGCACACGATGTCCATTGCGGCCCGTTGACTGTACGCACAGACCTGAAGACCGAGAGTAGTGCGTGGCTCGACCAACACCACACCGCCGCGTCCAACACGCCCGGCGGCTTTCTTGATGTTTGTTGCCAGCTACAAGGTCGATGTTTCGCGGTGCTTGCTACGGTTCTCTTTTTCGTTGAGCTGAACGCCCTGGCGTCAGCCAGTTCGCAGCGATCTGGAGGAGTTCCTGGACGGCACGCTGAGCGGTGGGGCTGATGAGGAGGAACTGTTGGCTGCTGCGGTTCGCTGATCCTGGAGGCCAGAGTCGGCGAACTGAATGGGCTTGGACACGGCAATCGCATACAGGTCGGCGGAGCAACTGCCGACGGTTAACCGATGTGCTGAGCGGTTCGTCTGTCAGTGGCGACTTGGCCAGCCTTTTCAGTATGGTCGCACTGTTTGCAAATCGCTGGCACCTCACTCGGTAATTGACGCACCGTTTCGCGCTACTGATAATGCCGGGGTTGTTCACCGACCATTCCGTTCGCACCGTCTGACTTAAGGGGATTGCTATGCGACGCTTCGTGACAACGTCCATGCTGGTTTCGGTCGTCTTACTCGCCGGTGGTATGTGTTTCGCGCAGGACAAGCAGGCAGACGCCGCTGGAGCCAAGGCGGATTCGCCAGACATGTGGGCGAAATACAAGAAGATGTGGGAGGGGGAGTGGGAGACGACAATCCAAACGCCTAATGGCGATGAGGTCAAAGGTGAATCGACTGTCGAAGTGATTCTGGATGGCAAGGCTGTGTTGTCAACCAGCGCTTGGAGACTCCGCGGCGATACGATGAATCAAAAGACAATTGGCAGCTGGTGCCCAAAACGACAATCGATTGTGGTTCACGGAGTTGATTCGTCCGGTGGCCTATCGGATGAGGTGCTCACGCTGGTCAACGGAGAAGAACGCGGCTCAACGTCATTCATCGATGCCGATGGAACTGAGGGAATTAGTAAGACGGTCATTACCTTGATCGACCCAGACACAATCAAAGTGACATTCGTGGAGGGCCGTTTTGCGGGTGCCGAATTTACGTTCAAGCGGAAGAAAGCGTAAAGTCTAGATTGGCGGAAATCAAAGCCCGTATTCACCTTATCGCCCCATCAGCAACGGTGGGGCTTTTATTATCAGTGTTAGAGCCGCTTGCCTTCGGCGGACGTAGCCACCCATGCCCTATCGCATCATCTACTCGCTGCAGATCGAGCTGCCGCCTGGCCCCGGTGGCGAACTGCGCCAGCTGATCGTCCCACTTCGTCCCGACGGCACCGCCACAAACATTGAGCCGGTGCCGCCCAAGACTCGCGCGATCGACCTGCGCAATGGCGACCAGTTCGTGTTCCAGGGTAAGCGGGAGACGGTGGCAGGCATCCAAACCTACCGCGACAATTTCACCGACGTGGAGCCTCCGGCCCAGCGGGAAGGGCACCTGTACCAGCTTCCCGAAAGCGGTCCGCTCGGAGCGAAAGATCCGTGACCTTGGTGCGCCCATAGGCAAGATGGGAGCCGGCGCTAAACACCAGCCGGGGAGTTGCCACGGCTTGGTCGCTGGTGTAGCCGAGTGACCTTAGCGGCCGCCCATTACCCATATATTGGCCACTTGGATGCCCAACCCCGTCATCGGGTTGCATTCATTCTGGCGAGGTCAAGCGGCAGTTCGGCAAGCGGTTTCGCCGCATAAGGCAAATGAGGTGTCGGGAGCCACGGGGACCTCCGAAAGCGCGTTCAAGCCGCACCCCCGGCGCGCCGGAATCGATCTGGGCTGGTCGTGGTCGTTCTTGCGGCAGCTCAACGGCAGCAAAATGCTATTGCAGAGGTCCAGGACGCACCCAAATCGGAAACAAGTGTTCCAGGTCGTCTGCGCTCGACGTTGGTGTCCAGGACCGCGCGTTTCCTGTGGCGGGCGGGAGCAATTTCCGTGACGCAGCTCTGACGCCGCCTGCGGCCCAGATGAACATCCATCTCTGTGTTGAGCATCCCCTGTAGGGCGGCCTTCATCATCCGCTGCATCAAACCATTCACATCTTCCAGCGTCCTCGCCTGGCTCAAGGCCGGTCGGTTGTGTGTAGCGCCTCGGCGTATTGGCGGGCAATGCTCTCAGAAAGATGAGCGGTAATGGTTGGTACCGGAGAGAACCGCTCCAGTTCTCGAGCATATATGTTCAGGATGGCAGTCATCGCGGTAAGTTCGTGTTGCTTGGCGGGCGATTTCTCAGCACCCTGTGGGAGGCGATTGTGTGCCTGCGCACTAACCAACGCAGTCCGACTTCCCTGTCGAAACACCTCAAAGGCGCTCAGAAGAGCGGGGCGGGGAGCAGTGTCTAGCCCGTGACTTGTGACGACGTGCATCAATGCTCTGGCAAGGGCGTCTTTCAACCCGCGATGTTCCCAGAGACTGTCGCATTTATTGACCACTGTGAGAAACTGTGCCGGGTTGCCCGGGGCTGTCTGTCAGCGAGCGCGACCCGAGTATCGAGTACCGCGAGTTCCCGGCCCGCCGGTCGCCCCGGGGAAGGCTTCGATACGCCACAAGATCGCACGCCATGATCTTGCCGGTTCGAAGTCGGTCGGCCCGGAAGTAGTGGCCCCATCTTGCCGGCGTCTGGAAACATTGTGGGAATGCCTCTGGAGAGTTAATTCTTCGCTTTCTATTGAGTCCTGCATAGCCAATGCTCGGCTCTCAATGACAACACCGCTGGGGGGCCAGTAATTCCTATACGCGGAGCCAGCGTGCCATGTTCATTGGCAACGCAGGACTCAATAACAGGAGACGCTTGACATTCGTTCTGGTTTTGTTTTGCTGAAATAGTTGAAGCCCGTCCCTTGTTCACCGGTCTGCCCGAAGCGGCGGGTGGGACCGCGGAGACCGGCGCCGGACCGGCGGGTGGGACAACGTGACGCCCCAATCGGAAGCTGCAAATTCGCTTCATTGCGATTCATCTGGACGAAAGAAACGGCAAGTGATCTCCTGCCGGTAAGTCATGCACTTACAGGCAGTCGCGTTATTTGGGCCGCACCTGTGCTCAGTCGGCCAAGACGTTCTTTGTACCGAGGCCACGAGTCGGCCAACTCGCAAAGGGAGGCGTGACCATGACTGCATCGACCGATTTCGGAGGTTGGGGAGGGGATTTTGCGCCGACTCGCAAGGCGCGACTTTCAAGGCGTGCCCACCGCAAGCATGCGCTGTCGCGCCGGATGAACATCGAATGGTTGGAGGATCGGCGATTGTTGAGCTTCGTTTCCTCCGGCGATGACACCAACGCCCCCCCGTTTTCCGCCGGAGAAATCCTGATTGGCTTTGACGGCGACCTGCCCGCGTTATATCGCAATAGGGGGGCCGCAGTGGCGTTGGAAGCGGCAGGCAAGCTGGTCGGAGCCAACGGTCTGCATAGCCCAAAGGTCTTGATGGACTTGCCGGCCGGATCGGGCCGGGGTGCCCGATTGGCCACCGTCTGGCAACTGCCCGCTGGCACCGACGTGCTTCAGACGGTGCAGCAGTTCACCGGCCGCCCTGGCATCGCCTATGCCGAGCCAAATTACGCCTTTTCGATCGACGCCACGCCAAATGACCCACGGTTTTCCGAACTGTGGGGACTGAACAACACACGCCAAACGGGCGGCACACTCGATGCCGACATCGACGCCCCCGAGGCCTGGGGCATCGCCACCGGCAGCGGCAAAGTCGTGGTCGGGGTGATTGACACGGGTGTGGATTATACGCATGCCGATTTGGCTGCGAACATGTGGGTTAACCCGGGCGAGATTCCTGAAGATGGCATCGACAATGACGGCAACGGCTACGCGGACGACGTGTACGGATGGGATTTCGTCAACGATGACAATGACCCGTTTGACGACAACGGCCACGGCACACACGTTTCGGGCACGATTGCAGCCGAAGGAGACAATGCGACCGGCGTCGTTGGGGTGAACTGGAGCGCCCAGGTCATGGCTCTCAAGTTCCTCGACTCCGCTGGAAACGGAACCACCGCCGATGCCGTCGCCGCTGTGAGCTATGCGACGATGATGCACGACGACTTCGGGATCAATGTCTGTGTAACCAGCAGCAGTTGGGGCGGGGGCAGTTTCTCCCAAGCGTTGGAGGATGCCATTGGAGCCAGCGGCGCAGCCGGGATGTTGTTTGTGGCCGCGGCGGGCAACAACGGCTCAGACAGCGACGCCTCACCCTATTACCCAGCCAGCTACACCTTGGAGAATATTATTTCCGTGGCGGCCACGGATCACAACGATGCCAAGGCCAGTTTCTCCAACTACGGAGCTACGTCAGTGGATTTGGCGGCCCCGGGCGTAGGCATCTTGAGCACCACGCCCGGCAACACATACGGCTTGAAAGACGGCACGTCGATGGCCACGCCCCACGTGGCGGGAGTAGCGGCCCTGGCGTGGAGCACCGCGTCGGGGGCCACGGCGGCCCTTATTAAAGAAGCGATCCTCGATGGCGCGGACTCGATCGCGGCGATGGCCGGTATCTCCGTAACCGGCGGACGGCTCAATGCCTATGGCACGCTTCAGAGAGTGGGAATGACGGTCAGCGGCAGCAGCCCGGACGACGGCGAAATCGTGGCCACCAGACCGACCGACTTTGTGATCCATTTCTCGCTGCCGATCGATAGCACCACGCTGCACGCCGCCGACCTGCAGGTCAACGGCCTGCCGGCGAACAACTACACTTTCCATGACGCTTCGCCCAACACGGTGATCTTCCATTATGGGGCCAGCCCGGTCCAAATGGAGGGCCTACAAACCATGCATCTGGCCGCCGCCTCGGTCGAGACGACCTCCGACGTCCCCCTAGACCAGTCGTTACGGGAATGGAACGCCACCTTCCGCTACGACACGCGTCGGCTGCAGGTCGCGTCAACCACGCCCGTCGACGGCTCGACCGTGGAACTTCCTTTCACCAGCCTCAAGGTCACCTTCAACGAACCTTATGCCGTGGGCACCGTGGGCACGGAGGACCTCCTGGTTAGCCAGGGGGAGGTGACTGCGGCGACTCCTGTGGACGGAGACGCGCAGAGCGTCATCTACACGCTCACCGGCATCATCAAGGAAGGCACGTTCTCCATTGTCATGCCCGCGGGGCGCTGACCGACGGAGATGGCAACCCGATGCTGGGTTACAACGGGACCTTCGACTTGGACTTCGGCACGGTGCCGTTCCCTGTGCCGCTGCTTCCAATTGAGCCTCGCGGATCGTTGATCTACAGCGGTGCGGCCCTCGGTTCCATCAATCCTGCGGACGATATCGACAGCTTCACGCTTGACTTGGAAGCGGGTGAGACGGTGATGGTGATGGTTGATCCCGACGGATCGCTCGCGCCGACGGTTGAACTTTTCGACTCTGGAGGGGTGCCGATGGGAAGCGTCAGCGCGGCCGCCGCCGGTGATGCAGCGACCCTTCCACCCGTGGCGACTACGATCGCCGGCACTTATCGGGTGAAGATCGCCGGCGCATCGAATACGGCCGGCACATACTCCGTCGGTGTCACGCTCAACGCAGCCCTGGAGGACGAGTCCCGCGACGGGCCGCTCAACGACACGATCGAGTCCGCCCAGTCGCTGGACCCCGGCTTCATCATGCTGGCCGAGGGCGCCGGCCGCGCTGCCGTTGTCGGTCACAGCGACGGGTTCGATATCGACTCCGGGACAATGAAGACTTACGCGCGCCCAGATACGCGGCTGCGGATTCCCGATCGGGACACAATCACCTCGACGCTGACCGTTCCAGATTCCTATCCGATTGCCGACCTGAACGTTGTGCTGGACATTACCCACACGTACGACGCCGATCTCGATGTGTTTCTCATCGCCCCGGATGGTACTCGAGTGCCACTGTTCAACGACGTAGGCGGCAGCGGCGACAACTTCGTCAACACGATACTCGACGACCAGGCCGCGACGCCGATTGCGTCTGCCTCCGCGCCTTTTACGGGACGTTTCCGGCCCCAGGGCCGTCTGGCCGACTTGAACCGCAAAGACGTACACGGTGTCTGGACACTCGAAATCACTGACGACAGGAGTTCCGACAGAGGAAAACTTAACGGCTGGTCAATTCAAGTGACGGCGGCCCAGGAAAGAGCAGACTATTACGCGTTCAGCCTCGAAGATGGCAAAATTGTGACGCTGGCGTTGACGGCCACAGCCGGCGGAAACGTCCATGTGGCAATCCAAAACCTTGCGGGGGCCACCCTGGACGAAGGCATTTCGGGCCCGGCGAACTTCCACGAAGTGATCAACTTTACGGCACCGTCGGAAGGCACGTACTATGCCATGATCACTGGCGATGCCGCGGTCGAGTACAGCCTGCTGGCCATTCTCGGTGCGGACCTGGAAGCTGAGGCCAACAACGATTTCGCGGCGGCCCAGAACATCGACAGTTCTAAGCACGTTTTCGGAGCGGTCACCCCCGCAAACTCGGTGTTCGTCACGCCGGGTAGCGGAGGATTAGACGGTCCCTTGGACTTGGTCTTTGGACCCGACGGGAACCTGTACGTGACCGGCTTCTACGACGGGACGGTTCATGGCAACGGCGATGTCGTTCACCGTTACGACGGAGTAACCGGTGCGTTTCTCGATGTATTTGCCCGCGGAGGACCGTACGGCGAAGGATTGGCGTTCGGGCCGGACGGTGACCTCTATTTCGCCGACGGCAACAGCAGCGTTATCCGCTTCAACGGGACGACGGGTGCGGTGGTTCGGACCTATTCCTGGAACACCCCTCGAGGTTTGACATTCGGGCCTGACGGATACCTCTACGTGGCCTCCATCTGGGACAACGTGGGACGATTCAATGTTGACACAGGCCAACTGATCGACGAGTTCGTCCCTGCCGGCAGCGGAGGTCTGGATTTCGCGTGGGACCTGGTCTTCGGGGCGGATAGCACTGGCGACGGAGCGCCTGAGTTGATCGTGAGCAGCTTCTATTCGGGCGACATTCTTCGTTACAACGGCGCAACAGGGGCCTTCATCGACAAGTTCGTTCCGGCCGGAAGTGGCGGAATGTCGGGACCACGAGGATTGCTGATTGGGCCGGACGAAACCGGTGACGGCATTGGCGAACTGTATGTCGCCGCCGGTGACGTGCTGCGTTATGACGGCGCGACCGGGGTCTTTCTCGACGAATTCGTGGCGGTAGGCGAGAACGGTCTCGACAATGCCGAAGCTCTCACCTTCGGGCCGGACGGCAGCCTCTACGTGACTGGCAACAACGGGGTGCTGCGGTTTCACACGCCCCAGCGGGACCTCTACCAGTTCGCATTGGCTGGGGGTGAGGTGATCGACATCGCGACGTCGACGCCTTTGGGCGGGCTGAATCACTTCGACCCGATGATCCGGTTCTACGACTCCTCCGGCGCCCTGATCGCCTCCGACGACAACTCGGCCGCCGATGGCCGCAATGCTCGGTTAATCGTTGCGGCCCCACCCGAAGGCACCGGCACCTATTACGTGGAGGTGCTGCCCAGCAGTCAATCAGGCACCGGAGTCGGGGGTGAGTACGTCCTCAGCATCACCCCTGTCACCGCATCCGGCCCCGTCCTCTTCATCGATGGCGCGACAGCCTGTGAAGGTGATTACGGCCAGACAACGCTTAGCTTCATGGTCAGCCTTTCTGAAGCCAGCACTAACTTGGTCACGGTGGACTTCGCCACGGCCGATGGCACGGCAACCGAGGCTGACACAGACTACCAGGCGGTCAGCGGCAGTCTCGTCTTTCAGCCGGGGGAAACCTCCAAGGCGATCCTGGTCCCGGTCATCGGCGACACGAAATTGGAGTTGGACGAGTCGTTCTTCGTGAATCTGACCAAACCAGATTCGGAACCCGCCGGCGTCACCCTTGACGACGGGTACGGAATCGGGACGATCACGGATCACGAGAGCGGGGTCCCAGTCGGCGCCTTTGCCGGGCCTGTTGAGTTGGTGGACGGGAGACGGCAACGCGGACGACCTCATCGGTTCGAACGAGGGTACTTTGAGCGGAGGCGCCACCTACGGCTCGGGGCATGTTGCCCAGGCCTTCAGCTTCGATGGGGTGGACGATTATCTGGTCGCGCCCACGATCTCGCTGCCCGTTGGCAATGCCGACCGCACTCTCGAGCTGTGGGTCAACGCCGATGTCTTCCCTTCCTCGGGAGAAGCATTTCTCGCAGGCTACGGCAACTTCGGCTCGTCGACTCAGACTTACCAGTTGGGCACCTTGGGCGACAGAGTCTTCTTTTCGCAATGGGGAAGTGCCCTTTGGGGTCCCTCGTTGGCGCCCGGCCGGTGGTACCACGTCGCGGTCACCAACGTCGGTAGCTCCACTACGCTGTATCTGGACGGAATCGCCGTCGCCAACGGGACTTTCACAATCAACACGTCGGCAAACACGTCGTTCTACATGGGACGGATACCGGGAACGCTCGGCGATACGAGACGGCTCGATGGTCAGGTCGACGAAGTTTCGGTCTACAATCATGCACTGACGGCAGACGAGATCCGTGCCATCTACCGGGCCGGAGCCGGCGGGAAGATCAAGGGCCCCGGCATCACCGTCACGCCCATCGCAGGGCTGACGACAACAGAGGGCGGCACTACGGCCTCCTTCTCCGTGGTTCTCAACACGGCGCCGTTGCACGATGTGATGATCGGTATTTCGTCGAGCGACACAAGCGAAGGAATTGTCAGCCCGGTACTTCTCACCTTCACCTCGGCCAATTGGAACGCGCCACAGTCGGTGACGGTCGAAGGAGTGGATGACTCAGCGTTGGACGGCCTCGTGTCTTATACGATCCTCGTGGGGCCCGCGTCGAGCAGCGACGGGAACTACGAAAAACTTGACCCGCCGGATGTCTCCGTCGCGAACGTCGACAACGAAGCGCCCACCGGACCCCAGGTGTTCCACAGCCTCGACACGCCACTGGCGATCGCCGATCTTCATCCGAAGAAAGGCCCACAGACGACGACCTCGCATCTGGAGGTCACCCAATCCGCCCTGATTGATGCGCTGAGCATCACGATCACCCTGGACGGCTCGTCCGATCTAAGCGACCTGAGCGACTGGTTGTTGACCAGTCCTGGTGGCGAGACTGAAACGATCATGCCCATGTTTGGCACCAGTACGCGCACGTTGGTCAACTTCGACGGCGTCAATGCGTTGGGCACGTGGACCTTGGCCATCACCGACAACGTCAAGGGTAACACGCACACGTTGAGCGGCTGGTCGCTGACGGTCACGCCGCTGGCCGGCGCGGCGACCGGCCAACGCGACATGGTTTCGGCCACCGATCTCTTCTTCCTCGACCTGGATGTGAATCCGGCGAACGAAAAGAATCAGAGCGACCTCCTGCCGATCGAGACCGCCGACCAGCTGGCCTCTGTGCTTCACGAGGGAGAAAGTCTCCTTCAGTCCAGGGACCTGCTGTTCGCCAAGTTCGACTCGGCAATCTCAGCACAGTTCGGCGAACCGGTCGTCACACGTAGGATCTCATTTGTCGCGGACCTGAAGGAGTACCTGGAAAGCCTGCGCAACGGGTCGATCGATGAGGAGGGTTTACTCGCCACGACCCGCCGATGAGCTCAACAATCGCACACCAACCCCGCAATAATCGGTCCAAGTCGTACTTGCGCCGGTGCGCATGCCACTCATTGTCGCTTGCGTGAATGCCGGAGCGGACCAAACGGTCAACGAAGGTGACACGGTCAACCTCTTGGGCAGTTTCACCGATCCGAGCAGTTCCGACACCCATTCGCAGATTCGGAGCGTGGTTGCCAGCAATGGCCAGACGATCACCAGTGGCAGTGGCAGCTCCTTTAGCTTCGTGTCGAATGACAATGGCACCTACACGATCACCTACAGTGTGACTGACGATGAATTGGGCAGCGCGTCCGACACCACGGTCGTCACGGTCAACACCGTGGCCCCGACTGTAACCGCCAATGGCTACTCCACAACTCAGGCGACAGCGGTTTCTGGCAACGTCATCACCGACAACACTGGCAGCGGGGTCGATAGTGACCCGGCCGGGACGAACGATCCGCTGACGGTGAGCACTCATACCAGTCCGTCCAACGGCACGCTGGTGCTGTACACGGACGGATCGTTCACCTACCCGCCGGACAGCACCTTCGCCAAGGTCGATAGCTTCAGCTGCACCATTAGCGACGGCGACGACGGGTTCCGTTCCGCCACGGTGACCATCAACGTAGTGGCCGCGGCTTCCGGTAGCATCTGACGTCAGCGATAGTTGTTTGGGCGGAACCGCCCTGCTGATTACCGGGACCTCAGGCAACGACACGATTGTGGTCGCGCCGGGAGCGACCAGTTCGACCTTGAAAGTCACCTTCAATGGCGTGGTACCTGCACAGCCGAAGCCCACCGGCCGGATCATCGTCACCGGTGGCGACGGCGACGACAACGTCCAGATCGCAGAGGCGATCACCAACCCGGTCTGGCGCTACGGCGATACCGGCAATGACCGACTGAACGCCGGTAATGGTGGCAGCTTGCTCATTGGCAGAGATGGCAACGATCAACGCGGAGTCGAAGGAGTTATTGAAGTCCGCGTTAGCACCAGAGTCGGGGAAAGAAGAGAAGACATCACCATGAAGCAGGCCCTGGACCACTAGCACCTGCCGGCTTCCAGCCGGCATCCTGTTTGCCACCACGTCACGCGGAGTCGAAGGAGTTATTGAAGTCCGCGTCAGCACCAGAGTCGGGGAAAGAAGAGAAGACATCACCATGCAGCAGGCCCTGGACCACTAGCACCTGCCGGCTTCCAGCCGGCATTTTGTTGCCACCACGTTCACGCGGAGTCGAGGGAGTTATTGAAGTCCGCGTCAGCACCAGAGTCGGGGAAAGAAGAGAAGACATCACCATGCAGCAGGCCCTGGACCACTAGCACCTGCCGGCTTCCAGCCGGCATCTTGTTTGCCACCACGTTCACGTGGTGGTGGTGGTGGTGGTGGTGTGAGGTATCCCAGAGACTCTTCTCAGCTCGCTTCAGCGAGGCTTCTCGAGCAGCCTTCAGGCGTCCGCGGTAGTGGTAAGTGCGAGATGCTTGAAGACTTCACTTCACGAATCGAGGCGAAATCGCCAACGCCGACGGTGCATGTCCAGTGCAAAGCATAAACGCTTCGGCGGAGGTTCATGCCGTCAACGTCGAAGACCATGATGTGGTTGGCGAGTGTGGTCTGGACGAAGAGCTGGAACCATCGGCCGTGAATTCGATGCCCTCGGAAATGGCGTCCACTGGAATGTGGTTCAGCAACCGCTTGACTTGTAGCGACGTGCGGCGAACCGTCAGTGGCTGTGTGAGAGGGCAACCGATAGTGGGCGGGTAGACTGTTGCCGCGCCCGTCACGGCGTTGTAACGTCCGTCAACTTCTTTGGAGGTCGCGATCGGCTGGGCGCATGGTTGTCGCACAGATCACAGAGCACGGTTTGATGGCGGTCTCGGCAGAACGCCGCTCGATGGAGGCTATGGGGCTCGACCGCGGGTGATGCGATGTGTGATTCCCAGGGTAGGCCTCCCTGCGGTCGGCCAACCCTGGGCTACGATGAACAACCGCGTTGCGGTTGCCTTGCCTCCTGCCGCAATGCACAGGGGCAAAGGGCAGCATCCAGGTAGTCGCGGTGCGGAATAGCGAAAGTGTCGATGCCGCACGCGGACTCTGTCTCCTCTCAACTTTCTCCAAACTCCTGCTCTCTTGGCCGCAGGCCAAGCGGAGGGCACGGGGGTCGAACCCGCAACCGGTAAACCGGCACCTGATTTCGAATCAGGCTGCTAACCATTCGCTTACCCTCCGGATGGACCGGATTCCAGTCGTCGACGTGGTTCCCTGGTACTCCTGTCTTGTCCTCGGTCCCTTGCGGCCTGCCCAATCGACCCGCCAGCGGGTCGGCGTGTCCACATTATATACTGTGCCGCCTGCCGTAACTCAAGAGGATCGATCCGAGGTCGCACGCCGTCCCCACCGTGGACCGCGTTCCAATTGTCCGAATTGGGCGGCCTCACCTCAGTCCGGCCCGCTGCCGGCGGACCGACGGGGGGCCCCGTTCTCACACGAGCAGCACCACTATCTGGGGCCGACCTGTCACCTCGATCCTGCCAGGGCCAGTGCCGGAAATTCTCAGGGCGCCGATTATGCAGACGCAAGTCGCGGCCGCCGACCCCGCCGCCGACCCCGCCACCGTGCCGCCCGGATCGTTCAAGTAAGGCCTGTGGCGTGGGCGCCGCTCGAATCTGCTATGCCGGTTGTCACGAATGCGTGCCATGTACGCCGAGGCCGATTTAACGTGCGTGCCGGCGCGCCGCAAGTCCGATACCGTACAACAGCGGTCGTCGATCTCGAGGGGCGATCGGAACGGCCACCTTCTGCGGATCTTACGGGCCAAGTGAGGTATCGAACGCATGAGCAAGAACACCACGCGAGTTGTGACCCGCGCCAGCGATGGAACTCTGCGCATCAAGGACTATCCCTCGACCGACGCCTTGTTGGAATTCCACACGCAGATCGGGATCGACGATTGCAGCACCGACCTGGCTTTGCGTGGCTTGCCGGTCTTTCGCGGCTTGATCGGGCCAATGCCCGAAGGTAAGGATGTCGTGCGATACGAATCGCCCGAAGTTTTCGAGACGCTGACCAAGGAGTGGATCAGCAGCAAACCGGTGCGCCGCACGCGTCGCCGACCTCGGATCGATGCCGGCACCGTCCTGTCGGTCGCCGAAGAGATGGTATAATCCGATGTCCCGTCTGGCCGCATCGTGCGGCCCGCGACCACAAGCGTCGTGATGGCGGTTGGTTGCCGGCTGTGGCCCAAGATGCCAATCGCACGTGGCTGCCGGACGTCGCGCCTGAAAGGTGAACCATGGCGGAAAAGACGGTCTTCCAGAAGATCATCGATCGGGAGATTCCTGCGTCGATCGTGTTTGAAGACGAACACTGCCTGGCGTTCCAGGACATCGAACCGCAGGCACCCACGCATCTGTTGGTGATTCCCAAGAAAGCCATCCAGTCGCTGGCGACCGTGACGCCCGAGGATCATGCGGTCGTGGGACATCTGCTGATGGTCATCCACCGGCTGGCCAAACAGTTGGACCTCGACAAGGGGTTCCGCGTGGTCTGCAATTGTGGCCAGGAGGGTGGCCAATTGGTGCCGCATCTCCACTTCCATCTGCTGGCCGGCCGGCCCATGAAATGGCCGCCAGGTTAAGCCGCCGCGCAGCGGAATTCACTCCGTGCTGCCCTACCGGAGTTTGAACGGCAGGACGCGGTTGGGCAAGCTTTTGACCTTGTCCAGTACCGACGGCTTCTCTTCTTCGGGCTCTCCACTCTTGGGCTGCGGAGGTGGAAAGGCGCGGCTGTCTGGCGTCGTGCTGACGGGTGCCGTGGCCAGGCGAGGTTCGTTCAGCGGTACGTACTCCTGCAGAAACTGCGGCCAATAGCCGGAGAGGATCCGCTGGCATTCCGCGAGCTGTCCCATGCTCAACGACCGAGCGGCCAGACCGCTCATGATCAGCAAATCATCCCGCTCGTTCTTGGGGAACCAGCGATCGTAGACCTGCACGTCATCGATCCACACTTCGCCTTGGCCCATCAAGTCGAAGCCGACGCGCAGGTCGGCTAATTCCTGCTGTGGGGAGGTCGCTGACGAGCATTACAAACGGTTTCTGTCCCCAGTCGTTGGTCAGCAGCTGCTCGCGCGGGTTCTGGACGACATTGAACGGCTTGTAGTACGGCTTGCCGTCGAGTCGGCGGCCTTCGATCGCCAGTCGCAACGGCGGTTGCTTCGCCGCGTCTTGGATTTTGAGACGGACCATGACGGCGATTCGCCCCGTCTTTGGCGGAGCAAAGGGGTCGCTGCGAATCCAGGCCACCGGTCCGTCACTGGACATCCGCAGCGACTGGGTGCCGGCAAAGTGTTCCTGGGTGTTGGGACCGATCGCAATACCCTTCTGCTGTGCGTGGATCCAGCCGGGAAGGCGGTCCGCCGCCTGTTCGAAACTCGGGTTCTTCAGCACGTCCAGGCAGTCGGGGCGTCCCAGCATGGTGGCCCGCGCATTGAGTTCATTGACCTGCTGACGCAGACTGCGCGTAGCTGTTGCGATCAATCGTGACGCGCCAGGTGTCGACAGTCACCTGGTCGCTGTCCAGGACCGCGCCGATCAGGTCATACGGCTCCAATTCGATGTCCCAGGTCGATTGGCCGTCTACCCACCGCGGTTGTCGCACCGTGCGACTGCCCAGAGCCGTCAATCGCAAAGGTACTGGCCGCGTGCAGATCGATTTCGGCCGACAAGGCCCAGGGGGAGTCGTTCACCACGTAGATGTACGTGTTGTTGTCGTGGATCAGCGTGCGGACGACGAGCGGTTGTGAGGGGAGTCCGGACGCCTTGGGCTGGACCGTCGTGAAGGGCTCGGCGGGCAGGCGTCGCCACGTGTCGAACAGAGGCTGCAGCGTCTCTTCCTGACCCAGCGCGAGCATCCAGCCGCCGTCGAGCATACACCGCACGTCGCGCAGTGCCAGGTGGTGCACGAATCGCTGACGATTGTGAATGCCAGAGGGAGCGATGTGGGCGAACAGCACGGTGCGTGTGTTTTCCTGGCCAAACGGACTGGCCGCATCGAACGACGGCAGGGAGAGCGGCAAAGCTTCGTGATAGAACAGGCTGGCCGCCGGCTGCATCCGCGAGAAAGTGCTGTCGACCACCGAACTCGTGGCCAGGTTGATGTTCACGGCCTGAGAACTGAGCGGTATGTGCGGCGCAATGCGGTCGGGGCGGCAGAATACAATCCGCTCCTGATCCGCGTACTGGTCGGCATCCAGGCCCAATTGCAGGAGCGCCTCCGGTACGTTCGGCCCGTTCGGCAGCGTCGGACGCAGCAGGGACTGGACGGCCGGGCTGGTGAACATGTTGCCGCCGAGGAGCAGCAACTGGGTATCCGCCCGCCGCCGCGTGAGATCGTCGAGCATGTCACGATGGAATTGTGCCATCTGGTCGAGCACGCCACATCAACCAGGCCCGCTGCCGATCTCGGCCGCCCAGCTCGGACTTGTCCACGTCCTTGCCATCCGCGGCGTTGATCGCCTCGTCCTTGGCCAGGCTCTGTTCGAACCGTCGCCGCGTCGCGCTGGTCTTGTCCCCAGGGTTCGCCCGGCAGCATCGCGTAGGCGTCGGGGTCCAACTGGATCGCGAGGCCATGAAACGATGCGTGCCGGGCGTAGCGTTCGGTCAACTCATTCAAGACCTGCCGCATGGCGGCCTGCACCTGCGGATCGAGCGGATTGTAGTGCGGAGCCATGCCGTGATCGGTACCCTGCAGTTCTCGCCACGTGCGTCCCTGACCCTCGGTCAGGTAAATCCCTTGGGAGTCGTTGGCACGGCTGCGAACCCGCTGCTCCAATTCGACCAGCGTGGACGAGAACTGGACGGCGGGGACGAGCTTCAGGCCCTCCCGGTCAAACATCCGGAACAGCATCTCCAGAATATCTTTGCGCACGGGGTCCTGGCCGGAACTGAAGAAAGTCCCCGTGTCGTACTTGGGAGTCGGCATCAGCGTCAGGCTGGGATAAATCGTGCTGCCCTGGCGGGCTACGCAAAGGATCGCTCCGTTGTATCCCACATGTTTGAGATACTCGATCAAGCGCTTGCCGCTCTCGTAGAAAGTTACCCAGTCGCGCAGACTGCGCTCCGTGCCCGCGTCGGCAGTTTCCGAGGCAGAGAAATTCTCCGGAAAGAGCGGCTTGTCAAAGTAAGCGGCCAGTAGTCGTGTGGAGGGAGGCGTGTCGAGGCCGCCGCTGGCTGGCGAGGGAAGTGCGTCCGGGCCGGCGTACACGCGAATCTTACCGAACACGGCCGGCAGGTTGTCGTGGCGGTTTGTCAGCAGCACCAGCGGCGTGGCGGTGCGGGGCCACAAAAACAGCTTGTGGCGGAGCATGCCTGGTTTCTCGCCGGACACGAGCGGCGGGACGTGCACACCGCTGTCGAGCCCCAGCGGGACCACCTTGCCCACGGCATTCGGCTCCAAGATGCTGATCCCCAGCGTCTGTGGGATATCGCTGGGATACTCGATTTCCAACACGTGCGGTTGTCCGATCTTCGCCACCGGCAGCGGGCAGGCCTGCCAGTCGCCGGGCCCCAGTTGCACCAGATCCTGGTCCAGGTGACGGAGCGTGGCGGACTTGCTCCTCCGCAGCGGTTCCTGGCGGAACTCCGGCAGCAGCGGCAGTTTCGGGAAGCGCGCAAGCCACTCCTTCCAACGGGCACTGTTCGGGTCAATCGTGTCGACCAGGTTCCACGCAAGCGGTTGCGAGACGGCTGCTTCGGGTGCCAAGACGATCAGCTGCACTCGGCGTTGATGCACCGGCTTGGACCGCACGAATGTGTTGCGGAGCGTCTTCTTGCGGTACACCGATATCACGATGTCATAGACGCCTTCCGCTGGAGGAATTGTCACGCTGATCGGACCCAGGGCCGCGGCCGAACCGTCGGCGGAGACATTGGATTCGAGATCCTGTTCCCACAGCGTGTCGTTTCCGCGCGCGGGAACCAGCTGAATGTGGTACCGCAGTGCCGCTCCCGCTTCGATGCCCAGCTGATGGGGCTGGACTTGAAACTCAAACGTCTCGCCCGGAGCGAACACCAGCGAGCTGCGGTCGAAGATCACTCGCAGCATGTCTCCGCTGACGCGCTGAATCAGCAGCTGGTTGTTCTGCCCGTCGAGTTCCTGGTGGTGGAAGCCCGTAATCAGGTCCGTCAACGGGACCTCGATATGAAGCGTCTCCTCCGGATGATTCTGGGGCGTCAGCTCGAACTTCAGTACCGAGGATAACTTCGCTGTCACTCGAACATCGAAGCCGTCGTAATCGCGATCCGACAATTGTCGAATCAGCACTGCATCACGCTCGACGTAGATCGTCGCCGCTTCGTCGGCATCGAGCCCCAGAAACTGCAGATCGGCGACCGAACCGTCCCGGACCTTCAGCGTGCCTTGCCAGCGACGGGCGGCGCCGCCGCCCCAAGCCACGCGCAATTGCAGGTCGGTCGGCTGCTCCTGCGCTGCCGCCACCGTGCCCAACGCGCAGCAGAGGACGAACCACCCCAGTGGCTGCGTGAAGAGGTACGTCCAGTACCTCATCCAGCGCAGTACAGATACGCTGTTGAAATGCGGACTTCCGTGTCCGAACATATGACGATCCAGCCAGGACTATGCGTCGGCCAGGCTTCCGTTCACGCGCGACAACGGACGACGCGCTCGGTGCCATCGACATGCCGCGTCCTCCTCATATCGACGGCGGATTATAGACGCGGGAACCGACTTGGAACCACCCCGAAATCCGCCTCCAGAACCCACGCGGTTGGCGGAGATGCTGAGCAGTTGCCCAGCGAGCGTCATTCCAGTCCAGCGCACAGCACGTCCGCCAGCGGCGCCAAACGCTGGCGATCATCGTCTCGAGCGGCGTCTGCGAACGCCTGAAGCACTTCGGACAACTGGTCGGTGACCTCCTGGCAGCGGTCCGCGATCTCATTGCATTCCCAGCGGTCGTCCGGTTTGACGTACAGCAGCGGTTTGCCGGTGGCGTCGTGCCGCAAGAACCAGCCGGGTACGCGTATCGCCCGCTGTCGGTCGTCGACACTTCCCGCCCGGTCGTGCGCGGCACGCGGCTCGACTTCCAGCGTGCGGGGCAGGGCACCGCGTCCCCATAGCGACAGGTCGGGCCGCTTCACATCGAACCATTCCAGCAAGGTCGGGTAGACGTCAGGCGGTTGGACCAGTTGATGACTGCGCAAGGCCGCTCCTTCCCCTCGCGGACAATGCCAGAGCCAGGGGACCTGGAGCAGTTCCGCCTGCAGCAGTCGCTCGGTGCAACCCACATAGCGGTGTTCGCCCAAAGGATAGCCGCGTGCCGCGGTGGCCAGGAGCGCGGTCGTGTCGCTCGCGGGGCTGGACCACAGCGCGTCGAGCAGAATTCCGAGGCAGGTATCCAGCAGGCTGACCTGTCCGCCATAGGCATGTTGATAACCGAGCAATTCGTCGGGGTCGTAGTCTTCGCTCAGCCAGCAATCCGGCGGTACGACGCACCGCGGTGGGTCGGGATCCTCGTCTTCCGCGAAGCGGGACCGCAGTTCGTAGGGTGCGTCCCAGGGGCCTTGCATGGCGCGCGCATGGACCCAGATCAGGAAGGGAGGCCGGGCCTGTTCCAGCACATCGATTGCCGTGGCGAACAGGCGCGCGAGCTGCGTCTGCTCGACGTGTTCCGTTTCGTGCGGTTCGCCGGGCGGCAGGACCACGCGTTCGCGAAAACCCTGCACGCCCGCATGCTCGGCCACCATCGGTTCGTCGGTTACCAGCCAGGACTGCACGTCCTGCCCGGCGAGGTGCTCGGCCAGCGCCGGGACATCCTGCGTGTGCCGCGCCGAGAACGCATGCCGACCCTGCCAGTATGAGTGATATAACGTGGACAGGTCGGCCGAGTCATTCAATGCGGACTCGACCAGCACGGAGCGGGAGGCCAGTTGATTCCAGGCCGGCGTTTCGATCCATGTGTTGCCGTAGGGACCCAGGTAGCTGCTGCCCAGTCGATCGATTACCAGCACGAGCGCATTGGGCATATCAGCATCGCGATTGCGGCGGGGTTTGGAGCTTCCATTGGGAACGACGCAGGTATTGAAACCGCAATCGCCCGTTCCCGCAACAGGTCCTTTCGATTTCCAGCGGCATGAGCCTACCGGCGGCTGGACTGCTCGGCGCAGCGTACCAGGGCGTCTCGCAGTGTCATGCGGCCGGCAGGTCGCCCCGCACGCGTTGTCTCACCGGCGATCGGTGGCGACGGGGGCTGCCAGGCCGGCGCGACGGCCGGCACTTCGGCCACCGTCACGGCAGGTGGGGTGTCCACCGGCCGTGAGACGACCGCGGAGTTCCCGCCGCTCGTCAGCCAGAGAACACACATGCCGACCAGCCACCCTCCGCACAGGCCGCCGGCTACGATCAAAGCGCGGACCGGCCGTGCGTCGCGAGCACTCGTCGTGGATCGTTCGATGCGGGGGCTGGGAGTCACCGGCGGGGCATCGATGCGAGCGTCCCGAGCCGCGGACAGCTCGCTTTTCGCTCGCGTCAATGTGTCGGACCATTGCTGAACGTCGGCCAGCTGCTGGTTGTAGTTCGTGCTGATGAAGGACAGCTTCTGCCAACGTTCTCGAAGCTCGGTCGCCTCTTGAGTCAGCGTGTCGACACGCGAATCCAACCGAGGCTGCTCGGCACGCACGCCATCCAGGAATGTCTCCAGTTCGCGCTGCCAGCGCGCACCGATCTCCGCTTCGATGGCCAGCGACGCTTGCACGCGGGGGTGTGCTGGCAACATGGTTTCCTGCAGCCTGGACGTATTGGATCGAGCGGCAATCAGTTCATCTCGAAGTTGTCGCAGGGCAGATGGCGTTTCGATGGCGGGCGGGGAACCTGCCGTGATCTGGCCAGGTTCCGCGAGGTCGGTCTCCAGCGAGCTCACGAGTTCCCGGTTCAATTGACGTTCGTTCTCGGCCTGCTGCAGCGTCTTTTCCATCTCGGCCAGTGTGCGCTGCAGGTGGTTGTCCGTGCCCGGAGAGTCATGATGCGCGCGGAGCAGGTCGAGATCTTCACCGGCCGAGGATTCCAAAACCGCCAGTTGTGCGCGGGCCGCGTCCAGTTGGCCGCTGGCGAGATCCACGGCCTGGGTCCACTTCACGAACGAGTCGCTGGTTGTCGGATCTGGCGATTTGCCGCCGCGCGGTTCCGCCTGATCACGCTGGGCTGCCCCAGTCGGGCTGACCTGCCGATCGGGCCGATATCCAAACTGAGCGTAAGCGAAACTCAGGACGGTGATGATGGCCGTTGGGGCGACCCAGCGAGCTGGGTGCTCCTGGCTGGCACGCACGAGTCGTCGGACGGTGTTGAGCGGCAGGAGTGTAGAGAGCATGCGGCGAATCCTGGCAGGCACGAGGTACGTTGCGTGGCAGGAAGTGCTGTGGGGCAACCCGTTGGCAGGCCGGGTCGCGCTCTGTCCAAGTCGCTCCGCCACGGACTGAGGGCACAATTCATGTGTCTCGGAAAAACGTACCTTACCGGGTGGGAGAAGAGGTGCGGTGCGGACCGAATTCTGGGGGATGTTGCGAAATCGCCACACGGGCGCATTGCAGGAAGTGGGCCGGCGGCGATCGGCGTTTGCGGTCTGGATCGAATGGGCAAGTCGTGCCGTCCGCGACAGTGGCTGGCGGGCCGGACGACGTCCCGGACCCAATATCTTCCGGCCGTCGATCGTGGACGATAGTATGACGAACAAAGGGAACTGCGCGATTGCGTATCTGGCGGAGTGCTGGTGGGGGCTTCCGGCCGAGTAAGCTCAATACTCCGTGAACACTTACGATTCCTGACCCGCCTGTGTCTGTGGCAAGCAATGACTCTGACGGCAAACGTTCTGGCCCTGACTGCGAAGCTGCTGAGCGGTTCGAGCGTGCGCTGGGTGGACTGTCAGCCCGATACGTGCCAGCGGATATACTTTGCGAACCACACCAGCCACCTGGACGCGCTGGTGCTGTGGTCGAGCCTGCCGAAACACGTGTTCGGGCGCTGACCCGACCGGTGGCGGCCAAGGACTACTGGGAACGAGGTTGGGTGCGTCGATATATTGCCAAGAACTTCAACGCCATGCTGATCGACCGGCAGAAGATCAAGGTGCACCAGAGTCCGGTCGATCTGATGATTCGCGAGATGGGGGACAAGTACTCGCTGATCGTATTCCCGGAAGGTGCGCGGAATCCGGGCGAGGAGATGGATGAGTTCAAGAGCGGCTTGTACTATCTGGGAAAGAAGCGTCCGGATCTGGAGTTGGTGCCGGTTTACATCGACAATATGAACCGCGTGTCTGCCCCGCGGCGAGTTTCTGCCGGTGCCCCTGTTGAGTTGCATCACGATTGGACCACCGATGTGGCTTGAGGCGGGGGAACCGAAGTCCGAGTTCCTGCGGCGTGCTCGCGAGGCAGTGCGACGATTGAAGGATATGTGACGCATGGTTGACACCGCGCTGAATCTCTGGATGCGAGTTGTGCCGGCAGTGGCCGCCACGACCCCGGACGAAACGTGGCTCAACACCCGCAGTTTCTGGCTGTTGGGTGTCGTGCTGGCGATTCTGGCGGGCGCGTACATTGTCGGCATGTTCTTGCGCAAGCAGCCGGAAGGCACGGTGCATCCGGCCTTGGCCCGCGCGTTCAACGAGCGGGTTCGTGCCTGGTGGATGATGGCGGCCATCCTGATGGCCGGATTTCTGCTGGGATACCACGCCACCGTGTTTCTGTTCTTTCTGGTGTCGTTCTGGGCGCTGCGTGAGTTCATCACGATGACGCCGACGCGGCGCAGCGATCATCGCACGCTGTTCTGGGTGTTTTTCGTGATCACGCCGGCCCACTACGTGCTGGTCGGACTGGGCGAAGGATGGTATCCGGTCTACAGCATCATGATCCCGGTTTTCGGCTGGTTGTTCCTCCCCAGCCGCATCGCATTCTCGGACGATGCCAAGCGGTTCCTGGAACGGTCGGCCAAGATCCTGGCCGGACTGATCATCTGCGTCTATTCGCTCAGCTATGCTCCCGCACTGCTCGACCTCACCTTCTATACGCGCGACGAATCGCAGGCGACTCCAGGAATGGACGGGAAGCAAACCCGGGCTGCTTGTTCTACTTCGTGCTGCTCGTCCAGTTGGCCGATCTGCTGCAATACGCCTGGGGCAAGCTGATCGGACGCCACGTGATCGCACCGAATATCAACGCCAGCCGGACCTGGGAAGGGTTCTGTGGCGGAGTGGCCAGCACGACGCTGTTTGGCGTGCTGCTGTATTGGGTCACGCCGTTCGGCGTGTGGGGCTCGGCCTGCATGGCCATGATCGTGGCCGTCATGGGCTTTGCCGGCGGGATGACCATGTCGGCCATCAAGCGCGATCGGGGCGTCAAGGACTACGGCACGCTGGTGCAAGGACACGCGGGCGTGCTGGATCGCATCGATTCGATCTGCTTCTCGGCTCCGGTGTTCTTCCACATCGCACCGCTCATCTCGAAGTTGTCGTGAGCGAGCGTGGCACCGCCGCGTTGGATCGATTTCATCGCCAGACCGTGCCGGCCGCGGGTCGGGCGTCCGATTGAATTATGGAGGCTGGGCGGCGGCGGGCGGAGGTGACGTCGCAGGACGTAACTCGGTGGTTCGCACGCCGGTCGAGTTCCCGGCCCGATCGCGTTGCTGGCTGTACCAGCTCACGGGTGTGCCCTGCGATTGCCGCGCGCTCGGAGTCGTTCGGAGGCGGATCCGCCGGTGATACATTGATTGACCCGCGCGAAGACGGGCGAAGGGAGCGGCACGAGTCGGCTGGCGTTGTCGGCACTCGTCAGGGGGCTCGGAGGCGTGGCCGCCGGCGCAGTCGCCGTATTGCTCGCCAGAAGGCCCGCCGTGGCTTGAGATGCGGGATACTCGATTTTCGGACTTCCTTGCCGCACCCAGCCCAACCAGTTGATCTGCAATGCCGACAGGCTTGGCAGGCCGTAGTGCTTGCTGAGTTGCCTCGGTCCAGTTGTTCCAATTCATTCCGTCGTGGACGTAGTCGACGAACTTCCGCTGGCCCCCTTGGGCAATCAGGTAACGGGCCAGGCTGTAGCCTTGGGAGTAGAGAGGCAGGATGTCCGCGCGGATACTCCTTCATGGCGAACATGTTGATTGAACGCGATCCCGCGATTGCTGGTCAGGAACTGGATCAGCAGCTGGTCCTGTTTCGTGCGTTCACTGACATGCTCGACGCTCGTCGCACCGCCTTCGTCGGCCCATCGGGGAAGCGGGCGGCCGAAGTGCGTGGCGAAGATGGTGTGTGTGACTTCGTGCGGCAACACGCTGTCGAGAATCCGTTCGCGACTTCCCTGGATTTCCATGTGCCAGTCGCGCGGCTGACCGTTGATGAACGTGAACGTGGTGGCGCCACCGGCCCCCAGGTGCGGGCCCACCAACACCTGGATCGGACAGATGTCCGGCCACGGAGGCAGCTCTTTGCCCAGCCACTCGATGGCCAGGTCGCGGCGACATTGCTCGGCCGCTTCGCAGACCTGCCGCGCAAACTCGGGTGTGGGTGCCGACACAATGAAGTGCTGGGACCGACAGCTTGCTGCGCGAGCGGCGACGAGGAAGGGAGTTGCGGCGAATTGAACGCTCAAGAAACATGTGGCGGCCAGCAGCATGCTGACCCGTTGCGGGCGGGCTTCCATGCGTTGATCACTCCTTGACGGCGGCTGAGTCGAGGTCGCCTCATGCGACCCGCGGCAAGATTACCGAATCTGCCGGAAACAACCTAGAGCGATTTCTGTCGCGGGGGACCGGGACGCTGCAGCACTCGGCGAGCAATTGCAGCAGAGGGCGATTGCCGGCGGGGAACTGCAGTTGCGCCAGGTCCTGGCGGGAGACCCATTGGAATGGGGCCAGCGGCAGCACTTCGGGATCTTTCGGATGGCAGGCCAAGAAGTGCAGCGTGATCTCCGCGTGTGGATACTCCTGCTTGTGCACGAGCAGGCAACGGCTCACGTGCACGTGCAGGCCGGTCTCCTCCCGGCACTCACGCTCCGCCGCCTCCTTCGGTGACTCGTCCGGTTCGAGCTTCCCGCCTGGAAACTCCCAGAATCCGCCCAGCGGCAGATTCTCCGAGCGCTTCCCGACCAGGAAGCGGTCAGCGTGTTCCACGACCGCGATGGCGACCGAAATGTTTCTGCTCATGAAAAGTGCGCGCGGACTTACGGCGAAGCGGTACGAAGGACGTTCAAGAGCCGGCCCGGCGACCCCATGGCATTGTATCCGCCATCAATGTGGAGGATCTCTCCGGTGATTCCATCCGAGTAATCCGACAGCAGAAACGCACCGGTCTTGCCGACTTCTTCGTGCGTGACGTTGCGCCCCAGCGGTGCCATGTGAGAATAGAGTCCCAACATGTCGCCGACTCCCGCGGCGGAACCGGCCAGTGTCTTGAGCGGCCCGGCGCTGAGCGCGTTGACGCGAATCCCCCGCGGCCCCAGATCGAACGCCAGATAACGCACGATGGCGTCCAGCGCCGCCTTGCAGACACCCATCACGTTGTATCCGGGCACGCATTTCTCGCCACCGAAGTAGGTCATCGTGGCAATCGCCGACCGCTCACTCAGAATGCCCTTGGCCGCGTTGGACACCGCAATCAGGCTGTATGCGCTGATCTCCATCGCCATCGCGAACCCATCGCGGCTCGTTTCCACCGTGTCCCGTTTCAAGTCCTCGCGGTCCGCATACGCAATCGAATGCAGCAGGAAGTCGATCTTCCCGAATACCGAAGCCGTCTGCTCCATCACCGCCGCAATATTGCTGTCGTCCCGCACATCCAACGGCACCAGGAACTTCGCGCGCTCGAACTGCTCGGTGCACTGGGCCACCCGCCGCCGGTTCTTGCGTTTGGGGTCGTCCGGGCGATCCGGCAGATGGGTGAATCCACACTCCCCGCCCTCACGCATGATGAACTCGGCAATCGCCCACGCGATGGACCGATCGTTCGCGACCCCCATGATGAGGCCCTTCTTGCCGTCAAACTGACCCATGCACGTGCTTCTCCAGCATCACCCGTGGAACGGATTTCGTTCGGTTCGGTTCCGTCCGAGCCGTTGCGATTCCGTCTGAAACCGTGCGGACACCCGCATTCCGACCCCGCCGCGGCGTGTTTCTGAGCAGATTCCTGGCCCAGGCCGTGCTCGCGAGACCAACAGTGTGCTGTGTTCCCTGCCGGATGACAAGGCTGCCTGACCTCGATCGCCGCTCCTGCTCCGCCACCCCGCCCCAGAACCCGGCCGAAATGCCGCCGGCCACGGTTTGGCAACCCACGGGGCCGGGTGCTACGATGGAGAGTCTACATGATGACACTTTGGCAAGTCGTGTGTCGTCAAATTGAACGAGAGGTGGCTATGTCGCAAGATCCCACGTCGATCGTCGTCGAGCTGTTGGAGGCCGCGGCTGCGAGCCCGGAGCCGCCGGCGTTCCTGGATCAGGTCTTGGGAGGCCTGTGTGGTCGACTGAAGGTGGATGCGGCGGTGCTGGCCACCTTCGATCGCGGGCAATGGCGGCGCGAAACGGGCTGCGGTGACCGGATGCCCTTGCCGTACGAACTGCTGGCCGATGCGCTGGACGCGGATCACACGGTGGTCCGCGACGGTTGGGTGGCGGCGCCCGTGTCGCGACCGTCAGCCACGGCGGCAGTCCTGGCGGTGCGCGTGCGCCCGCGCCGTGCCTTGGAATTGGAACCGGTCATCGGCCAGCTGGCTGTGTGGCTGGCCACCGGCTGGCGCACGGTCAGCGACCGTTCGCGGCAGCGACATCGCATCGAGCGTCTGGAGGCCATGCTCGGGATTTCCGCCCAGTGGGGTCAGACACTCGAGATGGACAAGTTGCTCGAGGAGATGGCGGAAGCGTCGACCCGCTTGCTGGACGCGGAGCGCGCCAGCGTGTTCCTGTGGGATCGCGACACGCGGACCCTGGTCGGCCGTCCGGCGCTGGGCGTGGAAGGCGGAGAGCTGCGGATTCCGGAAGACACGGGGATCGTCGGGCAGGTCATCCATTCGGGTGAGCCGCGGCGCGTGGATCGCGAGTCGGGGCAGCAGGAGATCGACCGCCGCGTCGATCAGCAACTCGGATTCCAGACACGCACGCTGTTGTGTGTACCCTTGCGAGGTCGTGGCGGCACGTTGTTCGGCGCGTTCGAGCTGATCAACAAGCGCGCGGGCAATTTCACGGACGAGGATCAGGCGGCGCTGACTGGAACTGGCGGCACACGCGGCAGGCGTCCTGGAGAACACGCAGCAGTACGAGCAGCTGTTGAAAACCCGCAACCAGATGGCCGACGATGCGGCGGCCGGCGTGCAGCTGGTCGGCCAATGCCCCGCGATCCAGGCGCTGCGTTCGACCGTCGCACGTGTCGCGGACACCGAATTGGCCGTGCTGATTCTCGGCGAGAACGGCACCGGAAAAGAAGTTGTGGCGCGGTGTGTGCACTACTTGAGCCGCCGGAGGCACGAGCCGTTTATCGCCGTCAACTGCGCGGCACTGACCGAGACGCTGCTCGAAAGCGAGTTGTTCGGCCACGAGAAAGGAGCCTTCACCGACGCGCACGAACGTCGCAGCGGCAAGTTCGAACTGGCGTCCGGCGGAACCCTGTTCCTCGACGAAATCGGCGACATGAGCCTGGGTGGACAGGCCAAACTGCTGCGCGTCCTGGAAGAAAAGCTCGTGGTCCGCGTGGGCGGCTCGACGTCCATCCACACGAACGCCCGCGTCCTGGCTGCCACGAACCAGAACCTGGTCGAGTTGGTGCGACACAAGAAGTTTCGCGAAGACCTGTACTTCCGCCTGAATGTCGTCACGCTCGAGCTGCCACCGCTGCGCGACCGAGGTGACGACATCCTGATGCTGGCCGAGCAGTTCCTGACGGACGTTTTCCCGGCAGGCGCGCCGCAAGCCGCCGCACCTGACGGCCGCCGCCCGCAAGCGTCTGCTGGGACACGCCTGGCCGGGCAACGTGCGGGAACTCCGCAATCTCATGGAACGCATGGTCTACCTGACGAGCGACGACAAGGTGGATGCGGACGAACTGGCCTTCATCATGTCGCCCCGCGGCGATGATTCGGCGTGGCTTCGCGATCCGATATGACCCTGGCGGAGGCGACACACCAGTTCCAGGTCCAATTCATCCAGAAACAGGTCCAGCGGGCACAGGGCAACATGACCAACGCCGCCGAACGACTGGGCCTGCATCGCGCGAATCTGTATCGCAAGATGCGGCAATTGGACATGGAGACGCCTTAAGATGCTCGCAAGCCAACAGAGCTGGACCACGCGAACCAAGCTTCTGCTCCTGCTCCTGCTTCTGCTCCTGTGCAGTGTGGTCGGAGCGTACATGGCTCGCGTCGACCGGCAGACAGTCTGGAATGTCGACTCGTGGAATGTCGACTCGAGTCATGCAGCCGGCGAGGATGTGCAGTCGGCCAGTGCCCGACCTTCGTCCGATTCTCCCCGTGAGAATTCAGCCACCGCGGCTCCGGCCGACGACCTGCCAGCGGCAGTCGAAGCGCCCGATCCTCCGCCGCTCTCCCCCGACCACGCAGTATCGACAACTCGTGGTCGGCACGTGGGAGGACGATTATCAGGGCAAGCGGACGATGACGCTCAAGGAAGACGGCACGGGAACCATGATCGTGGAACTCAGCGGCATGCAGGCCACCCTGTTCGCGTCTCGCCTGGAATTCGACATGGTCTGGTCACTCGAAAACGGCCGACTCAAGAAACACACCGTCGGAGGCCGCCCGGAAACGCGCGTCAACATGATCCTCAAAATGATGGGAGATCGTGTCGACGAACCCGTTCTCGAACTGACCCCGGACCGCCTGCTGCTGCTCGACAAGGATGGCAGAGACACGCTACGACTGGCGGAGGAAGAAATAGCGGCATATCGAAAATCGAATGTCGAATGACGGACGAACATCGAACATCAACATCGAACGCTCAACGTCGAGTGCCGGACGAACATCGAACATTGAACATCGGACGTCCAACGTCGAGTGCCGGACGAACATTGAACACTCAACATCGAACGTCCAACGTCGAGTGCCGGGCGAACATTGAACATTGAACATCGAACGTCCAACATCGAATGCCGGGCGAACATTGAACATTGAACATCGAACGTCCAACGTCGAGCACCGGGCGAACATTGAACACTCAGCATCGAACGTCCAACATCGAATGCCGGGCGAACATTGAACATTCAACATCGAACGTCCTACATCGAATGCCGGGCGAACATTGAACATTCAACGTCGAACGTCCAACGTCGAGTGCCGGGCGAACATCGGACATTCAACATCGAACGCCCAACGTCGAGTGCCGGGCGAACATTGAACATTCAACATCGAACGTCCAACGTCGAGCACCGGGCGAACATTGAACACTCAACATCGAACGTCCAACATCGAATGCCGGGCGAACATTGAACATTCAACATCGAACGTCCAACATCGAATGCCGGGCGAACATTGAACATAGAACGTCGGACGTTCAACATCGAATGTCGGGCGAACATTGAACATTCCACATCGAGTGATGGGCGAACATCTGATTTCGGGGCCTGCCGTTTCTTGTGTGTGAGCCCGTGATTCTTCTGTGTCGGCCAGTCAGGGCACGTCATTTGCTGATTGACTCTGCCAAGCGTCCTTCAAACATGATGGCATAGTGGTGGGAAGGTGAAAGGCCAGGACAGAACGCGCTGGTGATGATTTTGGTTTCTGTTCCGTAGCTGAGCCTCTTAATATGCAGAATGTGTCCCGTCCCATTTGAATTCTCGTATTCGTGACACGCGAGTTTTCCTCCTGAGCCGCAACGCGGCGGTCTCACCGTAGCCCGGGGTAAGCCGCGCTTCGCGGCGCCACCCCGGGTACACGTACCCGAGAACATGACGGGCGAGCCCACGACAGCGTGCCAAACCGGCGGTCTCCGAGCCCGACACAGGCCGCGCACAGCCTCGCGAGCTTTCGACGGCGCTATTCACACCGAGGCATGACCCGGCCCGGTAGCCACGAAGCAGGGTGCGGCTCGTGGCGGGCTCGGAGACTGCCGGTCGTACTCATGGTCGTGGGCTCGCCCGCGGTGCGCGGGGCGTTGGCTGACCCGGGGTGGCGCCGCAAAGCGCGGCTTACCCCGGGCTACGATGAAGCCGCCGCGTTGCGGCTCCGAACGCCTCCGGGCTTTCGTGCACAACGGCTTCGCAATAGGCGACAGGCCATGCGAAACGGTCCACCCATGGAACAAATATCGCAACCGTGACCAAGGAGGCCTTTCCTGTCCTTTCACCTCCCCAGCATAGTGGTTGAGAGCCTGTTTCCAGTGACGAATCGGCATCATCCACTTCTTCGATGCCTCGTGGATTGCCGTGTACACAATCTTGAGCGCAGAACTCTTCGTTAGGTGCGATCTTGCGATTACGCGTGAACGTGCGAATCACGCTAATCACGGACTCGATCACGTTCGTGGTATGGATCGCTTTGCGGATCGGGCGGGGAAGTCGAACAACGTGCTGATGTCCACTCGCTTGGCACGCCACGTCTCCGCGATGGTCGGATACTTCTCATCCCAGTCTTGAGCAGGGGAAAGGTCGATCGCGGACAGTTGATTCAATTGTCAATGTTCCCCCGTCACTCGACGTTGGACGTCCGATGTTCGATGTTCAACGTTCGCTCGGCACTCGCTGTTGGACGTCCGATGTTCAATGTTCGATGTTCACCCGTCACTCAACGTTTGACGCACAATGTTCGATGTTCAACGTTCGCTCGGCACTCGACGTTGGATGTCCGATGTTCAATGTTCGATGTTCGCCCATGACCCGATATTGAGTATTCGCTCTTCGTCTTTCGAGGTTCAATTCGTTCGGCATTCATCCCGCACGCCAGGTTCGTATTGTGGTTCTGCGGCGGGTTCTGCACAATTTGTCAGTGGGCATGGGAATTCGCGGAGCACTGCTGGCAGTGGGAGGAGATCGATGAGGAATTCGGCTGATGTGCGTCCGGCCTGCCGAGGTGTTGTGCTGGCCGTGTTGTTGGTGGACCTGTGTGGTGGCCTGAGAGCGGCGGGCGCCGGGGAACCGCGGGTGGATGGGCTGTTCGGCGAGTGGGTGGAAGGCAGTACCGTCGTCGTGGACGAGTTGGGTGACGCGCAGGCGGCCTTCGATCTGTCGCGCGTGGCCGCTCAATCGCGGGGAACTCAGCTCTATCTGTATTTTGGGATGGGTCAGGAGCTCAATTTGCAGGCCGGGCGTGGCGACGAGGGGACATTGCGGCTACTGGTCGATTTGCCCACGGGCCGCCGCCTGCGGATCGATTTTCGCGACCGATTCGCCTGCTGGACCGATCGTCCCGACGAACGGATCGCTTGGACGGGGATCAAGTTCGCCTGCCAGCCGACCTTTGCTGCGAAGGAATACGAACTGCGAGTCGACATGGCTCCGCTTGGAGCGCGCAGCGGCGACGCATTGAAGATCCAGTTCGAAGGTTCCGACAGTCTGCAGGAGCCGGTGTCCGTTGTGCTTGGCGACCCGCCGGCACCGCCCGGCCAGATGATGATGTCCGGCAAGGTGGGGGACGTGCGGATCGCCAATCTGAACACGTACTATGCAGGCCTCAGCGACCCGCAGCGGTCGGAGCGAATCCGCCGGATGCTCGCGAGCGTGGACGCGGATATCTTCTGTTTCCAGGAAGAACTGAACGAGGATTCGTTTCGGACGGCTGCGCCGCGCGTGGTACCGAGAAAAGGCGGATCCGCGCTGAATGTTCACTGGCAGGGGGACTGCGGCATCGCCACATGCTTGCCTCTGCAGCCGTTGGCGATGCAGTTTGAGTTGAGGTTCTCACGCACGGATCCGGAGGATCGGGAAACGGGTGTCGCAGCGGCGATTCAGCTGCCCGACGGTCAATATGTGGTCGTCTGCTCGGTGCATCTGAGTTGCTGTGGTTTCCGCAATGACGCGCGAGATCAGTCCCGAGTGCGCGAGGCGCGGCGGCTGGCGAGTCAGCTCGAACGACTGCGGGCTGGGGAGTTCGGCGAGCACCTGCGCAGTGCCGGGGTGTTGGTGGTCGGCGACTACAACCTGGTCGGCTCGCGTCAGCCGCTGGCGGCACTCGAGTCGGCGGGCCTCACCGAATACCTGCTCTACGGTCTGGCCGATCAGGCGACCTGCACGTGGCGGGGCGACGGGGATGAGGCGTACTGGCCCGGACGACTTGATCTGCTGACCTATGACGCCACTGCGCTGGAGCCGAAGAGTGGGTTTGTACTGAACACAGAGGACCTTGCCGAGTCCCTGTTGAGTGAGCTTGGTCTGCGTCGCGACGACAGTACCGCCAGCGATCACCTGCTGCTGGTGGCGGACTTTGCACTACGCAAGAAGAAGAAATAGTCTATTTCGCCGCCGTCTGGTGACAGATGTCAGGCTGGTGGCTGTTCAGGTTCTGACGCCGGGCGCTCGGCGACGACGGCCGCTGTCTGGGGCCAGTCGGTCGGCACGCCAATCGTGACCGACGCGTGCAGAATCTTGATCTGAATGTTCAGCTTCAGGCCGTCGCATCGCTGGTGAATGATCGCCAGCAGATTGCCGTACAGCAGCGACGGGTTTTCTTGTGCGTAGTAGCCGCTGATCACGCTGATCAATCCCAGGAGATCGCTGCAGATAGAGAGGTACGCGAGATTCTCACGGCGCAGGGACTCGTTGGTGAGGCCCAGCACATCTTTGTCGCTCTGGTGCATGCTGATCAGGCTGACCAGTGTGTTCAGTTCGTTGAAGCGGCGGCGATAGCTGACGATTTCCAGGCCGAGCAGGGCGAGGAAGG
The DNA here is from genome assembly GCA_963754725.1 of uncultured Planctomycetaceae bacterium. GTDB lineage: Bacteria > Planctomycetota > Planctomycetia > Pirellulales > Pirellulaceae > JAAYDI01. The sequence continues at coordinate 50,122 of CAVWHV010000061.1, forward strand.
CCAGCCCGATGTAAACCAGGACGCTCAGAAACGCCTCCAGCCCCTGTAGCACGCCGATGGCTTCGTCCAGCGTCGGCTCGAATCCGCCGCCCGCCAGGTTGTTCGTGTCGCGGTCCAGTAGATGGGCTGCCGCGGCCAATAACCGCGGCGTCAAGCCTTCTCGGGCGACCAGGTACGTGGCAACCGAGTAGGTTGCGAGCGGCCGGTCAGGCAACGGCGGGTCAGGACTCGCGCCAGCCGCGCGGGATCTCGATCCGCTGCAGATACTCCAGCGTCGTGGCGTGCCCGCCCAGGTCCGCTGAGTGTGAAGTGGAACCCGGCCGCGGACAGACGCTCGATGGCGTACAGCGTGTTGTGTTCGGCCATGTCCTTGACGACCAACACCGCGTCCACGTCGGCCGGGATCTGGTAGGTGTCGTCGTCGCTGAACGATCGCCAGTCGTACACGGAATCGCACCTGGTCGCCGATCTTCCAGTAGCGGGCGAAATCCTGGGCCACGGTGTGGCTGCCCTGACCCTCCGACGAAGTCATGATCCGTCGCACGCCGTGCGGGTGTCGCACGCCGTCGCGGACGAAGTACAGCACGACTTCGGAGCTGGGGTTGTCGCAGCCGTGGCAGCGTTTCGGGCAGGTCAATGCCTCCCTGCACGAACGCCAGGTCAACCTGGCCTGCCGACAGCAATGCGGCACTTTCTCGCGAGCCTTGGGTCACGACTTGCCGGAACTTGACCCGGCTGCTTCGCGACAGTTGCTGCTGCAGTTCCACGGCGTCCTCCGCTGGCACGGCGATGCGCAGCGTGGAGACGTAGATGAATTGCCAGTAGACCCACGCGATGAACAACAACAGAGCGTGCTGGCCAGAAACAAGGCGGGCAGTCGATGCAGTCCCCAGGGTCGCCGCAGTGCTGCGCGCACGCGCCTGGCTTCCTGCGCGGAGCCGGCGACACCGGCCGCGGCGCGGATCAACCCGGCGTGCAGGGCAATTCGCGCTGAACCTGTTCGGCCAACTCCTCGGCGCGTTGAATCACCGGCTGGATTTCCAGTCGCAGCCAGCGGTGAACAGCGTCGGTCGACATATGCATGACCCGTTGTGCAGATCCAAGACCCGGGAAGCGTTGCCATCAGTCTGGCTTGCCGCTGCGGGCACTGCAACGGAGTCCGCGACGTCCGTTCGCTGCCGGTGCGAAGGCGGGGCAATCTGAAGATTCGAAGATCCGAAGATCCAAAAACCCGAAAAATCCTCAAACCGCTGCCGGGCTTGTCGACAGCCGATTAATTGGTAGGCTTAAACATTCTGGTGCGGCTGGTCGGGAGCGTGCTTTCCCGTGGCCGGGCTGCACTTGTGGAGGGGTAACGCCGTTGGCGGGAGTCAGCGGAGTGTTTCCCAATCTATTGGGATCAAATCTTAGCCCCCCTAGCTCAACTGGCAGAGCATCTGACTCTTAATCAGAGGGTTATTGGTTCGAGTCCAATGGGGGGCACTTTTTCGAAGGGTTTCTTGCCGCACGCTGCGGCACACGTTCGCACAACTCCGCCACGTCCGCGAAGTTGCGCCAAAGACCAGTCAGCGGGTCGTTGAACTCTCCGTGGCTCCGCGGCGAACCGCCACGGGTTGACTGTCCAACGCATGAAACAGACTGGGATCACGCTGAATTCGGCCCAGTGATTCGTCAACCGCCGTGGCAAAAAGCATCGCCGCTTGACGCGAACGTGCTGCGTACCAGTCAAAGGACTCGTCGTAGTCTGTCTGTGCTCCGGGATGGAGCTCCACCGTCTTCATGCTTCGGGCATTCCGTTCCGCCGAAACGCTTCACTGCGTACCTGTTCCCAAGGAATCGTCTTCACATTGCCGGTGTCAATCTCCGCAAATCGGCGTTGGATCTCGGCAAGCCACTCCACGCTTAACGGTGTCAAGGCCTCCTCCGGTACTGTCTGCCATAACGCGTCGATCAGATCGAGGCGTTCGTCAATAGGCAGTTGGCTGGCGGATGACAATATGGATTGGAAGTCAGACATGGTTAGCCTCCGGTGGCCTAATATATCGGCCGGAACAGGCGAAATCACTTGGCGGCCGCCGAAATTACCGGCTGTCAGGCGGACGTCCACCCAACAGCTTGGCAGATGGCCTCGGCCGTACAGCCCACATGGCAATGCACTAAGACTCGCCCGCCCGCGCCTTCCGCCACACTCAGACTCGGTGTCTGATCCTCGTGGGCCGGGCACTCTGCCGTCCAACCCCCGTGGGATGGCTGCACTCGGGAAAGCCGAGCCAAGACGTACTCGACAGAGGTCATTTGCCACCCTCCCGCCGATTCTCGATCCATTGAGACAGATCCTGGGCCGCGTAGCGTACCGATCGACCGATCCGCACACATGGAATCTCCTGGGAGGCGGTCAGTGCCCCGAGTTTTCGCGCGGAAATCCGCAGTGCGGCACCGTATCGTGGGCGACGGGAGTCCCAAGTGATACCAGACACAGGTCAGTGTGTCCCGTTGATCGTGAGGATTGGCTGGCGGCCAGCAATCTCTCGAAGACGGCGGCAAAGGCCGCAGCGCCGGCCTCCCAGTTGCCGATATACACGCCACTGGGCGACGTCGCGGCGAACCGTGCGTCGTCCGCACAAGGATACCCGTGTGGATCCTGGAGGCGATGCGCCGCCAAGGAGTTCAAGACAGCGATATTCTGGGCAGCTATCCTAACCAGCAACCAGATGGCGTCTCAAGAACACAGCGGGATCGCAGAACGGCTGGAAAGCATAGCTCCTTGGGGGCCCTGCCGACATGCTTATCCGCTGGACTGGAGCTGGAGGTTCAATTCCCCGAGGTCGCGATCGCTTGTCGATCCGTCGATCGTTATGCGGAGGCGGCCGGTGCGCGGCTGCGTAGCGTCTGGCCCTTCCTGGCTCTCGTGCGGCTTAGGCAACCTGGCAGTCGGTTGTGAGCCTCGGATGTCCAAGTCATACGAGCCAGGCGGTAGCCGAAAGGAGAAACGCCCTCTGACTGAACGGCAACGGGCTACCGGCGGGACGAATGTTACCTTCATCACTTGCAGGATAAAGAAACACATCGGTCAGTCGTGGGACCACGCCATTCTCTCGGCAGATAATGGAGCCATGCACATTCACGAGCGCGTGAACTGAGATCACCGCAGGGCTCTTGGCCGCCTCCCTGCCAACCAGGACGATTCCTCCCATGTTGCGGTTCTTTGACATTGCCACGAGGGAATAAACCTCGCGCTCCTCGGGGAACTGCAGACGAAAGCACCCTTGCGGCAATGGTAGCGCCGTGGCATTTGGCATCGGTTCCATCGCCCCTTCGTCGGTCCACACACTCGGATCAGGAGACATGTTATTGCCGTACTTGTCCCAGAGAACTCCGTTGGCAGACCAGAAGGAAGCCACGTCATAGTCTTCGACAGGTGCTCCGGATTGGTCAACAACTTCGCCAGTGATCGTCACCGGTCCTCGGCTCCTGGCTGTGGCGGCTTGCTGGATCAGCACCAGCGCGGCCCCTCCGCCGTAGTATGTCAATGGTAAGGCCAGAGCCAGCAATACAAACAGTGCTGGCATGCGGGGAGTTGCATGCTTGAGCGACCGCAAGGCGATGGCGGTTCCCATCGCTGTGCTAAACGCAAACATGCCCGGACCGAGCATCTCGATGGGATGGCCTCAACAAAACCGGTAGCTAAGCTGCAAAGCGGCGATCGGCACGATCAACAGCAACAAAGCCCGCCATCCGGACGCCGGTACGGGAAGAAGACCACCGGCAATGATTCCCGGAATTGCCAGGCCGAGGGCATAGGCGAGGATGCGTGATCCGTAGATGGGAGCGGACGTCGCCTTTGCGAGGCCGAAAGCCGCAATCGGCACGACCAAGCTCCAGAAGAGCTGGCTGCACGGCCATTGTGCGAAGTGACTTCATAGTCAAAGAGCCCTCCACCGCGATCAGAAGCGTGGATTTCGTCGAGACTCATACCCGTATTGGTCGGCTGGCCAATCGACCGCTGGCAGATTAGAGCTTTTCACCGGTCTAATCAATAGAGAACTACCTAGCCCGTTGACCGCCCAGCCACCGGAAGAAGCGGTCGAAGTCGATGCGGCCATGGTACATGGATCGCTTCTTCTGCACGTAGGGTGGGTCCAGATACATGAAATCATTGCCACGTCGAAATCGATGGTGTCCCGTCGTCACACCGCAGGATGGCAATGCGACAAGGGCACTCTCGCTGTGAACGGCTGCTGTCCCTGCTTGTTTCTTGAAATCAACCGGTCGAGAATCACACCCATCAGCAGTTGTCTCTTCTTTGTCGCAACACGGAGTATGAGTCATGTTGAGCGCATCGATTTTGTTGGCGGCGTCGATGGTGGTGGGACAGGCCGAGCAAGTCAAGGTCGCGGTGCCGCAAGAGGTTTTGAGCTTCTTCGGCAATTTCGTCGGGGAGTGGAGGATGGAAGGTGTGGCACTGGATGGACCCGTGTCGGGTGTCAATACGTGGAAATGGGCAGACGCGAAACACTGTCTGACCTACGATACCCTGTGGAAAGACGAAGGAGGAACGGCCCGAGCATTTGCCGTGTGCGGGTGGGATCCGCTGAAGAAGCAGCTTGTCGAGACCGAATACTGGACAGGCGGTTCAACGAACACACTTCGGTACGCAAAGACAAATGACACGTTATGGGAGGGCACGATGTCGGGCGTTGAATCGGATGGAAAGGAGTTGACCGGCAAGATCGCGTACGAGATCAAGAGCCCCACGCACCTCGTTTTCCGTGCCACACAGGTTAAAGTCGGCGGGAAACCTCGTAAGGACATAGAGATCAACTACTTCAAGAAGTAGATGCGTTGCCGCTGGTCTAGGGGTGAAACGCAAAAAGCGGATGGTTCGATGGTACTACTTGCTGTTCCTTGCCGAAACGCACGACACCGACCGGCAGGCCGATGGTGCGAAAAACGCAAGTGGACAAGCGCAGGCGGCGTGAATGTCAGCACGTGCGTCTCCCGACGCATTTCAATCGGATTTCGCACATCACATTTCCGGTTTGCATCCGGACAATGAACTTACTCCATGCGCATCCCACACACACAGCTCTCATTTGCAGCGCTGCGGGCCGTTGTCGAGGAATTCGTCACTCGCGACGGCACGGACCACACGTCGGTCGAACGGCGCATCCAGAAAGTGCTGCGTCATCTCGATGCTGGCCGCGTCGAGCTGCATTTCGATGATACTACCAAGACCTGTAACATCCTTGTTGCGGAAAATGGTGGGCGTCGAGCTGACAGTTGATGAAGTGCAACCCTCAAGGCAATTCGCAAACAATCGACACCGGCGTGGAGACACAACACGATGAGCAGCCGTAACAACAGGCTTGTCGCACCCCACGATGCCAAAGTCTCGCGGAGATGCCTGCTCGGCGTTGGATTAATGCAGGGCACCAGTGACGCCTGGGCGGGAAAGTGACTAGCGATCAGGACGCCATGCTGTTCCTTGGAGAGCCGATGACGAAAAGGGGCGAATCTGATGAGAGATCTGCGAACTCGTCTCGTAGTACTTGTGGCAGCATTTGCTGTTGGCGCCATTCGATCGTGGCTCACAAGCCGCTGAGCAGTCCGAAATCGATTCGGTGCTTCGAGAAGCCGTCGAACGGGGTGACGTGCCTGGTGTGGTCGCGATGGCAGCCACGTCCGAGAAGATTATCTACGAGGCTGCGTATGGTAAACGATTTGTCGGACAGAGCGAGGAAATGACCCTGGACTCTGTCTTCTGGATTGCTTCGATGACCAAGCCGGTCACGTCGGTCGCAGCCATGCAACTGGTGGAAGAAGGCCACCTCAGTCTCGATACGCCAGCATCGCAGTACCTCCCTGGTTTCGCTGAGTTACAGGTCCTCGAAGGCATCGATGCAACGACCCACAAGTTACAGCTTCGTCCACCCAAGAGACCCGTGACCGCCCGGCACCTCCTGACTCATGCGGCCGGTTTCGGCTACGAAATGTGGAATCCGCTACTGCACGACGCCATGGTCGCCGGTATGCTGCCAGGCATCGAGGAACCAGGAGACGGTTTTCTCAAGGCGCCCCTGGTGGCGGATCCAGGCGAGCAGTGGCAATACGGCATCAGCACCAACTGGCTGGGGCGGATTGTTGAGAACGTCCGCGGAACCGATCTCGATCAGGCTCTGGCCACGCATGTGTTTCGACCGCTGCGGATGGACGATACGCACTTCAACCTGCCTGCGAGCAAGGTGCCACGCCTTGTCACGTTGCATGCGCGACAGAATGATGGAACGCTCGTGGAGACGCCTCGGTCTACGCCCGCACTTGTGACGTACTTTGACGGCGGGGGAGGGCTCCTCTCGACTGCCGCTGACTACACGCGATTCCTGCGTGCTCTCCTGCGAGGCGGAGAGTTGGATGGCGTCCAGATCCTGAAGGCCGACACAGTGGCGTTGATGGGGAAAAACCAGATCGGAGAGCTTGAAGCGGGCAAAATGCGTACGGTCATGCCGCAGCTGAGCAACGACGTCGATTTCTTCCCAGGTTCGGCTAACCGTTTCGGGCTGGGATTTCTGATCAACACGCAACCGGTCGATGGCGGCCGTGCAGCTGAGAGCCTGGCGTGGGCAGGCCTGTTCAACACATACTTCTGGGTAGACCCGAAGCAGGATGTCTGTGGCGTCCTGATGACGCAGATCCTGCCGTTTTACGACGCCAAAGCCATTGAGCTGCTTGGTCAATTCGAACGGGCGGTCTACAAGCATACGAAGGAATGAAGCTTTTCCTGATTGTGATGAATTCCGAGGTCCGAATGGAATGCTGACAACTCACGCACGGGGCAGTTTACGGTTTCTTGTTTGGTAGCCGCTTCGCGGGAACAACCATCCTTGACCGCCTCATCTTGGTCACGGGCGACTGCTGATTACGGTCCATTTGTCTCATCGCTACGGTCCAATGGACCGGGTCTGTTTCGTTCCAGTTCATGCTCCTACCCTTCGAGTGAACATCCACCGTCCCATCACTATGCGAAAACCGGCGGCAGAATCACCAACGAATTCTGGAAGAAAACTACAACTAGCAGATGGCAGCGTCCGTCCACAATTGACGAGGTGGCTGGCGTACGGCCGTAAACTGTTATTTGGCAAGTGGTTGCAAACGTCAGTTAATGCGGATACTGGCGGAGTAGGGGTGTCGTGGGAAGGTGAAAGGCCAGGACGGAACGCGGTGGTGATGATTTTGGTTTCTGTTCCGTAGCTGAGCCTCTAAATATGCAGAATGTGTCCCGTCCCATTTGAATTCTCGTATTCGTGACACGCGCGTTTTCCTCCTGAGCCGCAACGCGGCGGTCTCACCGTAGCCCGGGGTAAGCCGCGCTTCGCGGCGCCACCCCGGGTACACGTACCCGAGAACATGACGGGCGAGCCCACGACAGCGTGCCAAACCGGCGGTCTCCGAGCCCGACACAGGCCGCGCACAGCCTCGCGAGCTTTCGACGGCGCTATTCACACCGAGGCATGGCCCGGCCCGGTAGCCACGAGGCAGAGTGCGGCTCGTGGCGGGCTCGGAGACTGCCGGTCGTACTCATGGTCGTGGGCTCGCCCGCGGTGCGCGGGGCGTTGGCTGACCCGGGGTGGCGCCGCGAAGCGCGGCTTACCCCGGGCTACGGTGAGACCGCCGCGTTGCGGCTCCGAACGCCTCCGGGCTTTCGTGCACAACGGCTTCGCAATAGGCGACAGGCCATGCGAAACGGTCCACCCATGGAACAAATATCGCAACCGTGACCAAGGAGGCCTCTCCTGTCCTTTCACCTCCCCAGGGGTGTCGTCCCGGGACTGTCTCCGGATTCCAACCTCCCCGGCACTCATCGAGTCTGACGCGGGGAACACAATGTACATCATAGGGTTCCGGCGCGGGCTGTCGGACTTGGGAGGCTCCGAACACCAACGTGACTCTGACGCGAGAAGGTACCCGTTGCGTGGGTGCCGGGACGTTTCCACGGACACTCGCCCACTCCCGTCACAGCGGTCAAGCCAACCATGGCACGTCCCTGGTGGGTGCGTTACGCTGGCTCCCGACGTTGGAGGGTGAAAGACAACTCAGCGTAGGGGCCGACTTAGTGGACCGCCCTTCTCCCGATCCAGAACTTCTCCGGGCGGCTTTGGCTAAGGCCTCGCCGCAAGAGATCGAGGCATTAGTTCAGCAGGCCAACCCTGAAATGTTGAAGCGTCTTCAGGGATTGGCCGCTGCCGCCCAGCCAACGGCCGCATGAACCATTACCCGTCCCGACGATTGATGACCCGGCCCGGGAAGAAGTCGGTGCGCAGAATCGAGGCGGCAGTTGGATGGTCGCTGTTCTGTCCGACCCGCAAAGTAGCAAGTGAGCAGGCCGTTCGAGTGCTGAGCAGCACGCCGGTGTCTGGCGGTGTGTCCATCGACGGAGCGTCAGTCACGATAGCTGGCCACCGGCTGGCCGCTGCCCGCCTCGAGATCCTCGCGAGCCTCGCGCGTCAGCTTCAGGCGGTGCGTGTCGCACCATTCCGCGGCGAAACTGGCTGCGGCCTCCTCCAAGTCGACCGACTGGGCGGCTTCCGTGTGCTGTCGCAGCACCACTCGAATCTGGGCGATGTTCTTCTTGTCATGGACCTCCGCCCGGCAGAATCAATTCTGGCGCGGCATCGCACGTCGCTGGACGTGTTAAACTCGCGCCGGATGGTTCGGACGGCTCCCAGGGCCGGTTCGTGCTGTCGAGCGAAAAGGGCCTCCGTAGTGGCCATTCCCGAGATACGCGACGATCCGTCGAATCATTAGTCGCCTTTGTTTCTTGTACCTCGTGAAGTCTGCCCGTTGCGCCGGACGCGCCCGTTTTGAGTGGGGATTCGCATCTCGACCGGAGGGCTGGTGAAAGTTGGTGGACTATTTCACCGAGTTCGCATTTCACGAACGACTCGGCCTGCTGGGCGAGCGAAGAGGTACTCTGCGAATCATGATTGCCATCGCTGCGACCAACGATCCCGCTCCCCACAACGCGACCGAACTCGGTTCCGGTACGGCGGACAGCACAGACCTCGTGCCCACATCGATCGAGTGACCGCCGATCTCTAGCGTGTACTGACCCCTGGGGGCGTTCTCCTTCACGTGCACTTCAACCCGAATCTTCCATCCGACCATCTCCGCTCGATTAGAGCTTCCGACGCTGGTATCGAGCCAGAATGCGGCGTCGGGCCAATCGGGGAATTCAGCCCGATAGGCTTCCGCCTGCCCGCCAGTGATCTCGTCGTAATATCCAAAGAACCACATCCCGTAGTCATAGATGTCATGTTTGAAATCGATCCACGGCGGTGGCACTATACCGACTGTATGCGAGTTCTATAGCTCGGCCAGTTCGGTTTGCACGTAAACGCGAGCATCCTGCTTGTTCTTCGTGTTACCGGCGCGTCACGTGGGGTTGGTCGCATTCGATGATCAATCGCCCACGAGTCAGGCTGGCAAGCTCTCTAGCGCGCAAACCAGTCTGAATCGCGGTGGCGTAGTGTACGACGCGCCGGGACCCGCGTCATCCAAACGCGAGCTCGCCGTTGGTGACCGTCCTGTCGGCCGATACGTTCGCCGTCAGATGTCGGTCCAGAGGGTTTCGAAGAAACGCAAAGGTCGGAACGGGAGTTGCAGTCGATAGCGGATGGCTCTTTTGTTGAAAGGAGAATGCCCTGTGAGAATCAGCGCTCGGAACGTGCTGAAAGGCAGAGTCAAGAAGATCACGCGCGGTGCCGTGAATTCGGAAGTCGTGGTCGAATTACCCGGCGGACTGGAGGTGGTCGCGGTGGTGACGAAATCGGCCGAGGAAGGGTTAGCGTTGGAGATCGGCAAGGAGGCTTACGCGGTGATCAAAGCCAGTAACGTGATGTTGGGGGTGGATTGATGCGCTCGTTGTGTCGAGCCGGTTGCCAGGATGTCCAAGAGGCGCAGCGAGACGGCCTCGGCGTCGTCTCCCGATTGGCCCGCGTTTTGCACTGTTGATCGTCACACCTCGCGCGGACGGGATTCCCGTTCGCAGTGCTGAAAGACTGCGCAAGTCGTGCGTTGCGGTTTGGCACTGTCGGGACAGGAGACGCGGTGGGCATGTCGGATCATGTGATGAAATCCGCTGTCTCTGACGATCGGGTTGCCGCACTTAGCGCGGCACGAGAAAGGACCTGGATGTTTTGGCGGCCATTTCGGCTGCCATCGCGAACGAGTCTGCGCAGCCTGAACTGCTGCGGTCGGTGTTGCGGATTCTCGAAGAGGGTTTGGGGATGCGGCGGGGCACGGTCATGCTCCTGCAACCCGACGGCAAGGAGCTGGTGATCGGGGCAGTGGAGCGACTGCCCGAGTCGACACCGCGCGACACGCGTTATCGAACCGGCGAAGGAATTGTTGGTGCGGTCGTGCAATCAGGTCAGCCGGCGATCATCCCGCGCGTCTGCGATGAGCCACGTTTTCAGAATCGGATCCATCAGCGGGAGGGAGAAGACTTTTCGGACGTGAGTTTTCTGTGCGTCCCGATCGCGGTGGGCAAGAACGTCGTGGGGACACTTATCGGTCGATGTTCTGCGTCGTCCGCCGGATGAACTTGCACGATCAATTGAGGGTCTTGACGATCACGGCGGGCATGATTGCTTTTGATGTGCGATCGCGGCAGGCAGGGTTGGTGTGGCGGCAGAGTCTGGAGGCGGAGAATCTGCGCCTTCGCGACGCGTTGTCGGAGCGTTTCCGGCCCGAGAACATCGTGGGAAACTCGCACAGCATGCGCGAGGTATACCTGAAGATCCAGCAGGTAGCCGCCAGTGACACGACGGTGTTGATTCGCGGTGAGTCGGGTACCGGCAAGGAGTTGGTGGCCTCGGCCATTCACTACAACAGCGCACGGGCCAAAGGCCCGATGGTGAAATTGAACTGTGCGGCGTTGAACGAGAACCTGCTCGAGAGCGAACTCTTCGGGCACGAGAAGGGCGCTTTCACCGGCGCGCTGTTCGCCCGTGTCGGGCGGTTGGAGGAAGCAGAAGGCGGAACCTTGTTCCTGGACGAGATCGGCGATTTTTCTCCGTCGATCCAGGTCAAGCTGCTGCGAGTGCTGCAGGAACGCGAGTATGAACGTGTGGGCAGTAACCGAACGGTGCGGGCCGACGTGCGGGTGATTGCTGCGACCAACCAGGATCTGGAGGCTCGCACGCAGACCGGGCAGTTCCGCAGCGATCTTTACTATCGCATTCATGTCTTTCCGATCACGCTGCCGCCCTTACGCGACCGGCGCGACGACATCCTCCTGTTGGCCGACCATTTCGTGGCCAAGTACACGAAGAAGATGGGGAAGAATGTCACGCGGATCAGTACGCCGGCGATCGACATGATGTTCGCCTACCACTGGCCCGGCAACGTGCGTGAGCTGGAGAACTGCATCGAATATGCAGTCCTGCTGGCACGAGACGGTGTGATTCACGGCACGGATCTTCCGCCGACGCTTCAGATGCCCGACGTGAACGACAGTCAGAGCCGCGGTGCGTTCCGGGCGCGTATGGAACTTCTGGAACGGGACTTGATCAGCGATGCCATGAAGTCCTGCGATGGGAAGATCGCACAGATGGCGGAATGGCTGGGGATCACACAACGCATGGTGCGCTACAAACTCAAACGTCTCGGATTGGACAAGACGCGGCGCACTTCCGAGAGCAAGTAGAGTGCGGGATCACAATTCCGTTCACCGCGTTGATCGACGCGTGACAATCTTGTCGCTCATCGCAACTCCATACTGGGCCACAGTTAGAACGCCTCTGTCGTTCGTCTACGCACGATCGGCATGACACATCTGTTACTCCAGCTGTCGGCATCGCGATTGGCCGATCGGCTCTCGCTGAGCAAATGATGCAGGAATCCCGCAGGTTTCTGCGATTCTCGCGTCTTCTGCCTTTTGTCGCGCACGTCTGGCACGCCACTTGCCATGGTAGAAAGTCGCGGTGCTGCGAGCGGTGGCCGCAAGGCGATCTGCTCGAACACAGACTGGCACGCATTCGAAACTACTACACATCAAGGAGTCCGTACCATGCGGAAGATCGCCATTTACGGAAAAGGCGGCATTGGCAAATCGACGACCACTCAGAACACGGTGGCGGCACTGGCGGAGATGGGGCGCCGCGTCATGGTCGTCGGCTGCGATCCGAAGGCCGACTCCACGCGTCTGCTGCTCGGCGGCTTGGCGCAGAAGACCGTCCTGGACACGCTGCGCGAAGAAGGCGAGGATGTCGATCTGGAAGACATTTGTCGAGAGGGATTCGGGAATTGTCGGTGCACCGAGTCGGGCGGGCCGGAGCCGGGAGTCGGGTGCGCCGGACGCGGCATCATCACTTCGATCAATTTGCTGGAGCAACTTGGCGCCTACCATGAGTCACACAAGCTCGACTACATCTTCTACGACGTGCTGGGTGACGTGGTCTGCGGCGGATTCGCGATGCCGATCCGCGAAGGCAAGGCGGAACAGATCTACATCGTCTGTTCCGGCGAGATGATGGCCATGTACGCGGCCAACAATATCTGCAAGGGTATCGTGAAGTTCGCCGAAGCCGGCGGCGTACGGCTCGGCGGACTGATCTGCAACAGCCGCCGCGTGGACAACGAACGCGAGATGATCGAAGAGTTCGCCCGCCAGCTGGGGACGCAGATGATCCACTTCCTGCCCCGCGACAACGACGTGCAGCGGGCGGAGATCCACAAGAAGACGGTCATCGAGTGGAATCCGCAGTGCACGCAGGCCGACGAATATCGCAAGCTGGCGCAGGCGATCGACGAGAATGACATGTTTGTGATTCCGAAGCCGCTGTCGATCCCGGAGCTGGAAAGCCTGCTCATGGAATACGGCTTGGCTGCGGCCTGAGCACGCACATCCCAGTAACTCGCTATTCAAGCGGGTAACGTCTCCCGTGCATCGCGTTGTCGCTGGACACGCCGTGCGATCCGAACATTGTGCCTATCTGAAGGAGCCCATTCATGATCATGGTCCGAAGCATCATTCGTCCGGAGAAGTCGGAAGCGGTGTTGGCCGCCTTGATGGAGGCCGGTTTTCCGGCCGTCACCAAGATGGACGTCTACGGCCGCGGCAAGCAACAAGGGATGCGGCTGGGGGAAGTCACCTACGACGAGCTGCCCAAGGAACTCGTGATGACCGTCGTCAACGACGCGGACAAGGACTTCGTGATCGACGTCATCATGAAGACCGCCCGCACCGCGCCAAACGGGCAGTTCGGTGACGGCAAGATCTTCGTCTCGCCGGTCGACGAAGTGTACACGGTACGGACCGGCGACGCGTGAAGACATCGCTTCGGTGGCCCGTGAACCGGCCGCCACCTGAAGGCCCCGCAAGACAAGGAACCCACCCGTGAAGGAAGTCATGGCGGTCATTCGCATGAACAAGATGAACCAGACGAAGGCGGCCTTGGCCGAGGCCGGAGTCGTCTCGTTCACCGCCCGCCGCGTGATCGGACGCGGGCGCGGCAAGGTCGACTACCTGCTGCTGAAAGGGGCCGAAGCAGGGTGCGAAGAAGCGATCGTGCAATTGGCACCCGGCCCGAAGCTGATTCCCAAACGACTGCTGAACATCGTCGTTCCCGATGATCTGGTGCAGTCCGTTGTCCGGACGATCATCGAGGTGAACCAGACCGGCCATCCGGGCGACGGCAAGATCTTTGTCATGCCGGTCGCGGAGTCGGTACGCGTCCGTACCGGCGAAGCGGGTGACGCGGCATTGGATGAAACGTTGGCCTGACGAGGAGATAATCATGGCGTCCCAGAAACAGAGCCAAGCCGCGGACGTGCGGCAGGAACTATTGCAGATCTACCCGTCCAAGGTGGCGCGGAAGCGGGCGCAACAGGTGCTTGTCAACGAACGACAGGACGATGGCAGCCCGCTGCCGATCGCCGCCAACGTGCGGACCACGCCCGGCATCATCACCCAACGCGGCTGCACCTACGCCGGCTGTAAAGGTGTGGTGCTTGGGCCGACCCGCGACATCGTCAACATCACGCACGGCCCGATCGGCTGCGGCTTCTATTCCTGGCTCACGCGCCGCAACCAGACCCACACCCCGACCGACGAGCACGACAACTTCATTACCTACTGCTTCTCGACCGACATGCAGGAGGAGCACATCATCTTTGGCGGCGAGAAGCGGCTCCGGGCGGCGATCCAGGAAGCCTACGACCTGTTTCATCCCAAGGCGATCGCCGTCTTCGCCACCTGCCCGGTCGGACTGATCGGCGACGATGTCCACGCGGTCACCCGGAGATGAAGGAGAAGCTGGGAATCAACGTCTTCGCCTTCAGCTGCGAAGGCTACAAGGGCGTCAGCCAGTCGGCCGGCCACCACATCGCCAACAACCAGTTGTTCAAGCACGTGATCGGCAGGAACAACGAAGTGGGGCCGGGCAAGTTCCGCTTCGGCCTGCTCGGCGAATACAACATCGGCGGCGACGCCTTCGTGATCGAGGACCTGTTGGAACGCTGCGGCATCACGCTGGTGGCGACCTTCAGCGGCAATTCGACGATCGACAAGTTCGAGAACGCCCACACGGCCGACCTGAACTGCGTCATGTGCCATCGCTCGATCAACTACGTGGCCGACATGATCGAGACGCGATACGGCATCCCCTGGATCAAGGTCAACTTCATCGGGGCCGAGGCGACGGCCAAGTCGCTCCGCAAGATCGCCCAGTTCTTCGGCGACGATGAGCTGATGCAGCAGACGGAAGACGTGATTGCCGAGGAATTGGCGAAGGTGGCCAAGGTCCGGGAGGAAGTGCGCACGTCGTTGCGAGGGCAAGCGGGCCATGCTCTTCGTCGGCGGCAGCCGGGCCCATCACTACCAGGAGCTGTTTCGGGAAATCGGCATGGAGACGGTCGCGGCCGGCTATGAGTTCGCCCATCGCGACGACTACGAGGGCCGCGCGTGCTTCCCTCGATCAAGGTCGACGCCGACAGCCGCAATATCGAGGAACTGAAAGTGGAACCCGATCCGGAGATGTTCCGCAGTCGAATCAGCGAACAGGCCGCCGAACGCCTGCAGTCGGCCGGGTACCGCTTCAAGGACTACGACGGCATGATGCCCGACATGTCCGAGAAGGCCCTGGTCATTGACGACATCAGCCACTACGAGACCGAACGTCTGATCGAACTGTATCGGCCCGACGTGTTCTGCGCGGGCATCAAGGAGAAGTTCGTGATGCAGAAGATGGGCGTGCCCAGCAAGCAGTTGCACAGTTACGACTACGGCGGGCCCTACGCCGGCTTCCAGGGTGCGGCCAACTTCTACCGCGACATCGACCGCATGGTCAACACGCGCATCTGGTCCATGATCGAAGCGCCGTGGAACCGGCTGGAACCGGCCCTGGAGGCGTCCTGTGTGCGAAGTTGACGCCGCGATCCCTCGCTGTAATATGAGAGTAAGTTCATGCTGTTACGACATACTACCGCCGACGTGCAACCGCGTCAGGCGTTGACCGTCAATCCGGCCAAGACCTGTCAGCCGATCGGCGCCATGTACGCGGCGCTGGGCATTCATCGCTGCCTGCCGCACAGCCACGGCTCGCAGGGCTGCTGCTCCTATCATCGCAGCACGCTGACCCGCCATTACAAAGAGCCGGTGATGGCCGCCACCAGTTCGTTCACCGAAGGGTCGTCGGTGTTCGGCGGCCAGGCGAACCTGCTGCAGGCCATTCAGAACATCTTCGCGGTCTACGATCCCGACGTGATCGCGGTCCACACGACCTGCCTGTCCGAGACGATCGGCGACGACATTCCGCAGATCGTGACGAAAGCCCGCGACGAGGGAAAGATCCCGCCGGGCAAGTTCGTGATCCACGCCAACACGCCCAGCTATGTCGGCTCGCACGTCACCGGCTTTGCGACCATGGTCCGCGGCATGGTCGAGTACTTCGCCACGGCGGGCGAGAAGTCGGCGACGATCAACGTCATTCCCGGCTGGGTCGAACCGGCGGATATGCGAGAAATCAAACGACTGGTTCGCCACCTTGGTGTCGATGCGATCGTCTTTCCCGACACGTCGGACGTGCTGGATGCTCCGCAGACCGGAAAGCACGTGTTCTATCCCAAGGGTGGCGTCACCATCGAACAGCTGCGACAGACCGGCGCGAGTCACGCAACCTTCGCGTTGGGACCGCACGCTGCGGAACCGGCCGCCCGGTTGCTGGAGACGAAATTCCAGGTGCCGGCCCGCGTCCTGGAACTGCCGATTGGCTTGCGGGCCACCGATCGATTCATCAACACGCTGCGGAAAGTCGCCGGCGTCACGGTGCCGCCCGAGATCACGGAAGAACGAGGACGGCTGATCGACCTGATCACCGACATGCACCAGTACTTCTACGGCAAGCGAGTCGCCTTGTGGGGCGATCCGGATCAGCTTGTGCCGCTCGTCGAGTTCCTGACCGATCTCGATATGCGGCCGGTGTACATCGTGACCGGGACACCAGGCAAGCGGTTCATGGAACGCGCGCGGGTTGCGTTGGGAGACCGTGGTGCGGATGTGAAGATCGAGCAGGGGCCCTGTGCCGACATGTTCCTGATGCACCAGTGGATCAAACAGGAACCGGTCGATCTGCTGATCGGCAACACGTATGGCAAGTACATCGCGCGGGATGAGGACATTCCGTTCGTGCGGCACGGCTTCCCGATCCTCGACCGCGTCGGGCATTCGTACTTTCCCACCGTGGGCTATCGCGGCGGAATCCGCCTGTTGGAGATGATCCTGAACGCCATTCTGGATCAGCAGGATCGCACCTGTCGGGAGGAAGGATTCGAACTGGTGATGTAGTCGTTGTGATCAATCCGGCAGGCGACGAAAGGAAGTGCGGCGATGATCGACATCTTAACGGGCCGGCAGGCACAGATCCACGAGACCGGAGCGGATGCGGCCATGGAAATGGCCTGCGACCGACACAGCCTGGCCGGTTCGGTGAGTCAGCGTGCGTGCGTGTTCTGCGGATCGCGTGTCGTGCTCTACCCGATCTGCGATGCGATTCACCTGGTGCATGGCCCGATCGGCTGTGCCGCGTACACCTGGGATATTCGCGGGGCTCTTTCGTCCGGACCCGAGCTGCACCGGATGAGCTTCTCGACGGATCTGCAGGAAACGGACGTCATCTACGGTGGCGAGACGAAGCTCTATCGGGCCCTGCGGGAACTGATCGACGCATTACCAGCCCAAGGCCGCGTTCGTCTACTCGACCTGTATCGTGGGCCTGATCGGCGACGACGTCGGTGCCGTCTGTCGACGCGTGTCGGAAGAGTGCGGCATTCCCGTGCTGCCGGTCGACTGCGAAGGCTTCAAGGGTACCAAGAAGGACGGTTACAAGGCGGCCTGCGACTGCCTGATGCGGATCGTCGGCACCGGTTCAACCGAGGGAATCAGCGCACCGCAGCATCAACATCCTGGGAGATTTCAACCTGGCGGGCGAGACTTGGATGATCCGCGACTACTACGAGCGGCTGGGTGTCGAGGTGGTGGCGACTATCACCGGCGACGGGCGAGTGGATGCGATTCGACGCGCTCACGGTGCGGCGCTCAACGTGGTGCAGTGCGCGGGTTCCATGATTCACCTGGCGCGGGCGATGGAACAGCGATTCGGTATTCCCTTTCTGCGAGTCTCGTACTTCGGCATCGAAGACATGGCCAAGTCGCTGTACGACGTCGCCGAGCATTTCCGTGACGAGGAGATGCAGGGGCGTGCACGCCAACTGGTCTACGACGAAACGGTTGCGATCCTGCCCGAACTGCGGCGTTATCGCGAAGACCTGGAAGGCAAGCGGGCGGCCGTCTATGTGGGAGGTGCCTTCAAGGCCTTTTCGCTCGTCCGTTCGCTGCGCACGCTCGGCATCAAGACGGTTGTCGTCGGTTCGCAGACCGGTGACAAGCAGGATTATGAACTGCTGCGTGAGCTGTGCGACGAAGGAACCGTGCTGATCGACGACGCCAATCCGCTCGAGCTCTCCAAGTTCGTGCAGGAAAAGGATGTCGATCTGTTGATCGGCGGCGTCAAGGAGCGGCCGATCGCGTACAAGTTGGGACTCGGATTCTGCGACCACAACCACGAGCGCAAAGAGGCGTTGGCCGGCTTTCAGGGGATGGTCAACTTCGCCCGCGAGGTGCACCGCACCTTGATGAGTCCGGTGTGGCGGTTGACGCCGCGCAAAGCGACCCGGATTCCGCGAACGACGTCGGAACACGACGCCGAGCGAGAGAGGGCAAGTGATGAGCGCTGAGCTGGCTGTCGCAACTGCCGCCCGGAACACCTGCAAGCTGTGCGCGCCGCTGGGTGCCTGTCTGGCCTTCCGTGGTGTCGAGCAGACGGTCCCCTTGCTGCATGGTTCGCAGGGCTGTGCTACCTACATCCGCCGTTACATGATCAGCCACTTCAAGGAACCGATCGATATCGCCTCGTCGAATTTTGACGAGCAGGCCGCCGTATTTGGCGGCGAAGCCAATCTGCGTGTGGCGTTGGAGAACGTGATCAGGCAGTATCATCCGCACATGGTCGGTGTCGCCACAACCTGCCTGTCGGAGACGATCGGCGACGATGTGCGAGCCCATCTGCGGGCGGTAAGGCGACAGTTGGGACCCGACGGACCGGCGTTGGTGCACGTGGCGACTCCGAGTTACGCGGGGACGCACGCGGAAGGATATCAGGCGGCACTGCGGGCCATTGTGGAGACCCTGGCAGAACCGACCGACAAGCATGATCGCGTCAACTTGATCGTGGGGGCCGTGTCGCCAGCCGATCTGCGCATGCTGAAGCGCACCTTTCGCGACATCGGGCTGACTGCCACGTTGTTGCCGGACTATTCCGAGACGCTGGCTGCGCCGGCCTGGTCCGAGTATCAGATTCTGCCCGCCGGAGGAACTCCGCTGCGGGAAATCCGCGAGATGAGTGGTGCCCGGGCCACCATTGAACTGGGGCTCGGTTCCACCCGCGAACGCTCGGCGGGCCAGTTTCTGGAAGAGCAGTTCGGCGTACCCAGTCACCGACTTCCATTCCCGATTGGCGTGCAACAGTCGGATTGCTTATGGGAGGTGTTGTCGGCTATGGCCAAACGCCCTGTGCCGGCTGAGTCGATTGCGGCCCGCGGTCGCCTCATTGATGCCTACGTGGACAACCACAAGTACGTGTTCGGCAGACGGGCCGTTCTCTATGGGGAACCGGAGTTCGTGTTGTCGATGGCCGCGTTCCTGACTGAGATCGGTATGGTACCGGTCGTGTGTGCCACCGGCAGCGTCGACACACAACTGCGACAACGGCTGACCCACGTACTGGGAAAAACTCGCACGCAGGTCACCACGCTGGTCGGCACCGACTTCGTGAATCTGCGGGCTGCGGCGGAACAAGCCAACGCCGAAATCGTGATCGGGAGCAGCAAAGGGTACACGTTGTCTCGCGATCTGAAGATACCTTTGGTGCGCGTTGGCTTCCCGATTCACGATCGAGTGGATGGACCGCGGATGCTGCACCTCGACTACGAGGGTTCGCAGCAACTGTTCGACCGACTCACCAATGCGCTGCTGGGTGCGGCGCAGGACGAGTCGCCGATCGGTTATGCGTACATGTGAATGCGAAGTGGTGGGCAGGGATACTGCTGAATTCTGGAGACAGTCGGGGAGGCTGGCTATGACGTTGGACGTACGCCGTCATCCGTGTTTTAACCATGCGGTTCGCCAAACCCATGCCCGGATTCATCTCCCGGTTGCTCCGTTGTGCAATATCCAGTGCAAGTACTGTCGACGAGGATATGACTGTGTGCAGGAGAGCCGGCCGGGCGTGACGAGCTCAATTCTGTCGCCGAGCCAGGCTCTTCACTATCTGGACGACGCAGTCACGCGAGACCCGCGGATTTCCGTAGTGGGCGTCGCTGGCCCCGGAGATCCCTTCGCCAACGCGGCAGCGACCCTTGAGACCCTGCAGGGTGTGCGTCAACGATACCCGGAGATGCTACTCTGTGTGGCCTCGAACGGACTGTGTGTGCCCGAGTATGCCGAACAACTTGCCGATCTCCAGGTGAGTCATATCACGCTCACGATCAATGCGGTGGACCCTGCGATCAGCGCCCAGATCTATGCCTGGGTCCGGCTTGGCAGTCGCACCTATCGTGGGATGGCCGCGGCCGAACTGCTGCTGCAACGACAGCTCGAGTCCATTCGAGCGCTCAAGGCTGATGGTGTGGTGGTCAAAATCAACTCGATCGTGATTCCCGGCATCAACGATACGCACGTGCAGGCGGTAGCGAAGACGGTGGCGGAACTGGGGGCGGACATCATCAATTGCGTACCTCTGTACCCGGTGGAGGGAACCGAGTTTGAGGAGATTCCTCAGCCCTCGGGGCAAGTGATCGCCGAGTTACGCGAGGTGGTGGGGCGTTATCTGCCCGTCATGACCCATTGCACTCGGTGCCGGGCGGACGCTGCGGGAGTTCTGGGTGAGGCGAATCAGGAAGCGACCAACGCCGCGCTGACTCACTTTGCCAGTCTGCCGCTGAAGCCGGAACAGGCACGTCCGTACGTGGCCGTGGCCACACGCGAAGGCGTACTGGTGAATGAACACTTGGGAGCCGCGTCGCAATTGGCCATCTACACGCGCGACGAATCGGGGTTTCGTTGTCTGGAGAGCCGACCGACACCTCCCATGGGAGGTGGCGCCGAACGCTGGCGCGAACTCGCTCGCACGCTGCAGGATTGCCGAGTGCTGCTCACGGCCGGAGCAGGCAACTCGCCCAGTTCGGTGCTCACGCAAGAGGGGATTCGCGTTGTGCTCATGGAGGGCCTGATTGAAGAAGGGTTGGACGCGGCCTTTCGCGGAGTTCCCGTGCGAGCTCCGCTCCGCGTCCAGTTCCGTTGCGGTTCCGGCTGCTCGGGTAACGGGCAAGGCTGTTCGTGATTGCATTGGTCCCAACGCACACCAGGGCGACGATGATTTGTCGCAGGAGTTGCACTCGCATGCATAAGCCCCAGTACCATCTGTTTCTCTGCAACAGTTTTCGTGTCAATGGTGAACCGCAGGGTTCGTGCAATCGCAAACACGCTCCAGAAGTGTTGGCAAAGCTGCACGAAGAGGTTTCCGATCGGGGGCTCGACGCCGTGGTCTCTACGACCAGTTGCCTGAACGTATGCGAACGTGGGCCGGTTTTGGTCGTCTATCCGCAGGGCTGGTGGTATGCGGAGGTAACGGACGAACGAGTTGACGAGATTCTGGATGCGTTGGAGCAGGACCAACCGGTCGAAGACCTGTTGTTGCCGTAAGCCATGCGTGAGAGCTGTGCCAAGTTCTGGTTGGTCGATTCGACGCTGCGAGATGGCGAACAGGCGGCGGGCGTGGCCTTTACCGCTCGCGAGAAGCAGCACATTGCTGCGGCGCTGGTTGCAGCCGGCGTCCACGAGATCGAATGTGGAACGCCTGCCATGGGCGACGAGGAGGTGCAGGCCATTCAAGGAATAGTGCGACTGGGCTTGCCGTGTCGCCTCACGGCCTGGTGCCGGGCGCGAATCGAGGATGTCGATGCGGCCGCGCGGAGCGGAGTCGACGGTCTGCACCTTTCGCTGCCGGGATCCGCATCGCACCTGAGGAGTCTTCGGCGGACCGAGTCCTGGGTGCTGGACCGCATGGCATCTCTGGTGGAATATGGTCGCCGGAACTTCGCATTCATTTCCGTGGGATTGCAGGACTCGTCACGCGGCGAGGAAGCGTTTCTGCTGCGTGCCGCGGTTGTCGCTGCGGAATTGAACGTAAATCGTCTTCGGTTGGCGGACACCGTGGGTGTCTGGAATCCGTTTCAGGTCCAAGCGATCGATCACCAAGTTGCGGCAAAGCTTACCGGAACTGCCGCTGGGGTTTCATGCCCATAACGACCTGGGAATGGCGACAGCCAATACACTGGCCGCGCGGACCGCGGGGGTGGTCAGTGCCGATGTCACCGTGAATGGACTGGGAGAACGCGCGGGGAACGCGCCGCTGGAAGAGGTGGTTATGGCCATGCACGTGTCTCAGGAAGAATCCTGCGGAATCGAACGTCGACCACCTGCGTTCGCTCGCCGCGCTGGTGGCCCGCGCCTCGCGTCGTCCCATTCCTGAGAGCAAGCCCATAACGGGTCGAGCCGCTTTCCGTCACGAGTCGGGCATCCATGTGCATGGCTGGCTCCGCGACCCCAGCACCTATGAGGCGTTCACACCGGAATCGGTTGGTCGCCGCGGGAGTCGCATCGTCATCGGAAAACATTCGGGACGAGCCACCTTGCGGCATGCGCTGGAGACCCAGGGAGTGGAAGTCACCGCCAGTCAGTTGACGTCACTGTTGACACTCGTCCGGTCGAACGCCGAACGTCACAAGAAATCGCTGTCGTTGCGGCAGCTGATCTTACTCGCTCAGGAGGTCGCGTGAAGCTGTTCGTGGATGCGGCCACGCACGCAGATATGCCTGCGATGGCGAAGTTGTTGGAGTTCCTGTTTCGAACAGGAAGCCGATTTTACGCCGGACCGGGAGAAGCAGTGTCGCGGTCTCGACCTTGATTTTGGATAATCCGCAACTTGGGCGGATCTTCGTCGCTCGGATAGATGGTCGTGTCGTCGGGATGGTCAGTCTGTTGCTGACGGTCAGCACGGCCGAAGGGGCGGTCGCAGCCTGGCTGGAGGATATGGTGGTCCATCCAGATCATCGATCGCACGGCATTGGATCACGACTTCTCCAGCAAGCCATCGACGAAGCGTGGGGGATGGGAGTCCGACGCATTACCTTGCTCACGGACCACGATAATCACTGGGCGCAGGCAGTTCTATCAACAACATGGGTTTCGCCCGTCCGCAATGACTCCCTGGCGACTGAGGCGATAGCAGGCGGTGAGTCTGGGCAGTGTCTGCTGTTGGCAGTCCATTGCGCGTCCATGAAAAACAAGAGCGATAGCGAATCTGAGACCATGAAATCAGACTCGCTGGCTCGACGCCCCAAGAGCCCGTATTTCACTGCCCCGCCAGCAACACACAACAGACAGCGCAACGCCATTCATTCGGGTTACCGAGGAAGTTGCCTCAGGCCTGTGCGCCGCGGCTAAATGACATTGCGTGATCATGGGAACAATGTCGCTGCAATCTTGCTGACGGCTATACCTGGACAACGGACAAACGTCCACATCCAGTCGCGATGCTTGTACAGTTCCTGACATATGCCAACGAACGTACTGTGAACAGCCGGGCCACGAAGGTCCACGGCCAGGCCTTTCCGTTTTCTTCCCTGGTCGGTGTTTCGTCGGCGTTGATATGCTCTTCCCGTGGCAGTGCGGCCGCCAGTTCCTCGTACGCGGGGCGCACGGCAGCCGTTACCTGTGTCTGCATCTTGAGGATCAATGCTGTCGAACACGGCTGACCGAGCAGCGTTTCCAAGAACTTTGCCGTACGCCGCTCGCTCTGACGGTAGTAGGCCGTCAGCAGTAACTCGGTTTGAATGGAACGACGGCATCACAGTCGCCAGTGGGAATCAGGGCCCGTTTGTGTTTCTTATGACCGGTTTGACCGCCCCGCCGCTTCTTCGATTTCTTTTTGCGCGGCTGCGATTTCGCGTGTGGATGCTGCGTGCTCGGAGGCAACGAAGAATTCTGTGGCGTTTTCCCGAACGTCTGACGCCTCTCACATCCTGCCAGCCATCGGGCAAGGTGATCCGCAGCTGCTCACATGCGACTTCTTGGTTGCGGCCCACGGCCCGGAGCCTACTTCTTCGTGTTGAGCATCTGCTTCTCCTGGCCATCGACCTCGTCAACGTACTTCACGTACATTGTCTTGTCGTCTGTCTTGACGTACGAGAAGTCACTTACCGTCTTTTTCCCGTTCCCGTCATACACGGTATTGGTCCAGACAAGTTCACCATTCTCGACACGCATGACGGCCTGGCCATTTCCCCCCGATGAATTCGCGCCCCACATTTTGATCGTGGCGTCGGACGGATCGAAAAAGATCATGCTGAGACCTTCCCATTCGCCAAATTTCAGGTTCAGTGTGATCACCTCACCACCCGCAATCCAGCTGAACACGGCCTCAACATCCACCGGTCCCTGTTCCGCTGTATCCGCCTTGGCTGTCCAAGTGCCAATCAGCCAGCCCAGATGCTTCTCGAGGATTTCACGATTCTGACTGATCTGCTTCCATACGTGCGTCGCGTCGGGCATCGCGGCGCCCTTTTGATCTACACGCTTCGTCGAGACATGCGTATGCGTCTTGCCGGCATCGGAAATGCTGATGGTCACGGTCGCGGTTGTCTTTGAACCATTCGGAAACGTCACCACGCTCTTGTTGATCCACCTGTCTCCATCTTTCGAAATCGTCCCCTCCGAAATCAGGCCTGGTGCTGCGAAGCCCACAGATCGGATGCACTTCTTGTCGGGGTCCCACGCAGTGATTCCCTGGACCGTGACGACAGCCTTGCCATCCTTGTCAGCCTGCCACTGGGAGTGCATGCCGCTCTGGTCGGCAGTCGGAGTGTTCACAGCCGAAAACTTGAGCGTGTCCCCTTTCTTCCAGATGCCTTCGATATCTTGGTCCACGACACCTGTGCAGACCCAACGCCCGGCGAAGTCTCTGATGTAGTCTTTCAGCAAGGTGTCACTGGCTACTGCCATTTCCACACAGACGAGATACACCGCTACAGCCGACAGCAATGACCGGACCATGTGCAGCTCCTTGTGAATCGATGTAAGAATCGCAGCTCTTGCTGAGCAGCTGTCGCCAGTATCGCGCATTCACCCCCGCGAATCAATCACGCACCAACACCCTGCAGAGTGGTGGGGCAACAGGCGGAGAAATGAGTCTGCCTTGGGAAGGTGAGAGCCGGGTAGGTCTGAGCCGGTTGCAGTTGCGAAATCTGTTCCGTTGATGGGCCAATTCGCATTGACTGCCCGTCTCTTTACCGCGAAGCGGTTACATCCCGCAGCCCAGGGCAAGCGGCGCAGCCGCGCCACCCTGGGAAACGGGCGACAACCGGCCACGATACCCCGAAGGGGTTTGACAGCTGACCACGACGACGATCCGTTTGCCCTGAGCCCTTGTGAAACTGCACCCTTGTGAAACGCCTTCGGCGTATCGGATGGATGGGAACCGGTAACCCAGGGTGCGCCGCTCACGCGGCGACCCTGGGCTGCGGGATGTAACCGCTTCGCGGTAAAGAGGTGAACCGTCGATGCGAAGAGGCTCACGGATGGAACAGATATCAAAACGATCACCAGGGCCGTTTCTACCGGCCTTTCACCACTCCAAGTCGGCCTCGTTCTTGGCAGGCTGCACAAAGCCGCACCTTAACCAGCTTGTGACAAACGAGGCAGAGTTACTTACGTCTAACCAGCTTGCGAAAAATGAGGTAGACTCATGGACGTTATGTTTCCCGACAACATACGAACTTTCGCACCCACGTGTCCCCGCCAGAGAATCTTCTGGCTGGTTGTTGGGCACGTCGTTGTTGGGCTGACCGCGGCTTTGGTGGCACACTTCGTTCCCCACCATTCTGTTAGTCCCGCGCTGTCGGAGCCAGTACTTTTCGGTATTGTTTTCAGCCAAGCAATTCTGTTAGGTGTCTGGGGCAGTCTGGGAGCAAGCAGCTGGAGGAAAAGACTGTTCGGTGTAATTGTCGGCATCGCCTGCCTCGTGCCTTTGCTGGGAGTGGGCTTCGACGATCTCGATCTTGGACTCTCGCTCCTTGTTGTCGTGGTTACCGCATTTGTGACGATGGTCCTATCGACCGTCCGTCTTTTTCGAGTGCGCATTCAACTGGAATCTTCGCCCGCTAATTCAGCGAATCGCATCCAGTTCCACATCCGTCATTTGATGACCTTGACCTTCGTCGTCGCTTGCCTTGTTTCCTTCGGGAAGGCCGTACAACACTACTTCTCTGGCGGTGAGATATTTCTCGACATTCTACCAGTTGCTGTTGTGTGTGCCGTCGTCGGAGTGATGCCCGTGTGGTTTGTGCTGGCTACGAGACATGCTGTTGTTTATGGGGTTGGCACGGTAGCTGTGGGAGCCTGCGCAGGTTACTGCTTCGGCCGGAACGCTTCAACCGGGTTTGAATTGATTTGGATGACCGCCACAGCGACGGAGGCAATAGCAGTGGTTGTTTCGCTGCTTGTCGTTCGGTCCTGCGGGTTTCGATTATTGCGATTGCCGTCCCGCCGGGAGAAATGAGGCAGACTCATTTGTGTTTTTCTCGAAGAAGCAGCAGGTTCCTATCATGGCCTCTGCGTGGCAGGCGAATGGGGCACATTACCCACAGGCGAAGATCGATGAACGTCAACGAACGAAAACGTGGAACACTGCTGGGCCTGGCCATCGGTGATGCGCTGGGAGCGGCCGTCGAGTTCCGGCGGCCGGGGAGTTTTCAGCTCGTGACCGGTTACCGAGCCGGAGGCCCACACCGACTGGATCCCGGCCAGTGGACGGACGATACAAGCATGGCGCTGGCCCTGGCCGACAGTATGGCCAGTGTTGGGTGGGATCTGCAGGATCAAATGCGACGGTACACGCGTTGGTGGCGGGAAGGCGCGTACTCGGTCAATGGAACGTGTTTCGACATCGGCAATGCGACCGCCTCGGCGCTCCGTCGTTTTGCCCAGCATGGAAACTCGCAGGAATCTGGCGATCCGTCGGAACGCGCCAGTGGCAATGGCTGCATCATGCGGTTACGCGCCGGTCCCGATTTGGTACTTGGACCTATTCCCAGGGCAGCTCGCGCAGCTCTCGATGCTGGCCGCTGAGTCGAGTCTGCCCACGCACGCCAGCCCTCAGTGCCTGTCGGCTTGTCGCTACTTGACCGTCGTGTTGTGCGGATTGATGCACGGCATCGATCGCGACCAGGTGCTGGCACCCGACTGGGAACCGCTGCGGAAGCTGTGTGAGCTGGAATCGCTGCATCCCCAAATCGACACGGTAGCCCGTGGCAGTTTTCGGAACCGGCAACCGCCTGAGATCCAAGGTTCCGGATACGTTGTGGCGAGCCTGGAAGCGGCGTTGTGGGCATTTTCTGACGCCGTGGATTTCCGGCAGGCCGTGCTGCGGGCCGTGAACCTGGGTGACGATGCCGATACAACGGGCGCTATTTGCGGCCAACTCGCGGGCGCCTTCTGGGGTGAGTCGGGGATTCCGGCGGAGTGGTTGGACGGCCTGGCACGCAAGGACATGATCGAGTCGGCCTTGACGGGACTGCTGAAAGCAAGTCGCTGATTCCGTTCCGCTTGAGCGCGTCTCGCCAGAGAGTGGCCGCACCTGCCCGCAACCATCAGGTGTGGCCGTCTTGGCCACGTGCAGGTTCGGACATTACTCGCGCGTCAACACGCGTGTCTGATAGGGATCCATCGCGATGCGCAGCGGTGTGGTCCCGCTCAATCGCTCACCAGAAAACGCATCCTGGACCAGACCCGTCACTCCGGGCGGCAACGAGACTTCCGTTTCCACCGCGTTCGGATTGAAGCTGACCAACACCAACGCCTGCTGGGGGCCCATTTGGCGCAGGCATGCGAAGACACCGCCGGTCGCCTGGACCGAGCGATAGTCCGCCGTTCCCTCGCGCAAGGCAGCGAGCTGTTTGCGCAGACCATACAGCGCGCGAGAAAGTCCACACTCGATTCACCCTGGCCGCCATAAACGGCCGGATCCTCGTCGCCCTGATAGAGCATCGGCACGCCTTCGATCAGTGCGCACAACGCCAGCAGCGCTCGCATGCGCTCCACTCCGTACGCAAGCGCGGGGCGCTGTTTCTGGAAAGTCCACGAGACCGTATCGTGGTTACTGATCCAACGCATTTTCAGCGCACCGGGAGGCAGAGTCAGCGCTTGATCGTGCAGGAATTGCTGGAACGATCGCGCCCACTGCTCGGGCGGCGCGTTGCCGGTCAGCAGGTCGGCCTGCAGGAAGTAGAATTGTGCGTCGTAGGTCAAATCGCTGACGCCGCAAAAGACATTCGCGCCGGTGTACTCTTCCGGCAGCAGCACGACGCCGGGATGGACAGTCGCGTAGCCTTGACGGATCGCCCGGTTCATTCCGAGGCCCGCGGCGAGCGAGGACAGCGAGGGACGATTGGTCACTTCTGGATTCCAATTCAATGGACCGCCTGCGGCACAGTCGACGCGCGCGCCAACCGCGCCGAATTCGCGGGCGTTCCAGGCGGCAGCGCGGCGCATGTATTCCTGCCATCCCGGATGATGATTATCGAAGGCCAACTGGTTCCACTCGTACTGCAGTGTTCCGTCCTGCTTCCGCGCCGCCCACTCCGGGTGTTCCTTGGCCAACACCGTGAAGTCCGGTGGACCGTGCGGGACCAGGTCGAACATGAGTCGGATGTGGTGCGCGGCACAGGCGCTGGAGAGTGCTTTCAAGTCGTCCGCGGTGCCAAGCTGTTTGTCGACCTGAAAGTGGTCGAAAGGAGAATACAGGTTCCAGCGCGGATCGTCGCCGTGATCCCAAGTCGGCAAGAGCCAGAGCAGATCAATGTGCATCCGCTCGAGCGTGGGGACGTAATTCGTCAAGGCTTGGAACCCACCATAGCGGCGGAATCCGAGTTCCGGCGGGCCGCCCGGATGGCCGCAATACAGCGTCATGCCGCGCAGTCCGTCCAGCGTTCCGGCCGTGACCTGCAGGCCCACGGCGCGATACGCCTCCTGGACGCCGCTCAGCGCCCATCCCGCGTACCACGCGCCAGCCAGAAAAACTGCCGACCCAACGTCACCGACTCGCCAGGCTGCAGGCGGATAATCACATCCTGCCGGTGGCCCACGGACGCACCAGCTCCTGCGCGGCGCACCGAGACCGGAGCGAATTCTTCTTCGCAGAAGAACCAGGCACCCACGCCGCGTTGTTGGCTCTCGGACCAAAGCAGGGCCAGTGGCTCCGAACTGCGCGGGCGGACCGACGTGCCGTCGGCGAGGCTCAGCAGCGCCGTGTCGCCGACCGGCAGGCTGCCGGGAAAAATCACGGCCGTGTCTGCACCGACCATCAACGGCGGCGTCACGTAGAACATGGTCTGGAAAACTTGCTCATCGGCGGAACGATTCTTCACCGAGAGTCTGCGCGTGAACGCTGCGCGGTCGTCGGGGAGGGCGAATTCCGCTTGGTACTCGTAATCGCCATCCGGAGCCGTCATACGAAGTATCGTTGCGCCGTTTTCCCGCGTGACATCGTGGCGAGTCAGTGGTGGCGCAACGGGCGGCTTCACCAGCAAATGAGCGGCCGTCCCCAACGCCACGGGACCATCGATGCCGCCGTCAAAGGCGCCATTGGTCACCTTCAGCAGCAAGACGTTTGGCCCTTCGCGCCGGAGTTGCCGGGCTGCGAACCGATAGATGCGCGGCGTCTTCCAAGCCTGCGGCGTCTCCGAACCCGTGCGACCGATCCGCTCGCCGTTGAGCCACGCCTCGTCGAAGTCATCGACAGCACCAGGACCAGCGCCAGTTCCTCGTCTTGCCAGAGTGCTGGCACCTGGAATTCTCGTCGATACCAGAAGTCGCCCACGCGATCGTGCAAGCGATCGTCACCGGCACCACGCCGACTCGGTACCGGCGTCGAGACCCAGGGCACGGCGGCAAATCGTCCTTGCAGAAAATCTGCAGGGGCTTCGGTCTTGGACGGCGTCGGCGTGTAAAACCACTCTCCCGCCAGGTCCAGTGCCTGTCCGGCGGTGACTGACCGCGCAACCTGGGCGCTGTCCAGGACGGGCGGCGGCGCGGGCGCAACACTCACCGGCACGGCGCCAGCGACGACCAAGTCATCGCCCGCATGCTTGTCGACCAGGCCGGTCCAGGCGCCTGTCCCGGCGTCGAATCGCAGCAACAGATGCGGGTTTTCAATGACCAGCGGTGACTCGGCGGCCGATGCACCCACTGCGCAAGCGACGGTCAGGTGGAATGCGACGATAGTCTTCAGCATCGACACGGTGTGTATTCCTTGGTGCGCGGCACATCCGGACGGAATCGTGAACGACTCCGTCCGGCGTGCCTTGGCATCGCCTGTTGCGTAAGCGTTCAGAAGTCGTACAACTTCAGCACGTCGTCAATAGTCCCCTCTTTGGTCGTGAGCCGTCCTGTTTCGTTGGGCCCGTCGAAGATCAGGTACTGTTTCTTTGCCTGGATCGGGACGGTGAGCCGATAGGGCTTGCATCGGCCGATGACGGACATGGCTCGTTTGGCTCCTTCGTACAGGGCTTGGTGGGTTTCTTCGAAGGGATAGAGCACGGCGGCCTCGCGCGCCACTCCCTGTTTGACAGCCACCGTCACACACTCGGGGCCGAAGAACTGGGTCGCTTCCCGGCAAGTCGCTTCGTCCCCAGTAACCATGATCGGCGGCACGCCGAAGTGGCCGGCAATCGCCGCACATTGAGCCAGCTCACCGGATTCCACGCCGTTGTACCAATAACGATTCTCGCTGCGCGACGATTGCGTGTGACACAACACGCCGTCAGACGTCCCCATCATCGCGTGCGCCCCGACCTGTACCAAACCGGCGCAGGACGCATCCAATCCCCAACTGACGTCCGGACGCGGCTGCCCCGTCAAGTACTTGGCGCCCGGTTCCATCAGATGCGGCACGAAGGCCTGTGATCCGTGGCCGTCAACGACCAGAATATCCGTCGCACCGCCCGCTCGCAAGCCGCGCACCACGTAGCGAATATCCTCCATCAGGTACTCCTTCGCCCGCTCGCCGAGCTGCGGGTCTGGTTCTCGCGTCTGGGCGAACTTGTAGACACCGCTCGCTCCTTCGAGATCTGTCATGATGTAGATTCGCGGTTCTGCCGCCTCGCCGGGTAACCAGCTCCAGACGGCTCCCAAGACCACCCAACACGCGAAGCTCTTAAGTGACAGGCTATGTGACATTGGTTCGCCTTAAGGGGAGTAGTACAATTCTCGCGGCAAACGGTGGAGAATAGGCAAAGTGCTCGCGCCGAACCATGCTGACCGCCGTGGGTCGCTGAGTGACGTAAATCTGTCACATCATTGATGTACGGCCTTGGCAGTATAACAACCTCTCGAGCTTGTGCAATCTGCCGAGGAAAATGTGCGACTCCCCATTTTTGCACTACAATCACGGCGAGGTGTCGTGCGAAACCTTGAAGAGAAAGGGCGGTATATGCTGACGAAACTGGGCGTGATCGCGACGATCGTGCTGGCGGCGAGCGGCGGGGCGATGGCGGACGAGGCGGCGGGTCAACGCTGGCTGGACCGGTTCTCGTTCAAGCCGCCGCTGGTGGAGCCGAGCGGGGTCTGTGAAGGGCGTATCGGAGCCCTGCCGGAGTTTGACGTCACTCCCCACGTTACGGGCGTCGGCTTGGTGCGTCTGTCTTTGCCGTTTGCTCCGGGGGCCTTGCCGCAGGGCATGGGGCTCGTGGCACACTGCGAAGGCCGCGACGTGGAGCCGGACGTGCGTTCTCTGACCGTGCATCCGGGCCAACCTGTTTCCGTGCGACGCGGGATGGTGACCTTTCCTTTCGAATTTTCCGAGCTTCGTCCCTATCATGTGACGCTTTCCCTGCGGCCCGCTCCGCCTGCCGCTGCGACTGCCGCTTCGCCGGCGGTGCCTGCCACGATGGCGGGTGACGTCACCTACACGCTGGGGAATGTCTCGGCCACGCTGGCGCCGAACAGGGTCACCGTGACCACGGCAAATGGCCCGACCTGGACGGCGAGTTTGATCGTTCCGGAGCGGACGGAGTCGTTGGCGCCGGTCGCGGAACTCATCGAGTCCGGCCGGCATTTTCTATGGGCCCGTTTGCTCGTGCCAGACGCTTCGTGGCCTCGGATCATCGAAGTGCACGTGGATTCGTTGGGTGTTGTGACGGTGCAGGCTCATCTGCAGCGTCTGGAAGACGGCGATGCGACGGCGCCGGATCTTGGATGGGACATTCATGGTTTGGCCTGGGCCCAGACTCCTCCGCACGCCTTCCGGGACGGCAGCGGGTGTACGCTGCAAACGGTGGATGGCGCTGTCGGTGTCACGTTCCCGATCGCGCCGTTTACACGCCGGGGCAGTGTGACGGTGGGTCCCGACGCGTCGAGTCATTTGCTGCAGTATCGGCGCTGTACGGCCGACGAAAAGGTTCCCTACCAGGAGGCCGCGTGGCGGCGGACGGAGTTTGTGCTGGGACCTCCGGCGCATCTGAGGCGGAGTCCCTTGCTGGAATCGCCCGTCCTCTCCCAGGTGGATTCCGGAGCTCTTGACGCGTTGTACGCGACGGGCGGTGCCGACGAGGTCGCGTTGTGGCCGGTGCTGCATGATTTGCGTGCCTACACTCGTGCGGCGATCAAGAAATCGATGCTGCTGGGGGACGATTTCGGCAACGTGACCGGTTTCTCCGGGTTGGATGCGCAGGCCAGCCCCTTCGGGATGAATCGGCTGAACCACGGTCCGGCGATCTTCGAGGAAGCCTGGCGCAGTGGTGACAGAGAGCTGCGCGACGTGGGAGTGCTGTGGTGCAGCAACATGTACGACCTGTCGTTGTGGTGGGGCGACAAGGAAGATTTTGGTGGGACCCGATACAACAACGCGGTTGCCGCGAGTGAAACGGCGCATCAGGGCGACAACTCCTTTATGTGGCGTACGAACTGGGCTTCACATTTTTGCACCAAGGGCTATGACGCGTTTTTCCTGGCCTACGAAGAGACCGGCGATCCCCGCATGGCCGTGGCTCTGGCCGCCCAGGTGGCCTACGCCCGCAGTCACATTCACGCGAACACGGGTGAGTGCCGGAACATCGGAGACGTAACGGACTTCATGCGACTGTACCGTGTCACGAAAGTCCCGATGTATCGCGACGAGGCTTTGCGGCTGTTTCGAGAACTGCGAGAAAAGCTGTCAGTGGGCGACCTGTTCGACCAGGGGGCAAACCGATCGTCGCGGACGGCTCGTTCATTGACGACGACCAACGCGGCCTGAGGACCGGGTATGCCAAGCCCTATATCATCGGCTATGGCTTGGCAGGTTTGCCGTGGCTGTTGGGTGAGTACCCCGATGAATCCAAACTGCGCGACGTGGTGCGTGCGGTGGCGGACTTCCTGGCGGAGTCGCAGGACCCGACGGGCGGCTGGCGCTATCCGCATCCACGCAGTTCTTACGTGATCGGCAGTCAAGGGATGGAGCACGCTGTGCAGTTGGCACGGGCAGCGGCCGCCCTGGAGAATCGCGGCGAAAACGTGGACTCGCTGCTGGACGCGATCGAACGGACCTTGCAGGGTCGTGTGATGTGCTTCGCGCGCACGGGCGGATTCTTCAGCGGATTGACAGGGTGGGAACGCAACGCCGGCGCTCTGCCCGAGGGCACCACGATTTACGATCTGTACCAGGCAGCGGCCGACCGCGATCCGGCGCGGGACTATACGGAAGGTCATGTCGACGTCGGCGCGGCACCGCCGGAAGGCATCGTGCATTTCGAAGAGGTCCTGCAATACTACCTGGCGCACCGGCCAGCGGAGCGTTTGTTTTACACCACACCGCAAATGGCGCAGGTCCTGGCTCGCACCGTCGACCGCCGGATCAAGTTGACCCCGCAATCCGTCGGCGCCTTTCTGCGCATGGAACGTCCGGAGGACGCGAACGTCGGGTTCACACTGTGGGGGCCGGAATGGGTCACCTTTCCCCACCTGGGCTACAGTTCCGACGAACTGGGCGGCATGGCCTTGAATTGGAGCAACGATGCGGCGACGGGCGCTGTCTGGTACAGCGTCGACCGACCCGAGGCGACGTTTACGGCGACGTTTACTCCTCACGTCGACTACGTGGAAT
Organism: uncultured Planctomycetaceae bacterium; assembly: GCA_963754725.1. Classification (GTDB taxonomy): domain Bacteria; phylum Planctomycetota; class Planctomycetia; order Pirellulales; family Pirellulaceae; genus JAAYDI01. The sequence continues at coordinate 83,931 of CAVWHV010000061.1, forward strand.
GCGCGTATACGGTCTGGCCGAAGCCAGGGATCGACGTGCCTGCCCATCTGGGAATTGGTCCGTGTCAGCAAATGAAGAACGGCGTGTTTGAAGGGGAAGACGCGGACCTCATGAGCCGCTTGTGGTTTGTTTCCGACGGGAAATGGGTCCACCTTGACTCGTGCAACAGCGGCACGCCGCGCAACTTTCTGCACATCCGGGGAAACGATTCTCCCGAAATGAGTGGGGCCATGGCAGAGAGCGGCTGGAAGACGATCCAATCGCCGCGCCCAGATCATGCCTTGATCGCCTGTACGAGCAAGGATGGGGTCTGGGTGGCCGGCACGGCGGCGGAGTATTCGACGTGCATCTGCAGTAATGCGGGACCGTCGCACCGCTGTCTGCATTCGCAGGGTGGCGTGCCGCTGCGCAAGGACGGGCCGACGACGCTGCGCGTGAACGCGTATCTCGTACGAGGCTCGTTGGACGATCTGCGCGCGCGGTATCGAGCGCGACGTCGCTCGCTGGAAGCAGGTCCTGCCAGCTGCGGGCCGCGGCGAGTCCGGAGTGGACCTGTACGGGATGCGGGCCGGCTTGCCCAGCCAACACGAGGCTCTGTTACGGCGCCTGCAGTTTCCGCTGGCCTGGCCCGCATCCAGCCTGCCCTTTGACCTGTGGCGAGTTCAGGCGCGCGAGGCGTTACTTCAAACCTTGTCGAGTCGTCCGCCGAAAGCGCCTTACGAGACGCAGGTGCTGGCCACCGAAGACCGTGGCAGCTACCAGGCTCGCAAGCTGTCCCTGAATATCTCCGCGGACAATCGGATAGGCGCCTACCTGCTGGTTCCGAAAGGTCTGGGGCCTTTCCCGGCGGTGGTGGCCTTGCACGACCACGGCGCCCATTTTTCGATCGGCAAGGAGAAGGTAGTAAAACCCTTTGGCGTTTCCGGCGCACGTTTGGCCGACGCGACGGACTGGGTCAACAAATACTATGGCGGCCAATGGATCGGCGACCGCCTGGCTGAGCGGGGCTATGTGGTGTTGGCGATTGACGTGCTGTTCTGGGGCGATCGTGGCCGGCAGGAGGGGATCCAATACGAGGCCCAACAGCAATTGGCGGCGAACCTGCTGCAGTTGGGCGTGACCTGGGCCGGGACGAACCTGTGGGACGATATCCGCAGTGCCGAGTTTGTGCAGGGCTTGCCGGAAGTGGACCCGAACCGCATCGGCTGCGTCGGGCTGTCGATGGGCTCCAACCGCTCATGGCACCTGGCCGCGGCGACCGATATTGTCCGAGCGGGCCTGGCCATCTGCTGGATGGGCGACACTCCCACGCTGATGTCCGAAGGCAACAACCAGACGACTGGGCAATCGGCCTTCAGCATGATTCACCCGGGGATTCGCAACCTGCTGGACTTCCCCGACGTGGCCTGCATTGCGTGTCCCAAGCCGATGCTGTTCTACAACGGCACGCAGGACACTCTGTTTCCGCTGGCCGGCGTCGAGGCGTGCTATGCGCGACTGCATCGTGTCTGGCAGGCGCAGAATGCCGACGACAAGCTGGTGACGAAGCTTTGGACTGCGCCGCACGAGTTCAACACGGACATGCAACGGGAAGCCTTCGACTGGCTCGATAAGCAACTCAAGCAGCCGTAATGCCGGACGCGCGCACTGTCGCGATTGTCGCCGATGCAATGAGCAGAGATTCTGAATGTGCAATGACCTGACGCGGCTGCATACCCGTTCACGGACATACGACCGAGGATTAGTCTGAACCAACAGAGTGCTGAGGAGGTGCAAAGTCGGTGGGGGAAGCTGCGAAAAGAACCGTCGAAGCGTTGCATCGGAAGCGGCGGGGGATCAGAATGGCTTCGGTGCCCGCCATCGAGAGCCTGGGCCTCGAGCGTTCATGACGCCCAGGTCGGAACTCAACGAAGCGTGCCGGTTATGCCGTGGCGATCGACGGCAACCGGGCACCCAATATGCAAGAGGTGGAAGATGAAACGTCGTGATGTGCTGAAATTGCTGGGGACGGCCGTCTGCACTTCCGCGGTGCGGTGCGTTTCTGCCGATGAAACGACGAAACCTCGCTGGAAAACGGCAATTGGTCTTAACGGCTTTCAGTCCGCGTCCGCCAAGTACGGCAAGACTTTTCCGATCTGGGAAATACTCGATTTCGCCTCGCGTGCGGGGTTCGACGGGGTTGAATTGTTGCCCAATTGGCCACCACCCATGGTCGATTACCCTTCCCCTGACGACGCGGTCGCCATTCGCGCACTCCGACGGCTTTACGAAGGTTTCGGTCTGCAGGTCTTTTCGATCCAGACGTACGCGGCGGCGGCTTATGACCCCGACCCGGCGATCCGGAGGCAGTGGTTGGACGCCTGGCGAAGGAATGCCCAATTTGCGAAAGCCGTGGGAGCTGACTGCGTCGGCATCTGGCCCGGTGGCCCCTTGGGCAAGCAGACGGAGGCTCAGGCGATCGAGCATTTGGCCGAATCGTTTCGCGAAGTGTGGAAATTTGCCGGCGAATTGGGCCTGACAGCTTCCTTCGAACTCGAGCCGCCTTTTGTCTTCCGCAGCGAAGAACACATGAGGCAGATTCTCGAGAAGGTGCCCGGGGCTCGCACCAATGTCGATTTCGCTCATTTCGACATGTTCAGCGGTGCACAGGGGCGGATCAGCGATTTGATCAAGCGCATCGGCGTGAAGAACGTCGGCTACGTTCATCTGACCGACTGCGACGGTACGCTGCGCGACGGAGGCACTTCGAAGCATGTGACCTGTGGCGAAGGGCACATTGACATCGACGCGGCGCTGGTGACACTTCGCGAAGGAGGCTTCGAAGGCTGGATCATGATCGATGCCTGGGAGCATCCTGATCCCTATGAAGCCAGTCTCCAAGGGAAGAAAGCCATCGACCGGGCCAGGATGTGATTCGGCTCCATCCTTGATCTGCGAATCTCCGGCAAAGTGAACGCGTTCTTGGCGGATCCACGCCGGGGCCCGGCGTGCCACACTCTCGCCTGCACGGGGTCACGGCTTCGGTGGATCCACGCCGGGGCCCGGCGTACCACGTTGGCGGCCACTCACCTCAACGTACCACCATCTCGGTAAACGGAAATACGTAAGCCTGCAACATGACCAGGATACCAACCAGCGCGGCCAGTACCACACTGTGGAAGAACACGATCCGCAGGATCTGGCCTTCGTGGCCGTAGTAGTCTGTCGCCGTGCTTGCCACGACAATGCTCTGCGCATCCACCATTTTTCCCATCACGCCGCCGGTGCTGTTGGCGGCGGCCATCAGCGTAGCGCTCACGCCTACCTGGCCGGCAGTGATTTTCTGCAGGCTGCCGAACAGCACGTTCGAGGCGGTGTCCGAACCGGTCAACGCCACGCCAAGCCAACCCAGCAAGGTGCCAAAGAACGGATACAGCACGCCTGTCTTGGCCAGGGCCAAGCCGAGTGTCGCATCGGTCCCGGAATACTTGGTGACGTAGCCCAGCGCCAGCATGGCGGTGATCGTGAGCAGTGAATAACGGACGCGCACCAATGTCTCGCCGTAGGTCCGCAACATCTGGAACGGATTGAATCCCATCAGCAAGCCTGCCAGCACGGCCGCGACCAGGATCCCAGTGCCGGTGGCCGAAAGCCAACTCAACTTGAAGACGGCTTCTTCGGGCTTGGTCGGCGCGTCGGGCGTGGCTCGGGGAACAACCGGGTAATCGCGGACGACCACGTTGTGCAGGTTCGGCACGTTGAACTTGAGTTCGGAGAACGAATTCAATCCGTGCTTAACGTCCGGCAGGCCCCAGATGAAGATCACGACACTGAGCAGCGCCCAGGGCATCCAGGCCTGGACCGCGCCGCCTGGCGGCACGGGCGCGACGGAGGCGGCGCTGATGTCGACCTCCGCCGGGCAGTCGGGGGCCACTGTGTTGTCAGCGACCGCTGGCCGCGGCCGCCAGAACTTGAGCAAGACCACCAGGGCCAGCATCGACGATATTGCTCCGACCACATCGACCAGCCACGGGCCGTGGAAGTTGGATACTAGAAACTGGGGCACCGCAAAGGCGACTCCGGCAGTCAGCGCGGCAGGCCAGATCTGCAGCGCGCCGCGTAACCCGGCGTATGCCCACACGACCCAAAACGGAACGATCAGGGAAAAAAACGGCAGTTGCCGTCCGGTCATCGCCGACAGGTGCAACAGATCGATCCCTGTGACACCGGACAACGCAATGATCGGCGTGCCCAAAGCGCCGTACGCGACCGGCGCCGTGTTGGCAATCAGCGTCAGGGCCGACGCTTGCAGGGGCTTGAAGCCCAACTGTATCAAGATCGCCGCCGTGATGGCCACGGGCGTGCCGAATCCGGCCGCGCCTTCGAAAAAGGCTCCGAACGAGAATGCGATCAAAATCAGCTGGACCCGCTTGTCGGGAACAAACGCGGCCAGCTGCTGCCGGAGCACGGCGAAAGAACCTTTCTTGACGGTCAGCTGGTACAAGAAAATCAAATTCAAGATGATCCAGCCGATGGGCAGCAAGCCGTAAGCGGCACCGTATCCGGCCGAGGCGAACGCGGCACTGGCCGGCATGCGGTACACGAACATCGCGATTCCCAACGCCACAGCCAAGCCGAACAGGGCCGCCAGGTGGATACGGATCTGCAGGATGCCGATCGCGCCCAACAGCACAACGACCGGCAAGGCTGCCAGCGCGGTGGAAAGGAACGGGTTACCCAGTGGGTCGTAGGTTTGGAGCCACATGGAATTGTCCGTTGTCAGTTTCCAATTGTCAGGGAGCGTTGCGAGCCAACGCAGGCGCGTGCGGCTCGAGAGCATGGGGCGTTGCCAATCCGCGGCCCCATGCAGCGATACAGAATTCATTTAGGCTGGCGGGTTACCCGCTCTTCCATGCCGCTATCAGGTGTGTCCCAACGTAGAGGCTGAATCAGAATGCCATCCAGGTCATGGGCCGCCGGCGATGCGCTTGGCACCGTGGAGACCATCGAACATGCCATGTAATCCTCTCCCTTGTCGGAGACAATCCTTTTCAGCATGACCGGTCCCATCAGTCCTGAAGGTGATGCCGTGTCGTAGTTGTTGTTGACCAGGTTCCCGACACGAATCCTTATCTCGTTTGTGCCTGTACGGAACACATTGGTTTCGAATCGGTGGGGCGGCCAGAGTTTCGCGCCGACATATGTTCCATTGACCCACACCTCGGCAAAGTGGTTGACCTTGCCCAAGTCCAGAACCCAATCCCCCTCACATTTCGGTAGGGTGACCGTCTTGCTGTAATCCAGTAGACCGGCGAATTTCGCCGGTATCTCCGCCCAAGTCTCCCAGAGCGTCAAATCATGCTCGACTCCCTCCGGAGCTATCCATGGTGCGGGAATGTCGATCGCATGCTCCAGGTTCGGCTGAACGGTCGGATCAATCCGCACTGTCCATGTCCCGGCGACCGGGAGAACGACTTCCTCATTCGGCAAGGCCATGATCGGTTTGGATTGCGCCGGCTGCTTCGGATCGAAAACCAGCCAATAGCCCTCATGTGGCTGGAACGCCAGTTGAATCTGGGAACCAGTCCCGCCATTCGTGGAAGCCACGGGGCGGATCGTGCCCGTCTCGCAATCCCACACCGAAGCCGCGCCTGTTACGTCCGCTACCTGAACCACGCATTGCCGCGGCTGTTCACTGTTGTTTGCCAGCCAGAAGAAATCCCGGTCATCAATGCGCCGACGCAATTGCAGCATCGGGAATTCGCCGGTCACGAATTGGATGGGCGACGTGAGACCCGCTGGGTTCGCATTCAGCGTCTGCGCCAATCCGTGCGGCAGGCGCTCACATTCGGCAACGCACGCAATTCGGCCATCAGCGCGGCCATTACCGGATCATTCAGGCCGTTGTCGGTGGAACCCGTCGGCAATTCACCCAGTGTATAGACGAGTCCACCGGCCTTCGCGAATTCCACTGTCTTGCGGGCCACGTTGAGCGGCATGACCACCATCGGCGGCAAGACCAGCGTCTTGAACCGGAAATCGCCGCGCACTAACTGCGCACCGTCAACCGACATCTGGCTGATGTAATGACGGTCAGCAATCAGATACTCGACACGATGACCTGTTAACTGCCGCATCGCTTCACTGTAGATGGCATTAACCTCTTGTGCCCGTGGCGAATACAATTGGTCCATGAAGCCCACATGACCTGCTTCAGGACTCCACCATAGCTTGTCTGTCTGGCCCAACAGCGCCCAAACGCTCTCCATCGGATTAACCAGCAGCACATCGGGTTCAACACGTCCCTGCGAATTCACATACACCGCTCGGCGCGTGAAATCGGACCAGAGGTGCAGTTTCGACCACATCGGGTTTTCGTCATACCAGTCTGGAACCCAGACCTTAACGGTGCGCGTCATGAAGACCCCGTGGTGCGAGATGTGTCCCACGCCCCAGGCGATGTTGGCGTTCATGCAGTCCTTGATCGTCTCCGGGGTAAAGGTGGGCCAATCACCCGCGCCCAGAAACTCGCTGAGATATCGTCGCCCCTCAAATGCCGCAACCGACTGCACTTCCTTGAAGTCATGAACGTCGTAGGATGACAACCCAAGAGCGTCCATGCCGGGCATCGAGAAAGCGCGCTGCACCTTCATGTGATCGCTCACACAGGACACCTGCCGCTGCAGGGTTTCTTCCCAGACATGCCCCGTGTAATACATGCCGCGCGCGGCCAGCCAGTCACTGACTTGCGAGTAGAATCCTGCGTAGAGATCGGAGACCGCTTCAAACCAGTCAAAGCGGGCCCGGGCGCTGACGCCTTCGGCGTCATCATCGAGCATCAGCGGTATCCATAAACGCAGGTCCCGACCCGTGTTGGCCAGGTAGCGGGGCGCCAGGGAATCGGACCACGCCAGGCCATTGCCGTTGCCGTAATTGCCTTCCGTATCGCAGAACGCCCCGGGAATAGACCTGCCCATACGGTCGCCGAAACGATCCGCGTAGGGCTTGTGCGCAATCTCAATGAAGGCCGACGGAAGACGTTCATCCAGCACGTTCACGTCACCGCCCACCGACTTCGTGAAACTGTAAATACGCCAGTGCCCCTCAGAAGGCGCCGTCCAGATGAACTTGTCACCTGATCCGATCAGTTGCAGCGTCGCGCTGCGAATCGTGGCATGGCGATAGGGCATCTTGGCTTGCGACAGATTCCAGGGCGCCATGGCGGCGGGGCCGAACACGCGAACCGTTTTCCACTGTGCGTCATTGAATTCCGTCGCACTCCAGCCTTCGGTCGCCGTCTCGGAGGAGAGCCAACTGCCATCCGATGTGACGCGGAGTCCTCCGCCGTTGGCCAGATCGATTCTCAGGTCGCACAGCATCGCATCAAGTCCGCCGTCGCCGCCCCCTTCCACGGCTATGACGTTGCGCCCGAGAACGCAGCGCCTGCGTGACAGGATACGTTCCCGGTCTGCTCCAATCATCGCCCTGGCCCACAAGGACACCGTTGACGAAGAGTTTATAGCGATTGTCCGCCGTGATCTTGACCTGGGCTTTCACGGCCTGTGGGACTGCTGTCAGGTCGAAAGCCTTCCGGAAATAACAGGTATGTGGCGTGCTGACATTCTCGGGCTGCCAGATCCATTCCCCCTGCATCACATCCGGTTCTGTCAGATAAGAAAGCTTGTCGGCCAGTGCAAACGTGCTGACGGCAATCGGAACGCTCAACGTGGAAGACTTCGGTTCCTGGTCAAGCTGGGCCGCCACGGTGAAAAACGACTGCGGCAGTTCCACCTGTGTCCCACCGGGCACGTCGGTGACCTCCCACTGCAGCGAAGCATTTGCCAACTCCGGGTGTCTTTGGAAGACCCGGCCCGCCGCCCGGCCGACGGGCCACATATACTCATCCACATAACCAAAATACGCTTGGGCGACCTCGGCTTCCTGCAGCACCCCATCGAAAGCCTGGAACCAGTCCGGAGACATCCACTGCTCCTTGGGCAAGCTGGGCGAAGGAGCCATGAGCTTCGGTCCCACCAAGTCCGGCATGGAAACGCGCGCGTGGGCGTAGCCCGGGTTAATGCGCTGCTTGAGCATTTCCCTGGCCATCGTCCGAGCCTTTTCCGGATACTTAGCAGGGTCCAGTGGTTCATCCCAGAACCAAAAAGTAAAAGGCGCATAAATCATGTCAGGCTGGGCAAAGCCATCACGCACAGTCGCGAATGATGCGTTGTGAATCTGTCCATGATGCGATGTCGCGATTTGAGTGTCGGCTGCCGGCAGCTTGGAATCGAGGAGGGTCAGCGTAACAAGGAAAAAGAGAAGTCGCGCCAGGTCAGTGAAGGCGATACAGCTATTCGTCATACCTTTTGCCTCCCCTTCTATCGGACGCAAGGTCCGCTCATTGTACAACTCGAGTTGTGTCTTGAGCCGGCGTAGGGTCGAATTGCAGTTCGATTTCCTGACCCGGCAGGATCTCGACCTTCGGAAGTACCGCCCAACCAGCGGCGACTTCAGTTCCTGCGGGGGCTTTGCTCAGCGAGGTGACTCCTACTGGCAATGACACACGCAGCCGGCGCACGACAGGTGTTTTGCTCCGATTCAACAGAACCACGTTCATGCCCGTGGAGGTAAACTCAGCCGACACGACCACTCCACCGTGCCCGGCCAGGCCGACAAATCCAACTCCCGGGCGACGCCAGGACTGGGGGATTGCCGGAAAGACGATGATGTCGTCGGGGCCGTCGGCATCGGCCAGCATGTGGGTAACGTTGCAGATCAAGGCAGCGTGTGCGGCAATTTCCGGCGTTTTCTTGAAGTCCTCCGTGCCGTGTACAATCTCGCCCAGACAGGTGTCGTCGAAGAGATTGACACCCGGTTGGAGCATGCACTTGGCCCATTCGCAGGCGTCGTCTCCGTTATTCAGTTTCGATGCGTACACGCCCAACCACGCGTTGTTGAAAACATAGTTGCCCGTGAGTGACTTGCGGATCATGTTGTAGGTCGAACGTGCCAGCGGGTCTTCTGGCGAGATGTTACCGTACCACCACAAACCTTGCAGCCAGCACGCGTCGCCAAATCCGTCGAACGGCACCGCACCGGCGCCGGCCGTTATCACTTTCGCGCCCTGGAAATCCGCTGTGGGCAGAATGATCTTGGTCGCCATCTCTTTCCAACCTGGCTCAGCAACACCGCGACGGAGCGACTCGCGTAGTCCAAAAATAGCGGCGGACTGCTGGACGGCGCTCGGCGAATGCCTGTCCAGGTAGCCGCCGAAATCTTCGCGCCATTGCAGGTCTTCCAGAGAGACTTGTGTTGTTTCTTTCAGAATCCGCTGCGCGATGTCGTCATATTCCCCGTCGACGGCCCAATCGGTGTACGCGAGTGCCATGGCTGCGGAATTAGCACCTGGGTAGTTCGAGTAGGCATTGACTCCCTCGCTCTCCGTGGGCGGAATGGTGACGGTTCCGTCGTAGCCCATGAGCGTGCTGTACTTTGCGCCGCCGGAGTACTTCACCGTCGTGTTGTGCAGGGTCAGGCCTTCGGTGGCATACTTCTCGGCGCGCGGCAGAGCCCGCGCTAACCAACTCGTTAGGCCCCGCGCCTCGTCAAGGTGGTTCGTGGAGAGCAAAGCAAAGTGGCTGAACGGAAGATCGAATTCGGGACAGATGGCGCCGGCGAAACTCTCGACACTGGCGGCGTTACAGCCTGGCGGGATGTCGGTGTTGCCAAAGAAGACGCCCAGGTAATACATCGATCTTGCATACCACGTGGCCAGGTCTCGGTCGGGCAGTCGGACAGATGATCGGTCGTGAAACCGCTTCCACCACTGCGCCGTCTCTTCGCGGAGAGCCTCGTAGCCGCGCACTCGCGCACGCTCGGCTCTTTCCCAGGAGGCGTTGGCGGCATCGGGGTTTTCGTAGGAGGAACCTGGAGCGATGTAGAAAGTAAGTGTCGTCCCGAGCCGAGTAGAACCAAAAACGCCCTTCTCTGCGTCGACGATTGCCTCGGGCCCGTCGATAGCGATGGCGAGGGTCGCGGTACAGGTCTTCGGTCGCTGTGCCAGAACCACCGTCCCGTTATTCTTTTGCACACAGCTGCGCGACCACTTGGCATGGGTTGTGTTGTAGATCCCGGTGTTCAGGTAGATGCGAATGTCCTGGTTAACTTTCACTTGCATCTGAAACGGAAGTGTGGCTTCCGGCGAATCCGTGACCCGGATGACCAGGACGCCGTCGGGTGTCACAAAGAGTTCGCGGCGCGTATGGAAGGAGTGCTTGCCGATTTCGTAGAGACCTTGCCAAACCAAATCGGCCCGCAGATCCAGATCGATGGTGAGAAGTCCTGTATGAATATCCAGAGTGTGGCGAAACGAGGTGATTTGCCCTGGTTCGAACTGTTCGCCATAACCGCCAGCCAGATCAAAGGGAATATGGCGATGACCCTCCTCGTCCCACCAGTACTCATAGGCCAGGTACGGATCGTGCTTCAAAAAGCCCCCGTGAACAATGCGCGGAGCGCCGGGTTTGGTGAAGCCGTTGGGACCAACACGCAGGGTCGTGCCGCCCAGACCAATGCACTCGTATTGGTAGTGGGGATTGTAGAGTCTTCCCAGGCCTTCCTTCACGAACGCGGCCTGACGAATTGTGTCGTGCCAAGGCATGGTCACGGTCACATCCTCAGCCGCCGCGCTCCACGACGGTAACCCCACCGCGAACACGATGGCCGTTCTCAGGACGTGGCCCATGTCGGTAACTCCGAACATTCTGATTGTCAGAAGACTTGGAACTCCCAGATCGTCGGGCCTTCCGAGGCATCCAGGATATTGAGTCTGACGTAACGCGTGGTGACCGGCGGGAAGTTACAGGTACAGTCACGGCCGACCGTCTCGCCGGAGAAGACCGTTTGCCAGGCGTCCTCCACCTTGACCTGCAGTTCAAACTTAACGATGCGCCCTGCGTACGCTTCATCGATCACAATCCGGTTGATTGTCTTCGGCTGACGGAGGTCAACTTCGAGCGACGCCTGGTGTGTTCCCGCATCGGTGGCCCAGCGAGAATCCGCGTCGTCGTCGAGCGCCATTGCCGGTCCGTACGCGTCGACCATGTTCTGGAACACGTTGGATGCGGTGGCCGATGCCTGGTGGGCCAGCGAGTGGCTCCAGGCAACAGGGATCGGCGGAATCTCGAAGGCCTCCGAGTCCAGCGTCAGGCGAATCACCGCAGCCACGTCCGGGCGATCGATCGGCGGGACGGTGATCAGTAACCCTTCGTCAGTCTGGTCGCATTGCATCGTTCCGCCTGTGAGCAGTTGGCTGGCTACGATCTTGCGTGGCAGTCGTGGCAACTGCAGCGGTCCATCTTCGGGCCACTTCATCACAAACAAGTGGATCACGTTGCCTTTGCACGTCGAAGCGCCCCACGGACCCGGTTTGAACGGTCCACCCCGCGTACCGTACACACCTTCGCCGTACTGGCTCAGCCAGGTACCCATTTCCTGGAGCCGTTCCACTTGCTCGGGTTCGATGCGTCCATCGGGCATCGGGCCGACGTTGAACAGCAGGTTGCCATCCCCGCCGACGACCCGCAGCAGGGTCTGCAGGCACTGCACGCGCGACTTCGTGGCGTCCTGTGGTTTCCAGGCCCATTGCTGCGCGATGGTCATGCACGTTTCCCACGGGCGCTCGCGGTTGAAACCGCCGATCTGTTGTTCCGGTGTGTCGTAATCGCCGGGGACCGCGCACCGATTGTTGATGATGATGTCTTTCTGGAGTGACCGGACGTAATCCACGACACCCTGCCCGCGCTGCGCATCAAAGTCCTGCGCCACATCGAACCAGAGGATCAACAGCGGCCCGTACTGTGTAATCAATTCGCGCACCTGCCGGCGGAGATACTGCTCGTAACCGTCCAGGTTCGGATGTGGCTTGAGCGACTGGCCGCCGGGGCTGCCGTGGGGAAAATCGGGATGGTGCCAGTCGCACACGGAATGGTAGGTGCCAAAGGCAATTCCTTCTTGGCGACATGCTTCGGCCAGTTCCTTCACGACGTCGCGGCCAAAGGGCGAGCGCATGATGTTGAAGTCGGTCTCCTTCGTGTCGAACATGCAGAAGCCGTCGTGATGCTTGGTGGTGAATACCAGGTATTTCATGCCGGCTTGTTTGGCCAGCGTCACCCAGGCGTGTGCGTCGAACTTCTCCGGGTTGAACTGTTTGTAGAGGTTGTCGTATTCCTCCAGCGGCACATCCGCACCGCGTGACCAGCCGATCTCGGTCCCTTTGAGACTCACGGGTCCCCAGTGAATGAACATGCCGAAGCGCGCGTCACGCCACCAGGCGAGACGTTCGGCATTGGCCGGCGGTCCCGCGTTGTCGCCAGTGGCTGGAAGTGGTTCGTCCTCCGCAGCTACCACCGTTGCGACCACGACCAATAGCCCCACGACGATTCCCTCAATCCACCACTTTTGTGCGCGTGTGCTGCTCATGACGTCCTCCCACGATCGTGCGGTAACTGACAAGGAATCTTAATCCCCGGCCGCCCATGATTGCAATCATCGGCCCTCAGTTGTGGCCGATTAGTCTCTCGAGACCGCACTTCCAGGGAACTCTGGCCAGACGATCTCATCCACGCCGCCGGACAGTTGTCGTAAGCAAGGCGATAGCCAATAACTTGTTCCGTCGTTGCATGTTTTATTGCCTGGTTCGTCCTGTTATAATCAGCTCCTGTTGGACTGTGCCTTGTCTTTACCCAGTGCCAAGGGAGACGACAATGAAACCGAGTCCGCCCGTAGTATCCGGTTGTGAGTGCTGCATCAGCCGTCGTCGTCTTCTGGCAGCCGGGTGCGGCTTCTGCGCCGCGTCGGCCGCCCAGGGTCTGTTGACACGACTTGCTCTGGCCACCGACGGCCCCCTTGTTTCAGCCGCGGAGACAAACGCGATCCGACCGCGCGTGCGTCTGATTTTCGCCTGCTTCACGCTGAAACAGGAGCGCCCGACCTGGCCTCACATCGGATATGACTTCGCGGCCGACATTGAGCGAGTCGCCGGTGCGTTGAAACAGCTCTGCCCCGGTGTGGAGTTTCTGGTGGCCGTGGCCCACGGTCCCGACGATGCCCAGAAGCTGCTCGACTCCGGCGCAGCGGATCGCATCGACGGCTACATCGTCTACCAGATGAACAACTGGGTGCAGGTGATGCAAACCATCGTGGCCTCCGGCCAGCCGACACTCGTTGCCGATTTCCCCTTCGCCGGAAGTGGAGGGTTCCTCGTCTTTACGGCCGGACTGCGACGCGTCCACCCGAACTTCTCAGTCGTCGCTTCCCGAGAGATTGAAGACCTGGCCGAAGCGGCGAAGTGCTTCGAGGTTCTGAAGAAAGGCGGTGGGGTCGCCGAATTTGTAGCCGCCTGCGACCGAGTGCGGCGGGAGCGGACGGGCCACGGCGATCCGGCGGCGTGCCGAAACGACTCGCTGCAGGTCGCCGATGTGGGGCAATGCCTGGAGGCGATCAAGCGAACGAAGCTGGTGACAGTCGGGGGAGCCATGCAGAATGTTGGCCAGGAGATCGAGCAGCGTCTCGGTATCGGCGTAGTCGAGATCGGTTTTGAGGAACTGTCTGCTGCGTGTCAGAGCGCGGACGGCGATCAGGCGCGGCAACTTGCCGCTCGCTGGAAGGCGGCGGCCCGCAATGTCCTGCTGGATGATCCGGACACCACGCTCGAGCAATCGGCTCGGCTTTACCTGGCGCAACAGGCCGTCCTCGAAAAACACCAGGCCGAGGCGATCACGATCAATTGCCTGGGCGGGTTCTACGGCGGGCACCTCGCGGCCTATCCGTGTCTGGGCTTCGTAGAGCTTCTCGACACGGGCCTGGTCGGAGCGTGCGAAGCGGATCTACTCTCGACCGTCACGATGATCGTGATGAAGCATCTCGTGGGCCGCCCGGGGTTCATCTCCGACCCGGTACTCGACACCTCCCGGCGGCAGATCATTTACGCCCACTGCGTGGCTCCTACCCGAATGTTCGGTCCGGACAGCGAGCCCAATCCCTTCGAAATCCTGACCCACTCCGAAGATCGCAAGGGGGCGTCCGTCCGATCCTTCCTCCCGCTAAACTACATGACCACGACGATGGAGATCCATCCCGGTCGACAGGAGATTCTGCTGCATCGAGCCAAGGCGGTGGAGAACGTGGTGATCGACCGCGCCTGCCGGACCAAACTGGCCGGCGAGATCGTGGGCGACGTCGAGAAACTCCTCACGTTCTGGGACCAGTACGGCTGGCACCGCGTCACGTTCTATGGGGACTTGAAGGAGCCGGTCCAAGAACTGGCCGCGGCCTTGAAATTCCAGTTCACCGAAGAAGCGTGAGTGCACGTCGAACTCCACGCCGGCTGTGTCGGCAGGAAAAACACACACTGCGGCAGGACATTGCGAATCGTCTCGTATCAGAACAACAGTGACTACTTCAACTTGCTGGAGCCAGAATCGTGAGTAACCAACGCATGCATCTGTCCCGTCGTCATTTTCTGCAGAGCGCCGGGGCGCTGGCCGCTTGTGCGCTTCCCACCTGGTATCTCGAAGAGTGCGCGGCCATGGCGCCGCAGGCCAGCGGGGAATCTCAGCCACCCAGCGAGCAAGTCCGATTGGCATTGATCGGCTGCGGAGGACAGGGAACCGGCGACGCGCGGAATGCGAAACGATTCGCCAACACCGTGGCTCTCTGCGACGTGGACGCCAGTCATCTGGAAGCGGCCAAGAAGGATTTTCCGGATGCCGCAGGTTACTCGGACTTCCGCAAGCTCCTCGAGCGCAACGACGTCGACGCGGTAATCTGTGGCACCGTCGATCATTGGCACACACTGGTAGCCATCGGAGCGATGAAGGCCGGCAAAGATGTCTACTGCGAGAAGCCGTTGACATTGACCATTGACGAAGGTAAGCGGCTTGTGGAGGTCCAGCGTGAAACGGGTCGCGTGCTGCAGACGGGCACCCAGCAACGGAGCTCGCGGGAGTTCCGACTCGCCGCCGACCTCGTCCGCAATGGTCGCATCGGCAAAGTGGAACGGGTGGAAGTCTGGCTGCCGGCTGGATTGCGGCAAGGACCGTTTGCGACGGGCGAGGTTCCGCCCGGCTTCGACTACGACTTCTGGTTGGGGCAGACGCCCGCCGTGCCGTACGTCAAAGAGCGAACGCACTTCAGTTTCCGTTACTGGTGGGAATACTCGGGTGGCACGATGACCGACTGGGGCGCGCACCACAACGACATCGTCCTCTGGGCTCTCGATCAGGACGGGTCGGGGCCGGTGAGTATTGAAGGGAAACAACTGGTGGAGATGATCCCCGGCGGATACACGGCAGCCAGCGAGTATGAAGTGACGTATACCTACGCGAACGGTGTCGTGCACTCGTGCAAGAGCACCACGGCCAGCGAGTGGTGGGGAGGAGTTAAGGATCCCAACGGCCAGCAGCACGGTATCAAGTTCATCGGGTCCGAGGGCTGGATCTGGGTGACGCGCGGCGCACTGCAAGCCAGCGATCCCGCCATGATCAAAGAGGAATTGCCGGCGAGTGCCTCCCGCGTTTACTTCAGTCAAGACCACACGGGCAACTTCATCGAGTGCATCAAGTCGCGGAAACCCACGATCTGTCCCGCCTCAGTCGGCCACCGATCGGCCAGTCTGTGTCACCTGGGTGTCACTTCCATTCGCCTGGGACGCAAGCTGAATTGGGATCCGGTCAAAGAACAGTTCATCGATGACGCGGAGGCAAACCAGTTTCTGGCGCGGCCCATGCGCAAGCCCTACGACTACGACATGCTCTGAAGATCGAACCGATTGGGGACTCCTGTGCCGCAGCGACGGCCACTGCGTAGAGAGCTGTCACGGCACACACGAGTACGGACGAGCCAGACACGAAACGCTGCACGTCAGACCTCTGCCGTTCCTTGCTCGTCAATCTGCGGTTCAAACTGACCTTCGGTCTATTACCCGGAACGGGTAACGGGCTCGAGCCGTTCGGTCAGCGACAGCGTCACCAGAATTTCGTCTTCGGTGTGGGTCAGTGTCATGGGAAGTCCGCTCCGCGCGAAGACGGCGAGCATCGCCTTGTTCTGTGGCAGCACCACGGCTTCGAACTGGCCCACACCCTTTTCCCGCGCAATGCGGGCGAGATGTTTCAGCATGTGTCCGGCGATTCCCAGGCCGTGGTAATCCTCCTCGACCAGGAACGCGATCTCCGCGCTCCGCACGCCGGAGAGATCGAACGCCACGTAACGGCCGCTGCCGATAATCGTTTCCTGACCTCCGGAGTCGATCGTCACGACCAGCGCCACCGCGTGTTCGAAATCCACTTCCGTGGCCGCCTTCAGCTCCTGGTCCGACAAGGACGCTTTGGCCTGGAAGAACCGGGTATACACCGATTCCGGATCGAGCCGGCGGAACGCGTCGGCGAATCCGGCTTTGTCCGCCGGTCGGACCGCCCGGATCTTGACCGTGACACCGTTCTTCAACGTTTCGGTCTGTTCGAAGTCGCTGGCATCGGTCATGGCAGCAGATCCTGTGGCAGGGCTCCCGTGCCGTGACGTAGGCAGTGATCCCGTGGATGTGCGTGGTCACATGCGGGCGCGTGCGACCTTAGCCGTGCCAGGGCCGCTTGCGGTTGTCCGAGTTTCTGCGAGGCATTCGATGGCGATCTTGACGTCGTCCTCGACCTGGAAGTCGAACATCCCGGCGATGATGAAGTCGGCGCCGTTGCGATAGGCGTTGGGGAAGGCCATCTCGCGGCGAGATCGCCCCGGCGGCCATCACCTTGAACGCCACCCAAGGCTTCTCGACCGTTTCCATGAAGGCCGCCGTCTCCTCGGGGTTGTTGCACCACATGTTGTCGTTGTTGCGCGTTGTGGTCCGACGCGTTCCCCCGCATCCAGTCGTATTCCTTCCGCTGCTCCTGGGGCGTGGCCGACCAGTAGCGGTCCATGTGGAACGTCTTGACGTAGAAATCGTTGTTGACCTTGTCCTTCTCGCAGGCCATGGGCATGTTCAGCGAGTGGCCGCCCACGCCGGCCGGCACGCCTTGGGCCTTGATCAGATCCACCATCTGCGCGATGACGTCGATCGAGCCGCCGTTCATCATGAAGGAGTCGGTCACGCCGCCGTGCGAATACAGCAGCGTGGCGCCCAGGTCGACCTGCTGCTTGATCGCGTCGTTCATCTTGGTCTTGTCTTCGACCAGCGGGATGCAGACCATCGTCTGGATCTTGGGATTGTGCGTCTGGTTGTATTTCGTCAACCGCGCCCCAGCAGGCCGGATCCAACTGGATCGTGTTGATGCCGCACGCCTGGGCCAATTCCAGCGTCTCGAAGACCTTGGCCTCGGTGTTGTAGGACGTGAACAGCTTGGATGCGTACATCAGGTCGCGGCTGTGGGCCCAGCCGCCGATCAGGTTGCCGCCGATGAACAGCCGGCTGAGGGACACGTTGCCGATCTTGCCGCAGGGCAGGCTGCCGGGCGGAATGTCGGTCTTGGGCTTCGGTCGGCCGCGCCGGCTGAGCCGTCCCGTCCTGGACGGCGGCCGCCAGGGTCTTCTCTTCGATGCTGGTGTGCACCGCGCCAACCGCTGCCGCACCGAGAACACCCTTCGCCAGAAAACACCGACGGTCAATTCTGTCTGCCATGGCTGGTCGACTCTCCCTTGGACAACAAGGCCGTTCATACAAATCCGCCCGTTGGCGGGCCGCGGACGTGCACTCCGATCTTACCCGATCTGCCCGCCCGGAGCTACGTCGGGAAGCACGCCTTTCACGTCTGCTGTCTAGTCTCCGCGGGCGAGACTACGCCGTCAACGTGGAACTTAATCGACTTGCGTGCGGCTGGCCGATACGACCGTAAAGGGGGGGGTGGGAGTTGGTCCCGATCCGGCCGCTCAACGACCGGCGGGAACGTTCCGCCGTGTCGCGGCGGGAGCGATCAGCGTCCAGGTGCGGGACCCTTACCCAGCGATTTCTCGTTCGAATAAGAGGTTCAGCCCACCCTTCCAGGACATCAGGGTGCGCAGGCTGCTTTCGCCAAACAACCGGTTGAGGCGCCAACCTTTTTCACCAAATAGGTTCAGAGCTTCCACCAGTTGCTCGTGATTGTCTTTGCCCACTTCGAGCGGCAGGTAATGAAGCATGTACTCGTATTGTTTGTGTTTCATTGCACAGGTCGCTCCCCATTTGGGACCTTCCGCCCTACAGCTGCTGACGCCAGCTATTCGCTCCATCAGCCCTTTTGTTGGGGCAGCCAACCGTTTCTCGGGCACGCAGGAAGATAGATTGCCCAGTCTGCGTACGCTGCCGGGGAAAATGTGCCACGCACCTTTGTGGCGAGCCTGCCGCCTCCAGCCCCTATGCGTTACAATCTTGAGCGCCGTGCGGAGTCCTGTTGAAGAGGTTTTCTCCCGCGCGATTCTGCCTTGTTGTCCGACAGACCGGTCAACATGACTTCACTCATTTCCCAAGAAAGGAACTCGACATGTCCACCACCACTTCGACTTCCGGTGCAGAGTTTGAATTCAGCGATGAGCAAAACAGTCTGATTGGTGATTTGGCTCGAAAAATGAGCCTCGTGGGTTTCGTGATCATGCTGTTTGGCGGGTTGCAGTTGGTCAACGGCGTCATGGCGTTTGTCTCCGCCCGGAATCCTGAGAAAATCGTCACGGCAGCCAGAGAAGCTGGTGTGGCGGAAGCCCAGTTGCAGCAATTGGAGAAGTCGTTGACCGCTGGCGGTTGGTTCTCGCCATTCACGGCCTCCGCGATCGCGTTCGGATTGACCGGACTGTTAATGGTGCTCGTGGGCATGTGGACACAACAGGCAGCCGCTGGTTTTGGCGGGATCGTACTCACCAAGGGACAGGACATCAGCCGATTGATGGATGCCTTGGGGGCTCTCCATAAGAAGTACAGCGTCGTGTACAATTTGTTGTGGATCGCCGCGATTACCAGCTTGATCTCGCTGGGGTTCAGCTTGTATCACATGTGGTCGGCCAAGGGTGGTTAGGGACGTTTACGAGCGATGCATGCGGCAACAGGTGCAAACAAGTTGGTCTGGCTGGGTCTTCTGCTGGCGGGTTTCCCACTGAGTTGGGGCGACGAACCGGCGGGAGACATACGGGTGATGAGCTTCAATGTCCGCTACGGCACGGCACAGGATGGTGACAATCAGTGGGATCGCCGCGGGGATTTTCTCGTCGATACGGTACGAACATTTGATCCGGATCTACTGGGGACCCAGGAGACGCTGGCCTTCCAACGCAACTTCCTGGCGGAACAGCTGCCTGGTTACGACCATCTCGGCGTGGGCCGGGACGACGGTGGCGAACGTGGCGAGATGATGGCGTTGTTCTATAAACGCGATCGCTTCGAGAAGCTGGAAGGAGGGCATTTCTGGCTGAGTGAGACACCCGACGTGATTGGCAGCAAGAGTTGGGATAGCTCTTTGCCGCGCATGGTCACGTGGGTCAAACTGCGTGATCGGCAGCAGGAGAGTCGACGACCCCTGGCATTCTTCAACACCCATTTCGACCACCAGGGAGCGACCGCGCGACTCGAGTCCGCTCGGCTGCTGCGCCGGCAGATCGGCGCACTCGGTAAGGATTGTGCCATCATCGTGACGGGGGACTTCAACACGGACCAGGATAGCCCACCGTATCAAGTTCTGTTTGGTCCGGATGCGGAACCGTTCTCGCCGATCGTCGACAGCTACCGTACGGCTCATCCTGACAAAGAGCCAGACGAGGGAACGTTTTCCGGATTCCAGGCCTCGGGGACAAGCGGAGCACGGATCGATTGGATTGGCGTGTCCCGCGATTGGCTGGTCACGTCCGCCGCCATCGATCGTACGGCCCGGGATGGCCGTACGCCGTCGGATCATTTTCCCGTCACCGCCGTCTTGCGGCCGCGGCCATGACTTCGCAGGAAGAAAGTCACTCGCAACGTACGATTCGCTTCGGATTGCTTCGGTACGACACGGTGTTGGGCCCAACGCTTGTGACGGGGTGCGAACCGTGGTACTCGGAAGCACTTGCCGTCACGTCACGCTGTCCGTGGGAACCTGCCGTCGGAAGGTCAGAATCAACAGCCCCGCGCAGGTCATGGAGAGGGCGAGGTACAGCCAGCCGGCAGTGTAGCTGCCGGTCAGGTCTTTCAGGAATCCCATCAGGTACGGACCCACGAAGCCACCCACATTGCCAAAGGAATTGATCAAGCCAATCGCGCCTGCCGCGGCCGCGCCGGACAGAAACGTTGTCGGATACGACCACCAGACACCGAACGGCGCGTACACACCGATCGCCGCCAGGCACATGCAGACGAACGACAGCGTCGGATCAGTGGTCAGCGTGCCGAACAGCATCCCAATGGCGGCGATGAACATCCCCACAGCCCCGTGCCAGCGTTTTTCGCCGGTCTTGGCCGAGTGGTCGCCGATCCACAGCATGAACGCCAGCGACAGGCACATGGGGATGGCGATCATCCAGCCGACCGCCAGGTTCGACCAACCGGAGGCGGCCTTGAGAACCGTCGGCATCCAGTAACCGAATCCCCAGAAGCCGGTAATCCACAGGAAATACGTTCCGCACAACTTGAGGACTTCCTTGTCCCGCAAGGCCTGCAGTACCGTGTAGTGCTTCGCCGCGCTCTTCGCCGCGATTTCCCGTTCATATTGCTCCGTGAGAAACCGTTTCTCTTCGGGAGTCAACCACGGGGCGTCCTGAGGCCAGTCCGCCATCCAGCGCACAAGGACGAAGCCGAATAGGATCGCGGGAATCGCTTCGAGGATGAACAAGCCTTGCCACCCTCGGAAGTGAAAGAGCGGTACGCCGATCAACCAGCCGGCCAGCGGAGCGCCAATGATTCCGGACACCTGCAGAGAAGTCAGCATCAACGCGATGGCGCGCGGACGGTCCCGGGAACTGAACCAGCGCGGGATACAGGAAGCGTAGAGCACCGGGTACAGACTGGCTTCCGCCACGCCCAGCAAGAACCGCAGCAGGTAGAATTCCCAGGCCGTGGTGATGAAAGCCGTCAGGCCGGAGGTAATGCCCCAGGTGATCATGATCCGGGCCAGCCACCATTTCGGACTGAACCGTTCGGCGATCAGCGCCTCCGGGAATCTCGAACAGGAAGTAACCGACGAAAAAAACACCCGCACCCAGGCCGAACATCTCATCCGTGAAATTCAGATCCTGGTTCATCGTCAGCGCGGCATAGCTCACATTAATGCGATCCATGTAGGCGATGATCGAAGTGATGAACAGAGGCAAGACGATATTCAAATACGCCTTACGCTTGGCACTCGCAGCTACGGCGGAACTACTCATTGGTTAAGACTCATAATTGCCGGGCAAGCCGAGCGGATCGCCGGCCAACCAACACCTATATGTATGTTTCCAGGATCAAGCAATGTCATTTAGCATGTAGTGTACCTGGCGAAGACATCTCCTTGTGTGTTGCAAGACTGCAGCGAGTTCGTTATTTATATAGTTCGGTCGGCTCGGGTCACCACGCCACATATTGGGTGCTCATGGCGTTTTTCAGTGCAGGGGTGCATTGCTGGTGCGACGGCATGCAGTTTGTCCTGGAAGTTCCGCACGCCGATGCCACTCCTGCCCAGATCGCAAGAAAAGGACAACTCATGCACACTTTGCCGCTCCCCCGCCGTCAGATGTTGCTTGCCATCATCGCACTGGGTGTGCTTCCGATGGCGGCGGTGGCTTACGACCCTACCGGTCCGCAGGCGGAGGTCGCTCAGCTGGGACCGGTAATCGACAAGTTCTGCCTGGAGATCGAACCTCGCGTGATCGCCTGGCGACGCGACATCCATCAAAACCCGGAACTGTCGAACCGAGAATTCCGCACAGCGAAGCTGGTGGCGGAGCACCTGCGGCAACTGGGTATGGAAGTCAAGACCGAGGTCGCCCACACCGGAGTGGTCGGCATCCTCCGTGGTACTTCGGCGGAGCGTGTCATCGCGCTGTGCGCGGATATGGATGCGTTGCCCGTTGCCGAGGCTGTCGATCTGCCCTTCGCGTCCAAGGTCAAGACGGAATTCAGGGGGCAGACGGTGGGGGTCATGCATGCCTGCGGACACGATGCGCACGTGGCG
The DNA here is from genome assembly GCA_963754725.1 of uncultured Planctomycetaceae bacterium. GTDB lineage: Bacteria > Planctomycetota > Planctomycetia > Pirellulales > Pirellulaceae > JAAYDI01. Next base: position 106,046 of record CAVWHV010000061.1, read on the forward strand.
ATCCTGATGGGAGTTGCAGAGGTGTTGTCGCGAGTCTCTGATCGCCTGCCCGGCACGGTCAAGTTCATCTTCCAGCCCGCGGAGGAAGGGGCACCCCAAGGCGAAGAAGGCGGTGCGGCGCTGATGGTTCGCGAGGGAGTGCTCGACGATCCACGACCGAGTGCGATCTTCGGCCTGCACGTCGTACCCTTGCCGGCCGGACGAATTGGCTACCGACCTGGTCCGATATTTGCCAGCGCTGATCGCCTCCGTATTGTGATTCGCGGCCGTCAGACACACGGAGCCATCCCCTGGGCGGGCATCGATCCGATCACGGTGGCCGCCGAGGTGGTCATGGGACTGCAGACGATTGTCAGCCGCCAGGTGGACTTGACGGCGGCCCCCGTTGTCATCTCCATCGGCAGTATCCGTGGGGGAGTCCGCGAGAACATCATTCCTGACGAAGTGGAGATGCTCGGTACGATCAGGGTGTTGGACCCGGACAGCCGTCCGGTGGTTCACCGACGCATCCAGAACACGGCCGAGCGAATCGCGGAGAGTGCCGGAGCGACGGCCGACGTGTCGATCGAAACCGGCTACCCGGTGACGGTGAACAACCAGGAGCTCACCGAACGCACAGTCCCCGTGTTGGAGCGTGTGTTGGGCAAAGACTCGGTGTTCGTTGTGAATCCGCTCACCGTAGCCGAGGATTTTTCGTTCTATCAGCAGCAGATTCCCGGCATGTTCTTTCTGTTGGGAATTACGCCGCCGGGAACGGAACCGACCCAGGCAGCGCCAAATCACTCGCCGCACTTCTTTGTGGATGAAAGCGCGCTCGTGGTTGGTGTCCGGTCTCTGAGCCACTTGGCCGCGGCACAATTGGCGAACGAATGAGGAACTCCGCACAGTGAAATCATTCCAACTGACTGGTCTGCGCGAAATGACGCTCTGCGATACGCCCGATCCGAAAATACAGCGCCCGACCGACGTCCTGATCAAGTTGGGTGCCGTGGGCGTCTGTGGCTCCGATGTCCATTACTATGCGACCGGACGCATCGGATGCCAGGTGGTGGAATATCCCTTCACGATTGGCCATGAGTGCGCGGGAACGGTCCTGGAAATAGGCAGCGAAGTCACCCGAGTGCGGGCGGGGGACCGGGTCGCGATCGAGCCGGCCGTGAACTGTGGTGTGTGCGACCAGTGCCTGACGGGGCGCGAGAACACGTGTCGGGCGCTCAAGTTCCTGGGCTGTCCGGGACAGGCGGAAGGCTGTCTGTCCGAATACCTCATGATGCCGCAGCAGAACTGCTTCCGGATCGACGACGATCTCAGCCTGGCCGCGGCGACCATGTCCGAACCGCTGGCCATCGGCATCTACGCGGTCCAGCAGGCCGGCTCCCTGGCCGGGGCACGGATCGGCATTCTGGGGTTGGGGCCGATCGGCCGCACGGTCTTGCTGCCAGCGATGCACAAGAGCGAGAGCTGCCACGCGACCTACGGCACGGACAAGATCGACGAGCGATGTGCCGCGGCCCGTCGTGCGGGAGCTACCTGGGTGGGGAACCCGCGGCACCACGACACGACGACTGCCATTCTCGAACGGGAACCGTTGGGGCTTGACGTCGTGTTTGAATGCTGCGGTCAGCAAGAGGCGCTCGATGAGGCCGTTTTGCTGCTGCGACCTGGCGGAAAACTGATGGTCATCGGGATCCCGGAAGTTGAACGGATCCAGTTTGATCCGGACATCGTGCGGCGCAAAGAGATCACCATCGTGCACGTGCGACGGCAACGCGGCTGCGTGCAAGCGGCGCTGGACCTGATCGGTCACTGCCCGGCGCATGTCGATAGTCTAATCACTCACCGATTCCCGTTCCGGGATTCCAGGGCCGCGTTCGATCTGGTGGCGAATTATCGCGACGGCGTCGTCAAGGCGATGATCGAGTTCGAGTGACGTGTGCGTGGAACTCCGGTTGCCGCGAGTTGCCTGCCGGCACGTGCACGCGCTGAGCGGCGGCCCGGCGCAGGCCTACGGAGTCGCACGTCCCGTCAGTGGCGGTTGTCTGGTGGGCCCGAAGTCGACGTTCATCTCCGAATCGAGGACCAGTTGCTCGCCCGAGAATTTCAGTCGGAGCGTCACGCAGTGCGGAGTTTCGCGGAAACAAACCTTGGCAGTAAACGTGTCGTCGGCCGTCCAGGCACCGCAAGCGGCAATCGCTTGCTCCGCAGTGCCACGGAAGAACAGGCGTCCCTTGACCCACTCACGACCACCGCACGTGACACGTTGTTCGTTTCCGTTACGGCGCAGAATGAGCGAGGTGTCGCCACCGTCAGCGCCGCACTCGATGCCCATCAGCTCGATTCCGCGGTCGTTGGCCGGGAACGTGTATCGCCTGCCTGAGACGGTCTTGGCCAGCGCCGTCGAGGCCGCACCATCTTGTACGGGGACCAAGAGTGTCGCGAGTCTGCCCTGGAGCTTGTCGTGTGCTTCCGCGGCGTCCGGCAATGGGGCTGTCTGCATCGCGGGCAAGAGTTTTTCCCACACCAGGTTCAAGACCGCCTGCATACTCTTGACGCCACTGGTGATGGCCACGACAGCGTCCTGGTCCGGCATCACGATGCAGTACTGGCCGAAGGCGCCGTCACCGCGATAGCAGTGATGCCGGCAGCGCCAGAACTGGAAGCCATAGCCTTGGTTCCAGTCGCTGTCGGGGTCACTGCCGTTCGAGATCTGCTGCGATGTCGCCGCCTCCACCCACGAGGCCGGCAACAATTGGTGGCCGTTCCACAGGCCTTTCTGCAGATAGAGTTGGCCGAGTCGCGCGATGTCCTCCGTGCGCACGCTCAATCCATATCCACCCAAACTGATCCCTTGCGGGCTCGTTCCCCAGACCGGATTCTCGATCCCGAGCGGATCGAACAGCCGCGGGCGGAGATAGTCCAGGACCGTCTCGCCCGTCTGTTTCTGAACGATAGCCGACACCATGTAGGTGGCCGCCGTGTTGTACAGGAAATGCGTGCCCGGCTGGTGCGGGACCGCCTGCGCCAGGAATGTCTTGGTCCACGGTCGGTCCGCTGTGGACACTTGCGGCTCCGTCTCGTGCCCGGTCGCCATGCTCAGCAAGTGACGCACCTGCATCGCGCGAAGGTTCTCACTGGGTTCCGCAGGTGCCTCGTCGGGAAAGAATCTGAGGACAGGATCATCCAGGCTGAACTTCCCTTCGGCAATTGCCAGGCCGGCGGCCGTCGCAGTGAAACTCTTGCTGAGCGAATACAATTCGTGTCGTGTCCCCGCGTCATAGGGTGCCCACCATCCTTCAGCCACGACGTGACCGTGCCGCACGAGCATGAAGCTATGCATGTCGGGGAGTTCCCGGTCGGCCGACTCGACAAAGCCCAGAATTGCCGACGAGGAGATGCCTTGTGCTTCCGGAGTACTGCGCGGGAACGCAAAGGGTGCCGGCTCTGCCGCAACCGTTGCGGTACAGCAGCAGACAAGTGCGACGACCAGGACTGTTTTCACTATTCGGGGACCTCGAAAGTTGGTTCAGGTGTTAGTCCGGCACGTAGGATCGTAGCTGGATCGCAGAGTAGTCCGCCACGCACGACCGCCTCGATCTGCCGTGTGTTGCGGATGTCGACCGTCGGATCGGCGTTCAAGATCACGAGGTCGGCGAGTTTTCCAGGCGCCACGGTCCCCAGCCGGTCCTGCTGGTTCAGCGCCCTGGCATTATTGATCGTTGCCGCGGCCAACGCGGCAGCTGGCGGCAGCCCGGATTCGACCAGCATCTCCAACTCCTGATGCAGCGAGTACCCGGGCGGCACAAACGGTTCGGGAGTGTCGGTGCCGGCCAGCAGCGGCACGCCGGCCCGATGCAACAGACCGGTCAATTCCTGGTACTTCCGGATCTCTTTCTGCCGCAGGTCGCGTGTCGCTGGCGTCAGATTGCTGCTCTGCCGATACGATTGCCAGTAATCGAGCATCCGCGGCGGCACGTGCGCCAGATCGGGATGATTGTGAATCGCTTCCAGATCGTTGAGATAGATCATGTTGCGAAACACGACGAGCGTGGGGTCGACCTGCACCTGATGCTCGACGAGCGCGGCGATCAGGCTCTGTGCCAACGGATTGTGCAGATCGAGGTTGGCTCGATGATCGGGCTGGGCCGCTGCGTCCGGTGGAATGATGTAGTTGAACACCGACCAGATGTGTTCGAGAGAATCCACGCCATCGAGCACCGCATCCTGGGCGGAGTAGTTGCCCAGGTGAGCCATGACTTTCAGACCGGCCCGGTGCCCCTCATTGATCAATTCACGTCCCACGGGTCTCGCCGTGCCGACGTAGATCTTCAGCGTGGTCACCTGCCACTGCACCATCTCGTCAACAAACGGGCGCACCTTCGCCGGATCGATCAGGGCATATCCCACATCACGGTGCAGTGGCGGGTCGCTGTCGACCAGCGGACTGGCCAGAAACACGCGCGGACACAGCTCCGGGCGAAGTTCGGCCGAGCGGCCGATGATCGACTGGGCGACAATCTCGTCCCCGGCGTCGCGCACGCTGGTCACTCCGTTGGCCAGGAACATCGGCAGGAATTGATCTCCGGTCACATGGGACCGATTGGCCAGATGCACCAGGTGCACGTGCGCGTCGATGAATCCCGGCAGAACGAACTTGCCTTGGCAATCGACGACCCGAGCACTCGGCGGAGGGGCAACATTCGGCCCCGTAATGGCACGGATCTGCGGGCCTTCGATTACGACTGTCCGGTCGGGTAGGAAAGTGCCCGCCAGCGGATCGAACACGGCGCCACCCCGCAGTACCAGCAGCGGTGGTTCGTCGGCGTGTGCACCGAAAGACCCGGCGCACAGCAGAGCCAACCCGATCGTCAGACGATGGACACACGGTGTAATTGTCGGCCAACAGCTCATCGGCACCTCGTAGACCAGCGGTCGTTGTGGATTGTCAGTATACCATGATCATCCGCCCCGTCATGTAGCATTGCCCCGCGGGATCATTACACTAATGGGGATGGTGAACCGTGACGTGTGGGAATTCCATGCGGCGCTGAGCGCGTTGGTTTCAAGAGTATCTCGAGCGAAAGGGAGACGGACCATGAGCAAGACCAACCGGCGGAATTTTGTGAAAGCGTCTGCCGTGGCGGCGAGCGCAGCGGCCACGATGAGCTTTCCGACGCTCGTGCTCGGACAGCGCGGCGCCAACGATCGGATTCGCGTCGGGCTGGTCGGGCTGGGAGGTCGCATGCATTCGCACGTCGGCAGTCTGGCCGCTCTGGCCCAGTCGGACAACGTCGAGATCGCCGCAATTTGCGATTGCGACCAGAGCAAGCTGGATACCGCCGGGAAGTCGTATCCTGAGCTGGCCAATCTGAAACTGAAGACCTACACCGATCAGCGAAAGTTGTTTGACGACAAGTCGATCGATGCCATCAGTTTCAGTACCCAGGACCACTGGCATGCGTTGCAGACCATTTGGGCCTGCCAGGCCGGCAAGCATGTCTACGTCGAAAAGCCGCCCACCTGGTGCATCTGGGAAGGCCGCAAGATGGTGGAAGCGGCCCGCAAGTACGGCTGCATGGTCCAGGTCGGGACTCAGAATCGCTCGAGCCCGAACGTGCGTGAAGGGATCCAGAAGCTGCAGGAGGGCGTGATCGGCAAGCTGTACATGGGCCGCGCGATCTCGTACAAGTTGCGCGGCAATCTCGGCAAGCACAAACCGGTGCCGGTGCCGGCCGGCCTGAACTGGGAGGGCTGGGTCGGGCCCGCCAAGATGGTCGAGTACAGCGAATTCCACCACCGGCGCTGGTACTGGATCGAGAACTTTGCCAGCGGCGACGCGGCCAACCAATTGGTCCACGACGTCGACAAGGTGCGCTGGGGGCTGGGATTGCAGGACCACCCGGTCACCGTGATGTGCCTGGGGGACCGCTACGTGCCGGGCGACAACGATGACGCCGACACGCCGAATACGCTCGCCTTCCTCTGCAAATGGGCCGATAGCAACGTCTTGGTGACCGTGGAGAATCGTCACTGGTACACCAACAGCGAAGCGCAGATGCGCGACAAGTATCCGTTCATGGCCCCGAACCAATGCGTCGGCGAAATCTTCTTCGGCAGCGAAGGCTACATGATCATTCCCGACTACGTCAGCTACTACACGTTCCTCGGCGAGAAGAACGATCCGGGACCGTTCCAGACCGCCAGCGCCGACTTTGACTGGGCCAACGAAAGCGTGCCCCATTTCCAGAACTGGATGGCCGCGATTCGCAGCGGCAAGCACGAGGACTTGAACGCCGACATCGAAGAAGGGCACAAGTCGACGACCGTGTGCCACCTGGCCAAGATCTCCGCCAAGCTGGGGCGCAGCGTGCACTTCGACCCGAAGACCGAGCGGTTCGTGAACGATCCGGAAGCCGACAAGTTCCTGAAACGAGAATATCGTGCGCCGTACGTGATTCCGGAACAGGTGTGACGCGCAGCGTGGGACAAGCTCGCGTTAGTCTCTGCAAGACAATAACGTGCCGAATTGGTTGTAGGACGGATTGCCAATCCGTCCAAAGGAACAGGGACGGATTGGCAATCCGTCCTACGGCGAATCCGGTAACTTATTTCCTCGCAGGGCCTTAGCGAGCGCCGGCCCACCAATGCGCCGCGCCTACCTCTGGGACACGCGCCGGTACTCCAGAATCACCGAGCCCGGTTTCTCGTCGATCACGGCGCGGTAGTTCTGCAACTCCCGGCCTTGAATCGTCATGGGCGACGCCGGTTGATAGCCGGAGAACGGCTGGATTTCGTAGTCGGCGTCCGGATCGATGTCGCGCAGTTGGCAATCGAAGCTGGCATAGGGCGATCGTTCGCGCCGAAAACAGACGACGATTCCGTCGGACTCGACCGGACGGTGGTACTGCATCACGCACCAAGCCGATGAATCGAGCGTCGGCTCGGACAGCGGGTAGAAATCGCCAAACCAATAGGGACGAATCCGTTTTCCCTCGTCGATCGCCTGCCGCAATTGATCACGGGGGTAATCGGCCGGGCGGCAATCCTCCGCAAACGCGATCCCGGCGTTGAAGCCGCTGCGGAACAGATACGGCGTCGATCCCATCTGCCCCACGGTACTGAAAGGCACGTAGCGGTTCAGGCCGAGACTCATCAACTGGTTCTTGATGGCCGCGTGTGCGATGCGGGCCGGATCGGACCCAACCATGTCACACGTGTTGTCGCTCCGCCACAAGGGGAGCGCACGGGAACATGTCTCCAGGTCGATCCGCCGCCCGCCACTGGCGCAGTTGTCAATCAGCAGGTGAGGGTAGGTCGTCAATAAGTCATCCCACATCTGGTACAGTCCTTCGACGTACCGAATCTCGCCCATTCCGACCCGCGCAGGATCCTGCTGGTTGAGGAACTCCCAGAACGGCAGCGGGTCGATGTTGAAATCGATCCGCAGGCAATCCAGGCCATACTCTTGAATGACCGCCGTGAGATAACGCGTCATGAACTCACGAGCCGCGGGCAGACCCAGGTTGAACAGGCCGCTGCCGTCGCCCGCGGGCGAGATCACCCAGTCGGGATGTTCTTTTGCAATCGCCGTTCCCGGGTGTACGCGTTCTGGCTCGAACCACATCAGGTACTTCAATCCGGCCTGATGGACGGCGTCGCGAATCGTCTGGATGCCGTGCGGGAACCGGTCGCGCGGCTCCACGCGTTCGAGCGGGAACCCATAGTTTCCCATGCCGGCCGGAAAGCCATCCCGGGTCCAGTAGGCGTCGAGCCAGAACATCTCGAAGCCCAGGCCCTTGACCGCTTCCAGATGCGACAGCACGTTGGCCTCGGTGGTGCTGTTCAACTCGTAGAACGACGTGCTCAGGTGCACGATGGGCGGAGTAGCCGTCCGGCCATCGCACTTGGGGACGACATGTGCCAGCATGGTCTGGCGAAACAAGTTGTATGCCCGATGCTGATCTCCCTCGGACCAGTAGAGTTGCATGATGCGCGGTGATCGAATGGACTCGCCCGGGCGCAGCGACAGTTTCAGATGCTGCATGCCCGCCTGGATCCGAACCTCCCGGCCCACCGTGTGTTCGACGGTTCCTCGCCACTGCCCCGACCAGCCGACGGCCGTCACTACGCCACCACGGCCCCAATCCACGGTGAAGAACGGCGAATCGGCCGACGATCGTCCGTTGACGGCTCCGAACTCCACCGGCTTGCCGGGCGGCAGGCTGTCGTCGAAGGGCATCCAGTCGTCCGCCGCGCAGGTGCTGCCGCGCAGGCGATGCAGGACAGGTGTCATCCCTGGGCCGAGCGCGATCGACGTATCCACCGCTCGTACTTGTTCGAGCACCGGCGTGTTGCGTTCGCCTCGATTGGTGAAGTGCAGCGTCCAGTCCACGCCCGGTGTGTCCTGATAGATCGTGGCCACAGCCTGGACTTCCAATTGCGTCTCCGGGTCGGTCAGCGTCAGGATCCGCCGCACCCGAGTCGCGTCGATCTGTGCGCTCGATACTTGTCGCTGCCACCGCGGCACGATCTCGGTCGACGGGTGCCCGTCATAGACGAACGAGAATGGCAAGCCTTGGCCGAGCGAGGCTTGCCGGGCCAAATCATCCAGCCACAGTTCCGTCCCGTCCTGCAGAATCACGCGGGCATCGGCCCAGTCCGCTTGATCCCAACCTCGCCCGTCGCCGCCGTCATTGACCAGCAGATCAAAGCACGTTGCGCCGCCGAGCGCAACGTCGATGGTCTGCCGCTTGCCATCCGGGCGAAGTACCGGCGTCTGGAACAGGTCCTGGCCCGCGACACGAACGTGCATCGTCACCGATGCGGCCGTGTTATCGACGTTGCGGTCCAGCCCGATGTCCGCCACGAACCGTGCCGCCCCTTGCGCTGTCGACACGCGCAGCACGCTGCGCGAGTTCACGCCGATCCGCGCGCGTAGGTCTTGTCGCCCAGTCGCAGCGGCGGACCGAAGGCGCACCGCCCAACCTTCGTATCGCCCGCTTCGTCTTCATGGACTAATGTCACGCGGTCGGCTGCTTGTGCAGGCGCCACGCCGTCGCCGAAGACCATGTCGGCCCAATTCGCGTTGGCGGCAATCTCGTCTGTTGCCCCCGCGATCTGGGCTGACTGATTCGTGCCTTGAGCGAGCACAATTGACTGCCAGAAAAACAGGATGCCAAACACGGCCAGCTGTGCACAGGTGTTGTTCATGGATCTCCCACCTCTCTTTGCGCATCGTGTGGAGCTTGTGACAGGCAGTTGGTGGGCCTGCTGCGCTGGTCCCACCCTACGATCCAGGATCGGCCAACACCGCTCAGGCGGCCTGCGGATCGGGCTGCATGAGGCCGCAGATATTGCCGTCGGGATCTTTCACGTAGGCCAGCCAGCCGACACCCGGGACGGGCATTTTCGCCACGGCGGAAGTCCCGCCCAGTGACAAGGCTTTGGCCAGCGATTCGTCGAGCGACGATACCTGAACCGTGCAGACGTACGAGTTGACGGACTGCATGTCGGCCGGACCCGGACCACGGCGAGGCAGCAGACCGCCGTTGATCCCCGGCTGATCGGCCGGGCCCGTTTCGATGAGCCAGTACTCGACGCTGCCCCACTGCTGAAACTTCCAGTCGAACACTGCCGTGTAGAAATCGATGAGTACTTGTGGCTTCGATGCTTGGATCTCGAAATGGACGACACGTGACATAGACTATCCCCATGATTCGTCGACTCGGTTTCACCGTGCATTGTGCCCGAAGCGCAGTCAGCGCTGACAGTCCCTTTGCCCTGGTTTTCCCCGACAAGTACAATGGGCGCGCCGGTTGCCCCCCGCGTGGGTGACGTGTTCTTGGGGATCAGCGAGCTGATCGCACTGACGAAACGAAAGGCGAGAATGCAATGACCTCTGGCCACGGTCAGTCCGGCGAGCCGATCGCAATTCGTGAGGTCCCATCGTGGAGACGGCTGCTGGCCTGGTGCGTGCACGCGTACACGGCTTTGGGGCTGGTCATTGCGGCCAGCATGGCGGTGTTGATTGTGCGAGGTGATGACGCGGCTTTTCGCGCGACCTTCGCGCTGATGTTGTTGGCGACGGTCATCGATGCCACCGACGGGATCTTGGCCCGCGCTGTGCGAGTCCGGGACGTGCTGCCGGGTTTTGATGGCCGCCAGTTGGATTACCTGACCGATTTCCTGACATACGTCGTCCTGCCACTGTTGCTCGTGTGGTGCGCAGAGGTTCTTGCCGGACGGTTGGGATGCCTGTCTGATCGCGCCGTTGGTGGCCGGGGCCTATTGGTTCTGTCAGGTGGAAGCCAAGACCCGTGACGGGTATTTCCTCGGGTTCCCAGCCTGCTGGAACGTTGTGGCGCTGTATCTCTACGTGTTGCATCGCCAGGTCGTCGCTCTGCCCGGCTGGTTCTCGATCGGCGTGCTGCTCGTGTTGAGCGTGTTGACCTTCGTGCCGACCCGCTATCTGTATGGGACCATGGGAGGGCGTTTGAACCTCGTCGCCAACCTGTTGGGACTGATCTGGGCCGGGTTGCTGACATGGATCGTATATCGATTGCCGAGCGGAGCAGGGGAGGGGCATGGAAGTGACACGTGGTGGCCGACCGTCGTCTGGCTGTCGTTGCTGTTTCCGCTCGCTTATTTCGCCGTCTCCTGGTATGTCAGTTGGAAATTGTGGCGTTCGAGGTCGGGTTCGGAATCGCGGGATGCTCCCCACGCGGACGTCGCTCTCCCGGCGGACGAAGCGGCAGCGGACACAGCGGACACAAGGGCCAATCCATGATCATGCTCGAACAAGTCTGCAAGTCGTACGACGGGGGCGCTCATTACACGGTCCGTGACGTCAGCTTTCGCGTGCCCCCGGGCAAATTGATGGTGCTGTTGGGAGGATCGGGGTGCGGAAAGACGACGACGCTCAAGATGATCAATCGGTTGATCGAGCTGACCAGCGGGCACGTAGAGGTCGATGGACGAGACGTGCGAAAACTGGACACGGTGGAGCTGCGCAGGAGTATCGGTTACGTCTTTCAAGGCATCGGCCTGTTCCCTCACATGACGATCGCCGAGAACATTGCCGTCGTACCGCGGTTGCTGAAGTGGCCGGCCAGCCAGACCAATGCGCGGATTGACGAATTGTTGTCACTCGTGCACTTGCCATCGGCCGAGTATCGGACGCGGTTTCCGCGGCAGCTGTCCGGCGGCCAGCAACAACGCGTGGGCTTTGCGCGGGCGTTGGCGGCCCGTCCGCAGATCATGCTGCTGGACGAGCCGTTCGGCGCGCTCGATCCTCTGACGAGAGACGAGCTGCGCGGCGAGTTCCTGCACATCCGACGCCAACTGGGACTGACCGCGGTCATGGTCACACACGATATGACCGAGGCCTTGCTGTCGGCCGACCTGATCGCCGTGATGAACGCCGGGCTGTTGCTGCAGGTGGGCACGCCGCACGAACTGCTCACGCATCCGGCCGATGATTTCGTAGCCAGCCTGATGGCCACACCCAAACGCCAGGCCGATCAATTGGAAGCCCTCGCCAGCAACTCGGGGCGGGGAGGCACGTGATGGGGCCCCAATTGGCCGAACTGCTGGACAAACTCCCGTTCTATCTGGGCGGTCATCTGACCTTGTCGCTCACGGCCTTGGCGATCGCGCTGGTGATCAGCCTGCCTTTGGGAATTGTGGCCAGCCGCCACCCACAGATGGCTGAGTGGGTCCTGGCCGCGGCGGGCGTCGTACAGACGGTGCCGAGCCTCGCGCTGCTGGCGCTGATGGTTCCTTTGCTCGGTGGCATGATCGGTTTCTGGCCCGCGCTGATCGCGCTGGTGCTCTATGCCATCCTGCCGATTCTGGCCAATACCGTCGTCGGCATTCGCAGTGTGGAACCATCGCTGATCGAAGCAGCACGCGGTCTGGGGATGAGTGACTGGCAGATGCTCGTACGCGTGGAGTTGCCGTTGGCCGCTTCCGTCATTCTCGGAGGTGTCCGCACGGCGACCGTTCTGGTGGTGGGCATGGTGACACTGGTCACGACCGTGGGCGGTGCGAGCCTGGGGAACTACATCTTCAGCGGGCTCGAGAGTTTCAATGACTTGTGGACGATCATTGGCTGCGTGCTCGCCGCACTGCTGGCCGTGATTCTCGATCAATTGGTGCACGTCTTGGAGTTGGCATCCCAGCGGCGCAGTCGGCGGCTGGCCTGGATCGGCGCGAGCGGACTGCTGCTCGCCGGCATCGCCGGCCTGTACTATCCGGTCGTGCGCATTCACGACTGGTTGATCGCTCCGGCACAGTCGGCGGTGGCAGCCCTGGGCGCCGCGGGCGGCCACGAGATCACGGCCCCCTGGAGTGAACACTTGACGTATCTGCTCGAGAAGTTGCCCGTTTACCTCGGCGGGCAGATGGCGCTGTCGCTCAGTGCTCTGGCGGTCGGATTGTTGGTGAGTCTGCCGGCCGGAGTCCTGGTCAGTCGCCGTCCGAAGCTGGCCGAGGGACTGCTCGGCGTGGCCGGTGTGATTCAAACCGTACCGAGCCTCGCCATGTTGGCGCTGATGGTGCTGTTGCTGCAGGGGCGAATTGGATTCCGGCCTTCGTTTCTGGCGCTGACCTTGTACAGTATCCTGCCGATCTTGGCCAACACGGTCGTGGGCATCCGCGGTGTGGAACCGACGTTGATCGAGGCCGCGCGCGGATTGGGTATGAACCACCGGCAGATGCTGTTTCGTGTCCAGTTGCCACTGGCCGCACCCGTGATCCTCGCGGGAGTCCGCACGGCCGCCGTCCTGGTCGTCGGCACGGCGACCCTCGTCACACCGGTCGGTGGCAGGAGTCTGGGCAATTTCATTTTTGCCGGATTGGAGAGCCTCGACTACACCACCGTGGTTTTCGGCTGCGTGATGGCCGGGCTGCTGGCCATCGTTCTCGATCAGTTGATTCACGTGCTCGAAGTGGCTGCGCGGATCCGCAGTCGTCGCCTGGCTTGGGTCGGTGCGGTGGGACTATTGCTGGCCGCTGCCGGCAGCCTTTACTATCCGGTCTCTCGGTATGTGGACGTGCACGCCAATCCTGTCCGGATCGCCAGCGGGCCTTTTACCGAACAGCACATCCTGAACGAGGTGCTGGCCCAGCATCTCACTGCGGCGGGCTTTCGGCCCGATCAGCGGACCGGCATGAGCGAGGGGATCCAGCTGAAAGGCCTGATTCATGATCAGATTGAGTGTATCGTCAATTACTCGGGTAACATCTGGACACTGGTGATGAAGAAGGAGGAGATCGTCGACGCGGCCGAAACGGCCGAGACGGCGATCAAGGAGTTCCTGCAGCAACGTCATGGCGTGACGTGTCTGGGAACGCTGGGATTCGAAAACGCCTATGCGCTGGCGATGCCGGCCAGCCACAAGAGGCCGGCAGAGTTCCGCGCCGTGCAGACGATCACCGAATTGGCCACGGCTCTGCAGCAGTGGCCACGACCGCTGCGCATCGGGGGTGACATGCAGGTCTTCGAACGGCCGGAATGGCGGCGAGTCAAGGACATGTATCACCTGGCCGACGCGTCGTTCCGCACGGTGCCCATGGATCCCACGCGGATGTACGCCGCGGTCAACGATGGCCAGGTGGATGTGATCGTCGCGTACTCGAGCGACGGTCGGATTCCGGAATACAAACTGGAGATTCTCCAGGACCCGGCCCACGCGTTTCCTCAGTACTACGCGTTGTTACTGGCCTCGCAGCGCGGTGCGCAGAACGCACAACTCAAAGAGTCGCTCGAGCAGTTGGTCGGAAAGATTTCCCAGGCGGACATGCAGGAGGCGAACCGCCAGGTCGATGTCCGCAAGGAGTTGCCACGCACGGCCGCCGCCGAATTGCTGCGTAAGGTCCAGACGCGCTCTTCCGCTGCCAACGCTGTTCAACCTCCAACAGGTCGACCAATGAGTCGCGATCATGCACATCTCGTTGTTGGCAGCGAGTGCAATTCTACTTCACGCTGAAGGCGTGACAAGTAGCCGGTGCACAGCTGCCCACACGCTGGCACGTTGTCGAAACCGAAACAAACCGCGGCGTGATGCGGCCTCGGCAAGCCGCCGCTGTGTTGATGACCTTTCTGCTCGGCCGTCGTATATCGTGTGGCTCCCTACCCAGGGCGGCGTGGGTGGCTTCGCCACACCAC
>CAVWHV010000062.1:0-105751 GCA_963754725.1 uncultured Planctomycetaceae bacterium
GGCGCTCAAGGCGACTGAGTGAGCAGGCCGCCCCGTGCCGCCCGGAGCCGCACTCAGGTGGACGGATCAGATTTCCGCTTCGTCCGTATGCAGGAATACGGAAACGTTTTCGAACGCTCCGGCATGGGCGAGTTCGAGTTGCAGTTCGTCCCACCGGGCCGGGTCGCGAAGCAGCAGGTGGTAGGTGAAGTCGGGACCGGCATCGGTCATCCGTTGCTGGCTGACGAGTTCGGCCCGCGACGCGTGGCGGTGGAGGACCTGTTTGAGCGTGGCGTCGCCGGCCACAATGTCGCCGACGACGCGGAGCGTGACCACGGCGTCGTACCGGTTGCGTGTGCCGAAGGACGTGAAGCGGAGATAGAGGAGGACCGCCGCAATGCCCACCGCGCCCACGACGGCCGTCGAGTTGCGCAGGGTGCCGACGCCCATTCCCTCGGTAATTGCCCAGAGGATGAACACGGTGTCGCGTGTGTCCTTGAGGACGTTGCGGAAACGGATCACACCGAAAACCGCCAGGAGTCCGAAAGCCACCAAAATGCTGCCGGCCATCAAGGTCATCATCACTGCGACCAGCGGCGGCAAGACGACCAGCGAGGTGACGAACGACCGTGAATAGGAGAGCGACTCGTGCGTCCACATATACACGAAGCCGACGACGTGTCCGAGGAGGAACGCGAGGAGCATGGCGAACAGCAGGCCGTCAAACCCGAGGGCCATCGTCCCGTAGTCGCTGCTGAGCCACATATCGAGCCAGTCGATCATGCCACGGTCCCCCGCGGGGGCACGGCGAGGCCCCGCCGTTCCTGCGCGAGCCCGATCGCCTCCGCGCACAGGCAGTACTTGGAGGCCGAACGGCGATGCAAGTTGAACATACGGACCATCTGCTGCATCCACCGGGGGCAGCCGCCGTTGAATTTCAACTCCACGACGACGCTGTCCGAGGGAATGGCGAGTCGGCTGGGTGGGACGCCACGCGTGGGTACGCCGACCCGGTCGTCCCCTTCATAGAGGGTGGCCCGAATCCGCCGATCCAGCGTGACTCGCAACCCCGCGCCATCGTTCCCGACAAAGGCCTCGCGAAAGTACGTGACATAGAGCGTTGCCCGCGCATCGGCGGTCCTGCCGAGGTGGGCGAACTGGTGCCGCACCGCAACCTGCCGCTGGCCACCATCGAGTGCCGAGTGGTCTGATCCAAGCGACAGGCCCGGCCACCCCTGGCGAAGTAGCCGTCCCACGACTTCCCGCGAGATCATCGTCCGATCCTTGCAGATCACGTCGCTCACGCGACGCTTGATCTCGAGGAACGCGGGGTGATCCCACTCGTTATCGTAGAAGCGGACCCTCAACTTCATACGGTTCCTGAGTCCAGCCGCCCCCTGACGGTAGAAAAGCAGATCGGGCGAATCGAAGTAGAGACTAATCACCGGCTCACCCGGAAAGGGGCCGGGCTGGTTGTACGCGGACGGGCGGAGATAACTGCGGAGAAAACCGGTGATCGCCCGGGCCCTCGCTTCCTCGACGACGTATTTCAGCTCGTACCGTCCGCCATCACCCATGGGAATTTCGAAGTGGCCTCTCGGCCGCCTCGTTCACGGTCTGTAACACAAACGTAACACAACTCCATTGAAATCACACCGGGCGGGAAACTCAAGAGCTACCCACAGCCGCCAGCTGAAGTTCCCTTACCCTCACCCTGACAGGCTCTCCCCTATTTCGTCGCCCAGAACGTGAATCGCAATGATTGAGCCGAGATGATGGCGACAAGGCGTGGACCGAACCACGCCGGACCGCGCAGAACTCGGGGACCATTCCCATCTTCTCCACACTTCGCAGACCTTCGACATTCAAGAGTCGCCTCTGGTCGCGTCGGAAAAACTTGCCTAGTCGTTATCTTTACTCGATTGTGTACAGACCGATCGGTCGATGATGGTTCAGATACGTTGAGTTCCTTTTCTTGCATCCAGCATCGATTCCGATGTGGCGAATTGGCGAAGCAAAGCTCTGGATAGCCATCGCGTCTTGTTCCATGCTCAGTGCCGGTTGTGCCGGGCCCGCTCGGCCGACGTGGCAGAACGCCGGGGAGCAGGCCGGAATGGGGGGGGCGGTTGCGCGGCCGGCGGAACACCGGGGCGAGTTGCCCACGGACCAGCCTGCATCCCCAATCCGGACGGCAGTGGCCCTGGCGCAGTATGAAGAGGTCGGCGATGCGCCGTCACCGGAGTGGGGCGAATTCAGGTTCGCGAGCGAACCCACCCAAGATCGCGGGATGACCCTGGAAGAGGTCCTCCGGCACACCGTGGATCACCACCCCTTGCTGCAGGCACGAACGTACGAGGTCGAGGCGGCCCGGGGGAGGCTGGTGACTGCGGGCCTGTTGCCGAACCCGCAGTGGGTGACGGACAGCGAATCGCCGGTCGACCGGGATGGTCCCACGATCCTCTCCACGCGACTGACGATTGCGATTCCCACGGGTGGCAAGCGGCGCCTGGCGCATGGCGGCGGCCGAGGCCGGAATCTCTCGATCGCAGGCGGCTCTGGCTCGCGAAACGGAGCTACTCTTGGCCGAGGCGGCCGACGCGGCCAACGAGGTGCTTTATCTCCAGGAGTTGGCGCGCCTGCAGGACGACCTGAGTCAGTTGGCCGCCAAGACTGCGGAAGTCGTTGGGGGCCGGTTCCAGGCGGGGGCGACTCCGTACGTGGACGCGATCAACTCGCGTCTCGACGCCGGGGAGATGGAGCTGGCACGGCTGGCCACGCGAGGCCGGCTGGAGGAGGCACGGGTCCGATTGAACCGGGCGGCCGGACTTTCGCCGGTTCCCCTGATGCAGATGCGGGGAGAGCTGGCCGTCGAGCCTGTCCCCCCGTTGCGGCTCGAGAGTCTGTTGGCGGCCGCCGAAAGGAGCCGGCCGGACCTGTCCGAATCGCGGGCCGCCGTGCTGGAGAGCCAGCGGCGCTATGCCCAAGCCCGGGCCGAGGCCAGGCCGGACGTCGTCTTCGGCCCCCGGATGCAGAACGAACTGGGAGAGAAGGGCGACCGAGTGGGCGCCCGTATGTCCGTCAATCTACCCCTCTTCGACCGAAATCAAGGCGGGATTGCGGAAAGCGCTGCCTGGGTCCGGACTCGCTGCGCGATGCTCGACGCCACGGAAATCAACACGCTCAGCGATGTGGCGGCGGCCTACGTGGAGCTGCAAGCCGCTCAGACGCAACTCGATTACCACCGCACGCACGTCCGCGCGATTGTCGTGGAGACGGAGAGTGCGATCCGAGGTGCCGCTGCTGAAAAGGTCCTCGCCCCAGGCCTGATCTCCGAATTGATGGAACAGTTGGCGCGGCTGAGGGTCGAGGAACTGAACCTCCGTTACAACCACACGCGTCTCCGCATGCGGCTCGAGATCCTGGTGGGCTGCCCGCTGGAAGACCTCCAAGAGGCCGGCTAATGGAGTCAATAATATATTGACCTGGGTGGTAGGCCAATTACATTAGCATTTGGCGAGGTAGCCCGGCGGCGGGGCGGATGAGCGGCGGCGCTGGGCAAGGTCGCGGACATGCCTGCTTGCGGGCAGGATCATCGCGAAAACCACCTCCGGCCTGACGTCGTGCCCGGGAGGAGTCGTTTGGCGGTGTCACGGCGAGACAAGGGTGGGCATAGTCTATGTCGCAGGGGGAACGAATCCGAACGCCCTGGAAACGGCGCTGGCAACAACTGCGGCAACGGGTGCTGCCGCTGGTGAGCTTCGTGGGCACGGCCGTTCTCTTGGCGTGGCTGTGGAAGGAACAGGGAGTACCGCCGGGCGGCATCGGTGAGGTGGAGGCGGTCCGCATCGACGTGCTGGCGCGGGTCGACGGAATTCTGGCTCCCCTGTCCGGGCCCCCTTCGACGCTTTTCGAAAAGGTGCATGCCGGAGAGGTTGTAGCACGGCTTGACGATCGCCCGGCGCAGACGAAGCTGGAGACTCTTCGCGCCGAGATCGTCCGTCTCCGCGCGACCTTGGAGGCGGAGCAGGCGCGTATCGCACTGAGCGAGTCGGATCGGCGAGAAGGGTACCTTCGCGATGCGGCCCGGCTGGCCTGGGAGTTCGAGCAACACCGGCTCGACACGCTCGATCGCCAGGCGCTGATCGAGGCGGACCGGGTCGTCTTGCAGCGGCGCCAGGCGCGGATAGGATTTCTGACCCCGTTGCATGAGCGGGGCATGGTCAGCGATGTCGAGTTGTCCGACGAGCAGTTGTTGCTCGAAGAGGTCGGCAAGCGGCTCGACGCGAACACCACCGTCTTACAGGAGAGCCAGAAGCAGCAGCAAGCGGCCGCAGAGCGACTGGCCGCATTCCCGCCGCTGGCACTGGCTGAGGTGAAGGCGCTGTTGACTGCGGTCCAGGCGGCGATTGACGTCGAGGAGTCGCGGATCCGCGAGGTGCGGTTGGAGATGGAAAGCCTGGAGTTCTGCGCCCCGATCGCAGGAACCGTCGTCGCCGTGCACCGCTATCCGGGGCAGGGTGTCAGGGCCGGAGATCCGATTCTCACCATCGCCTCCGAGCAGGGCCGTTACATCGTCAGCTACGTTGCCCAGGAGCGCGTCCCTCGGCCGACCGTCGGCATGGCGGTGGCGGTTCGGGTGCGGGCAGCCGGGACCCGGCCGCGGGACAGCGTGGTGGAGAGCATCGGCCCCCAGGTCGAGCCGATCCCCGTCCATCAGCGCCGGAATCCGCAAGTGCCGGAATGGGGCTTACCGGTCCGCGTCCTCATTCCCGACGGCCTGGAAGTTCGCCCCGGTGAGTTGATCGACGTCACATTCAACGCACGCCGTCACGACAACTCAGGTTGACACATTCGGCGTGGCACTAACCCTGGACGGATTCATGGCGCACCAGTATCGAAAGCGGAAGGGGGAGCGAGGACCGCGTGCCGGGGGAACTGCCGGGCGCACGGCATCTCGATCCCGCGCGAGGCGGCGCACGCAGCTCGGCTTGGAACAGCTCGAACCGCGACGAGTCCTCGCCCCGATGATCAGCGAGTTCCTCGCCGGCAATACGGACGCGGTGACCGGCTTGCGAGATTTCCAAGGCACGCTTCAAGACTGGATCGAGATCTACAATCCCGACACCCAGCCGGTCGACCTGACCGGCTGGATGCTCCAGGACAGCGGCAGTACCTGGACGTTCCCTTCCGTAACGCTCGGCCCCGGCGAGTTCCGTGTCGTCTTCGCGTCGGGCAACGACCTGACCACGCCGGAGTTGCACACCAACTTCAAGCTCAGCCGCGATCCTGGCGAGTACCTTGGCCTGCTCGACAATCTGGGTCATGTGGTGCACGAATACCGTCCCAGCTTCCCCGAGCAGGAGAACAACATCTCCTACGGCATTGGCCAGAACATCGCGGAATCGAAGCTCGTCTCCGCCGGGGACGACACCCGCTACTTCGTCCCGATCAACGCCTCGCTCGCCACGACTTGGATGCAGCGGAGCTTCAATGACCTCGCGTGGGCGGCACGGGCCCGCGGGCCTGGGGTTCGCCAATCTGACGCCAGGCTTGGCCGTCTGGAACTACAAAGCCAGTGTTGCCGTCTCCGATTTGACCGTCGCACAGACCGTCATCAACACCCCCTCGTATCAGGCCGCGGTCTACACCGAAACGGCCGGGGTGGTGAACTATCAGGACACCGGTGGCGGCGGACACTTCACACCGGATCACGCCTTCCCCGGAATGCCCACCGGCACGGACCACGACGATTTCGTGGTGCGGGCCCAGGGGATACTGCACGTTCCTGCCACAGGCGCCTGGACCTTGGGTGTCAACAGCGACGACGGTTTCCGGCTGAGGATCGCCGGCGCCACGTTCGACGCCGCCTACGGCCAGTCGGGCACGACCGTACGTGGCGACACGCTGGAGTTTTTCTCGCCGCGAGGTCCGGACGATTCGTTCGGGGTCATCAACAGTCTGGCCGCCGGTGACTACAACGTGGAGTTGATCTCGTACGAGCGGGGTGGCGGCTCGAGTACCGAGCTGTTCGCAGCCGCGGGAATCAAGACGTCCTGGAACGGCGATTTCCGCCTGGTGGGCGACACGGCAAACGGCGGACTGGCGGTGAGCAGTGAGCCGTTCGATGGCTCGGGTTCCGGCTCGTCCTTCGCCAGCCTGGTCCGGACCGACGTCAAAGAGGTCATGCGAGCGGCCAACAACGCTTCGCTTTACAGCCGCACCACGTTCGACGTGGCCGACCCGCAGTCGCTGCAGTCCTTGACGCTGAAGATGAAATACGACGACGGGTACGTGGTCTACTTGAATGGGGTGGAGATCGCCCGCCGCAACGCTCCGACAACAATCGCGTACAACTCGCGAGCCACGGCCGAGCGGACCGACTCCCAGGCCATCGTCTTCGAAAACGTCAACGTGTCACAGCGCCTCAACCTGCTCCAGCCCGTGGGCAACGTTTTGGCGATACAGACCATGAACTTCTCGGCGACCGATGGCGACCTGCTGGTATTGCCCGAACTGTCGCAGATCGTGTACCAGGGCATGGGAGAACACTATTTTTCCAACCCGACTCCGGGCGCGCCCAACTCCCCGGAATACTGGTATCGTGTAGGTGAGACGCGTTTCTCGGTCGACCGCGGTTTCTACACCCAACCGTTCTCCCTGGTCATCAGCACGGCCACTCCCGGCGCGACCGTCCGCTACTCGCTCAACGGCGCGACCCCCGCCGAAGCCGACAACACGAAGTCCGTCACGAGCGTCACCCGCAGCGGTTCGGCCGCCACGGCGACCATCGCCCAGCACGGCTACACCAACGGTGACTGGGTTCTTATCCAGGGCGCATCTGCGCCGGAGTACAACGGAGTTTTTGTGATCTCGGGCGTGACCGCCAACACGTTCGATTACACGGTGACCGGGACGCCGACCACGCCCGCCACGGGCTCCATCACGGCGCAGGCCAACTACTACACGTACACAGGTCCGATTGCCGTAAACCGCACGACGACCGTCCGGGCGGCGGCATTCAAGACGGCGTACGCAGCAACCGACGTCGACACGCAGACGTACGTGTTCCTGGACGACATTCTCGTACAGCCGGCGGTGCCGCCCGGGCTACCGGCCACTTGGAACGGAACACCCGCCGATTACCAGATGGATCCCGACATCGTCAACGATCCGGCGTACCGCGATACCCTCGAGGCAGCCCTCCTGTCGTTGCCGACGATGTCGATCGTCACCGATCAGGCGAACCTGTTCGATCCGGCCCTGGGGATCTACGCCAACCCGCTTGCCGAAGGATGGGAGCGGCCGGTGTCGTTGGAGTACTTCGATCCGGCCGGGACCAACGAGTTTCAGGTCAACGCGGGCTTGCGCGTTTACGGCGGCGTGGGACGCTACCCCCAGTTCAAGAAGCATTCGCTGCGGGTTGTTTTCAAAGAACTCTACGGGCCGGGCAAGCTGGACTTCCCGCTCTTCGGCGATCAGGCTGCCGACCGGCTCGACACGTTCATTCTCCGGTCGAACTTCAATGACGGCTGGACGTGGGGAGGCACGCAGTCGCAGTTCATTCGCGACCAGTTCGCCGACCGGACGCTGTTGGCCATGATGAGCACCGCTCCGCACGGCTCGTTTGTGCACCTGTACGTCAACGGCATCTACTGGGGAGTGTACAACCCGACGGAGCGCCCCGACGCGTCGTTCGCGGCGAGTTATCTGGGTGGCGACAAGGAAAACTGGGACGCCGTGAACGCCGGCAGCACGGTCGGCGGCAGCAGCATGCAGCCGTGGACCGACCTGATGAACTTCAACTTCGACAATGGCAGCACGGCTGCCTATCAGCGGGTGCAGGGCAACTTCCCCAACGGCACGGACGATCCCGCCACCGAAAGCCTGCTGGACGTGACCAACTACGTCGATTACATGCTGCTGAACTTCTTCGTCTGCAACGCCGACTGGCCCGGCCACAACTGGTATGTGGCCCGGTCGCGCGGTCCGTCGAGCAGCGGGTTCAAGTTTTTCCCCTGGGACACGGAAATGGCGATGGGGCTGGCGTGGATCCGCGATCCGGCGGGGGACATGACGGGTGTCGGTGACGTCAACTCCAACGATCCCGCCGAGCCGTACTACTGGCTCCGCAAGAACGCCGATTTCCAAATGCTGTTTGCGGATCGCGCGCACCAGCACCTGTTCAACGGCGGGGCGCTGACGACCGCTGCAGCCGTGGCCCGCTACCAGGCCTTGGCCGACACGGTGACCGCGGCGGTCACCGCCGAGTCGGCCCGCTGGGGGGACGTGGTGGCGGGGATGCCGTTCAAGCCGACCGACTGGCAGAACGAGCGCGACTGGGTTCTCAACACGTACCTGCCGCAGCGCAACGGGTCGCTGGTACAGCAGCTGCGTAGTCGCGGGTTGTATCCGAGCACCGAGGCACCCGCCTTGCGAGTCAACGGCGCGTACCAGCACGGAGGCACCTTCCCGCTGGGGGCTTCTCTGAGCATGACAGCGCCGGCCGGCAACATCTACTACAGCCTCGATGGCTCCGACCCGCGTTTGCCCGGCGGTGCCATCCGACAGGGTGCATTGGTATACAGCGGCCCGCTCACGATGAATGCGAACACGCACGTGAGGTCACGGACGTACCTCAACGGCGTGTGGAGTGCGATGACTGAGGCGACGTATTACGTCGACCTGGCTCCGTCGATCCGCATCACCGAGATCATGTACAACCCGGCGCCTCCGACCGCCGCCGAGATGGCCGGCGGCTACGTGAACAACGACGACTTCGAATTCCTCGAGATCAAGAACATCGGCACCCAGACGTTGCCGTTGGGTGGGCTGCGGTTCAGCAACGGGATTACCTTCACGTTCCCCGACACCATGTCGATCGCGCCGGGCCAGTATCGCGTGATCGTGCGCAATCAGCCGGCCTTCCTCCACCGTTACAGCAACGTCAATCCGAGCCTGATTGCGGGCGTGTACGCGGGCGGCCTGGACAACGCGGGTGAAAAGATCGAACTGGACGCGCCGGTCGGCGGCGTCATTCACCTGTTCGAGTACCAGACCGGCTGGTACGGCCAGACGGACGGAGACGGCTTTTCGCTCACGATCCGCGACCCGCAGGGCTCTGTGGCGCTCTGGGATACGCGTGACGGCTGGCGCAGCAGCGCGGCTCCGGGCGGTTCCCCCGGCTCCGAGGATACGCTCGCGACTCCCGGCTCGGTGATCATCAACGAGGTGTTGGCTCATCAGGATGCGTCCCCCGAAGATATGATCGAGCTCTACAACACCACCGGTCAGGCGGTGAACATCGGCGGTTGGTTCCTCAGCGACTCTTCGGACGACCTCACGAAGTACCAGATCGCTGCCAACACCTGGATCGCGGCGCACGGCTATCTGGTATTCACGGAGAAATTCGATTTCGGATTCGGGTCAGGCGATCCGGGTGCTCGGCTGCCCTTCGCGCTCAGCGAGCACGGTGACGACGTATACCTTAGTTCCAACGCTTCGGGTGTGGCAGGCGGCTATCGTGAGCACGTCGATTTCGGTGCCACGCCCAAAGGCCTCTCCGTTGGCGTGCACGTCAAGTCGCTGGGCGGGACGGACTTCACCCTGCTCGAGACGCCCACGTTCGGCGCCGCGCCGAGCTACGCGGGTGCGACCAACAACGCGCCCTTCAAGGCGCCGCTCGTCCTCACCGAGATCATGTACCATCCGACGGCCGCCTCTCCCGCCGAAATCGCCGCCGGCTACGGCAACGACGACTTTGAGTTCCTCGAGATCTACAACCGCTCCGGTACCGACCAGACGCTGCGGAATTTCTACCTGGGCAATGGGATTGGCTTTACCTTCGGCTGGTATGGCGCCGATGGGTTCGCCCGCGAGTCCTGGACCCTCGAGCCCGGGGCCACGGCCACATGGACGACCAGCAGCCTCCAGAACGGCACCTACGAGGTCTTTGTCCGCTACGACCTTTACGATGCCGTGAGTCAGAAGCGTGATCTCGACGACGCGGCCCGGTACCGCATCACGGCGGCCAACGGGAATACGCTCGTGTCGATCGATCAGGACGACGAGTTGTTTACGTACAAAGATCCCGACGGCTGGGTGTCACTGGGCACCTACCCCTTCAACGGGACCGGCACCGTCGTACTCACCCGCGGCAGTGACGGTCCGAACGACTGGACCATCGCTGATCAGGTCAGGTTCAAGAAAGCGAACCACGAAGTCGTCGCCGACAACCCGGTGCTCGCCTCGCCTTGGAGCGGCAGCGGGCCCACAACGCTGGCCGCGGTGCTTACCTGGTTCTCGTGAGCGACTATGACGCATTCGATTCGCGTTACCACGTTGCCGCGAACGCCATCCCCGTGGCGGGCGTCTACAGCGGGACACTCAGCAACAACGGCGACGCCATCAAGCTGTTCCAGGTTGGCGAGGCCGACCCGCAGAGCGGATACGTTCCTTACTACCGCGTCGACTACATCAACTTCGAGGACCATGCCCCGTGGCCCGAGGAGCCGGACGGCACCGGTTCGCCGCTGATCCGGCGGGACGTGGACCAGTACGGAAATGATCCAATCAACTGGATCGCAGGGGGATGGCGCGGGACGCCGGGACAGGCGAACACCGCCATCGACAAGTCGGCACCCTCGACGCCCGCCAACCTCACCGGCCACGTCACAGTCAATCCCGACAAGATCACGCTGCAGTGGGCCGCGGCTGTGGACAACGAGAGCTACGTCGATCACTACGTCGTTTACCGCGATGGCAGCGTGCTTGGCACCGCGACCACCACTTCCTACGCGGACGTTGCCGTCGTGCCACGGAGGCCTTACTCGTACGCGGTTTCACCCGTCAATCGCGACGGATACGAAGGAATGCGTTCGGCGACCGCGGTTGTGACTGTGCCGGGCATCACCAACTATGCCCTCCCCGACGCGTCGCACATCGAGATCGACTTCACCGAGGCGCTCACCCCGGAATCGGCCACGTTGCTGGGCAACTATGTGCTTACCGACACAACGCTCCGCAGCGCGGCTCTCTCGGCCAATGGACGCAAGGTGACCCTCAGTACCACCCAACCACTTGTGATCGACAATTCCTACTCCCTAACGATCAAGAACCTCGCCACGGTCTCGGGCAACGAACTGCCCGACAACCTGGGGATTGCCTTCACCTATGTCCCGCAAGGTGACGGTTACATCCTGCGCGAGTACTGGAGCGGGATCGGCGGCACACGTGTCAGCGATCTTACGGGCCACCCGGACTATCCCAACAACGCCACCGGTAGAACCTACGCGACCTCGTTTGAGGGGCCCGTCGACTGGAACGACGATTACGGGACCCGCATGCGGGGATACGTTCATCCACCCAAGTCAGGCGAATACGTCTTCTGGATTGCCAGCGACGATAGCAGCGAGCTCTGGTTGTCGACCGACGAGGATCCTGCCCACAAGGTGCAGATCGCCGGCGTTCCGGAGTGGACCAGCTCGCGCGAGTGGACCAGATTTTCCTCGCAGCAGTCGGCACCGATCAGGCTGATGACCGGGCGCAAGTACTACATCGAGGCGCTGGCCAAGGAAGGCGGCGGTGGTGACAATCTCGCCGTCCGCTGGCAGCTGCCGGGAGGCGAGTGGGAGAACCCGGCGGATCCCGGTGCACCCATCCCCGGCATCCGTCTTTCGCAGTGGGGCCCGCCGCCCGACACGAGCGCGCCGACCGTGCCGGTCGGCTTGAGCGCCCAGATCGTCAACGGCACGCGCGTGGACTTGAGTTGGGCGGCTGCCACCGATCTCGAAAGCGGCGTGCACCATTACGTGGTTTACCGCGACGGACAGGAGTACGCCCGATCCACCACCGCCAACTACTCAGACACCGGCGCGACACCCGGCACGAGGCATCGGTATCAGGTGTCCGCCACAAACCCGTTCGACTTTGCCAGCGAGCACTCCGCGACGATCAGCGTGGCGCCGGCGGGTGTCGTGTCGGCCGCCGCGCTGAACGCCACGACGGTCCAGCTAGTCTTCACCGAGCCGATGGACCGCACCCGCGCCGAACAGACCGCCAACTACGCAATTTCCGCAGGCAGGACCGTTACGGCTGCCGTGCTGCAGGCCGATCGGCTGACCGTGAGACTGACCACCTCCAGCCTGACTTTGAGCACGACCTACACCGTCACGGTCAACAACCTGCGCACGGCCTCGGGGGTCGCCTTGCCCGAGAACCATCAGGCGACGTTGTACTACGGCAATGGCATTCTCTGGGAATACTGGTTGAACGTGGGTGGCGGGAACGCCGTCGCCGACTTGACCAACAACCCCAGTTATCCGTTCAACCCGAGCGGGCGCGAGTATCGCAGTCTGTTCGAAGCTCCCACCAACTGGGCGGATGCTTACGGAGGCCGGATGCGCGGCTACATAACGCCCGCGACCACGGGAAATTACTGGTTCTGGATCGCCAGCGACGACAACGGGGAACTGTGGCTCTCGACGGACAGCAATCCGGACAACAAGACGCGAATTGCCTCCGTCCCCGGATGGACGAATTCCCGCGAATGGACCCGGTACGCCGAGCAGAAGTCGGCCTCGATTTATCTCGTGGCCGGCAATCGCTATTACGTGGAAGCTCTGATGAAGGAAGGGGGTGGCGGCGACGATCTCGCGGTTGGTTGGCAGCGCGACGGAACCGCCTTTGACGGGCTGCCAATCCCCGGGGACTTCCTGACGCCCTACACGGAGACCATCACGACCCTGCTGGTCACTCCCAGTGTCCAGACATTGCTTACCAATGATACGACGCCGCTACTGGGCGGCTCCGTCAACGACCCGAACGTGGCCCTGACCGTGGCGTTGGCGGGGCGCTACTATGCAGCGACGCGGAATACCAACACCACGTGGCTTCTGCCGGACGGTGTCATCGAGCCGGCGCTGACCAACGGCACTTACGATGTAGTTGCCTGCGCGACCGATGCCGCCTCACGCACCGCGTTCGACACCACCACCAACGAGCTGGTCGTCGACACCACGTCCCCCACAGCAGACATCCTGGATGTGACTCCCGATCCGCGAGAAACGACGGTCGGCGTGGTGACGATCACCTTCACGGAAGATGTCGTGGGCGTCGATACGAGCGATTTCCGGCTTACGCGCAATGGTGGCGAAGTTGACCTGGGTGGGCTCAGTGTGACACGTGTAAACGGCCGCCGGTACACGATCAACCTCTCGTCGGTCACTGTTGCCCATGGCGCATACGTGTTGACGCTCATTGCCGAAGGGTCGGGAATTCGCGATCTGGCCGGCAATGCATTGACCGTGGCTGCCAGTGATGCCTGGAGAAGAGGGGCGATCAATAACCCTCCGACACTGGACGGAATACCGGATCCAGATCCGATTGATGAAGACGCTGGCCAGCAGACAATCTTGCTGACCGGGATTTCTGCCGGTACCGGTGAGGATCAGCCGCTGGCCATCACAGCGCAGAGCGATACGCCGGGGCTGATTGACGTTGTTCACATCGCCTACGGTGCAGGCGCCACGACTGCCGCCTTGTCATTTACACCAGTTTCCGACGCGTGGGGTTCCGCGCATTACCGTCACGGTGGAAGACGCCGGGCCGGACGGATTGCTGTCGACACACGGCGACAACGCTCAGGTATCGCGTGGTTTCGTGGTCACCGTGAATTCCGTGAAAGACGTGCTGATTGCGGTGGACGACACGTACACCGGAACGGAAAACACCGTACTCACTGTCGATGCCCCGGGCGTTCTCCGGAACGATAAGATTGTCGAGCTGCAGAGTCTGGTCCTTGTATCCCCGCCAAAATACGGGTCACTTTCGCTCCATCAAGATGGCAGCTTCACGTATACCCCTCGGCAGGATTTCAACCGGGAGGATTCTTTCAAGTATCGACTCGATAACGGAACTACTCACAGTGACGTTGCGACCGTGGAGCTGGTCATCGGGACGGCATTTCCTTGGTACAACGGCGCGAACCCAGTCGACGTCAACGGTGACGGCGACGTCTCTCCCCTCGACGCTCTGCTGATCATTAACACGCTGAATCTCGAAGGTCGGCGTGAACTACCCTCGGATCGTCCCCGTCCGCTCGAGAGCCCTTTCTACGATGTGAGCCGCGACGCCTTTGTTTCTCCCCTGGATGCGCTCTTCGTGATCAACTATTTGACGTGGGGAGACGGCGAAGGTGAGGCCGGCCGCGAGAATGTGACGGATTCTGGGGCGACAACTGCCGCCGATCTGTGGTGGTGTTTCCCGGCTCGCGCGAAGTCCGATTCACGAGCGGTTCGCGACGGTCGCGACAATGGGCGGGCAGGATACGTACCGCTGGAGGATTCACGTGAGTCAACAGTCCTCGCCCCATCGGTCGATCTGTTATTCACCGGGCTGGGCGAGGCGCGTGGCTCCACAGCTTCGGTTCCGGTCCCGCGCGGAACGGCATGGTTCGACGGCGATCTGGAAGAGTTCCTCGAAAGCGTTCTCAGCGACCATGCGGACGCGGAGGACTTGCGTGCGAGAACCTCGCTATGACAGGCGCATGTTGCCAGGCAACGATGCCGTGCTCGCCGGGGTGCCGATAGCCTCCGCCAGTGGATCCGTGCCTTTTTCCCGGTGGAGTGGAAAAGTGAGTAAGCTGTTTGGAGCCCGCGCGTGTTCCTCGGGCGACGCAGTGAAACAGAGTAACGACACTCACGGACCTTTGGGTGGCCACAGTCTGCTCAATTTGCCGACAAAATTGTGCCACTCCCCAAAAGCGAGCATGATGACATGAGACTCTCCAACGTATACGTGGTTTTGGCGCTGGCAGCCTGCCTGCAGACGGCTTTGGATGCCGCCGAGAATCGCCTGTCGTCGTCCGGCGGACCGCACTCCGAATCGAATGTCACATGGCATGCCGCCGGCTTCCGGGTCGAGATCCTCGCGCCGCTCGTGACGCCCGCGGATGAGGCAGCCCCGTTCCTCGTATCGTGCATCGCACAGGAAGTGGCCGACGATTCGGCAACACTGCGCTATGCCATTCGCGACCCCGGCTCGCAGCCTTCCTTCGAAGGTACGCTGACGGTCCACTTGCAGCTCGATCCGGCGTCCACCGCCCTGCGAATGGAAGAAGTCCTGGAGCTCGTCCGTGCCTCAACCGTGGATGTCCGGCTGAAGTCCCGTTACCGCGTCGCAGACAATCGGTCGGTGGCAGTGATCACGGAAGACACGCAGCTGCGCCCCTTGGACTACTATTCCGGCACTTCGTCCGTCTATACGCGCGGCGCAATCGCCCATCCACTGACCGACGATCGGGAGGTGACCGGAGTATTCCGGTTCGTGGACCGCTCGACCGACAAAGAGGGCGTGCCGCTCTCGATGCCGGTGATGGCTCTGGCGTTGCGCTCGCCTTCCGGCGGGCCGATGTTCTTGTCGATGGCAACCGATCCTTTCTATGGGATGCAGGCGACGGCTGCGCTGGACAAGGAGGGGCATACACGGCTGGAGCGAGAGACTCTGTACCGCGGCACCGTGTTGCCTTGGGATCGCCAGAACCGCGTCGCTGTTCTGGAATGGACCGATCGCGGCGCCGATGGCATTTTTCGAACGTTCTATCGGACGATTCCAGAGATCGAGCCCTGTGCTCCGTGGGCACTCGACGTGGCCATGGGCTACTACGACTACAACGGCGACGACGGACAAGGATGGTACCACGACCTGACGACGCTGGCCGAGCTCATTCCGCAGACCGGATCGCGGCAAGGTGGCTTGTTGCCTGCACGGCTGGTACGACCGCCTGGGTTTCTACTGCTATGACCAGCAGTCGAACACACTGGCCGATACCTGGACGGCCTTCGACAACGGCCATCCCGGCCGACGGCCGATCCGCATGAGCAAGCAGGAGATGCACCGGAAGATCGCGTTTGCCAAGTCGCTGGGGTTTCGCGTCGTGCTGTATTTTGCCGACTCCACGAACCTGACCGCTGCACACGTGGGTGAGTCGTGGTGCGGCCAGGACTTCCGCAAGTACCTTTACACCAACAAGGCCGGCATGCAGCCTGCCGGCTGGACAGGACCCTGCGGCGGCGGGCTGCAACTGGACATCTCGCTGCCCGAAGTTCGCCAGTGGTTCACCGACTACTTCCAGGCGCTCCTGCAAGAGTACGGCACGGAATTGGACGGGTTCGTGCTCGACGAGTCGAACTACTTCAGCTCCGAAGCTCTTTGTCTGCACGAGGGACGCGCCACGGCCTACGGCGACCAGGCCCAGATGCGATTCATCCACGATCTGACGGTTGCGCTACAGAAGCATCGCCAACGCAACCCGGACTTGTGCTTCTTTGAAGGTTCCCACTATCTGTACGGCCTGGTGACCCACGGCTCGTTCACCGACTTCGAGGGCATTCCGTTGGTTGTCAACTACCGCAACAGCTCGATCCAGTGTTGCTGGGAGGATCCGGGCGTCCGGAACGTGCACTGCCGATTTCGCACCGACCCGAATTACAGCTACCCTTACGGTCTCGACATCGGGTTGACCAACGGCTGGGGTTCCGACATGGGCCCGTCCGAGATGCCCGCCGACCGTTTGGCCGAAGTGATCGCTCACTTTCAGCACCGCGTGTCGCAAGGACCGCCGCGCCCAAGATCGCAACCATTTCCGGCCTTGCCGGAACTCATCGAGTGAAGACCGGTTCTGCCAAAGGATTGGGTACTTGTGCTGGAACGGACTGCCGTTTGCAGGCATCGAGCCGAACTGGACCTGCACCTACGGGCGCCGCGGACTGCTGGTCCCCGGCAGACTCTTCGTCCTGTATCTGCCCGCAGGAGGCGGTTCGGCGATTACCTCGCGCGACGTGCCCCGAGCGTATCGCGTTTTCGATCCGCGGACCGGTCAAGTGGTCGGGCAAGGGCGGCTGCCGGACGACGTGCCGACACCGTTCGACAGCGGTTCGCGGGATGAACCTCGCGTGCTGGTGTTCACGGCGGATTGACAACAGCGGCCTGAATATTGAGCAGATGGAAACCGGCAAGGCGCGTTCACTTCTCCGACTGCAACCGCAGGACGCCGGCTTCCCGTACCACACCCAACTGGGCGTCCACGGCACGTTCCACCGGGTCTTCACCGGTAAGGCCCAGGCGACGGCGGATCTCCTTGCGCAACCACCAGTAGCCCGAATTCCAGGAGTAGAGAACGTGCCCGTGTGGGTGTCCGTCCACGGTGCTGATGGACTCATTGAACGCGGGTACTTGGGCAATCTCCCGTCCGATGCGCTCCGCCAACAAGCGGTCCACTTCGTCGGCGGGCAGGCCGTGGACACCGGCCAGCAGATAATTTGCGGCATCGTTCAGAAACCAGGAACCACCATAGCAATACACGCCGCTGTGGCCAGGCAGCAGGGAGCCGTCGGCTTGCGAAATGACGCGGAGTCCATAGGGCGTTTTCACTCTCTCGGAGGTCTGATGGTGCGTCAGCACCTGCTCGTCGGTCAGCAATTTCCTGCCGAATACGGCATAGGTCAGCGTGGCGCCATAGAGTGTATCCTGTCCTAGCGTGTCGCGCTGTTGGCGGCTCGTGGGCATGAAGCCTCGCTCGGTATTAAACAGCGATCGGTAACCTGCGATGGCCCTGTCGATATCCTGCTCCGCAACCTCGAGCCCCAGTTCCTTCGCCGCCAGCAACGCTCCGCAATGAAAACCCTGATTGCTGGCGGGTGAATCGCCCTCGTCATACAACAGCACGTCGTGATAGGTCTTCCAGCCTTTCGGATTGGGCGAACCGGGGAGCGGTGGCGGAACATAGAGTCCGTCCTGTTCGTGCTCGCGAATGAAAGCGTAGGCCCTGTGCACCAACGAGTCGTTCACCGTCCCACCGGCTCGCTTCATCAGCACTGCCCAGATCAGGTAGTACTGGGCGTTGTCCTCGTAATCCATTCGCGTCCAGAACACCGCGCGGTTGGACTCGATGGTCTTCTCGGGATCGTCCAGCCCCAGTGCGGTGTAGAACCCGTCCGTGACCCACTGTTTCCAGCCGTAACCGGGTCCGGAGACAAAAATGTATCGCCCGTCACGAGGTTGGTTGTCCGCGTCGCGGGCGAGGTTGCGGCGCAGCAGAAAAAGCGAAGTGTTGCGCAGAATGGCTTCCACACTCGATCCGTTCCAGCCCTTGGCGTTGGCGACGGCGAAGTGGGCGGCAAGCTGAGCGTCGTAGTGACGACGAGCCCGACTGGCGAAAACCCAGGTCGTGAATTGGCGGGTCTCGCCGGCCGCCAGCGTCTGCCAGCCATCCATCGGATACTGGTACGTATCGCGCGCGTCTTCCGGCGGCTTGATCACGAGAGGATACGGGTCGCGCCCGTCGCCGGTCAGGACCGCGAGCTGGCGAGCCGCAGGATCCAAGAGCACCTGGCATCGGTTCTCCCACAGGCCGGGCGAATCCGCCACGATCCCCCACACCTGCCCGGACGTCCGCACCATGGCAACCGGGAATGTCTCGGTCCGCTCCGCGCCCCGGACCGTGTCACACAGCACACGGTTCGTGACCGGTCCAGAGAAAGACGCCATCTCGCCCGTCAGCGAGAGATCGAGCGGAAACGCCACCGTGAATTGCTGGGGTGACTCGGAATGGACCTGCAGCGTCCGTTCCACGAGCGAAGGGGTCTTCTGCACGAGCCGCCAGCGGAACGTGAGCGACCCGCTTCTCTCTGGCCCCAACTCGACGAAGCCGTCCCCTTTGGCTGCCACGCGGAACTGCAAAGGGGTCCATTCGGCACCAGGCAGCATGAGCTCCACACCCGCCGGGGCCGCATCGGTCGCGCGGCTCACCTGACAACTCCCCGACCAATACTCGATTCGATGGCTGCCACGGGTCTCAACCAGCACTGGCCGCACAGTTACGGAATTCAGATCTGCCGATCCGCGTGGTTCGACCTCCTGACCGATGGTCCGCGAGGTCAGCAGCAGGACGGAAGCGACGGTCGCGATCCGCATCGGTTTCATGGGCGAGACTCCTACCAGGCCTGGCAGCGGCGCCGGAGCAGGCAGCAGCCGACCGCTTGTCGTCGAACGCTGGCTATTTGCGCGAGACGCTGATCCGCCGGCGATACAACGTGTCGAGGCCGTAGTTCGCCGCGCTCTTGTGATCGATCAGGATATCGAACTCCGCGCCCACGGTGCCCATGTCGCTGGTCTCCTGGTCGCTCTCGTCCGCCAAAAACGTCGAATAAGGCATCCATTGGCCCGGCTCTTCGTCCACGAGATAGGGTGGCTCGAACTGAACCCCATCGCGGGACAGATGCAGATACAGTCGACCCACACCGGCCCCGAAACACCAGCGGGTTACCATGTACATGCCGACAGCTCGATTATAGGCAGCGTCCGCGTGCAGGTCGGCTGGATGCCCCCCGCCGATCTCGCAGTCGGGCAAAACGGATGAACCGAGTCCAGTCAGCCCGTCTTCGTCCCAGGAACCGTCGCGGTATTTGCGCCACGCCGTCACGGTGTGACTCCGCGCAGCAGTCAGTACGTCGGAGATCCTGGCGCGCGCCACGGCCGGCCTTCTACCGTCAGGGCCGTGCTCGTTGAAGTACACGTGGAAGTAATCGCCGACAGCCAGCAAGGGGACGCCGCCGACATTCCCCTTGGAGTTCTTGGGCCGCACGATCTCCCCGCAGTAGGTCCAACGATCGCCGCCGTCACTCGAGTGCACGACGCCAACCGCGTAATCCTCGCCCTGATTCACCTGCGGTGCCTGATGGTGCAATTCGATATGCACTACCCCCAGCAGATGCCCGTCGTCCATCCGGTAGATATTCATGAGCCAGAGCCCCGCATGATGAATGTCCGCATACCATCCGTTCAGGTCGAACAGTTCATCCCGATTCTTGGCCCACACCTTCGTTTGAAAAGGGTTCGCTGCAGTGCCGCAGTACTTCTCAATGTTCTTCCCCCAGTTCACGGAATGAAAGAAGAACCAAGTCTCGCTGTCTCGCCTCAGCGTGGCCAGTGATGTGTCCATGACAAACGGCATCTTGTCGGTTGGACGTATCAGCACTCTTGGACCGATGGTGGCGTCGATGGATTGTCGCGTTTTGGTTTCCGGCAGCGTGTGGCCTGCCACCGGCTCGTCGGTTCTGGCCGTTCGCACCTGACCACATTGCAGAGCCACCATGGCCACGAACACTCCACACGCTAACGACGACGCGTTCCGATTTCGCAAGACAGCAAACACGTTGTTTCCTCCTGTTGAGGCAGACTCATTTCGCGCACAAGTGCTTCTGGAAGAACGCGATCGTTCGCTGCCAGGCGAGCTTGGCGGCAGCCTCGTCGTAACGGGGTGTCGTGTCGTTGTGAAAGCCATGATTCACCCCGTCGTAAACGTAGGCTTCGAAGGATTTGTTGTTCTCGCTCAGCGATTTCTCCAGCGCCGCCGCTCCGCGGATGATTCGCTCATCCAGCGCGGCGTTGTGAATCAGCAACGGTGCTTTGATCCGAGGCACGTCCGCCGTGTTCGGTTGCTGTCCATAGAAGGGAACACCGGCGTCGATGATCTCTGGAATCTGAATGGCCAGTTGATACACCAGACCACCGCCAAAGCAGAAGCCAACGGTCCCCACCTTGCCGGTGGATCGCTCGTGCGCATCGAGCCACCTGGCTGCAGCGACGAAGTCTTGCGTCATCTGCTCGCGATCACGCCGTGCCTGCATCGCACGGCCGTCATCGTCATTTCCTGGGTAGCCGCCCAAGGGTGTCAACGCGTCCGGTGCCAGCGTCAGGAAGCCTTCGACGGCGAGCCGGCGTGCAACGTCTTCGATGTACGGATTCAAGCCACGGTTCTCGTGGATCACCAGCACTGCCGGGAACTTCTCACCGTGGGCCGGGTGGGCCAACAGGCCCTTCATCTCGCCGGCTCCGTCAGGCGACTGGTAGGTGATCGTCTCCGTCTTGATGCGCGGGTCATCCGGTTTGATCTGCTGTGCCCAGGCGTAATTGGGCGTGAGACTGGCGCACAGCGTTTCCACCGTCAGGCCGCCGACGGCGAAAGCCGCGATGCGCTTGATGTACTCGCGGCGGTCAATCCGCCCATGGGCGAAGTCATCATACAGCTGGAGTACTCTGGGATCGAATTCGTGGGCTTGTTTGCGTTCCATGGATGACGTGCCTTTCGCTTGGAATGCCTCGAGTGGACGATTGGAAAAGGGGACGGGGACTTTGCTCCGATGGAGTACGCAGAGTGAGTATGCTGCTCAGAGCCCGCGTCTGTTGTGACTGCGACCACTTGAGACAAAGCCATGACCATGAGCTGCCAGCCCTCGCGAGACTAGCTTACCCATTCATTGTCGCTTGCCGGCGAAAATGTACCACTCCCCATATCTCAATGGTCCTTCGCTGGCTCCAGTCGCTTGAGGAACAGATTTCGAAACTCGAGCGCACCGTTCTCACCTTGCAGCCCCAGGTATCCTTTCCGCTGCTCCAGATCGCTGGCCGTGCTGGCCACTGTGCCGTTCAGCTTCACTTCACAGCGATTGCCGTCGCAAATGATTTCCAGCGTGTTCCATTCGCCGGTCGGCTTGAGGAGCTTCTGCGCCTTGGCAGGGTCGCGTTGGCAGTCAGTACCGAAGATATGCACGATCCGCTCACTGTTTTCGCACTGCACTTCGTATTTGCGATCGGGCCAGTTGCTCCCCTCCAGACCAGATCGCAAGAAGACGCCACTGTCTTGCCGCTCTTTCAGCCACCGGACCTCCAGCTGGAGGATGAAATTGTCGAACTGGTCCGTGGTCCGCAGCCAACCCATGCCCTGGCGGTGTTTGATGACACCCACTTCCGCCGTGAACGTGCTGCCGTTTACTTGTTCCCAGCCAGCCAAGTCCTTGCCGTTAAACAGAGCGACATAGCCCTCGGGCGGCTCGTCGGCGGTCAGCATACTGGCCATCAACAACAGCAGACAGAAGGCGGACCGAATACGGACGATATGGGCGTTCTTCATCAGTGGGCTCCTCTGGAATTGCGTCGCACC
The DNA here is from genome assembly GCA_963754725.1 of uncultured Planctomycetaceae bacterium. GTDB lineage: Bacteria > Planctomycetota > Planctomycetia > Pirellulales > Pirellulaceae > JAAYDI01. The sequence goes on from CAVWHV010000062.1 coordinate 21,977, forward strand.
GCCACGTGGCACATTCGTCGGACCTGGTGCTGTTCCACACGTCACGGCCGTTGCCGTTCTGTTTCCGGAACGCATTGTAGTCCTTGGCACTGGCCCACCGCAATCAGTGCCGTCTCGCAACGGCGATGCGAACACAGAGGAGTTCCGCAGACAGGGATTTGAAGGCTGATTCATTCGAGACAATTGAGATCCATGCTCCGACTCCGCAGTGCGGAAGGAATCTGCCGAAGAGAAGTGCAGCTGCCTTGGTCCACCTGTATCAAACATACCGAGACTACGGTACATTGACGGACGATCTTCCTTCTGCGTCTTGCCTGCAGGAGCCATGGCGTCCCTGCCGAATCTCAGCGGTCAAGTTCTCTCATGACTTCGAATGCCTTGAAAAACCTTTGAGGCGGGTCACAGGAAGGATCTGGCAGAGAGAGCTGATGTTGACAGGAGAGTTGCCAGCTATGAGTCACCCCGTGACCATCGAGTGGATGATACTCCTGTTTCTTGGGGCATTGCAGACGCCGGTCACGTCGTCCGATTCACCAGCACCGGCCGAAGCAGAATGCGGCGCATCGCAGCAGGTGCGTTCGGAGGGCTTGCCAGATCAGCAATCCGCAGATGGAGAGGATGTGCTGCGACCGCCCGGCGGTGGGCAATATCGGCTGAGTGCCGTACCGTTCAACGCCGTCACATTCGAGGATCGTTTCTGGGCTCCTCGACTGGAGACGAATCGAAAGGTCACTCTTCGCCACAATCTCGAACAATTGGAGAAACAGGGATCCCTGACCGGGTTCGCCATCCTGGCCGGAGACAAATCGCAGAAGTACCGCGGATGGATGTGGGGTGACTCGGACGTTTATAAGACGCTCGAGGGTATGGCTTACTGCCTGCGAACGGATGCCGATCCGCAGCGAGAGGAGCGACTCAATCAACTCGTTGACATGGTCGTCGCCGCCCAGGCTCCCGACGGTTACTTGGCGCCCCATTTGCAGTTGGCGGAGCCTGGCTACCGGCATTTCGCGGACGAAACAACGCGGACGAGTGAGTCGTACAACCTGGGCCACCTGATCGAGTCGGCGGTTGCGCATAGTGAAGCCACGGGCAGGGCGAGTTCCTCGAGGCAGCGATCAAGTGTGCCAATCTGCTGGCTCGCGTTCAGAGCGAAGGCGAACTCGAGCAGGTGGCCGGGCACGGCGAGATCGAACTAGCCCTGGTTCGGCTGTACCACAAGACGAACAATCCCAAGTATCTGCAGGTCGCCGCCCGCTACGTCCGCAACGCGCGGTCCATGACCACGGCGTACTCGCCCGGCAAGCCATTTCTGGCGGACGATGAAGCCGTGGGCCATGTCGTGGCGGCGGGCTATCTGTATTCCGGCGCCACCGACGTGGCCGTACTGGAGGGCGACACGGAGTTGCTGGCCCTGCTCCGCCGCAAATGGGAAAACGTCGTCACGCGAAAGCTCTACCTGACCGGAAGCGCCGGATTGCCGCGAGGGGAGGCATTCGGAGCTGAATACGAACTCCCCAATGCCGAGGCTTATTGCGAGACCTGCGCATCGATTGCACTCGTCCTGTGGAATCACCGCATGTTCTTGGCCCACGGCGAGGCGAAATATGTCGACGTTTTGGAACGGACCCTCTACAACGGCGTCCTGTCCGGGGTCGCCATGACCGGGGAACGATTCTTCTATCCGAATCCGCTCACGGTCCCTGCGGCCCGCAAGTACGAACGGACTCCCTGGTTCGACTGCCCCTGTTGTCCCGTGAATATCGTGCGATTCCTGCCGCAGGTTCCCAGCCTGGTTTTCGCAACCCACGGCCACGAGGTATTCGTCAATCTCTATGCCACATGCAGCGGAAGTGTTCAACTCGCGGATCAGACAGTGAGCCTGGCCCAAGAGACACGGTATCCGTGGGACGGGGGGATCAAGATCACTGTCCGACCAGCACACCCCGCGACCTTTACCGTTGGCATGCGGATTCCCAGCTGGGCGAACGGCCGCCCGGTGCCCAGCGATCTTTACCGATACGCCGGGGATGACCCTGCTCGTGCCGCTGCGGTGCAATTGAAGGTGAACGGCCAGATCGTTCCCTTGGACGTGGAACACGGCTTCGCCCGCGTGACGCGGCAGTGGAAGACCGGTGACTGTATCGAACTTGCGCTTCCGATGACGACACGACGGGTGATCGCCCACGAGGCACTGCGCGAAGACGCGGGTCGCGTGGCGCTGGAACGCGGCCCCCTCGTTTACTGTGTCGAAGCTGCAGATCACAATGGCCGCGTGCTCAACCTGTTCCTCCCTGATGATGCGGAAATCGCCGATCGCTATCGCGCTGATCTGCTCGGAGGCGTGACCGTGCTCGAGGGGCAAGCCCGGGCATTGGTGAGGAATCCTCAAGGACAGGTCGCGACCGAGCCTGCCGCAATGACGGCCATTCCTTACTACGCGTGGAATCACCGCGGGCCCGGTGAGATGACGGTCTGGATCGCCCGCGAAGCGGCAAGCGCAATTCCTCCTCCGCCACCGCCTCCGGACACGATTGCGGGTCGGGCACGGGCGACCGCGTCCCACTGCTGGCATCGCGACACGCTGGTCGGATTGAATGACGGCGTCTGCGCCACTCAATTCGCAGGACCAAGGACCGCCTCGTCTGACTTGGTGGGATCACCGTGGCAGCGAGGTTGCGCTGCAACGATCTTGGCGACAGGAATCTGTTAGAACGCTACGGTGAACTGCACGGGTGCGCGTACGGGAAACAACGTTGCCTGGTCGCCACTCACCTGTACCGAGACTCCATCGATCGCTTCCACGGACTGGATGGGCAATCCCTGCGGGTGACGCAGACGCAGCCGAATTCGTCCGGGCCAGTCCGGGCGATCGGGCGGCGCGATTCGGACGGCGATGGCTCTCCCCTCGGCAGTGGGCGTCAGGCGGTACGACACTTTACCGAAGATCGTCGGCGCGTCGTGGACCGCCACGGTCTTGCCCGGTTCGAGCCACGCGCTCGGCACGGCGTCGGCCAATACCAGCGCGTCTTCCTGCTCCCGCAACAACATATTGCGGACCATCCGCAGCTGCATCGAGCACGAATAAGTGTGCGGCAGGGTCTTGTGGTTCTCGCCTGTCCGGTGGTCGGTCACTTCCACCGGCGAGTAGGTTCCTCGGGACATCCCGTACGCCATCATGCCATAGAGTCCGAGAACCGCTCGCTCGACCTCTCCTCGTTCGAGGCAGTCCTGCCAATAGCCATAGGTGTAGGCGTGATCCATCCCGTCGAAGAAACGGGCTTGTCCGAGAACCAGGCCCTGCCGCCGTTCCATGGCACCCACCAGCGCCTCATGCTGCCAGGTCCCGGCTGGGAACAGGCCTGTCTCCAGAATGTATGGGACACAGAGAGCATAATACCCTTGGGCGCGATAGTCCGTCTCCCGCAGCAGCGCGTGCGACTCGGGGAAGACGGGCAGCAGTCGCATGCCATCTCGCCAGACGGCGGACCGTTTCATGGACTCTACCACGTCCGCCAGGTAGGCCTCACCCTCACTTCGCAGACGGGCAGACTCGTCGTTCAGGCCCCTGCCGTCGAGGGCGCGGGCTACCTCGAGCATGCCATAGACGTGGTAGATGTCGGCCGGAAGGAAGACCGCCGGGGCCGGCGAGTCGCAGTAGGGCTGGTAGCGCACAAGGCCCTGATCGGGCAGGCGGGTGCCCGGATGGAATCCATAGTCCTTGAGGTTCTTCCGGCGCTTCTCCAGCGCCCAGTTGCACATCTTGAGGAGGGCGGGCGTCATGCGGTTCAGCCACTCCTCATCCCGAGTCAGCCGGTAGTGCCGAGCCATCGACCACATCATCACTCCGTTGTCGATGAACCCCGAGTTGATGGCAAAAACACCGTCCGGTTGCTGGAACGTCACCAGGGAGTCCAAGTAGGTCGTGGCCTGGTCGTTGTAACCGAGACAGTCAAGAACATGGCAGAATTGGGCCGCGCTGGCACCGAACACGACGTCATAGAATCCGCTCCCGTCGCAAATGTGATACAGGTCACCCCGCTTCGGGACATTCAGGAACGCCCAGGCGATCCACGCGCGGTAGGCGTCCATGACCCGCTGTTCGGGGATTTCAAACCGGGTGCCCGTGGCCAGCCACTCCTCCCACCAGGCGACAACCTCGCCCAGCCTGGTGTCGAAGTCCTGCTCCGATTGTTGCTCGACTGCCAGAGTGAAGATGTCAAACGGGACGCGCACACAAACAGATCGCGATTCGCCGACGGACAAGTCCAAGGTCCACGACTGGGGTGCGACCGGTGGGAGCGGGTCGCCGGATACGCGGAATGTCACGGGCACCTTGGCGCGACCGCACCGTCGTTGGTGACGCGCAGGCGAGCATAGGCATACTGTGCCGCGTCTGCCGCCATGCCCTGAGCATGGCCGAACACGGTTTCTTCCACGGTCAGCCCATCGTGCGTCCAGTTCACGATGACCACGGGCAGGAAGCCCTGGTGCAGTCGCTTGGCGCAGGACATCTCGCCCGAGCCGAACCGTTGGGCAGGATCTCCAATCTCGAAGAACCCGACGGGCTGCCTCGCGTTCCAGCGGTCCAGTTTGAGCTCCAGCGATCCGTCCGCGTCCACGCCGATTTTGTGCGCGGCGTGCAGGACGCCCACCACCTCGCGCGGCCACTTCAACGGCGGAAAATGGCGGCTGACTGATTCGAAAGAGGGGTCGCCGCCGGCGGCCAGTTCCAATTCGCCCAAGACATCCTTCAGCAGGCGCATCGCGAAAGGAGACGTCCTCGGGTGTGAGTCGAATCTGCGATCGGTCCAGCTCGCTGACACGGAGATTGCGAATCCGCGATATGCGTTCTGGCCCGGCATCTGCATAGCTATTGTCCAAATGCTCCCGGGGGAATCGTGGCGGATTCCCGTGACCACGGCCCAAGATCAGCAGCGCCGGGGAACGCAGGAAACTACCCGGACGGCCGACGATTCGCTCGCGGCGTTCGCGGATCCCCTCCACGGACGCCAGATAGCGCATGCCATCCGCGGCCAACTCGATAGCCACACCAACGAAACTCCCCGTCGGGAACGTACCGAGCAGTTGGAAGCTGGGGACGCCCTCCACGAGATCGATCACGATAACCTGCTGGTCGTCTCCCTGAGCGGTCAGGCCGATCTGCGAGTAGTTGAGCGGATCCCAGTACAGCGAGAGAGCCGTAGCCCAACTGTTGCCGTGGTCTGGAAGTATCTCACAAGAGACGCGGATGAAATCCTCGCCCAGCGAACGCTGGACGTGGGCGTACGTGTTTTCGCGGGCGCGAATTTCGAGCGTGCCCTCAACGATCGTGACACTGTTTCCCGTCTCGGCATCGACCTGCCAGCCCGCATCCAACATCGGCCCCGAAAACGCATCGTTGAACGGCAACCGCAGCGGCGGATCTGCCCAACCCCAAGACGACCAGCATGTCAGGAAGATGCAGGTACCAAGTGCTGCCTTTCGTGCCCATGTATCCGCATTGGCGGTTTCGTTCTTCATGGCTCGTGCCGCTCCTGTGGCGAATACTTGTGACGGATCAGCCAGTCTTAACCTTCTCAAGTAGCCTCGGCAACAGTTTGCCGGCTTTCACGTCGCGGAATCGCAGATCACAGATGTCGTCAATGCCGGTCTCGCCAAGATTGATGATGACGACTCGGCCGCCGTTGTTCTTAACGGCCGCGGGCAAATGCGCCGCCGGCGTCACCAGACAGGATGACCCGACAACGATGATCACGTTCGCCCGGATGCCCATTGGAACGCCGCGTCAACATCTTCGCGGGGCATCGGATCGCCAAAATTGATGACACTCTTCTCCAGACGCCGACCACAAGTTGAACAGGTGAACGGGAGGAGGTGTCCCTTGAGCCTGCGCCGTTCGGGCTCCGTAATGTAGTCCGATATCGGATACGTTTTCCCGCACGGCCGACAACGAAAGCGCGTCTTGTTGCCGTGGAGTTCGGCCAGCTTTTCTGGTGGGAAACCAGATTTCAAGTGCAGATTGTCGACGTTCTGGCTGATCAGGAAATCGCATTTGCCGATCTTCTCGAATTCGACGATCGCCCGATGCGCTGCATTCGGATCGATTTCCTCAAACGGCCGCTTCCTCTTCGGACGCGGCAGACCTTGTCTCTTGCGCGTCCACACGCCATTGGGACCGCGGTAGTCCGGCAAGCCAGACTCCGTGGAAATACCGGCGCCGGTGAACCAGATCACGCACTTCGCCTCGCGCATCCATTGCGCCAACTTGTCCAGTTTGGCGTCCGTGAACTCGTCGATACCCCGTGGGCGATCCCGGCGATCAACCGAATCCTCATCCATCGTGATGCTCTTGAACGGTCGTGATTCCAGAGCCAAGGCAGAATGCCCGCACTCAGATTCTAATGTGTATCTGCTGGCGGCTCAACTTCAGGCAGTTCTTCGGGCACTCCGAACGTGCATGCACTTGCCGCAATATCCGCACCGTGGTGGAGGTACTGACAGCCCGATGCGTCCGCGATCTGGGAGGAGCCCACCTGTTATCGCTTGACAATCTCCGTCTCGCGGACGATATTCAGAGCGCAGTCGGGAGGGTGTGCGGCACCCGGGGCCCGGCTTTTTTTACGCGCCGGCGAAAAGGAGAGGCGAAATGCGACTCTGTATTGTCTGCAAAGAAACGATCGAACCTGAACGAATCGAGGCGATTCCAGCCACACGCCTTTGTGCTCGTCATAGTCGTGAAATACAACAGTTTGGCGGAGAGTTTACGGTAAGCGCCTTGCAGGAACGGACGTCGAAACAAGGAAGCTTGAAACTGAACTATGGCGGAATAGCCACAAAAGCCACCCGCAACGAAGATGCATTGGCCAGGCTGCTGGACGAATATGAGAGGCAGCAACAAGCCAGACAATAGTGGCGACGTAACCGGCACCAGCGACCGATGCCTGCTGGCACTACCTGGAACGGGTACCCAAGATGTCTCCGCAGGCACAACGCAGCAGCGAGCCAATACACGGATCCGCCGGGGATGGTCTGACCGATTGCCCTGTCCAGAGTCCGTGTGTCCATCGTGCAGCACCTTCCGCAGCACGCCGGATGTCTTCCCAAGCGTGACGAGCTGAAACTTCATCACACGTCTCGTAACAGCGCCATTCTATCCCACCACGTCACCGAGTTCTGCCGGCCAGGCGGACTTCGCGGCCAAAGTCCAACTTGGTACGGTGCAGAGCGACGGGCCGGCTAGTGCCTCTTCAAGCCTTGATCTTGGGGTTCGGTGGCTAGAGTCGCCGTTCACCAGAGTGGCCCGCCGGGCCCCGGCGGGTCGTTGTCTTTCCGACGCCTGTATCCCGCCGGAGCCCGGCGGGCCACTCTGCCAGAAAGCGGCCGAGTAACCCCAGTTCTTAGTTTGGACGTAGCATTAGGTCTCCTTGAGCGGGTGGTAGTCCTCGGGATTGTCGAATCCGGCCAGCCATGCCGCGGCCGCGCGACAAGTAGGAGCGGAAGGTCGAACGCGGAGTAGATACTCTCTTCGTGTGGACGGACATCGGCAATCAAGAAAGCGATATTGCCGGTTGGTGACGCGCAACTCGACCAGACTTCTTACTCCGCAAGGATCCGTGTCCTCGTCGACAATGATGGCCCCGGTTTTGCGCAAAACGTTTGCGAACCCCACACGCTCCATCATGACGCGGCGCAGCTCAACGTTGCGTTCCCCAGAATTCGTTCCGGGGGCAATTTCTGTCGTTCAGACTGCAAGCCATGCAGGCACACTCCCGCATCGGAGCGGTGTGCGATCCGTCACGGCGCGGCATAAACTGCCGCAGAAAAGCCATTTGCGAATTCTCGGCGGTCATTGGCACGGCGTTCGCAATTCCAGTCGTTGCGTGCACGGCGGTGGGTCATGACGCGACCCAACGACTGGAACCCGAAACATTCACGTGGGCCGGAACGAGGTCGCGCAAGTCTTAGCCGGAGCGGCGCAACCGCTGTAACGACCGAAGTTCCGGCAGTCCTGGCGGTTGCTGGTTCCGGCCTACACGCTTCAGGAGTGGTCCGGGTGAACGTGGACCGGCATCTCGCCGGGCGGCTGAAGGTCTTCGTTCTTCGACCGGGTCAACAACTTGCCAACCTCCGAAATCCCCACTCGGGATGCATATAAAGACAACGTCCGAATGGTTAGGTTTGTTTGGGTAAGGCCAATGGCGTCTCAACGGGAGAATCCACCATGAAAACACAATGCCCGAAGTGCTTGGCTGTATACCGCGTTGCGGCCGACGCGTCGAAGATCGGCAAGGTGGTTCTCTGCAAGAAGTGTGGCGAGAGATTTGCCGTGCTGCCGATGCCGACCGTGAAGCCAAACGAAGCGGAATTGCCGCCCCGGGAGGGCGAATCGCAGGACGCGGAACAGCTCTCGGCCAACATCGAAGCATTCTTGGCCAACCTCGAAACCGAGTACCCACGTCGCCCATTTCCATCGATCGAAACCACGACGCGCGGCCAGCGCTCCTCGGATTCCCATCCACAGTCCATTCGATCAAGACTGTCGCGATCCCTCGGCGGGCGGCGCGGGTTGTTGTGGACCTGCGTCATTGCCGCCGCATGCTTGGCCGTCATTCCCGTGTTTTTGCTCGTGCGTGCCTGGGACAAACAACAGAATCGAACACCGCAGCAGGTCGCTGCCAATTGGCCGAGCCCGGTTCCCCGTGAATTGAACGTCCACGCGCGGGGCGGCGGAGACGAACGGCTCGGCAGCGAAGAGGAGAGCGAGGCAACTGTTAGGGAACGAGTGGCCAACACGGCTGCCGGGGTCTCCCCCGAGACAGTGCGTGTCGTGAGCCAGCCGCCGTCAGCACCCGGACAGGACCAGGGTGAGCAGGGTGCCGCGGCCGGCGAGGGCGGCGCGATCCCAGCGCGGATCCTTGCGCACCTCAAGTCCGCCACGGTATTCATCATGGTGCAGGCCGGCCCGCAGGAATCCAGTGGCTCGGGATTCCTCTTGAAGCGAGAGCGAGGTGCCGTCTTCGTTCCCGGACATGAACTCCTGCTGGTTCCAAACGCCGGTTCGACTCTCGCCCCCAATTCGGTTCCTGGCATGGGGGCATGGGGGGCATGGGGCCCTCCCCCGGCCAATTCACTTATACCAGCTTTCGATGCGGTCCAGTCGCGAGCAACCTTGTGCCAGTGCCGAAGAGTGCCGCGCCGGTCAACGACCCACCTTCGAGCGCGACCGTTGGAGATGACCTTAGCTACACTCCCAGTTTTGAGCCAGGCGTAATGCCCTCCGCGTTTCGACTCAAGTTCGCCCTGCCGGGCATGACCATCGAACCTGATACGGGCGCGTTGGCGTGGCGACCAGGCAAAGAGCATGTTGGCCGGTGGCCCATCACGATCCTCGCCACGGTGGAGGGCGAAGAAGTCACGGTGATTGCGTGGACGCTTGAAGTGCGTTGAAGCCCGTCGCTCCGCCGCGAATAGCCTTGCGTTCCAAACCCGGGTCGAGGCGGCAACTTAAGTTCGTCGCTCATGATTGGTCTTCCATCACTCGGTTGCCTGAGATACCGAGACATTCGTGCTGATACCCATCCTGCGACACAACGCGAGGTTTGCCAGCATTGCTGGTATTTCCGCGCGGGCCGGTGTGTGATTACCTGCCCCAGCAGGCTGAACGTTACTTGCTAGGAGTCGGCGCTGGATACGTACATTCACATCCCCATTCCAATCGGCACTACGTACACCGCCAGCCTCCAGAGCGACGCTTGGAAGTTCGTGTGCTGTGAGCACTGCGAGCAAGCATATGCCTACCTGTTGCCATTGGAGGCTACGGGGGAAGACCACGACTTGTTCTTCTTGGGTGGTGAAGCGTCCGCGCAGGCGCAGCAAGAAGCTGCGGAGTAGAACCTCCTGAAGAAGAGTGCGTCACGCGCGGTCTTGCGGCGCTGCGCATAAACCGTCAGCGATACCAGCAGGTGTTCGCCTTGGAATGACAACAGTGGGACCTACATGTAAACGCCGAAGACGGTGGGCGGATCAGGCACCAGCGCCCCCGACGGGATTTGAACCCGCGACCTCCACCGTGACAGGATGGCGAGCACTCCGGACTGCTCCACAAGGGCGTGTCTGTTCTTCAGTGCCTCTGCCCGTCGGCCCCGGGCACGTGCCAGGCGGAAGGAGCGGGAGTCGAACCCTCAAGGCATTATCGAAATGCTCGTCCCGGTTCGAGCGCACATGCCATCGCCACTGGGCTTGCCCTTCCATAAAGCTGCGGCGGCAGGAATCGAACCTGCGTCGGCGCGGTTAACAGCCGCGCATCCGTACCAACACGGAAACCACCGCATCACATCAGTCAGGACGGCTGGATTTGAACCAGCGGTCTCCTGCGCCCAAAGCAGGCGGATTACCAAGCTTTCCTACGTCCTGATCAACACGTTCACGAGAGCGCCCTGAGATTCGAACTCAGCGCGACGCGGTGATCAGCCGCATCGGGGCTACCAGCCCTCGACTACCAAGTTGTATCAGTCGGGATGGTCGGACTCGAACCGACGATACCGTGTCCCCGGAACACGTGGGCTTGCCGCTACCCTACATCCCGCAAAAAAAACCGATGTCACTGTGACACCGGAATTTCGTGTAAGTCTCGCAAAATCGGTGGCCGAGTGTCACAATCGCCAGTGGCGCATGGGGAGCGTATTCGCCGGTTGACCGGCGATGTATCCCACGCCTTTCTGCTCGCGAATGCAACTCGACCACATAGTCATCATGTAGGGCATCTCCTCAAAGCGACCTCACCGCTGCGGGGGCGACTGTCTGTCGCTGCAGTATTGGACGCGACAGCACGCCCGCAGGTTCGCAAGAATTCTCGCGCAACCCTCAATGGATAAGACGCTTGAAGCGGCGGTTCTATTCCCGCATGGTCACGATTGTGACCATCACATCCGTTTGTGCCCGGCGTCACAGGACGAACCCCTGAAGATCCTCTTCCTGCCCGACCTGCTCCTCAGCGGGCATGAGAATGCCTGAACATCTGCCTGCCGGTGTGTTCTTGCCGGCAGCTATCGCCTCGCGTAGAAATAGAGGGCGGAAATCCAGGGTGTCTGGTGTCTTGCCTGACGATTGCGGTGTGAAGGAGACTTCCAGGAGTGACTGGCAGCTCGCGAGGAATCGGATCATGACGCACGCGTCCGCTGCAGCCCGTCAAGTGCGGAGGTCATGGCGGCGGATCGTCGGCCTGCCGAGATGTGGGCCCTGCTTCCGTGCGCTGTGCTGGGTGCTCATGGCCCTGTTCCCGTCCGCGGATCGATGTGTGGCGCAGACCGTCGCAGTCGATTTGCAGCAGGGGTTGATCGCCCACTGGCCGGCCGTGGAGACGGCATTTGAAGTGCCGGCTGGCGAGGCGCCGCAACTCGGCAAGGGTGAGTTCACGCTGGCGATTTGGATGCAATCCGACGAAGTCGCAGACCGGCTGCCGGGCGATCTGCTCAGCCAATACGATCCGACCCTTCGGCGTGGTTTTCACTTGACATTGAAGAGCAATCCCGGTGTGACCACGACTCAGGCCAACTGGCGGCACTTGCAGTTCGGCATCGACGACGATCGCGTGTCACCGTGGCGCGACTGCGGACGTCCTGGGACGGCGCTGCTGGCCTTTGCGCTGGCCGTGCACGAAGGCGCTCTGTACGCGGGTACGTGCGCCCGGGAAAAGACGAGTCGGGACGCGTGTATCGCTACGGACCCGGCGGGGACCAGTGGCTCGACTGCGGCGCGCCCGACACTTCGAACTCGGTCATGGCGCTGGCCGTGTATCAAGGTCAACTGTACGCCGGCACCGGTAAGTACCGGCTGGCAGGATCGGCTCTGCCGGAGTCGGAGAACCCGGCGCTCGGCGGTCGCGTGTTCCGCTACGAAGGGGACGCACGCTGGACCGACTGTGGGCAGTTGCCGGAGACGCAGGCGATTGGCGGGTTGGCGGTCTATCGGGGCCAGCTCTATGCCTCGTCCCTGTATCGGCCGGCCGGCTTCTTCCGCTATGAGGGCCAGTCGAACTGGTCCAGCTTGCCGGTGCCGCAGGGAAACGATCCTGCGACGTCTGTGCCCCGTGCGCAGCGTGTCGAATCGCTGATGGTCCACGAGGGCTTTCTCTATGCCAGCAGTTACGACGGGGGCCACGTGTATCGTTTCGACGGTCGTAGCTGGACCGACTTGGGTCAGCTGGGCGACAACACGCAAACGTATTCGTTTGCACAATACGACGGCCGTCTGTACGCAGGCACGTGGCCCAGCGGCCGCGTCTATTGCTGGGAAGACCTGGGCCGCTGGACCGACGTCGGCCGCCTGGGTGAGGAACGCGAAGTGATGGGCATGCTGGTGCACAACGGCCGCCTGATGGCGGGAACGCTGCCGCTGGCCGAGGTCTATTCGTATGAAGGCGACAACACCTGGAAGCGACTGACGCGGTTGGACCATACGCCCGATGTCACTTACCGCCGCGCGTGGACGATGGCCGAGCACGATGGTGAGGTCTTCTGCAGTACGCTGCCATCCGGCCACATCTTCGCCTTCTCCGCAGGGCGCCAAGCTGCCTGGGGTCACACGTTGTCATCCGCCTGGCATCACGTTGCGGCCATCAAGTCCGCCGATCGACTCGCCTTGTACGTCGATAGCCGACGGGTTGCCGAGACACCGGCTTTCGACGCCGCGAGCTATCAGCTTGACTCCTCGGCGCCGTTGCGTGTGGGCAGCGGCATGAATGGACGCTGGAACGGACGTCTGCGGGACTTGCGGGTGTATCAGCGGACACTGAACGCGGCCGAAATCGAGGCTCTGGCAGGCCAACGGCCGGAGCGATGAGGTGCATGCGGCTTCGTCCTGGAACCGGTGAACAGACAGGACCACGTCGCAGGCTACCGTCCCATTGCGCCGAAGTACTCGTAGAGCGCGCCGGCCAGGCCTTCGCCGAACGATACCCAATGGAGGCCCGTGGGCCGCGCGTTCAAGCCGGCAATCCAGTCGCAATTGAACTCCTGAACCGCGGCGTCGACGCCGAATCGCTGCAGCCAGCCGTCCGCCAGCGTGCAGACGGTGGCGGCGCCCGGCGTCGTGCTCCCTTCGGTGAACCACGTGTGTTTGCGCAGGAGAGTCTCCCAGGCGGTCATGCGATCGAGATAGTCCTGATCATGCGGCAGGGTGGACCGTGCGGGGCTCAGTCGGCCATAGCCGTCGTTGTGCAGCTCCAATGCCAGATCGGGACAGCGTCCAGCCGCGACCATCCCTGCCAGCCACGCTTCCAGGGCGTGATTTTCCGGGGCGAGTTGCGGATCGGCAGGCTGATCCCAGTCACGATTGAGGTCCTTGCCTGCCATGTTGAAACGCGTCATGCCGTGGGCTACACCGTCCTTGTTCGCCATCGGCAGCACCCACAGGCAATAACGCTGGCGGAACGCCCGCGACTCGGGACCGTCCTGCAACAACCGGTTGACCAACCCCTGCACGACCCAGTTGCCGGCGGACTCCCAAGGATGTGCCCGCGCCCGCAGAAAGACATGGTGCGGGGCAGCCGGATCGCCGGCCCGCACGATCTCGAGGGTGCGGCCTTCCACCGTCTTGCCGATCGGCGTGATGGCAGCGAGCGGATGGTCTGCGATCGACGACAGCCATTTGTCGAGGTCCGACAGACGATAGGGTTCGATCCGAGCCACGTAGAGCTGTGGTCCGGGCATTTCCACGTCCAGTGCCACACGTTCATCGGGCATCGCGCGGGTCGCAACCGGCTGCCACGTGACGCCGTCCGGCGAGACCGCGAGCGATTTGAGCTCGCGGGCCACCGAACCGGGCCTCCCGTTGTAGATATTTTCCAGGTTCTGGAACTCGATCGTCAGCTTCGCGCCAGCCGCCGCATCCACGCGGAAGTGGATGTGTCCCGCCGCACGATTCGGCGAGTTGCGTTCGTGATCGAATAGAAGATGCACTCGGATCGATCCATCCGGGGCGAAGTCATACCAGACCGGCGAGGCGTTTTCGAAGCCGCAATCAAGGTGCTGGAAACCGCCCGGCGCACGGGGTGTGTCGGTCGTCATCGGTTCGGGCAAGGAGATGGGCCGGTGCCGCGGCACCATGGCGCGGAAATCGCCCAGGTTGTAGGGTCCGATGGAGGGCCGATTCAAATCGACTTCCGCGATGGCCACCGCGCCCCAGGTATCGGCTTGCACAATCGGTTTGCCGGTCTGGTCGAACACGGCCGAGATCATCCACCCGTGCCGCGGTTCCATGAACGTGCTGCTCACGAGATAGACATGGTTCTCACAGGCACGGGCCTGGGCCAGCAGCGGATTGCAGCCCCACACGGGCCAGGCAATGATCTCCGCGCCGCGCTTCGACAGCTCGCGCGCGACTTCGGGAAAGAAGCCGTCGTAGCAGATCATCATGCCGACCTTGCCCAGCTTCGTGTCGAACACCGGATAATCGCCGCCGGGCGCAACTCCGGACTCCACTTCCGAGTGCGGCAGGCACACCTTGCGATACTTGCCGATCAGCTTTCCATCCGGACCGATCAGCACGGCCGCATTGTAGATCAGATGCCCGTCTCGTTCGTGCAGGCTCAATACGACGTGCAGCTTGTGTTGGCTGGCGAGTTCCCCGAAGTAGGCGGTCGTCGGGCCCGGTATTGGCTCGGCCAATTCGTGCAACTTCTGGCTCACACCCACGGAAGTGATCGTCTCGCCCAGCACCACGAGATCGGCTCGCTGCTTCGCGGCTTCTGCCAGGAGCGGCGCATATTCCTCACAGTTCTGTCGGGGCGACTTGCCGGTAGGCATGTAGTGCACCGTGGCGAGTCGCACTGTGCGCGGAGCGAGCGGATCGGTTTTCGCGAAATCGACGTCGCTCCATTCGATGCGTCCGTGAGGGGCCCATTGCAGGTGCAGTTCGACGACCGCGCGCGTGGCCTTGGTCGGCACACGGTAGATCCCGGATACCGGCGTCCAGCCTTGCGGATCGGTCGCTCCGTCGACGGGGAATTCCGGTTCGGCGGTTGGGACGTGTCCCAGTTCCTTCGCTTGGTCTTCCGGAATGTCGGCCGATACCATGTGTCCCGCGTCATCTTGCCAGCGCACACGCACCAGCGCTGCGGCGCGGCACAACCAGGTTGTGCACTTTGCGGGCCGCGTGAAACCGATAATATTCGCCGCCGCTGACGGGGAATGTCTTCTCAAACCACCCGTCGAGCCCGTCACGTCCGTCGTGCGTGATCACCCAGCTCCCCGTGCCGTTCGGTCCACCCGCCGGCTCGAAGGAGAACGCGGGGCGCAACTCGTCGCGTGGCGAGACAGCTCGCCAGCCCTCGGGCAGCTGGTCCGCGCTGCAGGCCAAGGCGAGCAAGAGGGGAAAGGTCACGGTAGCGGCGTTGATTCGTGGCATGGCTCAGTTCACCTCGGGATCAACGTATCGTGTCGACACCGTTCTGTGCGGCGCCTCCAGGGCTGTGGAGCACCTGGAAGTGCGTGACGGCTTCCATTGTGAGCGAGTCGGGCGGGGGAAGAAACGGTGCGTGGCACATTTTTGGTGGCAAGGCGTGGCGGAGACGGTTGCTTTCGGGACTCTCCACATGGCGGCGCCATGTGGCCTGCAGCGCCATGCTCCGCAACCCGAGCGCCGCGCCGGGGAAAAAATGGTGCGTGGCACGATTATGGCGGTCGTTGAGACAAGACAGGTAAATCGCGGTTACCTCGGCCGGTTTCCGTCATGCTCGGCATTCGCGGAATGGCCCATTTCACCGCAGCTCTTTCGGCGGGGGTCCCCGCGAGCGGAACGTCTCTTCTGGCCCCAGTTGTTGTGTGTCACCACCCACGCGCCACGCGCCGTTACTTCCGCTGTCAGCGGATGCTGATTGCGGCCGAAATCCAAACAGAGCGAATTCCCACCAGGAATCCAACCAGAGTGTCTGACTGGGCGCCTTCGAGTGTCTGACTTGGCGCCCACGGACCTGGCACCCTACGGGATGGTGGCGTCCTTGGGCAGCGGCACCAGACGCACCGGGCCGAGGAGTCCGGATTCCGGCAGGGGAGTGAGCTTGGTGTAGAACTTCCAGGTAGTGAAGGTCTTCCGCCGAGGTTCGGGACGTTCCTCTCCCGACCAGATCCACTTGGGGATCTCGCGAATCGATTGCCCGACGGGGAATCCCAGATGCTCCTGCGGTGGATTCCACTGACAATCATCCGGATAGTGTTCGTCGCCCACCAGGCGGTTGATCCAGGTGTTGGTCACGTGAATCGACAGACGATTCTCGCCGGGCTTCAGCCGATCGGTAACCGCGACCCGAAACGGCGGTTTCCAGAGCACGCCCACGCGATGGCCGTTGACGTCTACCTCCGCCAGGTTCTTCACTTGTCCGAGGTCCAGCCAGAGCGAGTGGCTCTCACCGCAGAACTCATCCGGCACATGGATGGTCTGCGTATAGGTGGCGGTTCCCGAGAAGAACCGCACACCTTCTTCAGAATGCTCCGTCCACGATATCAGCGGCATGGAGACGCGATTCGGGGCTCCCCCGCCTTCAGGAAACGTCACGGTCCACGGACCTGCCATCGTGAGAGGTTCCGGCACACCCGTCCGGTTTGCCTGCGCGAACAGATCGCATTGGTGGTTACCCCGTTTTCCCGACGGGGAACCGGGCTTGCGGAAGACGATGAATTTCGAGTCAAACTCGCCAAAGCACAGAGGGACAATTGTTCGTCCGTGCTCCTCCCGCCACGATCTGGCTGGTTCGAGGCTGCCGTCGACAGGATCCCAGATTTCCGGTTGTTTTTCCTGCACGCGGAACGCGAGTTCGGCTGCGGTTCTTTCGGCCACCTGACTCGCGACGAAGTAGATTTCGCAGTCACCGTCGCGTCGGTGGGTCCATGCGAAAACGTCTTCTCCCTGCCTCACGCCACAGGCAACCGGCTTCTGCCCGCCCATCGCCATGGCGACACCCCGGACCGGTCCCCCGGCGATGTCCCGGACTTCCACATCGGGCACGACGCCCAAGTCTTTCAGCAGCGCGAGGAACGAGTCGGACCAGACGACCGTATGAGCGGGCCGGTTATAGAACGGACTATCGGTTTTCCGAACGCCCAGGATGTATTCCGTCTCGGGGTCCGCAGTTTCGCTCCAGATCTTCATCCAGACTAATCGACCTTGCCCGAGACGGTGTTCCACGTGCTGCTTGCCGTTGCAGTCTCCCCACAGTTCATCCGCCAGTTGTTGCACTTCCCGGTCCGCGTCGGGGTAGTCCTCCAGACCGGGCGACCTATCCGGCCGGTCTTGGACCACGACAGTGCCCCCTGCGCTGACCAAGCCAATCAGCTTGCGCAAGACCTGGCGTTTGGCGGTTCCGCGAAACGGTGGCATCACCAGCACGCGATACTCCATGCCACTGGGCAACCGGAATCGTCCGTCCTTCCACTCCAGGGCCTGGAGCAACCGCTCTTCGCAACAGAGATCAAAGTTGTGCTTCTTGTGCAGCCCGGAAGGTGCTGCATCGATCCAGTCCATACTCGGGAAAACATAAAGCACGTCCGCGACGGCCTGTCCCTGCCGCAACATGTATTGGCACCGGGCCAGATAGTCCATCCAGGCTCGGCCCGGTTTCCACCAGGTCTGCCGCGGTCCGACCATGGAACCCCAGAACCCCATGGGCATGCCTGGCTTCCACTGCTCGTCCCACGGCTGATGAGCCATGCCATGGATGATGTTCATGTTGAGGCCGTAGCAGAAAGCGAGGTCTCCGATCCGCTTCAGCGCATAAGGATCTACGGCCCAGAGTCCGTCGCTGGGTCGTCCGGTATAGGACTCGGCCGCGGTCAGAGTGCGTCCATAGACGTGAGAGGAACTGGCCGCCCAACGCAGGCTATTGAGGCAGTCACCGCTCGCCCAGTACTCCCCCATGGGAATGTCAGCCCGACCCGCGCAGGTCACCGGGTCGAACGGGCCGTAGTAGGCTTCGGTCAGGAAACGCATGCTGTGATCGTTGGCGATCTGTTGCATGTTCGAGAAATAATGGTCGGCGAACAAGTCGACCTTGGTCTGTTCCCAGTCCGACCGGAATCGCGCGGTCATCTCCGGGCTCTCGACAACGGGGCCACCCTTGAGTGCGACTGCCCACGGCACGGGATCGTAGCCGCGACGTTGGCGGAATTCGTCGCGGAAACAGGGTGACCATTCGGGATGTCCGACCTCCCAACTATCGGATTCCACGGCCCAGATCGACCGACCGGCCAACTCAGGATTGTCAGCAACGAAGCGACCGACCATGGCGTGAAAATTGGTTCGCACGGCGGTTTTGCTTAGTTTGTCACACTCAAAACCCTCGCCACCGCGCGGCGGAACCCGGGTATAGGAGCGTGCGTTCTTCAGGACGATCCGTCGAACAACCCAGTCGCCCGGCGGTACATCCCACGTCAGAGTTCCATTCTCAACCCGGGCGGTCAGTTCGACGATCTCCTGTTTCGCTACCTGCTGCCGCTTCTCCGCCGGGAAGGCGACGATCGCAACATCTCGAGTCATCGACGGCGGAGCGGCCAGTACAAACGGACCCTGCGGCGAAGCGGAAGCCTCTGGCGCCAATCTTGCGTCGTCGGTCAGCCCCTTGAGCGACCACCCCCAATCTTCGACGCTGTCGTGGGCCGTCATCTTTGCGGCAGTGTCAGGCACGATGATTTGAACTGCCGGAACCGGGCCATGAAGTGTTATCTCGCTGAAATCCAGGTGCTGTGTGGCGTCTTCGGCCGTGACCCAGGGGCCTCCACTGTGACACCAACCGGTGCCGGATTGCGTGATCAAACGCAACCCCAGCCGATCGGCTTCCCGGGCGGCATGCCCCCAGATTCCGAACCAGCGGTCGGAATAGAACGTCACCGGAGTCTCCATGTTCGACGCCGGATGGAAGCCCGCATCGACCCCTCCGACCAACATAATCAGCGCGCCGCCGCAGCCGCCTTCTTCGAACGCCTTCAGATCGTTGGAGATCCCTTCCCGGGTAATCAGATCGTGCATCCAGTCCCAAAATAGAAACGGACGCGACTCCTTCGGTGGAGCGAGAAAACCATCAGCCAGTTCGTCCGCCGGAAAAGCGATGCCGTTGAGCCCCCAGAGCAGTAAAGCGGCAAGTGTGCATCTCCTGACCATGGTGCTATTCTCCATCAGGAAGGATCGAGTATCTCCCGGCTTGACCAAGCATCGCCATCGCAAGGCATAAAGTTAACGGGTCACACCGATGAATTCCACTGGAGGAGAAATGGTGCGTGGCACATTATCGGTGGTGAAAAACGTACCATTCCCCATTTGCCACCACGTCCTCGTGAACGATATGCTATCCGGCTCCTTGCATGCAGGGCGTCGGCTGGCTGCATACCGAGAGCGGCGAGCTGGGTCTCTGGCGTGATCCGCTGTACGAGGAAACTCGCTATATGGCCTAACTGCATCGCCGACGTCACGACGCTTCCGCTCGAAGACCAGGACAACTACTACCTGATCGTGAGTGATAACAGCGCGTCGTTCACGGACGTGGAGATCCGCCTGCAGCTGCCGCACATGCAGGGAACTGCTGCGCGGCAGGCGACGGTGCTGAATGAAGCTTGGAGTCGCACCATCGCCTATTCCGAGGAGACCGAGGAATGGCGGCTCGACAAGCACGCCATGTGTTTCGGAGACATCAACATCTGGGTGATCCCGAAAGCATCGCCGTGACGGGAAGCATGTGCAGCTAAGAAACGGCGCCGGACTGCCACGTTTCGCCGATTGGCTTGACGGCCGTAAGACCCCCGTCTTTCGCCATTGCGCCGTTCCAGGCCACGAGGCCGTATTCGCCGTCCACATCGTCTGCGCCGAAGCAATTGTACGCACACTGGTAGGCAAACCCAGACTTCGGATCCGCATGAATGCGCAGCCAGGAGAAATCAACGCCGTCCCGGACGGGCCAATCGTAAGTCGTCGGTGCGCCATGCGTGGCCAACGAGGCGGGAACGATGAACCGCGTGCCGCCGTGTGCGGAAAGGCGGTGTTGTGCCAGAAGTAATGGTGAGGCTCCCCTTTGCGCCTCCCTTGCTTGCAGGCAAGCCGTGCCACCCCCATGCACATGTTCCCATGATCACGCAATGCCATTTAGAGTGACTGCCTCTCGCCCCTCTCGTCTGGTTTTTTGTCGGAATTGCCACAACTTCGGGACTTATCCCGCGAGAACATAAGCAGGCAACGTCGGCGGGACCCGGACAGAGCCATTGAGGTCAATGCGCGGAGAACGGACCTTCGAACGATCGAGGCGTTCCACACGCACACCTTCAATGGAGGATCACCGGGGATATTCGATGGTAGTTCTTTCTTATCAGCTTAAGGGTCATGCTCGGGTGCGCCGGGGGTGTCGCTCGTGAGGGGACTGATCGCTTGATAAGGGATCCGTCCCGTGGCCCTGCAACGCGAGGAGAAATCCAATGTTAGTTTCTGGGGACCAGTTACTGCAGTTGATTGACATTGTCCGGCGCGACTACGGACCCCTGCGTCAGTTGCAGCGAAGGGTACCAACCGAGGATGAGTTCATTGCAGATATCTTGCGCAACGAATTCAATGTCACAGGTGTTTATCGGCCCACGTACGAGGTTGTCTGTCGAGACTACGTGCCCGTGGAGTGGGGTCCCAGGGGTGCCGGGCCGACCGTGGCGTTCGGCCGGGGCGGAAGCATGACTCCGCAGTTTCAGCGGCAGGTACTTGCGGACCTTGACACTCTGCGGACGAGCCCCCTCGCTGCGTTGGTCTACATCATTGCGCGGGCGGCCGGTCACGACAATGCCACTTCCATGCACTATGCGCGCCTTGCCCAATCCGTATCCCGTTTGGTCATGATTGCGAGGCGTGCGGAGTTCAGCCGCTCGATCTCATCCACCACAGGTCGTGTCCGCAGTTCACCCACGCCGACCGTTCCTCCGGTCATGCCGCACACGAGAGACGCAGCCTGGGTTCAGCAACAGCTCTACCAACGGAACCTCGGGATCGCGGGACACGCTACTCGTCCACCAGGATCGGATCGTCCCGTTCCGCCGCCGACCCCGCCGCTGCGGCGTTAACTGACACCTGACACCTGACACCTGATTCCGGCGAGGGGAGGCATGAGGAGCAACCCATGATCATGGCCTGGTCGATGGCCCACGGGGCGTCGGCGCTGGAGGAGTTCCTGCACCTGCGCAATCCCGCGCCCTGCATGCAGGGGGTAGGATTAAGCCACCGGGAAGGGCACATTCTGGGGCTCTGGCGGGATCCTCTGCATGAGGAGACGCGCTACATGGCCTACGGCTCTGGTTTCGCCTGCCGCGGCCGATTGCCGCAGCCAAATTGGAGGTGGCGCACATGACGTACTCTCGTCGATTGGTAACGGCCTGGCTGCTGCTGCTGCTGCTGGTGATGATGATCATCGCTGCCGCGACATATCGCGACGTGCTGTTGGCCAGCGACCTGGTTGGGAGTGACCGACTCGTGTCACAGCCTCCGGGCGCGGCTGGATTCATCGAGACGTGGGAGGCGGCAGCGACCTCGCGCCTCCCGGAGGGGCCTTGGCAACTGACAAGCGGCGTCTGGGGTTCCGTTGCTCAGCAAGATGTCCGCGGCGCCGGTCGCAAGTACGCGGTGGCTCCCGGGCAGGTGTCGCAACTGCAGCGAGCGGTGAGCGTTTCGGGACAGGATCACGTGGTGGTGGAAGGCTGGCTAGAGGACCCGGGACAGGGAACGCACAGCATGCTGGGGCTGGCTTCCTCGGAAATGGTCGAGGATGCGGCCACGATGCGCATCGGGTCAGCCGGGCAAGACACTTATCGAGTTCAATACTACGAAGCGCAGGGTTCCACATCCACGATGCGCGACATCGACACCGGCGCCGCGGTCGAGCCGGGTTGGCACTGGCTGCGACTGGACCTGGTGCGCGACCGCGATGTGCCGAACAGCTGGTTGGCCAAATGGCGGATCTGGAACGCGGTGCGCAGCGTCGAGAAGCGGGGATCCGTTGTGCTGTACTTCGACGTGGACGCCGTGGCGTGGGCCACCTTGGGATCCACCACGGCATCGGCGGAGGGCTACGCCTGGGACCGGATCCGCGTCGGCTCGATCCACCTGGCGGGACCGCCGCCGGCGCTGCCGGCGCCGCGCAATCCTCCGCGGTCGCCTCCTCACAACTCGACGGTTGGGAGGTCGGCAAGCTTCATGACGGCGATCCCAACGCCGTCTACTCGTCCAGCGGACACGGCGAGCAGTCGAGTGCAACCGAATGGGTCGCACTCGACTTCGGCCTGGCTGCCACGGTCAGCTCACTGCAGATGACCCCCCGGGCCGGCGGTCTTTGTTTCCCCGTCGATTACGAAATTCAGTACTCGACCGACATGACGAACTGGCACACGGTCCCTGGTCAGGTGCATCGTGGCCAGCCGCGACCGGAGGGCGTGGTCACACACGTCTTCGCCGCTCGCGTTCACGCGCGGGGGCTGCGAGTCCATGTCACCCGCCTGGGATCTGACGGGCCGGACGGAACCGGGATGCACTACCTCCAGTTGGCCGATCTGGACGTGCCGCGACTGAAGCTCGATACGCAACCCTGGATCCGCCCCGCGGAACTGCGCCACAAGAGCGTGAACTCGACCGGCATCTTTTCGACCGTCAGCCTCGAACGCGCAGAAGCCCCGACACCGAAGTACCTGGCCGAACATCCCGAGTATCTCGCCAACCATCCTTTTGATGGAGTCACGGTGGCGATTCTGATCGATGGCGACTACACGCGATCGCAGGGGCTCGTGACGCGGTCGCAGTTTGCCTTCCACGAGATCGGCATGTCATCGCTGCCGATCCCCTGGTCGGCGGTGGCCGGAGCCGTCGCTGAGCTGCAACGAGTCGCGTGGGGCCACTGCACCGACAACTTCATGTGGTACGGCGTGGGTAACTTCACCAACCACTCCTGGGAGGACGGCGATCGGGCCTGGTGGGTCGATCCCCAGTCGGCCGACGATTGGCGGGTCGTGGTGAGCAATGCGGCCGTGGCGGCGCGGGCGGCGCGCGAGGCAGGCCTCCGGGGGTTTCTCGTCGACACCGAGCAGTACACGAAGTACCCGACCGGTGATCGTCCCGAGTATCCGTGGGGATTGGGCGAGGCGGGGGTGTGGCAGGAGCGTGGCCGGCATTGGGTCGAAGCGGTTCAGGGTGAGTATCCTGACATCGTGTTGCAGTTCTTTTTCTCGTGGGGTGATGAGCATCGCGTGTGGCCCCACTACCAGAATCTGGTGCCGTTCATGAACGGGGTGTTGGAGGGCACCCGGCACCCGGCCCGGATCGTCCACGCCTTCGAGAGCACGTTCTGGAACGGCCAGGCCCGCGAGACGCCGCCGGGTTCGATCCGGCACTGTCCGGGTGACCGAGAGCCTTTTGCCGCTGCGCGACACGCGATTCGCAATGTCTGGCGGAAGGAAGCGGACGACCCAACAAAATACGATGATTTCGTGGACGTCGGCATGGCGGCCTGGGTGGATAGCGACCCCTGGAACCTGTGGCCTGGGCTGCCCAGCGGTCACCTGGGACCGACGGCTCCCCTGGGCCGATCGTCGTGGCCTTCGATGCCCTGGTCGAATCTGCCGGCGACGTTGGCGTATTCCGATAAGTATGTCTGGACATGGAGCGAGAAAACCAACTACCCGGCGACGGCTCTGGCCCTCAATCCGTTTCTTGCTTCGATCGCGAACCAGACCTTCAACACGGGAGCCGAGGCGGTCCGGGCCTTTCAGGAGGACTTCGCGCAGGACCCCGTAACGCGGGGCTGGTATTTCGACTTCAGCTTCATGGAGATCGGCCGGCGGAGGCGCCCGACGATGGACCGCCCCAGATGGCGATGACGACCGACGCCGTGGCGTATGCCTGGAGTCCGACCGATCGCGCAGTGCATGTGCGGGGGTACTGGACGCGCGGGGAATTCGGCGAGATCGAGGGGCTCGCAGTCCCGCAGCGGCGACGCTACGTGCGGCCCATCACACCGCTCACACGCAGCGACGATATCCAGATGGAATGGGATTTCACGGTCGAGGACTTTGGCCAGGATGCCACCAATCCCATGCTCCTGGGTTTGTTCCACAGCGCGGCGGCCGCCGACGCACAGACGGTCTGTGTTCGGATTGCGAGCGATCGAGACATCGCGCTGAGCATCGCCGGCGACGGGCTTCCCTGGTCCCTGCCGCTGGCCCCCGCCGAGCCGTTGTCGGTCGGACGCGGCTACCGCCTGGTGGTTACGTATCATGCCGCGACACGGCGCGTCTCCGGGACGCTGGTCGACCGGTCAAGTCATGCCGAAGTCTGCCGGGCGACGGAGACGCTACCCGCCACAGTCGGGCCGTTTGTGCTCGACGAGGCCGGCGTGGCGCAGCGCGAGCAGGCGTTCGCGGCGACCGCGGCCGGCTCGTACCGGTTCCGACTCGAGGGCTTCCAGCTCCACCCGCCGCAGTCCGCGGCGGCCAACAACTGAATGCGTGTACCACGCTTCGTTCTGACCCGCCGATTTGGGTCGCTGCTTCGCGCGCCGACGTTGGCGCGATCCAGAAACGGGCAGCGAAACCAGACACCCTGACTTCCGGCCTGCTTGTCGGCCGAACGGGCAGGGAAACCAGACCGGGGACAGGCACCCTGGGGAAACCAGGCACCCTGAATTCCGGCCTGCTTGTCGGCCGTACATTCCGGGGCGGCGTGCTGGCTACTGGCAAGCAAGCATGCCTTGTGCTGTCGGTCACTCGAGTCGGGGGAAGTGCGAAGTCCGAGTGGGGGAGCCGAGACTCCAGGCGAGATTCAGGGTGTCTGGTTTCACTCCAGGGTGTCTGGTTTCACTTCGAGACTCCGGGCGAGATTCAGGGTGTCTGGTTTCACTTTGTGGACCTTGCCCAGACCTCCCGGGGAGCAGCGGATTGCTGTACGCTGTAGCTCGGAAGGCCGCCGATTGGGAGGGCGGCCCGCTCTATACCGAGGATTGATGTGGAAGGGCCAGCATGGCTGAACCGGCATCGATTAATCGTCGTCGTTTTCTCGAACAGAGCGCCGTGGTCAGTGCAGCCATGGCTGTCGGCACGCAGGCCGTCGGCGTTGTGCAGGCGGCACCGCCGGCCAAGAAGATCAAGGTGGGAGTCATCGGGTGCGGCAGCGTTTCACGGATGTATTTCCCACATCTCGCAGCCTGCCCGCACGTGGAACTGGTCAGCACCTGCGACAAGATCCCGGAACGAGCCCGGGTGGCGGCCGAGAAGTTCCACATCGGCCAGCACTCTCCGCACATTGAGCAGATGCTGGCCGGAGTGCCGTTCGACTTGCTGGTGAATCTGACCGACATGCAGGAACACGAGCACTTGAATCGACAGGCGATTGCCGCAGGTAAGCATGTCTGGAGCGAGAAGCCGATCGCCAATTCGCTGGCCGCCGGCCAGGAGTTGCTGGCCCAGGCGCAAGAAGGGGCTCCGACTCTGGGCGCACCAACCGTCGTGCAGAGTCCTCAGTTTGCCTTCATGGCCCAGACGCTGGCGGCCGGAAAGCTCGGTCGGGTCGCCGCCGCGCACGCCAGTTACGGGCATCTCGGACCGGACTGGGCGGAGTTCTTCTATGCCAAGGGCGGTGGCAGTCTACCCGACCTGGGCGTTTACAACTTGACATTCCTCACCGGCCTGCTGGGTCCCGCGCGCAGCGTGGCTGCCATGACCAGCATCGTCACTCCCCAGCGTAACATCCAGGACAAGGGCGAAATCACGGTCACCGAGGAAGACAACGCCATGGTGCTGCTCGATCATGGCCAGGGCGTACTCTCGCACATCGAGTGCGGTTTCAATTACTTCAATCCGCACGACCACGCCTACGCCGATCAGGACCACCACACACTGAGCATCACGGGGAGAAACGGCGTCATGAAACTGGCGGGCTACGACTGGGGACCACATGCCGTGGACCTGAGCACCGCACAGGAACCCGAATACCAACGTTGTGCCGCCGCACCACACGATTACGTCTGGCAGTGCGGCGCGTCACTCGTCGCCGAATGCCTGGCAACTGGCAAGGAACCGCTGTTCGCGCCGGAACACGCGTTGCACGTCGTGGAGATCATCACCGCGGCTCGCGAATCGCAGCAGACCGGCCGGCACATTCCGCTCCAGTCCACTTTCCAGTGGCCGGTGGTAACGTGAAAAGTGCGTGGCACAATTCTGGCGGTCATCGAGGCAAGGCAGGCAGGACGCGGTTGCCCGCAACTGGTTCCCAACATGCAGAAACGTGCCACGCACCATAACATTACCTCGGCGGACGTACGTCGGACCGTTACAAGGAGACGTGAATGCTGGAACACAGCAAGCTTGGGTTCTTCGAACAGTTGAAGAGTTACCCGCACGAGTTCTGGGTGGCCAACACCATGGAGATCTTCGAGCGGCTTTCGTGGTACGGCTGGTTCACCGTGATGGCTCTGTACGTCACGGCACCGCCGGAGACCGGCGGTCTGGGTTTCTCGACGGAGACGCGAGGCAACCTCCAGGGGATTGTGCCCTTTTTCCTTTACCTGTTGCCCGTCTTGACGGGTGCTCTGGCCGACCGCTACGGCTACAAGAAGATGTTCATCATTGCCTACCTGGTGATGATCGTGTCGTATTACTCCTTGGGCTTGTTCACATCACTCCCCAGCTTTTTCATGGCCTTCATGTTCGTGGCCGTCGGGGCGGCCATCTTCAAGCCGGTGGTCGTGGGAACCGTCGCCAAGGTCACGGATGATTCCAACTCGGCGCTGGGTTTTGGCATCTTCTACATGATGGTGAACGTAGGAGGGTTCCTGGGCCCCATCGTCGCGGGCGTGGTCCGCGGCTGGTCGTGGGACTACGTGTTCATTGCCTGTTCCTCCTGGGCGTTCATTAACCTGCTGATCGTCATCTTCTTCTATAGGGACCCCACGACCGAGGCGCAGTCGGCCGAGCGGCGCACGTTGCGCAAGGTCCTCGACGACAGCGTCGAGGTGCTGGGCAACCTGCGTTTCTTCATCACGGTATTCACGGTTCTCATTGCCTTGATGCTCGCCGGCCTCCACCTCAGCTGGTTTTCCTGGAGAAGCTGCCTGATATTCGTCCTGGCGTGGCTGGTGGCTAACTTCGTTTACGACCTCTCACTACCCAAGGGGAACGGCCGTCCGGACGCGCCAAGCGAAACCCATTAGCCAAACGCATGTATTGCGGAAACTGGCGATTCGCCCTGTTCCTGCTGATCATGTCGGGCTTTTGGACGGCGTTCAACCAGATCTTCATCACTATGCCTGAGTACATCCGCGACTTCGTCGAGACCAAACCCCTCATCCACGCGTTCCAGGCGGTGTTGGGCGAGGACGTGGTATCGAAGATAGCCACCATCAACGAGGACGAGCGCAATTCGATCACCGACACGATGAAAGAGGTCGTCGAAGCCGAAGCCGCTGGCACCTTGACCGCAACGCAGATTGAGGCGAGTGCTCGCAAACTGTTGGCGTCCAAGGTGCGTGTCACGCCCTCGGAGCTACGTGGCTTCGTGGACGAAAGAGGTGGCGTTGCAGCGGTCACCGACCGCGTGATCGACGCGGGACGGCAGTTCAATCCCGAGTTCATCGTCAACATCGATGCCGGAGCCATCATTCTGTTCCAGATGCTGGTATCCTTCGGCATGGGGCGATTTCACCGCTTCACGACCATGATTGCTGGCATGTGCGTGGCTGCCGTGGGCATCGGACTCAGCGCCTTTGCCGGCGGCGAGGGCATGTTGGGGATGGGCAGCGGTGTGTGGCTGGTCTGCCTGGGGTTGCTCATTTTCGCCTTCGGCGAAATGATGGCCAGCCCCACCAGCCAGGAGTACGTGGGTCGCATCGCACCACGCAACAAGGTGGCCCTTTACATGGGCTATTACTTCGTGGCCATTGCCCTGGGATATTTGTTCGGAGGCATCTTGTCCGGACAGTTGTACGGCAAGCTGGCGCGAGATATGGAGCGGCCCGACCTCATGTGGCTCACCTTCGGCGTCCTCATGTTTGCCACGGCCTTGGTGTTCTTGCTCTACAACAAGTTCGCCCTGCCCAAAGAGCAGGCCGCATCGCTCACCAAGGAGTAAGGGATACGTGCAGGGCGAAAACTCTTCCCAGGCGAGCGTGAGCATGTGCGGTAGGCGTTCACGGAATAGCGAGTTCTCTCCGACGACGAAACGTAGAATGAAGAACGCAGATTGACGAATCGAACCGCAGATTGACGAACAAGGAACCGCAGAAATGAGAAGTGCAGAGGGATTCATGTCAGCACTCCGTACTTCTTCCCTCTACGGTTCGCTTCTTCCTTGGGCACTCCATGTGTTTCGGAGACATCAACATCTGGGTCATCCCAAACGCCATGCCACGTGAGCAAGAACGTGCCACGCAACAGGTCTTGTCCGTTCGGACTACCCCGGAGGGCCAACGATGAAACGCGCCGGAATCCTGTTCCCGCTCCTGCTCGTCATGCCGCTCACCGCGTTCAGCGTGGATTATCCTTATCAGACCGGCGAGCCGCAGAAGACAGGGTGGCCGCTGACGGAGGAAGAGAGGGCTTATGTCCTGACGCCCGAGCACGAACGCAGACCGGGCCGCGAGGCGAACAAACATCTGCCGTCCATGTGGCCGGTCGTGCCGTCGGCGGGGCACTGGGGTGGTACAGCGTGGCTGGACACGCACGCGAAGCTGGTGGAGTACGTGCAGACGAACAAGGGGCCGATTGACGTTCTGCTGGTTGGCGACAGCATCACGCAGCAGTGGGGCAGTCCGCTCGACGCGGGATCGCCCAACGCCGCCTGGACAAGATACTTTGGCGGTTACACAAGCGTCAATATCGGCATCGGTGGCGACAAGACGCAGAACGTCCTCTGGCGTCTTGATCACGGTGGCGTCGAGGGGCTCCAACCGCGGCTCGTCGTGGTGTTGATCGGAAACAACAACATGTTCTTTACGCCCGAAACGGGTATCGAGGCGGCGGCCAAGGGCATTCAGGTGGTCGTGGCAAACGTGCGCGAGAAATTCCCGAAGGCTGAGGTGATCGTGGTGAAGATCTTCCCCGCGCACACCCCCGGCAATCGCTTCTATGAGGATATCAAGAAAACGAATGACGCCCTTGACGCTCTAAAGGTCGACAGCGACCCGCAAGTCCATCTGCTCGACCTGACCAGCGACCTCACCAACGCCGACGGGACGTTGAAACCCGGACTGTTCGCTTCCGACCAGATCCATCTGTCCCAGGACGCCGGCTACGATACCTATGCCAAGGGACTGCAGCCGCTGGTAGAACGGTTGTTGAAGAAATGAGCGCAATGACAACGGCGTTTTCCAGGGACTCCACCTTCCTCCGCACCGCGCAGGCCCCGCACCGTTTCGTCACCATTCTCGCGGGTTGTAACCGGCGTGACCGCGGGACAAACTACAATCGTGTGGGACGTCCAACATCGTAACGTTTGCCTCGGGGAATTACCGCCATGCTGCATGCCGTCTGCTGTACTGGACTTGCGGGACTGCTCATCCTGCCCCTCGCATCGCGCGCGGCAGACGGTCATGGCCCGGACGCGTATGATCCCCTGAAGATTGTGTCCGGTGGTGCACCGACGACTCTGGATGTTTCCGTTACCGATGGCAGCCGCAGCCGCGAAATTCCGTTGCGTGTGTTTCTGCCTGTCACGAAAGCACAACCGCCCGTCGTGCTGTTCAGTCACGGGTTGGGCGGTTCGCGGGAAGGTTCCGCAGTTTCGTCGGCCAGCACTGGGCGGCACGCGGGTATGTGGTCGTCTATCTGCAGCATCCCGGCAGCGATACTTCGGTCTGGAGAAACGAGTCGCTCGGCAAGCGGATGGATGCGATGCGGGCGGCCGCGAGCGGTCAGAATCTGCTGCTGCGGGTGAAGGATGTCCGGCCGTACTGGATCAGCTTCAGAAATGGAATGACGGAATCGCAACATCCACTTGCTGGCCGGCTCGATCTGAGCCGCGTCGGCATGTCGGGACATTCCTTTGGTGCCGTGACGACACAGGCGGTCAGCGGGCAATCGCTGGGTGGCCGCTGGATTACATTCACCGATCCGCGGATCAAGGCGGCCATCGCGTTCAGCCCCAGCGGCCCCCGCGGCGCGCGATCCCGACGAAGGCCTTCGGCGACGTGAAGATCCCCTGGATGCTGATGACCGGCACGCAAGGACGTGTCTCCCATCGGCGACATCGATGTGCCGTCCGGCTTGAGCGTCTACCCGGCATTGCCTCCCGGACGGAAAGTATGAGCTGGTCCTCGACGGTGCCGAACACTCGGCCTTCACCGACCGCCCACTACCGGGTGATCGAGCAACGCGCAACCCGAATCACCATCGTGTCATACTCGCCCTCAGCACGGCCTTTTGGGATGCGAATCTTCGCGACGACAAGGCGGCCGAGGCGTGGCTCGACGGCGACGGCCCAGGCACGCTGCTCGAACCGGCCGACCGCTGGCAGCACAAGTAGCCTCGTGGAATGGCGGCATCCTTGCGGACGACACTAATCACGCGGAACCACGCCGATGCGCAAGCACTCAGACACTCTGATCGTGCCGGAGAAATCTGGTGTCCTGTCCCAGTTCATCGATACGAACATCACGGCGCGATGTAGTAGTAATAGACCAGCGAGGAGTAGTTCGCCGGAGTGTCGTTCCGATTCCCGTGCTCGGTCGAGATCGTGATCGACTTGGCGAAAGGGATCTTACCCGGCCAGAAGCGATACGCCGTGGTCGAACCGTTGATCTGGCCATCGATGTTTACCAGACCTTCCGACTTCGGTTCGCCAAACAGCGGCAGCGAGTACGGATTCGTGAGCCAGAAGTTGGACCATCCGCCCTGGTATTCGTCCTCGTGCCCTGTGCCGTGAAAGCGTGGCTTCTCTTCGCCATCGATCGTGATGCGCAGATCCCCTTCCCACCAGCGTTTGACATCAGGCTGAATCGGCTCGACCGTCATCACCTGGCCGATCACCGCACCGCGGCCCCGGTAGTCGAACAGCACGTAGTCTTTGGTTTCTGTGATGGGCCAAGTTCTCCGGTACTCGGCTCCAAAATACCCGAGTGTCCCGGACTGCTGCTCGGGCAACTGCCGCGTGAAACCTACCTGGCAGTAAAGCTCCCCGCCCGCCTCGTAGTTCCTGTTCTGAAGGGTCACGCGAATCGATTGACGGAACGGCATGGGAAAGTAGCAGTAGTACGTTCCCGAAGTGCTCATGCCGATAAACAAGCTGCGCACATCCGCTTCACCCAACCCCGATCCGAAGAAAGGTCCGAGCGGCACGTCGACGGCAGGCGTCTCTGCGCCATCGTAGTAGATGCGCAAATACGTGTGATTGAGGCTGTACTGGGTGGGCCGGAACAGCGGATTGATCTTGATGAACTGAATCGTGCCCGGATGATCGAGACGCACCACTTCCTGTTCCGGAAGTTCGCTTCCTGCGGCGGTCCCCAAGGTGACTAGCTGACGATGCACACTCACTGGGCCACTGATCTGTTTGGGATCGCTGCCACAACGCTCCCAAAGCCGAATCAGTGATGAGTAGTCCTGGCTCGGCGTCCAGGACTTGACCTTCACGTCCTTGTAGAGCTGGTAGTAGATGTTATAGAAGCCGACGATCTTCTCCGTCGTGATCTTCAGGTGTTTCTGAAAAGGAATCGGAGCACTGCAACCGAAGCCGCCACTGGAGACGAAGGAGTCGGCCACCAGCGGCTCGACGAACGGCGGGCTCTCGCCGAGAAACAGCTTTTCGGCAGGCGATTCGAAAGTGGCCGTCTCCTGTCCATCCACGTACAATCGAATCTTGCCCCAATGAAGACGCTGGTCGTCGCCCGTGAACCAGATGTTGTAGATACAGCCCGGTCCGTCCTCTTCGAAGATCACGTGCTCGCCGTTGTCCTGCACATACAGTTGCGAGTAAGTACCGCGGAACCCGTCGTCATTTCCTCCCGTTCGATCGAAGCTGGAAACGTAATACGACTGGACGTTGTCGTAGACGAACGGCAGGTCCGTGAGATCGTCGTAGAATTCGAGACCGACAGGTTGCGCCTGTGTTGTGGAACACGAGACGGCACAAATCGTCAGCACCAGAACGAACTTGTACATGCTTGGCACACTCCCCGCAATCGATTCACGTGGTCCCGGCAGCCGAGTCGCCGCAGGCATAGAGTCGCACATTCCAACGCCCCTTGGCAAGCCGGGGACGGGAAGCCGGGGCCAGAGCACCCCAGATGAAATGGTGCGTCGCACATTTATTGCCGTCGTGGAGGCAAGAGAGGTAAAACGCGGTTGCCATCGGCGAGTCTCAGTCATACCAGGACAGGGCGAAGTGTACTGTGTCACCGCGACCATTTTGCGGGTCGTAGCGGCGCACCAAGCGTTCCTTTGGGCTCGCGCAGTCTGGCTGTTTCGTCCACTTCGACCGGACTGCGGCAATGGGGGCAATGAATGTGCAGGCGACCAGTTCGCTGGGTACTGACTGGCGTCTGGCAGACTTTTCTCCGCACGACCCATTGTCCTGGACGTCACTGCTCGTCTCAAGAGACGGCCAGCCAACCAGGGCCGGTCCATCGTACCCCTCTGCAGCGGACAAGCCAGCGGAAAATTGCTCGAGGATTTGTTAGGTTAATGCCCATGTCCGACATCACGCACATCCTGGCCTCGATCGAGTCTGGCGATCCCACGGCTGCGGAGCAACTGCTGCCGCGGGTGTATGAGGAGCTGCGCAGACTGGCGGCAACAAAACTGGCTCAGGAGAGGCCGGGGCAGACGCTGCAGGCTACGGCGCTGGTGCACGAGGCCTATCTGCGACTGGTGGACCAGACGACACAGCCGAATTGGAACAGCCGGGGGCACTTTTTCGCGGCAGCGGCGGAGGCGATGCGGCGCATTCTTGTCGAGCAGGCGCGCCGCAAACAGTCGGTCAAGGGCGGCGGCGCTTTGAAACGCGTTCCTCTGACAATCAACCACCCGGGCACGGAACGGGAGGTCCTGGACCTCGTCGCGCTGGATCAGGCGCTGCGACGTCTCGAGGCAGAACGACCCCGGCAAGCTCAGTTGGTGAAACTGCGGTTCTTTGCCGGTCTTACCGTCGACCAGGCAGCGGCGGCTCTGGGTATCTCGTCGTCGACGGCTGACACGGACTGGTCGTACGCCCGGGCGTGGCTCAGGCTCGCCATGGGGTGGAAAGATTGACCGTCCGGAGAAATTTGGCAGATTTGTTGGGCCGTCCCCCGGCGAATTTCGCACTGATCAGTAGATGGCGGAACTCGACACCGAAAGATCACGGGGAGTCTCCTATGTCGGCCTCACCACTGGATGAACACGCCGTATTCTCAGTCGCCGTCCGGATTCCGGATTGCGAAGCTCGCGAAGCCTATCTTGCCCAGGTCTGCGGCGCGGACGTCGCGCTCTTCGACCGTGTTCAATCGCTGCTGCGAGCCGCCCAGCGGCAGTGCAGTTTCCTGGAGAGCCCGCCTCCAGGGGTGGATGTGACGGTCGCTGCGGCAAGACCAGGCAACCTCGAGGGAACGCTTATCGGACGTTACCGGATCCTTCAGGAGCTTGGCGAAGGCGGATTCGGTGTCGTCTACATGGCTGAACAGTTGGAACCGATCCGCCGCAAAGTCGCGCTCAAGATCGTCAAGCCGGGCATGGATTCTCGCGAAGTGATTGCCCGGTTCGAAGCGGAGCGTCAGGCGCTCGCGCTCATGGAACACCCCAACATCGCGCAGTACTGGACGGGGGCCAGACCGACAACGGTCATCCATATTTCGTCATGGAACTGGTACGGGGCGTGACGATCACCCGATATGCTGACGACAACAATCTGTCGACGCACCAACGACTGCAACTCTTTGCCCAAGTCTGCCATGCCGTACAGCATGCGCATCAGAAAGGCATTATCCATCGGGACATCAAGCCCAGCAATGTGCTGGTAACGCTGCATGACGGCAGGCCTGTGC
The DNA here is from genome assembly GCA_963754725.1 of uncultured Planctomycetaceae bacterium. Taxonomy (GTDB): domain Bacteria; phylum Planctomycetota; class Planctomycetia; order Pirellulales; family Pirellulaceae; genus JAAYDI01. Next base: position 55,986 of record CAVWHV010000062.1, read on the forward strand.
CCAAGGTGATCGACTTTGGCGTGGCCAAGGCCGTGTCCCAACAGCTAACGGAAAAGACGCTGTTCACACGCTATGGGCAGGTTATCGGCACGCCGCAGTACATGAGTCCCGAGCAGGCGGAGATGAGCGGCCTCGATGTTGACACGCGTAGTGACATCTATTCTCTCGGTGTGCTGGTGTATGAATTGCTTGTCGGGAGGACGCCGTTCGAAACACAGCAACTGCATGGGGTCGGGCTGGACGAGCTGCGCCGTGTCATTCGCGAGCAGGAACCAAGCGCACCCTCGTACGTGATCCGCACGCTGGATATCAACACGGCCACGACGGTCGCGACTCATCGCTCATGTGAGCGCCAAGCACTGTGTCGCCAGCTGCGCGGCGACCTGGATTGGATCACGATGCGGGCCCTCGAAAAAGACCGCAATCGCCGCTACGAAACGGCCATTGCCATGGCCAACGACGTTCGACGTTACTTGAACAACGAGCCGATTGAGGCCGGACCACCTACGTTGTCCTACCGCGCTTGGAAAGCCTGGCGGCGCAATCGCGCGGCGTTTGCTGCGGGAGCGCCGTCGCGCTGGCGCTCCTGGTCGGTTTGGCCGTGGCCGTTGCAGGCTGGTCACGTACGTGGGCCGCACTGGCTGGCGAGCAAGAGGCGCGACAGGAGGCAGACAACGCGAAGGAAGAAGCTGTGGTGCAGCGTGAGGAGGCGGAGCAACAGCGAAACCGTGCCGTGACGGAGGCCGAGAACTCGCAACGTACTCTTGAACTCGTGCTGCAAATACTCTCCAACAGTGGCACCAATCCCGAGACGGGCCAAGAATTTACGGTCACTCAGGCCTTGGACGATCTGGCCCGCCGTCTCGACGATGGACTGGACCTGCAAACCGGCACGGCGGCCGAGTTGCACCTTGGGCTTGCGCGGGCGTTTCTGGCCAGCGGTCAACGAGCTCGCTCGATAACCCACTTCAGGCGGGCCTACGAGACCGGTCAAGAGGCGTGGCCAGCTGATGACAAACGGCTGGCCGACGCGCGGCGCGAAGCCGCCTATTTGAGTGAATCCATCGATGAGCTGCAGGCAGCCGTGGCAGCGGATCGCCAGTTGACCGACCAGACCACGATTGTCAAGTCGCTCGCGCTGCTTGGCTCCGTCGCCTATGAGAAAGGCCGCCTGGAAGTCGCCGAAGCAGCACTCCGCGAGGCCGTCGACAAGTGTCCCCAGGACGGTGGCGACCTGCAGTTCGTCGAGATCCCACATCTGGTCCTCGCCGACCTACTCGCAGCAAAGGGCGATGCCACAGTGGCCCAGCAGCAGAAGTCGGCCGGTATCGACCTCGCCAAGCGGCGATTCTGGGACTACGACCAGCCCTGGTATCGTTTGGCAGGCAGCTTGGTCGAGTCAGGCAGAGCCCAGGCGGCCAATAGGGCATTTGAGATGGCGCAGGGCTGCCGCCGGACCGTCAACGCCTTCTGGATCAAGCAGTTCGGGCACTTTCTGAGGGAGAAGAGCGCGTTCGTGCTGGCAGATCGTGCGTTTGCCTGGGGTGTGCAAGTCGCCATAGAGACGGGCGACCAGAACGAGCGTCTGTGGAATCTGTTGAACCGGAGCCGTCTGAGATTTCATGCGCGAGACCTGGCTGGGGCCGAGCAGTACTACAAGGAAGCGGTGGCAATTGTACGCGAGGGGCCAGACGCGCCGCTGGACGTTCAGCTGTGGGCATTTAACGAATATGGTCGTCTGCTTGCCGTGTCGGGCCGAGGAAATGATGCATCGCAGCAGTTTGCCGACTGTCTGCACTTGCTCCAGGCACACCCAGACTACCTGCGTGGGAGTATGGAAGACGTGTATCGCCTGATCTGCCACGTAATGATGGGACGCATCCAGGATGTTCATGACGAAGTGGAACAGTACGTCAAGAACAACGCAAATGAAGGGGAATTTCGAAACAGTCTGTTTGTCATTGCGCTTATCAATAAACCTGATTTCACGGTCGAGGGAATCGACTCCGTCGAACAATTCGAAAATTTCTGCCGCGGGATCCGAGCTTACGAGACAGCGTTCATCCAGGCCTACGAAGACAAATACGTGGACTGGATGAAGAACCGTCAGGAACTTGATCGTGCTGCCCAATTTCTCGCCGATGTGCTCAAGAAGCGGGATGCCCAGTTCGATGCCCACAACCCGGAGCGGGCCTGGACACGCGTGCGGCTTGCCCGCGTCCTGCTGCAACTGGGCCGTGAGCCGGAGCAAATCAAGCAGCTGATGACCGAGGCGATCCCGATCCTCCAGTCGAACCCGATGGTGCCCCCGGAACACATTGCCGAACTCCACGCGATGCTCGCAGATCGGGATGCCCCGGCCAGCCGGCGGTGAATTCGCAGCGCAAGGCAGAGGTGAACAGGCCCAGCGATTCTCGCCGTGCAATCTTGTACACCGCACAGTTGAGAACTGAGAAGACAGTTGATCCCCGAAATTGTAGTTGACGATCGGCCTGTGCCGCCAATGTCGTCGAGACGCCGTTGCTGCGCAGCCGTACTGCGACGTGGTACAGGAACACTTTGATCTGTTCGATCAGCGGTCCGAGCACGCGACGCTGCTCCTCGGGATACAACACGTCCCATATCGAATCGATACCCTGCAGCGCGTCGGACGACTGCCCATCACGTTCATGCCACGATCCTGCACCGGTTGGGTATCGATCAAGAACGGCTTGTTCTCCGCCACAACGGCATCGACAGGCGACTGACCGCGTCCACGGGTCGGGTCTTGAGCGGGAAAACCGACTCCCTCCGTCCAACGTCACGGCGGTGACTTGCACGTCCGACAGAATATCCATGTGTCGCTGGTCGCCCAGTCTGCTCTTCTGCGGCTCATTCGCGCTGCCCTCTCGGCGGATTCCTCACCGCTCTGCTCCCCGTTTTTCCCGGCGTATTCTCTGTTACGTGCTGTCGGGCTTGATTTCACCAGCGCGGAGTCTACATTGAATTCAGTGCGACTTTCCAGACTGGAGATTCTTTGTCTCAGGAATGCTGTCATAACATGAAAACACTGTTTGCGCTGACGCTGTGTGTCGTGTGTTGCTGCCAGGCAATCGCACAACAGGAACCTACCGCCGGGGGCATTTCCGGTTTGAGTCCGGACCTCCTTGCCGGGATTCGCCTGCAAAGCGATGGTAAGCCGATCGACATCGGACTGCTGTCTTCCTATGCACATGCCGGTCCCGAGCTGGCCGATGTCGATGGCGATGGTGATCGGGATCTGGTGGTCGGTGATTTCCCAGGCCACTTTTGGCTGTTCGAAAATACCGGCAATGACTCCACACCGGATTACGCCAGCCGCGGCAAATTGCAGGCGGGCGGTCAGGACGCCAAAACGCCGGTTTACTGATGCATCGCCTCCAGTCCACGGTTCGTGGACTTCGACAACGACGGAATCCTCGACATGATCAGTGGTTCCTACGATCCGGGTGACATTTATCTGTTCCGGGGCTTAGGCAAGGGCGAGTATTCTGCGGCCGAGAAGATAACCGATAGCGCGGGTGTGCCGCTGGTCCACCATCCCGTCGAACTGGTCCGTTACGAACAAAGCACGAAAGACCCCGCGGCCAATGAAGAAAAGGCCATTCAGGATCGGGTCGCTTCTTTCGGCAGTTGGCCGGAAGTCGTCGATTGGGACGGCGATGGTGATCTGGATCTGCTGATCGGCAGCTTTGGTGGAGAAATCTACCTGCGGGTCAATGAAGGCGAACGTGCCCGGCCGTCCTTCAGCCCAGGCAGCGTCCGGCTGGAGGGAGCCGGAGGACCGCTCAAAGTGAACGGTCATGCCCAACCCGTCGCCGCCGACTGGGACCGGGACGGAGTCTGGGATCTCGTGGTTGGATCGGATGTAGGAGCCGTGCAATGGTATCGCAATATCGGATCGGCAACGGCACCGGAGTTTGCCGCTGCGCAGAATCTGATTCCGGCCGCGGCTGACGTGAAGTTTCTTGAGCAGAAGTTGCTGCCCGATCAAATCCCGTGCCAGGGCGTTCGCGCCCAGATCTGCGTAACCGACTACAACGGTGACGGATGGCTCGATCTGTTTGTGGGCGATTACTCCGATATCAAATGGATCCGGGAACTGAGCGAAGAGGAGCAGGTTGCGAAAGAGGCGGATGAAGCCGCAATGAAGGAACTGGCGGCTGAACTGCAGGCTCTGGGCTATGACGAAGCGGTTCGCGACAAACGGCAGGCCCTGGTGGAAAAGTACGTCGCGCTGGAGGAGGCCGCGAAGAAGTACTACCTGGAATCCCGCTCGGCCAGTTTCGTTTGGCTCTATTTGCGGCGGCCACCCGCCGCACAGAGCGGGAAGAGCGGCGACACGTCAGCAGCGTCAGGCGCGCACGCTGCGGGACCGACCGCGGGTTCGCCTGCGGAGCGAACGCCGCGTCCGGTGGAGTTTTCCACTCGCCTGGAACTTGATGCAGCCGATCGCAGTCGATGCACTTTGGTGGTCGAAAGCGCAGATTCAGGAGGACTGGCATTTGCCGGCCACCGCTGCTCCCGACCAGCCCGGCATTCCGGTGTCGTTCGAGCTGAAGCTTCCCGTGGGTTGGGAGTGTGACGGCGAGTGGCGGAATCCGGTCGGCGAGCCAGGAGGGAAGAACCCTCGCAGCAGATACCTGCAACATCGGGCGGTCTGGAAGCAGTCGCTTCGACTCCCCTCCAGTTACTCACCCACAGACGTGCTGACCGTTAATCTTCGTTTTCAGGTCTGCAACGAGTTGCTTTGCCTCCCCCCAGAATCGCTTGAAATTACTGTATCACTCGATCGACAGTAGAAATCCGGCATTGTCCGACAGCTCGACCAATGAGACCGGCATCGAATGCAGCGAGTGCACGAGCGCAGTCGCCGGCGACGAACGCTTTGCGCCGCGGGTAGGGCAGCGCCACCGGGGTCCTGCGAGTCGGTGGGCATTCGCCCGCCTCAAGTCAGCTTTCATTCAATCCGCCTCAGTTGGTCGGCGGCGACGATCTCGCGGCCGTCGGCCAGGACCCGCAAGCCTCGACCTCGCCCGTAATGCTGTCCGGTCCGGTCCCACAACATCGTCAGCGTTCGGCCATGATAGGCGATCCGGTCGAGGGCGAAGTACTGCCAGTCCTCGGAAGCGAGCGAGTTGACTTCGACCGTGTCGTCGGCGCGCGGACGCAGGCCGACCAGCCCCGAGAAACCCGCTGCTCTCCAGCGTGGAACTCAGAACGCGGTTCCATACAGGTAATAGCGGTCGCCGAACTTGTGCAGACAGCCGTCATGGGCATCCACGATCTTTCCATCGGTATCAAGCCGCGGACGCCAGTTGCTGATCGTCGCCGGTGGTGCGGATGCCGAGGGGCCTTGAGCGGCAAGCTCGGTGATCGAACCAGTCACCAGCAGACTGAGGCGGAACGGGACCATTGCGAATAGGTTCTTGATGGTTGGAACTGATCCATGCGTGTGGGGTGTGTCATGCCATTTTTCTTACCGTCGTGTAGGCAAGCGGCCTGCGCACCGACGACGGATGGACGCCTGCCTTCAGGGCCATGATCAGGCCCGCAGCCTCGATTCCACGTACAGCGCGTTGGGGGGCATCTCGTTGACGTCCGAGGCGTTCACCACGTTGGGATGCAGCACCAGGGTTTCACCGCAGACGCCCAGCAAGCGCGCCGGCGCATTCCCGTCGCCGCAGTGGCCGCCGATCTCACAGCCGATCCCCGTGGGAACGAGCATGACTACGTTCAGTAGTATTATCTCCCGTTGGTTGTTTCACTTGGCGCGAGGAAAGCCCGTTCTGATGGCAGTGCGATAAGGGGCAGAGAGGTGCGCGTCTTCATGGTTTGAATCGTTCGAGCACCAGAACCCAGTCTTGGGGCGAAGGCAGGTCGGGCGCGTGATATTCGTCGGTCCGGATGACGCCCGGCAATCCTGCCTCGATAGAACCTGGTGGCGGATCGAAGGGTGTCGCGGAAACCGCGAAGCGACCGAACTCCTGCCGCTCTCCGATCTGGAACAACCACAGCCCGGTCTTGCCAGCCGTCGTGTTTCCGACCTTGACGACCGGCGTGGCATAGGTGCGCTGGCCGTCGGTCAGCACCAGGGCCGCGAATTCGCCACACGCCGCCGCAACGAGTTGGATTCTTGGCCCGATCTCCGCGACGCTCACCCTGCCCAGCATCTCACCCCACTGCCCGTTCTTGCGGTCATGCAAGAAGATGGCGTTGAGTAAAGGACTGTAGAGCGCGACCAGATAGTTGTCGGCGTCGTGGAAGCGCAGGATGATGCCCGCCTCCGCATCGCTGTTGGCGTCAACGCTGGCCATCAGATCCAGTTCGCTGATCTTCTCCGCGACGGTGACCATGCCTTTGCCGCCAACCAAGCGGGAGTTCTCGCGTCGCGTCGGCGTGCCGTAGTCCTTCCATGATGCGGCATCGGCTTTGTCGAATGTTTCTTCAAGCAGCAGCGGCTTCGTGTGGCCTTTGAAAGGCGGAGCCGTGGGGCCGGCATACATCACGGTTCCCTGGTCAAAGCGTCGGCCGGTGGCCGGATCGAAATAGAACACATGATAAGTCACGCCCGGTTCCAGATTCTTCACGACCGTGCCTTCCCAGTCGTAAATGCCTCTCCGGGGTTGGTAGATGAAACGCACCTCGCCCGGAATGCCGGCCGCGATGCAGTCCCCCTCGGTCCATTCCGGATGCGGCTCGAAGCGTGACCAGGGATATTGCTCCAGCAGTTTCTTGCCGATGCCGAGCTGGGTGGCGCCCGGATAGTTCATGCCCTCTTTCCAGGTCGTCCAGTCATACACCTTGGTGCCTCCGAACGCTGCGGAGGCACAGCCCGGGTCGCCTTCCACGCTGGCATGCCAGATGCCGGCCGCGCCGTAGGTGTGGCCCGCCGCGCCGCTGAGGATTCTCCCCCAGAACATGCGGCGCTGCACATCGCCGAATCCCTGCTGCATGTGCCCCTCATAGCAGGTTTCGCCCACCAGCACCGGCATGGGCGGGTCTTTCGAGTAAGCCGAGGAAACGATCGCCACGGTCTTCGGATCCACGGCGACTCGTTCGTCGTGATTTCCACCGACCATGTCGAAGTCAATCACATGGCTATCCCCTTGAGCGCCGCGACGCCCATGGCCCGTGTGACAAGTCAATGGCCGGTGATAGGGATCAATGCCACGCAGATAGGTCGCCACTTCGGCCCAGGGGCCCTGCCCCCATTTGGTTTCTTCAGGAATCTCACCCGCCAGAATCCAGAACACCGGATAGGCGCTGTAGCGCGCCACGAGATACCGCCAGTGCCGCTTCAGGCCGGCCACTCCGATCGCCTCCATGCTGTTGCAGTCTCCGCGACCCCAGGCACCCACGATCGCCGGAGCAATGCCCGCATCCACCAGGTGCTTCAAGCGCCGATCCGCGTAGTTGAAATACTCGGGGTTGACCTTCTCGAATTTCACAGATTCGTAAGGAAGTCCGCCCTCATTCGCCATTCGCGGTTCGAGAAACCCTTCGTCGGGATAGGGTCCACAAACGATCTGCACCACATTGAAGCCCTTGGCCTTGCGGTCGGCAGTCAGTTCCTGAAACCCTTCCCAGGTCATCCGCTTGCAGAGACATTTCCACCACGTGTCGCCCAGCCAGAAGAACGGCGTGCCGTCGGCGTGTTCGAAGTGGCGTTTGTTCGTGCTCACCCGAAGAAAGCCGTGCTTCAGCAATGGGTTGTCGCCCGTATAGGCCGTCACACGCAAAGACTGCTCGTTCCCATTCAGCCCCTTGTTCGTCGGGTCCGAACATTTGACCTGAAAGGTGTAATCACCCTGGACCGGTGGTGCGAAGCGAACCGTCCACTTGTCGTCGCCGGCCCAGAACGCGGGAACCAGCCATTGCTGGTCGCCACTGCGGAAGACGACATCGACCTCCACATCCACGAATGGACTCTCATACTTCTTGGCGGAGGTGAACGAGGTTTCAAAGACAGCCCATTGCTCCGCCCCGATGGCGGATGCCGCCATCAATACGGCAAGGGCAAGACTGGAGAGTGTTCGTTTCATTCCTTAATTCCATAACGCTTACGGTTTGGTCGTCAACAAAGGCTTCATCGCCTCGGCCAGGCTGTATCCGACCATGCAGTACACCCTGGCGCTGCCCTGATAATGGCAGTACCAGTTGCAGACGTGCCTGTCGGATTCCTGCTTGGCTTGCTGATACGCCGCATCCTTTTCCAGGGCCTTGTCGCCAGCTTCTTTGACGAGCTGTTCCATCTTCTTGGGATCCGCGCTCTCCGGCTTGTCTTTCAGTTGCTCCTTGAGCTGAACCGCAACCGCCTGCCTCACCCGATGTTCTTCAGATTCCATTTTCCGGGGTAATTCATCCAGCTCGGGATACCAGAAGGGCGCAGTGCGCACGTAACCCAGCGTGCCTTTCAACTCAGGGCAGGTGGCGATCTTGGCCTGTCCGGCTCTGAAGTCCAGCATGTTCTTGTCCGCTCTTTCGCCGCCGACGCCGAGTTCACCCATAACTACGGGCAGGTTCGGCACCTTGAACTCGGCGCGCAGGTCCTGAACCAGATGAACGAAATTCGGGCAATATTCATCGTATACCTGCTGCCTGATCTCATCGCCGGGCTGACACATGTCGTTCCAGCCCTGGAACCAGACGAACCCGCAGATCTCCGTCTTCAATCCCTTCAACTGCGGGAAATCGGTGTCGAGATGGGCCAGGCACTCACGCACCTCTTTCACCATTTTGTGATAGGACGCGCCAATCTCCTCCGGTTTGTAGCCTGTCTCGTATGCCGCTTTGCCGGCGCTGGGCGGCCGGAAATTTCCGTACAGGCTGTGCCCGCCCCAGCAGGTCTTGATCAACAGGACCGGCTCTTTGAAGTGATCTCCCATCTCGATGCCGAACATCAGTTCCGGCCCGAACCAATCCGCCCCCCAGGCACCCATGCCAACCGACAACGGGCGTTGGATTTTTTCATCCGCTTTCTGATACGAGACAAACACATCATCGCGGACGACGAATGAGCCGTCGTCTCTCTTGATCTTCTTCAGCAGATATCCATGAGTCGGGTGCTCACCCAGCCGGTCGAGCGTTTTGACGCCGCCATGCCCTTCCATGTTCGACTGTCCGGCCAGAATGAAAACTTTCACCGGCCCCTTGAACTCTTGCCGCGGCTTACCCGCCTCAGCCTGTTGGGCCATCACCGCATTCGTCACCAATGACATGCCCACCACCGCGCCAACAATTGCAATTGTTTTCTTCGTGTTCATTTTGTTCATGGTTGTCCTTTCTTTCCGATAAATTCCTCGATGCTCAGCACGGGGGCCAGGTTCTGGTCGGCCTCGATTTCCTTGATCAGCTGTTCAATGGCGAGGATGTCCTTGTTCCAGGTATTGCCGTTCCACGGTTCGGCTTCGATTGCCTTGCGCAGCGCGAGGATGGTCTCCTGGAGCCGGGGGACCACCTCTTTCGCGGCCCCACCATACTTCTTCAAGGGCTTGGTGCATCGGTTCTGGTCGCGGCCCCATTCAAACTCGTTCATCATGTCCACACACAGCGCCATCCCCTCGCGGATCCGGAATCGCGCCAGCAGATCCAATCCCGCCCAGCGAATGCCATAACGGAACATCTCCCCACTGGGCGCATTCTTGCGGGTCGCTGCCACAATCTCGGGCAGCAGCGCCTTGGCATCCTCCGCTGAAAGCAGCGGGTAGATCGGCGCAGCCAGGCCGCGGATGAGTCCGTCCTCGTTGGCGAGCACCTCTTTGAGTGTCGCGTAGAGCAAGGACCGGTCCACGCCGTCCAGGGATTTCGACAGGATGGGGGTTGGCTCGTTGGTTCCGGGCATCGGCGCAAACAAGGCTTTTGCCACCTCACCCACGAGGCGCTGGCGACGGTCATTGGGATCCTTGAGCAACGCGGCGCGGAGCAGATCGGGGACCGCCGCGGCGCGAACCTCCGGCCCCATATACGCCAAGGTCCGCGCGGCCAGCATCCTCAGCCACGGATCCTTGTCGTTCAGCAACGCGCGCACCTGCGGTGCCGCGGAATCGGCCTTGGGGCCGAGTTTGGCCAACGCCTCACACGCGCCGTAACGGCTGTTCCGATCCGTGCTGTTGAGCAGCTCGAGGATTTGGGGCAGGAAGTCTCCTTCACGGTGGCTCAGCTCCTGAGACGAGCGAAGACGAACCGCCGGCGACCAACTGGACAGCCCGGCCAGCAGCACTTCGGTCTTCCGCTGCGCGTACCAGTCCTTGCGCTCCGTATTCTGGAAGGTGAAGTCACGGCCGGCGGCAATCGTCTCGGTCACTTCCGCGGGAGAGAGCACCGGGGCCGCGCCTGGCTTGCGGCCCGTGAGGTAGAGGCTTTTGAGCGGCAGAGCGTAGCCTAACAGATAGGCACCGGTGCAGTCCCAACCGTTGTAGGAGCCCTCGCCGGGGAAGCCGACGTGCTCCACGCGTCCGTCCCAACCGCGCGCCATGTCGTAATACCAGGAGGTCTCCTGGAAATACGCAGCGGTGGCGGCCGGTCCGCAGCGGGACACGCCCGGCAGCGCCCAGAGGATATTGAAGAAGTTCCCCGTGTGGCCGCTTTCCCGCTCGGCGTAGGCGGCGGTGCCCATGCGCGAGTAGAACGCGGCGGCCTCGCGGTCGCCGAGCAGATCGAAGAGCACTGCGGCGCCGGAACACTTGCCGTTGTCATCATGCCATGGCCATGGCTCGTGATCACCGTAGGGAATCGCGCCCTTGTTGACCCACTGGCGGAGGAAACCGCTGGCCTTGGTGATCGTTTTGTCCAGGTCGGGGTCCTTCACGCCGGCCTCGCGTGCGAGCACCATCGCCAGTGTCAGCGGGATACCAGGCTGATTCATGCAACCGTAGCCATACAGATTGCCGTTGGGCTGAGCGAAGCGGTGGCCCCACGTTCCGACGCCGCTCGCGCCGCGGGCAATCTCCAGCGATAGGCGCCGCAGTCCGGCCATCACCGCCTCGTCCTTGGTGGCCAGTGCATACTCCGCCAGGAAAAGCGTGTTGTAGGCGTATTCCCACGAGGGAAGGCCGTCACGTCGCGGCTGGCACTCAGCAACCTTCCGTGCGTATTCAGCCACGAGCGGGCGGTATTCCTCGCGACCCGACGCGAGCAGCGCCAGCAACGCCAGAGCGTTCATGTCGTTTTCGATGCTGACCTGCACGTTGCCCTGTTTGTCCTTGAAGCCTCGCTTGGCGATGGCCTCACAGCCTTGTTCGAAGATGCGTTTGGACTTGGCGCAGCCGTAGGGTGCCGTCGGCGCGTAGGTCCCGAGCACTTGCAGCTTCAACTGCACGTTCTCCGTCTTACCGGCGCGCCAGCGGACCAATTTCAGCACCCCGCCGTTGGCTTCCGTCTCAGCTTCCGTGAGCGCCTGCGCAAGGAGAATACGCGCGTTGCCGCCGAAGGCCTGGCCGTTGAGACCGGTGATCACGTCGTCGTCCTGCAGCACGCCATCGGCGGGCGAACCCTTGGCAACCTCCGTGATCAGGATCTGGCGTGCGTCGGTGTTCTCACTTCCTCCCGCCACATACCTGCTCCACACCCAGCCCCGCGCTCCGGTGGCGCCCAACGTCCAGCGGTGTTCATTGTCCGGTTTCCCGCCCTGGGTGAGGTCCGGCGGCGCGGGGGACGCCTCGACCGGCGGTCCGGCGACCGCCATGCTTGGCAGGCCCAGCAGCAAGGCCGCGGCCATGATGATGAATCCAACCCGCTTTTTCGCTTTCGTCATGTTTCTGTTTCCCCTTTTTTGTTTAATGGTCGAGCTGATAGATTTCTACCCATGCGTCCCACTTACCTGACGCTGCGCGGGTCAACCTTTTGTGCGAGCCTGAGGGGAGAGGACTTCCCGGCCGAGGTGTTGAATTCCCAGGTCTGGTCACCGCAAACGACCTTACAGGGCAGGCCGGACTTGGAATGGATTACGGCCTGGGTCAAGTGGCCGTCGTCCCAGCTCATGTCCACCTCGAATCCGCCTCGCGCGCAAAGACCGGTGACCTTTCCGCTCGGCCAGGCTTTGGGCAGCGCGGGCAGCAGGTGGATCTGGCCCGTGTGGCTTTGCACCAGCATCTCGCAGAAGCCGGCCGTCGCGCCGAAGTTTCCGTCAATCTGAAACGGCGGATGAGAGTCGAACAGATTGGGATAAACACCGGCGCCGCTCTCGCCGTAGATGATCTCCTGATCGTAAGTCACGCCTTCTTCCTCGGGGCCGTGCTCGGGTGACCAGCCATCCGGAGTGACGAGCGTGCCGTCCGGCCGCCGTTTCAGGTGATCGTCCCAGAACTGGCAGACTTCCTTGAGCACGGGATAGGCAGTCTCGCGGAGATAGGCCTGGTCGCGGCCAAAGGCGAAATGCTCCCACAGATGCTGCGCGTACCACGCGCTGCCGGGCGGGTTCCATTTCCAAAACGAAACGCCGCAGGCGTTGTTCATCGTCTGGACGGTCCAGCCCCGGACCTGGCCGTATTTTCTCTGCGTGTTCTTCGCGCTGACCTCGCGGATGCTTGTGACGTAGTCGATGAGGCTGGTGGCACTCGGCGAGGTTGGTCGGCTCGGCGGGCCAGTAGTTCATCTCGAGGTTGATGTTCGAGTGGTAGTCGCCGGCCCAGGCGGGTTCATTGCTGTCGTTCCAGACTCCTTGAAGATTGGCGGGCAAAGACCCCGGCCGCGAACAACTGATCAGCAGATACCGGCCAAATTGACAGAACAAGGCTTCGAGCTGCGGATCGGTCGTCTGGTTCTTGGCATATTCCTCGAGCCGCGCCAGGGTGGTCTTGGCAAACAGGTCCGGCGCGGTCGTTCCCACGTCGAGAGAAAAGCGATGGAAGAGGGATTGATAGTCTTTCACATGCCGCGTCCTGGCCCTCGTCATCGCGGCCCTCGACGGCCATGCGAGTTCCGGCCCAGAGACTGATCTCATTGAACTGGACTCGCTCGATCTCCGTGCCACCGAAGAGCATCGCGCCCATCGGTCCATTGCCGATCGGCAAGGCCTCGGTCATCCAGGTTTCCGCCGGCCGATCGTACCACAGACACAATTTCCCCGCGGAGTCTGTCCGGGACGGATTTTCGTACACCGGGACACCCATGCCCGCCAGTGGCTCAAAGCCTAGCGCTGCCGTTGCCAGTGAGGCGCTTACAAGGAAATGACGCCGCGAAATGGCATTCTCTGGTGTGGTCGATTTGTCTTTCATGATGATGACCTTGAGATGTTTGCGAGCATTCGGGCCTTTGTCTTACTCATCATTGGCACCAGCTGCGCCATCAACACGCCCAACTAGAATCAGAGAACAGCCGATGAGCGCGCGGGCTGTCAGAGTTTGATTGAGCACGAGGTATCCGGCGAGCGCGGCAAAGACCGCTTCCAGACTCATGATAATGGAGGCGGGTGCGGGAGGACATCGCTTCTGGCAGATCACCTGCAGCGTGTAGGCAATCCCGACCGACATGAACCCGGCATAGGCAATTGCGCCGGATGCCGCCTGGATCTGACTCAAGGAGCTACGCTCGAAGAGCAAGCCGCACAGCGCACTCAGGACCGCACAGACCGCAAATTGTAGGCAAGCAATTTGAACGGGGTCGCCTTTGCCAGCGGCGTGGTCAATGACCAGGATCTGGCACGCCCACAGCACGGCACACATCAAGGTCAGCCAGTCGCCCTTGGATACCACGAAATTTCCGGTAACACTCAGCAGATAGAAGCCGACGAGGCAGACCAGGATGGCAGCCCACAGGCTCTTCGGAACCTTGTGCCCGAAGAACATGCCCAGCACAGGGACAAAGAGAATATAGAATCCAGTAATGAATCCGGAGTTGGCGCTGGAGGTATACTGCAAGCCGATCTGCTGAAAGGCGGATCGGCGGCAAACAGAAACAGCCCGGCACCCAAACACGCTTTGTAGGGCAGTTCGGCCTCCCTATCAGATACTGCCAGATTCTTTTTCCGCCAGATGATGACGGGGATGAGGGAGAGACAGCCCAGCGCGAAGCGAAGTCCGTTGAAGGTCATCGGGCCAAGGCCATTTTCCATGCCGATCTGCTGGGCCACAAACGCCGAGCCCCAGATCATGGAGACCAGCAGGAGCAACAACTCGTATTTGAACGCTCCTCTGCCCCGGGAATTCGATTCGCTCGTGGTGTTCATCGCGTGCCACGTCTCTCTCGTATCAGCTGGCCACAGAAGCTAAGAGACACATCCATGGGTTAGAGTTCCTTCACCGCGGCCCCGCAGGCAAGTGTTCCAGGAGATAACGGACGATGAGCATACGCAGATGCACTTCCGTGCCCTGACCTTCGTGGAGGCCGTGGTCGCGGTTGGGATAGGCGAAATAGTCGAAGCGTTTGCCCAATTCGATAAGCCGGTCCACCAGCCCTTCGGTGATCTCCACATGCGTGTTCGTTTCGCCGGTGCCGACGATAACGAGCAGGTCGCCGGCAGCCCCTCGGCGTAAGTAATCGGGCGCAGGTCCGGTAGCCCTCGGGGTTTGCTTCGGGCGTGCGCATGTAGATTTCCTGGTAGCTCGCCCAGTAATATTGCGGTTGCGGCTTCGGCACGACGGCGATGCCCACATGGCCGGATCAAAATCGCGAGGCTTGATCATCCACGCGTCCATCACTACGCCGCGGCCACAACAAATGTCACCCCGAATGTCAGCATGCATCGCAAGGCAACGGTGCGATAAGACGCCACCCGTGCTGGATTGCAGCCGTGGTCCACGGACGAATCACCTGGTTGAAGCTTCATTCTCATACGATCTCCACAACCCGCGGACCAATCACATCCGCCCTTGGTGTCACTCCCAGTCCCGGTGCCGTGCCGGCAGCCATGAAACCGTTGTCGCGCACCGGCGCCCCTTCCGCGTTGCTCACCGTCACATAGCTGTTGAAGTCCGTGCTGGTGAAGCGAAAGGCCTCGGGTGTGCTGTGCGCCAAGTGTGCGATCGCCGCCGTCGTCACGTCGCCACCCCAACTGTCTTCCAGAGTCATCGCAATGCCCATGGCCACGCACAGATCGCGCACAGCCTGGACTTGGTGAGCCCTCCCAGCTTGCTGATCTTGAGATTGACGACGTCCATCGCGAGATCACCTTTGCGCGCAGCAGCATATCCAGACCGTCAATGTTCTCATCGAGTACAAAGGGGTGGTCCGTGCTCCGCCGGACGGCCAGGCATTCTTCGTAGGTCAAGCAAGGCTGTTCGATGTAGACGTCGAGATCCCGCACCGCGCGTACCACGCGTTTCGCCTCGTGCTGCGTCCAGCCCGTGTTGGCATCTGCCACCAGCCTGTCGGTGGCCTTAAGCACATTGCGGGCGGCGCGAATGCGCTGGATGTCGGCGTCCGGATCGCCGCCGACTTTCAGCTGGAATCGCGTGTAACCTTGCGCGCGATAGTTGGCCACACTCTGGGCCATCTCCTCCGGAGACTGCTGCGAGATCGCTCGATAAAGTTGCACGCTGCGGCCGAATCGCCCCCCCATCAACATGCAAACCGACAGCCCGGTCGCCTTTCCGAGAATATCCCAGCACGCGATATCGATACCAGACTTGACGTACGGGTGTCCTTTGAGCGCCGCGTCCATGCGGTGATTGAGTTGGCCTAACTCGCGTGGATCGAGGCCGATCAAGTGTGGTCCCAATTCCCGCAGACCGGCCCGCACACCTTCCGCATAAGCCGGCAGATAGAATGGCCCCAGCGGGCAGACTTCGCCGTAACCGATTATCCCGCATTCCGTTTCCACCCCGACGAGCGTACTATCAAAGACGGCCACGGACTTGCCGCCAGACCAGTTGTAGGTACCCTCGCCGAGTGGCAATTCCACGCGGTGGGCAAAGATGCGGCTGATTTTCATTTTCAATAGTCCTTGTTGTTCAAGAGCGGTTCCCCAGGTAGTAATGTAGCGGGGCCGTGAGTCGTCGTCTTGCACCAGGAACGCACCGATCCGCTGCATTCCGGTTGGATTCAGCGCGCGAGTGGGGTCCAGACTTGCATGAACGCCACGCCTCGATTGGCCCAGGCATAGTACGGGATCAGGTCCAGTTGAACGGTGCCAGACGCCGGTTGCGGTAACGGGCGAGCTGCCAGAGGGCGGTAAAGTACTCCGTCCCAGCTGCGGGGATCCGCCAGCGGGGCGGACTTGCTCACGACGTTCTCGACGTATTGCCGCATGCCGACTTCCGTCAAAGCCTCCGCCCGCAACACGGTGAGGCCGCCCAATAGATCGCTCTCGAAACGGGGTGTCACGGTCATGTGTTCCGGAAAATAGATGCCGTCGCGCCAGATGCGCTCGCCGTCGGCTGCCAGCGGCACCTCGACACAGTAGAGCAAGGGGCCCCGCATCACTGCCGCTCGGTTTCGGTTGGCGACGACCGCAGGATGCGATTCCATCAAGCGGACCGGCATGGGCAGCGACAGCTCGACAACGTCGCCCGACTGCCACGCCCGCTGCACTGCGACATACGTGCCGCGCGGTTGTACCCCGTCCACCGCTTGACCGTTCACCGAAAGCGTCGCGCCTTCGCACCAGCCGGGAATGCGCAAGCGTAGCGTCAGTGGCGTCGCCGGGCACTCGTCGATGGTGATCCGCACTTGGCCATCCCAGGGATAGACGGGTCACCTGGGTCAAGCGGACTGCGCCGGACGGCAAACGCACGTGAAGCTTGCTGCCACCGTAGAGGTGGACCCAGATTGTCTCGTCGTCAATCCCGTAGGCCCAGGTCTGCAGGGAACTCAGCGTCCGCGCGATCTGCGGCGGGCAGCAGTAGCAGTCGCAGATCTCCCAGCGCGTGGCGGTCTGGTGCCCGTGCGACGGTGTCGCGTCGGCGCGCCACTCCAACGGGTTGCAGTAAAAGAACCGGTCCTGTGACACGCTGATCCCCGACAGGCCGGCGTTGTAGAGCACCTGTTCCATCACGTCCGCGAACCGTGCTTCACCGGTCGCCTGGAGCAACCTCCAGTTCCACATGGCGTTGCCGATGTTGGCGCAGGTCTCGCAATAACAGTCGTTGGGCAGTTCATAGTCGCCTTGAAATGCTTCGTGAACCGGGTCGCCCCGCGTGGACTCTCCAGCTCCCTTACCACCCACTCCGCCGGAGATGTACATGCGGCGCGACGTCATGTTGTGCCAGATCCGCTGGAGCGCCTCCAGCAGCGCAGGTTCCCCGGTTTCCAGAAACAGGTCCGTGGCGCCGCAGTAGAGATACGTGGCACAGACGGCATGCCCGACCGCCTGGGTTTCGGCGCGGAGCGGCACGCGATCCTGCGTTTGATCGGTTCCTCCGTTCTCGTGCGTGCCGCCGCCGGGCGAGGAGCCGCGGTTGCCGATCAGGATCTCCGCCAATTCCAGGTATTTCCGTTCGCCCGTAACACGGTACAAGTCGATCAAGCCCATGTGAGCCGAGGGATTCCACGGAAAGTGCACCAGTCGTGGCGGCCGCGGCTGAAACTGCAGATAGAGGAAGTCGGCCATGCGGCGCGCAACGGCCAGGAAGTTGGTCTGGCCTGTCTCGCGATAATGGACACTGGCTGCCGTCAGCAAGTGCCCCATGTTGTACATCTCATGGTTGTAAGGGACCTGCAGTCGGCCGGCAGGGTTGTCCCAGAAATTCGTCGACAGGTAGCCGTCGGGTGACTGGGCCCGCGCGATCACGTCGATCCAGTAGTCCATGCGCTCGGCCAGGGCCGGATCGTCGGTGACCGCCGAGTGCCAGGCCAGCGATTCGATCCACTTATAGCAGTCGCCGTCGGTCCAGTTGGTTCCTTTGTCTTTGCGAGGGCCCGGCCTCTCGCCGGCGGCAATCAACAGGACCAGCAACTGCTCGGAGTTCTTTGGATTCAGCAGGCCCGCCTCCACGGCCGGCAACGTTGCCGTGCGGCAGCGTTCGAATCGATCGGCCCAGAAGCCGGACGTCCAGGCCGCTTCATCCATAGTCACGGAGCGGAATCGCGCGTGAGGGCTGCGCGGAATGGCCAGTGTGCCTCGTTCGGCCCCCTGCACGTGCCTCGCAGGTTTTCCTGCGGACAGGATGATACAAATCCCGGCAAGGACTCGCAGCAACCACGGCGAGCGTAAGCCGAACGACGGAATACGAGTGTGATTCATGACGAGAAGTTCCGTCGTGGGGGAAAAAGTTTAAGTCAAGCGTTGCCGCTTGTGCAGCGGTTGCCGCAGCCGTCTCCCATGGTACCTGAGAAATGGTGCGTGGCACATGACTGCGGATTCAGGGACGATCCGGGCGGTACTCGACTACCTTCTTCAGGCCGACGTGGTCGCGCAGCTGGCTCCAACCGTGCCAGGCGGGGCGCATCTGGCCTGCGGAGTACAGCCGCGCCTGGTCGGCGTAGTGCGGCGACTCCGGGCGTCGCGACTGGCCGAAGGGGACAATGCTCCAGGCCTGGACGGGGTCGGTCAGTTCGACGACGGTCGTCATGACCTGGCCGCCGTCGAAGACGAACCGGCCGGACTCGTCGCGGCTTTGCGTGCCGGTGGCCCGCAGGCATTCGAGTCCTCCGAAGAACCCGACGTCGCCGTCCAGCGGCAGATCCAGGTCGCCGCGCCGCAGACGCAGCAGTTCGCCCCAGGGCACGAGCGGCGAGCCGAATCGCTGCTTCAGATCGTCGGCGGCGGCCCGCAGAGCTTTGACCGCGTCGAGTTGTTCGGCCTCCGTCCGGGGAGCACCGTAGGCTTCGTTGTCGCCCAGCGCCTCGGGATGCAGTTTGCCGTATTGCTCGCGCCAGAAGCGGATCGCCGTGGCGCCGACACTGTCCTTGCGGACGTGATAGTCCCAGGCGCGCACCGCGTCGACCATCATCTTCATGCTCAGGTCCGGATCGGCCACCTGGTGCTTCTGCGCTTCGTAGGCAGCCACCAGCGGCGGCGCCCAGATCGGTCCGGCCGGCGCGTAGGTGTCGAGCGCGAAGTCACAGGCCTGTGCGAGCGTGACGTCGTGCATCGTGGGCATGACTTCGAAACAACGCCGGCCGCGTCCGCGCCAGATGCGCCCGTCCGGCAGAGTAGTGTCCGCAGACGGCGCCGGGCGGAAAATCCTCGGCCTTGAGCGTGTGGCCGTCGGTCACGTAGTTGGCCGCCGTGTTGCAGCTCTGCAGCCAGCCGCTCGCCGGATCGTGGACCTGCGGCAAGGTCGTCGAACGCCATGCGTCCCTGCCAGTTGCGCTGTGACCGCGTGCCGTCATTGAGCAGGAGCATGTCGTACGGGCCGTCGCCGCGCAGCGGGCACACGCCCGACTGGATGTAACCGAAATGGCCGTCGCGCGTGGCGTAGGTCAGGTTGAGCCAGCGGAGCCTGGTCCATCCGCAGCGCGTCGCGAATCTCTTCACCGGACTGCGATCGGTTCATGGCCAGCCACTGCTCCAGCCGGAGCGTGTCCCGCACGCCGCACACCGCTCCCGCCAACACGCGACCCTTCGATTCCTCCACGATCGGACCGTGCACGCTCTCGCGGATCGTGATCGACCGCTGCTCGATCGCGCCGGAGGCTGTCTTGACGGGGATCTCGACTTCGCGGACCACCAAGTCCCGCCACTGGCCGTCGTACCAGTACTGGTTGGCGTTGTCGGGGTTCATCTTCAGTTCGAACACGTCGGCCGAATCGGCTCCGCCGGCCGTGCCGGCCCAGGCCACGCCGTCGGTGTAGCCCAGCCCGACGACGGGCAAGCCGGGCAGTGCGAACCCGCCCGCCTGCAGACGTCCCGCGTGGACGTGGAATTCCCACCAGGAGGTGTCGCCCTGGGCCGGCCAATGCGGGTCGATGAACAGCATGGGACGCCCCGAGGCCGTGCGGGTCGGCCCGATGGCCCACGTGCTCGACTGGTTCGGAAAGTCGAGTTCGGGAGCCGGCTGTTTCAGGCCGGCATTCGCCTGAATGTGGACGATGCCGTGCGACGGCACGACATCGGTCCAGCGGAACAGGGCGATCACCTGGACCGGTTCCGCCTCGAGTGCATCGCGGCATTCTTCTGGGTGCTCTCGCCGGTAGTCGTTCAGCCCGTCGCAGAAGGCCTGCAGGAATCGCCGCGTGCGCAGCGGGCTCTCGTCCCAGCTGCGCGCGGCCGTCTCGGGGACTCGCCACAGGTGCATGATGCGATCCGACTCCAATGCTCCCTCGCCGGCCACTTCGGCCATGCGCCCGATACCGAGGCGCAGGCTGCGAAAGACCTGCATCCCCATGTCCTCGCATTGGGCCTGGGCGATGGCGTAGGCGGCCGCTTCCTCCGAGTCGGCGTAGATGTGCGGGACACCGTAGACGTCGCGATAGACGGTGGCCTGCGGCGCGGAGGGCGGCGCGGGCTGAGGCGGGTTCTTCCGGTACGGCTCGGCGGCCTGCTCGACCAGCGCGGCCACGGCGGCGAACGCGGCCTCGTGGTCTCCGGCATCGTACGCCTTGCGCGCGTCGGCCACCGCGGCGCGCACACGATCGGCGTCACTGCCGAAGCCGCCCGGCTGCGCCAGCAGCGATTCGACCAGCGTCACCCGCTCGCGCCACGTGACTTCGGTCACGCCGGCTTGCACGCTCGCCTCCAGATACTCGGCCAACAGCAGCGGGATGTCGTGCTGGTGCGGCGCGCCTTGCTCGTCCGGCTTCTCCTCGAAACCAGTCGCCCGCGCGTTCATCACCGCTTCCACCTCGGCGATCCGCCGCACCGTGCCGTCGGGATAGACCAGGCCCGACGCGGAACGGAACTGATCGCGTCCAATGATCAACTGCCAGACGGTGTAGCCGACCTCCAGTTCGCGCAACACGGGGAGGGCCATTTCATAGGTCGAGCCGGCAGCCGGATTGCAGCATTCCGAGACGATCCACGGCTTGCCCGCCGCGCGGGCCTGGTTCTGCGTCCCGGTCACGTCCGCGCGAAACGCCTCGACACCCTGCGCGTAGCTGTGACACGAGAGCACGTCCACCAGGTCGATCACGTCGCGGTTGTCCCAGGTGGCGATGCCCACCGTGATCGGATGTGCGGCATCGAGCTGTTTGACCAGCCCGCAGTAGTGCGCGACGAACGCGTCGATCGACGCCTTGCCTTCCGGCGTGGCCGCCAGGTGCGTGGCGGTCGGCTCGTTCATCACGTCCCACAGCGCGATCCGCTCGTCACCCGCGTGGGCCGACACGACGGCCGTCGCGTACGCATCCGACTCGGGCCACCACTGCGGCGCCATCCGATCCGGGCCGGGATTGGCGACCCAGATGTGTCGGCTCTCCAGACTGGGCGACACGCCGAAGCACGAGTCGAACAGGATGGGCATGACCTTCAGACGGTGCTTGTCGGCGGTGGCCAGGAAGTCCTCGAAGTTCGCCAGAAACGCTCTGCGGATCGTGATGGTAGACCAGCGACTGGAGAAAGACCCGCACGCAATTGAGCCCCATCTGCTGGGCATAGCCCAGTTCCCGGTCGATGATCGCATGATCGTAGTGCAGCCACATCTCGACACTGGTCGCGGCGTAGGAGGCCACGTAGTTGGCACCCCGCATCCACCGGAAATCATCCTGCCGATCCTGGGCGTGAAGGGAACTCGCGGCGAGCGTGTATGCGACGAGTGAAACGAGGAGTCCCAGAAGCATCCCGGGCACTTTTCGCCGTGACAGATCGGTGCGATTCATGAGCAATCATCCGCTGGAGTAAAGGTGGTGTGCTGTACGGACAGGCGAGCGGCAGAATTTGGTCGGGTAAACAAGGCCGGTAAACGTCTCGATCAGATTACCACAGATCAGGCCCCACGAGGTCCACCCGATGCATCCCTTGGCCAGAATCGGCAGGTCTGCTTATAGTGCGCAGCTGCCCCCCAGCCGAGTTGCCGCGCAGGGAAAGGTGCGTGGCACAATAAGTTCAGTCCCGAGCGAGTGGCACGGCGCCGGACTTGATCGCTCTCAGCCCACACTGCCCACGTTGCCACCAGAAACGTGCCACGCACCGTTCCTTCCCAGGAGAGCAGATCGCGGACTTGCCGCCCCTCGCGCACCATAGTATGGTGGCTGAGCCACCGTTGCAGAAATTGCTGCGACTCGACGTGCAGTGTTCTCAACTCCGCCGGCAGGCTTGCCAGAACTCCACTCGGGGATGGTGAACTGTATGATGCTTAAGACGCTCTGCTGTATGTTGTTCCTGTTCAGCGTCACCGTGGCCCGCGCGGAGAACTGGCCACAGTTTCGTGGCCCCACCGGTCAGGGGCACTCGAGCGAAACCGGCCTGCCGCTGAACTGGAGTGACACGGACAACGTCGCCTGGAGCACCGAATTGCCGGGCCAGTCCTGGTCGTCGCCGATTGTGTGGGACAAGCATGTCTTTGTGACGACGGCGACCGACGAAGGTGCTTCGTGCCGCGTATTGGCGCTTGACCGAAGTTCGGGGACGATTCTGTGGAACCGAGAGGTTTTCCGCCAGCAGCCGGGCCACAAGGAAGGCCGCAACACCTACGCGTCTCCGACGCCGGCGACGGATGGCCAGTTCGTCTACGCCTGTTTTGGAGATGGCAGTTTCGCCGCACTGGACTTCGCTGGCGACGTTGTCTGGACCAATCGCGACTATTCCTTCTACAGCCAACATGGACTGGCCTCATCGCTGGTCCTGTATCGTGACCTGCTGATCATGGCCCGCGACGGCAGCAGCGACGGAGAGGACAAGGAACTCGGCTGGCAACGCCCGTGGGATGGGGCCTACGTTCTGGCACTCGACGCGCGCACCGGCCAGGAACGTTGGAAGGCACGGCGCGGCCTGTCGCGAATTTCCCACGGCATGCCGGCGCTGTGGGAACACGACGGCAAGGTGGAACTGGTCAGTGAAGCGGGCGACGTGGTGCAAGGGTTCGATCCGGAGAACGGCGAGCGACTGTGGTCGAGCCAAGTGATCGGCGAAGGCAAGGTGCCTTCCACAGTGCTGGCGAAGGGATGGTCTTCACGGCCGGTGGTTGGGGCGGCCGTGAGTCGATCAAGGCCTTCCGGCTCGGAGGACGTGGCGAGCTCGGGACCGACAATCTGGTCTGGGAACAGAGCAAGGGCATGCCGAAGATCCCCTCGCTGCTGCTATGTGAAACCGCATCTGTTCGCCATCACCGACGGCGGCATCGCCACCTGCCTGAAGGCGGCGACCGGCGAGATCGTCTGGCAGGAGCGTTTGGGCGGCAACTTCTCGGCGTCGCCGGTTGCCGCGGAGGATCGCATCTATTTCGTGAGCGACAGCGGCGAAACGACCGTCGTGGCAGCGAGCCCGGAGTTCCAGGTCCTGGCAAAGAATCGGCTCGGCGAAAAGGTGCAGGCCTCGTTCGCCCTCTCGCACGGACACATCTTCGTTCGCACGGAGAAGCATCTGTTCTGCGTCGGAGGAGACTAGATGGTAGCTTCACGATCGATGCTCTCTACCAGCAGGACTTGCATGGCGCGGTCACCCTCTCCCCCAGTTCATCCACGTGATCGACAGTTGCAGCACGGTCGCAATCGACACCCAGATGAAGTACGGAACTTGAGCCACTGCCACCCATTTGTAGTGTCGCCAGATCGCCACCATCATCCAGAGGATCGTTGTCCACACCACCAGGATGATTGGGTAGAGGATCTGCCAGATCAGTCCGATGGTCGCCGGTGCGGGCGTCCACGACGGTTTCGTCAAGCTGTTGTACCAGTCCATCCAGGTCATCGTGTCGATCCCCGTACTTTCCAGGCAATCAGTGGCGACATCAGGAGGACCAGCATCCCGAACGGCAGCAGGCCACCCTTCAGTACGTTATAGTCGGCGGCCAAGCGTTCCCACGAGGCCCCGACCACGAATCGACCGAACAGAATCTCGAAGGACAGCGTAAGTGCCAGCCACAACAAGCCCACCATGAGCAAATGTGCTCGGCGAGTGGCACCAATCCACCGAACGGATGCCAGAGCGATGGCCAAGATGATTGTCGCGCCAGTGAACACGCCGATCTGGCTGGACCGGAATTCGCCCACGTGCGGCACCAGGAAAATGCCACGGGCGATGCCGTGCAGAATCTCAGCCACGATCAGGATCAACCAGACGGTGACGGCCCTGGTGGCGATCCCCCAACGCCCCGGCACGCTTAACTCCGACCTCGACTTGTGAATTCGTTCCGACATGGTGTTCCCCGCCGTGCCATGATTTCTGCTCGGCCGCCATTCTACATCGGGGTGGGCCGAGTGGGGTCCGTCAGTCGGTGCCCGGCCTGCAGTCTCTTCCAAGCGGGCGCGATCCCATGCTACCGTCGCCGCGCAACCGATCGAGTGTCGCATGGCTTTCTGGTCGTCGTGAACTCGCCGCGCCTGGCTTCCTACTTCGATGGTTCACCGGCCACGGGGCGTCCCAGACAGATTCGGAATCCGTCGCGGGAATCGGAGTATGTGGTACTGTGGATCCCGAGGCGGACAGCGCAACGTGCGTTGCCAGGCACGTCGAAGTAGTTGCCTCCCCGGCAGACCGGATGCGGGTCCTGTTCGACGAAATAGGCTTCTTCGTGCGCTCCTTGCGGGTCGAAGTGGTCCAACACAAACTCCCACACGCCGCCGCACATATCGGCCAGGCCGAAACCGTTGCGGCCCCGTTCGCCGTAATGGTCCACCGGAGAGACAAACGCATACCCGTCGCTCCACGGCGCCTTGCCCAACGGCCAGGTTTTTTTCCGGCCCGGCAGAAAATCGATGGCCGAAATGTTCAGTCTTGCTTCGCCCTCTTCAAGCTCATCTCCCCACCAAAAGAACGCACGCGGGCGACCGCCTCGGCAGGCGTACTCCCACTCCGCTTCCGTGGGCAGTCGGTATTCCAGCCCCTCCGGCAGCCGCCCGGCCTCGCGCTCCCGTTTCGTCAACCACTGGCAGAAAGCCCGGTCGTCATCCCAGCTCACACACACCACGGGATAGACGTCCAGGTTCGGGAACGCCCAATTCGGGTCGCGCCAGCTCTTTCCCGGCATTTGTTTCCAGGGATGCACCACCTCCGTTGTGAAGTGATATCCGTCCCACTGCGGATCAAAGCACTGTGTCCAGCCGCCGGGCTTTTCGGCGTCGGTGACATAGCCGGACTCTTCGACGAAGCGTCGGAATTGCCCGACACTGACCTCCGTCCGCCCCATCCAGAATCCCTGCTTGATCCGCGCGGGCGCGGGTCGCCTTCGGGTTTTTCACGGCCTGTCCCGGGGGTCCAGCCCCCTTCCGGGCCCACGGCCCACTCCTTCTCTTCCGGCGTGCTGCCCAGCGTGAACTCGCCGGGCGGGAGGTACACGAGTTCCAGCGTCACACCGCCACCCAGGGCGACTTGCTTCGTATCGCCCTTGGCCGGTTCGGCGCCCTTGGCTGGTTCGCAAACGCCTGGGAATGCCGCCAGGGCCGCGATGCCCAGCGAAAGCAGATGCGCCAGGGAACTTGCCAAACGGGCTTTTCTTGGGGGACGAGTTGATCGTGTCAGTTTGGCTTTCGACTTTGCGGATTCCATCGGGGCCTCCTTCGGTACATGGTCTTGTGATGCGTCACGGGGTGAGATTGACGACAACTACGCCCTGTCTGATCATATCGTGCTCCTGTCACGACGACGATTGCCTGTCGGGGAACTTCTCCATGCGACGGACCCCCAGGTCCGCTCCGACGCGGTTCACCTCTCTGTCTCCTGCGAGCCGATCGTCTTGAGGACCGTTACGGCGTGTTCGCGCTGCTCGGGCGTGCCTGGATCCGGAAAGAGGTTAAAGCTTTTGCTGCCGTCGGTCTGCTGTTCCAGGAACCAGGGCAGATTGTTGTCGGCGAACGTCCGGTCGCGAGATGGAGACACTTTCGCTGCGCGGTTCGCGTGCGTGAAGAGACTCAATCTCTGCGTGGTGCCGTAGTCGACGCTGCCGACCTGCGTCGCAAGAGCGTATCGCCAAGGGATCGCGCCAGTTGATGAATGTGCCTGCTAATGCACGGTTGCGTCAGGTGAAGCACCTCGCAGGCGTAGGCGATGCCACCCTCCCGAGCGACGACCCAGAAATAGCGTCAGTGGTGGCAGTTCAACGAGTCCAACTTCGCCGAACTCCGGATTTGGCTTCTTGCCGAACCCGTCGACGCGATCGAGAATCGCGATCGTTTGTTCCTGCAGGTACCTTGCGGTATCAAAACCCGCAGCCTCCTGCATCGGCATGCGTCTGCTGCTTTGCTCAAAGCCAGGTTACCTTGCACGGCCCGCGGTGCATAGAATACCGCGTGCCGAACGCGCGTACGATCCTGCAACGGAGAAGAAGTGCATGGGACAATGGTGGTGCCGATTGCTTGCGCCCCATGCTACCCATGATGGAGATTCCGTTGCCACCGTGATCATAGGCCCCCGGTGGGGATTGGCTCGTCGCACTCACGCGGGCTGTTCAGAGTGGACATTCACGAATGAGACGGACATTCTGGTTGGCGGTGTTGGCGGTGAGCCTGGCCTCGCCCGGTCTGGGCGGCGCGGAGCCTGTGTGGCGCCGCCTGGCGGATCCCGTGGTCGAAGACGGCTGGATTCGGCCTCCAGCGGGGGAGCATGGTGCCAAGCCGGTATGGGGATTGGCCGAAGGGTTGCGAATCGGACTCGCCCCCTTGCCGGGACCGCGGGGCCTGTTGCGTGTGTTCGCCCCCTACGTCGGCCAACCAGACTGGCGGATGATTAATTTCATTGCCGTTGAGCCGATCGCGGAGGGGCGAACCAACAGGAGCTTCTCAGAGTTGGAGCGGTCGTCGCTCGTGGAGGGAACTGGCAAGGTGATGTGGAGTGTGGATCAGCCTGACGACTGGACTCCGCGGAGCCCGGCCCACCCTGCCCGCGGTGTGATTGGAGTGGAGAACGGGGTCAGGACGCTCACCGTCTTCATCGGCGTCGAGAAGTTCCAGAACGGCGCTGCCGTCTTCCTCCGGCTCACCTTTCGTGACGACCGGCCCTGTGAAGTCCAGATCAGCACTTTCACACAGCCGACTTCCGTCCCGCTGTCGTATTGCGTGGTGACTGCCACCATGGGCAACTATGCAAGGCTCCGCCAACTTCACCTCGCGGATGGGGTTGTGATCGCGCGGGACCTGTTTGCCGACGCGACCTTCAATGCTATCGGCTTCGCACCGCACCGGCGGTTCGGTCTCGAACGGTTGGCACGAGGGCGGGACGGGGCGGTGATACTCGCTGCGACCAGCGACGAACGCGACCCCGCAGGGGCGGACCAGACGGCTGTCGCTCCTGGCTGGCGATACTCCGGACGACCGGCTACGCAGTATTGGCGGTGCGATCAAGCTCATCCGGGCCTGACGGCACTCGTCAATGCTCGTCGGACGTATTGGGGGTCAGACAGCCCGATTCCTGGCGGCGTGAGCTTCGAAAACGTCGAACTGTTCGCTCCTTTCCAAGCAGGCCAGACTTGGACGTTCGGCGTGACACCCGATCCGCCCGCCGCGTTGTTCGGCGCGGGGCGTGCGTCTGCTGGGCCGTAGAGCCGAGCAGCGTTGTTGTGAAGAAGGCTCGCCGCGGTTCGTTGGCGGCCGGCGACATCAATCCCCAGGAGACGCCGCTGTTCCTGCAGGACCCGCCCCAGGATCTCCCGGATGAATTCGCGTTAGCTTCGCGCATCCCGCGGCTCGATTCCCACGAACGCCGCCAGGGGAAGTTCCCGGGGAGTTAATGCTGCCTCAGTGCTCGTGGGCACAGAAGAGCGGGACGTCGCCCAGTTCCAGGTCGCCTCGATCCGGCGGTGGCGAGCCGTCCCGGCCAGACGCGGCGGCACACATCGAACCGGCCATTCCCGCGCCGGTGAGCGTCAGGAAACGGCGACGCGTATCGCCGCGAAGGCCTCGAGAATCGTGCGTCATCGAAGGAGTCTCCATGGTGTTCAGCGTCGTCGACAGGCAACCCGTTGTGCTCGCATCATCGTCGCCTGTTTGCGGCCCAGGAAGTCGAAGCCGGTTTCCTGCGAATCGATCCCCTTCGTTTTCGTCGACTCGGCGGTGCGCCTCCAGCTGTTCGGTGGATACAGATCCCCAAGGCTACCTGGTCCGACGGCCCGCTGCCCCTTCGACCAATCGCTGGTCTGTTTGAATTCTCAAGAAAACGGACGTACAGGGCGGAGTCCCGGCTTGATTGTAGTCGTACGTATACATACGATACTGACGGAGCTGAACATGATCGGTGGTCACGACATCGCGATGGATTTACGTGCGGCCTACTGGTCGATGCATCGGACAGCCGATGCCCTCCTGCAACCGCATGGAGTGACGGCCAATCAGTTCGTCCTCAGGTCAATTCTTGCCGAGGACAAGGCACTCACCCAGCAGGAACTGGTGCGCCGAGCCAGCTCCGATGCCAACACGGTTCGGGCCATGCTCATGCTGCTTGAACGCAGCGGACGTGTGTTTCGCCGGCCCCTTCAGGCCGCTGACCAAGCTCGTTGCCTGGCGCTCACGAACAAGCCGCGGAGAACGTACAACGCACTATGGACAAAGAGCCAGGCCTTTCACAATCGATTGTTGGCGGCCATTGGCCCGGAGTGCGGCACCTGCCTTCATCCAGCAGCTTCGATCGTTGGAGAACATGCCCACGGCTAAGCATGACCGCCACCACGACGGCCAGGCATGTCGGCAGTCAAGTCATTCGCGGTCGCGGAGATCCTCATCTCGGAGCAGCGTCCCATGAAGCACCTCCTCATCTTCGTCGTCGCCACACTTGCCACCGTGGGGGTCAGGGCCGCGGAGCCCGCTGCCCCACCTGACAGCCAGCAACCGGAGGTGGACCAGCACGGCCCGAACATCAAGGACGCCTACAAGGATCACTTTCTCATCGGCATGGCGGGAGATCTGCCCGGTAACTACTCCGATCAGGAATTGGGGCTCGTCAAAGGGAATTTCAGCATCGTGACGCCGGAAAACTGCATGAAGCCGGGCCCGATTCACCCCAGCGAGAACACTTGGAAATTCGAGCGCCCCGACGCCCTGGTGAAATGGTGCGCCGACAACAACATTGCCATCCACGGCCACACCCTCGTATGGCATGCCCAGACCAGCAACTGGTTCTTCCGTGATGGCGACAAGGCGGCAGTCACCCAGCGCATGCAGGACCACATCAGCACGCTGGTAGGCCGCTACAAGGGGAAGATTCAGAGCTGGGATGTGGTCAATGAAGCGATCAACGACGGCGGCAACGCCGAGACAGCCCAGACGGAAAACATCCGCAATTCCTCGTGGGTCCAGGCCCTGGGGCCCGAATTCCTGACGCTCGCGTTCAAGTTCGCCCACGAAGCCGATCCGGACGCGATTCTGTATTACAACGACTACGGCATCGAAGCCGGCCCCAAGCATGCGAGTTCGATGGTGCTGCTCAAACGCCTGCTCAAGGACGGTGCACCGATCCACGGTGTGGGAATCCAAGGCCACTGGAGCACGACAGATCTCCCCTTTGACGCCCTGGACAAGGCGATCTCCGACTATGCCTCGCTCGGACTGAAGGTCAGCATCACGGAGCTGGACGTGACGATCCGCGGCGCATCGGGGGGCCAGTTCGGCCCCGGGTTCGGTGGCCGCAGGTTTCGCGGCGGCACTCCGCCGTCGCCGCAAGATCTCCAGGCTCAGGCGGACGCTTATGCGCGGTTGTTCGCGATCTTCATCAAACACAAGGATGCGGTGGAACGCGTGACGTTCTGGGGCCTCAGCGACCGCCGCACATGGCGATTTGGACAGCACCCGCTGATCTTCGACTCCAACAACCAGCGGAAGCCCGCCTACGCGGCGATCGTTGACGCACTACTGCACCCGCATCCGGAATGAGGACTGATCCTATGTCGAAAGCAACTGTGTTCCGAAATGTCGCAGCAATGGCGCTGGCCATGACGAGCCTGTTGCTGGCGGCAGCCGAGCCGGCCACGCCAACTCCTGCCTCTACGCAGCCGGCGTCCCTCGCCGGTCCGTTCAAGTGGAAGTCCAGTGGAGTGGTGATCACGCCCGTCTCGGATGACGCCCACAAGCTGGTTTCCGTGAAGGATCCAACGGTCGTCTACTACGGCGACAAGTGGCACGTCTATGCGACCACCGCCAACGACCGAGGCAACTGGAGTATGGTTTACCTGAGCTTCAAGGACTGGTCGGAAGCAATCAACGCCAAGCCTTATTACATGGACGCCAATCCAAACCTGACCGGCTATCACTGTGCACCGCAGGTGTTCTACTTCCGACCGCACAAGAAGTGGTACCTGATTTTCCAGTCGCAGCAGCCGCAGTACTCGACAACGGACGACCTTTCCAAGCCGGAGACCTGGACGAAGCCGAAGGACTTTTTCGCGTCCAAGCCGTCGAGTGCACCGCGGTTGTGGATCGATTACTGGATGATCTGCGATGACACGCATGCC
This sequence comes from uncultured Planctomycetaceae bacterium, assembly GCA_963754725.1. Lineage (GTDB taxonomy): Bacteria > Planctomycetota > Planctomycetia > Pirellulales > Pirellulaceae > JAAYDI01. Next base: position 86,354 of record CAVWHV010000062.1, read on the forward strand.
TACTTGTTCTTTACGGGAGATAACGGTCGACTCTATCGCAGCCGCACGAAACTGGAAGATTTTCCACAGGGGATGAGCGACCCCGAGGTTGTCATTCAAGAAACCCGCGAAACACTGTTCGAAGGAAGCATGACTTACAGGATCAAGGGGACGGATACGTACCTGACGTTGGTTGAGGGCCTGGGTCCCAGCCGCTACTACCGGGCGTATACCTCCGATCGCCTGGACGGCCAGTGGACGCCCATCCCGGAGGCGGACACGTATGAGAAGCCGTTCGCGGGAATCAACAACGTCACGTTCGCGGACGGCGTGGAACCGTGGACGAAGGATATCAGTCACGGGGAACTGATCCGCGACGGATACGATGAGACGCTGACGATCGATCCGAAGAATCTGCAGATGCTTTTTCAAGGCCGCGATCCGTCCAGCGGCGGACCGTATCACGCACTTCCGTATCAGCTCGGACTCTTGAAACTGGAAGAATCCCTGCGGTAAGCGCAACGTGGGTCTTTGGGCCTGAATGCGTCCGATATGCGGCGCGAACAGTGGTTACGGGCGCTGTTCAAAGGTGAACCTGTGCTGGGTAAAGACAATCGATGAATAACTCCATCCTTTCGCGTGCGACCGTGTCCATGTTGCTGGCCGGTAGCGCTCTTGTAGGTCTCACGGCCACGCTCCCGAGGTGTTGGGGGGATTCTCCCTCCGTGGCGCAAAATTGGACCGCCGACAACGGCAACGGCACTTACTCCAATCCTCTGTTCTACGAGGAGTTCGAGGATCCCGATGTCATTCGGGTTGGCGAGGACTACTACCTCGCCGGCACCACGATGCACATGAACCCCGCCGTGCAGTTGATGCATTCCAAGGACCTGGTGAACTGGGAACTCGTCGGCTACTGCATGGATCGACTGGACCTTGGCCCTGCGTTCCGACTCGAAGGTGGGAACGTTTACGGTCGAGGCATCTGGGCGCCCTGCCTCCGCTTTCATCAAGGCATGTTCTATGTCTTCTCCAATGTCAACGGCGCAGGCCTGCAGGTCTTTCGCTCCAAGTCGATTCGATGGTCCTTGGGAGCGCAACCAACTGCCCGGAAGGCACGACCTGTCGGTCCTCTTCGATGACGACGGCAAGGTCTATATCATCTCCGGCGGCCGCAGTCCCTATCCGATCGAAGAACTCACACCGGACCTCACAGCCTTCGTCCCCGGTGTCCGCCACCAACTGGTCGGCAGGATGGGCGAGGGCCACCACCTCTACAAAATCAACGGCAAGTATGTCGATGTGTCTGCCATTCCCGGTGGACCGGTGGATCAGATGGTGGCGATTGCGGATTCCATTGAAGGTCCCTGGAAGATTGAACGCATGGTGCAGGGCGAGTCGTTGGGCGTGACGGCCGCGGCCCCCGATCGCGCCCAACCCAATGACCGTGGGCTTTGGCTGCATCAGGGCGGCATTGTTGACACTCCCTCCGGCCAGTGGTGGAGCATCATCATGTCGGACCACGGCAGCGCCGGTCGCATGGTCTCCTTGGTGCCGGTCACTTGGGACAACGGCTTCCCGCTCATCGGCCTGCCGGGCAATTTGCGCAAGGCACCCAACACCTGGATCAAGCCCAACACCGGTTACACCCAGGAGCCGAAACCGGCGTTCATCCACGACGACAACTTCGACGGCGGCAAGCTGAATCCGCACTGGCAGTGGAATCATGTTCCCGATGACAGCAAGTGGTCCATCACGGAGAAGCCCGGCGTGCTGCGTCTGCATTCGCTGCCTGCCGGTGATTTCTATTCGGCGCGCAACAGCCTCTGCCAACGGCCGCCCGGGCCTGAGTCCATCATGACGGTTGAACTGGACACGTCGGGCCTTGTCGCCGGCGACATCGCGGGTCTGGCGTTGTTGAGTTCTCCTTATGCCTGGATCGGCGTGGTGAAGACCGCCGAGGGCACGAGGCTGCAGATGCTCGACAACACCGGCAGCCGCGGTGGACGCCGGGGCGATCCTGCTCCTCCACGCAATCCCCCGACCGCGGGCCCGACCAATCCGCCCGGTCACCTGTGGCTTCGCGTTCACTGCAACTTTGACAACGACGAGGCCATTTTCAGTTGGAGTGCCGACGGCAAGGAATTCACTCCCTTGGGCCAACCTTTTACCATGACCTTTCAGTTGCGCACTTTCCAAGGCGTGCGCCCCGCATTGTTCAACTACAACACGTCCGGCCGGCCTGGCGGTTATGCTGACTTTGACAACTACACGGTCGAGTCGCCGCGTGCGCGGGGCATCGAACGTGAGATTCCCATGGGCAAGACCATCACGTTGACCAGCGGTGCCGACGGCAGTGTTCTGGCCGCCGACACGCAGAACAACACGTTGGTCAATATCGCGGCGGATGCGGCGGATGCGAACGGACAGAACGTGCGTTTCGAGGTCGTCGATCTGGGTTTGGGCCGCGTGGCGTTGAAAGCAGCCAACGGCCGGTTCGTTTCCGCAAGTGCTGACGGCGTGGTTCTGAAGGATCTGGCCGGCGCCAAGCCGTGCGATGCCGAATCCTTCCAATGGATCAACCTGATGCGCGGTGACACGATGCTCATGTCTCTTGTGAACCATCGCTATCTGGCCACCAAGCCGAATGACCCCGGTCCGGTGACCGTTTCCGCCGCCGGACCACGACCCGACCGCAAGGGTGGCGCATGCTTCAAATGGGAGAACGTCCAATGAGACTCGGCCGCATCAGGCTGGCTGCGGAACTGACGAGTCTGCTCCACTGCACCGAGTAGGCGAACATCATCATTCCAACACCGAGCACCCATGCAATTGTGCTTGCGATTGCTTTCATTCTCACCGGCCGGCTGTGTCTGGCCCAAACCAATGAACAGGCCACCGACTGGAAACCCTCGACATTCAATCAGCCGGGCAAGCAGTATCCCCAGGTCGACTCCGAGGGCCGAGTCCGAGCCCGCGTTGTCGCGCCGCAGGCCCAAAGTCGTCCAACTCGATATCGGCGCCGTGAAGTATCCTCTGACCAAAGGTGACGACGGAGCCTGGATCGGCGAGTCGCGTCCCCAAGATGAAGGCTTTCATTACTACCAGATCATTGTGGACGGCGCCCAAGTCCCTGATCCCAACAGCCTCTACTTCTACGGGGCCAGCCGCTGGGGCAGCGGCGTCGAAGTTCCGGCCAACGACCAGGATTTCTACGCACTCAAGAACGTTCCTCACGGCCAACTGCGCGAGACGCTTTACTATTCCAAGAGCGCCGACGCGGTCCTGCGCTGCTTCGTTTACACGCCTCCCGATTATGAAAAGGACCCGTCGGTGCGTTATCCCGTGTTGTATCTGCAGCACGGTGGCGGGGAAGATGAAACTGGCTGGGGCAGGCAGGGGCGCGCGGGGCTGATCATGGACAACTTGATCGCCGAAGGCAAAGCCAAGCCCTTCATCATCGTCATGGCCAACAGCTATGTTCCTGGCGGTTCGCGCGGTGTTGGAGCGGCGTCCCAGGGCGTGGCAGACAGTCCCCTGTCGCGCAGCATCGCCGGCCCGGGCGGACGCACGTTCAACTTCAACGCGTTCGCGCGAGTGCTCATTGAAGATCTGATTCCGTTCGTTGACGCCAACTTCCGCACCCTCGCAGATCAGCCGAACCGGGCCATGGCCGGGCTCTCCATGGGCGGCATGCAGACGCGCTCCATCGCCCTGGCTAACCTCGACAAGTTCTCCCACATCGGCATCTTCAGCGGCGGCAGCATTGCCCCGTCCGAGATCCCCGATATGGCGGCCTTCAAGCAGAACGTCAAGGTCGTGTTCGTCAGCTACGGTAGTCGCGAGAACGGCGCTGCCGGAAAGGCCCATGTTCAGTCTCTGCAACAGGCGGGCATCCCGAGCGTGTACTACGAATCTCCCGAGACCGCTCACGAATGGCAATCCTGGCGGCGCAGTCTTTACACCTTCTCGCCCCTGCTGTTCCAAGAGCAGCCCATTGTGCCCACGCCGCCGCTGGGAACTCCAGAGACCAGTGCGGCCCCCGCCGCACCGGCGGAATTGCCCATCCGGATCAAGGCCGGCCTGTCCACACCCTTTACGGATTCAGAGGGCCACGTCTGGTTGCCAGATCAGGGTTTCGAGGGCGGCTCCACGATTGATCGCGATCCGAACACGGCGATCGAAGGCACCAAGGATGCGGGCCTGTACTTGAGCGAGCATTACGCAATGGACTCGTTTTCCTGTAAGCTCCCCAACGGCAAGTACATTGCGAAACTCCACTTCGCGGAGACGTTCGAGGGGATTACCGGTCCTGGTCAGCGTGTGTTCTCCTTCAATGTCCAGGGACGGGATTTCAAGGACTTCGATATCTGGGCCAAGACGGGCGGTCCCCATCGCGCCTACATCGAAACGGTGCCCGTGGAAGTGACCAACGGAGAATTCCGGATTGTCTTCACGACCCAGATCGAGAACCCGGAAATCAATGCGATTGAAATCACTCCGCAAACAGGTCCCGACTCCGAGTCGATGGACGCTCCAGCCAAAGAGAATCAGCCCGCCCCGCGCGAATCGCGTCGCCGCGGACCTGGCGGTTTCGGCGGCCCCATCGTGCTCGGCCCCGACGACAAGCCCTATTGCGATGATCCGCCGGCGGACTACAACGTCGTCCGGGACAACATCCCGCACGGCAAGCTGGAGATGATCCAATACGACTCGAAGACGGTCGGTACTACGCGCAACATGAACATCTACACGCCTCCCGGTTACTCGACCGAACGCAAGTACCCCGTGCTCTATCTTCTACATGGGATCGGCGGAGACGAGACCGAGTGGCAGCGAGCCTGCAAGCCGGAGGTTGTTTTGGACAACCTGATCGCCGACGGCAATGCAGAGCCCATGATCCTCGTGATGCCGAACGGCCGGGCTCAGAAGAACGATCGAGCGGAAGGGAATGTGTTTGCTGCGGCACCTGCGTTCGAGAAGTTCGAAGCCGACCTGCTTAACGACGTCATCCCCGCGATTGAGTCCCGCTACTCGGTCATTGCCGACCGCGAACACCGGCGCTGGCTGGCCTGTCGATGGGCGGTGGACAATCGCTTAACTTCGGCCTGACACACCTCGACGTGTTCGCGTGGGTCGGCGGATTTTCCTCGGCGCCCAATACCAAGCCGCCAGCCGAACTCGTTCCCGATCCCGCGACCGCACGCGAGAAGCTGAAACTCCTGTGGCTTGGTTGCGGCAACAAGGACGGACTGATCAATATCAGCCAGGGAGTGCATGCCTACCTCAAGGAACACGACGTGCCGCACGTCTGGCACGTCGATTCGCATGGCCACGATGGCGTGGAGTGGAGCAAGAACCTGTGCCTCTTCGCTCAGCGGCTATTCAAGTGAGAAAACTCTCGAAACAGGATTGGCCCCAGCATGAAGACCAGGCAGTTCGTTGTCGCCGGCTGGCTGCTGTCGGGTATCTTGACGATCCCCTTGGCGGGCGCAGATGTGTCGTTTACCGGTTCGGCACAAGCGCCTGAGGAACGTCTCAGCCTCTGGTACCGTCAGCCAGCCAGGGCATGGACGGAAGCCTTGCCGATCGGCAACGGCAGGCTGGGCGCGATGATCTTTGGCGGAGTGAACGAAGAGCGATTGCAGCTCAATGAAGATACGCTCTGGGCAGGCGGTCCTTACGATCCGGTGAACCCGGACGCGAAGGCCGCCTTGCCGGATGTCCGCCGGCTCGTGTTCGACGGGAAATACTCCGACGCGGCCCGCCTCATCGGCAGGCGTGTCATGGCGACGCCCTTGCGGCAATTGCCCTATCAAACGGTCGGGGACTTGTTGCTGCGGTTTCCGGAAACCACTGCCGTGAAAGACTACCGGCGTGAACTGAACCTGGACACGGCCGTTGCGCGCGTCAGCTATGTTGTGGGTGACGTGACATTTGTCCGCGAAACACTCGCCAGTCCTGTCGATCAGGTCATTGTTGTTCGGCTGACGGCAAGCCGCAGCGCCCAGCTCTCGTTCACCGTCAGCATGCGGACGCCGCAGAAGGCCACAGTTGCCGTAGAATCGGACAACACGCTGGTGATGCAGGGCGTGAACGGCGATGCCGAAGGAATCCAAGGAGCGCTGAAGTTTCAGGCTCGCGTACGAGTCGTTGCCGTGGGAGGTGAATCAAACGCCTCGGACGATGAGATCTCCGTTCGCAATGCCGATTCGGCAACACTATTCGTCGCGGCAGCGACCAGTTTCAAGAGCTTCAAGGACGTCAGCGGCGACCCGGAATCGGTCACGAAGTCGCAGATCGGAGCGGCTTCCGGCAAGTCTTTCGACGACCTGCTCGGCGCACACACGGCCGCCCATCAACAGCTCTTCCGACGTGTGGCACTCGATCTTGGAACGAGCAACAACATGGCGCTGCCAACCGACGATCGAATCAAGGCACACCCCGCAGCCGATGATCCGCAGTTTGCCGAGCTGTATTTCCAGTACGGGCGTTACTTGTTGATCAGCAGTTCGCGGCCGGGGACCCAGCCGGCCAACTTGCAGGGAATCTGGAACGACAGCATGGCTCCACCGTGGGGCAGTAAGTACACGATCAACATCAACACGGAGATGAACTATTGGCCGGCCGAACCGTGCAATCTGGCGGAGTGCGTCGAGCCGCTCATTGCGATGGTGACGGAGCTTGCGGAAACGGGCGCGAGGACAGCCAAGCACATGTACGGAGCTCGCGGCTGGGTCGCTCATCACAATACCGATCTGTGGCGCGCTGCCGCGCCAATCGACGGCCCGAACTGGGGCATGTGGCCGACCGGCGGGGCATGGCTGTGCTTGCACTTGTGGGATCGATACGAATACAGCGGCGACAAAGCTGATCTGCAGAAGATTTACCCGGTCATGAAAGGCGCAGCGGAGTTTTTCGTGGATACGCTGGTCGAGGAGCCAAGGCACAAATGGCTGGTCACCAATCCGTCGTTGTCGCCCGAAAACCAGCATCCGTTTGGTTCCGCCGTTTGCGCCGGGCCAACGATGGATGCGCAGATCATCCGCGACCTCTTCTCCAACTGCATTCGTGCGGCGGAAGTACTCGACGTCGATGCCGAATTCCGTGCCGAGTTGGCAAGCACACGCAGTCGACTGGCACCCAATCAGATCGGCAAGGGTGGCCAGCTGCAGGAATGGCTCGAAGACTGGGACCTGGAGGCGCCAGAGCCTCAGCATCGTCACATCTCGCATTTGTATGGACTGTATCCGAGCGCGCAGATCTCGCCCCGCCAGACTGCCAACCTGGCCGAGGCGACCAAAGTGACGCTCAACCGACGCGGCGACTTGTCCACCGGCTGGGCAATTGCCTGGCGCATCAACTGCTGGGCCCGACTGCACGACGGCGATCGCACGTTGTACATACTCCAGAACCTGTTCAGCCCATCACGTACGTATCCGAACATGTTTGACGCCCACCCGCCGTTCCAGATCGACGGCAATTTCGGCGGCACATCGGGCATTGCCGAGATGCTGCTGCAGAGTCATGCGGGCGAGATTGCGATCTTGCCAGCCTTGCCCAAGGCCTGGCCGACTGGCAGCGTCAAGGGTCTTCGTGCGCGGGGCGGCTTTGAAGTTGACATCGCGTGGCGTGATGGCAAGCTTGAGAACGCTTTGTTTCGCAACTATGGCGGCGCAAGTGCCACCGTGCGCTACGGTAATCAAACAGTCAGCATCGAATCGCCACGTGACCAGGTCATTCGAATAGACGGCACGTTGAAACCAAACTGATGCGCGCGATCGTGGACCAGGAGCGATTCACCATCTTGCGACCACGGCTCAGCGACCTGGTCGCACCGAAACAGGAGCCGAGTGCTGAGCTGACACCACCTTCGGACAAAGGAAGGAAGTGCGAATGACACGCCAGCTGAGCGTCGCCGTCCTGATCGCCATGTCCTGTCTGCCAACGCGTGACAGCGGAGCACAAGAGGTGGAAATTCTGTGCGATCCGTGGGGCGTGCCGCACGTGTTCGCCGCGACCGAAGAGGACGGCTTCTTCGGTCTGGGATACGCCTCCGCGGAGGATCGCCGCCTGCAGATGGAACTGGTGCGTCGCAAAGGGGCCGGGCGGTTGGCCGAAGTGTTTGGTGCCCCGTGGGTCCAGTCGGACCGCGAAGCGCGGCTGGCCGGTTACGCCTCCTGGTGCGCCGACGCGCTGGCCAAGCTGCCCCCGGAAATGCAAGGTTGGCTGAGCGCCTATGCGGCCGGCGTCAATGCCTGGACCGACGCGAATCCGGAAGCGGTCGCCCGCAGGTTCCAGCCGCTCGGTGTCGGACCGGAACCGTGGACCCCGGCGGATTGTCTGCTGGCCGCGCGCGCCGTGTTATCACTGGGCTCGCTGTTCAACGACCAGCCGGTCAGCGAGTATCATCGTTTTCAGGAATTGGCTGCGCAGGTCGGTGAACAGGAAGCGGAGAAACGCTTTTACATGGCGGTCGAAGATGCCGCGGCCATCGTGTCGGAAGCCGAGATGGCCAAGGGCCAAGACGCCTACCAGCGGCTGAAGCGGCGCCCGCGCATGAAAGGGTTTCTGCTGCAAGGCACTCCGGTGGAAGGTCCGAAGATGAGCCATGCCTGGGCGGTCAGCGGTGCGCGATCCAAGACCGGCCAGCCATTGCTGGAGAGCGATCCGCAATTGCCCCTGTCCACGCCGCCGTTCTTTCACGAATTCCATCTCGCTGCCGGGAGGATCGATGCCCGCGGCATCGGCATCCCCGGCTGTCCCGGCCTGTTCCTCGGATTCAACCGCCACATTGCGTGGGGCGGCTCCGCGCTCGGTGCGTCGTCACAGGCCGTGTTTCTGGAGAAGCTCGGCGACGATGGGCAAGGATACGTCTATGAGGGAAGAACCGAGCCTTTCACGCGGCGTCTGGAACGAATCCGCGTCAAAGGCGATGTGGATGTCGTCCAGGAAGTACTCCACACGCGGCATGGCGTCGTGTTCAATTCGCTGTCGCAGACAATCCGGCCGGGCGAGGCGCACGTGCTGTACGATCCGCAGACGCTGCAATGCGGCACCACGGTCCGTACGATGCTTGCCTGGATGACGGCCAGTAACTGGACCGAGTTCCGCGCGGCCATGGAGCATTACTACGATCCGGGCCTGCACATCGTGTATGCGGACGATCGGAACAACCTGGGCTATCAGACACTTGTGTATCGCCCGCTGACGGCCCGGACTCCGCGCCAGGCGCAAGAGGGCTGGACCAGCCGCCAAGAGGTGGACGGCCGCATTCCGCTGGACGAACTGCCTCACATGCTCAATCCGGACAGCGGCTTCATCAGTCATGCCAATAACATGCCGGTCGGCACCTGGTATCCGTTTGACCTGGGGTTGGGGACCGGAGGCAACGGACACACGGGCCGCTCGTGGCGGCTGCAGCAGTTGCTCGCCGGCACCCACAAGTACGACGTCGCCGATTTCGAATCGCTGGTGCATCGCGATCCCGTGAATCCGTTGCTCACCACGCTACTGCCGATCGCGATCAAGGTGGCGGACGAAGAGCAGGTCGCCGATGCGGCAGTCAAGCAATTGGTCGACGCGGTGCGAGGTTGGGACCAGCTCGCCGAGACGCAGGCGAACTATCCGGCGCTGGCCCGGCTGCGCAACGTGTTGACGCCTTATCGCGGCTCGGGACTCAACGACAGCTACGGCGCTGGCATGGGAGGCGTGACCAACCTTGCGTGGCGGCTGTCCGCCGACTTCGCGCGCGACGGCGCGACGCCGCGCGGCGAGCGCGAGCGGGCCTATCTGCTCAAGTGGCTGCAGGCATCCGCACAGGGAACTGCGGGTGGCGGACGCGGGGCCGGCGCGTCGGATGACTGGACCGCCCGCATGCGACAGGGTGCGCCGGAATCCTCCGGGCAAACCATCATCATTCCGTATCAGGGCATGACACCCCTGCAGTTGCCCACGATCGATCCGTCACTCGATATCGTCTCGCCACCGCTGGCGTGTCTCGACACGGGGACCATCTGGTCGCAGCCGGGCAACGTCTATACGCACATTGTCGACCTGGCGGACCTCGACAACTCGCGTGCCATGATCGCGCCGGGCAACTGCGAGGATGGTGCCAACCCTCTTCGGACAGCGGGCATGGAACTGTGGGTCCAGGGCCGCACCCGACCGGCGCCGCTCTCGTGCGCGAACGTGGAACAGCTTGGCGGCACGCGAACCACCATCGCGGCTCAGCCCTATCAGGGGCCGGTCGGTTCGCCGACGATGATTGTGGACCAGGCCGACCCGGCCTGGCAATTTGTGGCGGCCATCCCGGCGGCAGAACCCGAGAAGAAAGTGGAGCCGCGGCCACGGCCGGCGGATGCTCAAAGGCCCGACGATCCACGCCTGGAAGCCGCGTTTCGTGTCATCCTGCGTCCCAGAGGCACGCCGCACGAAGAAGTCGATGCTCAGCTGGACGAAGTTCGCAAATACGTCGAGGGCAAACCAGAGCTGAGGAAGCAACTCCGCGGCGCCGCCGTGCTCGGCGTCTACCTCATCGAGGAATCCGCCGCCGGGCGATTGAAGGTTCAATATGGCTCGCCCTACGTGCTTGCGTGCTTGCGCGAGTTGCTGCAGGAACTCGGCGACGAGCAGCCGCCGGCACCATCCCCTGCCACGAAGCCGGACGGGAAGTCCTCTACAACGACAACCGGCTCAAACCTGCCCGGCTTTCACCTTCCCACGGACAAGGAGATCGACGACGTGATCGGCGACCGACCAAGCTCAGCAGCCGGGGCCGCTGGCTGACTATCATACCACGATACCGTGAACGACCGTAATGCGGCTCGGTCTGCTGCAGCGTCTTGTTCGACTGCACCACATGCCGTTGACCAGCCGCGAACGCTTCATCAACGTCCTCGACCACAAACCCGTGGACTGAGGGCTCAGGAAAGCACGGCGGAGATTTGCCAACCGCTTTGCGCAGGATTGCATTCCGAGCGGGCACCTGTTACGGATATGCTGAGGGCAACCGTTCAGCTGCGACATCCGCCTGGCAATCCTGGAACGGTCGCCCCGACGCTTGACTCGCCCTCCGCTGCACCTTCCACATCAGGACACAAGCCATGAGACTCTTGACTTGCCTGCTTCTGGCCGCGGCGATCTGTCCGGTAATCGCCGCTCGGTTGTCCGCTGATTCTCCGCCTGACTCGTCGCAGTTGCCAGTCCACGAGTTTCGCTGGATGCGGGGAGCGAACTATGTCCCTTCGTATGCACGCAACGACGTGCAGACCTGGATCGACTACGACCCGCAAGTCATCGATCGTGAGTTGGGATTCGCGGAGAAGCTGAAGCTAAACGTCGTGCGTGTCTTCCTGCAGTTAGCCGTGTACGAGCGCGATCCTGAACGGTTCCTGGCCAACTTCGAGAATCTTCTGAGCCTTTGCCAGAAACATCACATCCAATTGATGCCGGTGGTCTTCGACTCTTGCTTCGGCGAGTTCCCTGATCTGGAACGATATCGCGAGAAAGACTGGATGGCCTGTCCCGGTCAGAACCGTCTCGGACCCGAACATTGGCCCGCAATGGAGAAGTATGTCCGCGATGTAGTGGGGGGCCACCGAGATGATGAACGGATCGTTCTCTGGGACGTGATGAACGAGCCGTACGTGACCTCATTCAGTAGCGATGCGGACCGCAAGGCGATCCATGCGTTTCTGGGTCAGGCCCTGGAAATGGTTCGACGGCAGCAGCCCGAGCAACCGCTGACTGTCGGCTGGGAGGCTTGGTCCCTGGCAGTCAATCCCGAGCAATGCGCCGACAAGGTCGACGTTGTTGCGTTTCACAACTACGAGCCCGCGCTGCAACTCCGACAGGCGATTCGCAGTGCCCAAGAACGTGCTCAGAAACTCGGCAAGCCGGTGATCCTGAACGAAGTCGTCGGACGACCTCGGCAACCGTTTGCCGAGGTGATGCAGATCGTGCGCGAGCAGCAGATCGGCTGGTGCTTCTGGGAACTGATGCTGGCCAAGACGCAGTTCTCTCGCGACGACCCGCCCTACCAGGGACTGATCTATCCTGACGGGACGTGCTATGACGCGCAGGAGGTCGCACGTGTGATGGATGTTTCAGTCGAGGAAGCGTCGACCATGTTTCCGCAACGGCGCTGGAGCCCTCAGCAGGCATGGGACTGGTACCAAAGCCAACCCTGGCTTGTCGGCTTCAACTATGTACCCAGCACAGCCGGCAACACGACGGAGTGGTGGCAGGCCGAGACGTTCGACCTGGCGACGATCGATCGCGAACTGGCGTGGGCCCAGGCGTTGGGCTTTAACACCACACGCTGCTTCATCCAATATCTGGTCTGGAAACATGACGCTGAGGGGTTCAAGAAACGACTCGATCAGTTCCTGGCGATCGCACATCAGCACGGGATCACCGTGATGCCTGTCCTGTTTGACGATTGTGCGTTCGGCGAGCCAATTCAAATGGACCCCTACCTGGGCAAGCAACGGGAGCCGATACCGGGGATGATCCTGCCGAGTTGGACGCCGTCACCCGGACGCCGGCTCGGGTTCACGGACGAAGAGCGTCCGTTGCTCGAGCAATACGTGCGTGACGTGATCGGCACTTTCCGCGACGACACACGGATTGTTGCGTGGGACTTGTATAACGAGCCGATGAACGTTGTCCAGGTTGGCACGCCCGCAGTGATCCACGAGCTGTTTTCCTGGGCTCGCGAGGCAAAACCCTCGCAGCCGCTGACGGTCGGGATCTGGAATGGCGACGCAGTCTTGAACCAGACGCTGGTGCGCCGCAGTGATCTGATTAGCTTTCATCACTACGGTCCGCTCGATGCCGTGAAATCGATGATCACCGATCTGAAACAGCACAGCCGACCAGTGATGTGCACCGAGTGGATGAGCCGACCTCGTGGCAGTCGCATCGAAACCGACCTGCCGATGTTCAAGACCGAGGCGGTGGGTTGCTACATGTGGGGCTTCGTCAACGGGCGGACGCAGGCCCAGTTCCCTTGGTGGAACCAACCACACGGCCCGGTTCACGAAGCCGGCTGGTTCCACGACATCCTTCACAGCAACGGACAACCGTACCGACCCGCAGAAATCGAGGTCATCCGGCGCCTGGCGTCGAAGACATCCCGCCTGGACGGCAAACGAATGATGTTCGCCGACAGTTCGCGCGGCCAGCCGTTCGCGAAAGACCCCGACGTCGTTCGCTTCGCCGACTGTTATTGGATGTATTATTCGATGCGGCCCGATTCAGAAGGTCGCTTTGCCATCGGCATTTCACGCAGTGAGGATCTGACGAACTGGCAGAAGGTGGGCGAGATGCTCCCGACCGAGCCCTACGAAATCAGGGGTTTGGTGGCGGGAGCCGCGATTGTGCTGCGCGGCAAAGTCCATCTGTTTTACTCGACGTACGGCAATGGCAAGGACGACGCGATCTGCCATGCTTGGTCGGACGACGGGCTGCACTTCCACCGGGACTCCACCAATCCCGTATTTCGACCCACAGGAGACTGGAACTCGGGCCGGGCGATTGATGCCGATGTGATCGAGCACGCCGGCAAGTTGCTGCTGTACTGCGCCACACGAGATCCGGCGCAGAAGATTCAGATGCTCGTCGGCGCGGAAGCGCCACTCGATTCCGATTACGGCCGCGACGCGTGGACTCAATTCCCCGGTGGCCCCGTGCTGAAACCGGAGTTGTCGTGGGAAAAGGACTGCGTCGAGGCCCCTTCCATTTGCCAGCACAACGATCAGCTCTTTATGTTCTACGCCGGTGCCTACAACAATCAACCACAGCAGATTGGAGTGGCCGCGAGCCGCGACGGCCGGCAGTGGCAGCGGATGTCTCAACAACCTTTGCTGCCATGCGGGGAGCCTGGCGAGTGGAACTCGAGCGAGTCGGGGCACCCGGGCGTTCTTGTCGACGACGATCGGCAGATGCGACTCTCTGTGATCGAGCTCGCCGGCAAGTTGCTGCTGTACTGCGCCACGCGAGATCCGGCTCAGAAGATTCAGATGCTCGTCGGTGCGGAAGCGCCACTCGATTCCGATTATGGCCGCGACGCGTGGACACAGTTCCCCGGTGGCCCCGTGCTGAAACCGGAGCTGTCCTGGGAAAAGGACTGCGTCGAGGCCCCTTCCATATGCCAGCACAACGATCAGCTCTATATGTTCTACGCAGGTGCCTACAACAATCAACCTCAGCAGATTGGAGTGGCTACGAGCCGCGACGGCCGACAGTGGCAGCGAATGTCTCAACAACCTCTGCTGCCATGCGGGGAGCCTGGCGAGTGGAACTCGAGCGAGTCGGGGCACCCAGGCGTTTTTGTCGACGACGATCGGCAGATGCGTCTGTTCTTTCAAGGGAACGCCGACAATGGCGCATCCTGGTACTTGTCCAAGATGAGCGTGGCCTGGAACGAAGATCAACCTTACCTGATCGACTATTGCGCCGGGCGACAGTTCTGGCTCCGTCCGCCGGGAGAAGTCCGTGACACAGACGGTGAGCTGCGATACTCCGATGGCTGGACTCTGTGGCGGGGAGACGGGCCGATCTACGGTACCCTGCACTATGCGAAGCAGGCCGACTGCACGGTGACCTTGCGCTTGCGGGGAACACAACTGTCGTTGATCCATAAAGTCGGGCCCGACTGTGGCATCGCCGAGATCGTTATCGACGGACAACCCGGTCCACTGCCGCAACTCGACACGCACTCGGCCGAAGTCGATTGGAACAGAATCACCACTACTGGCGCGGGACCTGACGCCGGACGAGCACGTGGTCACGGTGCGCGTCTTGGGAAGGCGCTGTCCTGAGTCGTCCAATACGTATGTCCAGATTATCGGCTTTCGGTCCCATTGAGTGAGAAAACGAGGCGGCTCCCCGTTTCCCGTGCGCGGTTTCAGTCGGCTTGTTGTCCTGCGGCGATAAGGTGCCACCTTTGCGGTGGTTTGCGAGACAGCCAATTCAACTGAGGACTCCTGGCACAGCTGCTCCCCTTCAGCGCAGGCTGGCACAATTACGCACGGTGCCTTATCCCCGGGACTCGCGCTGCACCAAGGATCGAAAAATCGCCTCCATGTTCGCGGCCAGACGCGCGGTATCGCAGGCAGAAGATTGTCGTAGTTGTTCGCGCATTTGTTGCCTCAGCAATGTGAGTTCTCCCGGCGTCGCGTCGGAGGTGGCCAGTTGCACCGCCTGTTCGACGTAGCCGCGCACATCCGCGGCAACAAATCGGCTCCAAGGCGTGCGGCGGATCAAGGTCTGGCTGGTGCGGGATGCCCAGCGGTCGCCGTCAAAGGTCAGCACGGGAACTCCTTGCCAAAGTGCCTCCATGGTTGTCGTGCCGCCGTTGTAAGGGAAGGCGTCGAGCGCCACGTCGATCTGGTCGTAATACTGCAAATAGCGGAAGTGCTCGGCGGGGCCCAGTAATTCCAGCCGACGCGCCGCGACACCGCGTCGTAGAAACTGGTCCTGCACGTACTGCCGATTCTGCGGCGACTTCAGCGTCGCATTCGCCAAGACCAGTCGCGCCTCAGGTGCCCCGCGCAAGATTTCGCTCCAGGCGTCGAGGACCATACTCGTGATCTTGTACTGTACCACGAGACTGCCAAAGGTCACATGACCGCGCGATACACAGGGCGGAGGCTGGACCGGGGGAGCGGGATGCGTGACTTCAAACGTCAGGTAGCTCAATGGCAGTCGCACAACTGCCTCAGTGAAGAACGGCATTTCCTCATCGCGCACGACTTCGTCGTCGCCGATCAGGTAGTCTACGCCCGGCAAGCCTGTGCTGGCGTACGCATTGAACCATGCCACGGTGATCGCCGGTAACGGGCAAAAGAACAGACCAAGCCGTCTCGAATCGCTGTACGCATTCAGATCGACCAGCAGGTCTATTTCGAGATCGTTTATCAAATCGCTCAATTGGCGATTGTCCAAGACGCGAATATCGTGGATCCGATCCAGACTCTGTTGCTGGTAACCGGGCAGTCCTTCCTCAGGCGGACTGTCATTCAACAGATGCAATGAGCAGGCGGTGCGATCGTGGTGGTTGATCAGCCCCCACACCGGCTTCATGTAATTCGCGGAGTGAAAGGCCGAAGAGAGGTAACCAATCCGAAGCGGCGAGGACCTTGGCCGGGATCGGCGCGAGGTATGCTTTACCGTCGGTGACTGTGCGGCGAGTTTGGCGGCGAATGCCCGCCGCACCTGTAGGATCTCCCGCACATCGGTGCGCGGGCAGGCTGGAATCATCGTCGCCAGATTCTGCCAGGCGGTGATCGAATCGCTCAGGGCAATCGCCCGCCACAAATGATCGTAAGCCGCATCCAGGTCGCCTAGACGATACAGTACTCGCGCCCGATTGTTGTGTGCCTCCGCATCGTCCGCATCCAAGTCCAGGCAGCGCCGAAAGGCATCCTGAGCCTGAGCGTATTCTCCGACGTCGGCCAAGGCATTGCCCGTTTCACGCCAGGTCGTCGCATCAGCCTGTCCGGCACCAATCAGCGCATCGTAGATCTCTAACGCCGGCAAGTACTTGCCAGCCAGTTGGTACTCTCGGGCAAGACGGCGCAGGTCGTCAGGACTAGCGCCGTGCGTTTGCTTGGGCTGTTCGCGTTCCACCATCGACTTCCGACGATTACTCTTGTGGCGCGCAACGTGCGCGTTGCGGCGGCGAGAACCCGCCGCGGATCCTGATACCCTCCAACGCCGGGTTGTGCCATTCAGTTTCTGATCGGGAATTTGTCCAAGATGTTCTCTATCTGCTTGATGACATGAGGCAGATAGGACTGATCGACTTCGAATTCGACTTGATGCTTCTGCGTCATGTGGTCAGGGGTCAGTCTGACAGTCAAGGTTCCCGTGCCGCGACTGTTCAGTTCCATCACGGCTCCCAGATTCGGTTCCATACACTTCAGCTCCGCCGTACCTTCCACCTTCTCGTGCAGTTCACTCAGTTCGTCTCGCCACATTGCCAACTCTGGCAAATGGAGGAATGTTCCCTGAGCAAAGACCTGCGATAGTGGAGCAGTGCAGCATGCTGTCACGACCACCCAGTTCCCGTCCCAGTAATCCTTGAGGTCGGGGAACTGACTGCGCCGAGATCCAGAGCTTGAGCCCCAAGAACTCCAAGTCAGGTTGGCCCAGATTGTCTGTGTTCATTTCCTCCCTGCTGTCTGTGACGTGGGATTTGACGGCGAGCCGATGGCGGGCGGTCGCCGGCCGGGCTTGCCATGTCCGATATGAAACAAAGGCGCCGGTGGCGATTACGCATTGGAATCGGGTCCGGCCGCTGGCTCCAGTGGGTCCGGTTGTCTGGCTTTCGATTCCGCGATGAGTATGCCTCGTCGCACAAGAAGTTGAAAAGTCGCCTCGGACGACCTTGCCGCATCAATGACGTACTCAGCTGTCGTCCCGAGAATCGCACATGATACAAGCCAAGTAATTCCCGGAAGCACACTTGAAAAAGCGAGCAGCGTATCGTGCTTGATAACCGAGAACACAACACCCACAATTACCGTTATCGTGTTGGCAACCATTCCGATGCCAGTTGGGCCTGTGCTGCTTGTCCAAAAGCCCCACAAGCTCAGAATCACCAATATACAGAACGCCGGTCGGTTCGAGTACACGGCGTAAGCTGTCAGAAGGACGGTCGGTGCAAGCAGAGCGACAAAAGAACTTCGGAACAATACGAGTGCCTTGCCGCCTAACGCGATGCGCACGGCCGAAGACCAGTTCGTCAATCGCCAATTACAATGGCGACCGTGTGTGTCATTGAGAAATTCGGCGTGCTGCAAACAATCTCCCCTATCTGCCGAACGTCTTGGCGTTCAGCTGCAGGACGCAGCCCCGTCAGCTGCAACGCCGGGTTGCGCGGCCGCCCAATCCGAGCGCAGCAGGCTGTAAATGTAGAAATCGTGTGGTTGCCCGCGACACACACGAAGACTCCTCAGACAACCCTCACGCACAAACCCGCTGCGCTCAATCATCGCTTCGACCATGGGTACCGATACAACGGGATAGCTGGTCAATTCTGTAACCACGGGATCCCGCAGGTAGGCGTAGAGCGCGTCAGTGTCGGCCACACGGAGCGGTCGCAGGCGCGCTCCATCGAGGTCAATCGTCGGAGGGTCTCTTAGTTTGTCAGTCATAGGACTCCGTCAGTGCCACCATAACGTTCAATTCGTTCCTGCCCAGGCAATTGTATGGTCAAAGTTCCGCGTTCGCTTCCCTTCGGGAAAACCGCCGTACGAGCAGCCAGAATGCAGTACCAGAGAGTAAGACCGGCGGAACCACGCCAGCCTCAACGTAGGAGAGTGCGAGCGGCAATTCGTTCCAGTTTCCGCCGACCATGAAGATAGCGCAGATTGCCGAAAACAGTATGGCCCAGCACAACGCTGCGCCATGGATCGAGTAACCATTCAGGGCATTACGTCGTCGAAGGTAGAATGCGATCGGCATTCCAATGACGCCCGCTACCACATAGCAGATGACAACGCCAATTGTGAGCGCAACCACGGGAAGCACAATAAAGCTGGCTTCATTGGTGACACACGTTACGCGCTCCTTGGGCGACCGGCGCCGTCCGCTCAGCGTCCTTTTGTTCCACGGAGTGCGTCGTCCGAGGTCTTGTGCCTGGACTCCGTCCCCGTAGGGTGCGCTGGCAACCGGGGGCCGCCAATGGATCTGAACAATTATTAGACTGCGAATACTGCCGTGTAGCACGCAGCGGTCTGTGGTTTGGACGGCACAAAGGACCATCTAGCACCGGCGGCGAGCGGTCTAGCCAGCCGCCTGCGGGCACCGGCACTTGCGGCTAGCGTATGACGCGGGGTCGGAAATGTCAAACGTCGCGCGTAATGCCGGTGGAAACTGCGCTCTCATCGGCGGCGATAGGCAGTCCGCGATTAACGCGCCGGCGTGAGCAAGTATGTCTCCAGGGCATGAGCCGCGGCCGTCGCGGTTAAGCTCCCGTGGACGACATTCGCTTCCCCCGTAGGGGTCTCGATGTGCGTCGCGTGCTGGGCGGCCGCAATCCGCAGCGACCCCAGGGCGGCCGTGAATTCGGCCGCGCGCCGGTCAGGTTCCAGACCCGCAGCGCGATCCCGGCACTCTCGATGCCATCCTCAGCCGGTTTCAGACTCCACAGGAGTACCCGGGGATCGCTGATCTTCAGCAGGCTGTACGTTGTTCGGGGTAGTGAGGTTGCTGGCCGGTGACGGGCGCGGCGACCAAGGGGTTCTGGTGCGCGAGGGCGAACCGCATGGCCGCAGCCTCGTCATAGGCGGCGTGCATTTGCAGGGCGAACCGCTGCACAAAACGGCTGTCGCCACCCTGACGCGGAATCCCCAGGTTCTCGCCGTCAATCTGGCCGCCCACAAGCACGCTGATCTGGGAGTTGGCAGT
>CAVWHV010000063.1:0-54739 GCA_963754725.1 uncultured Planctomycetaceae bacterium
CCAGACCCTCAGTCCCTGGATGTATGATAGCAATGATCCCCTCGTGTTCGCGGCGGTTCCTGAGCCCACAACCCTGGCCATGTGGGGTGGCTTCCTGGCGATCGGTGCGGTGTTCGCCCTCCGCCGTCGCACGAAGTAACTTGTCCCTGACGAGATCGTAAATCCAAGAGCGGCTGCCAAACGGTAGCCGCTCTTTTTTTGCGCTCGCGCTTCGTCCGCGGCAACGGCACGGGTCATTTGCGTAGGCCGGAACAAGGTCGCGCAAGTCCCTGCCGAATCGGCGCAACCGCGGACGCGACCGACGTTCCGGCAGCGCAGGCGCGGTTGCCTGTCCAGAGCAAAACCAGACACCCTGTTTTCGACTGGGTGTGGCACTGCTCAATTCATGCGTGTTCACACGAATGACATGTCAAACCTGTCGCGGGACGCTCGCCAACGCGGGAAAGCCCCCTCGAGCAGTGTGAAGTGCTGACTCGCACTGCCTGGCGGTGGGGTCAAGTTGAGCATTCCTCCGCCGAGCACATCACCCGCAATCGCCGACCGTGCGTTGGCAGGCCGTGCCACGGCCGACCATTCATAGCTCACAGCCGAACTGTCAGCTCGGATGGCGGCGCAATGCGGTACTCGGCCAGCGCTCCGTTGGACTGCAGCCCGAGGCGATAGGGATAATAGCCCGCCGCAGCGAGAGCGCTAAACGCAGCCTTGTAGCAAGCTGCGGCACGATCCGGTTCACCCGCGTGGTTGTGGTCAAAACAGACACTCAGGACGGCCACGCCGGCCCGTTCCGTTATCGCGGTAATCGTGACCAACAACGTAAAACCGTGCGCCCGCCAGATCGGTTCGACGATGTCGAGCACGCGTCGCGCATGGTCCGATGAAAGTGGAAACACTGGGGACAGCCACATGCTGCCCGAGTGAGACGGGTCGTTCGCATCCACAGTCGTTTCTGGCCGAGTCCGCCAGAATACGCCGCTCAGGTGCTCGGGTGTGGGATTCCCGTCCAGCAGCTTGTACACCGACTCGGCGCTGTCCACCATCTCGCCGAGACTCTTGCCGAACTGCGTGCTGCCTAACGCTCGGACCACACGCCGGGCCCAGCCGATCTTGGTCGCTCCGAAGAAATGCACGTGGGCCATGCCGCGCAAGCGGCGTCGCACGGCCGTGCGTGCAGCGGCAACTTGCTTGTGAGTGCCGTACAGCCCGCCCATGATGTTCCAGGCACCGATCCCTGCTTCGCGGCGCAACTGCGTGCGCACGTCTTCGGGAAGCGGCGTCTGACCGCCCGTCAGTTCCCACGGATAACGCCGGCGCGAAGAGACGACGCGCAGATCGTTCGCCATGTGCACGGTACTCCGCACGACCCCCGCCAGCCGCAGTTCGCGAATAGCATCCACCACGGCGCCAATGTCCTGTTCGTGGGGGACCTTGAACGCAAAACCCTGAATCGCCTCGGGACGCGGCACGAGCCAAACTCCCATTTGCGTGACGATCCCCAGCTTCGACTGCGTGAACAGACCGTCGAGAGACGGTCCCAACCCCCAGGGAAATACGCGCGTGGATTGGGCGTTCTGCAGTGCGCCGTATCCGGTCTGAATGACCCTCGCGTCGCGCAACACGACTTCCATGCCGGAGATGTGCGTGAAGTGGTTGCCGTACGGCGTGTGGCCAAAGCCGCGTTCCAGCGTGTTTCCCATAATGCTGGCATCCGGACCAGCTCCGGTGACATCCAAAATCAGCGGAAGGCGGTTGTCGCGCAGGTGCTCATACATCTGACCCTGAGTCACTCCGGGCTCGATCACCGCGTAGGCCAGATCGGTGTTCACCTCCAGAATGCGATTCATGCGGCTCAGATCGACGATCACCTGGCCATCGCTCGGAGCGCACGCGCAACCGTAACCCCAGTTCTTGCCGCGACTGATCGCATGCAACGGGATCTTGTACTGGTTGGCGATTCGGACCACCTGCTGGACTTGCCGACTGGACTCCGGGTAGACCACAGCGGCCGGGGTTGTGCCGCGCGGCAGCGTGGTGCGAGCATAATTGGCGATCGTCTGCACGTCCGACCGCACGTACTGGCTGCCCAGCACGTCTGACCATGCGGCAAGCGCACGTTGCAGGTCGTCTGGCGAGTACGCGTTCGTTTGGCTGGCGGTCATCGGTACGGTCCAGGTTGTCGGCAGTCCCGGGGCAGTCATTTGGTTTGGTGTCATGAAACTGTCACAGAAAAATGGACGTTGTCAAGTTCAGGGTACTTTGGCTGACACTCGGCGAATCAAGACGTTACGAAGGTTAGTGCCTATCGGCCTGGGAGTCTTGCCCAATACAGGGCACTGGGACACCCCTGACGGCGTCGGTGGCATCGGCGTGGCCCGCTGAGACTTCGGCATGAATCACGACATCGACACGCAGGCCGAGGACAAGCCCGTCGGCCTGGTCGAGGTCAATCCAAATTTCACGGGTTTTTGTGTCAAATTGCTCATCGGGCGCGTCGGTCCAGTGCTGTTTGCGGTCCATCCGCGGGCTAAGCTGGCTGACGGTCCCGCGGAGACTCGCCCCGGGGATCCCGTCCGCCGAGATTTCGGCGGCCATTCCAACACGAATTCGAGGCGCATCGAACTCTTCGACAAACGCCCGCACGCGAAATCGCTGGGTGTCCGCCACCACGATTGCGGGGTCTGAGGTATCAGGTCCGGCGAGTTCCCCCACCTTGGTATTAACCAGTACGACTTGCCCTGCGACCGGTGACGTGAGCCGCGTCCGGGACAGTTGCAGCTCTGCAACCTCCAGTTTGGCCTGTGCCGCCGCGATCGTCGCCTCGGCCATCGCAACCTCGTCCGGCCGCGCAGGGGCCTGGAGAAGCTCGTAGCGGGCTCGAGCGGCGTCCACGGCCGCCTCGAGCGTGCTGACCTCCATCCGCTGATCGTCGGCTTCCTGCTCCGCCACGGCATTACCCGCTCGCAACTGGCGAACACGATTCCATTTCAGGCGTGCGCGCTCCAGCTCAGCCGATTTTCCCTTCCACAGCGCCTCGGCCTCGCGGCGTTCTTCCGATCGAGCGCCGTTGATGATTCGCTGCAATTTCGCTTCGGCCAGCTTCACTTCCGCCCGGGCTTCCGCCACCGCAGAGAGGTATTCGCGGTCATCGATACGTAGGAGCACGTCGCCGACGGCCATCTGAGAAGACTCGCGGAAGCGGATTTCAGCCACGCATCCGTGCAGCTGCGGGCGAAGGTTAATCTCCTCGGTCGCACCCTCGACGCACCCGCTGGCGTGGATCGCCGTCGGCTCGTCGGTAGACGCGATGCGCACCGGCTCCGTCCGCGATTGCGTATCGATCGCCATGCCCAGAAAAACTATCGAGCCAACAGTCAGGATTGCGGTGATGTACTTGATCATGGCAGAGTTCTTAGGGCTTAGGGCTTAGGGCTTAGGGCTTAGGGCTTAGAGCTTAGGACTTAGAGCTTAGGACTTAGAGCTTAGGACTTAGAGCTTAGGACTTAGAGCTTAGGACTTAGAGCTTAGGACTTAGAGCTTAGGACTTCGCCCTAAGAACTAAGAACTAAGAACTAAGAACTAAGAACTAAGTTCTTCCTTTTCGCTTAACAGGCCGTTTTCCAGGTGGTAAATGCGGTCGGCATACTTGAAGATCCGTTGGTCGTGGGTGACGACAATGGCCGTTTTCTTGAATTGGGTGATCAAGCGGCGGAGCAACTGCATGATCTCGTCGCCGGTCGCGGCGTCGAGTGAGGCGGTGGGTTCGTCGGCGAGAATGATCAGAGGATCATTGGCCAGCGCGCGGGCCAACGCGACTCGCTGGCACTGGCCCGCACTGAGTCGATTCGGCTTCGCGCCGGCCAGATCCGCCAGCCCTACGGCCTGGAGCAGTTCCAGGACACGCGGACGAGCAACGTGCAGCGGTTTGCCTTGAAGTTGCAGGGGGACGAGAACGTTGTCGAGTACGGTCAATCCACGAATGAGCTGAAACCGCTGGAAGACAAACCCGATCACGTCCCGGCGAATCTGGATCCGCAGGCGATCGTTCAGCTGTCCGATCTCGCGTCCCAGGATGCGGAGCTGACCGTCGTCGGGGGTCAGGATACAGCCCAGGATCGAGAGCAACGTCGACTTGCCGCTGCCGGACGGACCGACCAGGAAAACGCACTCACCGCGTCCCACGGTCAGGTCGATCCCGCCCAGGACCTCGGTCGTGGTTGAGCCACGCCGATACGATTTCCGCACGCTGTGAGCGGACAGAATCGGCGCTCGCGCGGTGAGGATCGTGGTTGACTCGGGCATCGGTGCGTTCGTCATTGTTGCAGGACCGTTACCGGGTCCACCTTGCGGATACGGAGATAGGGGAGCAGCGATGACACCAGACAGATCAACAAGACCAGCGTGCAGCTCCCGAGCGATAGCCACCAGGGGACGACAATCGGCGCCTTGGGCGTGCTGAAATACCTCTGAACCAGGTTCACCAGGAACAACCCGGCCACCGACCCGACAACGGCCATCACCATGGCCTGGGTCACGAGCAGGCCGAACACCTGAGGTTCCGTGGCACCCATGGCCTTGAGCGTGCCATACTCGGGCAAGCGATCGAGAACCAATGCGTACAGCGTCTGGGCAACCATCACCAGACCCACGAAGAGCCCCAGCAGTGTGGCAGCCCCGAAACTTATCCCCAGCCCCGTGCGCGTCATCCAGAAATTGACCGAGATGCGACTGTAGGCGTCCTTCGAGAACGCTTCTACATCGGGCAAGCGTTGCCGAATCCCCGCGCACACGGTCTGCGCATCCGCGCCGGGTTGCAGCTGCACAAGAATATACGAACATCGGTCCGACGGCTTGCGAAGGAACTTGAGGGCTCGATCGTAGGTAGTGAACACGTACGGCGTCACGAGGAAATTCATGATCCCCTGCGTCTGTGCCACCACGCGGGCACGGGTCCGGCCCACTTCGCGGAGTTCACCGACTGCGGGTTGGTCGAGCTTGTCGGCCTCACAAACATCGACCACGATGCCGTCGTTCTGCAGAATCGAACTGGGCGTGCCGTCCAGATAGTTCCACGCATCACCCAACCGCGTCGCACGCTCGATACCCACGACGAGCACCGTTTCGAACCCGCCGCCGGGCAGTGTCATCTCGGTGAACCCCAACAGATACGGCACGGCGTTCTTCACACCGGGTACGGCACGCACTCGGTTGACCCACCGCCGCGGAATGTCGCGCGGAAAGTCGACGTTGTGGATCCGCTGGTGACCGACCCAAATGTCCGCCTGTCCGTAATCCACCAGCATGCCAGCCTTCTGGATCAAGCCCAAGAACAGTCCACCCTGAATGTCCACCAAGACAATCGAGAACACGACCCCCACGAGCGCGGTGAACAATTTGCCTCGGTCGGCAATCAGGGTCTTGATGGCCACGGACCACATGAGTGAAAGCCCAGTGGAAAGGTAGTTTCGTTACGAGCGGCTCGACAGACTGTGTGCGCAGGTCGAGTTCACGTAGAAGTGTAGGTCACGATCTGGGGGGTGGGTGGTGAGAGTTGTGAGGGTAGAGAGGGGAGAGGAGAAGGGAAAGGAGCGGCCGACCGTTTAACCGCAGGCTCCAACGGGCCGCGTGCCTCACACCGCCGGCTGGCAGCTCGCACGCGGTTGGCATCGACACAGCTGCACACCGCAAGGCCGTGGCTCGCACGCCGTTGGCGTGGCGGTTTAACCGCAGGCCCAACGGGCCGCGTGCCTCACACCGCCGGCTGGCAACTCGCACGCGGTTGGCATCGACACAGCTGCACACCGCAAGGCCGTAGCTCGCACGCCGTTGGCGTGGCGGTTTAACCGCAGGCCCAACGGGCCGCGTGCCTCACACCGCCGGCTGGCAACTCGCACGCGGTTGGCATCGACACAGCTGCACACCGCAAGGCCGTGGCTCGCACGCCGTTGGCGTGGCGGTTTAACCGCAGGCCCAACGGGCCGCGTGCCTCACACCGCCGGCTGGCAACTCGCACGCGGTTGGCATCGACACAGCTGCACACCGCAAGGCCGTGGCTCGCACGCCGTTGGCGTGGCGGTTTAACCGCAGGCCCAACGGGCCGCGTGCCTCACACCGCCGGCTGGCAGCTCGCACGCGATGGGCATCGACATGGCTGTACACCGAGAGGCCGCGGCACTCACGGCCACCACCGCTGCCCCGATGTTCCACTACGCGGCGCGGTAGAACTGGGTGTGCGAATGGTGCGACGCGCGACTCGTAAGATACGCATGGTCCGACGACGAGATGGGACCGCGGTGAAATTCGCGCGATGCAATCGCCGGGTGCGTATACCACTGGTACACGTCTTGCGGCACCACGTCGTCGACCGAATGCAGATCGATCCGGCAGGCGATCGCCGGTTGGCCCTGCACCAGATTGTAAGGACGGCAGGGGCCAAACCGATACACGCGGAACCATCGCTCGTAGAACCGAACGTGACGCGGATGGATCGCCAACAGCAGGTCATCGAAGCGACGCCACTGAGCGTATTGATACATGAACCGCGTGAGTGCAAAGAAAGCGCCGTTCTTGGGCTCGTCCGGCCGCGGTTCGATGGCCAGGCAGGTGACTTCGGCCAAGACGCGATTTTGGCGCCGCAGACGGTCAACCTCCGCGGGATAGGTCGACTCGATGTGCAGGCCGAGAAAATTGTCACCCAAGATCGTGACCGTGCCGACCGTGCGTCCTTGGTGCGTGGCTGTGATCGTCCGGCTGGACCGCAAACCAAAGCTCGGGTGGTAGATCAGACCTCCTGGATCAGGAGGTACGAATCCGCGCTGCACATACCGGCGATACACCAGCTCATACGCTTGGACCAGATCGTGACGCCGACAGGCAATCCCGGTCCGGTAGGGGGCCAAGATCGACTCGAGCTTCTGCTGCAAGGCTCCCGACATGTTGCCTCCTTGACCACTGCCAGGACTGGCTTGTGGACGACATCGTGCCGTCGCAGGGCTGGAACGGTGGCCGCGCCGCCACGGCTCTACCAGCATCGTTATCGAGACCCGGCGAACAATTCGCCAGAAAACCAGCCTGAGTTCGGTCTGGGTAAGGATCAACGGTGCCTGATCAATGAGTCGCAGGAAGGTACGCCGGACAGTCACCGACGTCAAGACAGATCCGGTTGGCTGCCCGCGAAGGCTGGATCCACCGACCCGCATCGACGCGTGGACCTACGACGGCACGCCAGAAGCCGCGAGATCCGGCCGCCAACCAGAGTGTCTGAACGGACCGTTTTCAGTGCCGATCACGGATGGTCAATATGCGAAAATGGCGTCAAGCGGTCACCAACGCCGGCGTGGCGTCCAGCACGTCCAAGGAATCAGCCACCCAAATGGCGGGCACCGGCCGTCGCTCGAACGTCCTGTCGACCATCCTCCGCAAGACGCTCTTTTCGATCGGGCCCAGCCGACTCGGCTGCAGCTGTTCGTCCGGCAGCCATTCGCCGAAGAACCGCGTGTAACAGGCCGGCGGATGGTGATCGACGAAATCAAAGTCCAGGCATAGCGGTACAGCCGGCTTGTTCTGCACGTGCGGGCATTCGGTCACCGAACCAATCATATCGAAACCCAAGTAACGGCGGTAAAACGCCGAGTGTTTGGGGTGACACACCACCAGCAACTGATCATACCCCTGGCGTCGCGCAAACTGAGCCATCACGCGACTGAGACCGCAGAACACCGTCAGGAAATCGCGGCAGTTCGTGCGGCGATCCGCCAGGCACGAAACCTCGCTGATCTGCAGCCCCTGTTCACGACGACGCTGTACCTCGTCGGCGTAAATCGACTCCATCGGCAGACCTAACCGACCGTCTCCCACGAGCGTCATGGTCGCAATAATCTCGCTGCGATAATACGCGACGAACACGTGCGTGGTCGGCAGCAAATGGTACGGCGTAACGCGCACGCGATGCACGTTCGGCCGTGACAAACCGGTCTTCAAATACTGATCGTAAACAAGTCTGAACGCGTCTCTCCGTTCCGTGGGAGTATCTGCAACCTTGAACTCGATAGGTGCCATCTGCCTATCGCGGTTGCGGCCCTTGAGAGTCGCTTCGCTCATTTCGCAATTCCCGTTTCTCGAGTGCGGCTGTGCTCAGCGCACCTTGATAGCTCTCCGTTGCCAGAAGGTTTCGCTCTTGCACCACAACTGCTCGCCATCAACCTGACGCCGACGCAGTCGTCCGCACCGAACCAGATGAGATGATAAAAAGCTGGGACGAACGCCCATTGCTATTGAACGCGTGAATGAGATCTAAGAAACCATACGTCACAAACTCGCCGGGTCAAACCTGACCGAGCAGCATGACTCTAACAAGCCAGCCAGTCCAGAAGAATAGGGAATTAGAAAGATTTACAGAAAACAGTCATTCTGGAGGCAATACAACGGCAAATGGTAGGATCATCAACGGGGGTGGATTTATTGAGTGGGTAATTGACAACGTTTAGTCACTTCAGGGGGACAATTCAAAGCCTGACGGGGGTTCTTGTGATGCCGGATCCTCGTGCGGCCCCGTGGGCCCGGTCATACCGCCGGCGTGCCGAGGCTTTCGGTTTCCACCGTCGCGGCTCAACGCCCGCTTGGCAAACGCGTCGGAGCCCGCCCATGTTGGGTGCATCCACTCCAGGGAACGCGATATTTCGCCTGCACGTAACCTGTCAGGAATACGTTAGTTGCGGCTAATGTGAAGTAGACAACAGGGCGTTTATGTTGCTCTGCTTGTGGCAGACGAGGGACCGGACGGCTGCCCGCGGTGGTCAGGGGCATCCCCAGGAATGAAATGTGGGTGGCCCGCGACGAGCCGCGTGTTGCGTGAGGACTCGTGGTTCTTTTGTAGACCGTGGATGCCGGTTTCGGTTACATTGTGGCGACGAGGACCTGCAGAATTGTCGCGGCATGCCGTGCGTCAGAATCGGAATCGTCAACATCCGATTGGGCGACCGGCAGGCGAAATCGCGAATACTGACGAGTCCTTATGCGATCGGTCACAGCGACCGCTTTGGAAAAGACGTTATCGCAGGGCGACCGACCTTCCTGCGATCTTCCAAGGATTGGACTTCAGGGATGTGGAGTCACTATGAATTTTTCTCAATACAGCGGCAAGCGTATTGCACTCGTCATGGATGTGCAGGGACGCGAAGTCGTGCTGCGAGGAACCACGGCTGTTCGAGTCGATTCGAAGCAGGGCCACGTCTTGCAGATCACCGTCGCGAATGAGGGACCGGCCGCATTTGGCAAACCCGTGTTCCTGATCAGCGAGCCGCGGTGGCGACAGCAGATAGCCGAAGGAGACACGTTCGGCTGCGACTACTGTCTCGACCTCTCACACTCGGCTGTGGAAGCGGCGTGAATCCGCCCTCCGGCCCGCGGAAGGGGCAGCCCCGCAGGGATCAGTAGCTGATGAACCGCGCCAGGCCAATGGCGGAGGTCTTGTTCGCGGGGCGTTGTTCGGCAACTTGAGTCGCAGATGGCTTGACCACCAGAGCTTGCTCGACGCTTCGGAACAGCTCGCGCGCCGCCTCTTGGTTTGCACCTCCCACGGGCCGTTGAGCCACAGTCGTAATTGGCTTGCGGACTTGCCGGCGAGAGAATCCCGGTCCGGTGGCGGCGGGCACTTCCGGAGCATCCACCGGCGGAGCATCGGTTTGGGGAACTTCAGGAGTCGAGTCCTGTGGCGGAGACGGCTCGGCGGCGGGCTTCACGGTGGACGGCAGTCCCTGGGGCGGTATATTGGATGGGGCGACTTCCTTGGGCGTGCCTGCCTCGGCGCCGCGGGTTCGTTCGCGGAGGGCGTGGGGGTCGGTTCGGCCGAGGGCGATTCCGTCTCTCCGGGCGGGGCCGCTTCGTCCAGGATGCCTCGCAGAAGGCCCGGCACGCGTTGTCCGGGTTCGGGCACCTGATCCAGAACGGACTCGCCTGGCTTCGTGTCGGCGGGCGGTGCGGCCGGCGTGGCAGCCGGGACCTGAACCACTTCGTCGGGAATCATGCGCACGGCCTGTTCGCACTGTCCAGGCAACGTCCGCCAGACCGTCGGTTCGTAACCGAAGCACGCCTGTTCCAACTGCGCGTAATGCGGCTCCTCGGCCGCATGATGACCTTTCCCGAAGTGACAGCCCGTTGACAGGAGCCCGATCAGGCACAACGCCGCCCAAGTCAACAACATGGGCCGGCGCGCGGTGCACGGTCCGCCAAGTGGCGATACGACGCAGCGATGGTGAATGAAGTCGGCTTTCACAATGGCCCCCCACAGGCGTTCTCGTTCGGCGGGTCGTCCTTCACGAGACATTTGGCGATGCCAGGCACGGGCACAGCATCGATCATGGTTAACTGAATTTTGTGGCCAACAGGCGAGTTGGCACGTCCTGACCTTTCGCTAGGCTACCTTCCGCCAGCATTAAACGGGTTGCCGCCACCCTTGAGCGGTGCTCCCGAGAACCGTGTCACCGTTCCTACACCCAGCATGCTGAAGCCCATGAGCCGTTCGAACGGTGCGATGAGCTTCCCGAGGTTGTTGTCGAAAGCCACCAACGAATCCTGCTTGACGAAGACGCGGTCGCCCGGCATCAACTGGTAGTTTGTCGAGGTGGCACCCTGCGCGGTAATGGCTCGCCAATCCACCGGCAGTATCTGGACCTTGCAGGTGTCGCTGGTCGGCCGTGCGACCCAAATCTGCTTGGACGACACATTCTCCAACCCGTTGACATTGCCAATGGCATCCAGCACCGTCTCGTTGCCGGTGATGGGGAACGTGGTCACCGTGTCACCCAGGCCGGCACCTTCCGTGATGACGTAGTATTTCTTGCTGTTGTAAGCGAAGACGTTCACGGCCACTTGCGGGTCGGACAGGTACTGGGACAGGTGGCGCTCGATCGCCTGGCGGGACTCGTTGACCGTCATTCCGACGACCGACACACTGCCATACGATCCCATGTTGATCATGCCGTCCGGTCCCACCAGGTGCTCACCCGCAATCGGCTGCAGAGTCGGCATGGCCGAGACCCGGAAGCTGACCTGCGCGGTTTTCACTTGCTGCGATACGACCTTCTCCACCGCTGCACGCGCTTCGGCGGTCGTCAATCCCGTCACCGCGACCGGACCGTACGTGGGTCCCAGGTCGATCGTACCGTCAATACCGACGGCGAATTCAGCCGGGTCGATGTTGAAGAGAGGCGTTTCGGCGGATACGAACACGGTCACCGAGACAACGTCCTGCACGTGCAGCTTGTAGTCCGGACCGGGCAACAGACGCACCGCGTCGATGGCCAGGATATCCGGTGGTTCGACGCGGTACTCCGGCAACGCCGTCTTGTAAAGTTCGCGGGGTGTGTCGTCGGGACATCGCTCGGGCGCCTCCACCACAGGCGCGTTTCTTGTACATCAAGTGGCACCCGACATTGGAGCTGAGGCCGATGGCCACCAGCGCAACGATGATGGCTCGTAAACGAAGCGTTCCGTTCATCGGTTCGTTTTCTTATGCAAGTGTTGAATCGGTTGATTGGGTCCGATACGTGGTCCGTCACGCATAAGCGGGTTTCCGCGATGTGTATCGCGATCACCGAGCCTACGGAGCACACCGATTAACGCACGAGCGTTGCACGCCCGCCGATGAACGGAGGCCTGCCACGCTGTGACACTTCACGTCATCGGTTCGCCAGCAGCCAAAATCACACTCTTTTTCGGAACATCGGGAAAGACCCGCAACAATGGCAAGCTGAGCAACCTGGGAATACGACCGGCCATCGAGCGCCTTCGAGGACACGGGGCGGTCGAATGTGGGGCACCAGAATCCCGCAACGTCCGGCCGATCGCCAGATGAAGTTGGGGGTGTGCCGGAAATCGTGATCTACGGGATTCGAAGATGTGCGCTCACGCTTGCCGTCATGGGTGAGCGACGTGCGGCAGAGTCGTCCGAACAGGAAACGTCACAGGCCGCACTAACGGCGGAAGTTGCCGGCCTGATTGTTGCCTGTCGGATAGAAGTGCCCCATGTTCATGAACACACTGCCCGTTCCCGTGGGAGCGATGCCGAGCGCCTTCTGACCTTGGGTCTGAGCGCGATTTCGCATCAATTCGGGAGACGCCTGCGGATTGGCCGTGCGGTCCATGGGCGCTGTCGCATCGCGCCGCACTCTTTCGCTGGGTGGAAGATACGGTCGGACGAAGCTGTTATAAGGGTCCGTGAAGCCAATGTCGTTCCTGAACATGTTCAGGTACGGACTCAAAGCAGGACGGCTCACCGAGCGGTTGCGCCCTTGAGCCCAAGCCTCCGTGGAAGCGGTCACAAACAAGCCCAGAGAAACCGCCACCAGTATGAATCGTGTCCGAAACATGATCTTCGTTCCTTTGCCGGCCGAACGGCGCCAACCCCACACATCCGTTGGTACTGCGTCATTCTACGCAGGTTACCGCGACCGGACCAGCAGAGCCGATGCGCAGCCCCACTGCGGGGACTCACGATCTTGTATCGGATGGGCCACCGCGTTAATTCGAGGGAAAATCCGCCGGTTGACACACAACCAGCCGAATCGGCTCGGCTACACGGGCTCGACCATGAAGTCATCGATTTCCACCGAGACACCGTGCTGCAGGAACTCCACCGCCACCAGCAGGCGACGCTTACCGCCCCGGCGTTGCGTGATGATCCCCTCAAGTCCCTTCATTGGACCATGCTTGATGCGCACCCGTCGCCCCGGCTCCAGACGCCGCTCGATCGTCAGCGGCGCATCCACCTCGATCAGACGATTCAGATGCTTCAGGTCACGGCACAGCTGCCATTGGTCCGGCACGGGCAGTAACGTGGAGATCCGATTCGTGGTCAACGCCCGCACGCGTTCGTCGTCCCGGCCAAACATGAACACGTAGCCGCTGAACAGCGGCAAGTGCGTTTCGACAATCCGATTGCGAATTCGGTTCTGCTTGGCAACGAGCGGCAAGAAGAACGGAATTTCAAAACGTTCGAGTTCCCGGGCCAGCGCCTTTTCGTGTCGTGATTTCGTGAAGATCGCCCACCACACGCGATCGGAATTCCCCGGCTCATACATCGGATCCTCAAACAAGCCGCAGGGAAAGAGGCTTGTTTCTCTCTCCAAAATGGGCATTCGCTCCGTCCCTCTCATCATGAAGCTTCATCTCTCGGCGCATCGGATCCCGCTGCAAACCAGCGCTCGGAGTTTTCAAATGCTCTTTGTTCCTCAGGTCGGTGAGCTGAGCACGCATCGCTACCGACTCTCCACCGCGTCGTGCGTTTCCTGTCAAAAGGACTCTCATCCATCAGACCCTGTATTTCCTAGCCCCCAACATGCACAATGCAACCCCTTCGGTAAACCCCCAGAAGGAAGTATTCTTGAAAAAAAGCGCAAGCGGGCTGCGGGAAAGCGAAGTGGCGGGGCAGGAAACCCAGCGGTCACCCCACGAAAAAAGCACCGCTGGTTTCCCAACGGTGCTTCGCCGCTGCCTCCGTCGTGAACGGCAGCGGCAAGTGTCAAGCAGGCGACAGATCAACGTGCGACGAGAGTTGTTTCGTTCTCAGCTGCCGCTGTCGCATCGCGCGACGCGGCCGGCTCGCTGAGCGTTGTTTGGTGGTTTCTGTGGTATCGACCCGAACGGCGGTCGTCGTATATCCGTATCCGACCCACTGATACGGATCAGTTCCATTGCCAACCCAGCTCGGCGAATAGACGCCGGACCAGGGAGTTGGGCTCGCCGAGGGACGGCCTTGTGACCAGCCGAACCATTTCATGGCCGCCAGACGCTGTCGGCGCTGTTCGGCCTTCTTTTCGGACTTGTTGCGGATCACGACTTGCGGATCGTCGTACCGGCGAAGCTCCTGCAGATAGAACCACATGTCTTCCGTTTGAGCGATCTGGTCGATTGTGGGCTGCTGACCATTCGGCCTGTTCATCCGGTCCAGGTCTTGCGCCGTCAGGATCGAACTGATCAACATAACCGGAAGGAAAGCCGACGTGAGAACAAGCCTATTCATGCGATATCTCCTGAGCCAGATCACCGGAATCTACTAAGGGATTCGGCCGGAGCCAGTTGAAAAGATTAGCGCGATTAGGCACGGAGTAGCGAATACGCCGGCCGCCGGCACGGCATAATCCAGACAGTCCGCAAAGTCTTCCCAGACTCACGCCAGAGACTGTTCCACGGCTCGCAGATAATCACCCTGGTTTCCGCGAACGACGAGAACGTACAGGCAACCGTTGTTCTTCCAGACTCCCACACAGACGTCTCCGGTGGTGGAATCGGGAATCGTGGGCGGAAAACCCGCCAACGATCGACCCTGTCGCGTGCGGATCACAAACAGCAGGGCGGTCGAATGGTCAGGCGGTAACTCCGCTCGATACGCCACGGCGTGCGAATCGGTCAGGGCTGCACACCTTTGCCATTCCACAAGGTCCAGTCGTACCGATGGATCCCGTGGGTACTCGACCAAGGGTGGATTCGCTTTCTGCCACGCTTCCGGGTTCAGCTGAGCTATCCAGGCGCGGGAGGCATCCGCCACCTGCGAGGCAGTCAGCTGGTCTCCCCATCCGAGTCCCCAGTACACAGACCCGGCGGCGATCAAGAGCAGGGCGGAAGTTGCCAAGATTCCGACGGCAAGCCGGGTGGATCGGGACCTCCACGGCCGGCGCGGTCTGGGCAGGCTGCACCGCCTGCGGCTCGGCCGCCGCGTCGGGCACCAAACCTTCGCCAGATACCGTGCCGTGCGCGGTGACGGAGGCGGACAACCGTTGCGACAATCCAGCGGGAATCGGGACGTCGCAAAACACCCGGCGAATTTCCACATCCCAAGCCTGAATCGCCCGCCACTCGTCATGGAGCGTGGGATCCTGCTCCAGGGCCGAGACCACCGCCCGCGCTTCTTCCTCGGTCAAATCACGCAGATCAGATTGGCAGGCATCCAATCGTTCTCGGATTTCGCGGCGTTTCATGATCGGCTTCCTGGGTGAGCGATTATCCGGTTTTCGGTGTCGAGTCGTACGACGTCAGCTGTTCACGAAGCCGCTGTTTGGCCTGCGCCAAGCGGCTCATCACCGTTCCCATCGGGATTTGGAGTTCCTGGGCAATCTGTTTGTAGGAAAAATCGTCAAAGTAAAACATGGCCAGGATCAGCCGGTACGTCTCGGGCAGCTCGTCCAGCGCACGGTCGAGTGTCTCGCGGTCGATGGACTCGCCAGGAGGCGGCTCAACGGCCACCGCATCCATGTTCAGCTCCAAATTGACCGCAGAGGTCGGTCGGCGCCTACGTCGATTTTTGGAAAAACAACTCCGCACCACAGCAAACAGCCATCGGTCGGCTTTGGTCTCGTCGCGCAGTTGGCTCAGCTTCTGCTGGGCGATGAGAAACGTCTGTTGAGCCAGATCCTCGGCATCCGCCACGCGGCCGGTGAGCCGATAGGCATACCGATACACCGCCCGATGATGCAAATCGATGACCTGCTGAATGGTCAGGCGGGGCGCAGCGTCCACCCGTTCCCCACCCAGGGCCGGTAGCGACGTGTCGGAATCCGCATGACCGTCCCGTTCGGCTTGGCCACCCATCGCGCAGTCCTGCTCTAGCGAATGTGAACCTGCCAGCTCACGTTTTATTCCCGCAAGGATGTTTTTTAGCAGATCCCGGCGAACCGCAGCAGCGGACGTATGTTTGGGAATAAACGGTCCCGATAGCGGATCGTAGTAGGTGAGCGAAGCAGGATTGGGCCTGCATTCGACAACAAGAGTCAGTGTGACAGGTTTTGAGAGGATTTGCGATGAAGAAGCTTGGAATTTGCCTGGTACTGTTGGGCCTGTGCTCGTTTGCCATGACCGGTTGTGCGAAGAAGGAAACGCCGAAGCCCAAGGCTCCTGCGGCGACCGGAACGACCGCTCCCGCCGATGAAAAAGCTCCCGCCGATCCAGCTCCGGCGCCCGCCGACCCGGCCAAGTAACCGATTGTCGTTTCACGACAAGATCACAATGAGAGGGTGGCCTTCGGGTCGCCCTTTTTTTTAGGCTGCAGGCCGGAGGCTGCAGGCTGCAGGCCGGAGAGAAAGACCGGATGGACGGGAGATCGATGGCCCGCAGAATGGCAAACAACCATCCATCCGAACGGTGCAGGCAATAGGGACGGGCCCGCCTGCCGCCGCCTGCCGCCTCCGGCCTACCGCCTGCCGCCTCCGGCCTACCGCCTGCCGCCTCCCGCCTGCCGCCTCCCGCCTCGCCTCGGTTTGTAGGACTCGACCTTCACCTGGCTCAATTTCTGACCCAGGAAGTCCTGAAGCTGCATGATTCGGTCGCGGATGGCGGCTGCCTTTTCGAATTCGAGCTGGTCGGCGGCTTCCATCATTTCGGCTTCCAGCTCGTTCATGTACTCGGCGGTGATGAACTGCTCTTCGTCCGCCTGTCCGACGGCCGCATTGGCCGCTCGGTGCGCGGCGGCGTCCGATTCGATGCCGGACCGGATGTTCTTGCGAATCGTTTCCGGGGTGATGCCATGTTGCCGGTTGTAGGCCTCCTGCAAAGCCCTGCGCCGATTTGTTTCATCAATGGCGGTACGCATGGCAGCGGTGAGTTTGTCGGCGTAGAGAATCACCTTGGCGTTCACGTTGCGGGCCGCGCGGCCGATCGTCTGGATCAACGACGTCTCGCTGCGCAGGAATCCTTCCTTGTCGGCATCGAGGATGGCGACCAGCGAGACTTCGGGCAGATCCAGCCCTTCCCGCAACAGGTTGACGCCGACCAGGACGTCGAATCGACCTTCGCGCAGGTCACGCAGCAAGTCGACCCGTTCAAACGCATCCAACTCGCTGTGCAACCACTTGCTGGCCACACCCTTCTCATTGAAGTAGGTGGACAGGTCTTCGGCCAACCGTTTGGTGAGTGCGGTCACCAGCACTCGTTCGCCGGCGGCGGATCGCTGGCGGATCTCTTCCAGCAAGTGCACGACTTGCTGGCGGGCCGGTGCAACCTCAATGACGGGGTCCAGCAGACCGGTAGGGCGAATGATCTGTTCGACGACTTCGCCGCCGGTCTGCTGCAGTTCATAATCACTGGGCGTGGCCGACACAAACACAACACGTCGCACTTTCTCTTGCCACTCCTCGAACCGCAGCGGACGGTTATCCATGGCACTGGGCAGACGGAACCCATGTTCGACCAACGTGCGTTTGCGGCTCTGGTCGCCCGCGAACATGGCTCGGATCTGCGGCACGGTCACGTGCGATTCGTCGACGAACAGCAGGAAATCCTCGGGGAAGAAATCGTACAGCGTATCGGGAGGCGCGCCGGCGGCCCGCCCGGACAACGGCCGGCTGTAGTTCTCGATGCCGGGGCACACACCGGTTTCCTGCAGCATTTCCAGGTCGAAACGCGTGCGGCGCTCAGCCGCTGAGCCTCGAGCAGCTTCCCGCTCAGACGGAACCGCTCCAATTGCTCCTCCAACTCCTGCTTGATCGCGGCCACCGCCTGTTCGATGCGCTGCTCGGGCATCACGAAATGCTTGGCCGGGTACACGAACAAACGGTCTTCCGTGGCAATCGTTTCGCCGCTCGTGGGGTTGATCAGCGACAGCTGGTCGATTTCATCCCCCCAGAACTCGACCCGCAAGGCATACTCTTCATAGGCCGGCCAGATTTCCACACAATCGCCACGGACCCGGAACCTGCCCCGTTCGAAACTCACGTCGTTCCGGTCGTACTGAATATCGACCAGCTTCTTCAGCATGTCATCACGGTCCATCGTCGCGCCGCGCTCCACCGCCACCATCATCTGGCGGTAGTCGTCCGGAGAACCCAAGCCGTAGATGCTCGACACACTGGCCACCACGATGACGTCCTGGCGACTGACCAACGCACTGGTGGTTGCCAGTCGCAGTCGATCAATCTCGTCGTTGATCGAGGCGTCCTTTTCGATGTAGATATCCCGCTGCGGAATGTACGCCTCGGGCTGATAGTAATCGTAGTAGCTCACAAAGTAATGCACGGAGTTATGGGGAAAGAACGAACGAAACTCGGCATACAACTGCGCGGCCAGCGTCTTGTTGTGCGAGATGACCATCGTCGGGCGCTGCACCGCCTGAATCACGTTGGCCATCGTGAATGTCTTGCCCGATCCCGTGACACCCATCAGGACCTGATGACGTTGCCCCGCCACGATGCCATCCACCAACGCCTGGATGGCCTGGGGCTGATCGCCGGCCGGCGGAAAGGGTCGGATGAGCTGAAAATCCATGAATAGCCCGCCTGCAAGAGACCTGAAGGAGCGTCCGCGTCAT
The DNA here is from genome assembly GCA_963754725.1 of uncultured Planctomycetaceae bacterium. Taxonomy (GTDB): domain Bacteria; phylum Planctomycetota; class Planctomycetia; order Pirellulales; family Pirellulaceae; genus JAAYDI01. The sequence goes on from CAVWHV010000063.1 coordinate 18,290, forward strand.
GATACGCGGCGGAGGCCGGAGGCGGGAGGCTGCAGGCGGCAGGCGGCAGGCCGGAGGGGAAGAATGGATGGACGGGAGGTCGATGACCCGCAGAATGGCAAACAACGATCCATCCGAACGGTCCAGGCAATAGGGACGGGCCAGCCTCCAGCCTCCCGCCTCCCGCCTCCGCCAACTCGCAAATAGGGCCGGATGCGTCGCAAGGTCTTGGGACCGATCCCTTTCACGTCCTGCAACTGCTCGACGGTGCGAAACGGTCCGTGTTGCTGGCGGTAGGCGGTGATGCGGCGAGCTAAGGTTTCGCCAATACCCGGCAGCAGCGTGAATTCGGGCCAGTCGGCTTCATTCAGGCGGATCTGGAAGTCCAGTTCCAGGGGCGGCGCCCGATCGAATTCAATGCGGTGCTGACGCACGGCTGCCTGCCAGCAACCGTGAAGCAGGATGGCGAAGAAACAACCAGCGACAAGAGTCGCCACGGCCCCCTGATCCGCCGCTCGCAGGAGAGCGTTTCGGTGCGCCGGACGAGATTCAGACGTATCGCGGTCCATGGGTCGATCCCCTTGGCCCGCGTTCGCATCAATGTTACTTTGCGCTAGTCTGGTGCCCGCCGTCAAGGGATCCGGTGTTCTGTCAGGACTCGAACTCCCGGTGCCGCGGGCTTCCGCCGGTACTGGGCGACCCAGAACGCGGCGGTCCCGCACGCGCGGCGCCGGTGGCAGGCAGTTTCTGAAGTGGGCGTTTGCAGCGCACCGAGCGCTCGGTGCCCGTGACGGGTGAGGACCGATCTGGTGTCCAAAGAGTTCCATCAAATTGTCTGGGACAAAGCGCTGGAGGATGATTGCCGGCAACTGGTGCGACTCGCCGTTCGCGAGGATCTGGACCGAAAGATCGACGTCACGACGATGGCACTGATCGACCCCGACTCGCAAGGCCGGGCGGTGCTGGTGGCGAGAGAGGGCGGCCTGGTGTGTGGGCTGCGTGCCTGCGAAGTGGTTCTCGATGAGATGGAGATCAACGCTCAGTGGACTCCGCATCTTGAGGATGGCGAAGCGGCGATCGCCGGCACGGCCTTGGGAACTCTGTCCGGCCCTGCGCGATCTGCTGACGTCGGAGCGACTGTTGCTCAACTTCGTCGGCCGACTCTCGGGTGTCGCCACATGGACGCGGCAATTCGTTCGACAGGTGGCAGGGACGCGGTGTCGCATTTACGACACGCGCAAGACCACACCCGGCTGGCGGCGCTTGGAGAAATACGCGGTTCGCTGTGGGGGTGGGCACAATCATCGCACCGGGCTGTTTGACGCCGTGCTCATCAAGGACAACCATCTGGCCCATGTGGTGGATGCGGGCCAGCGGTCCTTAACACCAGCCAGTGCTGTCGCGCGGGCCAGGCAGCGTCTGCGGGAGATGCTGCCGAATGATGCGGAAGCCATGATCGTCGAAGTCGAGGTCGATACGCTCGAACAACTCCAACAGGTGCTCCCCCAGCAGCCGGACATCGTATTGCTCGACAACATGTCACTCGACGAGCTACGCGAGGCCGTGGCGCGACGCGATGCGACCGGGCCAGCCACAGAACTCGAGGCGTCCGGGGGAGTCACGCTGGAAACGGTCGCCTCGATCGCCCGTACGGGGGTCGAGCGGATCAGCGTTGGAGCGCTCACGCACTCGGCCCTCTCGCTGGACGTCGCCTTGGACTGGCAGTCGGGAATGTGACGGCATGGACTTGGCTGGCCGCTGCGGCGCCGCGGTCGGCAGTCGTGGCCGGGCAGCGTCCGGAACCACCACAATCGGCAGGACCGATACAATCGTTACATTTACCCGCGTCTTGCTCGTTGCTGTCGCCAACGAAAAAATCTCGCCCTTCACAGCAGCTTGTCTTGTTTTGCTGACCGGAACAGTCTGTGGCGGCTGCGGACTGTCTGTCGCCCGGACAGCCGCGACAGAACTCGTGAATACGCCGCAAGTTAGCCTCGTTCGACACGGGAGAGTCACGTCGGGTCGGCAGCGATCTCCGGTCCCGAAAAACGCGTCCGTGCCGTCGAAATAATCCGCTCGCACGCCACAGTCGTTGTTGCCGGACGATTCCGGACGCGCGTCACATTCGGTCAATCCTGCTAACGTCGTATCCCCACTGCAATCGATACAACCAGTGCGTACAGCGACTCCGCTGTGCCGATTGAACCAGCACCTAGTCCCCCCGATTTACCCCACCGATTCACCCGCTGTTTGGATTTCGACCCATGATCAGAATGGCGACTCGGTCACCTCGTTTCACCCAACTGGTTTGCCTGGTCTTACTGGTCAGTACGGTACTGCTGACCGGCTGCACGCGTCGGCGATATCGACTGGCCGCCGACAAGCAGGCCTACGACTTGATTGCCGAAAAAGGGGCGATGAATCCCCAGTGGGACACGGGTCCCTGGAACGTGTATGGCGACCCGCGCAGTCGGTTCTTCGACCCGTGCAATCCGGACCAACCGCCGATGCCTCCGGACGATCCGTGTTCGCACGTGTTCATGCGCGACGTGGCGGGCATGAAGGGCTGGAAACACTGGAACGATTTCGGATCGCGTGCCACGTTGGACAATACGAAGTGGCGTGAGCAGCTGGTTGAGTACGCGCGATTCAACGAGAAGGAGGAGGTGATTCTCGACCTCGACTCCGCGTTGCAGATAGCCTTGGTCAACTCCTCCAACTACTGGTCGCAGCTCGAAACAATCTACCTGTCCGCGTTGGACGTCAGCACCGAACGCTTCCGCTTTGAAGTGCAGTTTTTCGGTGGGAACACGACGCGATTTGAACACCTCGGAAACATGCAGGGGTCCGGCCTCCCGTCGAACCGCGGACGTGGTCTGGGCGGAGCGCGAAATTTGGCTCAGAGTGAAGGGAACTTCCTGCGGACGAGCACCGACGCGTGGGTGCAGAGGAAGTTTGCCACAGCCGGCGAGCTGGTCACCGGATTCGCCAACTCAGCGGTCTGGACTTTCGCCGGTCCGGACACGCATGCGACGGGCTCCCTGGTGAACATGAACCTTGTCCAGCCGCTGTTGCGGGGAGCGGGCCGGGTCGTTGCGCTCGAGCAGTTGACGATCGTGGAACGCGACCTGCTGGCGAACCTGCGGGCGTTCCAGCGTTACCGCCACGGCTTCTATACGCAGGTAGCGGTCGGTGATTTGGGCGTGACAGGCCCCTCACGACGCGGTGGGTTTCTCGGAGGCACCGGCCTGACGGGCTTCACCGGCCAAGGCTCGGGCGGCCTGGGCGGTGTCGGGTCGGCGACCGGGTTCGGCAGCACGTTTCGCACGTCCGGCACAGGTGGCGGGGGCGGGGCGGGAACCGGCTTCGCGGGCGGCGGCGCCGGCACGATCGGCGGGTTCATCGGACTGCTGCAGCAGCTCCAGCAGCTCCGCAACACCGAAGACAGCCTGGCGCTGCAGATGAATCAGCTGTCGAAGCTCGAATCGTACCACGCCGCCGGGCTCATCACGCTGATCCAAGTGGACAACTTGCGACAAGCCGTGGAGACCGAGAAAGCCACACTGCTTGCAGGCGCAGAACTCATTCCTGGCCACACTGGACAACTTCAAGATCAACACGATGGGCCTGCCACCGGATCTGCCGGTCGCGCTCGACGACAGTCTCATTCGACAGTTCCAGTTCCTGGACCCGCGGGCCACCGCGATTGGCCAAAGCGTGGTGGCCTTGCGGGCTGCCGTGGGCGGCCTCCCGGCCCAACCCTCGCCCGCGGAGTTGAAGACGGCCGTGGCCGGGGCACGAAACATCGAAGAGGGATTGGACGCCCATTTCCAGGCCATCGATCAGGACTATGCAGACATTCGACGAGCGGACCCCCACGCGACTTCTGTCGATGACGCCGGAAGCGATCAAGGAGTTCCGATCGGAAATGGACCAGGAACGTGAAAAACTCACCGAAATCAAGAGACGCTACGCCTCGTTCTCGGCCACCATGGACGCGATCGACGAGAAGATCGGGCAAGATCCTCCGGAAGAGTCGATCCGCAAGATCGTCGAGTGGGTGGGCGACTTCGACCGTCTGGTGGAGGAAGCCGCGCTGGTACAAGCCCGGGCCCGGCTCGAGTCGGTCATTTTGGAGCCGGTGAAGCTCGATCCGCACCAGGCACTGGACACGGCCTTGGCCAATCGACTGGACGTCATGAACAGTCGAGCCGCGTTGGTCGACTCGTGGCGTCTGATCGCTTTCAACGCCAACGCACTGCGATCGGATGTCACCGTCGCCTTCCATGGCGACATGACGACAACCGGCGAGAACCCACTCAAGTTCCGCGGACATACCGGGTCCTTGAGTGCTTCACTGCAGGTCGACCCGCCGTTCACTCGCCTCCTGGAACGTAATAACTACCGCCAGGCACTCATCGATTACAGCCAGGACCGCCGCCAGTTCGTTCAATTCGTGGACGGAATACACCAGAGCATGCGAAACCTCGCGCGAAATCTGGAGCAATTGCAGACGAACCTGGAAATCCAACGTCGTGCCGTGGCCATCTCGATCCGCCGCGTCGACCTGACGCGCGAGAAACCCTGTCGCAGCCCAAACCGCCGGCCGCCCCCGGCGAGAAGCCGCAACAGTTCGGTGACACGGCGGCCGTGGACCTGCTCAATGCCCTCTCGGACTTGCGCAATACCCAGAACAACTTCATGAGTGTCTGGTTGAACCACTACGCCACGCGCATGGTCCTGGATCGCGACCTGGGAACCATGCAGCTCGATGAACGTGGACGCTGGATCGATCGGCAAGGAGGGGAAATCCCCACACCGAGCGACATTGAGGAACTTGAGCTTCCGCCGCCGGTTCCGGCCGGCATGCTGGAAGAGTTGAACCACGCCGTGGCACAGATTGAGGGCGATTCGAAAATCGAGTAAGGAAATTTGTCAGGGCAGGGGGGTCATTTCGGCCTGGGCGGTGTTAACATGTACAGGGTTTCCTGAAATCAGGTCCAGGAATGAACATCGATGGTCAAGAGCCAGCAACAGCGTGATGTCAACTCCCAAGCGTTCGATACCGGACAGGCTGACGGCAAAGAGGCCCGTAAGAGTCCTCCGAATGACGGATCCTGGGCCACGCGTTCCATCGTGGGGCTGATTGTCGTCGCGATTCTGGGTGGGGCGGCCTGGGGCGCTGTCCAGCTGATGGCCAATCGCGTGGACAAGAAAGTGAGCGACGTGTTGACCGCGAAGGTGCAGCGCGGGGAGCTGGTCGTCACGGTCACGGAAGATGGCAGCCTCGAAAGCGCCGTGAACATCGACATCAAGTGCGAGGTGGCCGGCGGCACATCCATTCTGTCGATTGTGGATGACGGAACGCAGGTCAAGAAGGGCGAGAAGATCGTCGAGCTGGATTCCGCGGCCTTGGAGGAGTCGATCAACCAGCAGCGCATTGCCACGGAGAAGGCGCGCGCTACCAAGATCCAGGCCGAAAAAGACTACGCGGCCGCGAAATTGGCGGTGGAAGAGTACTTGCAGGGCACGTTCGTGCAAGCGGTGCAGGACCAGGACGCCCAGATCACGATCGCGGAAGAGAACCTGCGTTCCGCGCAAAACGCGCTCGAGCACTCGCAGCGGATGTTTCGCAAAGGCTACATCAGCGCCCTGGACCTGGAGAGCCAGAAATTCCAGGTTCAGCGCGCCCAATTGGAACTCGACTCAGCCCGCACCGCCAAAGACGTGCTCGTCAAGTTCACCAAGCTGAAGATGTTGCAGGAACTCGAAAGCAAGCGGGACTCGTCGGAAGCCAAGATGCGTTCCGAAGGCGCCTCGTTCGATTTGGAGGAGTCGCGTCTGAAGCGTCTGGAGTCGCAGCTGGAGAAGTGCGTGATCACCGCTCCCGCCGACGGCATGGCGGTCTATGCGAATGACCAAGGAGGTCGCTTCGGCGGTTCGCAACAGGCTCAGATTGAAGAAGGCGCAGCGGTTCGTGAACGACAGACCATGTCTGCGTCTGCCCGACCTGGCCCAGATGCAGGTCAAAGTCAACGTGCATGAATCCAAGGTGGAAATGCTCAGCCGCGCCTGGAAGACGTCGCTCGACTCCGGCCACGCATTACGCACGCGGATTCGCATTCAGGACCTGGACCTGCAGGGTGCTGCTGACCAATATCGCCAACCAGCCCGAGCCGTCCGGTTGGTGGGCGGGCAACATCAAGGAATACGCGACGACGATCTCCATCGATGGAACACCGCAGGGACTGCGTCCCGGCATGACGGCGGAGTGCGAAATTCTGGTCGACCATCTCAAGGACGTCCTGACGATCCCGGTGGCGGCGGTCGTCGAACAGCGGGGCGGCGTACTTTGCCTGGGTCAAAACGCCGACCGGACCGGAGCGTCGGCCGTTCGTCGTCGGTGCGACGAACGATCAGTTTGTGGAAGTGAAGGACGGCCTGGTGGAAGGTGAGGAAGTGATCTTGAATCCACGGGCGGTCGTGGTCGAAGCCCGCGCGGTGAAGGAGGCTGACCGAAGAAGTGGATGTGATCGAAGAAGTTCGGCGAGGAACGGCAACAGCCGGCCGACACCAAGAAACGTCGCCCCGGCGGCGCGGACGCTGACACGAAGGTGGCGCCCGGCGTGGTGTTCCTCCGGGGGCCGCTGCACCGGCCGGCCCCGGCGGCGGCGGACCTGGGGCGGGCGGCGGGCAACGACGCTCGATGAACATGATGCAGTTCGACAAGGACAGCGACGGAAAGCTCACCAAGGAAGAGTTGCCTGAGCAGGCACAGGCGTTCTTCGACCGCATGGATACCAACGGCGATGGATCGGTGGACGTGCAGAAATGGCGGAGGTCCGCCGCCGCATGGGTGGCGCCGGTGGTCCGGGCGGCCCCGGAGAGTCTGGTGGCCCCAGGCGGTCCCGGCGGCCCGGGAGACGGTGGTGGGCGGCCAAAACCACCCCAATGAACCTGCTCGCGACGAGCAAGGATCCGACTGACATCCTTTTGGCTCTGCGGGGATCGCAACGTGTTCCGACGCATCTTCCTGACATTACGCCTGGGGATCTACAGTCTGCTGCTGCACAAGCTGCGGTCCGGCCTCGCCGTGCTGGGGATTCTGATCGGCATCATGGCCGTGATCTGGCTGGTCGCCATGGGCGAAGGGGTCAGCTATCAGGCCCAGCAGCAGATCAAGGATCTGGGCGCGAACAACATCATCGTGCGCAGCGTCAAGCCGGCTCAGACCTCGTCCAAGCTCGGCACGTGCCCTGTTCATTCCCTACGGCGTGTTGCGGGACGACTACAAACGCATCATCACCAACATCCCGTTGATTCAGCAGGCGGTGCCGATGCGCGAGATCCGGCGCGAGGTCCGCTATCGGCCAGAACTCGACGGAAACGCGACTGGTCGGCTGCACGCCCGAGTACTTTGACCTGAACCAGTTGACGATGTATCGTGGCCGGTTCATCGAGGACCGCGACGGCGACTCGACCGACAACGTCTGCGTGGTGGCCGAGCCGGCGGCCGAGAAACTGTTCGGATTTACGAACCCGATCGGGCCAGTCCGTTCAGATCGACAACGATTTCTATGTCGTGGTGGGCGAGACCGAACGGCGCGATCCGACGGCGGCGATCGGCGGCAGCCTCGATTCGCAAGACTACAACATGGATGTGTATATCCCGCTCGAGACGCTGCGCGCGCGCATCGGCGACATGGTGCTGACCAGCCGCTCGGGCAGTCGCGAAGGCGAGATTGTCGAACTGAGTCAGATCACGGTCAGCGTGCCCGAATTGGAGCATGGTCGATCAGACGGCCGAGATGATTCGCACGTTGGTGGAGAAGTATCATCCGAACGAAGATGTGAAGGTGGTCGTGCCGAAGGAACTGTTGCGACAGGCCGAACTGATGCGGATGTTGTTCAACTTCTTGCTGGTGTTGATCGCCGGCATTTCGCTCGTTGTCGGCGGCATCGGCATCATGAACATCATGTTGGCCACCGTGACCGAACGGACGCGTGAGATCGGCATCCGCCGGGCCTTGGGAGCGACGCGACGCGCGATCATTTATCAGTTTCTGGTCGAGGCGGTGGTACTGACCGGCGTCGGCGGGAGCCTTGGGAGTCGGATGCGGGTTCCTGGTCAAGCCGGCGATCGCACGGAGCACGTCAATTGGCGCAACAGTTATTTCCGGACGCTCATGTCCAGCTTGCCGCCGACCATCATGCAGCTCGAGCCGCGGATCGCTTCCTGGTCGATCATCGCGTCGCTGCTGATCTCGATTGCCGTCGGCGTGTTGTTCGGGCTCTATCCCGCCCGCCGCGCCGCGATGATGGACCCGATCGAGGCCTTGCGTCACGAGTGATCATCGACTCGAAGTCGCACGACAGTGCGATCTCCGCGCGTGACGACCGAACCGCAGCGCAAAATCGATCCCTCCGGCACAGATGGAATCCCTCTGGTCCCAACTCCCCGAGAAACCGGGAATTCTCCGCACGCCGCCCGGAAAAAGGGATAAGGTTGCATGGACCTTCGCCTTTGGGGAGAGGCGACGCGTCGTCGGCGCGGCGGGGAAAGCTAACAGCTTGAGGGGACCCTGCCGCGTCTTTTTCTATTTCTTGTCGTTAGTCACCGTCCCGTGGCGCCCCGCCCCAAGGGCCGATTCACACCATCGGGCGGCCTCGAGCAGTGACGACTCGCCATGGCGACGCCCCACCAACTGCAGCCCGACGGGGAGTCCCTGGTGCGTGCCGCCGCTCGGAAAGGTCACGGCCGGCAGCCCACAGTAGCTCCAGGGCGAGTTCAATGCGGGACTGCCCGTCGTCGCGCGACCGGGAGCCACCGACGTGGTGGCTGGCGTGATCCAGAGGCGCGGCCGCTCCGCCTGGACCTGGTCGACCGCCGCCATGCACAGCTCGCGGTGTTGCCGTGCGACCGCATAGTCCGTCGCGGGCGTCCGCAATCCCTCCCGGATCAACTCCGCAATTCCCGCAGCGTACTGGCTCGGATTCTTGGCGAACGCCTGGCTGTGGTACTGAGCCAGTTCCACAACCATGATGCGACGGTGCATCCGCGGCGCATCCTCCAGACAACTCGGTAGCTCCTCCCAGACCACCGTCGCGCCTTGGGCGGCGAGACGCCTCACACTCGCCTCGAAGACCGACCACACGGTTCGATCACATGGGTCGAGCAACGATCCGGTGGGCAGGTGAAGAATCGGTGCGCGCTCAGGCGGCAGAAGTCCAGCCGGACCGTCCGAATTCCCTGCGGCCACCGCCCGCCAGATGTGCCAGATGTCTTCGACCCCCGTTGCCAAGGGTCCCACGTGGTCCAACTGGAAACTGACCGGGACAATCCCCTGCATGCTCCAGGCACCCCAGGTGGGCTTGAAGCCGACCACGCCGCAATAGGCCGCCGGTCGAATGATCGACCCACCGGTCTGCGTGCCCAGAGCGGCGAGGCACATGCCGGTGGCCACCGCCACCGCACTTCCACTGCTGGAACCGCCCGGAGTTCGCTCTGGGTTCCACGGGTTGCGAGTTTCCGGAGGATCGAAACAGGCAAACTGAGTGGTTACCGTTTTGCCAAGCATGATGGCGCCCGCCGCGCGCAAGCGAGCCACGATGTCCGCGTCGGCATCCGCCACATGTTGTTGCCGCAAGGGTGACCCAGCGCGAGTGGGCATGCCGGCGACGTCAATAATGTCCTTGACGCCGAACGGGATGCCGAACAGAGGTCCACACACGGCTCCGCCACGTCGGGCAGCGGTCAAGTCTCTCGCCGCGGCGCGCGCCCCTGTTCCGATCGACATGGACCCAAGCCTGAAGTTCGCCCTCCCGCCGATCGATCGCCGCGATGCAGCCATCGACCAACTCGATCGGATCCACCGATCCACTCTCCATGGCATGCCGGGCCTGCGTGAGCGACGGCGAGTCATTCACTTCTTGCACACACCCACGGCAGGACACGTCGCGCAGCGGCCGGCCGAACAGCCTCCACCGTCAGAGCCACATGCCGCACCACATCCGGTCGATGTGGTTGCGGCAACCACATGAAATCGAATCTCCGTTCCTAACTCGCCGCTTAGCTCACGCATGACATCGTGCGATCCTCTTCCCAAGTTTCCCACGACGTAGAAGTAGGTGGACGATCCGTCGAACAACCGTTCGACATCGATCAGGGCTACCCTGGCACCGTGCCGCTCCAATGCCGCCTGACCCGCCTCAAAGGCGTACGATTGCTGGCGCACGTGATCCCGCATCTGTAGCTCGTCGGCTGGCGTGATGTGACGTACGAGTTCGCCGTCGCCGGGCTCGTGGCGGTCAAGGCTGCCGAGCAGGACCTCACCCACTTCCAGGCCGCGTGCGGTGTGGCAGACAACGAGCGTGCCGCGTCGTAGACCCGCTCGTCGCGCGGCTCAAACCACCCCACGGTCCCCAGACAACCAGTTCGTACAAGGTGCTGCGTACTCAATGCCAGCCTCCAGCCTCCAGCCTCCAGCCTCCAGCCTCCAGCCTCCAGCCTTCAGCCTTCAGCCTTCAGCCTTCAGCCTCCAGCCTCCAGCCTCCAGCCTTCAGCCTTCAGCCTCCAGCCTCCAGCCTGCAGCCTCCAGCCTCCCGCAGCTTCTCGTAGGCCGTGATCTTGTCCGCAAGTTGCAGTGTGAGGGCGATATCGTCCAGTCCCTCCAGCAGCGACTGGCGGCGGAACTCATCGACGACAAACGGGACGTCGATCGAACCATGATCGCTGATTCGGCACTGCTCGAGATCCACGGTCAGCTGATAGCTCGCCTGGGTCGCGACCCGTTCGAACAGGCGTTGCACGGTGTCTTCATCCAACCGGATGGGCAGCACGCCGTTCTTGAAGCAGTTGTTGTAGAAGATGTCGGCGAAGCTCGGGGCGATCACCACGCGGAATCCGTAGTCGGCCAGCGCCCAGACCGCATGTTCGCGGCTCGACCCCGAGCCGAAGTTGCGCGGGCAACGAGGATCGATGGCGTCCTGTCACTCCGGCTGGTTCAGTTCAAATTCCGGGTTATCGCGGCCGTTTCGGAAACGCCAGTCGAAGAACAGATACTGGCCAAAGCCGGTTCGTTCGATTCGCTTGAGAAACTGCTTGGGGATGATCTGGTCGGTATCGACGTTGGCTCGATCCAGCGTGGCGACCAGACCGCGGTGTGCGAAAGGTTCCATCGTTTCTGCGCTGTGAGTCGCTGCCTGTGTTGTCTGCTGCGTGGCGGAATGTCCGGCCTACCGATAATCCCAGTCACGAATGTCCACGAAATGTCCGCGCACGGCGGCGGCCGCGGCCATCGCCGGCGACACCAGGTGCGTGCGGCCCCCTTTGCCTTGTCGGCCTTCGAAATTGCGGTTGCTGGTCGAAGCACATCGTTCGCCTGGGGCCAGTTTGTCGGGGTTCATCGCCAGGCACATGCTGCAGCCCGCTTCGCGCCATTCGAACCCCGCTTCGCGAAAAATCTTGTCCAGCCCTTCCTGCTCGGCCTGCACTTTGACCTGCGCACTGCCCGGCACGACCATCGCGTGCACGCGATCGGACACGCGGTGTCCTTGCACGACCGCGGCGGCCGCTCGCAGATCTTCAATCCGCGAGTTCGTGCACGAGCCGATGAAGACGCGATCGACGGTGATGTCGGTCGGCGCCATGCCGGGCCGGAGCCCCATGTATTCGAGTGCCTGAGCCGCCGACTTGCTCTCCGTTTCATCCGCGAATCGGGCCGGGTCCGGCACGGCGTCTGTGACCGCCACCACCTGACCCGGATTCGTTCCCCAGGTGATTTGCGGCGCCATGTCTTCCGCCTGGAAGACTTTGACGACATCGAAGCGTGGCTCCGGAATCCGAGGGCAGCTGCTGCCAGCGCAGCGACAGCCGCCTCGAAATCGGCGGGCGCGAACTCGCGGCTCGCGCAGGTAGTCGAACGTCTTCTCGTCCGGCGCGATCATTCCGGCCCGCGCCCCGGCTTCAATCGACATGTTGCAGACCGTCATCCGCTCTTCCATGGTCAGCGCGCGGATCGCATCGCCGGTGTACTCGAACACGTAGCCGGTCCCACCGTCGGTGGTCAGCTGGCCGATCAGGTACAGAATCAGGTCCTTGGCCGTGACGCCGCGGCGCAAGTTGCCGTCGACCCGCAGTTCCATCGTTTTGCGGCTGTGACTGCAACAGCGTCTGCGTGGCCAGCACGTGCTCGACTTCGCTGGTGCCGATGCCGAACGCCAGCGCTCCGAACGCCCCGTGCGTCGCCGTGTGGCTGTCGCCGCAGACGATCGTCATGCCGGGCTGCGTATACCCGAGTTCCGGCCCAATGACATGCACGATCCCCTGTCCGGGATCGTCCGAGGTCGTACAGGCGGACGCCAAACTGGCGGCAGTTCTTGCGCAGCGTGTCCACCTGCTGCCGAGAAATCGGGTCGGCAATCGGCATGTCGCGGTCCGTCGTCGGGATGTTGTGATCCGGGGTCGCGATCGTCAACGCGCGGTCGTCGCACCTTACGTCCGGCCAGTCGCAAGCCCTTCAAACGCCTGCGGACTGGTCACTTCGTGAACCAGATGCAGATCGATATACAAGATCGCTTGCTTGCCTGGCTCGGCATGCACGACATGTTCATCCCAGATTTTCTGGAACATCGTACGCGGTCGATCGGATGGTGACACCATCGTAGTTTCCATCAGCAAACAGAAGTACAGAAGCAAAATTCGCGGAACTCAGCACCGCACAGCCACACCGACTCGGGGCCAAGTCCCGGTTCACCGAGTATAGTGGACGGTCCGGGCAGGCGGGAGGCTGGAGGCGGCAGGCCGGAGGCGGCAGGCGGCAGGCTGCCCCGTCACGCCTTCCAGATCTTGCCTCGCGAGTGCTTGACGTGCTTCGTGGCATTGCGCGAGTCGACGACCAGGGCCGCGTACCGGACGACGAAATCGTAGTCGTAAGCGGAATGATCGGTGGCGATCAAGACGCAGTCGAGCGACGACAGGTACTCGGAGGTCAGCGTCTCGCTGGCCAACCGCGGCACATCGTAGTGGCGCATGGAAGGCAGCACCGGGATGTGCGGATCGTTGTAGCTGACGATCGCGCCGCTGGCCTGCAGCAACTCCATGAGTTTGAAGGACGGACTCTCCCGAGGATCATCGACGTCTTTCTTGTAAGCCACTCCCAGAATCCCGACTCGACTGCCGCGCATGGGCTTGCCGACGCTGTTGAGCGCTTCCATCGTCCGGCTGATCACATACTTCGGCATGGAGGTAGTTGATCTCGCCCGCCAGTTCGATGAAGCGCGTGGACATATCGTACTTGCGCGCCACCCAACTCAGATAGAACGGGTCGATCGGGATACAGTGTCCGCCGAGCCCCGGGCCGGGTAAAAGGCCTGGAACCCGAACGGCTTCGTCTTGGCCGCGTCGATCACTTCCCAGACATCGATGCCAATGCGGTCGAAGAGCATCTTCAGTTCGTTGACCATGGCAATGTTCACCGAACGATAGGTATTTTCCAGGATCTTGCAGGCTTCGGCCACCTCGCACGTGGACACGGGGATCGTGCGCACCACGGCCCGCGGAGTACATCGCATTGGCGATTTCCGCACTCAGTGAATCAATCCCACCGACGACCTTGGGAATTCCGCTGGCCGAAAAATCGATGTTGCCCGGATCCTCGCGCTCCGGGCTGTAGGCCAGGAAGAAGTCCTCGCCGACCTTGAGACCGGTGGCAGCCAGGATGGGGAGCATGACATCGCGGGTCGTGCCCGGATAGGTGGTGCTTTCCAGTACGACGAGCTGACCGGGACGCAGCGTCTTGGCGATCATGCGCGTCGTGTCCTCGACATACGTCAGGTCCGGATCACGACTCTCACTCAGCGGCGTCGGCACACAGATCAGAATGGCGTCCGATTCCGCCAACCGCGACATGTCGGCGGTCGGAACGAACCTCTCGTCCTTGATGCAGTCCGCGATCCACTCGCCCGTGATATGGCCGATGTAGCTTTTCCCCTCCCGCAGTTTGTCGACTTTGGATTCGTCGACGTCGTATCCCATCGTGCGGAATCCGGCGTTCATGAAGGCCTGCACCAGCGGCAGACCGACGTATCCAAGTCCGACAATGCCAATTACGGCGGTCTGGTTTTCGATCGCCGCCAGAAGCGGGTGTTTGGCTGGCAATGCAGTACTCATGCCTGTCCTCTGTCAATCTTTAGTTCCATGCCGCCGTCCGAATTTCGTATAAGTATAGCATGGCGTGCAAATTGTCGAGCGTCGACTCGACCGTGGATCGGATCGCTTGCTGTCTCGACGCGGATCCACGCCGCAAACTAGAATCTGACGTATACGCGTTCTCTTGCAGGGGTCACGGTCGTGCGGGTGGCTCCGATGCGGTCAACTGCAGCGGTTATGCGAATCAGTGGGTTTGTGCCTTCGAGGTGTTGTCATGGCGAACATCCTGGTCACCGGCGCGGCGGGGTTCATCGGCTTTCACCTTTCCGACCGGCTGCTCCAGCGCGGTGATACGATCGTGGGTCTCGACAACCTGAACGACTATTACGACGTCCGGCTGAAGCAAGATCGACTGGCTCAGCTGGCTGGGCGGAGCGGCTTCACTTTTCTGCGTCGGGACCTCGCTGATCGAAACGGGATCGCCGAGCTGTTTCGCGACCACCGCTTTGATGGGGTCATTCACCTGGCCGCCCAAGCCGGCGTGCGCTACTCGCTGACCAACCCGCACGCCTATGTGGACAGCAACCTCGTGGGCTTCGTCAACATCCTGGAAGGCTGTCGCCAGGCTCGGGTAGGACACCTGGTGTATGCCTCGTCCAGCTCCGTGTACGGTGCGAATACGCAAATGCCATTTTCCGTGCACCACAACGTCGATCATCCGGTGAGCCTCTACGCGGCCACCAAGAAGGCCAATGAGCTGATGGCCCATACCTATAGCCACCTCTACGGGCTGCCGACGACCGGCCTGCGGTTTTTCACGGTCTACGGACCCTGGGGACGACCGGATATGGCCCTGTACCTGTTCACTAAGGCCATCCTCGAAGACCAACCGATCAACGTGTTCAACGAGGGCAAGATGCGGCGGGATTTCACCTATGTGGATGACATCGTCGAGGGAGTCATCCGCGTCGCCGACCGGATCCCGAAACCCGACGAGACGTGGTCCGGCGAACGTCCGGATCCGGGGACCAGCCGAGCTCCCTATAGGATCTACAACCTCGGCAACCATCAGCCGGTCGAATTGCAGTACTTTATTGCCACTCTGGAAAAAGCGTTGGGAAAGACCGCCCGCCGGAACCTATTGCCGATGCAACCGGGGGATGTGCCCGCCACCTATGCCGATGTGGATGACCTGATGCGTGATGTGGGCTTTCATCCGTCCACGCCCATTGAGGTGGGAATACAGCGGTTCGTCGACTGGTACCGGGACTATCACGGCGTGACGAGCTGAAGGGGCCTTAGGCCGCACGACGATGGACCGTGTGGGCACCAGCCAGTTTGCTGACGGCATCCAGACTCAGCGACTGGTAGGTCCTCGTCTGTCCGTCACTTCCCATCGTCTCGATCAAGACGACCGACCCTGCGTGAAGCATGCGTGGCAGGTAGAACCACGCACGTGCCAGTGAGGCCTCCTCCTGATCCGCGCGAATGACCACGAGATCGGTATCGGGCAATGAATTGGCCGTCCGGGCCAAAGCCGAAAACGGGTCTCCCGGAACCAGGTGCACGCGAGCCTTCAACGACTTCAGGAGGCTGTGAGCTTGCTTCAGCGATAAACCGGAAACCGTGGTCGGACGCGATTCGAACAAGTCAATGCCCGTGAATCGCACCTGGTCTCTGTGCGTGAGCTCAGACGCCAGCTGAATCATGTTCCGAACCAGGCGGCCGCAACCCAGTCCGATTCCGACCAGGTGACCCGCTCGGGTATTTCGGATCATGCGGTAAACAACGCGATCCGCCACAGGTTTCGCAAAATAGGCAAGATGCAGATATTTTAACTGACTTGCAGCACTCAACGACGCATTCCTTTGCGCTCGGAGGTGGTATGGAAGAATTCCCGGCAGAGCGGGTTCTGCAGGACTGAATTTCGGACAAACCGAGGTGTGCGGAGCAGGAAAAGTCCGCCGTGCGGTAAATCCTACCGGTCAGTCGTTCAGCGATGCCAGTTGCGGAAATGCTTGAGGTATTGCCGGTCCAGATCGGGAATGGCGGCATACAGCCGATCACGGAGGCTTCCCGGGTTCTTGTTTCCACGCAGCTCGGCCAGATATGCGACCAGTTCCTGGTGGGCCGCGCGCGGCCCGTGCACCATGAAGTGGATCCACGACCAGGCGGCTCGATAGTCCTCCTTTCCCATCTGGGTCACGTCGTCCAAGCGCTCGAGTTGTTTAAGCGACGCAACACGATAGAACCGCGCTTCCCACCGGGTCGATGATAGATAAGGGTGTTCGTAGATCCGCTTGTCGCTGGCCACTTCATAGTACTCGGCCAGGCCCTCATCAAGCCACAGCGGTACCTTCGGCAGCTGACCGTGCAAGATCGCGTGCGTCGTTTCGTGACGCAGGTCGACCTCGAAGTCGGCGTTCAGGTATGCGAACACCCAACCGGGCATCGATCCCTTGATGAACAAGGCCCGACGAACCGGAGCACCGTCGAAATAGCGTTTCAGGTAGTGGGCGTAAGACTCTTGATCGCGAAACAGAATGAGGTGAATCGGCTCTGCTGTCGCCTGACAGGCCAGGTTCGACTGCAGGTCGCGGTCGAGTTGCTCGAGTTCGCCAATCAAACGCTCGTGTCCGTCCAACGCGAAATTAGCGCGCAGTTGAAACCGACCGACCTGGCGCACGTCGGCCCACTGGTCGGCCAGCAAGATGCCGCAGACGAGCACGATGCCGCACCCGAGACAGTGGTACTGTAATCTGCGCATCACGGTGCGTTCACCCATGACAGAGGGCCGTTTGGGCGTCGATTTGTTCTGGCACGCGGGGGGCGATTTTAGCCTTTGAGGTCAGTCGGTCAAGGCGAAAACACGGGCGGTGGCCGATGCGCCGTCGCGGAAGTCTCGGTCCCGAGGCGATGGCGCGGCATGGTCCATCGCCCCGTAGGAGGGGCACCGCCCGACTTGGTGGATCGCCCGGTCGTGGGTTCGATCGCCGCGCCAGGTGAGCAGCGACCGGGATCAGGCACGGCCTGACGGGCGTCCACTTCCAATTGACCACCTGCAGTAGGCCGTGTATCGTGTTTGGCGCGTCGGCCACTGGGAACCGTGGGGCTTAAGGCAAACCAGGCAGCCTGCGTGAACGAGCGTTTCCAGCGGACGGTGCTGGCCCGATGGCGGAAGGCAGCGGTCAGAAAGGCAGTCGGTCGTGAAGTATGCAGCCGTGGGGCCCGTCGCCATTCACCTACCGGAACGAGTGGAGACGAACGACCAGTTGCAGGCGGAGTTCCCGCACTGGGACTTGAAGCTGATCTACGAGAAGACGGGGATCTCTGCGCGGCACGTCGCAGCTCCTGACGAATGCGCTTCCGATCTGGGTGTCCAGGCGGCAGAAGCACTGTTCGAGCGTTACTCGATCGACCGGTCGTCGATCGATTTTCTGTTGTTCTGCACGCAGAGTCCGGACTATCCGCTGCCGACGACCGCTTGCCTGATGCAGGAGCGGCTACGACTGCGTACGTCGGTGGGGGCTCTCGACTTCAATCTCGGCTGTTCGGGATTCGTGTACGGACTGGCCCTTGCCGACGGACTGATTCGTACGGGGTCGGTGCGGCGAGTGCTGTTGATTACGGCCGAAACGTACACGAAGTATATCCACTCGGAAGATCGCAGTTTGCGGACGATTTTCGGGGATGGTGCCGCAGCAACGCTGATTGAGGCGGCCGATCGCCCCAGTCTCGTGGGATTCTGCTACGGCACGGACGGCAGTGGTGCGGACACACTGTTGATGACCAAGGGAGGGATTCGTGCCCCGCAGCAGGCGCACACGCCGCGGCATCGGCAGCGGTGGGAGAGCGCTCTGTATATGGATGGACCGGCGCTGATCACGTTCACGGTCGATGCGGTCCCCCAATTGGTGAACCAGGTGCTTACGACCGCGGGCCTGACGTCTCAGGACATCGACTTCTATCTCCTGCATCAGGCCACGTACAAGATGATGGCGTATTTGTACGATCGCCTGAACCTGGACGCGGAGCGGATGCCGGTCGTGCTGGAGGACTGCGGAAACACGGTTTCGTCGACGATTCCCATCGTCATCGACCGCCTGCGAACTGCCGGGAAATTGCGGCCGGGGATCCGCAGCATGCTGGTGGGGTTTGGCGTGGGCTGGTCGTGGGGCGGTTGCATATGGGAGGAGTCCTGGCAGCCCTGAGGTGCTGTGAGGCCACGAAGAAACGCCGAATCGGGTGGTGGGCCGCTGGGCAACCGGGTCAGGGAAACCCGGACGGGTCGGCGATTTTTCCGGCAAGAACCGGGCCGTTTTCTTCCGGCTCCCGGTTCGCCAGGACCCCTGCGGACAAGTAGAATCACATGCAGCGTGGTGTCGAGCGGAGTTCATGCCGCTCCCCCTGGGATCGGATTCGAGTCCGTGCGACGGCGGGGAGTCTCGAAGAGTGTGGCGATGAAATCACTGCAGGGACAGTTTCTGGTGGCTTCGCCTCATTTGGCGGATCCGAATTTCTTCCGCAGCGTCGTGTTGATGATTCAGCACGACGAGGAAGGTGCATTCGGTGTGGTATTGAATCGGCCGACCAACAACACGATTGCCGATCTTTGGAAGTTGATCAGCGAACAGCCCTGCGACAGCCAGGAGCCGGTGCACGTAGGGGGCCCCGTGGCTGGTCCGTTGATCGCGGTACACGGCGATCTGGCCCACAGCGAATTGGAAATCACACGCGGCGTGTACTTCGCGTCGAACCAGGATGCGATCATTCAGATCGTGACAACATCCCAGGACCCCGTGCGCTTGTTCGTCGGCTACTCCGGCTGGGCCGCCGGCCAACTGGACGGCGAACTGGAGGCGGGCGGCTGGCTGACCGAGGCTGCCACGCGTGAGGATGTCTTTTCCGACCAGGACGACCTGTGGAATCGCGTGTCCCGTCGCATTGGCCTGGAAATCCTCTCGCCCACGATCAAACACCTCCGCGTTCCCGATGACCCCTCGATGAACTAATCCCTTGAACCGAACGATAGCCATCGGCGACATTCACGGTTGTGCGCAGGCGCTGGCCACTCTCATCGACATGCTGGTACCCACCGCCACCGACACACTGGTCCTGTTGGGCGACTACGTCGACCGCGGTCCGGACAGCCGCGGCGTGCTGGAGAAATTGCTCGATTTGCAGCGGCAGTGTTCCCTGATCCCACTGCTGGGCAACCATGAAATCATGATGCTGTCGGTGTGGTCGGGCGATATGCCGGCACTCTTCTGGGAACGCTACGGGGGCTATGAAACACTGCTCAGCTACGATGGCGAGCTGGCGCGCGTCGACGCGCTGCATTGGGAGTTCTTACACCAGTGCCGGCGGTTTTTCGAAACCGAGACGCACCTGTTCATGCACGCCAATTACATCGCCGATCGCGCACTGGACGATCAACCGGACGCAACGCTGTTCTGGACACATATCTCGTCCATCGTCCCGCCGCCTCACCGGTCCGGAAAAACCGCCATTGTGGGCCACACACCACAGTTTGGCGGAGACATCTTGGATCTGGGCCATCTGAAATGCATCGACACCTGCTGTTTTGCCGGCGGCTGGCTCACCGCCCTCGACGTCCACTCAGGACAGATCTGGCAGGCGAATGAGAGAAGCGAAAGCAGAGAGGAGAGAGCAGAGAGCAGAGAGCAGAGAGGAGAAAGGAGAAAGTAGAACAGAGACGGAAGTGCTCCTCCTCTCTACTTTCTCCTCTCCATCTCTCTCTACTGCGGCGCAGCCGCAGTACCTGGTCGGCTTTCACGTCCTGCATGGTCTGCACGGCACCATCCGGCCAGCGGACGGTCAGTTCGGCGACGACTTCGGCCATTCCCAGACCGAAATGCAGGCGCTGGTCGTGCACCGACATGTAGCTTCCGCTGGCGCAGCGCAGACGGAGCAGCGAGGTCGAGTCCCCGGCCGGTGGCGTCACCCGGCACGTGACGATCGCACCGATCGCGTCGCGATTGGCCTGCCCGTCCTGACCGACCAGGTCCACCAACAACCAATGGCGGTCCAGGCGTGGCGTGTCGTTGCGCAACAGAACGGGCCGATCATTGAGGTTGGTGATCAACAGATCCAGGTCACCGTCGTTGTCCATGTCACCGGCCGCGACCCCCCGACCAACCCGCAGCGGCAGAGAGGCGATGCCCGCCTCGTGCGACACTTCGCTGAACAACCCCCGACCATCGTTGAGAAATAGCAGATCGGGTTGACCCAGCAACTGCCGCGCGTCGCCGTTGGAGACGTAGATGTCGAGATCCGTGTCCAGATCCAGATCTGCCAGGGCCGCACCCCACGAAACATATCGCGAGCAGGCCAGGGCGATGCCCGCCTGGCTGCGCCTGGTCGTCAAAGAACCCGTCTCCCTGATTGATGTACAGGCAGGTCAAAGTGAAATCGGGAACAAACAGATCGAACCGGCCGTCCCCATTCGCGTCTCCCACCTCCGCTCCCATCGAACCGCGAGCATCTCCATCCGCGCCGTACGCGACGTTCGCCAACAGGGCGTTCTCCTCAAACTGGCCGTTACCTTTGTTGTCGAAGAGGAAGTTCTCCATGGCATCGTTGGCGACAAACAAGTCCCACCGTCCGTCGTCGTTGTAGTCGATGATCCCCACGCCCATCGTGTGCCCTGGATACTTGTCGAAGCCTGCCTCCTGAGTCACGTCCTGGAACCCTCCACCTCCGACGTTGCGGTACAGTCGATTGACTTGCCCCTGATAGGCCGTGGGCCCAGGGAATCCGTCGCGGGTGTTGAAGTCGGGAACGTAATCGAGGTAATTGCCCACGTAGAGGTCCAGGCGACCGTCTCCGTCGTAATCGACGAAAGTGGACCCCACCGAGAAACCGCTATCGGCGACTCCCGCCTTCTCGGCGACCTCTTCAAACCTGCCGTCACCCAGATTGTGATACAAACGATTCGGGCCATAATTCGTCACGTACAAGTCACGCCGTCCATCGTCGTCGTAGTCGGCGACGGCCACCCCCATGCCATAGCCGCCCGGCAGGATGCCCGCTCGCTCGGTGACATCTTCGAACGTGCCATCCCCACGGTTGCGATAGAGCCGATCGGTGGCTTGACGCCGCATTTCCTTGTCGGCGACTTGCCCGTCATTCAAGTCGTCCCGAAAAACACCGTTGACCAGATAGATGTCGAGCCAGCCGTCGCCATCGAAATCCAACCAGGCACAACCGACTCCGGACGCTTCCACGATGTTGCTCATCTGGTCGTCGCCCATCACATGCTGGAATGCGATGCCGGCAGGGACCGTCACGTCCGTAAATCGCATGGGAGGGTCGGCGGCCTTGGCGGCGGGCATCAGGGCCGTGGAAATACCACTCAAGGCGGTCAGGCTCAGAGCCAGATATCGTCGCACGTGCTGCCGCATTCTGCCAACTCCACGGGATGTGTCCGAATATCCCCAACCTGACGAAGGGAGGCTCACCGCAAGCCGCGTCAGCCCCCTAGAAGGTGGCAAATCCTGCCGCGGACCACGCTGGTGGAGGTCCTGCCGACTTGCCGTTTCCATCGTAATCAACGACGTCGGCCGCGTCTCGCTCTCTGGCCGGCGTGTGGCGGGGTCATCCTGGACGAATTTCACGAGGCGCGTCAAACTCTGATCCTGGCTCTCACGTAGCATACGCATGGGTATGCGCACTCCCTACTTTACCGGTCCACCGCCGCATGATATACGTACGTGCGACTCGTTGGGTACACAACCTTGCGATGACCGCACGTTGCTGATCGAAGCCTGCCTCCACCAACCTTCCCCGTACAGTGGTCGTGCCCGACCTTTTCCGGCGTTCTTGAGAAACCCACCCGCGTTGCCGACCCTCGCGGCCGGACCTGCGGACTGGCCCCGGCAGATCGGGCATTTTCGTCACAAACTGTTTATTCTGATCATCTTGCACTACTTTGCTGTTACCGGTCGACGCGCCGAACCGTTGAAACCATACTAGAGGCTACCGAGGTATTTGTTGGTGCTCCCCGGCATGGCCCGCGGCGCGTAGACCGCTGGCTCCCAATTGTCATTGTTCAGGATCGGATCCGGCATACGTTTCGGAGGTAATAATGGCATCGTTGTTGACACCCAGGCGGGAATGCCAGTGTTGCACCAAGGGCGACGGGGCCTGCAGTGGCGAAGTGGTCGTCATCACGACGTCGTTATCGATCGAGGTCTTTGTGCGCTGCGGACCGATGATCGAAGAGGGATCGCCGCGGGAACAGGTGTCGAAGTTCTACGGCTGCCTGCCTCGTCTGCTGCACCGGGCTGGCGCAAAGATGAGCGACATCATTTTGGAGCGCGTCTTCTTCCGGGACATTGCGCACGATTTTGAGACCTTCCGGGAAGTCCGCCGCGAGGCGTACCTGGACGCCGGTGTCACGGGCGAAGAGCTGCCGGCCGCCAGCTACATCAATCAGCCTCCCTGCAATTCGCAGCAGGCGTTTGAGCTGCAGGTCCAGGCCGTGATTCCCAACGGCAACAGCAAGGTGATTGTGGAGTCATTTCCGGAAATCGCGCCGCGCACGACCAAGAAGATCGTTCATATTGGGGACCGCCGGCACCTGTACATCATGCACATCAACGGCTCGCAGCCGGACGGGACGATTCCCGCAGATTTCCGCGCGCAATCGGACACGATGTTTGCCAAGGCGGTTCCGATGCTGGCGGCGCACGGTGCGACGTTTCCCGACGTCCTGCGGACCTGGTGCTACCTGGATGACATCGATCGCGACTACGACGAATTCAATCGTTCCCGGAACGTTTTCTTTGAGCGGGAGCACGTGACTCGATTGCCGGCCAGCACGGGGATCCGGGCGGGGTTGTATCCGCCGGGGCGCTCTGTTGTTTCGACCTCTACTCGCTCCTGGACGCCGACGGCGTGGACGTGGAGGTCATGCACACGCCTACGTTGAATGAAGCCGACGAGTACGGTTCCGCGTTTTCGCGCGGCATGAAGGTCGTCCTGCCCGAGAAGACCGTGCTCTACATTTCGGGCACGGCCAGCGTCGACGAAAGCGGAGCGACCGTGCATCTGGATGACATTCGCCGACAGACGGAACGCATGCTGCTCAACGTGCAGGAACTGCTGCGGGCTCAGAACAGCACGTTTGCCGACCTGGTGCAGGTGATCACCTACCTGAAGCGGCGGAGCTATCTGCCGACGTTCCTCGACATCTGGCAGAACTGGGGATTGAGTGGGCTGCCCAACTCGTTCGTGGAAGCTGGGGTGTGTCGCCCTGACCTGTTGTGTGAAATTGAGGCCATTGCCATCATCCCCCACGAGGCGTCGTGAGGGATAGGGTGTGCTGTGACGAGGCAAGCCAATGCGTAAGATCACGATCACTGCCGTAGGGGTGTTCGTACTGGTGCTGGCCGAAGGAGCGGACACGGCACACGGACAGATGTTTGGGGCACGCAGCGTGGGCCAGCCGCTGGCGAGGCGTCCCGTGCCCGGGGCATCGCTCGAGCAGGAAGATGTGGGGACCCTGCAGGGTAATGAGCGTTTCCTGCGTCAGAACCGGTGCGCGTCCGACTTCGTCGGCAGTGACATTCGCGACATTCAGCGGTTCGTCGGTGCGTTGCAGGCGCGGGCCCTCCGACAACAACTCGTGTCGTCCACCCAGGGGCTGACGCGGCGTGTGGACCGTTCGGAATCGGTGAACCAGCCTCTGCCGCCGGTGCCACGCGGAACGCCCTATTATCCGCGTCTGGAGCTCAGTTTCGCGGCAGCTCCTGTTCCGGATACGCGGGTTCCTGCTCGGCAGGCACTTGAGACGCTGGCCCGCTCACCCCAATTGTCCGGGCCCAACCGGATCGCGGTGTGGATGGAAGGGAGGACTGCCATCCTGCAGGGTGAGGTCCTTTCCGAAGCTGACCGCGAGCTCGCAGAGATTCTCCTGACCTTCGAGCCGGGAATCTCGGCAATTCAGAACCAATTACAGGTAAATCCGGCACTGCAGGATTCGGAGGACTCGCTATCGGCAGTCCGTCAACGGCAGACACCGTGGAAGGCGTGGACGACGCTGAGCCATGGAGTTCCCTTGCCGCGGCCGGCGTCGTCTGTCCCGACCGCGCGTTCCTACTAGCATCTGCGGCCGGCGCGTCTTTCTGATAGCGGCGGATGAAGCCGGGTGGCAGATCGATCGATTCGGCCGGCAACTGGCGGCCGGCCTCCTTGACCGGTTGCGGCAGGACGGTGTCGTGGGGTGGCGGGATGGGCTGCTCGTACGCCGTACGCTGGAGTTGTCCGACCAACTCCCGCTGCGAACTTTCCACACGAACCGTATTGGCTGTGGAGCTACCCGGCAAGAGCTTATTGACCGGTTCCGAGATGACGACGCCACCCTCACGTCCTTCAAACCGGCTCACAAGACTCAAATTGCGCGTCGGACCGAGTACTTCGTCCCACGGCAGCCAGACGCTGTACGATGGACCCATGTCCGAATTGCTGAAGTGCTCCTGCAGCTGGTCCGCGGGAAAAACGTACTTCTTCTCGGGCCGCTGTTGCGATGGATCGTAGTCCTCGGAGTCAAACGCGTACACAACCAGAGACCCATCGACTTCGATCGGGTCGGAATCATCTTCGCCGTAGAAGAAGATCCGGCCTCCGAAACCACGCACGGCCGGCTTTCCCGGCTGGTGTAAGACGGTGTCCGACCAGAAGGTCACCATGCGTGCCGGTGGGACCAGTTCGTCGTCTTGGTCCTGCCAGGGGAACCGCATTTTGTGGAGGTCCAAGGGTGCGCACCCACCGACTCCCAGTCCAACGACGAGGAGCAGTACGAACATGGCCAACGGCGGAATCGGCTGTCGGGTCATCTTCTCGGGTCGTTCCATGAATTCGGCGGTTGGGGTCCGTAGAGCGGTGGCTGCAGTGCCGGAGCGGACGCCGTCGTGCGCTGGGGCTCGGGCACATACGCGGGGGCATGGGGAGCGGGTGTCGAGGGCCCGGGGTTCCCCACCCCAACCGAACCAATCGGCGTCGTGCCGCGTGGCCGTCGCGCCGCCTGGGTGGAAAAGGCGGGCGGGACTGCGGCCCCCTGTGCGTTCGTCGGCGTGGGCTGCGTGCCCGCAGGCAACGGGCCAGGCGCCAGTGCTCGCCCGTCAGGGCCTCGGGCTGGCTGCCCCACCGGGACTTCGATCGGCGCTGCCGAGGTTTCGCCCCGCGGATTCTGATCGGGATAGATGACTTCCGTATCCAACTCGTCCGTCGGCAGCGACAAACTCGACTGGAAGCCCAGGCCCGCATCGCCATACAAATCGTAGACATCCGCCGCGCACCAGTTCATGCGCAAACTCGGCCTGCTTGATCCGTTCGCCATCGTCGCGGGACCGGATCACGCGTGGCGTGAGTATGATCAACATCTCCATCCGTTTCTCGTCCCTGGCGTCGTAGCGGAAGAGATACCCCAGCACGGGAATGTCTGACAGAAAGGGCGCTCGTCGTTCGACCGTTTCTTTTTCTGTGGAGATCATGCCGCCCAGCACCACGGTCTCGCCATCAGCCACACTGACGGTGGCCTGAGCGGTCACGGTGTCCACCCGCGGCGAACGGATGATGGTGCCGTCGAACGACACGGCCACCGGAATTCCCTCCTCCTCCGGACCGACTTTCGATTTTTCGGCGTCAATCTCCATCACCACGTTTCCATCCGGACTGATGCGCGGCGTAACACCCAGAATCAGACCGACGTTCTCGAGACTAATGGAGTTCGACTGACCATTCATATTGACCGTTGAGCCGACAATCCGGGGGACGCGCTGCCCCACCTGGATGAACGCCGGCTGGTTATCGAGCGTGCGGACCAACGGTCGGCTGAGAATCTGCATCTTGCGCGTCTCCTGCAGCGCCCGAATCAAGATGCTGATGTTCTGGCTGCTGGCCGAGAGCACAAGCCCGCCGAAGCCCGCATCGTCATTCATGCGCCCGAGAGCGAAGTTCGAAAGTGCTTGACCTCCAAAGGTTTTGCTGGTGTCCAGGGAGGATGTTGCGCCGCTGTTGCCGATTGGTTTGTTGTTGAAGTCGAAACCAGGAGCGTTCGTCGCTGCACGAACGATTTCTTGAGTGGTCGTCAGGATGCCACTCGGATTCGAAACCTGGGTGGAACTGGTGGTCGTGACCAGATCGCCCAGGAGGCTGCGGTCGAACAGCACGGAATCCTGCAACCCCAATTCAACACCCAGTTCATCACGGTCGCCGAGCGCGACTTCGGCGATCAGCACCTGGATCACAACCTGGGGAGGCGGTTCGTCCAGCTTCTCGATCAATTGCGTAATCTCGTCAAAATACCGCGGTGTCGCACTGACGATCAGCCGGTTACCCACCGGTTCGGGGACGACGATCACTTCCCGCTCCAGATCCTGGAACGGATTCGACTGACCGGGTTCGGCGGCCTCCAACTGCCGCTGGCTCTGCAAGAACTGGTTAATCGAAGTCGCCACGTCGACAGCCGGCGAATTCTTGAGCATGTAGATCACGTTCTTGCGATTCATCGATTCGCTCTGGTCGAGCCGGTTCAGCAAGGCTTCCACGATCCGCAGATCCCCTTCCGAGCCGATGGCGATGATGCTGTTGCTGCGCACTTCGACCGAAAACCGCAGCGGGACAAGGGACTCTTCTTCCGGGGCATTGGGAAGTTGCGGACCCATCGTCTGCCCCACCTGCGATGGCATCAACGACCGCAGCATGGTGACCAGGTTCGTCGCGTCTCCGTTGATGACACGAAATACCTTGATCTGGGCCCGATCTCCCGGCGCGTCGAGCTGATGGATGAAGGCCTGGATCAGCGTCATCGCGTCGCGCGGTCCGGTCACGATCAGCGTGTTGTTGCGCGCGTTCGGCGTGATCTTGATTTCATTGAGCATGCCGGAACGCAGGATCTCCTGGCCCTGTTCATCCACCGACAGGAGTTCCAGCACGGCGGATCGGCCGCTTTGCCCGGCCTGGGCCGCGGTGATCATCTGTTCCAAGGTATCGGCCACGTCCGTCGCCAGGGCGTTCTGGACCTGGAAGATCTGGGCCCGATTCACGGACCCGCTCTGCGATACATCCAGTTCTTCCACCAGACGTTGAACCTCCGCCATATCGCGTGGCGACGCGTAAACGATGAGTGAATTCGTGCGCGAGTCCACGGCCGCCTGAACTTTGGGACCCAGGCCGGTACGCGTCCCGAAGAACTGTTGAATGGTCTGCTGGACCGTGGTGGCGACCGCATGCTTGAGCGAGAACACCGAGAACTGCGACTCGGGGGGCACCGGCTGATCCAACTTGCCGATCAGCTCAATGATCGATTCCACCGCTTCGCCCCAACCGATCAGCAACACGGCGTTGGGCTTGATCAGCGGAGTAATCGTCACGCGACCTTGGCGCCCACCCACCAGTTCCGTCTGGACCGTCTCGATGATCTGTACGAGTGACGCGCCCAGCGTGTATTTCAGGGGGTAGATGTGGATGCGTGGTTTGGTCTCCGCGCTCAACCGCTCTAATTCGCGGATGATCTTCGTGAGTTGTTCCACGTCCTGGTCGCGGCCGCGGAGAATGATGACGTCCAGGTCGGGCAACGTCTGGATCTCGAGGTCGTTGAGTCCCGGAACGTTGGGGACGACCGTGCCCATTTCGTCCGCCGGCACTGCGGCAGGTAGTGCCTCTCCCCCACTGGGTGCGGTCTGCTGCAGATAACTGACCAGCCGGACAGGACGGGTGTTCGGAACCGCCAGGTTGTTGGACTGGTCACCAGCCTGGGGACCGGGAGAGGTCGTCGCGGGCGTCTTCCCGCGATACGCGTCGACCGCTTCCTGCAGCTGATCCGGAGCGGCCCGCTCCACGTGCAGCGCGCGCGTCTTCTGGCCCGGTTGACTGCCCGCATCGAGCGCGTCCACCAGTTTTGCGAATTGCTCGACCAGCGGTTCCGGCCCGCGGGCTCGCACCGCTCGGAGACCCCGGTCGACGTAGAACTCCAGCACTCGTTGCTGCTCCACCGGCAACACGAAGACTTCGGTCCCGGTTCGCTGAGCCACGCGCAGACGACGACCAAACAAGGCAATCAGTCGCTGCTGCATCCCCTCGGCATCCAACGCTCGGAGTTGCAGGACGCGTTCCACGTCCCCGCCCGGTGGCAGCGGCGTCCCCGGCGGCCTGGACGCGTCCGCCTCAGATGCCGGACGCAGTCCCTGTGTTAACCGCGCGGCGACTACCCCGTGCAGTTCCGGCGGCGCCAGAACGATCACCTGACTGGCTTCGCGGGACGTCGTAATCCGCACGTCGTCGCGCTGGCCGCTGAGTGCTCGAATCACACCCGCCCAGCGATCCAGGTCAACGGCCGGTACGTCATACACCTGGACGACGCTCGTGTCTGGCTGCAAACTGGCCGGCGCCGCGGCCGCTCGATCCACTTGCTCCAACAGCGACTTGGCCAACTTCTGCACCTCGGCTGGCCCGCGCAAGAGCAACGAATTGGACTTCTCGTCGACGACCAGGTGAACGCTCGGATCGTTCGGCAGCAGGTCCGCCAACATGCCCTCCACGGCGCGCACCGGCTTGTACCGGCACGGATACACTTCGTATTCCGCTTTCCCGGTACCCTGGCCAAACAGCGTACCGGACCAGGCGATGGTCGCCACAGCCAGGCACAAAGACAATAGCGCCGGAATGTTTCTGTGAACCCTTGACACGGTACCCAGTCCCTTGGGTGTTCGTCGTGTAAGTGGTGTTACGGCGCAAGACAAGCTGACTGCGCCACGACAAGCGGTGGGGACGGTAACCGATTCATCCACACCGGTCAATCCAGAAATCCGGGACTATGACGAAGCTGGCTGGGCTGGGGGAGTATCGGTGACCGGCACGGCCTCAGCCAGATTCTGCCCGATGGCGAGTCGATAGAGGCGGCCGTCGACACTGACGGTGGCCGTTGTCTCATCGAGACTTACGATCCGCACTTCGAACGAGGGCATCGTGAGAACTTGACCGAGCTGCAGAATCTGGGTTTCGGTCTGCGGTCCCACGTGGAACCAGGCTTCGCCCACGCCCCGCACATCGGTCGTGATCGCCGACAGCTGGATTTGTTTCCACGTCGACTCGGTGCCGCCACTGCCGAAAAAGTTGCGGCGCGCGATCAACTGATAATCGCGGACATCGGTCTGTGCCAGCTGTTCGGAGACCAGGGTGGTCAGTTCCGATTCGCGATCGGCGTTGGGCAGAGCCAGCGCCTCGATGGAGAGACTCACATCGACTTCCTGTCCCTGTCCAACGGGGTTCAGCGACATCGAACGCACTTTCTGTAAGTGGCCGCCCCGGTAGAAGTCGTACAGGAACTTGGTCACTTGTCCGAACTCACCGCGACCGCGCAGCGAAAAGGAGAATCGCTTGAAGACTTCCACCGGTCGCTTGCCCTTGCCGCCGGACATGGTGGTCGACACCGGGTCGCCGGAATCGACGCTCGTGTTGGTCAGCTTGGCATCCTTGGCAATTTGCACCAGCCAGTCCTGGTAGCGGGCGCGGGCCATTTCGGCGTCCCAGGGGAGTGATTTCTGTTCCAGCTTTTCGAGTTGCTCGCCCACGCGTTTGGACTTCGCCATCTCCGTCTTGGCCGATGTCAGGCGTTTGCCAAGCTGTTCCTTCAAACGCTCATGTTCCTGGACTGGTTCTTCATACAGACGGCGGTAACCCTGGTCGGCGGCAAAAAACAGTACCACCGATCCCAAGCCGATCAGCAGCCAGCGGTTTCGAGGAATGTTCATAGGTCGCCTATTGTTTCTCCACCGCCGTCCAGGGCGTGGCAGCGATATTTCCATCACGCGGGACGTCCGGCATACTCTTGCGGTATTCGTCCACGTCGCGTTTGCGCAGCGTGATACGGGTTTCGAACTGCCACGGGTAGTCGGTCGATGACGACTGTTCCGACACACCCTTGTTGCGCACGTCGTGGAACGCGTCGCGCAGCTGGTCACCGAGTTGGGTCACGATGGCCGGGTCGCGGACCTGCACGTAAAGATCCATCACCAGCTCCTCCGCACGACCTGGTGAGATGGTCAAACGTCGAATGATGGCATCTCGCCCGTTGGGGAACCGTTGCGTGAGATCATACAGTTCGTCCAGCCAATTGACGTTGTCGGTTTCCCAACGCCAGACGGCATCCACCACGGCCTGCTTCTGCTTGATTTTCTCGAGCTTGGCGTTGGTGTTGTCGAGCGATTTGCGCAGTTCGGCAATCTCCATCGCTGCTTGCTGGCGGACATCCCACAGGTAATAGGCCCCGATACCGACCAGTGCGAGCGCGGCCGCCGCGCACACGGCAACTCGCCGATAGTAGTTGGGAGGAGGCGGAGGCTGCTTCGGATGCAGAAAATCCAGCGGATGTGCGCCGTCGAAGTGCTCGTGGATCATCCCGATCAACGGCGACATCCGCGCAACGCTGGCCGGCGGCGTCCCTTCCACACGCTCGTGATGCAGCGGATCGAGCAGCGACGCGGGCAGCGCCAATTCCTCCGCCAGATCCTGCACCAATTGCTCGCCGTCATCGAACGCTCCGAACACGTACAGATGCTGCTCTTCCGGATCGGCTGTCAAGGAAGCGGCGGCCAGCGACCGGCGGACTTCGACGGCCACCTGGGCGGCCACGTCGCCCAGGTTGTTCGATTCCACGAGTCGTGCGGTGCGCGTGTACAGCAGGCGCCCATTGCGTACGATCGACAGATCGGCTTCCCGGTCATGCAGGGTGACGAGCACCATGGTTCGCAGCGACTGCGGCACCAAACGCTGCAGGAGCGTCACGGACGAGAGCGGGCGATAGACCAAGGCGCACGGTTTCAGGCCGGCCTTGGCGGCTTCGCTGTGGACCTGCTCGATGGTCGCCCCCTCCACCGCAAAGGCAAAGACCTGGCGCGGCTGCCCCTCGGGCGTGTCGAGTGACACGTAATCGATGATCCCATGCTCGCCGATGTCACCCGCGTCGCGCAGCACCTGGTTGGCCACCAGCGTCGGCAACTCGTTATCACTGGCGGGTGGCAACTGCAACGGGATGACATCGACGCTGCCGCGCCCAGCGCCACGAGCAGCTCCGCATGTCGCACCCCCCGGCGCTGCAACTCGTCACGCAGCAGTTCGCCCGGGGAAGTGAGATGCTCCTCGTCCAAGTCGTCCGCCGATCGCTCGATCGAACCGGCGGCCGTGATCGTGACCTGGCCACTCTTGCGTTCGGCCAACACGTAATCCACCGTGGATCGATCCCACTGCACGGCCAGAACCGGCTTTCGAAAAGATCTCTTTATCATGGTGTTTCCGTGATCCCGATCACGTCCCCCAATACTCCTCGCCCAGGCGCCCCAGGTCCTTGTAGTATACTTGGCGGGCGGGTCGCTCGGTACCGTCAACCACCGTCTCGAACCGCACCACCGGCCTCTGCAGGCCGTAATAACCGATAATCTGAGCACGTCCGACGTCACCCCGCGGTCACGGAAGCCTCTAACTGCTGCAACTGCGGACGGTCCACCAGCCCGTCCGTCAACAGCCAGGCGATCGTACGGCGACTGGAGTCGTCTAGCGGCACGAGTGAGCGGCCGGAGACAATCCGTTCGGCCAGCGCGCCGTCGATTCCCGGAACCCCCATCAACACTTCGCGCTCGGCCAGGTTGATATGCACGCGTCCCACAATCGGTGTTCCATCCCGTACCGTCAGCAGGTCCAGGAGTTTCGGCAAATACTCGCGCATTTGTGACGGTTCCGCGGTGAAGGGGCTGGCAAAGATCTGCTTCTTCTCCGGGCTGTCCGTGGGAATCGCGACCCGCACCCCGATCATTTCCAACGGGGACTGAATCGTGCGTTGAGGCGGCTTCGACAAGTCCACGGATAAGGAGGAGGCGTCGGCCGCTTCACCACTTTCGACTGTCGGCCCGTATTGCCGGAAAGCCACGATAAAACTGGCCCAGGTCGGGTCCAGCACCGCGCCCAGTTCACGGTGCAGCACGCCCAGGTCGGATTGGTTTAACCCGATGCGCGGCCCGTCCCTCGAAACTCTCCTCACGCTCGCCACTGTGGACGGTCAAGTAGTGGGACCAGGGGAGCGAGACGTTGCTGGACGCACCCGACTCGACCTCGGCCAGATCGGATTCCCAGTCGTCCGTGCGGAAGTTCGCATCCACATCCAGTCCAAACAGTTTTTCACGCGTCACGCCACGGACCAGCAAGAGTTCCTCCAACGACGGCGGGATGGCGTTTCGCGGCTGCTGGGGAGGTTCCAATCCTCGGTAGTAATCCGCTTCGGCACCTTGGTCGCGCTGCACGTTGTCGGCGTCGATCCAGTCCAGAATCGCATCCGCAGTCGACTCGTCCATGCCGGCGAGATTCATCAGCGCCTGACGCCCGGCACCGGCCTCACGGCGTTCCCACGCCAGCAGAGTGGCGAGGTGGAGCTTGGCCGACTCATTCTCGTAGCCGTAGCGCCAGGCGCGGGACGTCGCCTCGGGACCCTGCGGCGCGAGGATCGCAAATCGTCCTTGGCGTTCCCCGGAGTCCCGCGCGTCCGGATCACCATCCACCAGCCGACCGCCAAAAGCCTCCACCGCGTCACCCACTTCGCCTTGCGGCGGGCGCTGGCTGCACGGCGACTCCAAGACGGCTGCCAGATACTCGCGTCCCGTTGCGGCAACCGACTCCGCCTGCAATTGGTCACCGCGCGTCACAGCAGCCCGATTCTCCACCTGCATCAGACTCAAGAATCCGTAGGCGGCCAACGTGATCAGCAGGATCACCACCGTCACCACCACAATCACAAATCCTCGACGCGGCCGACGACGACGCACGGTGCGCACGGCCGTCACCCGGCGCGGCCACGCGGCGATGTGCTGCGAATTGACCCGTGCCTGACCCATCATTTCTTCCTAAGCGGTTCGAGGTAAACCACGCAGCGATGGTACGGTGTCGCCCCTTCGTCGCCACCGTCCAAGGCTGTCGCACGATCACTCCTCGGCATCTCGCGCGCCTCGTCCATCCGTCCCGTCGTGCTCTTTCCCGCCAGCGGCGTGCGCTTTTCGACGAACTCGGAATCGTCGTCTCCCGCGGGAAGGTCCTCGGTCTCGACCGGATCCTCGACCTCCAATTCAAAGCGCACCTCGATCGCCACGGGCAGCCGACCTTGGGACTCGCTGTTCCAACTGCTTTGCCAGCTGGCTCCATCGAAATAGCGGAACTCCAGCCACACGACTTCCGGCACCTCATCCCGTTCCAGAATGCTGGACAGCAGATTCGCATCATTACCGGCATCTGACCCTCGACCAACCGTTGGCGCACGCAGTTCACGCGACGGGTCGCCCCGTTGGCCGCCACCGGTCACCTCGTTGCGCACCCAGAAGACGGCGGCGCGGGGTGAGTCCGAGCCGGTGGCAGCATCCGCACGACTCGACGCTGCCGCGGACCAGGCCGAGAGGTACTCTCGGGCAATCGCCAGTCGCAGCAATCCGGCCAACGGTTCGGCCTGTTCCGACTCGCCTGCAATCGTTGCTGTGTCGTCGGCGGCGGCCATCTCCGCGACAGCCGTGGAAAGACTCCCCGGCGTCTCGGACACCGGCGGCACAAAGGTGTACAAAACGAGACGCAGTTCTGGAGTGCTCATGATTGCCGCTTGATCCGCTGGCGCGGATGAGTTTGGCTCGTCCGATTTCGTCCCTGGAACCTGCCAGGGATTCGCGGTCTGCACCACCTCGAGCATCAGCCAGTCGATTTCCCCCATCAGAGCCATGTTGCCACCCGCCGGCATTTCCGCATTTCCACCTACGGCCGGCAGCGAGCCGATCCCCGTCGAGTCTGGCGAGGTTCGCGGCGACATGACTTGCGTAGCCGCGTGCACATCGTCCGTGAACTGATCACACAGTGAACGCACCAACTGCATCCGCAGCACGCGACGTTCTCCCCGTTCGTACAGACCGCTCCAGGTGCGAAATAGCGACCAGACGCCGACCATCAGCACGCTCACCAGCACGCCCACGATCAACAACTCCAGGAGCGTGTAACCGCCTGGGACAAGCCGACGATCGATGCGCGCACGGCCAGACCGCTCACCGAGCAATCTGCACGGACTCGCCAGGTGTCGTTGCCACCCGATCATCATGAACTCCCGTTGCCCACCGCGGTAATTGCCTCACAGCGGATACCCCGTCGGGCCCACCGCCACGATCATCGAGCACTCTGTGTGTCACTCATGGGACAGGCGGGCGACCTGCCCCGGGCATGGAATCGGAGCCCCCCATTTCGATCTCCGCGCCGCGACTTTCGTCCGACTTCGCGCCTGCGGGTTCTCCCGTGCGCATCCACCGAACAAGCCGAAACCCTTCCATTTCGTCCTCCGTCGGCAAGCGGTTGGATTCGTCTTTCATCCGTTCGACTTGCACGGTGACCTTGGACAGCGGCGCCCCTTCGACCGTTTCGACATCGACCCTGTACACCCAGGCGTCACCTTCGAAAGCCTCGGGCGAGACGGGTGCCAGCGGCCGTGCTCCTGCCAGGATCTCCTGCAGGATGTTTTGGCAG
Organism: uncultured Planctomycetaceae bacterium; assembly: GCA_963754725.1. Classification (GTDB taxonomy): domain Bacteria; phylum Planctomycetota; class Planctomycetia; order Pirellulales; family Pirellulaceae; genus JAAYDI01. The sequence goes on from CAVWHV010000063.1 coordinate 52,977, forward strand.
AACAGCTGCGCCTGGGTACGATCTTCGGCGCCGGTGGCGTGACGTCGCGCCAGAAAAGCGACTCGTGACAGGGCCATGACCGCGGCCAGCAACAACACCGTGGCCACCATGACTTCCAACAGAGATATGCCTCGCCGAGTCGCCCGGCTCGGCCGCAATCGGACGCGGCCCAGGCGATTCGCGATCGGACGGGTTGTCGATGTTGATCGGTTCATACAGCACCGGATCCTCGGCATCACTTGCCAGCGACATCCGGTTCCACCAGATCCCTGGGCGAGGCAGGCCCGCCAGGCCGCTCGCCGGAATTCTGTCCGTTCGCATCCTCCCGCGGCGCGTGTTCCAAGGGACCGAGGGCGGCCGCGCCGGTGAGTCCCCGCAGCCGGACGGCGACACGCAACCCGTCGGGCCCCTGGAGGACGAATTCGGCATTCTCCGCGCACCCGTAGGATAGAAGAAAACGGGCGCAGGACAGAGCCTTGTTCTGTTCCTCGCGGTCGATCAGCGGCTTGACCTCCTCGGTCTCGGCCCGCTCGTCCTGGAGCATTCTCGCCAACGCGGATCCCGGTGGCAGCTGGTCTTCGTCGACAGCCGACGGGTCGCGAAACACAACGTCGTCGGACAGTTGTGCTGCGAACCCGAAGGCCACCGGCTCGTCACTCTCCGAGACGTCGGCTGGTACCTCGTCTTCCCCGGTTGAGTCGCACGTCGCCGAGTCGCTGTCGGTCGACAAGGCAGCGGGTTCCACCTCGTATCGGTTGCCTTCCGGTTCAAACCGGAACCGCATCACCTGCCCGCTCTCGATGGCTGCCATGCGTGCTCGCGCCAGATCCTTCACCAGCTGCCGGGCGGCCTGTTGCACGGCATGCGCATCACCGGTCTGCGCAGGACGGCCAGCCACCGCGATCAACGCGGAGAGGATCGCCAACACGATCATCAATTCCAACAGCGTGAACCCGCGCCCGACGACGCGGTGTCGCAATCCGGTCGCAATGTTCATGGCGTGAGACCAAACGGTGCGCTACTAATTGCCACCGCCCCGATCGCCGCCGCCCCGATTGCCACCACCGCCGTCGCCACCGCCGCCGCCGGCACTGCCCGAAGGACTACGCGCGGGACTGCTGCCCTTCTCTCGCGGCTGACCTTCGCTCGCGCCCTCGGCCTTGTCGCCACCGGCTTCCTCGCTGCCTGCCCGCCAGTTCACGATGTCATCGTCCGTGTCGGCTTCACCGTCGGGCCCCAACGACCAGATGTCGGGGAAATCCCGCCTGTTGTTGGTCGGAGGATATTCGTATTCGTACGCGTTGTCCCACGGATCCAAAGGCAGCACGTCGTCATCCAGATAGGGTCCTTCCCATTTGGCTGCGGCGCGCTCATCGGACGGCTGCTCCAACAGCCCTTGGAGTCCATCTTCGGAGGACGGAAATGTGCGCATGTCGACCGCGTACAGTTCCAAGGCCGCCTCCAGATTTCCGATCTGCGTCTTGGCAGCCTTGATGTCCGCCTTCTTCTGAGACCCCAACAGTCGCGGCCCGACCATGGCGAACAACAGCACCAGAATAACCAGCACGATCATCAGCTCGAGCAACGTAAATGCTCGACGGCGACGAAATCTTCGATTCATTGCTATCCCCCTTGCCCATCTGGCAGAGTGTCTCACGGAGTGCCCCTCGATGCGGCTCGTCGCCTCATCGACATCCCAACCCAACAACGCGGATGCCCCTATGCGTGACGTTCTTCTCACTAACCAATACTGGCGTTCAAGT
>CAVWHV010000064.1:0-52809 GCA_963754725.1 uncultured Planctomycetaceae bacterium
TACAACCGGCTGTTCGAAGGCGACGGCGCGCTACAGAAGAAGATGGGCGCCAGCGAGGACTGGCGCATCAACGTGGTGGGCGTGCGCCTCACAGCCTCGGGTCGCAGCGGCAACCGTGGCGAAGCGACGGTGACCTACGACAAGGTCGTGCGGCTCACCGACCGCAACCTGCCCGATGTGACGACGCGGCATGTCGCCAGCGTCGTGTTCCAGTACCAGCCGAAGGTACTCGCCAAGGAACGCGACCGACTGGAGAACCCGTTCGGGTTCGTGGTGACGGCGTACCGCTCGGACCCCGAGATCAACACCGCGCCCGCTGGAGCCAAGCCATGACCGGCCTTGCGATGATCGGCGCGTGTCTCATTGGCGCCGTTACGGCGTCGGCGGTCAGCGCTGCAGAGACCACGGGCGCCGACCCGCGTCTGCGTGAGGTGCTGTATGACGCCCAGACCGTCGTGACCGTGCCGGTCAAGCGTGGCGTCGTGACGCTCGTCGTCCTCGATGCCGACGAAGCCATCACAGAAGTCGCGGCCGGCCTGGGTGGCGACTGCACGAAGACCGAAGCCGCATGGTGCATCGCTGCGCAACCGGGCGGCCGCAACCTGTTCGTCAAGGCGAAGAGCACCGCTGGCGCGCCGAACAACCTGGCTGTCGTCACCGATCGGCGTACGCACTCGTTTCGGTTCGTGGTCCTGGCGGACACCGACTCCAGAGCGCCGGTGTATCGGCTCGTGGTCAAGGCGCCTGTGGTGCGGCCGGCCGCGCCCGCACGGCTCGCCCTACGCGACGCCGCGCCACTTGCAGTTCTGCCCGCGGTGCCGCCCCCGCCATCGCCGCAGGAAGTGATCGCCGAGCGCCTGCAGGCCAAGGCACAGGTGCTGAACTCGAACTACTCGATCGCCGAGGGCAGCGGCTCCGAAGACATCGTGCCGAGCCTGGTCTTCGATGACGGCCGATTCACCTACTTCCGCTTCCCCGGCAATCGTGAAGTGCCAGCCGTGTTCCATGTGCTCGGCGACGGCAGCGAGACCCTCGTCAACGCCCGCATGGAAGACGACCTGCTGGTGGTCGATCGTGTGAGTCGCCGGCTGATGCTGCGTGCCGGCTCGGCCGTCGTCGGCGTCTGGAACGACGCGTTCGACCTGGACGGCGTGCCGCCCGGCGGTGGCACCACCGTGCCGGGCGTGCAGCGCATTTTCAAGGCCGAAGCCAATCCGACGCGCCGGCCAGGCGCTACGGGGGAGCAAAGCCATGAGTGATCGTCTCGACGCTCGCGCTACTGGGGATGCGGAGGAGTCCGACGCCAACCACGACGGCAACACCGATCTCACCACTGCCTGGCGAGCCCGGCATCCCCAACGTTGCTGCGAGGCCTCGGGGCACGATGTCGAAGAAGGGATTGCTGGCAGTGGGTCTGCTGATCCTGTCGCTGGTGGCCGTCTCGGCGTTCTCGATCCAGCGTTTCACGTCCAGCGGCAAGAAGGCCGACGATGGCGGTACCAAGCGCGTCAGCGACCGTCCATCAGCGGCGACGACCGAACCCCGAAAGCTTGAGATGCCGGCGCCAACCTTGGAAAAATCAGCGAGCGCCGCCGTCGCCATGTCACCCCGCATCCCGGCCCTGGTGCCGACGGCAGCGGAATCCGCCGAACCCATCGGCGTGCGCCGCACCGGCAAGGTTCAGCCGGGACCGGCGGCGCGAAGACCATCCCTCCGGGAGGACGCGCCGGTTCTGTTGGTGTCCACGCGCCCGGGTGCAACGGGCCTGCCCGGTGCGCGACGACCTGAGGTAGTGGCCGCCGCCGCGGACCAAGGCCAGGAGGCAGACCCGAGCGACCCCATCGCGGCCACCACGCGCAATCTGCAGAGCTACCAAGGGCAATTGCAGGGTCTGCTGGACGACTTGACCAAGACCACGGCCATGGCCGCGGGTCAGGCGACTGGCGCAGCACCCCCTCGGAACAAGCTCCTTTGGAGTGCCACCAGTTGGCGGCCCCTTGGGCCGGCGGTGCGCCCGCCCCTTCGGGTGGCCTCTTCGGTGGGCAGCTCCAGGGGTCGGCCACGCCGAGAGTGGTGGCCTCGATGCTGGGCAATCGCAGCCTCACGCCGCCCAAAGGCACTGCCTTCACCTGCGCGCTGAAGACCAAGGTCATCACTGCCACTTCAGGTCTTGTCGGCTGCCAGGTTCAGCGCAATGTCTTCAGCGACGACGGCCGCGTGCTGCTGATCGAGCGCGGATCGCACATGGATGGGGAGTACCGGATGACTTCGGTGCGGCCCGGCACGGTTCGTATACCGGTGCTCTGGAATCAGGAACCGGCTATGTCGATGGCGAGTTGATCACGATCAAGGATCCCCACGGCATCGGCGGAACCATCACCGTCCAGATTGCCGGACTGTTGCCCTCCGGCGGGGACATCACGCTGACAGCCAGCAACCACTTTCAGGCCTCGGCCAGCTGGCTGCCAATTCCTGCCTGGGACACCGCGGCGGTACGGATCGATGTGAACGGTGCGACGATACGGGGCAGAGACATCGTACTGCGCGCGGATGCTGACAACGACACCGCCTTCGACGGTGAGGTGAGCAAGCTCGAAGAGGCCCTGGAATCAATCTTCGACTTCGTCGGCAGTTTTCGGGTTCTGGTGGGCATCGCCAAGTCGAAGTCGACGGCCGAGATCTACGTCGGTGCCGGCACCGATCTACGGTCCGACGCGGATGTCGTGGTGGAAGCCCATGCCAACTCAGAAGCCAACGTGTTCACGATCGGTATTGGGGCCGGTGGAACCTACGCGCGGTCGGAGGCCGTGGCGAAGGTCACGGTGGCGGACAGGGCGCAGATCCGTGCCGCGGCAGACGTCCGTCTCTTGTCGTCGACCCAGAACGCCGTGTCGGTCGCGGGAATCGACCTGCTGCTGGGCAAAGTGCTCCCCGCGCATGTCGTCTTTGCGTTGACGGAGGCCTATTCCCATGCGACGACCCTGGTCGCCAGCGCGGCACACATCACAGCCGGTCGGCATGTTGCCATCAGTGCGTTCAACACGAAGAACCTCAGCAGCACGGTCATGTGCGGCGGGGACGATCACTATCTGGGCGTCGGTGTCCTCGTCGCCCTGTCCGACGCGACGGCGGACGCGATTGTCCATGGCACCGTGACGGCTGGCAACGGGGATGTCTCCGTCATCGCCCACGTGAATACTGCCAAGAACATCAACGTGGTGCAATCGGTCCATGGCGACTCTTTGTTCGGAATGGCGACGTCGTACATCAGCAATCTGACGCCCATGAAGGCGGCCAAAGACATCGTGAAATCGGTGGGCAAGTGGGCCTTAGGCGGGCTCGTGTCCTGGATCGGCCAGTTGTGGAGTTCTTCGGCATCGGGTCCCGCGCCGCAGACAGCCTCCGATCCCAAGTCCTGGGAGGTGTCGGCGGCCGTGGCGTACGGCCAGCACCGCGACGCGGCGACCGCCAAGCTGGGCAGTGCAGCCGTGGTCACCGCGGGGGGGAAGGTCCAGGTGGAGGCGACCGTCACGGACCGGCCGGACATCAGCGCCATCAGCATTGTGGCCGGAAACAGAAACCCGGACGGGAAGTCGCTCCAGCGAACGATCGGGAAGGAGCGGGTCTTCAGCGCCGCCATTCTGGCGGGATGGTTTACCAACGAATCGTATGCCACGATCGAATCCGGCGCGACGGTGGATGCCGGCGCGGCGGTCTCGGTGAATGCCCACACGGTGCTGCCCTACCAGGCGGTCTGGACCACGCTGCGGCAAATCGGAACGGATTACCGCAATCTGGCCGCGGCGGTGGCCACGGCCGATCTCAGCCTCAACAGCTTCGTGAGCAGTTGGGCTTTCAGCGCGGCGGAAGGTGCCAAAGGAACGGCTGACTCGGTGAGTCTGGTCTGGTTCGACAACACCTCCGAGGCGCTGATCGAAGAGCAGGCCCGCGTCAATCAGCACGTGGACGCCGCGGTTGCGGATGTGGACGTCACGGCGACGACAGATCTGGCGGTGGTGAACCTGGTCGGAAACTACACGCAGATGATCAAACAACTGCACGTGGATGCCAAGGATGGCCGTCGTAGCGAAGCCAAGGGTGCGCGGGGTGGCGCGGGGGCGTCATTCGGCGGTTTCCTGCTCACCCACACCACGACGGCGGCGATCGAGTCCCAGGCTCTCGTCAGCGCCCGCAATCTGAACGTCGACGCGAAAACGATCACCAAGAACGTCGTCCTGGGGGTGGCCGGCAGCGAGGTGAGCGAAACGTCCGGCATCTTCTCGTTCATTCCCTCCGGCGCCATCACGGCCGTCTGTGTCAACGACCACACGCTGGCGAAGATCGATGACGGGGCAGTCGTGACCGCGGAGGGGACCGTTGACGTGACAGCCCACGACGACCTCTTGAACGTGAATCTGGTGGGCGGCGTCGTGGTGGGGGAGAGCAGAGGCTGGGGGATGACCGTGGGCGCCAACGTCGTCCGGCGGGATACCCGAGCGATCATCGGCAATCGGGAAACGGTACTGGGCCGCGGCGAATTCGCGCCGAACACGGGCGTGGACGATGTGGAAAACACGATCGACGTCGGCTATGCCCATGGGTGGACCACAGGCGATGCCGTCCTTTACAGCAATGGCGGCGGCAACAGTATCGGCGGCCTGGTCGACGGCGATACCTACTACGTGCGCGTCGTCGATGCACGAACCTTGGCCGTGGCCAGATCACCGCAGGAGGCCGCGCTGGACGCGGCGCCCCGCTTCTCGCCTGATGACGTCGACGACCGAGACGACGCAGAACGCATCGACCTGGGGTATGAACATGGCTTTCAGAACGGCGACGCGGTCGTCTACGACAACGGCGGCGGGGAGTCGATCGGCGGTCTGGCCAGCGGGAAGACCTATTACGTGATTCGGGTCAGCGGCACCGTGATTCAGCTGGCAGCCACCCGCGAGGAGGCCCGAACCGACGCACACCGTCCTGCATCGACCTCGATACAGGGGCCGGTGGCACGGGCACGGCACACCGTCTTCGACTCGATCTGGATCCGGCCGACGGCAGCGGTTCGGCCCACACCCTGGGGCGTGCGTTTGACCCCGCGACGAGCATCTCCGGGAACGGAGTGATCGAGCTGGGGTATGTACACGGTTTCAGCCCGGGGCAGCAAGTTGTGTACAGCCATGGCGGCGGCAAGAGTATCGGGGGGCTGGAAAACAAGGAAACGTACTATGTCCTCGTGGAGACGCCGACCGCCCTCCGCTTGGCCGAGACCCCCCGGGACGCCGCGGCAGGCACCGCCATCGACCTGGACCCGGCCGCGGCCGAAGGAATGGCGCACACCGTTGCGCGCGCCGTTCCGTCCCCTCCCCGTCGTGGATGGCCACACGAACAGTATCCGTTTCGACGGAGCGCACGGACTCCGCGGCGGCCAGCCGATCGTCTACGACAGCGGCGGCGGCGTGGCGATCGGGGGATTGACCAGCGGTGAGACGTACTACGTTCACCGCGTCAATGCGAGCACCCTTCAATTGGCGCGGTCAGAACTCGAGGCGCTCGAAGACCCCCGGACGCTGTTCGGCGCAGGGGATGTGGATAGTGCGCACGGGCCCGGCAGCATCATTGACTTGGGCTACGCTCACGGTTTCCGGCAGGATGATGCGGTCGTCTACCGGAACGGTGGCGGGACCGACATCGGTGGCCTGCGGGACGGGACCATCTACTCGGTCGATCTCCGCGACAACCGTGCGACAGCGCCGAGGCTGCGGAGCGCTGACGGCACGCTGCTTGACCTGGACGCCCTGCAAGGCAGCGGCGCCGCGGCACAGCTTGCGGCTGTCCCTGGATCCTTCCGTCGCCACGGGCGTGCGTCACCGTCTGTTCGAGCTCGATGATTTGAACGGATCGGTGCACTCCGTGGGCAAGACAACACTGCACGCCACAAACGAGGGCGTGCTGGTCACAGCCGCGCTGGCCGCCACCAAGATGGGTGACCGATATGCGCCGTCGCAGAAAGAGAATGCGAACGCCAAGGAAGCACCGAGTGGCGGTGGCAAGTACGGCAGCGCGATTTCGGGCAGCGTCGCCTTCAACGGCGTCTGGGACGACACCAAAGCGTACATTGCAGATTCCGTGATCACGGGTTCCGGCGATCTCGAGATCAAGGCCAACCAGTGGACGCTGATTGTTTCGCTGTCGGGAGCGGGAGCCTTGTCGACCAACCAGAAGGGCACGTTCGGTCTGGCCGGCGCGGTCACCGTCAACATCGTCGATCACGACACCTGGGCTGACATCCGCAATTCCGCTCTGACTGATGTGGGTGCCCTGACGATCCACAGCGAGTCGACCGGTACGATCATCGGTATTGCCGCCGGCCTCTCTGGCGCCACACGCGGCACCGGGCTTGCCGGATCGGTGAGCGTCAACACCATCTGGAACGATGCCCACGCGTACGTGGATGCCGGCTCAGTCATCCGCGACGCGGCGAGCGTGTTCATCAAGTCGCAGGACACGTCAACCATCGTGGCCGTGGCCGGCGCGATCGCCTACGGCGGGAAGGCGGGAGTCGGCGCCGCGGCAGCCGTGAATCGCGTGGACTCGTCGAGCAAGGCCTACGTGGCCGACTCGGATATCGCCACTGACGGTACCTTGGACATCCAGGCGGTCCACGGTGCCGGCATCTTCGCCGTAGCCGCCGCGGTCGGGGCCGGCAAAGGCACGATGGCCGCGGGAATCTCGGTCTCGGTCAACACGATCTCCGCCGATGTCGAGGCGTATCTGCGCCGACAGGTGACAGGCGACGGGATACACGCCGGGGGCCCCGCACGACTGGCGGCCACGGACACGTCGCGCGTCGAGGTGCTGGCCGGAGGATTGGCACTGGCGTGGGGAGCTGGCTCGACGAAGGAGCAGGACGCTCCGGCCCCAGTGGCCGGTGGCTCCGTCGGTGTCGCGATTGCGATCAACAGCATTCACAATGACGTGCACGCCTTCGTCGACGATGCGACACTCACCGCCGCGGGCGATGTGAGCATCACCGCCACGTCGGCGCCGACCATCTATGCCTTCACCCTCGGGGGCAGTCTCTCGGCTGGCGAGGGCGACGAGGGTGGCTTCACGATTGCTGCTGCCGGGGCAGGATCTGGCAACGATATCCACAACACGATCAAAGCGGCCATCGAAAACGGAAGCACGGTCATCACGGCGGACGGCGCGTCTGTCTCGCTCGCAGCCACCGATAATTCGCGTGTCACGGCCGACGCGGGCGGCTTTGGGCTGGCGGGGGTGGACAGGTCCGAAGGCGGACGTGTGATCACCCTGGGCGTCTCGGCGGCCCACAACGACATCACCAACGAGGTGCGGGCGGTGGTGGACGACTCCACCGTCCGCTCGGCCGGCCAGGTCACGTTGTCTTCCGCGGCGACAGCCACGATCGATGTGCTGACTGTCTCCGTGGCCTTGGGCGGGTCCAGCGGGCGAGGGTTTGGCTTCTCGTTTGCCGGGGCCGGGTCGGGCTCGGGCAACACGGTCCAGAACACCGTCCAGGCGGAAATCCTCGCTGGCAGTGCGGTGACGGCCACGGACGCTGGTGGGGTGACGTTGACGGCGACGGACACGTCGAAGATCAAGGTCGATGCCGGCGGTGGGGGAATCGCCATTGCCGGTGGTCAGGGTGGTGGGATGGCGTTGACCGCGGGGGTGTCGGTGGCGATCAACGACATTCAGAACGAAGTGTCCTCCACGGTTTCCGGTTCCACGATCAGCGCGGTCGGCAACGTGGCGTTGGCTGCCACGTCGACGGCCACGGTCGACGCGTTGACAATCGCCGCGGCCATCGGTGCGGCCGGCGGCAAAGGCGGTGGTTTCTCGTTTGCCGGGGCCGGGTCGGGCTCGGGTAACACGGTCCGGAACACGGTGCAGGCGCAGAATCCTCCACGGCAGCACCGTCACCACCGCGGACGCGGGTTCGGTGACGCTGCTTGCGACCGATACGTCGACGATTATCGCTGATGCAGGCGGCGTGGGATTGGTGGGTGCCTTAGGTTACCAAGGAGGGACAGCGCTGACCGCGGGTGTGTCGGTGGCGATCAACGACATTCGGAACGAAGTGTCCTCCACGGTTTCCGGTTCCGCCGTGACCGCTGCCGGGGACGTTGAGTTGATTGCCACGTCGACGGCCAGGGTCGACGCGTGGACAGTCGCCGCGGCCATCGGCGCGGCCGGCGGTCACGGCGGCGGCTTCTCGTTTGCCGGGGCCGGGTCGGGCTCAGGCAATACGATCCAGAACACCCTCAAGGCGGAGATCCTTCAGGACAGCACCGTCACCACCACGGGCGCGGGCTCGGTGACTTTGTCCGCGACCGACACCTCGACGATTGTCGCGGACGCGGGCGGTGTGGGACTCGCTGGTGCGGGTGGTGAGGGCGGCGGCGCGTCGATCTCCGCCGGCATTTCGATCGCCGAAAACGCATTGGCCAATGTGGTGGAGGCCGTCGTCGACGGCTCGACCGTCACTTCGGCGGCGGATGTTCAGCTCAGCGCCACCTCGTCCGGCACGATCGACGCGTTGACCTGGGGTGGAGCGGTATCGGTGTCCGGAGGCGGTGGCGGAGGATTCAGTGGAGCGGGATCCGGCGCCGAGGCCAGCAACTGGATCCACAACTCGATCACTGCTGCCATCCTGAACACAAGTGTGGTACGGGCTCAGGCCGGAGGCGCGACTCTGGCGGCCACGGACACCGCGACGATCACGGCGCAGGCGATCGGTGGCAGCGTGGCCGTTGCCTTTGGCGGTGCCGGGGCGGCGACGATCTCCATCGGCGCCGCCGTCGCGGACAATGTCATCGAGAACGTGGTCAAGGCATGCCTTGATCACGCCGTGGTCTCGGCGGGTGAGGACGCACCGGGTTCCCCCGCCGGGGATGTCACGTTGCGGGCTCAGTCCACGTCCGCCATCACCGCTCTTTCCGTAGCCGCGTCCGTTTCTGTCGCCGGGTCGCTGGTGGGTCTGAGCTTCTCGGCACCGGGGCCGACTCGACGAACAGCATGGCCAGTCAGATTCTCGCCTGTGTGGACAACAACAGCAGCGTGTCGGCGAGGGGGAAAGTTGACCTGTCCGCGATCGATGTTCCCACGACAACCGCTGACGTCGGGCTCGGGCGCCCTGAGTGTCGGCGTGGCCGGCGCGTCGGTGGGACTGTCCTTTACCGACAATACGGTCAACAACGACGTCAGGGCGCATGTGGGACATGCCTCGGTGAATGCCGGCGGCGACATCAACATCACGGCGACTTCCACGTGCTTGATTGATGCGCTGACGGTCGCCACATCGTTTGCCGTCACTGTCGGCGGGGCGGAAGCAGGGGGCGTGGCCAACGCCACGATCACGAGCCGTGTCGAGGCCTGCGCCGTACGGCGCTGCGACGCTTGCCGCGGGACAGGACGTCACGATCAAGGCCATCTCGAACCACCGTGCCACAGCCGATTCCCACGGGATCTCCGGCGGCATCATCGCCGCGGGATTCAGCATCGCCACGGTGTCGGCCAACGGCACCGTCACGGCTCACGCGGACGGTCCGATCGATCAAGCGCAGAACGTCCGTGTGCGTGCCGAAGCGACCCACACCGCCACAGCCACCACGTTTGCTCTGGGCGGCGGGATACTGGGCGGAGAGGGGAGTTCTGCTACGGCGGAGGTGGCGCCGACCGTCGAGGCCTATGTGGGCGACAACGCTGACATCACATCCGCCCACGACATCGACATCCTGGCCAAGTCCGAAGCGGACGCCAGTGCGGACGCCCAGGGCGTCCTCGCCGCTGGAGTCACCATCGGTCGGTCCCAGGCGCTGGCCGACGTGTCGCCACAGATCCATGCGTACGTCGGCCGACAGGCGAACGTGGTTGCCGGTCACAACATCACGCTGCGATCGCTGCATAACCTCGACGAGCAAGGGATGGCTCTGGACAAGGGTGCCAAGGCCGACGCCAGTTCCTCGGGGGGTGGTCTGCTGGTGTTCCCGGCGCCGAGGTCCGTGCCGTTACGGAACCACAGACGACCACATCGGTGAAAGACGGGGCGAGGATGCAAGCCGTGGACGGCGGCATCTGGCTCGCCGCGCGATCGGCATCGCAAGCGATGCCCGAAGGGATCGGCAAGACGGGTGGGCTCGTGGGTAAGGGCAAGATCACATCCCATGCTGAGTTCACGAATCGGACGCAGGCTTCCGTAGGCAGGAACGTGAAGATCACAGCAGATCAGGACTTCAGCCTGCTGGCGAAGTCCACCAACACGGCCAACGCACTCGCGACAGGTGGCAGCGGCGGATTGGTCGATCTGTCGGAGGCCGCGACCGATGTGTCGGTTGACGATGAAACCACCAGCGTGGTCGGGGACGGTTCGAGCATTGTGGCCGGGACGGTGTTGTCCGTCGTGGCCGAGACGGAGACCGCGGCACACACGCACTGCGACGTCGATGCGCGGGGCCTGGGAGTCAATGCGGACTCCAACGCCACGATCACCTTTGCAGGTTCGACCACGACGACCGTCGGCGCCGCTGCGCTGCGAGCTGACACGGTAAGCGTGCGCGCGGAGGTTGCGGCGCTCGATATTGGGCACGGCACGTCTGGTCGCATGGCGGAATCGTATGGTGGGGCGCTGGACGCAGTCTCCGTCGCCGGGGCGACCGTGACCACCGATACGACCGCCACGGTCACCGTGAAGGACGGCGCGCGTGACCGGAGTCAACCAGGTGAATGTCGTCGCCGCGCAGAAAATCCTGGACACAGCCGTCAAGACGCGCGCCAGAGCCGTCGGTCTGAAAGGGAATACCGATGCCACCGCTTCGAACACGTTGACGGTCGACACGCACATTACGTCCGAACAAGGCGCACAGATCACGACCCGCAAACTACTTGTCGAGGCCTCATCGCCAGAGTCCCTCACGTACTCGTCCGAGGCGGTGCCGCTGGGAGCTGTGTTTGATCCAGAGGCGAAATCCGAGTCCAGTGATCTGCACATGAATCGGGCCATCAACTTCCGTTCCAAGGTCATCTTGCCGGGGGACAGCCCGTGGGTGAACATCGCCGCGGACGGGACGGTGACCGCCTCGCCTGGCGTTAAGGCTACGACCGATGATTTGCAGAATGATTCGCCGGTCGTCGTGGACAGCATCTACAACAGGAGCGCCCTCGGGGGCAGCGTCGAAATCAAGGTCCCTGCGTTTACCCCACCAAAGAGCCACAACGCGACTGTCACCGATACCGCGTCCGTTTCCGGCAGCGCGGAGATCGAGTTTCAGACCGGGTTCGAGAGTGTCACCATCACGAACCAGTCGAAAAAGCAGCTGCAGATTAAGGACATTACCGTACAGAACCATACGAGGCAGGAAAACCAAAACATCACCGTGAGCGCGCCCGACACGAGCGGATTTGGTTGGAAGACTGAAACCACGCCCGGTAACACGCCTATCGTGATCGCGAACACAATTGATGACGGTGGCGACGTTGTTCTAAATGGTTTCATCAACAATCCGTACGGTACAGTCCAGATCCACGCAGAGGGCGGTGATATATCGGGCAACTCAGCAGCGGGTATTGAGACCACCAGACTGACTCTTCGGGCACCGCAGGGACGTATTGGGACGAGCGACGGGCCTATCCAGACCAACGCAACGTTGTTCAACGGACTTGCGCACGATGGCATCTACGTGGAAGTGACTGCGGGGGATCTGCGACTGGACGCGGTGCGATCCGTCGCCGGCCCCACTCGTCTGACTGCGGCCGGTTCCATTCTGGACGGGACCACGGACGCCTCCGTGGCTGTCGAGGCGCCGACAATCGAGCTGTTTGCGTTGAACGGCAGTGTCGGCACGGTGGCTGACCCCCTGGAGATCGACGTCTCGACGGGGAGCCTCACCGTTTCGGCTGCGCACGACATCGTCCTCGTGGACGTCGCAGGGAGCCTGCGGGGAGCCGATGTGGTGTCGCGTGCAGGCGACGTCCGTCTGTCGACATTGGATGCCCCGGGGCCGGGGCAGGATCTCGACCTTGCTGGCGTCGCACGGGTGAGGGCGGAACGCGGGTCCGTCACACTGAGTGTTGGCGATACGCTCAGGGCCGCAGCCGGCAGCCGGATCACGGCAGCCGGCACGGTGACCATCATCGGAAACTCGGTGGCCGCGGACGCGGCGGGCGCTGTGATCGAGCTGTCGGGGATGATCCGTGCCACCTCCGTGCAGATCACCGGCAGCGACCACGACGATGTGGTGAGCTTGACCAATGTGCGCGCGGAGACGCCGGTGACCGTCGATGCCGGCGCCGGAAGGGACGTCATTCGCGTCGGAAGCGCCGCGACCGCCGACTCGAACGTCGGTGGTCGCATCGACACGGTGGTCGGCCGTCTCACCGTGCGAGGCGGCGCGGACGGCGACACCCTGCACATCGATGACTCGGGCCACGATCGCGCCACGAGCGGAAAGCTGACGAGTACGACGGTGAACTGGCCCGGCAGGTCCGGGGTCATCACGTACGAAGGCCTGGAAGATCTGCGGGTGGCGCTGGGCTCGGGCGCCGATTCGCTGACCGTCGCCAGCACGTCCAGCGGTACCACGGTAACGCTCGACGCCGGCGCGGGCGATGACATGGTCGAATTGCGCGGTGACGACCACACGCTCAACGCCATCGCGGGTTCCCTCGTTCTGCTCGGTGGTCCCGGGAGCAACCGACTCCGCGCGTTCGACATGTTCGACGACGGGCCGAACAGCGGCACGTTGAGCGGCACACAGCTGACCGGGCTCGGCATGGCCGGCACGGTCCAGTACGGCGACATGGCCGAATTACTGATCGAGCTGGGCCAGGGTGATGACACGCTCACGATGCTTGGCACGCGAGCGAGTACCGAGATCCGGGGGCACGCGGGCAATGATGAGCTGGTGGTCAATGGTGATCTGGGGCAGATTACCAAGCCGCTGTTGTTCCAGGGCGGAACGGCCAGTGGAGACACGGATACGCTTCGGGTGAGTGCGAGCGTCGCCTGCGATCTCCAGCTCGGCAAAGTGGCCGATCCAGGGGATGTGCAGAGCGAGCCGCTGGGGGTGATTACCGGCGCGGGGATGTCCGGAGCGATTACGTTCCGGGAGGTGGAAGAGCTGGAACTGGCGCTGAGTGACGAACACGACTGGCTGAGTATTCTCGATACGACCACGGCGCTCTTTGTGATGGCCGGGTCGGGCGCGGACCAGCTGACCGTCACAAACGTGAGCCATCCAACGACGATCACTGTGGGGGACGGGAACGACACCGCTGTGATCCACGGTGCGGACGCACCGGTGATCGTGCGCGGCGAAGGCGACGGACAGGACACGCTGATCCTGGATCGGTCGGCGGAGAGGGCTGCCCTGACACTCGGGGACGGGGCCTCGATCGAGGACGGGACTGCCGGGCAGGGTGTGATCCGCCACGTGGTGTCGGGCGACGTCACGTTCGACCTTGTGGAAGCGGTCCTCGTCAAGCTCGGCCAGGGAAACGATACGTTCAACGTCGACCTGGCACTGGAAGGCACCACCGTCAACGTCGACGGCGGCGGTGGCGACGATACGATCCGCGTCCGGCGGATCGGGAACGTGGTCGATACGATCGTGTCGGGTGGAACAGGGCAAGACGGGGTCACCGTGCAGATCGACGATTTTCCGCAAGCCGGGCAGTTCACCGGGCTGCGATTGAACGTCGAGAGACTGACGGTGGACAACACCAAGAGCACGGCGGGCGTGACCTGGACGCTGGTCAATGGCGAGATACTCATGGCCGACGACGCGGACGACCAGACGCCGGCGGCGCCCATCGCTGTGATCGATACATCCGGAGCAGATCTCACGCAGATCCTGGGCGGGTCCGGACAGGACAGCCTGCACCTGGTCATGGACACGACGAGCAACGTCGCCGGAGTGGTGTTGGGCAACCGTGTCGAATTGCAGACCGGCGTGCAGGCTCTTATCCCCGCGGGTTCCGGCGCGTTCCGGGATTACGACCAGGTGATCGACTTCGCGGGGCTTCCGGCGACTGGTCCGAGCGAGTACGACGAGGACGGTTTCCGTCTGCAGACGACCGACGGCACAGCCCTGATCCGCGATACGTCGATCAGCACGGCGGCCAGGACGAGCGGCGAAATCGCGCTCATCTCGATCGACTTCACCGGGCAGCCCGACGGCAGCGGGTTTGCACTCTACAGCGTGGACCTGGCGGCTATCGGCGCGGGCGACGCGGCCGTCACGTTTCGAGGCACGACACTCAGCGGCGGTACGGTTCAGCAGTCGTTCACGGTGACGGCGGGCACCGTGGCAACCGTCCAGCTCGGGCCGCAGTTCACAGCGCTCACCGGCGTCAGCTGGACCCCGGGGACCGAGACGCTCCTTGACAACATCGTCGCCCGCAAGTGGTTCGTGCCGGGCACGGGAGCACCGGACGTGGCAGCCGTACCAAGATTCCAGCTGTCATCCCCGGTCGAATTCGATACGGTCACGGGCACGCTGAGCAAAGGTGCCGTCTTCCTCTACCTGGATGACGACGACGTTCCTGAAGATTCGGGCAGCGATGCCGCATCGCTCGCACGCATGGGCATCTCGGTGGAGGTGGGCGCTGCGATCACCTGTTTCACGTTCCCGGGTGATCTGTTGGTGCCCGATGACACCATCGTCACTGCCGCGTCGTACGGTTTGACCCGTATCAGTGGACTGTCACTGCTGGCGGAGAACGACGCGTTGATCGGCTCGCGGGTCACGTTCGACATGTCGGCTTGGGAGCTGGGGCCGGGCCCGGGCGGTGGAGTGGGAGGCGGGGCAGGCTTGGCCGGCGCGGGCGGCACGGGCTCCGGCACCTACATCGCGCGAGACGGCGGCAATGGAGCCTTACCGTACGACCAGCAACATGGCGGAGCCTCGACGCAGCCCCACGGAAATGGAGCGGGAGGCGCGGCTGGAACCCAGTCATCTTCCTGGGGCGGGGCACCCGGCACACATGGAAGGTATATCGACCAGGACGGCGATGGCGTGCTCGATGGCGGCGCTCCGGGCGGTGGCGGTGCTGGCGGCGGCGCCGGGGGGCCGGGCGGTGGATGGCCCTTCCGCGACCCGACTGTTCCTCCCAAGCCTGGCGGGTACGGCGGCCACGGTGGCACGGGCGGCCACGGTGGGTTGGGTCAATCTGGCGACTCGGGAGGCGCGGGTGTCAACAGCAGCAGTCCTGAAGGGGGCGGTGGAGGACAACGTGGTTCACGCGGCGCCGGCGGTAACGCCGGCCTCGAAGGTGTTTGGGGACGTGAGGACAACGGCTGGGTCGGCGGTGACGGGGGCGACGGCGGCCCGGGCGGTCACGCCAGTGGCGGTGCTCCAGGCCAAGGCGGCAGTAACAGCGGAGTCAACCTCGACATCTCTGGCGGCAGCGGTGGTGGTGGCGGCGGCGGTGGTGGCGGGGGTGGCGCGGGTGGTGGTGGTGGCGGTGGTGGTGGTGGCTATGGCCAATGGGGCGAGCAAGGGAAACTCTTCGAATATGGCGCCGACGGGTTCGGCGGCGGCGGGGGCGGCGGCGGTGGTTCCGGCGCGCAAGGAGGTGCAGGCGGAACGGGTGGTCCCGGTGGCCATGGTGGTGGTGCGTTCGAGATCGTCGCCCAGGGTCGCCTGCTGATCGGCGGATCGCCGGCAGAATTTGCCTCGCGTGGAGAAAACGGTCACCAGGGCGCAGGTGGAGGCGATGGCGTAATTGCGAGCGGGGGTCTGTACGCTGGCGACGACGATACCCGGGCGGAGAAGCGCCCCGGCGAGACGGGCGGCTACGCGGGCGGTGACGGCGGTGATGGCGGCGATGGCGGTGACGGCGGTGACGGCGGCGACGGAGGTGGCGGTGCGGGTGGAACGATCAAGCTCTATAGCTCCATCCTCAGTGCGGCCACCGCTAAGATCGACACGTCGGGCGGCAGTCAGGGTGCTGCGAACGCAGGGGGCAACGGCCGGCTGATTCTGGGCAGCAACACGAGCCTGTCGTTCGACGGGGACGCGGTCGCGGCCATTGGCGGCGCGCCGCTGGAAGCCAATCAATTCCGCACGACAACGTCTTTTTTCGTCGGCCCCCGCGAAGACAATCCCTTCCTGGCGGACAGCCCCGACTTCCTCGAGACAACGCCCGTCATCGCCGGCCTGGCCGGCGGCGCGGCGATCTTCGGTCTGTTGGCCGACATCAACAGGAGCCACTTCGACTACGATCCGCTCTCCGACGGCCAGAACGCCGCGCCAGACCATGCGCTGCTCGCCATCTTCCGGTTCGATCATGGCGTCCTGCTCAACAGTGGACAGCTGGAGGCATCCATTGACTACACCGGGTTCGACATGGTCGTGGTCGTCAACGTCACGAACATCAACCTTCCATTGCCGATGCTCGGCCTGCTCCTGCCGGGGAGCGAGCAACTGGATTTTGCGCAGGGTCTGGCGATCAACGGCCTGGGAAACACGACGGCTCTTGAGTCGCTTCCTGCAGGCGCGGCCTGGGCCACACTCGTGCCCGAAACAGACGACGACCTCCTGGTCAACGACCTCCTGGTCAACGCGTCCCTGACGTTCGGCGGCCCGGACGATCCGACGGCTCCGCTGGTCCAGGCGGCGCTCAATCGCGGCACATCGGAGTACGTCGTGAGTTTTGTCAGTGCGCAAGCCGAGCCTCGGGACCGATACGGATATCCAGGGATTCGAGGCCATCGCGATCAGCCCGGATGGCCGGCACGTCTACGGCGTGGATGGCGGCCACAACGCGCTGGTCGTCGTCAACACACAGGGGCTCACGCAACGTCAACTGCTGAAGGAAGGCATGAACGATCCTGCGGGCGGGATCGTCCACGGGCTGGCGGGGGCAACTGATATTGCGATCGCCGAGGGTCGCGATGTGTACGTGGTGAGCCCTTCCCAGCACACCGTGACCATCTTCACGCGCGACGCGGTCACGGGCGATCTCTCCTTCCGGGGCGCCGTCGCGACACCCGGCCAGGACGTGTTCGACACTCTGGCGTTGAGTCCCGACGGTACGCAGTTGTACGTGGCGGGAGAGGATGGGATTGCCATCTTCGATCGTGACCTGGCGGGCGATCTCACACCCAGCGATCTTACGTTGACTACGCCGATCGCGTTTGCAGGCGTCGGCGGGCTGAGCGAACTGGCCGCGAGCGGGGATGGCCGCTTCCTGTACGCGGTGAGCCCGGCCAGCAACACGCTGTTGGTGTTGGACGGCACATCCCTGGCAGTGGTGCATCGCTTCGAGGGCGACGCCTGCGGCCTCAGCGGCGCAAGCGACCTGGCGGTCAGCCGCGACGACCGCATCGTCTACGTGACAGCGGAAACTGGCCACACGCTGTCGGTCTTCCGGCGCGATCTGGACGACGACGTGTCCCATGTCCAGACGCTGACCAACGGCGTTGCGGGTGTGCGTGGTCTGGCGGGGCCTTCGGATGTGGCGCTGACGCCGGACCAGTCGTTCGTGCTGGTCAGCGGCGCGATGAGCGATGCCGTGGCCGTGTTCCAGCACGATGCGGAGACCGAAAAGCTGGTGTTCGTCCAGGTGCTGCGCGACAACATCGGCGGTGCAAGCGGTCTCGAGTCGCCGCGGGCGATCGCGACCACGCCGGCCAATGCGCAGACTACAGGGTATGCGTTCGTGGGGAGTGGCGGGGACAGCATGCGCCTTGGGGGACTGGCGTTGCTGGAGATCAACACGTCCCAGCCCGAGCCGATCGAGCTGCTGACGTCGTTCGCCCGTATCGAAGCGCTCCACATCATCACCGGTGCCGGCAGCGACACCCTGTCGCTTGTCAAGGCGCCCAGCGCGGAGGTTGTCTCCACCACGATCCGGACCGGCGCCAACAACGATCTGGTCACGCTGCTGGATCTGAGCCCGAAAACCAAGGTCGTCCTGGGCGAGGACGACGACCAGGTGCAGGTCCGCGCCGATACGGCGGGCGTGGAACTCCTCATCTACGGCGATGAGGAAGATGATGCACTCGTGCACTGTCACGACACGATTGCCATCGAGCGGGTTGGCCCGGATTCCTCCACGGAAGTCTTCGGAGGGCCGGGCCGGGACGTCATCCGCGTTGCCGGCGCAAACCTGGCGGCGTCGTCCACCACCGTCGTGCACGGCAATGAACCGGCGAACATGGCGGGCGAGGAAGGGGACAGTCTCATCTTCGATCCGCAGGATCCGTATGCGCTGCTCGATCTGCCCCCGTTCGAGGGCCAGGTGCGGCTGCAGGACCGTGGATTGCTGGTTTACGACACGTTCGAGGGCGACGTGCTGATCGGGTTGGCCCCACGCATCGAATTCACCGGCGCCCAGTTCGTCGGTGGCAGCTACCGGACTGCCGAAGGCGACACGGTGACCTTGTCCGTTTCCGTCACGCCGTACGGATCGGCCAATGCGCTTAACGGACCGGTCACCTGGGATCTCAACGGCGACGGGATCTTTGAAGAGGGTATGGGCGAGACCCTGGTGCTGACCTGGGATCAGCTCGCCGACCTGGGCATCGGCGACGACGGCCTCTTCCAGATCGGCGCGTCCGCCACCAACATGGAAGGGTACAGTGCGCAGTCGTTTGCGACGCTCGAGGTGGCCAACGAGCCGCCAGTGGTGACGATCGCACCTGCCCCGGACGCCTACGTGGGAGTGCCGTTCCAGCTGGTCTACTCGGCCAGCGATCCGGGCCTGGACCGGGTCATCGAATGGCGCATCGATTGGGGCGACGGCACGCCCGTCGAAGTTCTCGGCAGCGGCGCTTCGTCGGCGACACACGTTTTCCGGGAGCCGGGCCAGTACGTCGTGCACGTGGCGGCTGTGGACGAAGATGTGCCGGACGCCGCAGAGTTCAGCGAACTCCCGCAGCAGAGCGCGGAAGTCGACGTGAGCGTACGCGCGAGCGATGTGAGCGCGGGTGGTCCCTACGCGATCGCCGAGGGCTACGATCTGACGCTCCTGGCCAGCACAGTGGGCTCACCCGAGTCGTACTCGTGGTACGTCAATGGCGACTGGGGCGGCGCGTGGGGCAGGAACCCGACGTTGACGTGGACGCAGCTCGAATCGCTGGGTGTGACCGACAGCGGCACGTTCAACGTGCGCGTCGAGGTGACGTATGCCTCGGGTCTGACGGTGGAGTCCGCCAGCGTGCCGCTGGACGTCGCCAACGTAGCTCCCACGGCCGCGCTGTACAACGACGGACCGGTCGACGAAGGGAGCGCCGGCGTGATCGTGTCATTCGCGGCGCAGTCCGATCCGTCGGCCGCGGATCGGGCCGCCGGCTTCCGCTACAGCTACGACTTCGATGACGACGGAGTGTTCGAGCAGACGGATGTCGATCAGTCTTGGTTCTTCGTGCCCGCCCAATACTTGACCGACGATGGTACGGTCACGGTGCATGCCGTGATCCAGGACCAGGATGATGGCGCTACCGAGTTGTTCACCGACATCGTCGTGCGCTGCGTGGCACCGCAGCTGTTGCTCAGCGGTGCCGACGACGCCGTGGAAGGAGCGGTCTATTCCCTGAGCCTGGCTGCCGATGATCCGGGAGATGACACGATTACGCAGTGGATCGTCGATTGGGGTGATGGGACGTCCGAGGTCTACGGCGCTGGACCGCGGTCGGTCGAACACCCATTCGCTGATGATGGCCAGAGGACCATCGCCGTCACCGCCGTCGATGAAGACGGCGTCTACGTTGCAGCCAAGGACGTCCGCGTGAACAATGCAGCGCACCGGGCTGTCGGTGCTCGTCGACCCGTTGTCGCCGATCGCTGAAAACGACCTCGCAACGCTTACGGCGACGATCACGGAACCAGGAGTGTTGGATTCGTTTGTCCTGGAAGTGAAATGGGGCGACGGCGCGGAGGAGGCGTTTGCCCTGCCGGCAGGCACGACCACCGTCACGCTGGTGCATCGGTACGCCGACGACGGCGGCTACGCGATCAACCTGTCCTTGCGGGATGACGACGGAGGTGTGGGCTTGGCGAGCACGAGCATCGAGGTTGCGAATGCTTCACCGGCGATTGGAAGTCTCGGACTGGCCAGCCGCGTCGTGAGTGAAGGCGGGCTCGTGATCGTCATCGGCAGCATCTCGGATGCCGGCGCGCTCGACACACACGCGGTGACGATCCAATGGGGAGACGGGAGCGAGTCCGAGGCGGTTGTCGATCCGACAGCGCGCTCGTTTCGCGCGACGCACACGTACGCGGACGACGATCCGACGAGCACGTCGTCGGACGACTACACGATCACCGCCACGGTTGTCGACAACAGCGGAGACACGGGCTCCCGCAGCACGACGCTGACGGTCGTGAATCTGCCGCCGATCGTGACCGAGTTGCGGATCAGCGAGGCGGATGCGGATGGATGGGTGACGCTGACGGGTCGTTTCGTCGACGTGGGCACGGCCGACACCCACAGCGTGCTGATCGGCTGGGGCGACGGCACCGCGTCGGAGGCCGAGGTCGATCAGGACGCCTTCAGCTTCGCGGCAACGCATCAACATGCGACCGGCGGGCTGACCGGCAGCTACTTCATCACGGCGACCGTGTCGGATGACGATGGCGATCAGGACATGGCGAGCGCCGTGATCGCACCCGAAGGCCAGACGGCAGTCTATCGGGGCGCGATCCCGGGCGGGGCGGCGGTGACCCTGCAGGCGTCCGTCGGCGATGTGGTCGACAACGGTGATGGAACATGGAGCTGGTCGTACGACACCAAAGACGGTCCGGACGAAAGCCAGGCCGTGAAGATCACGGCGACGAACAGCGACGGCGTGGAGTCGGCAGTCGTATTCAACCTGGTGGTCAGCAACGTCGCACCCGTGGTGACGGTCAGCGCCCGATCGAACCTGTGAGCAAGGATCACCGACGGATTTCGTGTTAGGTTCGTTCGTCGATCCAGGCGACGATCGTCCCTGGCAGGTGGATATCAACTGGGGTGACGGGTCGACCGTCGAGACGTTCTTAGTCATGAGTCCCGGGCCGCTGGGAGCTCGCTCGCACACCTATGCCGGTACGGGCCTTTACATCGCCACCGTGACCGTTCGCGAAGAGGACGGTCCGGGCGACGTTGGATCGGCCAGTTTCGAGGTCACGGTGGCGGCCCCCACGCCGCGACACAGCATCGCTGGTTGCGTGTACGCGGACGTCAACAACAACGGACGGAGGGACCCCGCTGAGATCGGACTGCCCAACGTTCCCGTGACGTTGACGGGATCCGTACAACGAACTGTGCTCACCGGGCCGGACGGGCGCTATCTCTTCACCGAACTGCCCTCGGGGACGTATGACATACGAGCGCTGCAACCCCACGCGTTCCTGGACGGCATCGACACGCCGGGTGGTCCTTCCCCCTGCCGCGTGGAAAACGACGCGTTTCTCGATATCGAGTTGAACGAAACCTGGCCCCACGCCACAGAGTACTTCTTTGGCGAACGCGGACTGCGGCCCCACCTGATATCCCTGCGTTTGTTGTTGGCTTCCTCGTTGCCGCCAACGCAGCTGGTCGGCCAGCTAACGCTCGGCAACGGCGAAGCCTGGGTCGCTTTCACGGCGGACAGTCATGCGACGCTGACACTGACGGCGGAATCCGAGCCAAACGAGGCCGTGGTGCTGGAGGTCTACGATTCATCCTTCCTTCCGATAATGCTCGGCCGCAGCACATCACTCGACTTGGCGGTGGTGCAGAACCAGAGCTACGTCATCTACGTGAGCGGTACCGAGTCAGTTGCCGCCAGGCTCACGCTGGACCAATCGGGAACCTATACCAACGCGCTGATGCCACTGGATGTGAACGCCGATGGCATGGTGTCACCCCTCGATGCGCTGTTGATCATCAACCGTTTGAACGCGTCCGGGGCGCGATTCATGTCGGGCCCCAACTCCGCCGCGCCGTACTGCGATACCAACGCGGACTTGATGATTACGCCCGTCGATGCTCTGCTGGTGATCAACCATTTGAACGAAGGCATCGGCGACGCGGAAGGCGAGGAAAGCCAACTTGCCAATGATAACGCGGCAGGAGCGCCCTGGTCGTTGGGCTTCGCGCCGCCGGTCATCCACGTCGCGGCAAATCTGCAAACCGATCGTCAATCGGTCTGCTCCGACCACGGTTGGACTTTTCGCGCAAACGCAGCGGACGACATCGCGTCCGTCGTGCCACCATGGGTGGGGTGCGCTCATGATGCGGATGCGGACGATCTGTACGAGGCGATCGCTCTCGAGCTGATGCGACGCAACAACTCGTCCCGGAGCAACGCTCAGCCGGCCGAAGAGGCCGTCGACCTCCTGCTGCTCACAGGCCAGTGGGAGGAGTGAATCAGCCACGTTGACTCAGCATGGGGCCAGATTCAGCTTGGAGCCTGTCCGTGGGACCGCGTCCTGTTTGCATGTCCAGTGGGCGTTGCGGGATGGCAGGAGGGAACCTAGGTCAACGCATGGATCACGACGAAGGACGCGAACGGCGCAAAAAGCAACCGCGGGCTCAGTTCTCTCCTCGAACGGCGGAACGCGGGCCGCCACCTCTTGGGATACCGTGTGAAGACGGCGCTCTAACCAACTGAGCTAGTCGCCCGTCGCACGGTCCGGAGACAGTCGAATTCCAGGATAATCACGACCGGATGTTAGCGAACCCGGAATTTCTGTTAACCGGCGGCCGTGGTAAAACAACAGCTGGCCGCTTCGGCGGATCTCCTGCCCCCGAACCTACCGCCCCAATCTTGCTGTCATTCACAGGAACCACACCATGCCCCGCGCCGCCACTGCCATCCTGATGCTCCTCGTGTCTGCTTCGTGTGCCCAGGCAGGAGACGAGCTGATCCAGAACGGCGACTTTGAACAGGGTCGCGCCGGCTGGGGTACGTTCTGGTCACGCACCGGTGACGGGCAGACCGAAATCACCTCCACCAACGTACACGGAGGCCAACAGGCAGCTCATGTCCAATACCCCGGCGCCCAGGACTGGAGTTTTCCTCAGGCCACACCCCAGCCGGTTCAACCGGGCGACATCTTTGAACTCTCCGGCTGGCTGCAGACCAAGGGTGACGGGCAAGTTACGCTGAGCGTCATCCTGTACGATGCGGACAAGAAATCGCTGTCCTGGTCTTTTGGTGGCCGCAGCGTCAGCCAAGTCGGTCAATGGCGCCAAGTGCGCTCCCGATTCACCATTCCACGTAATGCCACGACCATGGTGCCGCGGCTCATGGGCTACGGCCCCGCCGAGGCCTGGCTCGACGATGTCTCACTCGTCAAAACCGGAACGCTGGACGAACTGAAATCCCAGAATCTGCCCGAGCAATTGACGCTGTCCAATCGGTCGCTGGACGTCACTTTCCACCCCAGGCAGGCAACCTTCACGGTCCTGGATCGCCGTACTGGTCAAGAGTATCAACAGCGCAGCGATGAACTCGTGATCGTGCTCAGCGCACGGCAGTCCGAAACCAGTATCACCTTTCGGTTGCTCAAG
Organism: uncultured Planctomycetaceae bacterium; assembly: GCA_963754725.1. GTDB lineage: Bacteria > Planctomycetota > Planctomycetia > Pirellulales > Pirellulaceae > JAAYDI01. The sequence continues at coordinate 23,503 of CAVWHV010000064.1, forward strand.
CCCGACGACCTGCTCACGATCGACGGCACGATCCAACTCGAGCAGGATGCACCCGAGTTCGTTGTTGAACTTGCCGCCGACCGGGAAATGCGGGAACCGCTGCGATTTCCGGCCCCGTTTGTCACGCAGTCAGGTCAGTATCTGATCATGCCCGTCAACGAGGGGATAAGCTATCCCGTCGACGACGACTCACTGACGCCGATGCAGTATCACCTGGCCGGCGGACATGGACTGTGCATGGCGTTCTGGGGATGCACCGATCTGACGCACAGCCTGATGGCCATCGTCGAAACTCCCGACGACGCGGCGGTCCAGGTGACGCGGATTGACGACCGCTGGGGCCAGGCTCCGGAATGGCTGCCACAAACAGGTCGCTTCGGACCACCGCGTCGCATTCGGTACGTGTCGTTGGACGCCGGCGGTTATGTGGCCATGTGCAAGCGATACCGGCAGTACGCTCAGCGCACCGGCCTCGTCAAGACGCTGGCCCAGAAGCGAGTGGAGAACCCGCACGTCGACCTGTTGGTCGGGGCGGTCAACGTCTGGTGTTGGGATCGGCCGGCGCCGGAAATGTGCCAGGAAATGCGAAGCGTCGGCATCGAGCGGGTTCTCTGGAGCAACCGCAGCAAACCCGAGCAGATTCAGCAGCTCAACGAGATGGGAATTCTGTCGAGCCGTTACGACATTTACCAGGATGTCATGAACCCGGCGAATTTTCCGAAGCTCGGTTACGTGCATCCCGACTGGACTAGCGACGCCTGGCCTAACGACATCATCCTGCGTGAAGACGGCTCGTGGGCTACCGGCTGGGCCGTGGAGGGCAAGGCAGGGGAGTGGTACTGAGTGTGCCGTGCTGTGCGACCGCCTGGCCGTCGACTATGCACGTCGCCGCGTGCCCGCGGAACTGGCATCCCACCCGTATCGCTGCCGCTTCATCGACACGACCACGGCCGCCGAATGGCGCGAATGCTATCATCCGAATCACCCGATGACACGATCGGACAGCAAGCGGTTTCGCATGGAACTGCTGGAGTACATGAGCAAGACGCAGGGTCTGGTGACGGGCAGCGAAACGGGGCACGACGCGGCGGTCCCCTACGTGCACTACTTCGAAGGCATGCTGAGCCTGGGCCCATACCGCGTCCCGGACTCCGGGCGCGACATGTTGCGAGCATGGACGGAAGTGCCCGAGCTCGTCGCGAAGTTCCAGACTGGACACACCTATCGGTTGCCCTTGTGGGAACTGGTCTATCACGACTGCGTCGTCGCCCAGTGGTACTGGGGCGATTACAACAATAAGTTGCCGGCCGTGTGGCGCCGCCGCGACTTGCTCAACGCCCTCTACGGCACGCCACCGATGTTCATGTTCAATCGGGCGATCTGCGCGCGAACCGCGACCGGTTCGTAGAAAGCTACCGCGCCGCCACGCCGGTGGCCCATGCCACCGCGTACAGCGAAATGGTCTCCCACCGCTGGCTCACCGCACGATCACTCGGTCCAGGAAACAGAGTTTGCCAACGGAGTGATCGTGACGGTGAATTTCGGCGACAATTCGTTCGCAATGCCCGACGGCAGCGTGCTCGAGGGATTGTCGCAGCGCGTGGTGGGAGTCGAGACACCCGACAAGGAATGACGCAACCCTGTCGGGCAATGCTGTGAGGCATTTGTTGGCTGGGAAACGCAGGGGCGATTCACCGCTCGGGGATGTTCTTGTCGATTTGATCCGAGGGCGACGTATCTTGGCTGCTCGTTTGCGGCTCACACGGTGGGGGCTCGAACTTGGGCGCGGTGGCTTCGCTGTGGTCATCGAAGTCACCGTAGGTCGACGACTTGGGTTCCGAGTACGACGGCTTGGGTGACGACGCGGGGGTCGAGTAGATGTCGCGCATGTTCACCTGCGCCTGCAGTTCATTCAAGCCTTTGCGCAACTCGCGATAACTGGCACCCAGCGACTTCGCCACGTCGGGCAATTTGCGCCCGAACAATAGCACGGCAATAATGCCGACGATCATCAATTCCGAAGGTCCCATTCCAAACATGATTTCATCTCACACGCAGAATCACAGAAGTCTGAAGGTTGCGCAAATCACGGGTGCCGAGCGTCTCACGCCACAGGCCGACATCATACCACCCGACTCACCGACACACGCTGGACTGGCTGCATCCCAGGTCCGATGCGCCGTGCGGCAGTCAGGGCGGTACCGCAGCGTCACGCTGTTCCACCGTGTGGCCGCCCCTATTCGGACTTGATCTTCTCCGCCTTCCTCGGTTTGGACGACTCCGTCGTCGAATTGTCACGGTCTTCATCGTCGATACCGTGCAAGCCGTGCTTAAACTCCACTATGCCGCGACCCAGCGACCGCATCACTCCAGGCAAGCGATTGCCAAAGACCAACAACAGCACCCCGGCAACAATCACTAACTCAAGGGGACCGACCCCGAAAAACGCAAGCATCGCATCGCTCTCGCACAAGGGAGGAAGGGTAACAAGGACCGCCTACGAGCTGGAGGCCGCGCAACAGGGTGGCGAAAGCGGGTGGGTAGCCCGGAAGGGCGTCGCCTGGACCTACCGTTGCACTTCGATCGACTCTTCCCCCAACTGACCTAATTCTACTGACCACCCGGCGGCTGTCAAACCGACGGCCGCGGCTTACGGCCGTTCGCGTGGCCCGCGCAGTGCAGTCAGCGGCAGGTAGCGGTAGTAGACCTCCAGGCTCAGGGCGGCCATCGCGGTGGTGTACACACGCCCGCCGTAGCTGCCCCACACCGTATTAGGATCCCAGCTGCCGGCCAGCGGCCCGTCGGTTCGCTGCAGACGCACAACCTGTTGTTGGAGCGCCGCGTTCCACTTCGTCCACGCTTCCCCTTGGACCTGGAACAGCGCCAGCGTGCCGTAATACCAGTAGTATTCGTTGGGGACTCCTGGTTGCGGCAGTTCCCCCAACAGAAAGTCGGAGGCTTCCGTGACCAACGTTTGATCGGGTGCCAGGTCGAGGAAGTAGCGGCAGACCAGGGCTTCGGCGGTCATGGCCCGTGAAGGCGGTGCTCCCGGCTTGTACCCGGCCAGGCCACCATGCAGGCCGTGTTCACAGCGCTGCAGAAAATGCAGCATACCTTCGCGCGTCTTCTGCGGAATCGGGATGCCGGCCAGCGACGCGCTCTTGAGCGCCATGACCTGCCAGCCAAACTGGCTCATGTCGCCTTGGTCCCCGGGCTGATACCTCCAGCCGCCAGAAATCGAGTGCTGGGCATTGACTGTGAATTCGACCGCTCGCTCGACACCCGGTCGAATTCGCACGTCGCCGGTCATGGCCAGCGCTTCGCTGAGCGCCAACGAGGCCATCCCGTGGCAGTACATCTTGGCATAGAGTCGCGCCGGGCCCGACAGGTTGCCGTCCGATCCTTGACTCCGCAGGAGGTACTCCAGTCCGCGCTGCACGTTCTTGCGATACGTGCCCTCGAGATGCGTTTGGCCATTCCCGAGGAACGCCAACAGTGCCAGCCCGGTAATGCCCGTATCCGCATCCACGCCGGCACCTTCCCGGTCGTGGCCGGCCACTTTGAGTTCGAGGCCGCCACCCCAACGAGTCGGGTCCCAACTGCCATCATCCTCCTGCGCGGCGGCGAGCCAGGCCAGGGCCGCGTCGACGGACGCCGTTGCCGTCACACTGCCGCCCAGCGCCTCGGCAACTTCGTTCTGCGCCGGCAACGATCGCAACCGGTACGGTTCCGGCAGCGGTTGTCCGTCGCCCAGACGGGGCATGACGCGGGCCATGGCTTGTTCGATCACCACCGGAGCGGCGGCGGCCAGCATGGTGGGGATGCGAGTGCGAGGAGGCAAAGCGACCATGCTTCCGCCGCCGGTCGGTTGGGACGGCGTACCGGCCATACCCGTGCTGTCGTTACTCGACGCACCACGATTGTCCGATTCCGCCAGCTGGTCACTGCGGCTCAACAGCGCATCGGCCGTTTCCGATCGGGCTTCCACGTCGGCCAGTTGCTGCATGCGCGACCCGATGGCAGTCAGGGCCGTGGGCAACTCAGCGACGTGGGGGCGATCGGCGGCCGAGGTGGTGACGGGGGCGGTGTCGATCCGTTCCGGCTGCAGAGGTGCCGGTGCGGGTGCCGGTGCCGCCGCGGACGGCGAAGGAGTCACAGCTTCGATCGCCATCGGCTGAAGTGGCGACGCGGTCGGCAGCGGAGCGACCGGTTGGGGAGGATCGATCGTGGGACGGCTCGGTGGATCACTGGGCACATCGTGCGGGGGCAGCGGATCGTCGGTGGGGGACCACATCGCCGCTTGAGCAGTGCGGGTAACCGGGTTCACTGCAGCTTCGATCCGTTCGGCCTCCGCCTCCGGTGCCTCGACCAGCTCGCCGTCCGGCAGCTGTTCCCACGGTTCCGATTGCCGCTCCGCAGGTTCCACGGTCTCTTCCGGGAGTGAGGCGTCTGCCGGGACAAATGCCACGTGAATCGCATCGTTGTCGCCCAGCGTGGGACGATTATCGAGGAGTCGCGTTCCGTGGGCATACAGGAAGAGCAGCAGATGGGCGAACACGGACAGCACCACGCACTTGGCTAATGGCTCGGACTGTCCCCACCGCGTGCGCATGAGGATCAGCAGGGCGACCGACAGCAGGGCCACGCCAATCCAAATGACGATCCCGAGCAATCCGCTGCCCAGAATCGCCGCACTACTCAGGTTGTGGGCCAGGAGCCAAGCTTGCGGGCTCATGAATTACCTGCTTTGACTTCCGTCCGAACGTTGGGCCGCGCGACGGAGATGCCCATGTCGGTGATCCCTGCCTCGCGGCACGCCACCAAGACGGACGCCACGTTCTGAAGGCGCCGTCCGCGTCCCCTCGCACCACGATACCCACGCCGCTGAAATCCTGTTTGACGGCTGCCAGCCGCTGCGGTAAGTTCGGCGAGCGAGACGAAGTCGCGATCCAGGGAGATGCGACCGTCGCGGTACACGTTAATCACGCGTTTCTCCGGTGCCGGTGCCAGCGTGCCGACCTGTCGAACCTGGGGCACTTTCAATGTGAGTGTTGCTTTCCCACTCCGAGAACTTCGTGCCCACCATGAAGAAAATGATGAGCATGAACACGACGTCGATCAGCGGCGTCATGTTCAGAGTGGGCTCTTCGTCTTGGAGTGTTTTCAGTGGCATGATGGCAAACGCAAGAGTGGAGATGGTTCCGGGTTGGGTCAGGCGGCCTTGCTTCGTCCTGGGCTGCGGCTCGTTTGGGCTTCGGCGGATATCAGGTCCACGACTTGCTGGGCCAGCGAGTCGATCGTGATGATCAGACGATCCACGCGGCTGATGAAATACAGGTAGGCGATCAGGGCGGGAATGGCCACGACACAGTCCCGGCGGCGGTGGTCAGCAGCGCCTGGGCAATCCCGCCGGCCAACAGTTCGGGTCGGCCCATGGCCTGCGAGTGCACGATGGAGTTGAACGCACTGATCATGCCGAACACCGTGCCCAGCAGCCCCATCAGCGGGCTGATTGTCGAGATCGCATTGAACAGCCGGACGTACCGCCGCAGTTCGTTGGTCACCCGTTCGCCTGCGTCGATGATCGCCTGCTCGACTTCGACCGACGGACGTCCCCATTTCCGCACCGCGGCGGCAAACACTTGCGGCCACGGGACTCTTGTTCTCTTCGCACAGTCTCACGGCATCGTCACGTGTCAGTTGTCCGGCGCGCAGTTGCTCCAGGAACCGGCGCACAAAGGGCCGGGGAATCACGCGGCCCCGCCGCAGGCTGATCGACCGCTCGAACACGAACACCAGCAGTACGACGGAGCAGATGCCGATCGGAATCATCAGGACTCCGCCGTCGCGGAGCACGCCCAGCAGGCTCTTGGTCGGAATCAGCGCTCTTCATTGGCCGGCCCGACTCGACTGTCAGCATTGTTGGAGATCGATGACGAGGCAATGTCGGGCGGCGTGGCGGGTTGAGCGTGCAACCGACCGACGGCACAGAGTACCAGCCCACACACAGTCGCGAGCATCCACAGCACGCGTCGATTCGTCTCATGTCTCTGCATCGCATTTACCCTCTTGTCGTGGACCCGCAACACGGGTCCAGGCATCGTCCGGTGCCTTCGCCCGGCGGTTCCCGCTCGGCGAACAGGCATCGGTTCCGATCGAGTTGTGGTCTTCCGTCCTAACGTGTTCTCAACGCCTCGCCCCGCTGCCGCGCCATCCGCAAACGAAGGGTTGCCTTCTCCGCCACGCGCGTCGTTGGGTAGGTTTGGAGGATCTGCGAGTATAGTCTGGTGGCTTCGTTCCACTGGCCGAGCATTTCGTGGCACTTGCCGGCCTGCAGCAGCGCCGCGGCCTGCCATTGCGGGTAGCTGTGCAGGACTTCGCACTCGGTGGTACGCTTTGATCGCCTGGTTGTATTCTCTCTGCATGAAATACGTTTCGCCGATCATCCACTGGGCCATGGCGGCGGTCTCTGTCTTGGCACCCGTAGTCGAGACGACCACACTCTGGTACGCCTCCCGGGCTTCATCAAACTCGGCGCGATTCATGAAGTAGCGTCCTAGCAGGTAGTTGACCTCGTGTAACTGCGCACAGTCGGGAAATCGTTCGGCAATGGGCCGAGCAATCTCGTAGGCCTCGTTCCACTGCCCGGCGTGGGCCCGCACTTGAGCCCGGCGCAGCGGGATCATCGCCAGCCAGGCGTCATCGCGACCCGCGGTCGCCAGTTCCAGCTGATCGAAGAGGACGCCCGCCTGCGGATAATGTCGCAACCGATAGTGCGACTCGGCGAGCCAGTATTCGGCCGACAGCTGCAGATCGCTGCCGGGGTATTCAGCCAGCACACGATCCATCCACCGCAGACACGTCCTCCCACCGCTGAGCCGTGGCTGCCAGTTGGCCGCGTAGAAACAGCGCGTAGGAAGTCGTTGAGCCCGGCGACTGGTCGTCCACGATCTCGGCCGCCAGTTCCTCCGCGCGGCGGAAATCCTGGGCCCGCACCGCGCGTTCCGCCAGTCGATACGTGGCGTCCGCCCAATATCGACTGCCGCGATGTTCGCTTCGCAGCTGCTCGAAGACCGGATCCGCTTCCTCGTCTCGTCCCTGGTCAACCAGGACCCAGGCCAACTGGTACAGAGCGGCGTCGCACTCGTCCGAGTCTGGAAAAGTCGTGAGCCAGCTTCGCAGCAGCGTTTCGGCCTCTCGGTCTCGCTTCAATGGCTGATCGCAGAGGCGCGCGGCCGATAGCATGGCGGCACTGGCGTGCGGAGAACTCTTGTAGCGGTCCACCACCACGCGGTACATGTCGAGCGCCTCGTCGAATCGGCTCGCTTGCTCCAGCGATTGACCACACAATACGGCCGCCTCAGCAACCAACGGACTGTCGGGACACTGCTGCAGCAGGCGAGCGACGGTCGCGGCCGCCGCATCGACTCCGTCGGTGCGCCGTCCCTGGAGCCAGGCCAGGCCCGCCAAGCCCCGGGCCGCGCGCGGCGACGCTTCATCCTTGGCGGCCAGTTCGGAAAACAGAGTCTCCGCCAAGGCCGTCTCGTTCTTGTTGGATGCTGACTCCGCCAGATATTCAATCGTCGACCAATACAGTTCGTTATCTGCTTGTGACGCACGCAACTGGGCCACCACCGGCTCCAGTTCGCTCCAGCGGTCCAGCCGGGCCAGCGCGACAGCCAGCTGCGCTCGACAACGATCGACGTCTGCCCCACGCGTCGGCGAAGCGAGGTAAGTCTGCAAAGGTTCCACCGCCTCCGCGAAGCGCTCCAGGCCCATCAGCGCCGAGGCACGCGCCACGTGCACTCCGTCCACCAGTTCGGCGGGTTCGCGCACCGTTACCAGCAGATCAAGTACGGTCAGCGCATCCTGGTAACGCCGCTCACCGAGGTAGGCCAGCGCCAGATAGTACTTGTTGGCCGCGTCCGCGGGACCCGCGCCGACCTCGTCTGGCACCGTGGTCGACTTGGCAGCGTCGTTGACCAACGTCTGCAGCACATCGATCGCCCGATCGAATCGCCCACTCTTGATTTCGGCCCGCGACAGCGTTTGCTGCACGAGAGGCCGCTGGGGACTGTCGGGATAATCCCTGCTGAACCGGTCGGCCAGACTGCGTACACGGTCACACCGGCCGTCTTCCCAGGCCAGCTGGACCATCGTCTGCAGGCTGTCATCGGCCCAGTCGCTCCGCGGCCACTGCTGCAACACGCGTTCACAGAGCGGTTCGACCCGGGCAGTGTCCCCGGCACGGCGATAGGCGTCCGCGGCGGAAAACATCATCGCCGGTGCCAGTTCGTGCGCGGGAAAACGCTCTGCGGCTTTGTCCAACGTCGCCGCCGCGCTGCGATAGTCGCCGCAAGCCAACTCACTCATGCCCAGCCAGTACTGGGCATGCGCCACCAGTTCGCTGCCGGGAAATCGCTCGACCTGGGCCCGCAGAGTCTGCACCGCTTCCACGAACTGGTTGCGGCGGTACTGGAGGATGGCCAACCGCAACAGGGCATCGTCGCCGTATGCCGACGCCGTGCCCAGCTCGCCGAGAAACCGATAGAACCGCATCGCGGCTTCGTCATCTCCCAGCGTCTCCAAGGCTCGCGCCAGGCCGTAACGGCATTCGCTGGCCAGCGGTCCGTCGGGAAACCGTTTGAGCCCCTCCCCGAACGCCTCCTTCGCAGCTTCGGCGTCCTCGAGTGCCAGTCCGATTTCACCCAAATAGGGTAACACATACGCGCCGAGCTCGTCGTCGGGATACGCTTGTCGGAATCGCTGCAGATCGTCGCGGGCCTCGGCGTGCTTGCCAGCCAGATAGCTGGTTTCGCCTACCCGGAATTCCGCCCGTCGGGCGTGTTTGCCCGCCGGGTCTTCCTGTAGATATTGTGCAAATCGCAATCGAGCGTCGTCCAGTCGGCCGAGCTGTACCAGGGACTCGGCGAGATAAAACGTCGCCTCGCTGTGTCGCGATTGGTCGGGAAACGAGTGCAGAAACGTGGTGAACTCGTCGACCGCTAATTCCCATCGCCCGGCGCTGTAGTGGGCAGCGGCCACGGCATACTGGTCTTCGGCCGAGTCGGCCCACACCCCGCGCACAGCGACACCGCGAAAGCAAGCACGATCGGTCTGATACGCAGCTTCCCGTACATCCTCTACTCACCGTGCGCTGAATGGATGCGTTCGCCACGCATCCGTGTTGATGGTGCCGGCTCCTGTAAATGCTGCCCGCTCTGTCAGTGAACTCCACGACGACAAGCCGCTGCAACGGGATGCTGTCGCTAACGTCAGCTGCCCCACCGGGCTCGATAGCCGCGGGGCACAGAAGGTGTGCTGGCTGGCAGGTCCTCGGTCCGATCGATCCGGACTGGCTCTTAATTCATCGGGTCCCGGTCGGCGGCAGATTCATGTCACGTTTCAGAATTCGCACCGTCGGCACAGGTGGAGTACGCACAGACCCCGCAGATCTCCCTGTTTTCCAGCCACATAGGCCAGAACGAGGTCGCGCATGCCGATGCCGCAACAGCGCAACCGCGGCAGCGACCGAAGTTCCGGCAGTTCCAGCCAGCGGTTGCTTGTTCCGGCCTACGCGCTGGGTATTGTCCACTCGTTTACTTGACTTACGTGCCGGACTACACTGGATGGCGTTCACTTACGCACCACCCGATTACCGAGAGTACGATGGCACGACAGCTTCGCTTGTCGGGCATCTTGCGCCGGATCGTTTCGCACCCAGTGCGCCGCCGTCGTGCGGCTCATGTGCGAAGTCGGTTGACAGGGCGCCGCCCGCGATTCGAGTCGCTCGAATCGAGAGTCCTCTTGTTCGGTCCTGCCGCTCACGACCTGTTCGACCACGAGGTTTTTCCGTCCGGTGGCGGCCAGGGAGACTGGCTTGTCGCCGATGTGAATCGCGACGGCATCTCGGATCTGATCGGAGTTAACGGAGAACTGCACGGCGAGGTCTCCATACTCATCGGAGATGGTGCCGGGCATTTTGCTCGGCGTTCCGTGCAGACGGTCGGCAAGTACCCGGTTTCGATCGCGGCGGCCGACATCAACGGCGATGGCAGTTGCGATCTGCTGGTGGGCAACGTCGGTTCGTTCAGCGACGGATACGAGCGTACGGTCTCCGTACTGAGAGGCCGTGGCGACGGGACGTTTCTCGCACCGACGCAAGTCAGCACCGGTGGCCGTCCTCAGGCGATCGTGGCCGCTGACTTCACCGGCGACGGGAAAGTCGATTTCGTGTCCGTGAACAAGGACGATCCGGTGTTGACCAGGAGCTACTCGCTGTTGGCCGGACTGGGTAACGGGTCGTTCGCCGCGCGAGTCGACAAGCCACTGAGCTTCTATCCCGAGGATGTCGCAGCGGGCGATCTGAACGGCGACCTCCAACCCGACTTATTGATCTCACATCAGCAGTCCATCCACGTGCTGTTGGCGCAGGGCGGAGGAGTGTTTGCAGCGGGCACGGACTACGCCATGGCCGGCAGCGGCAGCACTCGGCTCGTACTGGCGGATCTCAATCGAGACAACCGCCTGGATGTCGTGGCCAGCGGCGAGATATCGAGCAGCATCAGCGTTCTGGTGGGGCAGGGCAATGGAACGCTGTCGTTGGCTGCGGAGTACACGGCCATGCCGCGGCCGAGCAGTGTGCTGGTGACAGACGTCAGCGGGGATGCCACGCCGGACGTGATCACCGGAAGTTGGCAAGACGGATACGTCGCCGTGCGGCCAGGCCGCGGGGATGGCACGTTCGGATCCTCGGTTGCCTCTTGGGTGGGCGGCAAAGTAGCAGCGATTGCGGTAGGCGATTTCGACCGGGACGGTCGACCCGACATCGCCGCCGACAACGCGAACGATGGGTATCTGACTGTGCTGGCCGGAGCCGGCAACGGTCGCTTCGCGGCCCGCCGGACAGTGTGGCCGGCGTCCGGAAACCCCACCACAATCACCCAAGCGGATCTGAATGGTGATCACATCACGGACCTCGTGGCGTTCGATCCATCCCGTCATGTCGTGTCCCTGTTACTCGGAGCGGCCGGAGCCGCTTTCGGTCCGTACAGCGAGATTCCGGTCGGCTTGACTGCGCAGTCGCTGCGCACGGCCGATTTCAACGGCGATCAGCGCGGCGGACTTGCTGCTGACCAACGGCCACCAGACAGTGACCGTGTGGCTCAACCGTGGCGATGGGACGTTTCTCGCCGGTGTGGATTACCCGGTCACTTCCGATGAAAACGCCGCGCTGTCACCGGCCCTGACGGCCGACGTGAATCGTGACGGCCGGCTGGACATCGTGGCCTCGGACACAACGCATTCCACCGTCCGCACGCTGTACGGTCGCGGTAACGGCACGTTTGAGGCCAGCGTCGAGTTGGTTCGCCGCTCCGACCCGTTGGTCGCGACCAGCGACTTCAATCGCGATGGCGTGCTGGATCTGGTTACAGCCCAGTTCCCGACGTTGACCGTCACGCTGGGTCGTACGGGTGGCTCGTTCGCACCACCGACGAACTTCGACGTCGGGAGTGCGGGAAACTCGACACAGCTGTTCGCCACGGGAGACGTGAATGGAGACGGGAACTCCGATCTGGTCGTTCTGGGTGGACAATTCAACGGCCCCACGCGCGATCTGTGGGTACTGCTCGGACGCGGCGATGGTTCGTTTGCGGCCGCGTCCCCAGCATTCCTGCCGATTGGCGAACGCCCGTTTGTGCTCGAATTGAAGGATGTCAATGGCGACGGCCGCGATGATCTACTGACGGATCGATCCGACTCACGCATCGCCGTCTTCACGGCCGATGCGAACGGCGCGCTGCAACTGCATGCCGAATACGATATCAGCGACACGGTGCGCGATGTGTCGATCGCCGACTACACGGGCGACGGTGTGGTCGACCTTGCGCTGCCCAGCCCGGCACAATCTGGAGTGACCGTCTTGGCTGGCCATGGCGACGGCACGTTCGGCAACGAAGCGGAGTACGCTCAGAGCGGCCGGCCGGGAGGCTTGGCCGCCGGCGACATCAATGGGGACGGCAACGCGGACTTTGTGACTGCCAATCCTTCCGGCCATACCGTGTCCGTGCGGTTGGGAAACGGGCAGGGGGGATTCGCTTCCAGTCGCGAGTATCCGGTCGGTTCGCATCCGGACGCCGTGGCACTGGGCGACTTCAATCGAGACGCGGTCCTGGACCTGGTCGTGACGCACCGCGATCCGGCCATCAACAATCCCACGCTCTTCTTGTCTGTGACCGTGGCGTTCGGGATCGGCGACGGGTCATTCGGCACTCCCACCGAGTGGTTCGTTTCCGGCGTGCCCGTTGCTGTGACGGCCGTGGATGTCAATGGTGACGGATGTGATGACATCGTAACCGCCGACGCACGATCGGTACCTTTGCACGACGCGATTTCTGTCCTGTTGAGCAACGGTGACAGGACGTTCACAGAACTCGGCAGCTACAGGACCGGCGCCGCCGACCCGTCCGATTTGGCCACCGGAGATGTCAACCGCGACGGCTACCTCGATGTTGTGACGGTGTCAGGCACCGATTCGAGTGGCACCCTTTCCCTTCTGCTTGGACGTGGCGACGGAGCGTTCCACGCGCCGATATACTCGGCGGTCGGTCGGGGAGCGCACGCGGTGACCGTGGGCGATCTGAACGACGACGGGAATCCGGACGTGATCACGGGCAACTCGCCGAGTTATCTGCAGCCCGGAGCCAGCGTATCGGTCCTGCTGGGACACGGCGACGGGACGTGGGAGCCTCGGGCCGATCATGCGGTGGCAGAAGCCCCCGAGCGAATGGCACTGGCCGACATGAACGCCGACAACAAGCTCGATGTGGTTTGGAGCAATGGCAGCTATGGCACATTCTCTATTTGGCTCGGCAACGGTGATGGAACATTGAGCACGGCGGGCAGCGCTTCGTTCGCGGCGGGGAACAGCGCTCAGCTCACGTCGTTTGGCATCGCGGACTTCGATCAGGATGGAAAGCTCGATGTCTCCCTGGCGGATGCCGATCGTGCAGGAGTGGTGGTGGCTTTGCAGGCAGGCGATTCGTTGCGACCTGGCCCTCTGCCCGCGCCGCGGCACCTCTGCCGGACGACGACGCCTCGGGACTCGCGAGCGCCCGCCCGGCCACCTTGAGCTACACCGGTGCGGCGGTTTCCGGCACGCTCACCAGCAACACCGTGTGGTCGGGGCTGGTGGTGGTGCGCGGTCCGCTCGCGGTGGCGGCCGGCGCCAAACTCGTCATTCAACCCGGAACGACCGTCAAGTTCGCGGATCTCGTGACCCCGTATTACAGCGAACCTGGGCGATTGGACGTTTACGGTGCGCTGGAAGTGGGCGGGACCGCCGCCAATTCGGTGATCTTCACCTCGCTGGCCGATGACTCGGCAGGTGGAGACACGAACGCGGATGGAGCTTCCAGTGTCGCCCACGCAGGTGATTGGGGAGCGATCCGCTTGCACGCGGCAACCCCCGCCAGTTCCATCAACAATGCCGAAGTGCGTTACGGTGGCAACTGGTACAGCGAAGCGGTCCTCGTGGATGGCGGCAGTCCCACGTTCAGCAACGTCACGATCCGCGATGCACTGTCGCGCGGCGTGGCGATCAGCGGCACCGCGGGCGGATCCTATTCCACGATCCATGTCGAGCGGACCGGCGGGACAGGTATTGCCGCCAGCGGTTCGCTCACCACCAGCCTGACCGACATCCGGATCGCCCACACAGGTCGCGCGTTGGGGGGTGGTGGCTGGGGCAACGATGGCATCTCCGTATTCGGTGCCACGACCTCCCTGCAGAGTGTGCAGATCAGCCATGTGCCGGGTTGGGCGATCGACATGCCGATGTCTGCCTGGCCGCATGTGACAGGTCTGGCGATCGACGCGACGACGTCAGGCCATGATGGTGCCGTTCACCTGTCTGGAACGCTGACCAGTGATTGCACGCCGCAAGCCGACGTCACCTGGCACGTGGACGGCTTGATCAACGCCGGCGCGCAACTGACACTGTTGCCGGGAACGGTGCTCAAGGGCAGCCTGATCGTGGTTGGCACACTCGACGCGCGGGGAACCGCCGAGCGGCCCATCGTGATCACGGGGATCGGTGATGACTCCGTGGGTGGCGACACGAATGATGACGACAACGCGTCACATCCTCGCGAGAGCATCGGCGGACCGCGATTGCGGTTCTTCGACACGACGTCCAGCGGAAGCGTGCTGGATTATGTCGAAGTGCGCTACGGCGGTGGACGCAACGGGTCCGGCACACCTCAGGCGGCCGTCGAGATCGAAAACGCGTCTCCTCGACTTTCCCACGTGACGATTCGCGACACGGACAACTGGGCACTGCTGCTCAAGCAGGATGCCGGCCCCACCATCGAGCACTTGACGGTCGAAAACTGTCTTGGCAACGGGCCGAGCGACGGATTCGGTGTTTACGCCCAGAGCGATGCGGGAGCGTTCCTGCTGAGCGACCTGTCGTTCCGCCGCGTGACGAACTGGCCGCTGTACCTGGCCAATATCGGCCAGTGGAGCCGCGTGACGAACGTGCGGGTGGACGCCGCCAGTTGCACGCGCGGCGCTTCGGCCTACGTGGCGGGCGGCACATTGGCCAGCGATGTGCGGCCGGCGGCCGGCCTTGCCTGGCAAACCGAGCAGCTCACCGTCCCGGCCGGCCGTACGCTGACGCTCGATCCGGCAACCATCCTCAAGAGCACCGAACCACTCAACGTGTTGGGCGTCCTGTACGCACACGGGACACCCAGCCGCCCCGGTCGTCTTGACGGTTCCGACCGATGACTCCGCCGGCGGTGACACGGATGGGGATGGCGGCGCAGCGGTTCCCCAGGCGAGCGGCCGAGGCGGACTCCGGGTCCGAGCGGGTGGGTCCGCCACACTCACGTCGACCGAGGTCCGGTACCAGGGCGCATCGGCCGTAGGTGGTTCGTTGATCATTCTGGCCAGCAGCGTCCTCCACGCGCCAGCGGAATGCGTCCAGATTACCGAGAGCGGTACGGCCACGGTCACCAACAGTCTGCTGGTCAAGGACTCCCCGAACGCCAGTACGGTGTTCGCGTCGGGCAGCGGCAGTCGAGTCTCCTTGGTGAACAACACGCTGGTGGGAGGAACGAACGGTGTGCTGATCGATGAGTCTGCCCGATTGGAAAAACTCGTCAACAACGTGATCGCGTTCCACACCGAGGCCGGCGTGGCCCTGGTGCATGCGGGGACGGCGAGCCCCGATGTGCGGGCGAACGATGTCTTCAATCCCACCGCGTCGTTGGCCAACTACGTCAACATGCAGGACTACACCGGCCTGCTCGGGAATATTTCGGCGGATCCGAAGTTCGTGGACCGGACCACCGGCGATTACCGGCTCGGCGACGGTTCGCCGGCACTTGATGCGGCACTCGGAGATGAAGCGCCGTCGACCGATCTCGCCGGTCATCCTCGCTTCGACGACTGGGGCGTACCCGACACCGGCAGCGGCCAGCCATCCTATGCGGATATCGGCTGCCACGAACGCACCTCCGATTCCACATCGCCCATCGATCTGATCGTCGTCACGGATTCCATCACCGGACCGGCGACCGCCACGATCGGCGAAACGGTCTCGATCCAGTGGACGATACAAAACGTGGGCACCAAACCGGCCGTCGGGCCCTGGCACGATCAGGTGTCGCTCGTGTCCGCCTCCGAGTTGGCTCAGGTCGAGACGATCGCCGGCGAGTTCCTCGTCGGCAGTGGCGTGACGCTTTTGCCCGGTCAGACGCTGGTCACGTCCGCACAGGTTCGCGTGCCGCCGGTTGCCAACGGCCCGTACGCCTGGCAGGTCCGCACGAATTCGCGGCTAGAGGTGCGGGAAGGGCTCAACCGACTGAACAACACGCTGCTCGATGCGGAGACGGTGCTTGCCGCCGTGCCGGAGCTGGTGCTGGGCCAGCCGGCCAGCGGGACGTTTTCCGCCGATGGAGAGGCTCACTACTACGCGATACGCATGGTCGCCGGACAGTCGATCATCGCGACGCTCGATGATGCGGATAACCAGGGAAAGAACGACCTGTACGTTCGTTTTGGTGAAATCCCTTCGCGCAGCGACTACGACAAGCACACGCTGCCTGCAACCGTGGCAGACCGACGGTTGCAGTTCATCGCGCCGTTCACCGGTTTCGCGTATGTCCTGGTCGATTGTCGCGATGTCGCGGCCGTGCCCGGCGTGTTTCAGATCACCGCGTCGTTGCCGCAGTTCGGCTTCGACACGCTGACGCCGGCCTATGGCGGAAATGTGGGGCACGTGACCGTTTCGATTCGCGGTGCGGCCATGCCCGCCGATGCGACACCGTATCTGCGCGGAACGGAAGGCCAAGAGATCGGTGCCTGGCCTCTGCAGCGCATCGACGCGACCGAGATGTATGCCACGTTTGATCTGACCGGTCAGCCTGCGGGGCTTTACGACCTCGTCCTGAAACGCCGGGGCACGGACATCGCACTGTCGTCTCAGGCGTTCGAAGTGCGCGCCGGCGGTGGACCGCAACTGGAAACCAGCGTCACAGCTCCCGACGAAGTGCGGCGCGGCTGGATCTTCCCGGTAACGGTCGAGTGGACCAACACGGGCGACAACGACATGGCGTCGCCCATGCTCAAGCTGGCGAATCCTGCCGAGCTGTCCTTCAGCACCGATCCGTTCCTGGAGTCCACGTTCGGCAGCGAGGTGGAATTTGTCGGGTACAGTTCGACCGGTCCGGCCGGAGTGTTGCAGCCGGGCGACCGCGAAAGCGTCACGCTCTGGGCGCTGGCCAGCAGCTGGGTCAGCCGGTACGACTTCACGGTCGGCGCGGTCGTCGAGGAGTGGGATAACCCGCAGCCTGAGCCAATCAAGTGGGCGGCCTTGGAGCCCTTGTATCGGCCACCGGTTGTCGCCGACCCGGAAGAATGGGCCGCCGTCTGGCAGTTGTTCACGCAGGACCTGGGCGGCACGTGGACCGATGTCGTGCGGCGATTGGCCGACGAAGTGACGCAGACGGGCGTGTCGGATGGCGAACTGCCGTTGGTAAACGAATTGATGCAGGACGCGCTGGCGCGCGCGGCGGGTTGGAGCGGTCAATCGTCGGCCGCGGTGCCGCTGTTCGTGCAGACGAGCACACCGCTGGAAGCGGCTGATGGCAGCGTCTCGGCCGTCGAACTGACATTCAATCAGGCGGTGGCACCTGACTCGTTCACTGCCGACGACATCGTGATGACCGCACCGAACGGCACGCTGCTGCCGGTCACTCTTGCGCAGTCGTTCCAGCCGGCTCTGGCGCGTCGAGTTCGCGGCGCCGACCGCAGCCGGCTTCTTCAGCCTACTGATCGGCCCCGATATCACGAGTACCTCTGGCACCGGATTGGACCAGGATCTAGACGAGCGTGTTGGAGAGTCGGGCGAGGATCGCTTCGAAGCCGGATTCTTGATGGAGGCGCCCATAAACGGAGGCGACGGCGAAGCCGAAGGTCCAACGGCGGTGCTTTCCCACAAGTTCTTCGTGACCTCCTACTCGCCGGCGGGCCAACAGCGTCTCAGCCAACTGGACTGTAACCATTTCATCGTTAACTTCAGCCGCCCCGTCGACAGCAGTACGCTGACGCTGGAGCGGATTCGGGAGGTGCGCGATGTACGATTCACGCGTATTCTTCGCCGGAGCCCCACCCAGTACCAACTCAATTTCGAGCCGTCGGTCGACGCGAATTACCTCGACAATAGTCGCCACCAACTGGACGGGCCATTTGTTATCGGGTTTGCAGCCGGTGTCCGAGACACTGCTGGCCACGAACTCGACTTGCCGGCACCGTTCATCCGTTTCGATGCCGTGGATGACTTGCCCCCCCAGATCAGCGCAACCTGGGTCGGAATTGCCGGCGACGTCCTACTGGCAAGGCATCGGTTTCGATACCAGGATCGCGGACGCCGAGGCCGCGACGCTCTTTAACGGGGCACGCGCCTTGCGGATGGGAGCCTCGTTGCCCGGCCCGGTCGAGGCCGTTTACGTGCGGCTTAGCGAGAGTATCCGGGATGATACCCTGCTGCCCGCCGTCTCGATCACCGGCCCGGACGGACCGCTGACCGTGCAGGCCATCGAGGAAGTCAAGAGCCACCACGACGACGGAGTGTCGTCTTGGGAAAGCGTCGAGGGCTATCGCATTCGCTTCGCGCCCCAGGCAACCGAGGGCGAGTACACCGTGCGAATCGCCCCGACCGTCGCCGACGCCCCTAACAACCGTCTCGATGGCAGCGACGAAGACAGCCAGGGTGGCGAACCTGAGGATGCCTACGAAGGTACGTTCCGCATCGTGCCGGTCCAGGTGTTTGGAGCAGTCGACCTCAATAGCGACGTATTGACCACGCCGCACAGCGGCGGTTTTGGCATTGCTCTCTGGGAGAAGGTCGGTGCGCGCGATCCGGTCCCGGGCTGCCCGCAGGCCGGGGACCAACCGGACTACGTCGTGAGCCTGACCAACGACTTGACGGGCAATCGCTACACGACCCTTTCGTTCGTGTACGCGTTCACGAAGGATCTGTCCGGTCAGCCCATTCAAAACCAGGACCCGCGAGAGGGTAACGGGCCGCGCGAGCTGTACGTGACACTGCTTGGGCAGCATGCGACCGGCGCATTCGTCGATCCCGACACGATTACGACGCAGGACCACTCAGGCGACCCGTTGTGGGTCGCGCTCCATCCGCTGCCGCTCAGCCAACGGCCGACACCAGGAATGGGCCAGGATCCAGGTCGCCGGCAAATCGGACGTACAGCAATATTCGACCGGCCAGACCGGTGGGCCACTGCAGATCGACATGCGGGCTGATCAGCTCGTGACCTATCCCTTCCGCGTTCTGTCGTGGCTGTCGGCAGCGGCAACCCAAGTCGAACGTCAACTCTTTGGCACACCACGCACGCCGCTCTATCTGACGACGCTCGTGGCCGCACCCTACGACGAATCCTCGTACGATCCCGCCCACAATTGGATTGTCGTGCCCAGTCATTTGCTGAACGATCCGTTGGCCTTCTGGCACGCCTACGCGCACGCCCTGCAATCGGCGGCGCACGGTTATCACGATGTGCCACACAATGCGCAGGACGCCGGCGCGATCTGGGAAAGCAACTCCGACTCCACCGCCTTCGTCGAAGGAGTCGCGTCGTGGTTTGCCGCCTGGATCAGCCAGCAGGTCACTCCGCCCGCGTTCCAGCCCGCGCCTCTGAGCCAGTATCGCCGGCCGAAGTTCTTGGAGCACAATGATTACTGGATGGGTTACGACGGGTATGGGCTGGGAAGCAACGCCGCGACGACCGAGGCACGCAATACGCCCGGAAAAATCTGGTCGGACGGGATCAATGACAACGCCAATACCGGCGACAATGTGGCCGGCGGGATCGCCACGCTGATGTGGAACCTCGGACCGAAGTATTTCCCACAAGCGCTCGCCGCACAAACCGCCGAGCAGTTCTACGCTGCACTGGCCCCCGATCCGTCGGTAGACGCCGCCTTCATTGACCAGGGCCTGGCCGTGACCGACGATCCGCTGGAGCCCAACGACATCATGTCCAGCGCCACCGTGCTGCCGATCGGTACTACACTGCGCGACGGATTGATCCTGGCCGAGACCGAAGCCGGTCGCGGGGACTGGTACCGCATATCGATCCCCGCTGTGGGTGTCGCCAAAACCTACGCACTCACAACGCGAGTCCGTTTCAACGGCAAACAGGGAGATCTCGATCTGGTCGTGCGGTCCGCCGACGGTAAGCTCGTGGCCACCGACGTGCGGCGCGGCGGGGACAGCGCTCTGATCCACTTGACCGGGCTCGATGGGAAGAAGTCCTACACATTCCTGATCGGCGTCTTGGGCCACGGTGCGCTGCGCAACTCCGGCGACCCAAGCGCGTGGGGCGGTGACTACAGCCCGTACTACACGCTGCAGATCAGCTATCCGGGCGCATCCTGCCCTACAGGCCCACGGCCTCGACGTCCACCACCTCGTTCAACTCCTGGGACCCCAACGAGAAGGTTGGCCCTTCCACCGCTGCGGCCAACGGGTTCATTCGCAATGCCGCGACACTGCCGTACACAGTCTACTTCGAGAACGATCCCGAAAAGGCTACCGTGCCGGCCCAACGCGTTGTCATCACGGATCAGCTCGACACCGATCTCGATTGGAGCACGTTCGCATTTGGCACGATCCAATTTGGCGAGCGAACGCTGCTGGTTCCCGAACCTGCCGGACGTCTGCATTTCGAAACCGAAACGACCGTCTCGTACGACGAGTACCCGGTGCACGTGACGGCTGACTTTGATCCGCAGACGGGCGTCGTGACGTGGGTGCTCGAGTCGGTCGATCCGCTGACGGGGCGGCTGCCGCGCGACCTGCTGGCCGGCTTCCTCCCTCCCAATACCGAGCTGAACCGCGGCGCAGGAGGTGTCAGCTTTGTCGTGCGTCCGAAAGCCGATCTGCCCCACGGCACCGAACTGCGGAATCAGGCCAGCATCGTCTTCGACTTCAACGAACCGATCATCACCAACGAAGTGGTCTGCACGATTGATGTGACCGCACCTGTCAGTTCCGTCATGCCGCTGGCTCCCTCGATGGCGTCGCCGACGTTTACGGTGTCCTGGTCGGGCAGCGACATCGGTGCCGGTATCGCGACCTTCGACGTGTATGTCTCGGACCATGGCGGTCACTACCAGCCCTGGCTGACGGCAACGGCACAAACCTCCGCCTCGTACACCGGCGTGTGGGGCCACTCCTATGCCTTCTATAGCGTGGCAACGGACCTCGTGGGCCACCACGAACGGCCCCCGTTGGCCGCCGACGCCACGACATCGATCGTCGGCATGGCCTGGCACAATGCAGACATGCCGCCGGACGTGAGCGACGACGGCTCCATTTCACCGTTCGACGCGCTGCTGATCATCAATCGGCTCAACTCCGTCGGTTCTGGGACGCTTCCCAAACCGTCGGCCGATTTCCACCCACCACCCTATTACGATGTCTCCGCGGACGGCGACATCAGCCCGCGCGACGCACTGCTCGTGATCAACTACTTGAATACCGGTCATGCGGAGCAACCGGAAGGCGAGGCGGAAGAGGAGGCGAACAACACGCTGTCGCCGGCCGCACGAGCACTGCCGCTGCGTGCTCTGTCGTGGGAGGGAACTCGGCTGGCTGCGCAGCTCGATGCGACGGCGGTTCTTCGACGGACCGGACAGTCGGACGTCGCGCGCGACTCGACAGCTCCCGAGGTTCCCACGAGCGCCACGAACCCGGTGACGGGCGCGAGTCAAGGCGCCGTGGCGGTCCAGCGACTGGCCGAATGGGAATCGAATGAAGAACGACGCGCGGGCGACTCGACGCCGTTCTGGAACCTCGTGGACGATACGATCCAGCAGATCGCGACCGATATCCACGCCGCAGGACGCGCCGTCCGTCCGTCAGCGCCGCGGCCGGCCGGGCACCCCTGGCGACATGGACGGTGAGGATTCCCGTCTCGCTTATTGTCTTCGCAGTTCGGCGATCACCCGGTCGGTGATCATCTGGATAAGCGCTTCCTGGTCCGCCGGTCCGGCAGTGCTACCGGTGCCGTCGGATTGGCCGGGTCGCGGGAAGGCTCGCGGCGCGACACCGCTTTCCTTCCAGCTACCGCGGAAAATATCGTTCCCGCAAATGTCACAGTCTTTGTACTCGGTCGTGTTGCGCGGATCGGCGAAACCCCACTTGTCCTTCAACTGCAGCAGTTCGCGCTCCTGGCCTTCGTTGAAGAACGCCACATGGCCCAGGCTGCGGGCAAGCATCAAGATGCGGCAATAGGCGTCGAGGATTTCGGTCCACCAGTACGCCCGCTCAACGCTCTCCCCGTAGCTGACCGTGCCGTGGTTGGCCAGCACGATGATATTCGTTTTCTTGACGAACGGAATGATCGTGTCGGCGAATTCCTGACCGCCCGGCGTTTCGTACTTGGTGATCGGCACATCACCGAGAAACACTTCCACTTCCGGCAGCACGCACTGGGGAATCGGTTCCCGAGCGACGGCGAAAGCCGTGGCATGCGGGGGATGGCAGTGCACAACGCTCTTGATGTCGTCGCGCTGCTTGTAGATCTCCAGGTGCAACAACGCTTCGCTCGACCGCTTCTTGCTGCCGGCAATTTGCTTGCCTGTCATGTCCACCGTGCAGATGTCATCCGGCTTGAGGAATCCTTTGGACTGCATCGTCGGTGTGCACAACACCTGGTTGTCGCTGATCCGCACGCTGATATTGCCATCGTTGGCGGCGGCAAATCCCTTGTTGTAGATTCTGCGACCAATGTCGCAGATGTCTTGCTTGATCTTGTGGGCGTTGACCATGTTTCACTTCCCGCAGAGGTTCCGTCGGTTAATGGTTGCTGTTGTGATTGTCTTTGTCGTCGTCTTGGGTCTTGAAATATTCCGCACAATGAGCTCACGACGTCCGGAGGCCACCGGTGCGCCGACGCTCCTTACTCCAACATCGTCTTGACCAGCGATTGATCCACTTCCAGTTGATCGAGGATCGCGGCATTGTACGCATCCACCGCCTTGACCTCGGGCAGGAACGGCTGAGCGGCTTCCGGTCCCTCGCTCAATGCGATATAGCTGCCGAGCCCGGCACCGAGTTCATCCCACACGACGAGCGTATCGTCGGCAGGTTCGGCGCCGCTCACCAGGTCTCCGGTCACCAGCGGCACGACCAGCCTCAACTTGGCACCCCGGAAACCGGGATGCGAGCGGTTGAGTGTGACCGTGCCCACAACTTTGCCGATTCGCATGATGTTCTCGATCTTCAGGATTTACCCGCGCCGTTGCACAGCCGGCTGGGACTCCGTCGCGGCAAGTCTTGCCGAAACGCAGTGAGCAATTCACTCCACGTTGCGCGCGTGATCGTTCCCGGATGGACCACCAGCACGTTCACGCCAATCGCCGTCATCGCTTCGCGCAGTTCCGCGGCGTCTCGGACCCAGGCGGCGCGGGCCGCCGGACAGCGATTCGCCAGACAGACAGCCGCCAGCGGATCATCGGTCAGCAACACGGCGATCCGCCGCGCGTCACTCACGATGCCGGCCACGGTCTGCGCCGCACAGCGGAGGTCGTCAAAGACGGTGACGGTGGCCCCCGCCGGATGGGCGAGGGAGCCGGCCGCCCGGGCCGCCTCGGCGGTCCGCGTGCAACGCGCCACCGTCAGTTCCTCCGCCGCCTTGTCGGTCGCCGCGGGTTCGGCCAGGAATTCGAGGCGGATGTTCCGTTTGCGCAAGTCGTCTTTCACCGACGGTGTCACGACCGTCCCAGGTCGAATGAGCACGCGCTGCACGTTGGCCAGTTGCCGTTCGATGGCGGCCAGCGTCACGACGCGCGTGTCGAGCACCAGGTCGCGCGCGGTGCGATCCTCCGCCACGGCGGCCGGCGGGGCCGCCGCCGGCGCAGCAGGGGACGCGGTCACGTCGGACAGCTTCTGCAGCCGCCGGATGACTTCGGCCACCAGCCACTCGAGATTGATCGTATCTGCCGTCATTCGTCTTGAATCCCCGCGGTCGTCCAGCGGACCGGCGTCTTGGAGGCACCCAGCAGTTCGCGCGCGCCCTTCCCGTCACTCGTGATCATGACCGTCTCACCCACACCAGCACCCAACGCATCGACCACCAGCAGCGGCGGACCGTCCGGCCGCCGGCCGTCGGCCAGCTGCGGCTGGACCAGCAGCAACTTCTGGCCCTGCAACGATTCATCCTTGATCGTCGCCGTCGCTCGGCCAATCACGAGGGCTAGTTGCACGGCAGGCGCTCCGGCGAGTGTTATTTCGGTTTCCCAAGGATCCACAAATCGTCAATCATCGAACAGCGTCGTTCGCGCGTGAACGTCATCGGCGTCGTGACCCCTTCGCCCGTCGGTCCCGCGATCGAGAAGGACGGATAGCCTTCACCACCGAGACCGAGCGACGCCATGCAGGGTCCGTTCTTGACGTACAGCGTCGTATCCATGATGCGACCCATCCGCGTCATGTTGCGGACGTTGTTGGAGTGGATGATGCTCGTGTGCCGGAAGCCATGCTCCCAGTACTTGGCCTTGTCGATCGCCTCGTCGACGTTGCGGCAACGGACGAAGGGCAGGAACGGCATCATCTGCTCGACCGACACGAACGGGTTCTGCTCGTCGGTCTCGCCGAACAGCAAGAGTGTTTCGCGAGGGACCGTGCGTCCGGCCCCCTGGGCCAACACGGAGGCGTCTTTGCCGAGATAGTTCTTGCAGGGGACGTCGTGCTTGTGCTCGCCTTCACCCGATTTCACGATCGCCGTGGCGGTTAGTTTCTCAACTTCGGCGGGACTTAGCCGCACGGCGCCGGCTCGCTCCATCGCCTGCATCATGGCATCGAAGACCTGCGCCACCACAAAGACCTCTTTCTCGGCGATGCACAGCAGGTTGTTGTCGTAGGACGCTCCGTAAATGATCGCCCGGGCAGCGCGATCCAAGTCGGCCGTTTCGTCCACGACGACGGGCGGATTGCCCGGTCCCGCCACAATCGCCCGCTTGCCGCTGTTGAGTGCGGCGCGTGCCACGGCAGCGCCACCGGTCACGCAAATCAGGCTCACGTCCCGATGTTTGAAGATCGTGTCGGCCGACTCCAGCGTCGGTTCGGCAATCACGCAGATCAGGTTGTCGATGCCGAGATCGCGATGGATGGCCTCGTTGAATCGCCGGACACCTTCGGCCGCCACCCGCTTGCCGCTGGGGTGCGGATTGACCACCACCGTGTTGCCGGCCGCAATCATGCTGACCGAGTTTCCGGTGATGGTGGGCAACGAGTGGGTTACCGGCGTGATGGCGCCGATCACGCCGAAGGGAGCGTGTTCAATCACCGCCAGCCCGCGGTCACCGCTGAACACTTCGCTGCGCAGGAATTCCACCCCCGGCGCTCGCTCACCCAGCGTCTTGAGTTTCTCGATCTTGTGTTCCAGGCGTCCGATCTGGGTCTCCTGCATTTCCATCGTGCCCAGTTCGACAGACTGCTCGATGGAGATCCGTCGAATGTGGCTGATAATGCGTCGGCGGTCTTCCAGTCCGCATTCAGACAGGCGTTCGAACGCCTCGCGGGCCGCCGCGACCGCTTCGTTCGCATCGTGGAAAATCCCGTGACGACCGGTCAGGCTCGAGCAGGCCCCGTGGGCCGTCCGACCGACTTCGGCCAGCACCTGGGCCACCACGTCACGAATGAGGGCTTCGTTGATTTGCATGGGACAGGCTTCTTGTATGGAGTTGGTTTCAGTTGGCGATGATCAGGTACGGTCCGGGCAAGTTGCCGGGTCAGGCGTCCGCCGTGCGCTGGTACACGGAGTGATTTTCCACATGGACCTGGTCGACCAGCCCGATGATCAGCGTGTCAATCGGCATACTCTTCGTTTCCGGGGTCAAACGAGCGCTGGAGCCTTGTGCGATCAGCACAAAATCCCCTTCACCCGCCCCCAACAGATCCACCGCGACAAAGGTGCGTCCGGTCGTGACCAGCGACTTGCGGTCGGTGTCCAACCGGAACGGTTCGACGATCAGCAGCTTGTAGCCGACCATCGAAGTGACCTTCTGGGTCGAGACCAGCGAACCTGTGACTTTGGCGACAAACATTCGTTCATCCTTCCAGCAATTGTCGGGTCTGGCGCGCTACGATCAGCTCTTCGTTGGTCGGCACGATCCAGATCTGTACGGGGCTGCCGGATGCGTTGATGCGCGACTCCCCGTTGGCAGCCGCCTTTCTGGTGAGGGCATTGGCCTGCGGATCCAGTTCGATGCCGAACGCCTGCAGGTCGGCACACACGCCGGCGCGAACCAGCGTGCTGTTCTCTCCGATCCCACCCGTGAACACCAGGGCATCGAGACCGCCCAATTCCACCAGCAATCCTCCCAGGTGGCGACGGATCTCCGCCACAAACACGTCCAGCGCCAAGCGGGCGCGGGCGTGGCCGGCGGCCGCCGCCTCCTCGAGATCGCGCACGTCACCGCTGAGTCCGCTCAAGCCGAGCAATCCGCACCGATTGGCAAGCTCGTCCAGCACCTCGTCGAGCGATTGGCCAGTGGCTCGCATGATGACCGGAAGCGCAAAGGGATCGAAATCGCCGATCCGGTTGTTGTGCGGCAAGCCCGACTGCGGGCTCATCCCCATCGACGTACCGACACTCTGCCGCCCTCGAATCGCGCACAGGCTGTTCGAACCGCCCAGGTGACAGGAAATCACGCGGGCGTCCTCGCGACCGAGCAGTTCGGCAGTCCGACCGGCGATGTAACGATGACTGGCACCGTGAAATCCCCAGCGTTTGATGTGGAGCTCGTCACCCCATTCCTTCGGCGCTGGATAGTAGCGGAGCCGGTCGGGGACGGTGGCGTGGAAGCCGGTTTCAAAGGCCGCCACCAACGGAATGCCGGGCAGTTTCTCCGCCAGCAGCCGCATGGCCGCGATGTAGGGCGGATTGTGCGCCGGAGCGACGTCGTTCATGTCCTGCATGGCGGCCAGCACGTCGGCATCGACCCGCTGAACGCCACTGATCCGTCCACCATGGACGGCCTTGAAGCCGATCGCCGCCACCTCCGCCGCGTCACGCAGGCAACCGCTCTGCGGATCGGTCAGCTGGTCCAGGCATTGGCGAACTGCGACCGCGTGGTCGGGCACATGGGCCGTCAACTGGGTGCGTCGTCCGTCGATCTCCACCACGCAGGGACTCTCCGCCGCGCCGATACGTTCCACACCGCCGCGCACCATCTGACGCTCGTCGGCCATGTCGAACAGCCGGTACTTGAAGCTCGTCGAACCGAGGTTGGCGACCAGGATCTTCATGATCTCCGCTCCCTATGCGTCCGTACGGTAGTCCTAGGCCAGATACGCTTCGATCAACCCTTCGGCCGGTCGCGGGATGACATGGCTGCCGACCAGTTCACCGACCTGGGTCGCCGCGTTCGCCCCGGCTTCGACGGCCGCCCGGACGCTGCCGACGTCGCCGCTGACGATGGTCGTCACCAGGCCGCCGCCGATGCCAACTCGCTTGACAATCTGCACGTTGGCCGCCTTGGCCATCGCGTCCGTCGCTTCCACCAACCCGATCAATCCGCGTGTCTCAATCATTCCAATCGCATTATGCATGGTCTCAAATTCCTCATCGTTTGAAGGCTCGAATGGGCTGCAGGGTTCTCAGCCAGCACATCGCGGTGGGGCCACGGCCTCACCCACGAAGGTCTTGCGCTGTCCTGCCACCGCCAGGGTGTATCTCAGGAACTACTTCGTGACGGCCGGCTTCTTCAGCGGTACTGGGAGGACGATCCCGAGATCCTCGTGCGGGCGGGGAATCACCTGCACGCTGACCACTTCGCCGATCCGACCGGCCGCGGTGGCGCCGGCATCGGTAGCTGCTTTGACAGCCGCGACGTCTCCGGTCACGAAGGCCGAGACCATTCCGCTGCCAACTTTGTCCCAGCCCAAGAACTGGACGTTGGCGGCTTTCAACATCGCATCGGTTGCCTCGAGCAGGGCGATGAAGCCCTTCGTCTCGATCATGCCCAACGCTTCCATTTGCTTCGACATATGAACCAATCTCCCATGCAAAGAGTTACGAAACGTCTTCGATCAGATTCTTCTCACTTACCGCAGCCGCAGGAGGCACTCAGCGGCAGGAGCTGCACTTTCGTGGCCGCGTCCAGGAAGCACGCGTTTCCTTCGTCCGTATCCAGGTGAACTTCCAGCTTGCTCGTGTCGTCGGCTCGCACCAGAATGTCCTCGAACACCGTCGTGCAGGCCGGCGATTCGATCCGCAACTTCACCGATTCGCCGTTCTTGACCCCCAGCCGGGCCGCGTCCCGCGCGTTCATGTGCACGTGCCGGGCCGCCCGAATCACACCCTGTTTCAGTTCCACCACGCCCTTGGGACCCACCAGTACGCAACCGGGAGTGCCTTCGATCCGCCCGCTGTGTCGGACCGGAGCGTCGATCCCGAGCGAAATCGAGTCGGTGAAAGCCAGCTCCACCTGGCTGTGCGGCCGCGTCGGCCCGAGAATCCGCACCGTCGGCAACATCCGGCGGCGCGGGCCCACCACCATCACCGTCTCTTCCGCCGCGTAGAACCCGTCCTGGTAACAGCGGCTTCATCGGCGTCAACGTGTGCCCCGCGCCGAACAGGATCTCCACGTGCTCGTCGGTCAGGTGCACGTGGCGAGCCGAGATGCTGATCACGACGTCGGGTTGCGACGCGCAGGCTGCCGTTGCCGGCCGGCGCGTCCAGGGGTTGCTGCAGAACGATCTGCCGCACGATCCGCTCGATCGTGCTGCGGTCAAGCGAGGAAGCTACAGACATGAGTGCAAAACCATCCAGGAAGAGGTAGGGACTAATCTGTTTGCTCGTCAGGAAGCGCATGCAGGTTGGTGCGCAGGCAGGACTCTACAATCGTACATCACAACCAGCGTCTCAGGGGTGTTTCTCATCTCCGGCCACAATTACACGTACTCCGGCGGCCGCCAGCCGCTCCCGCCATTCGTCCGTCACCGCCCGGTCGACCACCAACACGTCGACGTCGGATAATCCGCATAACTGCGCCAGACTGGCGTGCCCGAACTTCGAGCTATCGGCGACCACGATCACCTCGTCGGCCGCGGCCATCATGGCCTGCTCGGTCTCCACCAGCAGCAGGTTGCTGTTGTAGTACCCTTTGTGCGTGATTCCCGAGACACTCAAGACGGTCCGCCGGACATTCAAGTTCGCGACCATCGCGTTGGCATACGGCCCCAGGGAAACACCGGTTCGCGTGTGGACATAACCACCGATCAGCACCAGGTCCGCTCGGTCGCTGGCCGTAAACAGATTCGCCACCGGCAGCGAATTCGTCACGACCTGCAAAGCCCGCTCCACCAGTAGCCGCGCCAACTCGTACGTCGTGCTGCCGCCGTCCAGCAGAATCGTGTCCCCCTCGTCGATCAGCGTGGCCGCGGCCAGGGCAATCTGCCGTTTCTGCTCCAGCTGCGCCGCCTGCCGTCGATCAAAATGGGGCAACTGCGGGGACGGCCCCGTGTAAAACGCTCCGCCAAACGTCCGCTTGGCCGAACCATTCTCTTCCAGCACGTCCAGATCCCGTCGAATCGTCGACTCCGAAACGTGCAGCTCGTCGGCCAAGTCGGGCAGCGTGGCAAAGCCGCGCTGTCGGACGAGCTCCAGTAACCGGCTGCGGCGCGTGTCGGTCGGCGTCTGGGTTGCCATGACTGCCCTTTCCTCATCCGCCCACGCGATTCACTTTCGCTCTCTTGCCGATTATCGC
>CAVWHV010000065.1:0-6326 GCA_963754725.1 uncultured Planctomycetaceae bacterium
TATCGCCTGCGAACAATCCCCTGACCGATGCACTTTGTCGCGAGGGCCTGCTGCGCGCGGCACGTGCGCTGCGCGCGGTCTGCGAGAATGGCCGTGACGTCGCCGCACGCGAAGATATGGCGCTGGTCAGCCTCTTGGGTGGACTGGCGCTGGCCAACGCCAAACTGGGAGCCGTGCACGGCCTGGCCGGGCCGCTGGGCGGCATGTTCCCAGCGCCGCACGGCGCCACCTGCGCGGCGCTGCTGCCTCACGTCATGGCGGTCAATATCGCGGCCCTGCAGTGTCGGCAGGCCGACTCGGGGGCGTTACGACGCTACGACGAAGTGGCGAGAATCCTGACCGGTAACTTGCAGGCGCGAGCTGTCGAAGGCGCCGCGTGGGTCGAGCAATTGTGCCGTGATCTGCAAATTCCCGGACTTCGTGCCTATGGCGTGGCCGAGGCCGACTTCCCCGCCCTGGTCAACCAGGCGGCTCGTGCCAGCAGCATGCAGGGGAATCCCATTCCACTCGAAGCCGACGAGCTGACCGAAATCCTCGCCGCGCAGGGTGATCGCGCCGTAGAGCAAGCGTCCCGCTTGCTCAGGCACAACCGAGACGGTTGTGCTACAACACCTGGACAACCGAGACGGTTGTGCTACAACACCTGCACAACCGAGACGGTTGTGTTGCGGGAAGGCGGTTGTGCTCCGCGGCTATCGCCACGTGCCGTGATCAGTACGGATTGGCGGGCATCATCTCCCACGCCTTGACGCTGGAACACGTCGCCTTGCCGCCCGCGGCAAACAAGGCCACGCCCAGACTGTCGCCGCGTCCCGGAAAGACGCGCCGACCAATCGCCTGCCGGTCGTTGGCGTAGACTTCCACGATCGATCGGTCGACAAACACGCGCAGCGTGAGCGGCTCGCCATCGCGCAGTTCGAGCGGTGCTTGCTCGAGTACGCGTCGGCCATCGACACCGCTGCGAGTCGCGTCAAAGCACAGGCTCTTCGTTACCGGCGTCGTAGTACAGCAGCGTTTCTTCTTCGCTGCCGGGCGACATGCGGACTTTCACGCCGCACTGGCTGGCGGCAGCCGGGTCGATGACGATCTCCAGCTCGCAGGAATCGCCAGTAATGTCTGGCAACAACTGTTGGGCACCGTCGGCCAGTGCGATGTCGTGCCAACTCTGTTCGCGGGCACGCAACGTCGCCAGTTCCTGGACGGGCGCCATGCGCAGCGTGCCGTCCTCGCCTAACCACAGCGATCGTGGCAGACCATAGACTCCCGACCATCCCTTCTGCATCTCGCCGGCCGGATTGTCGGTCAGCCACGACCACATGATCTGGCGTCCGTGGCCGTCCACAAGCGCTTCCGGTGCGAAATACGTGTTGTCGACCCACGACATGCGCCCGTGATTCTCCGGAACGAAACGGTTCGCCTGCGTGTCGTAGGTTCCCACGTAGTACTGGCAGCCCTTGTTGTGGCTGATGAACAGCAACAGGTGCTTCCCGCTCGGTTCGCCACCGTCCGCGGACTTCGGCAGCGGCAGGAAACTCGGACACATGTTGTCTTCGCTGTCGTCCGTCCAGTGCGGATTCCGCGTGTAGAAGACTCCTTGGTAATCCCAGTGGTCCAGATCGTGCGATTCGAACAGGTACAGACGATCGCCTTTCATCGGCGCCGGCGCATCGGGCTGACGACCATACTTGTTGAGCACCAGCAAGTTACCGGTGAGCACGTAGTACTTGCCGTCCTGCTTCCAGATATTGGAGGGATCGGCCGAGCCATAGATCAACGGCTTGCCGGACCTGTCGGAAGTTTCCGTGATACCCCACTCCGTGGACTTGATGACCGGATTCGATGCCAGTTTCTGCCAGCGTTCGTAGTCGCGATCGTGACTCCGGGCGATGCCGATTCCCTTGTCGCCCCACAGCATCCAGTACGTCAGGTAGGCCGTACCGTCGTCGTCCACAAATCCGCCGCCACTGAAACAACCTTCGTCACCACCGCCCGGACCGATGGCATCGGGATGATGTCGCCAATGTACGAGGTCGTGGCTGGAAATGTGCCCCCAGCAGAACCCGACGCCACTGCGGTTGTAGAGGTACATCAGGTGGTAGCGTCCCGCGGCGTAGAAACAGCCGTTGGGATCCCCCGGCAGTCCGTTGTCCTCCGGTACGCAGAAATGGTAGCGCGGGCGATAGGGATCTTCGAGCAGCTTTTCGCGCAACACACGCGCCGACTGCACAGCGGACTGCGGAACCGCATCGGCCTTGGACCAATGCGTGGGAATCGCCGCAGAGTCCGTGGCATCGTCCCGCTCGGTCGTGGCCAGCATGAGCGGTCGCTCGCCGCCGAGCACGAGGCACCCGTCTTCCATGTGCGCTCCGCCCGAGAGCTTGACCTGGTTGAATCGCCCCGCTCGATCGTACGTGCCGGTACTGGAGAAATCCCACCAGGCCCATGGTTCGAACTGTTCGACCGGTACGCCCGGCTGCATCTTGGCAATGGTCGCCTGGTCGAGCGACTGGGCGTACACGCGCGCGTCGCGGATCCGACCAAGAAAATGATCTACGCCCTTCGAAAGATGTCGTTGGCCGAACACGATGGCCGTGTTGACGCCGTACGCATGCGGCTGGCCTTCAGTCACATACGATGCGTATAACTCCCCGTCGCGGTAGAGCGTGATGTTCTGTTGCTGATAGACGATGGCGATCTGAATGAATGTGCCGGGGTCCGCCGTCTCCTTGGGCCACTGCGATTGCTCCTTCTCGGTGCGGCTGTAGCCATTGCTGCCCGGCATCCAGACGCGCGGTTCGAGTTCTGCGAATACGACGCCGTCGAACTGGTCGATCGTCGTGTCATTGACGGTCAGCGCCGTGCCGCCCGCCTGAGTCAGGTTTGCGGGAGATACCCACACGACGAGCGTCTTGTCGGTCAGTGTTCTGTCGGTCAGTGGCGGTCGTAGATCGTCGAAGGAGAAACTGACAGCGGGCGATATACTGGTAACGGCAGACGCCATCACAGCCCAGAGCAGGGTGCGTGTCATAGGGTGCCTCCGAAAGTTTGAGCACTGGATGTCGTACGGTGTGGCGGCAGGAACTTCGCGATGACGCGTCGTGCATCGGCAATCACGCATTCGATGGCCGTCCGGAAGACCGCTGCCATCTTAGCCGATCCGCGCCTCGCTCGTCGCCATGTGTCCATCCAATTTGGCTGGTTCCCAACCAGCTGCCATCTGCTCTACAATCCCAGGCGTGTCGCGCTCGACGCGTTCCGACCGCCCGAGCACTTCGTTCCAGCTACCTGCGAGGATCACCACCATGCAATCTGCCGGCGCACGGTTCCTTGGGTCGATCGGGTGTATGACACTGCTGTGTTCGAGCGGTGACCTGCGTTCCTGCTTGATGGCCGCTGAGCAACCCGTCCAGGTGGGCAGTCAATACCCGGCCCGCGATACGTTGGCCTGTGGCGACGAAGCGACCGAAGACGCCCGGCAGTGCCTGGCGGGACTGACGTGGGACCCGGCACCGTTTGAGGTGTGCTGTGAGGAAGCGAAACGCGGGTTCGGGGAGTTTCTGGTGCGATTTCCTTCCCCCATCGCCACCGGCAACCCGGCGAACGATCGAGTGGCCATGGAATGGTATCCCGCGCGCGATCTGGACAACAATCTGCTCCGCGCACCGGCCATGGTAGTCGTCCACGAATCGGGACGGGATATGCCCGTGGGACGCTTGATCGCGCGCGGGCTGCAATCGCAGAAGATCCACGCGTTTCTGATCCAGTTGCCCGGTTATGGCGTGCGCAAGTCCGACGGTGCGCAACAGGTCGAAAACACGTTCATCGCCTTGCGACAGGCGGTGGCCGACGTACGTCGCGCACGCGATGCGGTGGCCGCCCTGCCATGCGTGGACGGCACGACGATCGGGTTGCAGGGGACCAGCCTGGGCGGCTTTGTGACGGCGACGGTCGCGGGCCTCGATCGAGGCTACCAACGCACATTCATTTTGCTGGCAGGAGGCAATCTGCACGAAGTGATCGAACAAGGAGCCCGCGATTCCGCATCGCTGCGCGAGAAACTCAAGGCGGCGGGAATTGAGGGCGACAAGCTGCGTGAACTGACACGAGTCATTGAGCCGATGCGGCTCGCACATCGTATCCATCCCGGCTCAACGTGGTTGTACAGCGGGAAGTTCGACGATGTGGTGCCGCCGGCGTGCTCGCAAGCGCTGGCCGATGCCGCTCAGCTGCCGCCAGGCCATCACATCGTCCTTCCAGTGGACCACTACTCGGGAATCGTGCTGCTGCCGAAGATCTTGCTCGAGATGAGCCAGGCGCTGATCCGAACCGACGACGCGCCGACCTTCGGTGCACGGCGGTTCCTAGGTGTGCGGCAGGTACGTAGGATGGACTTCCAAGTCCGTCCAGGTCCTGCCGACCACGGTGCCTTCGCCGAGGCAGAAGAACGGGCGGACTTGGAAGTCCGCCCTACGGCTGCGTAGCTGGACAGGACTGCGGGCGGACTCGGAAGTCCGCCCTACAGTTCAGCGGCTGGACAGGGCTCGGAAGTCTACCCCACAGCCAATCGACGGGACCACGCATTCGGTCACAACGAACCTACTTGTGCACGTCGTGGCAGGCCTTGCAGTTGGAAGCGGCTTTCAGTTCGTCGACGGCCCCATCGCGCCCGACCGACACACGCGCGGCGGCCAGAATCAGCCGGCCGGAGTTCATCATCCACTCGCCGGACTCACCCTTGGGAGGCTTGTTGTCGATCAACGAGATGTAGAGATCCAGCAACTGGTCCTTTTCCTCTTTGGACGCCGAACCATCGACGACCTTGTTGAGCAACTTCTCGCCGTGGGCCTGCTTCATGACTTCCTTGATGGTGTGCTTCGCTGGCGGACCCTGCTTCGATTCCTGACCGACGACCCAGGACGCCACGACCATACCCAGAACAACGCGACTACCGGCAGAACAATTCGCTTCATGACTCAATCTCCAGTCTCTCAGAAATAACGTGTCTCGAGCAAACAGCCATCCCAGGAAACGCCACTCGAGTGAGAAGCATCATCGCACACAACGCCCACCCGATCAACGGCCCCGAGACCCCTACTTCCGGCGAATTCCCAGCATCACGGGAACCGGACGAGGGCCGTTTTTGTCACTCGGGCGGTTCATGATCTGCAGTTGGTCGGGGTCCTCGCCGAGGAGCATGATCGTGCTTCCCCCGCCGTCCAGGTTCAGCGCGTCCCAGCAACCGGCCTGTTGCATGAGTTCGGCCAGTTCCTGCAAACTGACTCCCTCGCTGTAGCCCGATTGCCGGCCGTCGACTACCAGCAGTGTGAGCTAGAATCCACGCAGGTCGGTGCTTTGACGTCGTGGCAATCCGTCCTTGGGCAGCCGTTTCAACACGCGATAGGTCGATGCCATGTGCGCGGCAGTATTCCCGCTTCTCGGGTCGATCGCCGTCTTCATTGACGGCATAAATATCGGGCTGAATCCGCTCAATCTCAGGTTCCGCATCGAGCCATCCGTCACCCGTGGCGATCAAGGCCTCCTGCACGTAACGTATCGACCCCACCATGTATCGACGTTCGTCCTGGCCGTATAGCGGATGGCCGGCACCCTTGAGCATGCGAATGTTGGCGTCGTGCCCGACAACCGCGTACAGATCACCCAGTTCCGATACCTCCTCGAAGAATCGCACGTGCCCGGTGTGAAACCAGTCGTAGCAGCCGGTCACGAGGACTTTCGGTCTGCCGACCTGTGTTCCGACAGGACGAACGGGCGTTTCGAGCGGAAAACCGGCGAGGCGATGTTCGTCGATCACCAGGTATGGCTATGCCGTTCGCAGCACACGCTGCGCGCCGAGCGGGATGGTCCTCGGCCTGTTCGACGACCCACGTGACAGCACCGTTATCGCTAGGTCCCGGCAGAATTCCAGGTTCCTCCACACGCTCTACGCCAGTCAGCCGGTCCATGTAGCGGACAGCTTGCACGAAGTAGCGGCGTTCCTCCAGGGGAAATGTCGGCCGTATCCCGGTGCGTTGCTCGACCGCCTCGTCCGACAGCAACAGCACGTGCACCGGACCGAGCCTGGCGGCTTCCTGGAGCAACCGCATGTGCCGTGACTTCGAGCTGATCAAAGCTGCCCAGGATGCGGATCTCGTTCACGGATGCAGAACTCCCCTCGGACTCACCCAGACTGCCACCTCGTAGAGCAAGCGTCTCGCTTGCTCATACTCACCCAGACTGCCACCTCGTGAGCAAGCGTCTCGCTTGCTCAGCCTCACCCAAACTGCCACCTCGTAGAGCAAGCGTCTCGCTTGCTCAGCCTCACCCAA
>CAVWHV010000066.1:0-109437 GCA_963754725.1 uncultured Planctomycetaceae bacterium
ATCACGGGAGCCATCCCACCAAGAGGTTGGCCCGCGCCATCCCGCCGCCGCATCCGGTGGCAGAGGCGCGGACGTTAGCAGGTTGATTTCCCGGACGCGGCTCTGGGATAGCGGTTAAACAGACGGGGCGACCCGTTCGCCAACAGTAGACCACCCGGGCGCGCGTGGTGCGTGCCAGAGCGACTTGTTGCTGATTATCGCACAAACCCTGTTTGAATACGGGCCGCCTGGTGCCCTTACCTTCTCCCTGTGCGGACGACACAGCCGAGGCCCTGGGGTTCCAAGGACAGCGAAATGACGGCCTGGCCGTCGACGATCTGGGGCGTCAGTTGCGTGTGGTTCCAGGCGTCAAGGTAGGTGTCACCCTCGCGGTGTTCGACGCTCAGGACCGGGCCACGATAAGTCGCGAAGCGGGCGTTGAAGATCGTCCAGGCCGTCTTGCCCTCGGTGGGGAATTCGTTGGCGTACACCTGGCCGGCCTCCGTTGGCACCAGCGGCACCGGCTGCGTCGAGGCGAAGCAGTCGGCGTGCTCTGTCTGAATGGCCAGCCAATTGCGGACCCTGGCAAGATCGCGGCTATCGTAGAGGAGCCAGCCCACATCGTAGAGGCCTTCGCCGTTGAAAAACAAAAACCGCAGGTCGTGCGAACTCGGGCCCCCCTCGAAGCCCACCGGAAAGCCGAACTGCTTCACGTGCGGAAATGCGAAACGATGCACGCTCTGTGCCAGGGGCGTAAAGAGCGAGGCCCGCCCCGGCTGGTCATAGGATTTGACCATGTACTCGTGCAGCGTGAGGAAGTAGTAAGTGATATTGCCCGACGTGAATTGGCTGTTCACGTCGGGCAGCAGAAACTCGCTCCAGATCGCCACGCCCTCCGGCAACTCGTGTCGCAGACTTTGAATCAACTCGTTGCACGCTCTGTTGACGTTGAGCGGGACCTCGTGGCCGTGGTCCTTGGAGTAGCAGGCGTATCCCCGCGTGTAGCCAAACACGTCCACGTAGATCGCGTCGAGGCACAACTCCTTCTGGGCCCGCTTCAGGCCCTCGACGTAGTTGTCCGACCACTCCTTGGCGCCGATGCAGACGTACCAGCATTTCTCGTCCTGGGCCGGCTGGCCGTCCGCCGTGATCTGGGCGATGTCCTTGCCGAGTGCCTGGCCGATGCGGGAGTTTTTCGCGCAGCGGTCGGGGATTGTGTAGACGGACACGCGGACACCGTCGGTCTGCATCTTGCGGACGGCTTCTCTCAGTACATCCACCCCGCCGGTATAGTCCTCCACGGCGTAGTCGCCGCCGTTGAAGTCGCCGGCGTGCATGTTCTTGTAGTCGCACCAACCGCCCAAATGAACGACCTGGGTTTTGACGCCGAGATAGTCCCGATCTACCTGGAGGATCTCGTCCACTCGGTACTGGTTCTTTTCCGGGTCGAAAATGGGCACCGCCCACGAATACGACCGGCCGGTCACATGGGCCCGCAAGTCGAACGATCGATGCCACCAGTCCAGCCCGTTGGCCTTGACCGGCTTGTGCCAGGTCTTGAGCCAGTCTTGATAGGCAGCCAGAGCGCCGTGCCAGTCCCCTCCGTGAAACACGAGACGGGTCTCGGTGAGCTGCAACGTCTGGCCCGGCGCGATCACGTGGTATTCAGCCGGGTACTGAATGAACGCCGTGACGCCCTTGTCGTCCTTGCGGACGGAGTAGTCGAGAACGTCCTGATTGAGGTTGTGAGTCAGGAAGGCGATTCCGATTCCCGCCTTGGGGTTGAACACGTCAAAGAACTGTGTCACGAACGGCCGGTCGTTGGGAGCCAGGTAGGTGCCCGGCTGGTTCGTGCACACGTTGCGGCACTGGGGGAAATACATCCAGGTATCGGCCAAATCGCCGAGCGTCAGTCCCTTGAGCACGGGGAAGCGGATGGTGGCGGTAACGGGATTATCGCCGGTATTCTGGGCCGTTCCGAGGAATCGGATCTGCCCCGATGGATCAGCGCACGTCGAGGATGAACTTCAGCGGAACCGTGGGAATCATGCTCGTCAACTCAAACGCGGGCTGGTCGTTGCCTCGGCTGTCCTGGAGCAGAGAGAAATCGCGTCCGGTCAACAACTTCCCCTCGACTTCAACCTCCAATCCCGAACTCGGGTCCAGCGCAATCGTCGTTTCCGGCGTCCAGCCGTGCTGTAGCGAGCGAATCGCGAAGCCCTGCGAGTGATCCAGGCCGACCTCCCCGTCGCGAGTGACGATCAACTCCCGGGAATTCCCTGTTGTTGGTGCAGGCGGGATATCGTGCGGTCGAACGACCTGCGCCAGACGGTAGGGCTCTGGCTCGCGGACCGCCTTAGGAATGACGGTCGCCTGGCCGGTGTTCAGCGTCACGGCCGCCACATCAAAGTCAGCTCGATCGTAGCGATTGTGGAAGACGATCGATCGCAGTTCGCGTTTCGGGTCGGCCGGAACCGCATAGGCCGCTGTCATTCGCTGAAGCGTATGGCCTTCATCTACGACGGAGTAGGGAAAGGCCCAATCGGATTCGCCTTCCGTGTAGACGGTCTCGACGGCCAGCGCGTCGAAGTTGTGGAGCTGGAGGGGGATTTTCGGCAACGCGTAGCGGCCGATGGACGGGGCCATTTCACAGACCAGGATGAAACAGACCTCGCTGGCCTTGCCGTCGGCCGGAACAGAAATCGAGTCCTCGCGAGCGACGCGCTGGTAGTTACTCTTCTCCAACTCCGTCCCCAGAACGGTTACCGTTCCCGCGTTGGCCTTGAGGTCGCGAGGGGGGACAACGATGTTCTTTCCGCTGACCTTCACCGTGAAAGGCACGCCGTCGAGGGCGATGTGATCGGCCGCGAACTCGGTTGCACCGTCCACGATCTTGCCGTGGGCGTTGAACGCACGTTCGACAGCCATCGCATATTCATCGTTGAAGATTCCCGACAGGTCGAGACAACGGAACGGTCCGTCTGCCTGGCCCTTCGACGCGTCGTGAGTGATCCCCACCGACAAAGCTGGAATCGCTGAATGGAAGCTGCACACGTCCACATCCAGCGTCGCCTCGGAATCGACCGTGCTCAGCTGCACCACGATAGCTTTGACCGTCATCCGCTGGTCGTGCCGGCCGATGACCACGTGCCACAGGCCATCGTTGATGACTTCGGAGCAGTCGAGCAAGGGCATGGTGGCGGTCTCGTTCTTGGCGTTCAGGCCGGTCACCGCAAGAACGGCCAGCGGATTGTAGTCTCTTCGCTGTCCCAGGGCCTTGTAGCGGATCGTATAGTACGGCATGTCGCCGATGTCTCGCGACGCGACGGTTGATTCCCACTGCATGGTCCGGACGTCGGGCACGTGGCCGACGACGCGGAACGCTCGCTGCCGTCCGGCCACCGCAGCGGCATCGGGGGCGCCGGCCTCCGCCGTCTGTTCGTCCATCGGATCGACCACTCGCGGCCGCTGGTCGGCCGCGATCCTATCGGGGGTGGCCGCAAACTCCTTTGCCTCTGCCAACACATCCCACGAATCCGCTGCCGTCGACGTGGATGCCGACAGGATCGCGACAAACATTCCCATGCAGAACCGGGTACCATCCAGCATGACTCGCTCCTATCCACCAAGGGAACCGACCGATACAGATTTTGATCCCCCGCGTCAGCCTGGGCATTCCCCAGCTCGATCTTGCGTACGAGATAGAGTCGGTCGATAGTGCCTTGTATGCCGCTGACCGTCATCAGTGGGAAGTCGAGTAAGCCCAGGGGTAGCCTTCACCGTTCTTCGCCGTCAGAATTGCACGGCTCGGGGATGGGAATCGGTAGACCGTGCGGGTTGTAGCCGCCCCATTCGCGGGCGAGCCGGAGGAAGTTGCCCATGATCAGAAGAGAATTCTCGGGAGTGCCCGTCATCTCGATGTGGAACTGGGCCGCGTAGATATATCGGTCCTTCATCCGCAGGCATTGGTTCTCGGTCAGTGCGCCGGGACCGTTGGTCACGACGCGAATCCACCCCGAAGGCACGTAGGCGATCTGTCCGACGTGGCTCTCGCACGCGTCAAACACGTCTGGGAGCTGAGCGAATACCGGATCGCGCGCGACCCGCCGCATCTGGCAGATGCCGCGTTCCCAGACATTCTGGCTGTACTCGCCGCACTTGGACGGTCCCGTATGTCCAATATGCGAGTAGACCGGCAGTTTCGGATCGTGTGGATCTCGGCACCGCGGGCAATCCCAAGGTCGGTCGACACCCGTTTCCTGCAGGATCGCCAGCGCCTGGGCTCCGCCACAAGACGCCCACAGCGGCAGGTTTCTTTGTCGCAGGACTTCCGCCACACCGCGCCACGGCTCGCGAGCCTGCTGACACCAATCCAAGTAGTTCCCACTGAGCAGGGCACAGAGCGGTCGCGGCTCGGCGGCCACAAATGCTTCGTCGAAGTCGCCTAGCCAGAGCACTTGCACGGGTGTCTGCTGCCAGCCGTCACACTGACGCGCGAGCTTGACAAAGGTCTCCGCTGCGCCGGGCAAACTGCGATCCTCCGTGGTTGTGCTGACGGCGCTGATCCAGTCGGGAAAGCGAACGGCGGACGGGTCTGCGTACAACTCCACTTCGCGCAGCACGGGTGCGGTGCCCCAAGCTTGATGAATCACGATTCGCAGGGATTTGCGCGGCACGCCTCCGCACAACGGTGGAGACGGAACAGACGTCGTTCATCCCGGATTACTGTTTCCGGCAGGTCGTGCCACAGCTGGCCGTCGGCGCTCCACTGCCAGAGGTAATGTCGCGGAGAGTTGGCGAGCACGGTCGGCTGATCCCCGTTCACCTGCAAAATCGCCCCGATCGAACGAGGCTCGGGGAAATCAACCTGCCACCACCACGATTCGGCACCGTCCGCTCCGCGCCAGATATGCTGCGGATCCACCGAGAATCGATCGCCCTCGTTTGCCCCGGATGGCGCGGAGCCGGTCGCCGTCCTGGATGCCGTCGCGACACCCGCGATGCACGCGTCTGCAGCAACGGCCCGATTGATGAATCCGATCAGCAGCACGGCGCACAGCGCCAACCCGCAGTGGACGGAGCAGCGGCCTGCAAGACCCGCACTTGACCGGCTCGACGCGATTCTCCAATCGTGGCCAAATCTGTGATCCGCACAGTTCTTCGTGCCGATTCTCAGCATCGTCGGATATCCTCATATTGGCGTGCACGCTTCGATGGATCGCACTGTGCTCCTTGCTCACGGTTCGCGGATGCGCCGCGAGTGTTGTGAGTCCCATAGTGTTGGCAGGCTGCAGGCTCGTAAGAACACGAGTCTTCCGTCACGTGGCGACGCACGTCAGCCACGTCGTGAAAGCCGGCGCATTCATCTTGGCCTCGGCCCTGGCCCACCGCTCGGTCGCCCATCTCCAGTAGTCGAACTCGATCGTCGAGATCTTCGCCTGGATGGCTGCCCAGAGCGTCCACCCCAGGTCGGACATGATCATGTTCAATTTCATCCGGGCCAGCTTGTCCGGGTAAGCGGCTCCAAAATAGGCGACGCACATCTCGTCCAACTGTGACTCGTCAAACTGCAGTTCCTGGCAGGTGTTGCCCATTTCAAAGCAGGGGTCGTTATTGCCACCGTACTCGAAGTCGATCAACCACAATTGCTGCCCGTCGTCGATGTAGTTGCCCGCCAACAAATCGTTGTTGCACGGCACCGAGGGAAGCGGCGTACACCGCAGTGCCGCCTCGATCCGTGGCACCTGCGGCAGGTATGCGCGGTAGTTCTGCGGGATGCGGACGCTGTGCTGGTCCACAATCGTCAAATAGAACTCGATCAGGCGGAACATGTTGAAGTCGTTGCAGAAGCGCGGGCCGGCATGTAGCTTCCGCAAGGACTGCGCGATGCGAGTCGGGGATCCAGGGCGTTGCAGTGTGGCAATGGTCATCGACTCGCCGCGAACAAACTCCAAGACCATGACGTTGTGGTCCGGCAAGTGATAGAGCACCCGGGGACACACGCCGGTCTCGCCAGCCGCTCGCGTGTTGTTGTGCTCGTTGGCACGGTCGACGGCGAGCAGTTCCGTGGAGGCGCGGGGATGCGGACGACATGCGGCTCGCCGTCGATCCGCACCAGGTAATTCGTGTTCGTCAATCCACCGGATAGCGGTTCCACAGACACGGATCGGCCAGCCCATTGCGGGATCTGCGCGACAACTTCCGCGATGCTAATCGTCATGAGCGAAGTTCTCCGTGCACGCTTCCCCATGTCCTGGCCCGGCATCCAATATACCAAATCGCCGTACTTCTTCCCGTACGTCGACGCGGCGTCACGAGGGCGATACCCCCGCACCGTCTCCGGCTTGCCGGACGAAGGTCGGCACGCCTTGGACGACCGGTATCGACGGCATCTCGAAACACGGGGCATCCGAGTCCGATCCGAGCGGTCTTCCTGGCTCACCTGAGGGAAGATAGAATCTCGCTGGAGCGGGGCGAAGTGCGGGGGCGATGATGCCCAGCGCGTCCGAGAAGATCTTTGGCGGGACGACCCGGCGCGACCGCCGCGACGAGCTGCGTTGGTCGGCGGTGCCGGCCCAAACGAATCCTGCCGTACGAGGAGCACGAATCGTGTCCCCCAACGCATTGCGAGAACTGGCCCAGGAAGTCCTCCCCTTGGTGCACGAGGCCGGTGGGATCGCCCACGCGTATTTCTGCAGCCAAGAGCTTGGCATCGACACGAAGGCGGACGGAAGCCCCGTCACCCAGGCCGACAAGGAGACCGAAGAACGGCTCCGCCTCCGTCTCTCGTCCCTGGGGAACTCGTTTGGCATCATCGGGGAGGAGTTCGGCGAAGAAGGGGCCGATCGGGAATACGTGTGGGTCATTGATCCGATTGACGGGACGCGCGCCTTTACACGCGGACTCCCCTACTGGGCTCTGCTGCTGGGTCTGCTGCACCGCGACCAGCCCGTGATGGGATTCCTTCTGGCACCCGCCCTGGATGTTCTGGCTTCCGGCTGGAAAGGTGGCGGGACTTTTGTCAACGGTCTGCCGGTGCGAGTCTCCACGGTCGAATCGCTCGGTCAGTCCTTTGTCACGCTCGGATCGTTGGAAGTGCTGGAGCGCCAGCCGTGGGCGAATCGGGTTCTGGGGTTGATGAACGCGACGTGGACCTGCCGGTCCTACGGAGACTCCACATCCTACCTGGAGTTGCTGCGCGGCCGTTGCGATGCCGTGATCGAACCGGAGGCAAATCTGTGGGACCTCGCCGCCCTCAAGATCCTGGTGGAGGAGGCGGGGGGCAGGTTCACGGACTTGCAGGGCCGGGACACCGCGGCCGGCGGCTCTGCGCTGGCCACCAACGGCCGCCTCCATGGCGACATCCTCCGATGGATTCGCGGAGAGTGATCGCGCCGCGAGTCGCAGCCGATCGCGAGGCCATGGCACGATGGGTGCCGAGGTTATCCAGTTATCTACGCGGCTGGTCGCGCGAGGAACAGCGCCCAGCCCTGTTCGCCGCGTCTGGCCCGGACAATCTTCTGCTTCCAGCGCTCTTTGAGATACAGAATGTTCGGCGGGTCCAGGTCTGAGTGTGGCAGTCCTGCCAGCTCTCGCTCGAGAACCTCCACGAACATCGCCGACAGGTCTTCTGCTCGCAGCACCTCGAAGCCAGCCTCGATCAGCAGCTCTCGGTAGGAGTCAAGATCCTCCAGCGAATATCCATGCTGTTCGACGTAGTCGCGAAACTCCTCGCTCGGGATGCCTGGTCCGCGAAGGTAATCCGTAAAGAGTAGATGTCCCTCGAGGGCCATGATTTTTCTGAGGGTGGCGAACACGGATCGCTTGTCGACGATGTGCAGGAAAACGTCGCGACTGTAGATCAAGTTGTAGTCGCTGTGAGAATAGGGGAACGTCAAACAGTCTCCCTCGAAGAACTGGACAATTGCCTCCAGACCTTCTTCCTTCACCCGCTCCCGAGCAACACGAATCATCTCTGTCGAGAGGTCGATTCCGTCCACTCGACAGCCGAAACTGCGGGCCATGTAGAAGGCACTGCCCCCGATTCCACAGCCCACGTCCAACACGCGGGATGCGGGGCCGAGTTCCACGAGTTCGAGGAACCGGCGCGTTGAATCCAGCCCTCCGGGACTGATGAAGTGCCGGCCGAAGATGGCTTCGTAGCGACGGATCTCCGCCGACGTGTAACGTTCCTCCACCGACGGTTTATGGCTCACGCGTTGTGTCCTCCAGGCATGTCTGCTGCATCCAAGCGAGAATCCGCTGCAAGACCTGATCCCGCTCGGTTTCGAAATGCAGTTCGTGAAACAGTCCCTCCCAGATCTGCAGGGTACACAGACTGCCCGCGCGGCCGGCAAATGTCCGACTGGACTCGGCTGACGTAAGCCGATCGCTGGTGCCGTGCATCAGTAACGCGGGTAGCGGCAACTGATCCGCATGGTCGATCGCCCACTTCCCTGCGGTGAGCATCGACGTTCCGAGAATCGCGGACACGCGGGAGTGGACGAGCGGGTCTTGCCGGTACTGCCGCGCGACGTAAGGGTCGTGGGAAAGTTCGTCAGGATTTACGCCGCTGTAGAGCGAGCAACTGGGCCAGACCAGGCTCAGGAATCTCGCCAGTCCCAGTCTCCACGCCGGGGGCGGCACCGTGGGAGTCAACAACGGACTCAAGGCGATCACCGCTGTCAATCGCGGCCGGCGACGGAGAGCGTAGTTGAGCACCAGACTGCCCCCGAGACTTTGGCCGAAGAGGAACTTGGGCAAGTCTCCGCGCCGCTGCATCTCGGAGACCAGCAGATCGATATCATCCAGCAGCGTGGCGAATGACGGCAAAGGGCCGCCCGTACGGCCATGACCGCGCTGGTCATAAGCCACCACAACCGAGCCCGCCCGAGTGAACGATTCGACGATCGCCGCATATCGTCCGGCATGTTCCCCCAGTCCGTGCACGATTCCTAGGATCGACTTCGGAGGTTCCGCCGGTTCCCACGCTCGGGCTCGCAACAGGGTGCCATCGGTCGCCTGCAATTCGAGTTCCGAAAGCTGCATGGAGCGGACTCCTTCCTGCGACGGCCGGTGCGGACAGCCCTCTTTTTT
Organism: uncultured Planctomycetaceae bacterium; assembly: GCA_963754725.1. GTDB lineage: Bacteria > Planctomycetota > Planctomycetia > Pirellulales > Pirellulaceae > JAAYDI01. Next base: position 9,076 of record CAVWHV010000066.1, read on the forward strand.
CCGTTTTCGTGTCCGGAAAGTGGCTTTCCGTCAGTGCTTCTTACACCCGCGCCGAGCTCGATTCAAGCGGTTCCGGTTCCTTCCTGGCCGCCAACTACATTCCAGTGAACGAACCACAAAATTCGCTTGACGTTCTCTCCCGAAGCTGTCTAAAATTCAGTCAGTGAGCTTCGAAGCGACCTTCTTCGAAGTGACCGTTTCTTTGGGTGGTGTTCGTACTCGTCCCTTTTCGAAGGAGACCGCGTATGGAGCATGCTGAGAGTTGATCTTTCTGAAACCCTTAGATAGTTAGAGAAACTTCTCGAGGCACCGGTTCCTCGATCGTGTATGTTCGCTCAGCCGTGGTCCTGCGTGTTGACTGGTTCATCACTGTGGGTGCTATTCACATCGTGATGCCGTTAGGTCCGAGATGGACCGTGCTCGACTACCTTGATTGCGGACGGCTACGACGGGAACTGGGGTGCGCTCGGCGAACTTGAAGCCCTCGTCCTCTTGTTTGCGGCGAGGGCTTCCTTTTTTCACTTGCCTCCCGGCCAGGTACTGTGCGAATACCCCCTCACGACTCAGGGCCCGGCTGTCCGCGCTGACGTTCCGCACGCTGCCGTTGAAATGTCCATAGGACCTCAGCCAGCCAAACCGCAGTGGCTCCGCGTTGGTACGGATCGGCGTGCCGTTACGAACGAGATTCCCGGTAACGTAGCACATTCGGGGCGAGCTGCCATTGTGCCATCGGCGAGCGAAAAGAACGGAAGCGGCTACCGGGAGCGAATGCCAACGCAGATTGCGGCGCGGTTGCGGTCTCGGCGGAGCCTCGATCGACCGACGCCACGGGGGTAGAATTTCTGTCCGCGTTTTCTCGTCACACGACGAAAGGGCCAGGCCATGTCCAGATGGGCGTTATCAGGCTTGCTGTTCGGTTTGTTCGCAGGTGCCGTCACGACAGGTATGACGGCGGAGCCGGCGGATTCTTGGAGCGTCGGGGATGACATTCTGACGATCCTCCTGGCGCAGCCCTGACGGTGGCATGGTCGAAACGTGTCGTGTTGGCGGTGTGGACATGCCGTACCAGGGCGCTCCTGCAGCCGTGCTGGTGGCGGGCAAGGAGTGGCAGGAGCTTCGCGCGGGGGAGGTGTCGGAGAGTGGCGGGAGTGTGCACCTGCAGGGAGAAGCCGCGGGCATTCTGTGGCGACTTCGCTACGAGCGGACAGGGCCCGGCATGGTGACGAAGTCGCTGGTGGTGGAGTCCCGCGCGGATGTGCTGTTGCAGCGTGTCGCCCCTGCTGTCTTCACGTCGACTCCGCGCCCGCAATCGCATCTACCCGTCTGCAGGATATTGCCGCTTTCATTCGCAGCGGCGACAAGGGGATGTTTCTGTCGCTGGACTTCCCTTACTCGCGCATCACCACGGAAGCCGGGCTGGCGCGGGTCACTTATCCGGCCTTCGAACCGCTGCAGCGGGCCAGGCACACGCCTGCCATTCTCTCACCATCGGTGCCACGCAGCTCTCGGGCGAACTCCGTTACGGTCGTGACACGGGCGAGGTAGCGGCCATGGATGCCTATATCCAGACACGCCATGCGCCAGCGTTTTGAGAAACCCATGTTGGTCAGCGCCTGTATCAATAACCGGTACACGATGCCACGCGACGGAGTGATCTGGTACACGTACAAGGACCATCCTACCTTGTCATTCAACCTCGACATCATGAAGCGTGAACTGGACCTCATGCAGCAGGTCGGCATCGAGTACTATCAGGTGTTTCCCGGCGTCTTCGACTGGGTACCGAGCGATCCGGAGCCTGCCACAGTCCGCGATGTTGTGGCCTATGGCCACGTCGCGCGGTGTCCGCGTCGGGGATTACTCGGGCTGCAACTCCGTCTTCTGCGCTCACTACAACGAACATGGCAACACGCTCAATCGTCCGCAATGGCAGATGCGGGATGCACAACAGAACGCCGGTGCGTTCTGTTTCGGTTGCCCGGAGTTCGTTGACTACTACATCGCCACCGTCGTGCCGGCCGCTCGCGAGTTCGGCTTCCAACTGCACTGCCTCGATTTCCTGGGCATCAGCGCCCTGCTTTGCTGATCACGGCCATCCGCCGGGGGATGACAGTGTTTACCATCAGGTGGCCGGGCTGATGCGTTTCATGAAGACACTGGCCGACGTGGATCCGGAGATGATGGTCTGGTCCAACTCGGGCAACTGGTCGGAGTTTTTGCCGAAGATTGCGTGGTGGAATCCGAATCTGTATCTGACCGATCCGTTCATTGCGACGCCGTGGCCGGGTCTGAACATGACTCGTCTGCTCGATGATGCCCGTCGCGAACAAATGGTCTCGTTGCACTACACGCACTTCATGCCGTTCCGGAACTACACCAACTGCCAGTATTTCTTCAGTCAGAACAGCATCGTGCCGGACATTCGCAACTATCAGTACGGTGCGCTGTCCAGTATCGCGGTCACGCCCAACCTGTGCCTGGCGGAAATCCGCCCTGGATGGATCGCCTGCCTGCGGCGCAACAGCACGAAGTCGACGGCCTTCTACCAGCGGTGGACGCAGTTTCTCAAAGATCACTATTCGCTTTGGAGGCAGACGTATCACGTTGGGGACAACCCGGCACCGGGAGGGATCGAGGTCTACGGCCATGCCGAAGACGGCCACGGTTTTGTCTTTGTCGTCAATGCCGAACTACTGGTCCGACGTGGTGCGGATTCCCCTGGACGAGCGTCTGGGGTTCAGTGCTCGCGGGTCTTGCGAGATCGGCGAGTTGTATCCGACAGAGCACTGGTGCTGACACCGGAAGGTCCGACACCGGCTTACGGGCGATTCAATCACGTTCGACGCGCCGGCCCAGCAGGTGCGTGTGTTCGAGGTGAGACCCGCGCCGGAGACCATCGACGCTCCGCGAGTTTACGGCATCCCAGGCGACGCTGGAGCAGACGCCCCAGGGATACCTGTTGAAGACCTCGGCCCCGCAAGGCACGAGCGCATCGCTTCGCGGTCCGCGTCCCCGAAAATGCCGCACCCGTGTCCTCTGCTTCGGTGCGGTCTGACGTCCCCCGCCAGGCGAAGCGGCTCGTGGCGGAAACGAAATTGGCACTTCTCGGAGGCAATGGTCCGTATACTCTGTTCGATGTGACTTTCCGGCGGTCGGCCGCGGCAACCGAGCTTCGTCACTGGAACGTGCAGTCCGGTGATGCGGACACCGGACTTTCGCAGAACTGGCCGAAGGGTCTGCCGACACAGACCACCACCACTTTTCCGCTATTCGCGGCTGCGCACAAGTTGGAGGTGCCGTCCGACTCGGCGGCTACTCGTCGCAGGCCATAAGCGTTCTGGCCAACTTCACCGGTGCGTTTGTCGACAATGCTTTCAGCGAGCAGCAGGAGACGTGGGTCGATCTGCAGGCCGGCGTTGGAGAAAGAAACCCCGCGGTCGTGACGATTGCCGCTGCGGAGTCGCCTCGAGATGACCCCGGACCACCCGTGGCACAGGATGGCGGGAATTCCTGGTGGTTGCAGACCGGTTTCCATTTGCCTTTCATGTACACCATTGGCGCCGAATCGGCTTTCGACGAACACGCGATCCTGGTCTTCCCAATGCTTGCCCCGTCGCGCGTGAAGGAATTGCGCGCGTGGGTCAATGGCGAACCTCTGGAGGTGCGTCGATATGCCTATCCACGCAATCGGAGCCTGTCTACGTGGTGGGCCGATTTGGTGGGTACCCGTGCCCGTGGCGGCGACAATGTGCTGGTGGTGTATGTCGACTTTCTCAGGCCATAGTTTTCGCGTCAGCGTTTCTGCGAGGTCAAGGTCTTTCATTCGCTTTGGATGCGGACGTGCACCTCGCTTGTTTCGGCGGAAGCGATCCGGGAGTTCGTGTTGGCCAAGGGCCATCGTTTTCGGCGGACACGGTGAGGGCTGTGCTCGGAGATCATCAGGTTGACCAGAGCACGCTCACGCAGCGAGCGTACGCTTGTCGCAGGGCATGCCGAGAGTATACTCGTGGAGGCGTTAGACTGGCACGGTATGACCTGTGTCGGGATGGGCTGGTTCTGTGAGGGAAAATGTCAGTGCGGCACGTTGGGATTCTGTCTCGTGCGGTACCGAATCTCTGCGCACTGCTGGCAAGGCGTACTCGCTCTCCCCATCGCCAGTGCTTTGAACGGACGTGCGGACGTCCGCAGGTGGCGTGCATGATTCCGAGGGCAAACGAGCATCCAATCCAAAACGGCAGTTCCTTGTCGGAGGCGTTCCCATGCAACAACTGGTGCAAGGCGTGCACTATTTTCAGAATATCGGTTTTCGTGAGCGGGAAGAGTTGTTCGGCCGGCTCCAGCATGGACAGGAACCCGAGGCCTGCCTGATCACCTGTGCGGACTCCCGGATCGTCCCCAACCTGATCACGAATTCGGAACCGGTGCAGCTGTTCATCGTGAGGAACGTGGGGAACATCGTTCCCTGCTACGGCACGAGCAACAACGGTGAACTGGCCGCGGTCGAATACGCGGTCGTGGAATTGGGCATCGAAGACCTGATCGTGTGCGGCCATACGGGTTGCGGCGCCATGCAGGCCTTGGTCAATTCCGTCGAAGCGAGCGGATCGAACCGGACGCCGCTGGTGACGCACTGGCTGCGTCACGCCGATGCCACGCTGGAGATCATCCGCGAGCACTACGGGCATTTGCAGGGACCAAGCGCTGGTCAATGCGGCGGCCGAGGAGAATGTGCTGGTGCAGTTGGAGCACTTGCGCACGCTGCCGGTGATCGCCTCGCGGATCTCCCTGGCCGGGTGCGGCTGCACGCCTGGATGTACAAGATCGACAGCGGTGAAGTGTTCTACTACGAGTCGGAGGTCGGCCAGTTTGTGAAGTTCGGCGATGCCACGGTGGCCGCCGGGCACGGCATCGCCGTCGCCGGACGCAGGCAGGTCTAGCGGTGGAGCCAGTCTGCCGTTAGTTTCGCGATCTGTCATGTTCCCGTGGAATCCACCGCTACCGGGCGAAAACGTCGTATGGCATCCACAGACTTCTGACCGATCCGCCTCGCCAATCCCTGATCGCCGACCTGTCGGCGGGGCTGGTGGTGTTTCTCGTCGCCCTGCCGCTCTGCCTGGGTGTGGCCTTGGCTTCGAACGCGCCGTTGTTTTCCGGAATCCTGTCCGGGATCGTGGGCGGCATTCTGGTCGGCGCGATCAGCAAGTCGCAGACCAGCGTCAGCGGTCCCGCCGCCGGCTTGACGGCCGTGGTGGCGGCGCAGATCGCCGCGCTCGGTTCGTTCCAGGCCTTTCTGCTGGCCGTGCTGATTGCGGGCGTGCTGCAGATCGTGCTGGGCGTGATCCGCGCCGGGGCGATCGCGGATTTCGTGCCGTCGAGCGTGATCAAGGGACTGCTGGCCGCCATCGGGCTGATCCTGATTCTCAAGCAGATTCCGCACCTGGTCGGCCACGATGCGAACCCGTTGGGGACGATGTCGTTTGAAGAACTGGACCACGAGAACACGTTCTCCGGAGTTGGTGCACGTCTTCCGCTTCTTCCATCCCGGAGCGGCCGTCATCGGCGCGGTCTCGATCCTGATCCTGCTCGCGTGGGACAAGATCAAGTGGCTCAAGCAGTCGCTCGTTCCGGCGCCGTTGATCGTGGTGTTGGCCGGGGTCGGCTCGAGCCTGCTGCTGGCCCGCCTGGGCGGCCGCTGGACGGTCGGCACCACGCACCTGGTGCAAGTCCCGGTGGCGGACAGCCTGGCCGGCTTCCTCGGTTTCCTGCAGTGGCCGGACTTCTCGGCCCTCGCGAACCCCCAGGTGTTCATGGCGGCTGTGACCATTGCCCTGGTCGCTTCGCTGGAGACGCTCTTGAACCTGGAAGCGATCGACAAGCTCGATCCGCAGAAGCGGATTTCGCCGCCCAACCGGGAACTGATCGCCCAGGGCGTCGGCAACCTGACCGCGGGGCTGATCGGCGGACTGCCGGTGACGTCGGTGATCGTGCGCAGTTCGGTGAACATCAATGCCGGCGGCAAGACCAAGCTGGCGACCATCGTCCACGGCCTGCTGTTGCTGCTGTGCGTGGCCCTGCTGCCGACGTGGCTGAATCAGATTCCCCTGTCCTGCCTGGCGGCCGTCCTGATCATGACGGGCCTGAAGCTGGCCAGCCCGAAGATGTTCCGGCAGATGTGGCGGGAGGGGCTGAACCAGTTCCTGCCGTTCTTCGTCACCGTGGCCGCGATCCTGCTCACGGACCTCTTGATCGGCATCCTGATCGGCTTGGGATTCAGCATCGTGTTCATTCTGCGGAGCAACCTGCGGCGTCCGCTGCGTCAAATCGTCGAGAAGCACATTGGCGGGCGAGGTGCTGCACATCGAACTGGCCCAGCAGGTGAGTTTTCTCAATCGCGTCGCCATCTCCAAGGCACTCGACGCCGTACCGCCGCGGCGGGCACGTGCTGATCGACGCCCGCGACACCGACTATATCGACGCGGACGTGCTGGACTCTGATCCTCGAATACCAGGAGGAGATCGCGCCGGTACGCGGCGTCCAGGTCAGCCTGGTCGGATTCAAGGAGCATTACGAGCAGTTCGAGGATCGCGTGCAGTACGCGGATTACTCCACACGCGAACTGCAGGCCAGCCTGACGCCCGATCAGGTCGTGCAGATCCTCCGCGACGGCAACGAGCGATTTCGCACCGGGCAGCCCCTGACGCGCGACCTGACCCGGCAGCGGGAGGCGACGGCCGAGACCCGCCATCCGCTGGCGATCGTACTCAGCGGCGCCAGTTCGCGCACGCCCGTGGAGATGATCTTCGACATGGGGCTGGGGGATATCTTCTGTGCGCGGGTGACCGGGAATCTGGTCAGCGTCGGCGTGTTGGGCAGCCTCGAATACGCCTGCGCCGTGGCGGGTGCCAAGTTGATTCTCGTGCTGGGACACGCCAACAGCGAAGTGATGCGAATGGCCGTCGAGGCGTTCCTCTCGCGGCAGCGGGTGGCGGATACGACCGGCTGTACTCACCTCGACCCGATCGTGGCGGAGGTTCAGAAGTCGATCGATCCGCACCGGTTCACGAACTGGCAGTCCCTGCCGCCACAGGAACAGCAAGCCCGCCTCGATGAACTCTATCGCGCTGCACATTCTCCGCGTCATCGACCGGATCCTGCAGGAAAGCACGGTCCTCCAGCGTCTCGTCCAGGCCGGACAACTCAAGGTCGTCGGAGGCATGTACGACGTGCGCACCGGACTCGGTCGATTTCTTCGAGCCTGCCGACCGCGTGGTGACGCGCCGCACGTCAAACGAAACGTTCGATATGCCTATCCACGCAATCGGAGCCTGTCCACCTGGTGGGCGGACTTGGTGGGCACCAGGCGCTCATGGCGGCGATAACCGACTCGTGGTGTATGTCGACTTTCTCAGGCCGTAGTTTCCGCATTAGCGTTTCTGCGAGATCAGAGTCTTCCATTCGCCGTGGATGCGGACCTGCACGTCGCGCGGTTCGGCGGAAGCGATCCGGTAGCTCGTGACCTTGCCGTCCTGCCACGCGATGTCCACGGTGAAGCCGCCGCGGGCCGCGCAGGCCGCTGACGCTGCCCGTCGGCCAGGCGGCTGGCAACGCCGGCAGCAGGTGAATCTCGCCGGCATGGGATTGCAGCAGCATCTCCGCGATGCCGGCGGAGCCGGCCGAGTTGCCGTCCACGCAGAAGATGTTCTCCGGGCGCGCCGCGATGCCGCCGCGCGAAAAGGTCAGCAGGTCCGCGTCGGTGTCTTCGCGCAGCAAACCGAGCAGGTGCTTGTGGGCCTCGTCGCCGTCACCCAGGCGCGCGTAGAAGTTGATCAGGTTGCCCCGGCTCCATTCGACATCCTCCCAATCCGGCCGGCTGACACGGCGTTGGAGCGTCACCCGCGCGGCTTGCGCCAGATCGGGCGTGGCGCGCGGAGTGATCTGGTCGCTGGGAAACAGCGCGATGAGGTGCGTGGTGTGCCGGTGATTGGGCACGGCTTCGTCGAAGTCCTCCAGCCATTCCATCAACTGCCCGTGCTTGCCGATCCGCAGCGGCGGCAACTTCGCCAGCGCCGCCTCCAACTTGCCGCGGAACGTCGTCGTCCACGCCGAGCGTCCGACTGGCTGTGACGCAGGACTCGAACAGGTCGCGGACCAGGACGATGTCGCAGGTCGGTCCCATGGATTCGCTGCAAGGCCCCTGGCCGTTGGGCGTGACGAACGCGTTTTCCGGCGAGGTGGAGGGCCCCGTCACCAGCCAGCCGTGCTCGCGGGTCTTCCACCATGTAGTCGAGGAAGAACTCGGCGGCCTCCTTCAACGTGGGATACGCGCGCTGCCGCAGGAACTCGCGGTCGCCGGTGAACAGGTAATCGTTCCCACAGGTGCGAGGCGATCCAGATGCCGCCGGTCGGGTGCAGGCCCCAGCCCAGTCCCCAGCCCGGCGCGGTGTAGCCCCAGGGATTCGTGAAGACGTGGCAGACCCAGCCGCGCGCTCCGTAGACGGTCTGCGCCGTGCGCCGCCCCGGGTCGCGCAGCGACTCGATGAGGCGGAAGAGCGGTTCGTGGCACTCGGACAGATTGCACACTTCGGCGGGCCAGTAGTTCTGCTGCGTGTTGATGTCGAGGTGGAAATCGCAGGTCCAGCCCATGTTGCAGGCGAGGTTGTCGTTCCAGAGGCCCTGCAGGTTCGTGCGGCAGCGGCGAGTCGTCGCGCGAGCCGGCGATGAGCAGGTAGCGCCCATACTGGAAGAACTGCGCGGCCAACGCGGGATCGTCCTGGCCGCCGCGCACGCGTTCCAGCCGCTGGTCGGTGGGCAGATGCGCCGGCTGCGGAGGGCCCGAGGTCGAGCGTCACGCGACGGAAGAGCGGCTGATGATCGGCCACGTGGCGTTGGCGAAGTTCGCCATAGGACGCGGCGCGGCGGCGGCGAGTTGCTGTTCGCATAACTCAGCGGGGTTGCCGCCGCTGGAACGTCGTGTTGAGCGCGATCAAGACGCGTCACCGCGTCGGCATTGCACACGTCGACGGCATCGCCTTGCGCTGTCACCTGTGCCGCCTTCCGCGACGGCGCGAATCACACCGGCCAGCGAGACGCCGGTCTTTCCGTCGCTGTGTTTCGACTCCCGCGCGTCGGCCGTGATGACCAGCGTGTCGTCGCCTTGGACGCGCACCTGGCTGGGGTCGCGGTTCGCCTGGAACCGCATCTCGAAAGGAAACCTTCCCGGGCTGGTCCGCGCTCAAACGCATCGACGATCACTTGGTCGGGGTGCGAGGCGATGACCTCGCGTGTGAAACGCACGCCGCCGACGGAATAGCTCGACAGCCGCGACGGCCTGATCGAGGTCCAGCTCGCGGCGGTACTCCCGCACTTCGCCCTCTCGCGTGGCGCATCTGCAACAGGAGATCGCCCACCGGAAGATGCGTGCCGTAGTTCCCCTGGCGACCCAGCAGGTGGCGGCTGATCAGGTCCACCGCCTGGCGATACTCGCCCGTCGAACAGCAGCTTGCGGATTTCGGACAGGTGCTCGCGAGCGGCCGGATTGTCATGCGTGAAATCGGGCGCTCCCGACCAGAAGGTGGATTCGTTGAGCGCCAGCCGTTCGGTCGTGACGCCACCGAACACCATCGCCCCCAAGCCGTCCATTGCCGACTGGCAGCGCCTCGAGCCAGCGCTGAGCGGGCCGGCGATACCACAGGACCAGGGATGATTCAGGGGCCGGGGCCTCACCGACAAACACCAGATTGTCATCCTGTGGCAGGTCCGACGGCAGCGGCAAGGCGGCGGCAAAGCACGTTGCGAGGGCGATGACATGTGCGGTGCAATTCACAGGGACTCCCCTATTTCACGCTACGATGGGGTCGTTGGCGAATGACGCCTCTCCTGCGGTCGAGTAAGCTCAACCGATGTACTATTGCGTTGAAAACCCGCGCCGGCACGATCTTCACCGCATGATTAAACGTATCTGGCGGAACCAGCCGACTTCGCGAGCACCTTGCGAGCCATCTTCCATACCGGCGCCGGCACGGAACCCGACGGAGCCCTCCGACATGCCGTAGTCCTTCTGTGTATGTACGAGGTTCCCGTCCAAGTAAACGGAGACGTCGTTGCCAACACACTCCGTAGCTATATCGTGAGACTCGCCGCGCAATACGGGCTTCGACAAAGCAATGACTTCTTTCAGATCCAATCGCGAACCGAGATCACCGGGGAGGACGACATACGACCGCAAACTGTTCGGCCGAGTCCGGGGATCACGCTCGGTGGGCAGTGTGCTGTCGGCACATTCGATTTGGAAGAGAATCCCCTCGCAAGAGTTCTTCGCCCGAACCACCCAGCCCACCAACCCGTCGTTGTCCTGCGGCAGGCACATCGCAAAGACTGGTCGAGATCGGCCCGAATCCACGGCACGCTGTCGTACGGATTCACGCGCAACCGCATCAGACCGCGTCGCAGCGCTTCGCCGAGCGGCCCATGCAATTCCACATCCCGTGGTCGCGGAAGCACGTCTGGCCATCGAGTCCTCTCCGTTTCTGATGGTGTGGCAGCGGCTGATGCGGGTCGTTCCTGCGCGTCGGCGTGCCAGGCACACGCCACAGATAGAAGACTGACTAGAACGGCCAGGCAGTGATTGACTCGTGTGGGCATATGTCACCGAATCCGCAGTCTGGTGGATTGCCGTGTGTGCTCTGTTAGACACGGACAATAGTCACGCCGAGGAACTCTGCCATGTTAGCACCAGGATCGGCGGGATGCACTCAGCGGTGCCAGCGGACTTTTTTCGAACGTGCATTTCCGATCTCTCGCCCTCTCTCCTCGGGCTCAGCCGGGGGGGTTGGGGTGAGGGCTCTTCGTGCCAGGGAAAAACACTGCACAGAATGCTCACCGGCGTCGAGGGGCACGGGCTTCGCCGCTCGAAGGGACACCCTTCGCGGTCCCACAGCCAGGATGTTATCCTGTCGGTGGTGTGACGTGTATGCAAGGGCCGGATCCCCGGGCACAGATGGTCATCCATCATGGCCCTGTGGAGGGACCGTGAGTCAAGCATCGCAAGTCTCCGACCGCAACCAGAGGTGTGCTGATGCACGACGAACTACAGGGACGAGCTGCCCTTGTTACCGGCGCCAGCCGCGGGATCGGGCGGGCAATCGCCGTGGCTCTCGCTCGAGCGGGCGCTGATGTCGCAGTCAATTACCGCTCCTGCGAACAAGCGGCCAAGGAAACCTGTGCCGAGATTGAACGTCTGGGTCGCAATGTCGTGGCAGTAGCAGCAGACGTATCGGTCGCCGCTGAAGTCCGGCGGCTAGTGACCACGGTTGAGGCCCGTCTGGGATCGGTGACGATTCTCGTAAACAACGCAGGCATCACTCGTCCTCAGCCAATCGATGCGGTCACCGAACAGGATTGGGATGAAATTGTGGCGGTCAATCTCAAGTCGATGTTCCTGGTCACTCAGCAGATACTCCCGGGCATGCGCAGCCAGATGGGGGCGGATCATCAATCTGTCGTCGGTTGCGGCTCAGCTGGGAGGGGTGGTCGGCCCTCACTATGCCGCGTCCAAAGCAGGTGTTATCGGCCTGACCCACTCGTACGCACACCTGCTCGCCAAGGAAGGCATAACTGTCAATGCCATCGCGCCGGCCTTGGTCGCAACGGAGATGGTGACGAACAATCCCCACGCCAAACCAGATCTGATCCCCATCGGACGGTTCGGGACTGTGGAGGAGACGGCCGAAGTTGCCGTCATGCTCGCCCGAAATGGTTACATCACCGGGCAGACTTTGAATGTGAATGGCGGATGGTACATGAGTTGACCTTACGCGCGGGTGGAGCCGAAATGTGGCCAGTGGCTTGGCCTTCCCTTGTTCACACACAGTCATCTAGACTGAGACCACGGGCGGTGTGCTCGTGATATCTGCGAGGCCCGTTGGAGAATTCGCTTCGTCGGAGGTCTGTCCCATGTCGAACCACGGCAATTCCGCATCCAATCCTGCACCCACGACGCGCTATGCCGTCGCATCGTTTCCGGAGAGCCGCCAGGCGGCGGCCGAGCGCCGGCAGGCTTTTCCCTACCGGTTCCCACGCGACCAGCGGCCCCTGGGCGGACAATTCAGCGTCCAGGAGAACGCGCGGCGGTTGCTGCGGTTCTTCTATTTCGAGCGACGTCTGGCGCAGGGATTGGGCTCCTGGACGCTCGCCATTCCGGAATTCGAGGTCAAGGTCGAGACGGGTCGCCACATCTTCTATCACGCGGACGCCGCCCAGACCCTGCGGACTCGACTGAGCGAGCAGGAGAAGAGCCTCAAGACCGTTGACGCGTTTCGCGACGAGTCGATCGACCGTGTGATCGATGAAATGTTGTCCGCATCGGACGCTCCGGAGTTGCTCGTCGGCGTGCATCAGGTTGTGGGCCGCGCGCTGTCGATCGCCTATCGCCATCACATCGATCTGACCGATCCGGTGACGGACGCGCCAACCATCCGTGCGATGCGGCGCATCCTGCTCGATTACGAGCCGATGCTCGAGTGGACGGACGCTGCCTTGGCGGCCTACATCGACGGCGGTGTGGACGAGAGTCGTCTTGCCGCGTGGCGCTGGCACCTGCAGCAGTTGCTCGGCAGTATCGGCGGAGTCAGCGGCGCAGATCGCGCCCGTCGCGCCGCCTTCCCGGTTGCGGACCGCCGACCAGTCCTACGTGCGCGGCACGGTACCCAGACGCGACTCGCGATTCGCCACTTTTCACCACACCGGGGACTACGACGTGGCCGACGGTCAGCAGCGGTTCCCGAAGGAGACGTACGAGAACTTGCGGCTGCGCTTCATCCGTACGCAACGCGACGAGGTCGACGCCATCGAGGCCTTCGGCACATTCCTGTGGGACATCCGCTTCCTCGACTTCCAGGCCGAATACGACCTGGCACGCGTCACGTGGGACGAGGCTCGCCACACCGAAATCGGCCACCGCGCACTGCTGGCCTCCGGCTACGACCCGTACGAACTACCCAACCGCCTGACGGGATCCACCTGTCGCGGGCCCATGGAACCGGCGTATGCTATGGCCGAAATCAACTTGTTTGGTGAAGTCGGTGTGCTGAAGACCATCAACAGTCTGATCGACAAGGCTCGCGAAGAAAACGACACCGTGCTCGCGCACGTCGCCGATTTCATCCGCTCCGACGAACGCACGCACGTGAGGAAAGGGCAGCACATCTTGCGCTGCATGACGGACCTCGGCAATCAGGAACTCGAACTGAAGACCCGCGAGTTGTTCACCGAATGCCTGATCAGCCTCGGCGCCATTACCACCGACATGGACCTGTTCACCGTGTCCCGTGAGGATCTGGAACACCTGGTCGGCGAATAGCCGCGACCTGGGCCGTGGCCGGAGTGCGAACTGCATTGATGCCGTACGGTGCCGTCCAGTTGTTGCTTCCTGGGAGGTCTTGCATTGCGGTGGTGCACAAACGACAATCGCAAGCTGTAGATCCAGGCACTCCGAATCCCACCCGATATGCACCTGGGCGTCTGCGATCGCGATTATTCCGCCCGATACCTACCCAACTGGAGGTCCGCCATGAGCGAAACCACGAATCATGTCTCCTCACGTCGCGAGTTCTTGAAGAACACCGGCCGCATTGCCGCGGCCACGACCATGGCCGGTTTGATCGTCCCTCGGGTCCATGCGGCCGAGGACAACACGATTCAAGTCGCCTTGATCGGCTGCGGTGGCCGTGGCACGGGTGCGGCGGCCGACGCCATGTCCGTCAAGCAGGGCCCGGTCAAGCTGGTCGCCATGGCGGACGTATTCGAAGATCGGCTGCGCGGCAGCTATCAAAACCTGAAGACGCAGTTCGCCAATCAGGTCGATGTGCCGACGGACCGCCAGTTTGTCGGTTTCGACGGCCATCAGAAAGCGATGGATTGCCTGAAGCCAGGCGACATCGCGATCTTTGCCTCGCCGTTGGCATTCCGCTGGGTGCACTTTGCGTATGCCATTCAAAAAGGGCTGAATGTGTTCATGGAGAAACCGGTGACGGCCGACGGTCCGACCTCACGCCGGATGCTGGAACTTGGCAAGCAATCGGTGGCGAAGAATCTCAAAGTCGGTGTGGGACTGATGTCCCGTCACAGTCGGGCGCTCGAGCAACTGCATCAGCGCATCCAGGATGGTGAGATTGGTGACATCGCCACCATGTTCGCCTACCGTATGACGGGACCGGTGGGTTCGGCCTTTTCCGGCAAGTGGCCCGGCAAACCGAGCGAATTGCTGTGGCAGATTCAGAACTTCCACAGCTTCCTGTGGGCGAGTGGCGGTTGCTTCAATGACTTCTACATCCACGTCATTGATCATTGCTGCTGGATGAAGAATGCCTGGCCGGTTAAGGCTCAGGCGCTCGGTGGCCGCCACTATCGCCACGACCCGCAAGGCAATTTGCTCATCGATCAGAACTTCGACGTGTATTCGGTGGAGTATACGTTTGCCGACGGGGCCAAATTGATTGCGGATGGACGTTGCATTGCCGGCGCTGAACAGATCTACAGCAGCTATGCCCTCGGCACAAAAGGTATGGCCATCATCTCCAAGGCCGGCGATTGTGGACCGCCCTCGAGTACCTACAAGGGTTTTCTCCCGGAGAAGTCCAAGATGACCTGGGAGTCGAAGGTCGCCCCCGAACAGAATAATCCCTATGTCAACGAATGGAACGACCTGGTCGATGCCATTCGCAGCGACAAGCCCTTCAACGAAGTAGAACGCGGCGTACAGGCAAGTCTCGTGAGTTCGCTAGGTCGCAAGGCCGCCCACACGGGCATCGCAATCACGTTGGAGGAAATGCTCAACTCCGAGCCGGAATACGCCCCGGGTGCCGACAAGTTCACGATGGATTCACCCGCGCCGGTGCAGGCCAATGCCGAGGGAATCTATCCCATCCCGCAGCCCGGCCTCATCACCGACCGGGAGTATTGATACCCGGTTGCTCTCATCGAGCAACTTGGAGCTCGACGACCCGAATCGGGCTGGAGGACGGAGGCGGCAGGCGGCAGGCGGCAGGCGGCAGCCTGCCGCCTCCTCCTCAACCCGCCTCCGGCCGCGGGCCGCGCAGCGCGGTGAAGGCCAGGAGCGCCATCAGCACGGCAAACGCCAGGAAGGCCGAGAGCGGGTACGTTGCCACACCGTCGCTGACTGTGGAGAAGTCGATCGACTTGGCGAAATTCTCCATGGCCACCAGTGCGACCAGGCCGATGCCGGCCAACGAACCGCCCGCAATCAAACCGGTCGACATCAACACGCCGGGGCTCGTGTCGGATTCTTCCTCCGAGAATTTCCGCACGCGGTCGACGACTGCCCGGAGCACGCCGCCCAGGAAGATCGGCAATGTGGTCGACAGCGGCAGGTAGACGCCCACCGCAAAAGCCAGGCTCGGCACACCGATGAGTTGGAGCACGATGGTGAGTGCCACACCCAGCATCACGAGTCCCCAGGGCAACTTCTGGCCCATGATGCCGTCGATGATCACGGCGAATAACCGCGGCTGGGGCGGGTCAAACTTCTTGATCGGCAGTCCCGCTTGAGTCTTGGTCATGCGGCCGCCGATTCCGGGATCGACCAGATACCGCGCCTGGCCTGTTTCGTCGACCAGGTATTTGCCGGGCACGACGCCCTCGATCCCGACTGCTCGCCAGACTTTATACGAGTTCCCATCGGGCCCCGTTTCCGTGTCTGCCAGGGCTGCCAGTGTCACGGCATCGACCTTCTGTTGGGGTAGATCTGCCGCGGTGCTGGATGTCGTGGTGTAGGCCCAGTTCAGGAGCAGCAGAGTCCCGCCGATCACGAGTGCGGAAGTCAGCGCCCCGATCAGGATTGCCACCTGCTGCGCCCAGGGTGTTGCGCCACGAGATAACCGGTCTTGAGGTCCTGCGACGTAGTCCCGCCGTTGGACGACGCGATGCACACGACTCCGGCGATCATCAGCGCCGCCACCCAGTATTCTTGCCCGGTCCAGCGCAGGAGCACGAACACGGCGCACGTGAGCAGCAGCGTGGCAATGGTCATGCCCGAGATTGGGTTGGACGAGGAACCCATTTCACCGGTGATCCGCGAACTCACGGTAACGAACAGAAACCCGAAGAGCACGACCATGATCGCACCCACGACGCGCCCGAGGAGCGACGTAGGAATCAGGTTGGACGCGGCGATGGCGGCAACCAAGGCGAGCGACCCGAGCAGCACGAACGACATGGGTAGATCACGTTCCGTGCGCCGCTTGGCGGTTTCATTCCCCGCGCCCGCCTGTCGGATCCCGCGCAGGTCCTGGAGTCCGCCGCGCACGGAACCAACAATCATCGGCATGGCTCGCAGCATGCTGATGATGCCGGCCGCGGCTACGGCCCCTGCGCCGATGTAGCGGACGTACGAACTCCATAACTGGCCGGCACTCATGTCACGAATCAGTGTCGTGGCCGGCGGAAGTGGTGTGGTCTGCTGGTCACCGAACAGAGCGATCACCGGAATCAGCAACAACGAAGCCAGCAAACCGCCGCCGACCATGATCGCCGAAATCCGATAGCCCAGGATGTAGCCGACTCCCAACAGTGCCGGAGATGGTTCCAGGCCCAGTTCCGCCTTGTTGTAGCCCGAGATTCCGGTAATCGCTTGGCTCGGTGCCTCCGACCAGAGCTTGAATGCCTGCATCATCACTTGATAAAGGAAACCGACCCCGAACCCCTGGAAGACCATGCGGGCGTTAGATCCACCCTGCTCGCCTGCCACCAGCACCTTGGCGCACGCCGTCCCCTCCGGGTACTTGAGGACCTTGTGCTGTTTGACGACAAACGCCCGCCGCAACGGGATCATCATCAGGATGCCGAGCAGGCCACCGAGCACAGCCACCAGCATCACGCGGGTCCACTCGAGCTCGTAGCCCAGCAACATGAGGGCCGGCATGGCTGCGCCGACGCCGAAAGCGATCGATTCCCCGGCCGATCCGGCCGTCTGCACGATGTTATTTTCGAGGATCGTCGCGCGCCGCGTCCCGAACGCGCGGGACAACCAGCGGAACACGGTGATCGCGAGCACCGCCACGGGGATCGATGCCGAGACGGTCATCCCCACCTTCAGAAACAGGTACAGAGACGAAGCGCCAAACATGATTCCCAGGACCGATCCCAGCGCGACGGCCGACCAGGTCAGCTCGGGAACGGTCGCCGAGTCGGGCACATAAGGTTGGTGGTTTGAGGCGACTTCCGCCGGCGTTAACTTGGCAGAACTGGTGGAGGCAGACGCAGTCTCGGACATTTACCTGGCGCTCCTGACGGCGAGAAGGGAACGAACAGAGCAGCGGGATCCACAGGGGCCGAGCGGCCCTCGCGGCAACCCAACCACAATAACTGCATGGACTGCCGGCGCAAAGCCGTCCGGCGGCCGTGAGAACCCCACACCTGGTCAGCCTGGCAAGACTCTTGAGTCCGACCAGCGTGGCCCGCCGGGCCCCCGGCGGGTTTTCTTCCTTCCGATACGCACATCCCGCCGGGGCCCGCCGGGCCACGCTGATCCCGGCGGGCCACTCTGATCAAAAGGGAGCAGCACCCTTGCTCGCTGGATGGAACCCGGGAATCAGGCTATTATGCAGGGGCAGCAGGTGGGGCGATCGCATCCCTGCACCGCACATTTGCTCATCGCCTTCTTGACAAGGGGATGTCCTTATGGCTCGTCTCTCCGTGAATTTCCCGTGGCTTGGCATCCTGGGTCTGATCGTGTCCGGATCTGCTCCCGGGACGGCCGCTGAGCCGCTGCAGTATAACCGCGACGTGCGACCGATCCTGGCTGACAAATGCTTCCAGTGCCACGGTCCGGACAGCGCCTCTCGCCAGGCCGACTTGCGTCTGGACCTGCGTGAGGCCGCGATTGAGTCCGGAGCCATCGAACCAGGCGACCCGGACAGCAGTGAACTGATCGCCCGCATTGATTCGGACGATCCCGACCTGCTGATGCCACCCCCCGCCGTACACAAGACGCTGACGGCCACGGAAAAGGAGTTTCTGAAGCGTTGGATCACCGAAGGAGCCGAGTACCAGCGACACTGGTCGTTCCTACCCCCGCCGCGCCCCACGCCGCCGTCGGTCCAACGTGCGAATTGGGTCCGGAACCCCATCGACAATTTCGTCCTGGCCCGGCTGGAAGCCATGGGACTCGAACCGGCCCCGGAGGCCGATCGGTCGACACTGGTTCGCCGGGTGAGCCTGGACCTGACCGGGCTGCCCCCAGCGCCTGAGGTCGTGACGGAATTCTTGGAGGACTCATCGCCCAACGCGTATGAAAAACTCGTGGATCGACTGTTGGCGTCGGAGAGCTGGGGGGAGCACCGCGGCCGGTATTGGCTGGATTATGCACGGTACGCCGACACGCACGGCGTGCACTTTGACAACTATCGCGAAATGTGGTCATACCGCGACTGGATCATCGAGGCTTTCAATGCCAACAAGCCTTTCGACCAGTTTACGATCGAGTGCCTGGCTGGCGATCTGTTGCCGAATGCCACCCTGGACCAGAAAACGGCTTCGGGCTTCCATCGCTGCAACATGACCACCAATGAAGGCGGCATCATCGACGAGGAATACAAGGTGCTGTACACGCGCGACCGCACCGAGACGACCGCCTACGTCTGGATGGGCCTGACGGCGAACTGTGCCGTCTGCCACGATCACAAATTCGATCCGCTGTCGCAGCGCGAGTTCTATGAACTGTCGGCTTTCTTTAACAACACGACGCAGGCGCGTCGCGACGGCAACGTCAAGGACACTCCACCGATTGTCGCCGTGCCGCAGCGCACGGACCGTGAACGATGGGTCGCCTTGCAGCAGGAACTGCCTGCGGCGCAGGCGCAATTGGCTGCCCGCCGCTCGGCGGCCCAGGCCGATTTCAATGCCTGGCTGGCCACGGCCAAGCCCGATGCGCTGTCCACGTACGTGCCCGTCGATGGATTGTATCTACATGCGTCGCTGGATGAAGGATCCGGGACTTCGACCCGCATCCGCGTGGACAATTCTGAGCAGTCGGTTCCGTTGACGAATGATCCGGTGTGGACGACGTGCGATGTGGCGGCTCACGCCCTGCAGATCCAGGGGAATGGGGTGGCCGAGTTGGCCGGTGCGGGCGATTTCGCTGCGGACCAGGCCTTCTCGTACGGAGCCTGGGTCAAACTGCCGCCTCAGGACGCGGCCGGCGCGATCGTGGCCAGGATGGATGATCAGAACGGTTACCGCGGCTGGGACTTCTGGGTCGAACAGCGACGCATCGGTACGCACATCATTCACCAGTGGAGCACCGATGCGTTGAAGGTCGTCTCACGCGATCCGATTCCGGCCGACAAATGGACGCACGTACTCGTCACGTATGACGGCTCGCGAAAGGCGGCTGGGGTGCAGGTGTACTTCGACGGGGAGGTGCAGCCGACAGCCGTCCAAGCGGATGCACTGCTGGGCGACATTCACACGGCTGTGCCGCTGAAGATCGGGCAGCGTCATGCGTCCGCAACGATTCCGGGCCTGACGCTGCAGGACTTGCGGATTTATCGCCGGGCGCTCACGCCGCCGGAGGCCAAATCGCTGGCGCGGGCCACTCGCCTGTCCGTCTATCTCGCGCAGGCACCCACGGAAAGAACCGATACTGCGAAGACCGAATTGTTCGACTGGTGGTTGCCGACACTTGACAAGCCGTACGGTGAACTCGCCGGTACCGTGGCTCGCCTCGAAAAAGAGCAGAGTGAGATTCGTGCCCGGGGAACCATTGCGCACGTCATGGAAGAACGCGGTGAGCCGGCCACGGCGTATCTGTTGTTCCGTGGCGAGTACGACAAGCAGCGAGACCAGTTGTTGCCTGACACGCCGGACATCCTGCCGCCGCTCTCCGCGGACGCGCCGCGTAACCGACTGGGACTTGCTCGTTGGCTGGTGTCGCCGGAGCATCCGTTGACGGCACGTGTGACCGTGAATCGATTCTGGCAGGAGGTTTTCGGTACGGGACTGGTCAAGACGTCGGGCGATTTCGGCGTGTCGGGCGAGTTGCCGACGCACCCCGAGTTGCTCGATTGGCTGGCGGTAGAATTTCGTGAAAACGGTTGGGATGTCAAGCGATTGCTCCAGCAGATCGTGACATCCGCCACTTATCGTCAGGCCGCCACGGTCACGCCGCAGAAACGTGAAGCCGATCCGGAGAATCGCTGGCTGTCCCGCGGTCCGCGATTTCGCATGGATGCCGAGATGGTGCGGGATTACGCCTTGGCCGCCAGTGGCTTGCTGGTCCGGAAGATCGGCGGTCCCAGTGTCAAGCCGTACCAGCCGGAGGGCGTGTGGGAAGCGATCGCGATGAACGTCAGCGACACGCGCAGTTACCAGCGGGATTCGGGCGAAAATCTCTATCGGCGCAGCTTGTACACATTCTGGAAGCGGATGGCGCCTCCCGCCTCGATGGACATCATGAATGCACCCAACCGCGAATTCTGCGTCGTCCGGCGTGAGCGCACGAACACGCCGCTCCAAGCCCTGGTGACACTCAACGACGAACAGTTCATGGAAGCGGCCCGGCACCTGGCCCAGCGGACGTTGCTCGAAGGAGGGAACGATTTCGAACAGCGGCTGCAATGGCTCGCACTCCGCCTGGTGGCCCGGCCGCTGCGTTCCCAAGAGGTGGCGATTATTGAGCGGTCACTGCGCGGACTGCAGGACGACTACCGTGCGCATCCGGCCGACGCGGACAGTCTGCTGGGCGTGGGCGAGTCGCCACGCGACGCTTCGCTGGATGCCGCGGAACTGGCGGCGTGGACCATGCTCGTGAACGAACTGATGAACCTGGACGAAGTGCTGACCAAGTAGGACGAAACCGATGAGCGCGTTCGACGAACTGAAGACGAACATGACCCGACGCCATTTCTTCGCGCAGGGCTCGCACGCCGTCGGCTGGGCAGCCCTCTCGATGCTCCTCGGACAAGACCGCCTGTCGGGAATTGCGCGCTGATGAGAGTTCGGTGGCCGGGGATTCGCAGGCCGGCATGCGCCCGGTCCGTACGCATTTTCCCGCCAAGGCCCGGCAGGTCATTTACCTGCACATGGTGGGCGGTCCGCCGCAGCAGGACTTGTATGACTACAAGCCGGTGATGGAAAAGTGGTTCGACAAGGACTTGCCGGAATCCGTTCGTATGGGGCAGCGATTGACGACGATGACGTCCGGCCAGGCGAGGTTCCCGATTGCTCCTTCCAAGTACTCGTTTGCCCAGCATGGCCAGTGCGGAATGTGGGTCGGCGAATTGCTTCCTTGGACCGCCAAGATGGTGGACGACATGGCGTTCGTTCGCAGCATGCACACGGAGGCCATCAATCACGAACCGGCGATCAGTTACATGCAGACGGGTAACCAGATTACGGGCCGACCCTGCCTGGGTGCCTGGACCTCTTACGGACTCGGTTCGTTGAACGACAACCTGCCGACATTCGTCGTTCTGATCGCTCGCCCCACGAACACCGAGCAAGTGCAAGCCATATCGGCCCGTTTGTGGTCTGCCGGATATCTTCCGGGTGAACATGCGGGTGTCAGTTTTCGCACGAGCGGGGACCCGATTCTGTTTATCAACGACCCGCCAGGCGTCTCACGCGAAGTGCGTCGGCAAACGCTCGACGGCCTGCAGGCATTGAACCAGTTGACCTATGAACAAATCGGGGACGAGGAAACGCGGACCCGGATCCAGCAGTATGAACTGGCCTACCGCATGCAGAACAGCGTGCCCGAGTTGACCGATCTGGCGAGCGAACCGGAATCGACCTTCACGCTGTACGGGGACGAGGCCAAGAAGCCCGGCACCTTTGCCAATACGGCCCTGCTGGCGCGGCGCATGGTGGAGCGGGGTGTGCGGTTCGTGCAGATCTATCACAACAACTGGGACACGCACGCGAATGTTGCCGGCCGATTGCCCGACCAGTGCCGAGACGTGGACCAGGCGTGTTACGGGCTGGTGCAGGATCTCAAACAACGCGGATTGCTCGACGAGACACTGGTGATCTGGGGAGGTGAGTTCGGTCGGACCGTCTATTCCCAAGGTGGCCTGACCAAAGATAATTACGGACGCGACCACCATCCCCGGTGCTTCACGATGTGGCTGACCGGAGGTGGCGTGAAGGGTGGCACGATCTACGGAGAGACGGATGAGTTCTCCTACAATATCGTGCAGGACCCTGTCCACATCCGCGATTTCCACGCCACCGTGCTGCAACTGCTGGGGTTCGATCACCAGCGGTTCTCGTTCAAATTCCAGGGCTTGGACCAGCGACTGACCGGAGTGCTGCCGGCGCGGGTGGTCAAGGAACTTCTGGCCTAGTTGTTGCGTCAGGAAGCCATCGCCGCCCGACGGTGGATGGGCGTGGTTTCGAGCAGAATGCAGCCCTGTGACACCTCGGCTTTCCCAGGTGTTCCTACGGCAGCTGTCGGGCAGGCAATCGTCCCCTCGAGCCGATTCCACATCTGCTTGAAGGCATAGGGGATCGAACTGGAACTGACGTTACCCACCTGGCTCGTCAAGCCGTTGACCACCTCGCCGCGAATGCCGAGCTGCTCGAACTTCATCGTCGCGAGACGCACGATCGATGTGCCGGCCTGATGGGGAATGACGTACCGCAGATCTTCCGGTCGCCGTCGCTTGGCCTGCAGAGCCTGCCCCACGGCGCTGGCCATCGCGCGGGGGGCCGCGTCGGCGATTCCCATTCCGTCGAGGCTGAAGACAAGCCGCTGCGATGTACGCGTCTTACCGCCTGTGGGGGAAGGCAACAACACGTTCTCGCGCACGGCGAAATCAAAATAGACACCGGCCGCCGGTTGCTTGGCCGCGAAAGCATGCAGGAGCTGGAAATGGACAGGGTATTTCGTGCTGTCCATGCGGGAAAGCAGCGTCGCTGTGGCCAGATCCCCGAAGAGCGGCCCCGTCTGCGGACAACCGTAATCGGTGATGCGGCTAATACGACTGGCCGTCACCACCAGCACGAACTGGTTACGCGTCAGTCCCAGCATCGGCACAATCTGACGTCGCACCACGGCCAAAGCCCGCGCGTACCCGCTGCAGAACCAGTTCAGGGCATAGACCGGACAGCGGGGGATATCCAGTTGCACACACAGAGCGTGAGCGGCGTGGATGAGGCGTTCCCGCAGCGCCTGTCGCGGATCCAGGTATTTCCGGGCCACGTCCAAAGGCACGAACGAGGGGGACACAAAGACAATCGCCGCACAATCCCGCAAGACGCACCGCGATTCGCGCCGAAGGTTCCCCACCGCCCGGACGCCCATCGTCACTTCATCGTGCCACGAGACCGGCCGAGCGCGCGTGCCAGTGTGCTGCTCGAACTTGCGCGGCAGGGACCCTTCGAACCAGTCGTTGCGAAGTACCCAAGTCGGCTCGTACGTGGCAATTGCGGAAATGCCGATGCTCTTGGAGAACGCGCTTTCCATCGGACGCTCATACCATCGGTGCGGTATCAACAACGGGGCTGCCGTGGACACGATCACGGTCGGCGCAACTATAGCCTGTTCTTGCTCCGTCGGCGTTTTCGACCGGGAATCCTCAGCCAATCCGCAAACATCCGATCTGCTGCGCGTATGAACTCTGTGCGGGTTATACAGATTCGCGGGTTTCCACCACGTGAATATGGCCTTCGGCCAAACACCCCGTTGTGCTCCCATTCCTGGGCCTGGTGGTGACCGCGACGTGGCATGCGAAGAAGGAGGCTGCGTGGAACAGTTCGCCGTGATCTTCGCAAGATATTCGAGTCTCGCGCTGGTCGAGACGCACGTCAATTGACCAGGGGCGTCAACGCCTCACGACACTTCGCACGATAATCGTTCTGTGGCCCTGCGACGTCGGCACCATCGGCTCCCGCCTGCCATGCCGCGCGAGCCTCCTCGGGGCGATTGAGTGCGCTCAGTGCCTGACCGCGCCAGAACTGCGCCGGTGCCTCGATCGGCTGGTTCGATCGACCCACATTCAAGTTCGCAGGGTAGGTGAGCGCCGCGTCAAAATCGGCGAGTGCTCCCGTCGCGTCTCCGCTGGCAAGTCGTTGTTGTCCTCGTTCCACGTGCGCCTGGTTGAACAATCGCCAGGTGATGTCCTGGCCTTCCCAGTTGACGAAATAGGGCAGCGACTCCAGCAGCTCGATACACTGTTCGTAACGCTTTTCGGCCACATACGATTCGGCCAGGATGACCGTTATCTCGGCGCGTCGCGGGCCTTGGAGCGGCATCGACTCGAGCAATGCAATCGCGTCGCCGCGCCGCTGGTCTTCCACCAGGAGTTCGGCCAGGTCGCGGTACAATGTCTGATCATCCGGCCGAGCCTCGATGGCGCGGCGAAAACACTGCTCGGCGCGCTGCACATCGCCGTCCACCGCCGCGACAAGCCCCAGGTTTCGCCAGGCAATGCTGCCTGCGTTCAATGCAGCGGCCTCGTTCCAGAGCGGCACCGCCTCGCCTATCCGGCCCAGATTGCCGAGCAGGCAACCCAGCTGCAGCCGCGCTTGACCGTCGTTGGGACTGTTCGCGATGGCATGACGGAGCACAGGAATTTCTTCTGGCCGTGAGGCGAAGACACGGTCCGTGTGCGTCTCAGCCGCCTTCCGCAACCACTCCCGGCACGATTCATCGGACCCGCGCAAAGAATCCAGCCAGGCCAGGTAGTACAGCGGCATGAAACTGTGCCGCGGCGGGGGTACCGCATCGATGCAGGTCGCCTGCACGATCCGCTGCGCTTCTTCGATCAATCCGAATTCGGCGAACGTCAAGCTCGCTTCCAAGATTTCAAAGTCGTCCTCGCCCAGAATGGCGCGCACCGAGTTGGCGAAATGCTCCATCGAACCCTCGTTCTCCAACGCCAACACCGCCCGCGGCACGATGGCCGTCGGATCGCTGGCAGTGCGCCGTTCGGCAATGCGCCGCTTCGCGGCCGGCTGTCGGCCCGCAGCATACAAGGCGAGCATCAGATGGTCATCAGCGACCACGTCGTTGCGGTGGGCACGCGCAGCGTTTTCGAACGCCACGATGGCCGCCGAAGTCGCGCCGCGCTGCATGCGTGCCCGGCCGATCAGGTCGTAGCCGAGCGAGACCGTGCCGGTACAACGAGTGGCTCTGTAACCCCAGTCCAAGGCCCCGGCGGGGTCACTCAAGCGGAGTGCACAGATGCCCAGGTAGTAGCAACAGAGCCCCTCATCGCCGTCGCGGGCAATCGCGGAGGCAACCGCATGCGGGCATCTTCGTAGAGTCCCGGCTTCGAAGTCCATCACGGCCAATGCTCGTAGCGACGCCACGTGCCCTGGATCAGCCTCCAACGCCTTGCCGTAGTACTCCCGAGCCTTGCGACGCTCCGTCCCGCGGTCGAATTTGCGGCCCTTGAGATACAGTTCCTCGGCGGTCAACTTTTCATCCGGCTGATCCAGATACCCGGCTCGAGCCGGCGGGTCGGTGGGCGGAATGGGCAGCGGCGTCTGAAACGCAGCCAGCACTCGTCCGCCACGACTCGTAACGCGCACGCGTACACGTTGCTGCGGGTCGGCCAGTGTCAGGACCACGGGAGAGCGTGGCGACAGATCGACTCGTTCCTGTGCCTGGGGTTGATCCCCATCTTCCGTCGACTGAGCATGCACGTCACACGTGGCCTGCGGAAACTCGCCGGTGGCCAGCAGCCGCAGTTCCAACTTGCCCGTCGCGGCGATATGTCTGGACCGCCAGGTCGCGCGTGGCATACTCGAACCCGTCGCCCAGTCCGTGGACCGGATACCACCACTCCCGCCATGCGACCCGCTCGTGCGGGCCCAGCATGCCGTAGTCGGACTGCGTGGGCAGCGGACCGCTCTGGACTTCGATGTACGGACCGTCCTCGTCGGTCAGGTTCTGCTGGGCGACCTTGCCGAACTCCCACTCGCCCCACGTCCAGGCTTTCTTGCCGCCCAGCTCGCGCCGGTTCGCGACCTGCACGATGCCGCGATCGGCGTCCACGTCGTAGGCTCCAAAGAAATCGTACGTGCAGTTGACCGCGAAGATCGAGGCGTACTTGTCGGTAGTTCTTGAGCCACGACAGGTCGCGGCCCTTGTCGATCGGCCAGCGGAAGAACTCGCGTGCGTCGTGGTCCGTGCCCAGGCTCATCGGATAAATGAACCGCGTGCCCGGCCGGTTGGGAAAGGCCGTGCAGTTCCAGAAGTAGTACGGGTGCATGCCGTCGGTCGGATTCGACAGACAGATCTGCTCGTCCAGGTACGCCCGGCCGGGATGCAGCGTGACGCGCACGGTCCAGCGCGTGCGGAACAGTTGCTCCTGGTTGCTGATCTCCAGGTAGGCCGACCCGTCGGCATTCGTGCCGACCAGCGCATTGACCGGCGAGACGGCCGTCACCGTGTGGCCGTGCGGTCCGGTGTTCCATTCGACGCCGCCGCTGATCCACGCGCCGCGCATGGCGATCATGCCCGGCTTGATCACGCTCGTTGCAGTGGAACATCTCCTGCTTGCGCGTCTTGTCGAACACCGAGTGCAGTCGTCCGCCCAGCTCCGGCAGGCAGGTCACCTTGAGGTACTCGTTCTCGAGGAACAGCGCCTTGTACGTGCGGTCGGCCTTCTCGCGCAGCAAGTGGTCCTGCATGACGTAGGGATAGATGATCGCGCCCCGCACGGTCGTCGACATCTTGCGCCGCCCTCCAATGCCCAGAACTTCGGATTGATGTCTTCTTCCCAGGCGTAGGTGGGAATCGTCACTTCACCTTCCCAGGCCCGCACGTCGCCTCTCGCGGCCGGCAAGGGCTGGCTGGTCGCGATCCACAGAATGGTGATGCCGGTGGCAGCTCTGACGAACATGGCACATCTCCTGGCAGGAATAAGGGATTTCTGTACCACGGTGTTCCGTCTCTGACGGTCGCAGCAATCCTAACGTGTAAGACGACTGGCGTCGATCGCCGCTCGCGGATCGTTCGCGATGACTCGGTCGATCATCTCTCGTCGTGTTTCGCCGCCGCCGATTCCTCCAGGTGATCCAGCAGCCAGCGGCAATTGACCACCTTCTCGACCAGGTCCAGTGGCAGGTAGAAATACTGGCACGACGGTTCGAAGCCGATTCGCGAATCGTCCCGCGTGAGCGTGAAGAGTTCTTTTGCCAAACCGATCTCGGACTCGAGTATCTGACGGATCTGCAGTCGCAGCTGAGAACGCTCGTTCGACGACAAGGGGTTTGTGTCATCGGCGAGTTTGTCGTGCGCTTGCACAAAACGCGTCTGGTTCGCCACCGACTGAAAGTGAATTGCCGCGGCGCGTGCGAACCGCAAGTCAGCCTGCACCTCGTTTCTCCGGTCCGCTGGCGCCTTGGCAACGGCCAATTTCAGCTCGGCGAGGCCCGGTCCCCAGCCATCCGCGATCTTCTGGAATTGTGCTGCGAGCACCTCCGGAGGATAGGGGCCGCACCAACCATTCACATCGTCATAGGGGATGCCCCACATGGTCGCGCTGTAGCCGGTCTTGATGGGATACAACACGTTGGCTGCGCCCCATTGCACGGGCGATGCGTAAACCACACTGATGTGAAATGGGTACTCGCGATACGCTTCGCTCAGGAGAGTCCACGCCTTCCGCGCGTGCGGCGCCCCCTCAGCGCCGAATCGTTCCCGGGCCAGATCATCCAAAACCTCTTGCGCGTTCGACGCGGGGATGCGGCTCATACGCTCTACGAGTTGCAGGTTGGGCGACGGGTGACCGCCCATCGTCCAGCCGATGAGCATGGCATCCAGCCGCAGCGATTGCAGGTTGCCGCAATGCTCGGCCACGAGATCCAACACGGGAAGGTAGGGAATACTGGCGAGTTCGCAGGTGTTGTTGCACTGGAACTCCGTGCCAATCTTGAGTCCGGCGTTTCGGGCGGCTTTCCAGTGCTGCTGCGACCGGGGCCCCGGACCGACTGCCGAAATGGAGTATTCTCCCACCGTGCTCTGGATACCGCCTCGTTCGATCGGCAGGTGCCATTCGCTGACAGACATCAGGCACGTCGACGCCGGCAGACGGGCAATCATGTCCGGAGCATCACCATGTCCGCGCCATCCCCAGTCCGACACGAGCACCTGGGCCTGCGGATTGCTGCGGTGAACGCCCTCTTCAATGACGGCGTTGACCTCCGTAATAATGTCCGCGTCGCTGCGGTCCTTGCAGTGCTGGCAGGGTTGCCAGTCACCGTGGGAAT
This sequence comes from uncultured Planctomycetaceae bacterium, assembly GCA_963754725.1. Classification (GTDB taxonomy): domain Bacteria; phylum Planctomycetota; class Planctomycetia; order Pirellulales; family Pirellulaceae; genus JAAYDI01. Next base: position 37,310 of record CAVWHV010000066.1, read on the forward strand.
GCAATTGGTGAGGTTCTCTGACGCCGTGATGGTGTAGACGCCCGCCAGGTCGGGCACCTCGCGAAACACGTGGGCCAGTGCATTGCCCATCCACTGTCGCACGGCAGGATGGGATGTGCAGAGCGCGGTCAATTCGGTCTCCCGCACGCCGGCAACGTCCGGGTGGTTGGCAAAAAAGGAGGCGGGCATGGCCCGCGGCTCATTGATGTAGAGATACACACCGATGCGGCACTTCCTGGCTCGCTCCACCAGAGCTTGCAGATTCGCCAGTCGCTGTTCATGGTCGGCGCCAAACTCAGGAAACGACGGACCGCCCGGCGCGAGATCCCTCAGAACCGCCTGCAGCCAGATGCCGTTGATGCCCGCGGCGGACAATCGCTGCAGCAATCCGTCGGGATAGGGATTCAAGTCAGGATGCATCAGAGGATCGCCGTACACGGCGACATAAGAGTGAACAATGCGCAAGGTATGAATCGGTGTCGACGGCCGCGTGCTCGCGTTCGTTTCGCGGGTCGGTAGCGGTTCCGCGAGCGGCTCGCCGAGTTTCCGTACGAAGTCGAGGCCGGTTCGCCGAGCTGGCCCACGGTGTTGCCGAACTCCTGTTCCACGACGCGACGGATTTCCGCCGCGCGCTGCTGGCTGGCGTCGTCCGGCGGTTGGTACCGCAACACTTCACACGACGGTTTCACACTTCCCAATTTCACCCACAGGAAGTCTTCCTCACGCAGCATGATGTCCAGCTGCTGCGGTGTGATCTCGAGGAGTTCCAGCAGTTGCTCGTACGGCAAGAGATGCCAATTGCGCCGGATCAGAGTGACGTAGCCCCGCTGCCGCATCTCGGGTGCGATGGAAACGTCAGCTGGTAATCCCATGGATACGGCAAGGGCGGTGACGTCGGACTGGGACGTCCGCAGGATGGCTGCCAGCTTGTCCAGCTCCACCGCGCCCCAATTTCGCCATAGGAATTCGTGCGTGCGATCGGGAAAGTGACGGCTGACGATGGCAGGGCGGGCGTCGCCCAGCGGCAACACAACTTCCTCGGCATCGCCGGTGAGCTCGCGGCGCAGGCCAGAACACCGAACAAACATGGGGCCGACAGGCGGCTGGCGGTTTTCGAGCTCATGACGCTACTCGTATCCTACCGGGACCACGACACGGACTCGATTCTTCCGCTTCCAGGCCGCGTCGTCAACGCTGGGCAGGGTGGGATTCCTTGACAGGGCAGTCGCAGCCAGTGCAGGCGCGGCACAGCGCGGCGGGCGGGTTTGGCGGTCGCCAACGGCTCCTCCCGATCGAAAGCGACGGGCCTGCCGGCCAGCACCATTGCCGCTGGCTGCGAGGAGGACGAGAATCGTGGGTGTTCGTCGTCGCCACGCATTCCCGTACAGGAGCCGCACCATGCGAGGAGCACTGGGCTTTGCCGCAGTCCTGGGCCTGTGTCCGTTCTCGCTCGGAGCCCACGCCGACGTCGCGGGAATCCTCGCCACTTCGTCGCAGAAAGTGCATCCGGTGCTGATTCGCAATGAGCGCAATCCGGTGGTTCAAGTGGTCGTGGAGTCGTCGACTTCTGCCGCCGTCGAGGTCGCTGCGGTGACATTCTCCCTCGCGGGATCCACCCACCTCGCGGGCATCGACTCACTCACGCTTTTCGCTTGTGGCGATGCCGCGGAGTTCGTGCCAACCCTTGTGTTTGACGAAGTGATCGCGCCGGCGACAACGGTCGTTTTCCACGGTCGTGCACCGTTGCAGGCCGGTAGAAACGTTTTCTGGCTGTCGGTGAAATTGAAGCCGTCGGCAGAGCTGTCGGGCCGATTCGCCGCCGCCTGCATGGAGATCAAGACGTCGCTCGGAGTCGTGACACCGCAAGACATGACACCGGGCCGCGACCATCGGGTCGGCATCGCACTGAGAAAGGCCCGCGAAGATGGGGTACACACCTGCCGCATTCCGGCCTTAGCCACGTCGGCAGCGGGCACACTGCTGTGCGCGTCTATGACATGCGCCGTTGCGCCGCACGCGACCTGCAGGAGGATATCGACATTGGACTCAGCCGCAGCGTCGACCGTGGACAAACGTGGGAATCGCCGCGTGTCATCCTGGACATGGGTACGTACGACGGTCTTCCGCAGGAACAGAATGGCTGCAGTGATCCCGGCGTGGTTGTCGACCACCAGACTGGCGAGATCTTCTGCTTTGCGGTCTGGATGTGCGGCAAGCCTGGAAAGCACCAATGGACCGACGATGGATCGGAGCCGGGATACGACATCGGCAAGTCAGCACAATTCATGCTGGTCCGTTCCCAGGATGACGGCCGCACCTGGAGCGCGCCGGAGAACCTCACACGTCGCCTGAAACCGGCCGAGTGGTGGCTGCTCGCGCCATCGCCGCAACAGGGCATCCAGCTTGCGGATGGAACGCTGGTCATGCCGTGCCAGGGCCGCGACGCGGCAGGTGTCCCCCTCGCCGCCTTGTTGATCAGTCGTGATCATGGCACGACGTGGATGGTCAGTCAGCCGGCATATAGCGGCGGGAACGAGTGCCAGGCGGCAGTGCTCGGCGACGGTTCCATCATGCTCAATATGCGCAACGACAACGAACGCTTTCGCGCCTGTGTACGTGACTCGTGACCTCGGCCAGACCTGGGAACCCCACGCCACCAATCGCAACACGTTGATCGAACCCAACTGCAACGGTAGCCTTTGCCGCTGCGAGTATGTGCGGAACGGCGAGGCCGGCCATGTGCTGCTGTTTGCCAATCCGCACTCGCAAACGACGTGCACGCACCACACGATCCAAGTCAGTTTCGACGATGGACGGACTTGGCCCGAGAGCTTTCATCGGCTGTTGGATGAGTCTGCCGGATCGGGCTACGCCAGTCTGACCGTGATCGACAATTCTCATGTGGGCATCGTGTACGAAGGGAGCCAGGCACAACTGGTGTTTGAGCGGTTTTCGCTGGACGAACTCCTGGCTCCCCGCGATCCGCTCTCTGGGCACAATGGGCGGCGTCTTCTGCCGGCGGACGATGCTGACTAGCATCCAAGCCGACCATCTGCGAAAATGCTGCTCGGAGTTTTCCTGACACGTAAGGTGCATTCTGACCAAAGGAGGCATGTCATGGTTCGTCTGTTGGTGGCGGTGTGTGCTGTTTCGATCGTGTCGAGTGCGATGGGGGAAGAAGCGTCCAAGGCCAAGGTCACCAAGAAAGTCTATTTCGATGTGGCCATCGACGGCGAAAAGGCTGGCCGGATCGTCATTGGGCTGTTCGGAGACGATGTTCCCAAGACGGTCGAGAACTTCCGGGCCTTGTGCACCGGGGACAAGGGTAAGGGCAAGGCGGGAAAACCGCTGTACTTCAAGGGGAGTCGGTTCCACCGTGTTATCCCCGAGTTCATGCTTCAGGGAGGCGACTTCACAAAGGGAAATGGCACCGGCGGTGAGAGCATTTACGGCGAGCGTTTTCCCGATGAGAACTTCAAGATCACGCATGATGGGCCCGGCGTGCTGAGCATGGCGAATAAAGGCCCGGATTCGAACGGCTCGCAGTTCTTCATCACGACCGTCAGTACCCCATGGCTGGACGGCAAGCATGTGGTGTTCGGGCGCGTGATTGACGGACTCGATGTCGTCAAAGCCATCGAGGCCCAGGGTTCCCGCAATGGACCGACCCGGAAGCCCGTCGAAATCGTGGATTGCGGAGAGTTGGAGTAGCGCGGTCCTGCGGCAAGGCGAACTCGATTGCTCGTGAACGCTTACCGTGCCCCCCTCTTCGTCAACAGGGCTCATAGGATGACCCCAACCGTGCGCGATGCCGGCATCGACCTGCAGCCTGCAGCCTGCAGCCTCCGGCCTCGGCCGGGTTCAGGCATCCTCCTTCTCCCTCTCATCGCGGACTGCGTTTCATTCAGTCTCGAGAGCGACCTGCACGCGACATCGTCACGACGTTGACGTTCTGCGCACTCTTACTGAGCGGAAGACGCACCTTCAGCGTTGGCCGCCCAACGGGAGAAAGGGGGCCGGTGCCGCATGAGCGCCGTGTTGCACCAGGAATGCGATCGGATCGTACCAGCCTTCGGTTGACAGGTCATATCCGACGATCGGCCGATGAGTCAGCTTGTGCAGCACGTGGCTTGGGAGGAAGTACTGGTCATCGCGTCGTGTGATCGGGTATTCGGTCCCATCGATCTGGAGCCTTTCGGGTACGGGGTTCGGCGCATCGATCCGGATCTGTTCTTCGCCCAAAGCTGCCAGCGTGACCGGCGCCGCTTTGTCGTCCCGTGCAGACTAAAGAGAGTCATTCCCTCCTCCGCAAGCCGACCTCGGCCGACGCCGAAATGCAGATGGGGACTGTAGCCGCCGTTGACCTTTCGTCGGCCGATGGTGCCGATCGGTTGTCCCGCCTGCACGATGTCACCCACGCGGACGAGACGATCCGTCCCCAGGTGCCCGTAGACCGTGAAAAAGAAATCGCCGTGGTCGGGAAGCCGATGCTCCACCACGATCAGATTGCCCCACATGAGCGGCGCTCGGGTGGGTTTCTCTTGATCTCGTTCATGGCGATCGGCGGGCAAGACGCCCTGCCCGATGCGAACGACGCCGTTGGCAACGGCGTAAACCGGCTCGCCATCCTGGAACCAGCCGAGGTCGGCTCCCACGTGCAGCAGGTGCTTCTTGCCGATTTTTTGGCCCATCGCAACCCCGTAGCCTCCGTTCGGTCGCTGCGAAAAACGATGGCCACGGACGACCAGGAAGGTTTGCGTGACCTCCGCGAACGTGGACCGTATGGGCGGACAAAAGCGGTCGGCGGCCGGGTAGTCGAGCACATATCTCGACGGAGCTGCCCTCCGGCTCGGACGACATGCCCGGTTCGGCATGGGCACCGAGGAGAATCCATCCGATGGTCAAAGCCTTTAATCGTACCATGAGCGGGCGTGTTCAAGTCCGGTGGCAGCATCCAACGCGGATGACCGACAGGCATTTTGACCCCTCGCCGACCCGACTGCAAGCCATTTCTGTGACCTTCCGCCGCCCTTCAGGTTCGACGCACGAGTGAGTAGGTGGGTGGTCGATTTCCTGACCAGGTGACGTTACGATCGAAGAGACGCCGACCAGGGACCGTCGCCACTCGAGGGCAAACGCCTCCTGGCGGGAAGCCCCCGGCGGTCTTGAGTCGTACCCAAACAAGGAGCGGCGAGCATGAAACCGGACACATTCCCATCCCAGCTTCCGATCCACCTGAGCAACTGTCCTTGCGGCCATGCGGCCCGAGCGACACACGCGGGCACGACGCGTGGCAGCTTGCTGGCCACGACCGGCGGGCTAGGTCTGCTGGGTAACGGTGCTGACGGGGATCACCTGGTCGCCGGCCTCCGCCGCGGAACTCGAATCGCCTCCCAAGCGGCGAGCGCTCGTCGTCAAACCGATCTTCACGTACCCGAAACCGGAACGAACTCCGCAAACAAGTTGGCGCAACTGGGGTGGCATTCAGTCCGCCGCAGACATCCGGGCCGAAGAAGCCCGCATTCACACGGAATTGGAGCAATTGAAGGCCCAGTCCGCTTGCCCGCTCGAGTTCCTTCCCCTCGCCACGGTGCGCCGGCCCGAGGAATTGTCGGCACATCAGAGCGACCTGCAAGCGGCCGATGTGCTGCTGTTCTACGCGGCAGGCGATGGCGGCGGGGACTTGATGACCAACGTCAATTACGTCGACGCGACTGGGCAAGGATGTCATCTTCTTCGTGCGGCACAAGTCCGGCCCGCTCTACTACTGGTACGAAGGCGTTATGGCCCGGCTGCTGCACCAGCATACGGACAGTCTCGCCACCAAGACGATCAAGTACGAAGACGTCGTTGTTGACAGCCTGAACGAAATCCGCTGGCGGCTGCAATCGCTGTGCGGCCTGTACAATACGCGAGGAAGCACCATTGTGGCGATCGGCGGACCGAGTGGTTGGGGACAACCGGCCGGTGTCGTGCCAGATCTGGCTCGCCAACGGTTCCAGCTCGACATCCAAACGGTTTCGTACGAAGAAGTGGGTAAGCTGATCCAGGCGGCACGAGACGATCGAGCGGCCGTGGATCAGCGCGCGAGCGAGCCGACGCGTATCTGAAATTGCCAGGGACCACGCTGGAAACGCACCGCTCGTTCGTCGCACAACGCCGTTCTGCTGGAACACGTGTTTCGTCGGTTGATGGCCCAGGCCAATTGCCGTGCGCTGACGATCAACGAGTGCATGGGCACCATCATGCCCCTGGCTCGAAACCACCGCGTGCCTGACTCTGAGTCTCTTGAACGACGCCGGCTATCTGGCCTTCTGCGAGTCCGACTTCGTCGGTCATTCCCGCCGGCATCCTGCTGGCCAACATCTCCAACCGGCCGTCTTCCTCAACGATCCGACCTATCCGCACGATGGACTCATCACGTTGGCCCATTGCACGGCGCCCGCGTCGCATGAATGGCACAACTCTGACCCGGCCCGCATCATGACGCATTTCGAATCCGATTACGGGGCCGCTCCCAAGGTCGAAATGCCGGCCGGCCAATCGTCACCAACATCATTCCAGACTTCGCCGGCCCAAGCGTCTGGTACGGCCTGCGGCCCGGATCGAATAGCTCCCCCTTCATGCCCGATCTGCCGATCGCAGATCGATATTCGCATCGCTTGCTCCGACCAGCGTTGGCCGAACACATGCCCGGGCTTCCACTGGATCACCGGCTACGGCGACTTCTCCGCGAGGTCGGCTATGCCGGCACGCAAGATCGGCATCGGCTGGCACAACCTGATTCCGACGCGGCACGGTTTGACACGCACCCGTGGCGCAGGCAACGCATCCTGCCCGCATCGCTTCCTTTGGCGGGGCCGCTGAAGATTCTGGTCGGGGATTGACGAATGATACAAATAGAGTACTATGTGTATCATGTTCAACGACACGACGTCGGAACGCATTGCGACGGCGGCCCTGCAGCTGATTGCTCAGCAGGGGGTCAAGAAAACCGACCTCGACGCGGTGGCCCATCAGGCGGGAGTCACGCGCGTGACGGTGTACCGCTATTTCGGGGACAAGCAGGGGCTGATCCGGGCGGCCTGTCTGCGGATTGCGGACGTGCTTTCGCGCGGGCGGCGGACGGTGTCGCCCGATTCGGTGCGGGACATGGATGAGCGGCTGGTGCAATTGGCGGCCGAGCTGCAGGCGCTTGCCGCAGGGCAACTGCTGGTGCGGCTGGACGAGATCAACCGGCTGTATCCGGCGGTGTATGCCGAGTTCCGCGCGGTGCGGGAAGCGGCGGTGGACCGGCTCTTGCAGCAGATCCTCGAGGCGGCCCGTCGCGACGGCGTATTGCGTGACGACCTGCATCCCGGACGTTCTGCGGGCGATGTTTCTGGTCGGCGGTGATTGGCCTGATTGAGAACCCGGCGCTGATCAGCTCCAACGTGTCGCTGGCCGACAGGTGCTCACCACGGTCCAGGAGGTGTTTCGCCACGGAATATTGAAACCGTCGGGTCCGAGCGCATCTGCGTCGGCGACTCAGTCTGCAGGAACACGGCCGGACCGGACCAAGGGAAGACACTCATGAAACGCGTGCAGCTGCGCCAGGAGCACTGCATGTCGTCGGGAGATCGACCGACACGTGAACGGATGGTCCTGCTGTCGATTCAGCTGTTGTGCCTTGGCTGGCGTTGCCGGCCGTCGACCCGCGGTGGAAGAGCAGTTGCCGATTGCGGTGCAGGTCGCGACGGTCAGACTCCCGAGTCGTTCACGACGGAGATGCGTTACAGCGCCACGGTCAAGGAACTGCAGAAAGTCGACCTGTCGTTCAAGGTGGCCGGAACCGTGCAGGAGTTCTATCAGGTCCCCGATCCGAATTCGGCCCAGACGCGCGACGTGCAGGTGGGTGATGCGGTACCATCCGAGTGCCGTGCTGGCGCAAGCTGGACGATGCGGATTATCCGCCGCAAGTGGAACGCGGCGCCGGAGCAGCTGGCCAAGGCCGAGAGTCAGCGTGTGGCGGCGGCACGCGGATGCGGATCTGGCGGCCAAGGACCTGAAGCGGGCCGAGGCGTTGACGGCCAAGGGGGCCGACACGCAGGAGAATCTGGACGCGGCGAAGCGCCGCCACATCACGGCGGATGCGGCGTTGGAAGTCGCGCGAACGGGACGTGGAGGCGGCGCGGATCGCGGAGCAGCAGGCCAAGGACGATCTGGACAACTGCGCCTGACCGTCCCGCCGATGGGCCTGGCGTACGTGGCCGAAAAGTACGTGGAACGCAACGAGCGAGTGGCGCGCGGCCAAGAGCGCGTTCCTGTTGATCGACGTGTCGAAAGTCCGCGTCGCGTTCGGCGTGCCGGATAGCCTGGTGGCCGACCTGCAGCTGGGCCAGCAATTGCCGGTCGTCGGCTGAATCGCTGGGCGGGCAGCCGTTCGTGGGCCGGGTCAGCAAGATTTCTCCGGCGGCCGATCTGCGGACTCGCACGTTCCTGGTCGAAGTCACGATCGACGAGCCGGGGAAGCTGAAACCCGGCATGATCGTGACGACGAGCATCGGCGAGAACCGCAAGGTCTGCTCTTGCCGATGACGGCGATCCAGCGCGGCCGCACGCAGCCGGGTTATGTGGTCTACAAGGTCGTGTCGCAAGGAGACCAGACGGTGGTGCGCGAGTGTCACGTGGAACTGGATGGCGTCTATGACAATCGCATCCACGTGCAAGACCGGACCCCGCACGGAGTTGCGCGACGGGGATCCGGTCGTGGTGGTCGGCGCGTGGCGACTGAGCGATGGTCAACCGGTACGTGTCGATGCGGAGGAGGTGCGGCCATGACCACTTCCCAGTTCTTCGTGTACCAACGGCCGATCGCCTGGACGGCCCTGGTGGCCACGCTCTTGTGGGGCGTCTACGCGTACCTGTCGATGCCCCAGCGGCACGATCCGGAGCATCCCGGTCGGAACGGCCGTGATCGTGACGGCCTATCCCGGCGCCGGGCGGAAAAGGTCGAGCAGGAGGTGACGCGCAAGATCGAAAAGAAGGTGAGCGAGAATCCGGCGGTCGAGCGGGTCCATTCGATCAGCCGGCAGGGACTGTCGGTCGTCTTCGTGGAACTGCGCGACGAGATCCGGCAGGCTGATCCAGATCTGGGAGGATCTTCAGACCAAGCTGCAGAGCATGACCGATCTGCCGCGTGTGGACGACCGCCGCTGGTGCCACGACTGGACAAGGATTTCGGCGACACGGTCGCCGTGATGCTGACGATCACCAGTCCGCCGGTGTCGGATTTTGAGATTGAGCAGCGGGCCGAGAGCATTCGGAAGCGTTGGCCGAGGCTCGGGCCGCGCGGGCCCCCGAGTATCGCGGCGAACCGGGTGTACGGCGGTGCTGGTCTATCCCAAGACGGTCGCCCGCTCTACGTCCTGTGGATCGGCAACAACCTCGGAGCGATTGCTGACCAAGGGCCTGGTCGAGGACGCGGTCATGGTCGAGCCGCCCAGCACCGGCTGCCTCGATTTCCAGCTGCCGGCGGGACGACCGACGAGGACGTGCATCGCGAATGCTCGCCTGGGAACGCGACACGATCGGCACCGGCATGGCCCATCCGGACATCTGGCCAGGCGTCCTGGTCCAGGACCTGGAGGAACTCCCCGCTGTGCTGCGGCGCAACCCGCATCAGCCCGACCGCCCCGATCGCTACAGCTACCGCGAGTTGCGGCAGTTTGCCGACCTGATCCGGGATCGGCTGAAGCAGTCTCCGAACATCGGCAAGGTGGATCAAATCGGCGTGCAGGAGGAGGCGGTCTACCTGTACTACAGCGGCCGGCGGTTCAGCGCCTTCGGACTCAGCCCCGAGGCGGTGGTCGACGCGGCTGCGCGAGCGCAACATCAACTCTGCCCGGCGGCCGCGTGGAGCTTGCCCGATCAGAACCTGGTCGTGCAGCCCAGCGGCGAGTTCCGCAGCGAGCAGGAGATCGGCGAGGTGGTCATGGACGTCCAGAACGGCTATCCCGTCTACCTGCGCGACCTGGTCGACATCGTCCGCGGCTACGAGGACCCGCCGAGCGTGATGAACTTCCGCACGATCAAGGTCGATGCGCACCATCCGCCGACGCGCGAGCTGCCCGGCGATCAGCCTCTGCACGTCGCTCGCGCCGACGGCGGCGAGACTGCCGGCGACTGCCGAGACACACTCAGCCTGCAGACGACGCGCGCGATCACGCTGGCCGATCCGCCAGGTGAAGGGAGCGCAGATCGCGCACTTCGGCCGCGACATCGACCACGCGCTGGCTTCGCTGCGCGAGCGTCCTGCCGGACGACCTGCAGATCGAACGGACGCAGCGACGAACCGGCGATCGTGCGCGAGAAGATCGGCGACTTCAACCGCAACCTGATCGAGGCGGTGGTGATCGTGATCGTCGTGGCGCTGCTGTTCATGGAGTGGCGCAGCGCACTGCTGGTGGCGCGTCTCGATCCCGTTGACCGTGGCCATGACGCTGGGCATGTGCCAGCTGGTCGGCATCGACCTGCAGCAGGTCTCGATTGCCGCGATGATCATCGCCCTGGGACTGCTGGTGGACGATCCGGTGGTGGCCGGCGACGCGATCAACCGCGAACTGGCGCACGGCCAGCCGCGCGACGTGGCCGCCTGGCTCGGCCCGCAGAAACTGGCGCGGGCCATCCTGTACGCCACGCTGACCAACTGCGTGGCCTTCCTGCCGCTGCTGCTGGTCACAGGGCAAGATCGGGCGAGTTCATCTGGTCGCTGCCCGTCGTCGTGACCGCCTCGCTGGTCGCCAGCCGCATCGTGTCGATGACGTTCATGCCGTTGCTGGGCTACTACGTGCTCCGAGGGCAGAAGGGATTCGAGGCCGGCTTGACCGAAGGCGGACGCGGCGCGACGTTCGCCCGCTACTACAACGGGTTCTCCGAGTGGTGCCTCGACCACAAGCCGATCAGCCTTGGGCGTCTGCCTGCTGATCCTGGCCGGCTGGCTCGCCGTGCCTGCCGCTGGTCGGCACGGCCTTCTTTCCCAAGGATCTGCACAGCGTCTTCACGGTCAACTGTCTACCTGGCCGAAGGCTGCGCCGATCCGCCAGACGCGCGGACGAAACGCTGCGGCGTGATCGCGCAGATCGACACGCTGGAGGGACAGCGACATCCGCGCCTACACGACGTTCGTCGGCGCAGGGCGGGCCGCGGTTCTGGCTGTCGATCGTGCCCGAACAGCGGGCGGACAACTATGCCCAGATCCTGGTCCACACGACGGACGGCGAGTGCACCGAGGCCGTGGTCACGGCGGCTGAAACGCGAGTCTGCCGCCGCGGATCGCCTCGGCCCGCGTGACGATCGAACAACTGGAGACCGGCCCGCCGGTCGGCGTTCCCGTCCAGATCCGGTTGTTCGGCGACGAGCATCGAGGACGCTGCGCCGCCTGGCCGCCGACAGACCAAGGACCTGCTGCGCCAGATCCCCGGCACCGACAACATCCACGACGACTGGGACCCCGAAGTGCTGCAGATCTCGCTGCGATCATCGATCCGGACCGAGCCAACCTGACGGGCATCACCAACCAGGACGTCGCGGCCATCGTGCACACCGGATTCTCCGGCTACTCGCCCACGCACCTGCGCGAACGAAGACCGCCTGATCCCGATCACGTTCCGGCTGCGGAGCGACGAGCGGACGCGGTACGAGGACCTGACCAACCTGACGCCGTCAGTTCGCGTCACGCAACGACCGCGTGCCGCTCAACCAGATCGCCCGCTTCAAGACCGAGCTGGTCGCGCCCAAGATCTGCCGCCGCGACCACGAGCGCTGCATGACCGTCAAGTGCGACACGGTGCCCGGCGTGCTGCCCAGCCAGGTCGTGCGCGGATCGACAGGACGGCTGCACGCAGGCACCAGGCACGCCTGGCCGCCCGGCTACCGCTACGAGTTCGGCGGCGAGAAGACGAGCAGCAGAAGGGCTTCGCGTCGCTGAGCCGTGGCGCTGGTCATGTCGTTGGCTGCGATCTACCTGGCGCTGGTGCTGGCAGTTCAACAGCGTCACCAAGCCGCTGGTCGTCTTCGCCGCCGTGCCGTTCGGGATGGCGGCCGGGATGATGGGGCTGCTGATCTTCCGACGCTCCGTTCGGCTTCATGGCGTTCCTGGGCGTCGCGTCGCTGGCCGGCGTGATCGTCAGCCACATCATCGTGTTGTTCGACTACATCGAAGACGCACGCGAGCAGGGCGAGCCGCTGCGCCGCGCCGTGATCGATTCGGCGCTGGTGCGGCTGCGGCCCGTGCTGGTGACCGTGCTGGCCACCGTGGGCGGCCTGATCCCGCTGGCCCTCGAAGGCGGGCCGCTGTGGGAACCGATGTGCTACGTGCAGATCGTCGGCCTGCTGGCCGCCACGCTGGTGACCAAGGTCATCGTGCCGGTGCTGTACGTGATGTTCGTCGAGAACCTGAAGATCATCCGCTGGGACTCGCCCGAAGTGTTACGACAAAACGCTGGCCCACCCATGCAGGAACCGACCACCACACCCAGCCCGGCACCGCAGGTCGCAAGCGTATGATCGGCATGCCTGCCAGGTCGGCAAGTGCGTACGAAGCGGGTCGTCGCGTTGCACACATTCCTTGCGGCTACGCCCCATGAACCTCGCAAATTCTGGTATTCGAGACACGGCCGCGCGACCGGTCTCGATTCACACCACACGGCAGATGATGCACTTGAGATATTCATTCTCAGGACAGGCCAGACTGATCGGATGATCTCCTGCGTGTCCTCGCTGTTCCAGCAGGTGGATGGAACGACGCGACTTGGCGGCCACGCCGGTCAACATGTCCAAAAAGTCCTGGCGGGACACGCTTCCCGAGCAGCTGCAGGTCACGAGAATGCCGTCGGATTCCAGCAGATCGACCGCCACTCGATTGATGCGGTGATAAGCCCGCAGGGCCTCCACCACATGGAATCGGTTTCGAGCAAACTTGGGCGGATCCAGCACGATGGCGTCGAACTTCCGTCCGGCAGGCGCATTTCATCCAGGATCTCGAAACACTCACGTTGTTCGAACTGCACGTTGGTGGCGCCGTTGAGTTCGGCATTGGACTGCGCCCAGCGAATGGCGCTCTCGCTGGAATCGACGCCGAGCACCTCCGCGGCACCGCCCAAACGCGAGGCGGCCAGCGCGAAGCCGCCGCTATAGCAGAACAGATCCAACACGCGTCGGCCCTGCATGTAGTTGGCCGCGGCCCGGCGATTCTCCCGCTGATCCAGATAGAACCCGGTCTTCTGCCCATTGGTCACGTCGACCACGTAGCGAATGCCATGCTCGGAAATCTGCACGGGTCCCTCCGGTGCCTGTCCCCACGCACAGCCGGCAGTCACTTCCATACCTTCGACTTTGACGAGCCCCCCTTCACTTCGGACCACGATGCTCTGTGGCGTGGCCAGTTGTGCGATGAGGGGAACCAACATGGGAAGTCGGATGGCCACCGCCAACGAGTTCACCTGCAACACCAGATGCGAACCAAACCGATCCAGGACCATTCCGCTGAGTCCGTCGGCCTCACTGAACACCAGGCGCGCCGCACTATCCGGCGTCAGCAAGCCGAGGCGTTGACGCCAGCCGATGGCGCGGGCGAGTTGTCGTTCCCAGAACGCCGCATCGAGCGACTCGCTTTGGTCCCAGGTGTACAACCGCACCCGCACGTGGCTGCGGCGGTTGATAATCCCGCGGGCGATGAACGCCCGTTGGTCGGAAAACACATCCACCACGTCACCGTCGGCGGGCTCGCCGGACACAAACGCCACGGCCGTTTCGAGCACCCACGGATGACGGGCCAGAAAGGGGCGGGCTTTGCGAGGCTTTAGCACAACCTGCGCCACGGGTCGGCCGGAATGCCATTCGGTCGACGTCCGCAGATCATCGGGTGTAGTGCGGTCGGTCATCAGATATCCCCATGGTCGGCAACTCCGCATGGCAAGACACGTGTGCCACGCTGAGAGTCACTGTCCTCAGAAGTGCCGCGGTCGGCGGTTCGAACAACGGCGGCTCGGTCTGCGCACGCGCGATCCGTCCGTTCCAGAATCGTCTCTGGCGACGGTTTCCACAAGGGCTCGACCGGCCGTGGGGGGCCCACGATCCGCCGCCGCCCCCGCCCAAGCCGCTGCCAAGGCCCGGACCCCAAGTGCGCAAAACGAACCCTGGATACAGTCGATCTCTAGGTTGGAAACACGGCTAGTATTTGGCGCCGCAGGCCGCTATGACTGTGCATGTCGGCTTGCGCTGCACTCGACAACGATCGAAACGCAAGACTGTATGACCATCGACTTGACGGACATGAGGTAGCACGATGCAGGCATTCAGCCACTGTCTTGGATTGACATCTGGTCTACTTATTCTGCTGATCGCTGCAGCGGTCCTTGCCGAACAACCGATCAAGACGGTCAAGCCCGACGGCGCTCCTAACCGAGCGGCCTGGATGGCGCAAGGTGGATTCGGCGTCATGACCCATTATCTCATCGCGCCGCAGGGCAACACGCTCGCAGAGCAGACGGCCGACCTCAACCGCATCGTGGACGCGTTTCGACGTCGACCGCTATGTGAAGCAGTTCGAGGAAGCGGGCGCCGACTGGCTGATTTTCACGCTCGGACAGGGCACCGGATTTCTCTCCAGCCGCAACGAATTCATCGACCGCCTGGAAGCCGGCTATCTCGCCGCGTCGCGACCTGATCCCCGAAATCGGCCGGCGAGCTGCACGAGCGGGGCAAGCGGCTGATCATCTACCTGCCCGGGGCACACACGGGGGCCGACCCGACCGTGAAGCGGCTCCTGGGACTGGGTAGCGATGGTTACGCGGACCGACACAACGACGTTTATCCGCGACTACTCGCTCAAGCTGGGCACGACTCTGCGATGGGTGGTGGTTCGACAGTTGCGGCCGCCAGGAAGACGCTGTCTGGCAGAAGGAAATGGACGCCTGCCGCGCTGGCAATCCGGATTCCGTCATCGCCTTCAGCGGCGCCGAGTTCTGTGCCTCCGGCGGGCAGCTCAAGCCGACCTGCCCGATCGAGGATTATCACGCGGGCGAGATCCACCTGCTCGAAGACGGCAAGATCAGAACCGACTTCGTCTGGCCGCCCGGCGAAGGCATTCTGATCACGTGCCGACGCGCAAGCTGCGGAAGGCCGGACAGGAAGCACGATTCTACCTGCCCGACGCGCAGTTCATCGACAACGTGCAGTGGCATTGCCTGCTGCCGATCGACTTGACGTTCAATCCCGCCGTGCCCAACCAGTACTGCCATTACACGGACAAGGAACTCTTCCGGTTCACCGACGAGGTCAAGTCCGTGGGTGGCGCGATCACGATCAATGTCCCCATCGACAAGTCGAGACGGGCCACATCCCGCCAGACACCCACTCCCAACTCGTCCGACTGGGACAACATCTGAATGCCCAGAACAAGCATTGATACTTGTCACCGATATGTCGCTGACCGGACCATTCAACTCGAGTTTCACGATCGTGTGGATCGGAGCAGGGTTGATACGCGCCTGACGTCGTCGCGGTCGTCGCCCCTTCCAACGCCCCGATCCGTGCCGGAGTATTCCGTGTGTCGTCATGCGTCATGCGTCATTCACGCTGATAGGTAAAGGGCACGCCCTGTTCGAGCTGCCGATACCGCTCGCCGATCCCTTCGATCTTGAGGTTCGTGCGAAAGAGTTGCGGCGGCAGCGAGTTATCGGGAAACAAGTCATAGTGGCAGGGAATGGCGATTCGCACATCGAGCAGTCGAGCCAGACGTGCCGCTTCGGCGGGAGACAGGTTGCGGAACGCGCCGTTGATGACGGCCGCCAGGATATCCGGCCGGTGCGGTACGACGGCGTCCGCCAGCACGTCGTGATAGGCTGTGTCCCCGGTCACGTACATGCTGGCGCCGCCGTCCACTCCAACCAGATAACCCACGTGCGTCAGATCGTCAGCCCCCAGGGGAACCGCGAACGTCGCACGAATCCAGAGGTCATCGATTCGATAGGCCTTGTTCGGCCAGATCATGACGATCTGATCGGCCGGAATTCCCAATTGCTGAAGCTTGTCCACCGTCTCCGCCGGGGCCACAAACGGCCCCTTTCCGCCCGCGGCACGATAGCCGGCGACGGTTTCGGGATCGAGGTGATCACCGTGACTGTGGGTCATCGCATATATGTCCACATCCACCAGATCCGCCGGCGGAAGTGGAGGAGGCACGAGGCGATCCATGTCGAACCCGTAGTCGTCGCCGATCGCCTTGCAGGAGTTGGACAGGTACGGATCGATGGCCAGCAACCGTCCCTGCGGGCTCTTGATCAGGAATCCGGATTGTCCCAGCCACCACAGCGTCATCGCTTTGGGTGGCACACAATGGTTGCGGAGCTGTTCGCGTGAGATAGTCTGCATGGTGATCGGTTACGGATTGGGTGGAGAAGTGGCGATCAAGACGACCAGCGTCTCGGTACCGGTATTTTCGATGCCATGAACGCACCAGGGCGGCAGATAGACAAAGTCCCCCTTACTCACGTCCCGCTGAAAACGGGCAAACGTCATGCGTCCGCGACCTTCCAGGATCACGTACGTTTCTTCCGTCTCGTGCGAACCGGGTTCCAAGATGACGTGGGGTGGCACGTAGAACATGACGAGCCCGAGGTTCTTCGAGGGCGCCTGCGGATTGACCGGATGCACGACGCGGACACCGAGTCCGTGGCAGCCAGGATACGCCACCGGGACACCTTCCCGCACCGTGACAATTGCCGGGTCGGGCGGAGTATCGGGCTTGGGAATCGCGGGCGGCTGGTCGCCTTGATAGCCCTGGAAGAGAGTAATCTTGGCCATGTTGTTTGCTCCTGGGGTGGCAGCAGTGCGCCGCAGCCACCATCGACGCTAAAACTCGCGCGCATAGCCGGCGGTCCATCCGCCGTCGACCGTTAACACCGCACCATTCACGTAGCTGGACTCGGGAGCGACCAGGAACAACACTGCGTGCGCGATCTCGGTCGGTGTCCCTGGGCGGCCCAGCGGCACGTGCGCCAGCATCTGCTGCACGGCCTCCCGAAACATGCCGTCTTCACCATAAAACAACTTTTTCGTGCCTTCCGTCAGAATCGAGCCGGGAGCGACGGCATTGACGGTGATTCCGTCGGCTCCCAGTTCCAGAGCCATGGCCTTCGTGAGATTGATGACCCCCGCCTTCGCGGCGACGAAAGCACACTGGAGTCGCAAGGGGACCAGGCCTGCGATGGAGGAAATGTTGACGATCCGCCCCCATTGCTGGGTCCGCATCGCGCCCGCCACGATGCGGCTCATCAGGTATAACCCCGTCAAGTCGATCTGGATGATGCGATCCCACTCGTTGCGCGGAAATTGGTCGATCGGCACGCGGTGGCGCATCGTATTCACGCCGGCATTGTTAATGAGAACATCGATGCGTCCTTGCTCGCCCACGATCCGATCGACCACCGCCCGCACCTGATCCTCGCTACTGACATCCAGGTCGACGGCGATGGCCCCCGGTCGGCAGGCTGCCGCCCGCCGGACTTCGACCGAGTCGATGTCCGAGTAATAGACGCGGGCTCCGTTGTCGGCGAGCATGTCGGCAATCGCCTGGCCAATGCCCCGTGCGGCGCCCGTCACCAACGCAATTCGATTCGTCAGGTCGATCTTCATGTCATTCTCGTCGCATCCGAAGTCAACAGGCATTTCACGATCTGATCGATCGCTGCATCGTCTCCGCGGAAAGCCCACGTCTGCGAGACATCCTCACAACGCGTGAGACCCGTTCCAGGACCAATGGCCGGGACATGGTATTCCAGTTCGCTGAAGCGTCCCAAGGCACCGTAAATGTTGCAGGCCTGAACCGCGTAACCGAGATCTTCCACGTCTCTCCACGGCACGTCGACGTACAGTCCCGAGGGGTCCACAAACACGTTGCGAACGATCAACGCGCACCGGCCGCCGCCTATTCGGTAGCGGTAGCCGATGCGTCCCGTCGCCGCCGTCGCCCGGATCGCTATCTTGTGCTCGCCCGACGTGCGCATCGCGTAGCGAATCAGATGCTCGTGGGTCTGCAGGTCCTGGGAGCGAACGTCTCCAAACAGCACGCGCGGCTGGCTCGGGCAGCACGTGGGCACCAGCAAGTCGCCGCCGTGAGGCATTTGGGTCAAGTTCCACAACCCGACCGGTCCGCCCCGCACTTCGTTGGTCCAGGCCAACGAGGTCCGCAACGTGTAGCCCGCGTATTCCACGTCGGAGATGTCGGCCCGCACCCGTTCCTGTCGCAGCGGGTTGAGAGCTGGCGAGACTGACTTGGTCATCTCCAACGCGACTTCCGCATTGAATCGCGACAAGCGGTGCGTCAGCCGATTCACCAACCGCACGGCATGCGCGTCGACCGAGATCTGCCAGTCGCCGGGATCCAACGCGCGCGGCTGCCAGTAGAATTCGGTCTGGGGGAACTGCGGGAAGAAGAAATCCACTTCCGGCGCCAGCCACGTGCGGTCGCCGCCCGAGTTATGCCACTGGTCACTCGCATAGAATTCCGCTGCCGCGGCGGCCGATTCAAGTGCCGAATGAGTCCAATAGAAGTTCTCTTCACTCCCGGGACTGAACAGGCCCAGGATCCGACCGCCATAGGGCAAGACGAGCACTTCGGTCCCATCGGGACCGTGATACACGTGAGTCGATTTGCCCACCTGGTTCAGTGTGTCGATCAACGGCTGGTGCATGAACATCCCCTGGAAGCGATCTTCTCTTTTTCCCCGCTCAGACCTTAGCCAGCGAATTACCGTAAGCCATCACGACGGCGGCCACGAGCAGGATGGCCAGGGCCAGATACATCTGCCGCCGCGGCTTCCCAAACACGCCCCGCCACTCGCCGCTCACAAATCCGAGCAGTTGCGTACCGGTCATCTGCATCGCCTGCTGGATACCGAAGCCGACCGATGCGCCCAGCGCGCCCAGCAGCAACATGCCTTTGCCCATCAGCGCGGTGGCCAGGCTGAAGTCGATTCCAATCAACACGGCCAGCGCCAACTCGCCGCCGCTCTGGAACAAGACATTCCACGACCGGTTCCGGGTCAACAGGTAAGCGGCGTATCCGAGGTTGACCAGTGCGCCACCTAACAGGCCGACTGCGAAGACGCCAAATGTCGCCGGAATACTCCCGGTCTGCACCAGGATGCGAGCATCGGGTTCCTGGAGCAAGTCTCCGACGTGCTTCTGGAGTCGTTGACCAGCTTCCCAGGCACTGGTCCCCCCCACGGAGACTTTCCCCAGATCTCCCCAAGAAATCTGCCCAGCGTCCCCCACGGCAAACTTGCCCGACAGCTCTTTGTGCCCGTCCACCTGGATGGAAATCTCGGCGCCCGGTTGGACCACACTGAGATTGGCCACGATGGGGTCCTGGCTGTAGACAAACACGAAGGCCATGAAGGAAGACAGAATGCCGGCAATCACCGTCATGATCAGACCGGCCAGGAATCCACCCGATTTGTCGCTGATCTTCTTCAATTCGCGGTCGCGGCCGAAGCCGGCCAGCGAGGCGAACACCACTCCGGCCAGCATCAGGGCGACTGCCAGGCAGACGGTCAACCCGGCATTTGACGTCAGATCGGGCGCGTTTTGGAACAGTCCCGACCCCTTGAAAATCATCGGCGTGATCGCGCCGACCGACACGCCCAGCCCGGCCAGGATTGCGCCGGTCAGTGCCACGCCGATCCGCACGTAACAGAGACCGCACAACACGTTGGCAATGCCCCAGCCAACGGCAAACAGGTTTCCCAGCAGGATGGCCGTCAGCGGGACGTTTCTCAACGATTGCAGGGCATGCGGACATCCGACCAGAGTGATCGTCCAGGGCATGATCACCAGGCCGACCAACATCCCGACGAACCACCAGTGCTCGAACTGGAACTTCTTCATGAGTTTGAAGGGCCAAGCCCCGCTGCCCATGAGCAGTCCGCCCGCGGCAACGACCAACACTCCCCACAGCGCTTCCATCGAGATCCTCCCGGCCAGCGCCCCCCACGCGATCAGATTCCAGGTACGTACCCGGTCCCGAAGCGATTTGCCGATTCGTTTCGAAAATCGGAAATCAGTGACATCAACGCCGTGGTGCCGCCATCGGCGATGATCGTCTGCCCGATGATGAACTCCGCGTCGTCGCAGCAGAGAAACGCAGCCAGTCGAGCGATGTCCAACGGCGTGCCGGCACGCGCAACGGGCACGGAATTCTTCGCCGCTTCACGGGCCCCTTCCTCGCTGAATCCCGGAATGGCCCGGAAGTAATTGTCCACCGTGACCCAGCCCGGCGCGATCGCGTTCACACGAATGCCCTTGTGCGCCAGTTCGACACCCAAGGTCCGGGTCTGCGCGATAATCGCCCCCTTGGTTCCCGCATAGACGGAATGCTCCGGCGCACCCTGCAGGCCGTGAATCGAAGTCAGGTTGCAGATAGCGCCCCCGCCATGCTGCAGCATGTCCTGCGCGACGCGCTGCATGAGGAAGTACTGTGCCCGTACGTTGACGTGATAGAGCACTTCGAATTGCTCAGGCGTCACCTGCAAGAAGGGCTTGTTGAGCGTGATTCCCGAGTTGTTCACAAGGCAGTCGATGCCGCCCAGGAAGTCGATGGCGCGCTGCGCCAGCGACTGGACTTCTTCCAGGCGATCGAAATCGGCCTGGAACACTTCGGCCCGCCGACCGAGCCTTCGGATTTCCTCCACAGCCGAGGCTGCGCCAACGCCACTGTGGGCATAATGGAGCACGACGTCGGCCCCCTGTCGTGCGAACTCCAAGGCGATTTCACGCCCGATTCCTGTCCCCGAGCCTGTGACCAGAGCCCGCTTGCCCTGCAGTTTGTCCGATGTGCTCACGGCAACCTGTCCGTCCAAAGGTATGTTCCCCGCGCCACGCGAAATGAGCCCGGGCCTGGCACACGGGCCCGAACGGAATCAACGTACGCTTTCCCTGGACCAAAAGCAATCACTCCTTGAAGCCGGTGCCACCCAACCGCCGCTCAATACGGATTCGACGGTGACATGTCCCAGGCCTCGAGCGTAGCGACGTTGGCCGAGCCGCCGCGTGAGAACAATGCCACACCCACGCTCTCCTGGAGAGACGGATAGACTCGGCGCATGACCGCCTGACGGCTATTGGCAAACACCTCGACCACCGACTTGTCCACGAAGATGCGAAGCTTGAGCGGCTCCCGGGACGAAAGATCCAGCGGACCGGCTTCGATGCTCTTGGAGCCTTCGGTCAAGCTCGACTTGTTCGTGTCCACTTTCAGCTTCTTCTCGGCCGCGTCGTAATAGATCAGTGTCTGTTCTTCGCCGCCCGGTGAGCAGCAGACCTTGACACCGAACTGCGTGGCGTCGTTGGCCGTCATTTCCAGATTCAGTTCCATGCTGTTTCCGCTGATCCCGTCCAGTGTCAGTTCCGAATCGGCTTGGAGCGCGATGTTCGACTTGGTTCGGCTGTTGTATCGCAGCCGTTCGATTTCCACGGGCGGGTCCATGCGCAGCAGGCCGTCCGCGCGCAAGGGTCAGGACACGCGGCAAACTCATCGTGCCCGACCAGCCGTACTCCATGCGCGTCGCAAATTCGGGATTGTCGAAGATCCAGGCCCACATGATGCGGCGTCCCTGGTCATCGAGGAGGCTCTCGGGGGCGAAGTACGAGTTGTCCACCCAGCTCATTTTCTCGTGATACGTCGGCTGGAATGCCTCGTTCTTCCATTCGCCCAGGTAGTAGCGGCAGCCGAGTCGGTGGCTGATGCAGAGCAGCATCTGCTTGTTCCCGAGCCGGAAGAAATCGGCACACGACACGTCCTCCTCGATCGAAACACCTTCGACGGTGTTCGCCATCAGGTCACCGACGTACTGCCACGGGCCGGCGAGGCTGCCGGACTTCGCGATGGCCGGTCGCTGGCCGCCGAAGATCGCGTAGTAGGTGTCACCCTCCAGCCATCCATAGGGATCCCACGACCGGTACTTGTCGTGATGTGGATCACCAGGTTCGGTTCTGGGCGTGATCGGGTTGGTTTTCAACTTGGTCCACTCGTTCAGTTCGTCGTCCACCGCCACGGCCATGGCATTCCCTTGGCCAACCTGGTGGTAACACATCGTGGGTCGACCACACTTGTTCAGGAAACAGTTCCCGCTGAACATGCCATCGACCAGCCCTGTCGGATGATGCCGCCAGTGGAACATGTCCGTGCTGGAGACATGACCCCAGTTATGCCCTCGTGCGTCCTGGAAGATGTAGAACAGGTGGTAGCGTCCCTTCCAGTAAATCGCGCCGTTGGGATCGAAGGGCATGCAGCGTCCTTCTGGCGTGACAAAGTGATAACCTGGCCGGAACGGGTCACCGAGCAACCGCTCGCGGTGCGCGCGGACAACGCTGTCCGCCTGGTTGAAATCAACGGAGGCCTGCGGCGCGGTTGTAGTCGCCATCAAGTAGGCAATGCCGGAGTCGAGATGGAGTCGCCCGTCGGCGATGCGTGCGTTTCCCACGAGCGTCGTCGTGGCAAACAACTCCATGCGATCGCGGGCCCGCCCCTCTTCAAAATCCCACCAGGCCAACGGCTGTGGCTCTGACGGTTGGTTGGGCTGGAGCGCCGCGATCTGCTCGGCGTCCAGAGCAACGCCGTACAGGCGGGCATCGTCGATTGTGCCGGTGAAGGCACAGTTGTCGCGATTGGCACCCATGTGCCTCAGACCCATCAACACCAGGCTGTCACTGCCAAATCGCTCCGCACCCTTTGCCGTGTATTCGGCGTATTTGCGGCCATTACGATAGAGCGTGATCTGCTGGCCCTGATACACGATGGCGATGGAAACCGATGACTTGCTGTCGGCGGTTTCGCCTGCGAAGTCCTCCTGCTCCGTCTTGGTCCGCGCAAAACCATCGCTCCCAGCCATCCACCTGGCAGGGGCGATTTCACCGAACACAATCGCGTCGAAGGTCCCACCGGACTTTTCCAGCGTCAGCACACTGCCACCCCGTTGAGTGAGGTTGGCAGGCGAGACCCAGGCGACCAGGGTCTTGTCGCCGATCACCAATTTCTCCTCGCCACGCGCTGCGATCGAGCCTGGCAGCATGGCCACAACAGTCAGCAGAATCGTCCACGAACGCGCACGCATGACCGTTGATCCTCGCATCATTTTCCCGTTGCTGTCTGGCATCGATTTCTCTCCCATCTTCAGGACACGGATCACCCCGTCCAACGTCCAGCGGCATGCAGCCCACCGCGAGCTGGGGCAGGCAACACGAATTCTACTCCGTCGGGCGGCTGCGTGGGTGACCGCCAGTACGATAATATTCTCCCCCTCAGCGACCCGTTCGGCGTACACAAGTTGTTAACGGGCAACACGTTGGCCGATACGTGCAGCGGTTCGCGGGTCATGGCATTCGGGCGAAGCCGCCGCTACATTACGCAAGTGTGCAGCGTGCACGCAGTACAGAAGACGCCCCCCGTTCCTAGCAGGAAAGTCTTATGACCAGACGCATGACACGCCGCGAAATGCTGGCCGGGACTGCTGGACTTGGCACAGCGGCCTGGTTGGCCGGTCGCGTGGATACGGCCGTTGCGCGATTGACACCCAGCGAGAAACTGAACCTCGCGTTCGTCGGCAGCGGAGGCCAGGCCGCCTTCAGTCTCGACAATCTCGCCGAACATAACATCGTGGCGTTATGCGACGTGGACGAGCGTCAGGCGGCCAAAGCATTCGAACGGTTTCCGCACGCGCAGCGGTTCCAGGACTATCGTCGGATGCTCGACGATTTGCATCCGCGCATCGATGCGGTGGTCGTCGCCACGCCGGACCACACGCATGCTCCGGCATCGGTGCGGGCCATGCGCTTGGGAAAACACGTGTACTGCGAGAAACCGCTGACATGGAGCATCTCGGAAGCCCGCCTCATGGCGGAAACGGTGAAACAGCACAAGGTGGCCACGCAGATGGGCACTCAGGGTATGGCCGAAGAGGGAGCCCGCCTGGGAATCGAGGTCTTGCGCGCTGGAGCAATCGGACCGGTGCGGGAAATGCACGTGTGGACCGATCGAGCGGAAGGATGGTGGCCGCAAGGTGTCGACCGGCCGTCGGGCAATCCGTCGGTTCCGAAAGGACTGGACTGGGACTTGTGGATCGGTACGGCACCGATGCGGCCTTATCACGACGCATATATGCCATTCAAATGGCGGGGGTGGCTGGACTTCGGGACTGGCGCCGTGGGAGACATGGGCATTCACAACGCCGCGATGGCGTGGGTCGGGCTCGACTTGGGCGTTCCGCAATCGGTGGAAGTCATCGCGACATCCGGCGTCAATCGCGAGACGCATCCGGCCTGGTCGACGCTGCGGTTTGAATTCCCTGCTCGTGGCCCGTTGCCGGCCGTCACGATGTACTGGTACGACGGAGGGAAGCAACCACCGGCGGCACTGATTGGCGGCCAGGAACTGGCCAAGAACGGCGCCATCCTGGTCGGCGAACAGGGCACGCTGTACTCTATCGAGTGGACGGGCGCCGACTGGCACTTGTTGCCCGAGGAGAAGTTCCGCGATTTCCAATTACCGGTTCCGAGTGTGCCGCGCTCCACGGGGCACCACGACGAGTGGATCGCGGCGTGCAAAGGCGGTCCGCCGGCGTTCTGCAACTTCGTCGATTTCGGCGCCCCGCTGACGGAAGTCATGCTGCTGGGAAACCTGGCCCTGCGCACCGGCAAGAAGATCGAGTGGGACGCGGCCGCCATGCAAGCCAAGGGTCATCCGGCCGCCGACGCGTTCATCCGACCTGAGTATCGTCAGGGCTGGGAGCTGCGGTGACGAATCACGCGTCTGTTTGAGATGCCGGTCATGACCAACGCCACTGCCGAACTGCTGTCGATCGTCTGGCGCTCGCTGCGCGTCTCGGGCGCCGCCGTGATCATTGCGGCGGCGGTGGGAATTCCGCTCGGCGTCTGGCTCGGCTGCCGGACGTTTCGTGGCAAGTCGGTCCTGTCGGCCGTAGTCCACACGGGCATGGCGCTCCCACCGGTCGTAGTTGGTCTGCTGCTGTATATGTTGCTCTCGCGCAGCGGTCCGTTCGCATGGCTGGGTTGGCTGTTCACCGAGAAAGCCATGATCTTGGCGCAGACGGTGTTGTCCCTGCCATTCGTGGTGGGGATCACGATGAACGCCGTGGCCGGTGTGCCACGCGAACTGATCCGCCAGGTGCGCGGCTTGGGAGCGACGGACGTCCAATGCCTGTGGATGGTTCTGCGCAAGGCGCGTCCCGGTGTGATCCTGGCCGTCGCTGCGGCCTTTGGCCGCAGCATCTCGGAAGTCGGAGCGGTGCTGATCGTGGGGGGTAACATCGCGGGCCACACGCGTGTTCTGACCACGGCCATCATTCTGGACACGAGCCAGGGGCAGTTCGAGTTTGCGTTGGCCCTGGGCGCCGTGCTGCTGACGCTGGCCCTGCTGGTCAACGCCGCGATCCTCCATTTCCAGGGGGGGCGTGTGCTGCCATGACCGGGCCCGTCCTTCGCACAGAAAACGTGGGCAAGTATTACGGCTCGGCATTTGCAATGCATGTTCCGAGTTTCGAGGTCTTGCCGCGTGAAGTTCTCTG
The DNA here is from genome assembly GCA_963754725.1 of uncultured Planctomycetaceae bacterium. Taxonomy (GTDB): domain Bacteria; phylum Planctomycetota; class Planctomycetia; order Pirellulales; family Pirellulaceae; genus JAAYDI01. The sequence continues at coordinate 62,932 of CAVWHV010000066.1, forward strand.
TTTGCTGGGACCGACCGGGGCAGGTAAGAGCACACTGCTGAATCTGCTCTCGGGCCTGGAACCTCCGTCGGAGGGCGAGGTCTTCCTGGACGGCTACCGCGTCGATGCGCGAAACACGCCGCTGCATATCCGTCGCCGCATCGCAGCCGTCGGCCAGCGTCCACTGCCGATTTCCGGGAGCGTGCGTATGAATGTGGAATACGGCCTGAAGATCCGCCGGGTCAAGCACCGCCACGACCGCGTGCTCCCCACGCTGCAACGGCTGGGTTTGGACGCTCTGGCAGACCAGTCCGCTCACACGTTGTCGGGTGGACAGATGCAGCTGGTGGCGCTGGCTCGTGCGCTGGTCACGCGTCCCGACGTGCTGTTCCTCGACGAGCCAACAGCCAACTTGGACCCGGCACGCGTGGGCCTGGTGGAAGAGGTTATCGCCGAAGCTCAGGCGGAGAACGGCACGACAGTCGTCTGGGCCACCCACAACCTGTTTCAGGCGCGACGTGTGGCCAGCCGCATCGGACTGCTGTGGAACGGCCAATTGATCGAGGTATCGCCAACTCGGGAGTTCTTCGAGTCGCCTGTCGACACTCGTACGGCGGATTTCGTGGCCGGACGACTGGTCTATTGACGTCTTACCGGTCCTGACAAGAAGATACGAATCCATGAAGACACGGAACTTCCTCCTGCTGTGCCTGTCGAGCGGGGCCTTGATCGCTGGAGGCTGCGGCACATCCACGGACGCTGACCTGTCATTAACGTTGGCCACAACGACCAGCACTCAAGACAGTGGTTTGCTGGACGTGCTCGTTCCGCTGTTCACCCGGGAAACCGGAATCGATGTCAAGGTCGTGGCCGTGGGTACGGGACAGGCCCTGGAAATCGGCCGCCGTGGCGATGCCGATGTGTTGCTGACCCACGCCCCGGAGTCGGAACAACAGTTCATGTCCGAGGGCTTTGGCGAAAGCCGACGCGAAGTGATGTCCAACGACTTCGTGCTGGTGGGGCCGAAAGAGGATCCCGCCCATGTGAAAGGGGAGTCATCGATCCTGGCTGCGCCTGCGCAAGATTGCCGAAGCGGGGGCAGCTTTCGTCTCACGCGGCGATGAGTCGGGAACGCACCTGAAGGAGAAAGCGATCTGGCACAACGCAGCCGTTACCCCGCAAGGTGACTGGTACCTGAGTGCCGGTTCCGGAATGGCGGCGACTCTGCGGATTGCCAGTGAAAAACACGGATACACCTTGACGGACCGAGCCACATTTCTAGCGCAGCAGAAAAACCTCGACGTCTTGATACTTGCCGAGGGTGACGCGATGCTGCGCAACGTGTACGCCGTGATCGTGCTGAATCCCGACAAGCACAGACGTGTGCGTCATCACGCGGCGCAACGCTTCGCCGACTTCCTGGTATCATCGCAAACACAGGAGTTGATCGGAAAGTACGGAGCAGACAAGTACGGTCAAGCTCTTTTCTTTCCCATGCATCGTGGCAGCAGGTAGAACGGACCGAGTTCCGTCCTACCTGCTGAAGGGTTCAATGTGGATGCGTTCCATGAATGAACGGAACGCCTTGCGTGCTACTTCTTTGCCAGTTCGGCTTCGATGACCTTCAAGACTTCCGGGTCATTCGGTTTCGTGCGCGGTGCGAAGCGAGCGACGACTTCCCCGTTACGATTGATGACGAACTTCTCGAAGTTCCAACTGATCTTGCCCTTTTCGGTCGGTTTCGTGTCCAACGCGGTCAGGTACTTGTAGAGCGGGCAGGCGCTGTCGCCGTTGACGTCGATCTTGGCGAACAGATCGAACGACACGTGATAGTTGGACGAGCAGAACTCGCGAATTTCTTCCGGCGTGCCAGGTTCCTGGGCGCCAAACTGATTGCAGGGAAAACCGACGACCGCCAGGCCTTGTTCGGCGAACTTGTCGTGTAGGGCCTGGAGTTGCTCGTACTGCGGCGTCAAGCCACATTTGCTGGCCACGTTTACCACCAGCACGACCTTGCCTTCATACTTCTTGCTCAGGTCGACTTCCTTGCCGTCCAGCGAGTTCATCTTGAAACTCAACGCAGCGGGTGTCTTTTTGGCGTCCTGGTTCGAGTTGTCGGCGATGGCCGTGGACAAATACAGTGCAGCAACGGCGGCAAATACAGACGTTTTCAGCATGCGAGGTGACTCCGGAGATTCTGGTGAGTTCTGAAAAAAATAGCCCGAGACAGGTCATGATATGCGTCTTGGCCCGTTTGGGAAGTCCGGCGCCCGGTGCGTATCCACCCGTTGCCTGCGGTTCGATACGCTGCCACTGGGAAGGTGAAAGGCTGGGTAGGTCTGAGCCGGTTGCAGTTGCGAAATCTGTTCCGTTGATGGGCCAATTCGCATTGACTGCTCATCTCTTTTCTTTACCGCGAAGCGGTTACATCCCGCAGCCCAGGGTAAGCGGCCCAGCCTCGCCACGCTGGGAAATAGACAAAAGTACGAGGCCGTACGCCGAAGGCGTTATACTCCAGAGCCCAGGGTCGACGCGTTTCGCGGCGCACCCTGGGTCACGGACGACAACACGCACGGATACCCCGAAGGGGTTTTACAAGAGGCCGGAATCACAATGACTCCGCCATCCCGCCTTGTGAAACGCCTTCGGCGTATCGGATGGATGGGAACCGGTAACCCAGGGTGCGCCGCGAAGCGCGTCGACCCTGGGCTACGGAATGTAACCGCTTCGCGGTAAAGAGGTGAACCGTCGATGCGAAGAGGCTCACCGATGGAACAGATATCGAAACGATCACCAGGGCCGTTTCTCCCGGCCTTTCACCACCCCACGCTGCCACTGCATCCGCGCGGCAATCGGTTGCTCATTCGCCAGGTCGAGCACGCTGCCTTCGAGTACGACACCGTCGATCGCCGTGGACCCGTGAGCGTCCAGACGCTGGTCGAGGACCTCCAATCCTCCCGGGACGCTCACGTCTGACCACCGCAGTTTGCCCCCTGTGTACACGTCGATCTGTGACGGCGGGCCCGCGCCGACGTCGCCCGGGTCTGTGGGGTTGAGATCTCGCGGAAACTGGCGAAGGAATGCTTGTCGCGACGCGACAGCGACTCGTCATTCTTGTTTCCTGGCGAGGAACCGTCGCAGGTCTTGGGCTGTAGACGCGTCGGGCGGTTTCGACATGACCCCACTCGTGGTTTCCCTGGGCGAAATCTCCCCCGGAAGGGCTGATTGCCCTAGCCGATCGCCAGAGATGTGCTATACTTACCCCATCGCCGGGGTTCTAACGCCGGCCAAAATAAGAAGAGAGCACGCAAGAGTGCCCCACCACTCGACTGATCCATCCAGGGTCTTCTGCTTTGAGTCATCGATTCTCACAGCGATCAAGATCTCAGACTGGCATTGTTCGAGAGCCAGGGTTGGTCGGTTCGCATCGGATTCGGACCGAACGGCTGTTGGGAAGTTGATCGTCACGATCTTCGACACGCTGCCGACCTGCTTGAGCTGAGTTCGCTTCGCACGTGTTATACCGCCACAGAGGCGGTTGTGAGAATTCTGTTTTTGATGAGCCCGATTGGCTCGCAAGGGATGACAATGAGTAAGAATCTTTACGTCGGAAACCTTTCTTTCAGTGTTACATCGGATTCGCTCCGGTCGGCTTTCGAAGAGTTCGGCACGGTCAAGTCGGCATCCGTTGTTACCGATCGCGACACCGGCCGCTCGCGCGGTTTTGGTTTCGTCGAGATGGACAACGGGGCCGAGGCGGCCATCAATGCACTTAACGGCAAGGATCTGGACGGACGCGCGTTGACGGTCAACGAGGCACGTCCCCGGACCGAGCGTTCCTTCGGTGGCGGTGGTGGCGGCGGTGGTCGCCGCGATCGCTATTGATCGATTCCTGCCGCGTATTTTTTTCTCCAACTCTCCGATCGCCGCGCGGGCGTCCCAACCGCCCGCGGCCAGCGCGACCATTCGACGTGGTCACGACTCTGGTTGAACCGAGTCACGATCGTTCGCGCGAGTCCTGAGGCCGGCAGATGTCCGTGCCCGTCGGTTCCGCGTGATCCTCGAACTCTTTCCACGGTGCCTAATCGCCCTATTGGACGGGGCAATCTGAGCCACCGACAGGGTGGACCGCCGCAAGTGCGAACGTCTGCCACGTTGGCTCGCCTTTTGATCGCGGGTCGTGCCTTGTGTCGAGCAAGTCTCGACGAGCGCCCGCGTAGAAACCTACAGGAAATCCATTGAAACTGACTTCATTCTCCGACCTACAGCTGAGCGAACCGATTCAACGGGCGATCGCGGCTGCCGAATATACCACGCCAACTCCGATCCAGGCCCAGACCATACCGCACCTGCTGGCAGGCCGCGATCTGATGGGTAATGCCCAGACGGGAACGGGTAAGACGGCGGCTTTCGCCCTGCCCATTCTCCATCGCCTCGAGACACAGCCACGATCCGCTGTCGCTGGCGCCCTGCGCGTCCTTGTGTTGGCACCCACGCGAGAACTCGCCGCTCAGATTGGCGAGAGCTTTCAAACCTATGGCCGCTATCTTCGATTCCGCCAGGTAGTCATCTTCGGCGGCGTCAGCCAGCATGCCCAGGTGCGAGCGCTGCAACAGGGCGTGCACGTGGTGATTGCCACGCCGGGCAGGTTGCTCGACCTCATGGAACAAGGTCATGTTCATCTGCACAAACTCGACACGTTTGTGCTCGACGAAGCTGACCGGATGCTCGATATGGGCTTTCTTCCCGATCTTCGTCGGATCATCGCCAACTTGCCGCGCAATCGGCAGTCGATGTTCTTCTCCGCGACACTTCCGGCGCCGGCGGCCGACCTGGCAGCCAGCCTGCTGCGAACGCCCGTCCGAGTGGCCGTGTCGCCACCGTCGTCGCCCGTCGAACGCATCGAACAACGCGTGCTGTTCGTCCAGCAAGTGGACAAGCGGGAATTGCTGCAGCGATTGCTGCGGAAGGCCGCGGTGGGACGCACCCTGGTCTTCACTCGGACCAAGCACGGAGCCGACCGAGTCGCCAAACAGCTGAACCAGGACGGGTTGCGCGCCGAGGCGATCCACGGAAACAAGTCGCAGACGGCACGCACCCGCGTGCTCAACGGATTCCGCCACGGCCAAGTGCGAATCCTGGTCGCCACGGACCTCGCCGCTCGCGGCATCGACGTGGATGGAATCACGCACGTGATCAACTACGATATGCCGCACGAACCGGAAAGCTACGTGCACCGGATCGGACGCACCGGACGCGCCGGAGCGGATGGTACGGCCCTTTCATTCTGTGATTCCAGCGAACGCGGCAGTCTGTTGGCGATTGAGAAACTGATCCGGTCCACCATTCGGGTCGATGCGGACCATCCGTTTCACACCGATCTGGCACCGCCGCGTGCGGCGCGCCGGCAGGAAATCAGCGACGCCGGAGCGGGCGACGGCCCGCCCGACCGCGGTTCGCAGCCGCTCGTTCGTCGCGGTAAAGACGCGCGATATGACTCGCGTTACGACCCGCGCTGAGACTCGTACTCGCGTACGAGCCACAACAGAGTATACAAATCGACGACCTGGATCTGGTCGCCGCGGAGCGTCTTGAGTTCCTGTTCGACCTGGGCGTACCAGCTGGGCGACTGCAGGATCGACCGACACACCACGAACCGAGGCGGCGGGCCGCTGAGCAACTGGGAGATCGACCGCGCGGCATCCGCCGGGGCGCCTTGCAGGTCGGTCGCCATCCGCAGGTACGGCATGGTGCCATGCACACCTTGGGGGCCGATCTGTTGGGCCACGATGCCGTCAGGCGAGAACCTCGCATACGCGTCGAGTCCATCTTTGTCCAGACCGCGCGCGTAGCCGTCGATCACGAAGCCGGTCAGGGAGATGTCCCACTGGCGATACAGTCGCTGACAGTGCTGTTCCCAGGCGGCCCATCCCGAGGTCAGTCCGGAATGCGGCCGCGGTGGCGAGAGGTAGCCGGGATTCAGGTACCCGGCACCGGAGTCACCGGCTACAAACCAGTCGTTGGCGGTACGATGTTCCCGGGCCCAGGCCATCCCCAGCGGGAATCGCTCGCACAGGTTGGGATTGAACGCCCACGACAAGGGCGTCGAGCCACGGGCGGGATCGCGCCACAGGCGTGGCAGCTCGCGATACAGCCAGGCGGCCGCATCGTAGTCCCCCACGTAGTGCGCCACGTAACACCGCGGCACGATCCGACCCGCTGTATCCAGCAGGCCGCGCGCGATCAGACTGTCCCGCGTCGGCTTCGCGTTTTGAGGATAGTGTGCGGCCAACGGATAATGCTGAAAAAACGATGCGTTGGCCATGGCTCCCAGTCCCAACGCATCGGCGTCCATATAGGCGTTGAAGCAGGACAGAATCTCCGCGTAGCGCCACTCGGTGGGCACCGCCTCGTGACGGCCGCCAGCACCCGCCGAATCGGTGTACTTGTAGGCCCACGGTACGAAACCCGCCACGTGAATGACACCGTTGCCTTGAAACCTCTGGTACGCCGCGCGCAACAGTTCCTTCAGTGTGGCGACATCGGTACCGGGCCGCTGGCCGGGATCGTCGACACACGCTTCGTCATCCCACACGTTCAGGTCGAAAAAGGCACCGCGCCGAGCGATCACGAAGTCATGATTCGAGAGCGTGTGGTTCTCGGGTCCCGACGCCTTCCAGCAGCGGTGCCAGTCCGCATCGAGATAGTAGCCCATGACCTGAGGATTCGCTTTGCCAGATCTCACGAAGTGTTCGATCATCCACACGTACGCGTCGTTCTTGGCACTGCCGGTCGAGTCCCGGGTTATCCCCGGGATCGTGCCTTGACCGGTGAACAGCCGTGATCCGTCGGGGCTCAACAGACGAGCCTTGACCTCGAGATGCGGCCCGGATTCGGTCAGTTGACGGTACAGCGATCCGTCCCTCGGATCGTATCGTAATGGCAACAGGTTGTCGCACCCCGCAATCGTCGACGCGACGTTCGAAGTGGCAGGCACGCGTTCGTCCCAGACTACCGCCCCCTGGTAGTCCGTGCGGAACCGGCGCAGCAGGTCCTCCAAAGACGTGACGGTGACGATAGGCCGACCTGCCAGCCAGCCGCCTGGCCGCGTCATCTGTTCCCACCAGAAATCGTCGGCCGCCGAGATGTAGCGGAGATACAGTCGCGGCGTCGACCGATTGACCAACCCCTGCAACGCCACCACCACGTGGGTCTCATCCCAGAACCGCCACCGCTGCGCCTCCACTTCAAGGTTCGCGGAAAACATGGGTGTCAGGTCGTAGAACACGATCGGCTCGACAGCCGTATCGTCCGCCCGAACTCCCGGCGTGGTCAGGTGCAACAAGAGCAGAACGAACAGCAGTCGGCCGCGACCCGCGTGTTGATGCATCTCTCTGATCCTTGTTAGAACAACGGGCGGAGATAGTCAACGATGAAGATTCTACGGCAATTCGCCGAGGTAGTTCCCGTACGTAATGACCAACGTGGCCACCACGATGATCAGCATCCCGCAGTGCAGCACACGTTTCGGTATTCTGTCCGCTCCATCCCATTCGCGGAACAACCACCCGTACAGGTTGCTGAACAGAATCAACATGGCCATGTGCAGCGCCCAACTGGTGAACCCGTAGCGGGTCCCCATGTGTGTGTGGCCCATGCCGTAGAAAAAGAACTGTGAGTACCAACAGGCTCCGCTCAGCGCTGCCATCAGGTAGTAGAACAGGAGCGTGCCAGGCTGGCTGCCAGGCAGATGCAGGAGCTGGCCACCGGTGCCGTTGCGCAGCATGAGTAGCGAGCACAATACGACATTTGTCACAAAAGCGCCGCCGTTGGAGAACGGGTAAATGGCGTTCATCTTCAGCAGATCACTCGCGCCGGCAGAAACGGCGGCAATCTCCAGCGGCTCGCCGGCCAGCAACGCGAAATTGAAAACTGCCGACAGCACTCCGGCGATGACGGCTAAAGGGATTCCCACCTTGAACGAATAACGCGACGGTGAGTCGCCGCTGGATCGTTCGCGGAGAGATCCCGCCCAACCGCACAAGGCGATACCCGCCAGCGATAGCAGCACGCCCGCCAAGACAATCCGGCCCGGGAAATCGGCGAATTTTTCCACGATCGTCCACTCCCAACCCCGGTTGGGATGCCAGATCAACGGCAGCAGCGTTCCGAGTCCGGCCGAGATGCCAATGGCGATCGTATAGTTGAGTGAGAACCCGATGTACCGAATCCCCAAGCCAAAGGTCAGCCCACCCACTCCGTAGAGCATTCCCAGCAGGAACGAACGCAGCATGGCATCACGAGGGCAAGCGGCCAGAACGCCCAGGTAATCGGGAATCGTGAGAAAGGCACCGAGGATGGGGAGGACCAGCCAGGCGGCGGCCGCCGTCGCGATCCAGTAGACTTCCCAGGCCCACGATTTCGTCTGCTTCTGTGGCGTATAGCAACTGGACGCGGCGAACGCGCCGACGCTGTGCAAGGCAACTCCCAGAAATGGATTCGTAGCCAACGCGGAGCTCCCCTGATGCCATGCCTGCTGAGTCGTGCCTGGAACACCTGGTGGCTATTAGGCACGGGGTGAACAATGCTTGTCAAGCGGCACGATCACTTTGACTTCTGGTACTTGATCACCACCGCGTCTGGCTGCCGCGCAATGGTGACGGGCAAGCCGACTTCGGTCAGTTCCCGACCGCTCATGACCGTGGTTCCCGGGACGTCGACGTTGGTCAGCGTGTACGACGCGTCCGGGTCCAGCCCCCGCAGTTGGAATTGTGCCGCCGAATAGAAACTCTTGGGACGACGAAACACCTGCACGATCCCCGCGTCGGCTTCCGGGCGATGAAACTGCCAGGCGATCCACGCATCGTCCGCCAGGCTGTACGGCGAAAGTGGATAGAAGTCTCCCAAGAGACACGGCGCCAATTCGCGCCAGTCGTCGACGAGCCGGCGAAACTGCGCCCAGTCGGTCCCCGCTTTGCGGACGTCCACGCAGAAGCCAAACGCCGGACAATAATGGCTGCGCACCGAATAGACCAGTTCGTCGTTGTTGTAGTAAGTACCTTGGCCGTAATAGGGAATCCAAGACGACAAACCGTAGGTGTGACACTGGTTGCCGAGCGCAAACTGGGGATCGCCGGCAAACGACTGATAGTCACTGCGCAGCAGGGGCACCGCGCGCCGCAGCGTCTCCAGGTCGTTGCGCCGGCCACCCGACGCGCAGGAATCGATCAGCATACCGGGGTGCCGGCGCTGCAACTCGTCCCAATAGGCCAGGTACCCCTCGACATGCCGGATCTCCGTCATGCCCTGCCGGTCCGGTGCATCCGCCGACCGCCAGAATTCCAGCGGATCGATATTGAAGTCCTGGCGGTAGAGGTCGATGCCTTCACGCGTGATCAGCCCATCGACGTGTTCGGTCAGCCAGGTCCGGGCGGACGCGTTTCCCAGGTTGAGCAGCTTTGTGCCTCCATCCTGGCCCAGCAGCCAGTCTGGATGCGTATCGTAGAGCCACGTATTGGGCGCGACTCGTTCCGGCTCGAACCACAGAATCAGCTTCGTGCCTTGGGCATGGACGTGATCGCTGATCGCCTTCAAGCCGCGTGGGAACCGTGCGGGGTCCACTTGCCACGTCCCGACTTGGGGCCAACCGTCGCACGGATACCAGCCGGCGTCCATCCACCAGTAATCGAGCTTGATTCCCTGCTGGGTGAGCGTGTCAATGAACCGTAATTCATCGGTTTCGTTGCACTTGAGTCCCTCGAAGAAGCCGCCGCTGCACGAGGTGAACATCGGTCGCGGAACATGCTCGTCGGAGCGGGGCAGGTTGTGGGCCAGCATCCATTGGCGCCATACGTTTTGCGCGGTGACGCGGTCCCCGCGGTAAAACTGCAGCACGGCCAGCGGTGTGCGCACCTCCTCGCCAGGATGTAACGTGAAGTGCGTGCGTTCCTGTCCGCCGCGGACGCGCAGGGCATCGCTCCCGTCGCGGGAGAATTGTGCTGCCCATTGCCCGGGCCAACCGATGGCGGCGATCACGCCTTGCCTGCCCCATTGGATGTTCCAGTAGGGCCACGCACCGTTCGTCGGACGTCCACCGGCCGGGGCAAAATGCTGCTCGCTGTTCGGCGCGAGGGCCGTGGTCAGCGGTTCGTAGCTGTCGGGTGTACACGAATCACCACGCAGGTGATGCAACGTGTATTCGTTGCCAGGTGCCCGCCGCAACGTCACGTCCAGAGCCTGGATGTCCTGCAATAAGGGAGTGTCGGCAGTGCCGGTGTTCTTCAGATACACCGTCCATTCGACCGTGGGAAAATCATCGTAAGCGACTGCGACACAGCGAACCACCAGTCCCGATTCAGGATCCGTAAAGGTCAGCGTGTGCTCCGTGCGCTGCGCGGTGAGCTGTCGGATCTGTCGTGTGAGTTGCCAGCCGGCGAACAACTCGGAGGACGGCCGGCCGGCGAAAATGAACGAAAATGGCGGGTCGCTCCCGGGCGCGGCAACACTGGCGTCCAGCATCGGCAGGTCGTCCAACCAGACAGTCTGCCCGTCCGCCAGTTCCAGTTTTGCATCGGCCCAATCGGCCTGGTCGCAGGCGATCCCATCGCCTCCGTCGCCGACCTGCAGCACGAATTCGCGACTGCCCTCCAACGCAACACGAATCGGTATGCCGGCGACCCCTTCGCGCATGGTCTCGGAACGGAACAACTCCTGACCGCCACTGGCCAGCGAGAACACCACACTGCCACGTTCCGGACGTGTCTGTTCGTTGGAGTCCACGCCGATCACCGCGGTGAACGCGCTGGCCGGTTGGGGCAGCCGCACGATGATCGTGCTCGGCGCATGGCAATACAAGCCGCGCGGGTAGGAATCGTCGCCGATCCGCAGCGGCCGTTCGCCCCGCCCCTTCTTCTGCACCGCGCCGTAGTTGGCGACCACGGTCAAGCCTGACTCGAGCGGTGGACACTCCTGGACGCCTTGAAACCTGGCGGCCACCCAGCGTCTCGCTTCGATCATGTCATCCAGTTTCGGCGGCCCCGCGATGACGGCCTGGCACATGACTCCCATGACCAACAAAGGGGTGAGGCACATTTTCGAAGGAGTTCTGGGCAACATGGTGAATTCCCCGGTATTCCTGCGGCAGCACGGCGCATCGCGCGCCCTGGTCCAACACCGTCAACTATTCTCGGTTGCAGCGGCGTACAGAACCAGCCGGGGAGCGGAGAGAAAGAACTCGCTACTCCAGGGAGAAGCACACGAGTCGCCGGCCCAGTCGCGCGTAGAGTCGCGAGCCGACCAAGGCGGGGTGGGAGAATGTGGAGATGCGTTCCGAGGTCAGCTTCATTCGCGCCAAGATTCGCAACTGATCGGCCAACGGGTTGAGGAGCAGCAGTTCGCCTTGTTCCGAGAGCGCCAAGACACGGTCAGGGCGCGGCGATCAGTGCGGCGTACTCCTGGAAAGCCGGGTCATCCGACTTCCAGAGGAGTTGCAGAGTGGTGGCGTCCAAGCAGTGCAGGCCGTGCGAGACCGCCAGCAAACGCCCCCCGATCAAGACCGGCGTATGGGTATCGTGGGTCAGGTCATCGTACTGAGCGAGTGGCGCGGCGGCCGGCTGGCCGTTCGCGTCAAACTGGAACAGGCGGCCGCCGTTATTCTCGGTGTTGACAAAAAGCCGGTCGCCAACGAGCACGGGGGTCGGCACGTTGAAGTCCCCGTCCGCTTCGGGCCGCACTTCCCACAACCGTGTCCCTGTGCGGGCGTCCCAACCACCCAGGGTGTCATGATCGTAACCGACGAGTTGGATCTGCGGGCCGGAGGCCCGCACCACAAAGGACGAGAAGGCTGCGGGACGTCCGGCGGTCTGCCAGATCACCTGTCCGCTCGCGGGATCGAGAGCCACGAGACTCGCCTCGGGCGCACCGGGATTGACGATAAGTTTGCCCTCGACGACGAGCGGAGACGAACACACGCCCCACACGAGCCGATCAGCCGCTTTGAATTCAGTCCGGATGTTCTTTTTCCACAACACCTTCCCGGTCGACAACTCCACCGCACACAGGTGCCCAAAGGCGCCGAGCAGGTAGACGCGGTCCCGATCGATGAGCGGCGTGGCCCGGGGCGTGTTGCCGTAGTCGAGTTTGCCCGGTGCCATGTAACGGACGGACCACAGCCGTTCTCCATCCGTGGCGCGCAGGCAATAGAACACATCCTGTTGGTCGATCGGGTCCCGGTCCGAAACGATCACGTAATCGCTGGTCGCACCGACTCCGCCGAGTCCCAGTTGGGACAGCCGGTACTCCCAAACCACGGCCGGCTGTTCGGGAATAGTATCTGGCAGCCTCGCCACTTGGGCATCTCGCCGCGCACCGCGCCAGCCGGGCCATGCGGAGCTCTCGTTGCGCTCGCCGGTCGGTTCCGTCACAAAGCCCCGTTTCGATTCCAGGGCCAGCCGGATCAAAGGTTCTTGTTGTGTGGCCAGCAACGCCTCTTTGAGCTGGGCGAGATCGGGCAGGTCGGCCGCGGCAAACGCGACGATGAATGGGACCGGCTTCGTCTCGCCGATCACGCGCAAGTCCCCTTTCTTGATGGTTCCGCAACCTTCCAGGAGTGGCTTGGCGTAACTGGAGATGACTGTGCCCACGTTGCCGGTGGGGCCCGCTTCCACCACGATCGTCGCACCGTCGCTGCAGGCCACGGAGGTTTCGACCTGTTCAGGCAGTTCGATGCCATGTTGCGTCAGCAGCTCGCGAGCTGCTGCATGCTTCTCGTCGCAGTCCGCAGGTCCGAGGATCAACCGGAAACCCTTGACGTCGGCCGGTGTGCGGGCAGGCGAGTCGGACCGCACGACGAGCAGCCCGCATTGGTTCAGCTTGCCGTCCTTGTCCTCCAATGCCGCCAGAGGCTCGATTTGGAGCCCGGCACGCTGTGCATCCGAGAGCACAACCGATCGCTTGCCGATGATCAGGTCCGCCTGCCCGCCATTCTTTTCCAGTCCTTTGGCCAACGATTCAGCAAATGCGACTTGCACCGGACGATCGAGTTTCCTGGAGAGATAGTCCGCCAGTTTCTGGTAGTCTCGTTGTGCGTAGCCCTTTACGCAGGGGCATGACAAGGGAGCTGCCAGTGGATCCATGACGATCAACGACAAGGCGCGGGGCGTGTCCGCGCTTCGAGATACTTCGGCGCCGCAGAACATCGCGCACGCCGTCGCCGCCAAAGCGCACCGAAACAGTGGGGTCATGGGGAAGGCTCCTGTGACATGGTTCCCAGGCCGTTGGTCCGGGCAGAACCCAGGCCAGTCGGACGCGCAACAGGTGGCAGCCACGAGTGGATCAGGTCCGCTTCAAAACCAGCAGCCGGCCCTGCTGGACATCGAAGTAGTACAACCGGGAGCCATCCGAAGAGATGCCAATTGAGGAGTTCTTGCAGCCTTCCTCGATCTTGGCGACACCGGCCACTTCCGCGAGTTCGCCGTCCGTCTTGAACCGTTTGACCACTCCATTCGACTCGGATGTCAGCACATCCCCGTCGGACGTGAAGCACGTATTCATCGGGTTACAGCAACTGCCGAAGCCCTTCAGGACCTCGTCACGAGAGGTGCTGCCAAACGAGGTGACCTGGTTTCCGTCGCGATCGTACTGACCGACACGGTGCCGAGCGTTTTCGGCCACAAACACGGTGTCGTTATGAACTTGAACATCCATCTGCCCGCAGCATCCCGCCAAGCCGTCGATGATTTGCTTCGCATCGGTAAAGTCTCGATTCATGCGCCAGACGGCAAAGCCATAGCCGCCTATCTGTCGCGTTACGATGAACAGTTCCTTGTCGGAAGCCGCCACACGATGCACTTGCCGGAACCCGGTCAGGGCCGCCTCGATGTATTCCTGCAGCGGCTGCTTCTCTTGCTGCTCAACATACATCTTGAGTGACGCGGCGGACTGCTTGTACATCTCCAGTTCGCTCTTCTCTTCCTCGCTTCGCTGTTCTTCCGGTTTTTCCTGCAGTACCTTCATCGCCTCTTCCGTGGCCGTGACGTTCTCGCGCAACGACTTCAGCTCTTCTTCCCGCCGGGCCTTTATGTCGTTTTCCAGTCGAGCGCGGTCCTTGAGAATTGCGGCCGAGTGAGGTGATTCGACGTCCGCAACCAGCTTCCCGTCGGCAGAAAACTGGGCAATCTTGCCGTCACCGACGACAAACACCATTCCGTCCGCGGCGACGTTCACGGCCGCCGGAAGAAAACTCAACGGTACGATTCGAATCACTTGGCCTTCTGCATCCAACCAGATCAATTCGTTCGGAGTCGGCTTCGTGAACGCCTGGATCAAGGCGTTGACAGCGCCATATTCACTTGCTTTTCCGGATATGACTACCAATTCGTTGTTGCAAAGCGCGGTGAACCCCAGAATTTTCCGCCCGTTCGGCAGGCTGATCGGCTCAACCTCCTGGTAGGGAGCATTCTTCCGTGAGGGGTTCGAGCGCTTCGCGGGCGGCCTGTTGTTCGCGCAAATACTGCTGCATCGGATCCTGGGCCTGGTCAGCGTCGGTAGCGGGCACCGCCTGCTGGATTGGAACTGCCTGCACGGCAGGCAGCAGCGGAATCGCCGGTATCGACTCGTCTTGGGCCCGGACTGCAGTTGACCAGGAAATCACAACGACCATGGCCACATTTGCCACACAAAGAAACGTCTTGCGCAGAATCATCATGGCGATGCCTTTACAGTCGAACGGTGTCGCTACGAATGGTCCGGTCCCACTCCAACAGCGGGAACCTACAGCAAGAAGTATAGGGGGGGGCCACGTTCCCGGACAAGGAGAACGCGTGGGCTTTTCGCAAGCTCTCGCCGACCGATACCCGTGCGGGCGCCAAGAGAGGACAATGGGGTAAGCCACGGTACGATCGTCGGCGATTCCCTCGTACTTTGCACGCACGTAGCATCGGCGTCGCAGAAAGGCCGAACCCATGAGTTTTTGCCAGGACAGGAGAGGTTTGACGGCATGGTGCTGGTTATCCGTTGTGGCGGCGGCGGGGCACTCCGCTGCGGCACCGTGGCCCGCAGAACCAGCACCCTGGCAGGCTGCCTGGGAGACACTACCCGAATGGACACCGGCCGCTCCGCCGTCGGAGACAGACTGGTTGATCGATGCTCGTCCATTCACGGCACGTGTCTACCGGGGTACGGCCGCCAATGAACTGGTGCTCGCCAACGGACTACTGGCACGGACGTTCCGTCTGACCCCCAATGCCGCGACCGTCGGCTTGGACCAACTGGTGACGGGCGAATCGCTGTTGCGAGGTGTCAAGCCGGAAGCGGTTATCGAGATTGGCGGGAAGCGGTTCGCAGTGGGTGGTTTAACCGGTCAGCCCAACTATGCGTTCCTGCGGCGCGAGTGGCTGAACGGCATGCAAGCCGATCCGGCATCATTTCGTTTCGCGGGATTTGAAGTGGGCCGGCCCGAACGGCGTTTTGCCTGGAAACAAGTGCGCCACTGTGCGCCGGGTTCGACGTGGCCCCCGGCAGGTGCTTCGCTGCGGCTTGATTTTGTGGGGCCTGGCGGTGCGTCACCGGGACCGGCTGTTGTGGACACGTCCGACGTGGCGCCAGGTGAGAACATTCGCGTTTCCGTTCACTACGAACTCTACGACGGCCTTCCCTGTTACAGTAAGTGGATCACGGTTACCAATGGCACCGACCGGCCGATTCAAATCGATCGCTTCTCGAGCGAATTGCTGGCAGTTGTCGAACGCACATCCGAAGTCGATGAACTGACCCTTGGTCGCCAGCCGCCGAATATCCATGTCGAGACCGACATGGCTTTTGGCGGCATGTTGGCGGCTGGTGCCAATCGACGTTCGTACCGTTGGTTGTCGGACCCTCAGTTCGACACGCAAGTGAACTACTTGAAGCAGACACCTTGCCTGTTGGAGATCGGACCGGAGCTGGGGCCAGCCCAGGAGGTGCCGTCGGGCGCGACATTCGAGTCGTTTCGCGCCTGGGTGTTGCCCTTTGACAGCACGGACCGCGAACGCTGCGGATTGTCGGTCCGGCGCATGTATCGCCGCGTGGCGCCGTGGTGCACGGAGAACCCGCTGATGATGCACGTCCGGTACGCCGATCAGCAGACCGTGACGGCCGCGATTGATCAGTGCGCGGAAATCGGTTTCGAAATGGTGATACTCACGTTCGGCAGTGGCTTCGATCTGGAGAACGAACAACCGGAGGTCCTGGCTCTCGCTCAGCAGTACGCGAAATATGCGCAGAGCAAGGGGATCGAGATCGGCAGCTATTCGCTGCTCGCATCACGCCGCATCGACGGTGAAAACGACGTCGTGATGCCACCGGGACAACAACCTGCATTCGGCAATTCGCCATGCTTGGGCAGCGAGTGGGGAAGGAATTACTTCCGCAGGCTCTACGACTTCTACGGTCGAAGCGGGTTTACGCTCTTGGAGCACGACGGCTCGTACCCCGGTGATGTGTGTGCCAGTGAGCGGCATGCTGGGCATCATGGACTAGCCGATTCACGTTGGACCCAGTGGCGAACCATCGCCGACTTCTATCGCTGGTGTCGCGGCGAAGGCATCTTCCTGAATGTCCCGGATCATTACTTTCTGTCTGGTTCCAACAAAACCGGCATGGGCTACCGTGAAGTGAACTGGTCACTACCGCGCGAACAGCAGGTCATTCACACGCGTCAGAATATTTTTGATGGAACCTGGGAGAAGACACCCAGCATGGGTTGGATGTTTGTGCCGCTGACAGAGTACCAAGGGGGCGGTGCCGCCGCGACCATCGAGCCGCTCGACGAACACTTGGACCATTACGAGCGGATGCTGGTGAGCAACCTGGCGTTGGGCGTGCAAGCGTGCTATCGCGGACCGCGATTGTACGATACTCCGCGAACACGAGCCCTGGTCCAGCGCTGGGTTGGCTGGTTCAAAGCACACCGTGACATTCTGGAGAGCGACCTGGTGCACGGCCGGCGCGCCGACGCGCGCGATCTGGATTGGATGTTGCACGTGAATCCGGCTCTGGACGAACGAGGCCTGCTGGTCGTGTTCAACCCGCTGGATCGACCCGTCAGCCGGACGCTTCGCATCAATCTCTACTACACGGGCCTGACCGAAACCGCGCGTGTCGCCGACCCTGCCGGGCAAGAAAAGTCGCTGTCGTTGCTGCGAGATTATTCGATCCAGGTGCCGGTCGAGGTCCCGGCACAAGGCATGACCTGGTACCTGATCCGGTAACGCGATCCTGGCCGAAACCCAGCCTGTTCGATATACTGGCTCACTCTATCCGGCAGAAATCGGTTGCAACTGGATCGGTCGTGCCTACAACAGATGCGACGGATTGAAACACCGAGTTTTCAGGGAGAAGGGAAATGTGGAACAACTTGCGGTACTCCGTTCTCATCGGAATTACGGTACTGGGCCTGAATGTAATCGGCTCGGGAATGGCGGCCTCTGCGCAGCAACCAGTGCGCACGGCCCCGGGGGATGCCCCGCTGGTCGTCGATGGTGTCGTGCGGCAGGTGTTTCGCAGTGCCCGACCAGGGCGGACCGACTTCCTGGTCGAGATTGAAGTCCAGCGCAGCGAGGCCAAACGATTGCCGGCAGGAACCTCGCGCATTGATTACCCCGGCCCCGGGGAATCGGTGTACGTCCACGTTTTCCAGCGGACCGACGCGGCGGGCCAAACCGTCCGCGGAGATGGTTACACTTCGATTCCGGAAGACGGGCGCAGGTGCGTGCGTATCTTGCCCCCCGACAACCGGCTGGCTGGGAAGGAGTCTTTCCGGATTGGTACGAGTCGACATCCAACGTTTCTGCGACAACCGGCACCGCCAATCCGGGACCCATGGTCGAGAGTCCTCTCGACCAGCCGGCCACAGCACTCTTGAAAATGACGGTGGAAGCCGTCCGTATCAAGGACCAGTTGGCGCTGCGCGTGACGAGTGTCGAGCGGCGCGGTCCAGCTCAACAGGCGGGCTTGGAACCGGGCGACGTGATCGTCGGCGTCAATGGAGCACCCCTTGTGAACGTGAACCAGTTGGACGAACTGGCCAAGCGTGGGGCGCCCTTCTCGTTGGTGGTGGCGGACGTACACACAGGTCGAGCTGCCCAGGTGCAAGTCACACCGGCGGCCGCAACCGGCACTTCGGCGGCCGCGGCGCCGGCCAGTCCGCCCGTGTCCACCTCGCGTGTGTCGCTGGGTGTCTCGGCGGAATCGGTCTCACTCGGAACTCGCACGGCCCTGAAAGTCACGCGTGTGGAACCGGGCAGCCCTGCCGAGAAAGCCGGGCTGGAACCGGGCGACGTGATCGTGGAAGCTGACGGAGCACCGGTGACAGGTCCCGAGCAACTGGTCGGTGCCGTCCGCAAGAGCGGGCCCACGCTGGAATTGACGGTGCGCGACTCCCGTACCGGCCGGGATACTCCCGTGAAGGTCGCGATGGGCGGTGCTCAGCCGCCGAGTTCGCTGCCAACCGGTCCCGCCACGCCGTCCACCGGTACGGGTGCGGCGCAGCTGGGAGTTGTGACCGAGATGGCATTTCACAATGACGAATTCGCTGTGAAAGTCACGGAAGTCGAGGCGGGAAGTGCCAGTGCCCGTGCCGGGTTGCGTCCTGGCGTCTTGATTCTGGAGGTCAATGGCCAGCCGGTGCTGCATCCCGACGACTTGACCGATGCGGTGCGGCAAGCCGGTCGCAACGTGCAGCTCACGGTCGCGGACCCGGCATCCGGACGCAAGGAGACGATCAATATCGCCCTGTGAGAACCGTCTGCGGATGCAACCCCTTGGTTCCCTGCTGGCAACCGGGGTTGCTTCCCGCCCGTGAAGCGTGTGTCGAGCGACCGGTCTGTGCCGAGTGCCTCGACGTGCGGCCAGGTTGGATGCCGTCCCCCACCCACTCGGAGAATTTCCGCTCACCCGGCTGAACCTTCGGTGTTTTGCGGCGACCAGTACCGAGAGGGGATGAGTCGCGACAATGCGAACCGACCGCAATGCCTACGTGGAATTACTCGTGTTGTGCGCTCAGGACGGCGACCGGCAAGCGCTCGCGGCCCTCGTGGACCACTGGCACCTGAGACTGTCGCGTTATGCATTGCACATGACCGGGGACGTCGAGGCCTCGGTCGAGGTCATGCAAGAGGTCTGGCTGGCGGTAGTACGTTCGCTGCGCCGCCTGGACGACCCGGCTCGTTTCGGGTCGTGGGCCTACCGGATCGTCGGCAATAAGTGTAACGATTGGCTGCGCCGCCGCGTCCGCGGGCGAGCGACGGTGCAGCCGTTACATGCCGATCCGTTGGCGGAGGATTGCGCTCCAGGGGAACCGTCGGACGAGATTGACAGGCTCCGTAAGGGGCTGGCACAACTCGACCCAGCGCAGCGGGCTGTCTTGTCGATGTTCTATCTCGATGAAATGTCGATCCAAGAGATTGCCGACGCTTGTTCCGTTCCGCTCGGGACCGTCAAGTCCCGTTTGTTCTACGCCCGCAGTCATCTGAAGCACGTTTTGAAGAGGGAAGATCAATGAACGATATTGACGCAAAGATTCGGGAGGCACTGCGGCAGGAAGACATGCAGCTGTTGGAGGAATTCCGTGGCGAGCGGCCCTTGCGGGAAATGATTAGCGAGACCTTTCGCAGCCGGCACCGTTGGATTAACATCATGACCTTCGCCATGCCGGTTGTCTTCTTGGTGCTTCTCGCCGTTTTCTCCTATCAGTTTTTTCATGCCGAAAGCGTGCGCACCATGATTGCCTGGGCCGCTGGCTGCCTCTGGTCGGTGTTGGCGATCGGAATGTTCAAGATTATTTATACGCTGGAGCTGAACAAGAACTCCGTGAGCCGGGAGATCAAGCGATTGGAGCTGGAACTTGCCCAATTGGGCCGCCAGCTGCTGGACAAGTGAGTGAGTGCCAAGGTCAATGAGTACCTTCAACTTCTACCGGGATGTCATGTCACGTCAATCGGTGCGAATCGTCGTTGTCGTTCTCGGGCTCTTTACATGCGTCTCCAAGGCAGGGGCCGATGACTCGCTCGAAAAGGCCTTAGGGGCCGTCTTCCGCATGCGGAGCGCCGGTGCTGACGAAAGCGGACGACGGCTGGCACGTCGTCGGCCTCGTGTCGGGAATGCACCGCCAGGCAGATAAGGCCACGATACCACATGCCTCGAGCAGCATCGAACGCCTCGGGTGCCATGCTCATTCGTCTTGCCACAGGTCTTCGGCGTATCCGGGCGGGAAGGGATTCCGTAGATCCGGATCGGTCACAGAAGGTTTTTCATCGAACGCGTCCGGCGCCACAGGAGCAACGTCGGCGGGAGGAGATTCCGGCGCCATCGGGGTGTTGCCAAAAGCCTGTAGCCAATCCGCCAATTCAGCGTCGGTGACCGGCACCACGGGCTTGGAGTCGTCTGACGTTTCGGGATGTGTCTGGGACGTGCGCTGGTGACACAATTGGTCGTACCACGTTTCGCTGTCGATGGCGATGGCGCGCCGCCGTTTGGCCACGCGTTGGACCTGCCGATCGCTCGACACCACCACGAGTGTGCGTGGCGCCGAGTGAACGCGGATCAGCTCTGCCATCAGGGCATCTGCATCGTCATAGCCGACCGCATAACGGACGGTGATGCCGCGGTGCTGCTCTTCGGACGGGACCCCTCGGGGAGCATCGCGGGCATCGAACACCACTTGCGTGGTAGCGCGATCAGACTGCGAGAGTGAGGCCGCCAGGAAGTTCAGAAGTGCAGATCGAGCCCGCGCCAGCGATCCGGGCCCGATATTTCGGCCCAGAATCCCGGTGGCGTGCAGCAGGTTGTAGCCGTCGATGAGCGTGGCCATGAGACGTCCTGCTGCGATCATACGCAGTCGATGCCGCCAGTGCGATGACAACCGGCTGGAATTTCGCATTCCGCCCCCACGTTTGCGGTAGCGTGTGTGGGGCCAGAAGTGCTAAGATTATCGGATGACCCGCCGGCCCTGAGCTGGGACAACCCCATTGCCCTCTGGTTAGAGAAGATTTATGACCGGGAATCCAGGCGCCTGCGCCACACGGAAAAAGAACTGCATGCCGCCACGCGTCCTTTTGAGGAGTTCTCTCTTTCCGTCAGTTGGTGGTACGTCGGCTCGACATTCGCATGCCTGTTGGGGGCCGTGGCGCTCGCCGGCGTGGTCCCCTGGTGGCCCCTCCGGTTGGCTTTTTCGATCCTGGCCGGACTGTTGTTTGTGCGGGCATTCATCGTGTTCCACGATTCGTTGCACAACGCGATTGCGCGAGGCTCGCGCGTCGCGCGAGGCCTCGTGAACCTGTATGGCTTGTTGGCTCTGACTCCACCTCGCGGATGGCGTCACACCCACAACTTTCACCATGCACACGTCGGAAAGCCGGTGCCGCCTGAGGACGATACGTTTTCGCTGATGACTTCCGACATTGGCTCGTTTCCCTTGATGACCACCGAGATGTGGAAACGGTCGACAATGGTTGAGCGACTGCGGTACCGGATCAGCCGACATCCACTCACGATGCTGAGCGCCTACGTCACGGTGTTCTTGTACAGTCTCTGCATCGTTCCCTTGGTGCAGGATCCGCGCAAGAACTGGGACTGCGCCGTGTCGGTTATTCTGCATGGGACCATGCTGGCCACTGTCGGGTGGGCATTTGGATTCACCGTCCTGGCTTTCTCGCTGTTGATCCCCTTTGTGATATCGGCGGCGTTGGGCGCTTACCTGTTTTTTGCTCAGCACAATTTTCCCGACATGCGCATATTACCGATGGGCGAGTGGTCTCACTGCCGCGGTGCGCTGGAGTCCTCCAGTTATCTGCAGTGCGGCCCGATCATGGCGTGGTTTACCGGGAACATTGGATACCATCACGTGCACCATCTGAACGCGTTGATACCGTTCTACCGGCTTCCTGAGGCGATGGCCGCCATTCCCGAGTTGCAGCATCCGGGCGTCACATCGTTCCGTCCACGCGACGTGCTGGCGTGTCTGCGATTGAATTTGTGGGACCCCGCCACTCAGCGGTTGGTCAGCTATCGCGACGCGGCTGCCACGGCGGTGTAGCGGAGCGCATGCGGTCCAGCAGGTTGCGTGTGATCCGTTGCACGCGCGGGTCGGGCCCGCACGGCGTCGTATAGACCGACGGGCGGACGTAACCGGGTGGCGCCGACAGGCCATCCGCCCACCAGCAAGTCGACGCGTTGAACACGAAGTTCTCACGGGGTCCCGGATAGACGGTCGCCGTGTAGGTGCCTCCGTTGAGGACGCCCGGGGTGGATTGAGTCGGACCGCTGGCCACCACTTGCAGTCCGGGCAACTTGGCCGGGTCTCCATGCCATTCCCAACCGACAAGTCCGGGGATCCCTTCCGCCAGTTGCATGCCCGTGCCGGCGAACAACCAGTGATCTGGCTGGACACAGATCCAGTCCGCACCGCCGACGTACGGGCCCACGTTGCGGGCTCCCACCAGTTCGGCCGAACTCGGAGCGGAATGCGGCAAAGTCTCCATGCCGCCGATGGCCAGCGGATCGCGCGGGCCGTAGAAATCCACTCGCTCATACGTGCGCGGCTGTCCGCGGAAATCGGGCTGAAACTCGATCTTCCCGCAGCACGTGTTGCCCGACAGGAAGGCGACGTTCAGGCCCTCGGCGATCGCACGCTGCAGGTGATGGAACATGTCGATGGAGTAGTACTCGTCGTGTCCCACCGACAGGAATCCACGCGCCCGCAGCAACCCTTGCGGATCGGCGTGTGTATCGAGATTGGAGATGTAGGTCACATCGTCGCCATGCTGCTCCAACCAGTACGCCAGCGGGAATTCCCAGAGAAAGAATTCTCCCGAACCGGTCGAGAGGGGAGCGTCCAGGATCTGGCAGTATTTTCCGTAGGGGCGGTTGAAACTGACCGCCACGTTGTTCCCCCAGTACCAGACGTTCTTGCCGTCGTCGTACAGGGCGAACTGATCGGGCCAGCGGTTGTAGGCCTGCCACGTCGTGTCGGAACACTGGAACAGGAAATCCGCACGGCGGTCGTCACGCACGATGAAGATCACGTAGCTCTGCCATCCGTCCCGCTCGGCCGTCAGCTTGCCGACGTACACGCCACTCAGCCAATCCGGCGGAATTTGCAGCGCCGCACAGGCCGGCCATTGGCAATCGCGCAGTCGCCGCGGTCCAACGTCCGGGTCGGCTTGCACATTTCCCTCGTACGGGCCCATACTCCACACGTGTCTTCCCCCCGTGCCTCCGTAGTACCCCAGGCGGTAGATGTCCAGTCGGAAGGGCGAGGCTGGATTCGTACTGACGTGGAAAGCGATTGTCTCGCCCGCGCGCACGCTGGTCCGTGAACAGTATCCTTCGATCCACGGACAACGGTACTTCGTGGGCGGATCGATGCCGGTCTTGTCGAGCAGCCAGTCGCGCGTGCCGGGCTTCTCGTTCTCGCGGCGAATCAGATCGGAGGACTCCGTCGGCCGAGAGACGGCACGTCCCACCGCTCCACCCGCGGCAAATGCGGCCGCTCCAACACCGACGGCCCCGGCCAGTAACTCGCGCCGCGAAAGTCGGATGGACGCATCGGCACGGATCGAGAAGTTCTGTGAATTCATCGGTCCCCCTCCCGTTTTTTTGCCAGTAGTCGTGTGCAGTGTACCCGCCGTAGCCACCGGATCATACGACCCGTTCCGTCACAAGCGGCACGCGAGTCACTTGGTGAGCCCCTTGGGCCGGTCGATTTCCGCCGTCCGACCGTGCCGGAATGCCGCAGCGGTGTTCGGCGCGAGCCCCTTTTTTTCGCGGGCCACGGGCCTTGCCAATTGCATTGGCGGCTCTTTTGGGGGACGATGCAGCGAGCGGATACGGACGTGTGCCCCGGGGTGGTTGTCCCTGCGAAACAACCTGCAAGCCATCTTTCTGCTCCTTTCCACGGAGATGTCTTCATGGCCCAAACAACGCTTCCCAAATGTGACCTTGAGAGTTCCGAAACCGGTTGCTGTCCGCGATTCGATCCGAGTCCCTGGGATGGGCGGGAGTTCGAATTCCGGGACCGCCTGTTCGTGCGCGATCGGACCGTGAACTTCCTGCACATCCCACTCAATATGGGCGCGATGATCAAACGCACATGGTCCAAGATCGAAGCGGCCGGTGCCGCGAGCGACGAGTTTGTGATACTTTCGACAGACCCTTCTCCGTGGCGTGGGGAGCATTACTTCTCCGTCTCCCGGGAAGTGCCCGGGGCCGACAATGTCAGGCTCTCGGGAACGTATGTGACGAAGGTCTTTGAAGGACCCTACCGGGACGCGGGGAAGTGGGTGCGCGAAACACAGGAATATGTGGAATCGCAAAACAAGACGTTGCAGAAGCTGTATTTCTACTATACGACTTGCCCGAAGTGCGCGAAACACTACGGCAAAAACTATGTGGTGGCGTTCGCCGAGGTGTAGACATGTTGGTCCGGACATGCTGACGTGTCTTCCCCGTGGTGTTCTGTCTTCAGCCCTCAAGGAGATTTTTCATGAAGCGCCGATCGCCGATCCTGTTCGCCTGTTGGTTGCTGGCGTGTGCAACTGCGACCGTAGCCCCGGCCGCCGAACCGACGACACTGCAGGTGGGAACAAGTGCCATACCGCTGCAGGCCGACGACTCCATGGTGATTGCCGGAGGTATCGGGCCACGCACCGTGCAAGGTCAGGAAGGCGAGCTGCGCGCCACGGCCATCGTGCTCGCGGAGTCATCCACGAAAGTGGCGATCGTCAGCTGCGATGTGCTGATGTTGACTCGTGACCAGCTGGATCCAGTCGCCGCGGAGATTGAGAGCTCCTGCGGAATTCCCGCGTCCAATATCCTGATCCATACCACGCACACGCATCATGCACCCAGCACAATCCGGGTGCACGGATACGACCGTGACGAGGTCTTCTGTCGCGAAGTACAGCAGGGTATTGTGAAAGCAGTTCGCGAGGCGAACGCACGACTGACCGACGCCACGTTCTGGTTCCAGCACGCGAAAGAGGCCACGGTCGGACAGAACAGTCGTTTGTTGCTGGCGGATAACACGATCTATTGGGTCGGTCCCCGTGACGATACGGTGCGCCCGACGGGACCTTTTGACCCCGACCTGCCCGTACTGGCCTTTCGCAATGCCGATGGCAAGAACCTCGCCGTGATCTTCGGACACTCCACGCACACGATCGGCAGCCTCACGGGCAACTTCCGGTCTCCGGCCTTCTACGGCATGGCGGCACAGCGGATGGAACAAGACCTGGGAGGGACCTTCTGCTTTCTGGAAGGTGCCTCGGGATCAACGCACCGCCTGGACGGTGAAGCGACGGACGCCTCGCAGCGCATGGAGGCGGCCGTGCGCGAGGCACTCGCCGCAGCCACGGAGCAGACGCGGCCCAAGCTGGCCGCCATCAAACGCCCGTTCACGTTCCACGTGCGCCATTTTGACGAACAGGCCGAAGAACAAGCGGTTACCGCCTACTGCACCAAGCGGATCGGTGCCGGCGCCGAGGGGGTGATCGACGTCTTTCGCAACATGCGCAAGGACCTGGCCTCGCACCAGGGGGAGGAACGCACCACCTGGATCCAGGCGATGCGCATCGGCGACGTGGTCCTCGTGGGCGTGCCCGCCGAGTTCTTTACCGGGCTCGGCGTGGAACTCAAGCGGCGATCGCCGTATCCGCACACATTTATTGCCGAGCTGTCGAACGATTGGATTGGCTATCTGCCGGACCGTGAAGGGCATCAACTGGGTGGGTATCAAGTCTGGACCGGTTTTCACAGCTATGCGGAACCTGGTACGGGCGAGCGAGTGGTGGATGCGGCTGTGGATATGCTTCAGGAATGGGCCACCGCGGACCGGCAATGATCGTGGCTCTCGCTGCACCGTCGGCGTAGGATCGGGCCGGCATTTGCGTACCGCCTGGCTGATACTAAGAATAGTATCGGGGGCAGGCCGGCCGATATTCACGTGACACATTGCGCCATGCAGCGGGGCTCTCCATGACCGACGACCATCTCCCGAAACCCGACACAACCCGATTCATCGACGCGGCAGCCGCTGACACAGGCGGTGCGAATCGTGCGGATGTCGACGCCACCCTGGGGCCGGCCACGGCCGGATCCGC
Source organism: uncultured Planctomycetaceae bacterium (assembly GCA_963754725.1). Classification (GTDB taxonomy): domain Bacteria; phylum Planctomycetota; class Planctomycetia; order Pirellulales; family Pirellulaceae; genus JAAYDI01. Next base: position 89,043 of record CAVWHV010000066.1, read on the forward strand.
GGGTGGTCCTGTGGTGCAGAGGCCCGGACGTCCGGGCAGCCGCATTGACGACTATGAGATCGTCGACGAGCTGGGGCGCGGCGGCATGGGGGTTGTCTACCGAGCCCGCGAGTTGAGCACACAGCGGATCGTCTGCGTCAAGATGATGCTGGGTGGCGAATATGCTTCGCCCGAAGCGCTGCGCAGATTCCACGTCGAAACGGAAGCAGCCGCGCATCTGGACCATCCCAACATCGTACCGATCTACCGCGCGGGCGATGTGCAGGGAGTCCCTTACTTCGTCATGAAGTATGTCGAAGGGCAGGGCTTGGATGGTGTGCCACGCGACCATTTCAAGAACAATCCTCGCGAGGCGGTCGAGCTGATGTCCAAGATCTGCCGCGCTATTCACTTCGCCCACGCCCGCGGCATTCTGCATCGTGACCTGAAGCCGGCGAACATTCTGCTGGACCAACAAGGCGAACCACACGTCACGGACTTCGGACTGGCCAAAAAGATCGATGACGATGCCGGCCAAACCCGCACCGGGATGATCATGGGTACGCCCGACTACATGTCACCGGAGCAAGCCACCGGACGCAATGATCTGGTGACCGTCACCACCGACGTCTATTCGCTGGGGTCCATGCTCTTCGACCTGCTCACGGGACAACCTCCCTTCAAGTCGGCTACGGTGATTGAGACGTTGACCCGCGTGACCAAGGAACCCGCGCGGATGCCCATTGTGCGGAATCAGCGGATCGGGCGGGACTTGGAGACGATCTGCCTCAAGTGCCTGGAGAAGGATCCCAACAAACGGTTCCGATCCGCCGCGTCCTTGGCCGACGAACTGGATCGCTACCTGCGTGGGGAACCGATTGAGAGTCGCCCGGTGGGGTCGACGGAACGACTGTGGCGATGGTGCTGCCGCAACCCGGTCCAGGCGGCCTTCGGCGCTTCGCTGTTGGTCCTCCTCTTGACTGCCGCCATTGGATCCACGCTGGCCGCCTATCAGATCAATATCCGGAAGAACGAAGCTGTGGATGCCCGCCTGAAGGCCGAACGCGCTCAAGAGCTGGCCGATGAGAATGCCCAGATCGCCAACCAACAGCGGACGCTGGCCCTCGACACCCTGCATTCGCTCGTCACGAACGTCGAGGCCAAACTGCGGGATCGCGCCGACCTGGCCGAACTGCAGACGGACATTTTGCAGAATGCCCTGAGCGGCTTGCAGGAGGTCTCACGCACGGCCGAGAACTCCGGGCGCACCGATCGGACCGTGGGTGTAGCGCATCAGCGGATGGCGGATATTCTGGAAAAGCTGGGAAAAACCGAAGATGCCGCCGAACAGCATCGGCAGGCGATCGCGATCTTCGAGCCGCTGGTCGCATCGCGTCCCGATGATGACTGGGCAAAATGGAACGCGGCCATATCCTACGATAAGCTGGGAGACCGTAGCCTGGGAACCAATGTGGCGGAAGCGAGCCAGTGGTATCGCAAGTCGACGGCACTGCGAGAGCAGCTCGCCGCGCAGCAACACGAGGAGAAGATCACTTCCACGGATCGGCAGCACGCCCTGGCGATCTCTGCGGCGCGCGTGGGCGGGCTGGCCCTGGCACAAGGGGACCCCCATGATGCCCTGACCTATTTTCGTACGGCGCTGGCGCAGAGTGAGGCGATGCTCCAGGCCGATGCCGCCAACCGGCAGGCGCAGATGGCCGTGGCCGGCTCGTGCACCCTGCTGGGCAATGTTAGTTTCCGATTAGGAGCCCAAGACGAGGCACACCAGTATTACCACCGCGCCCTGGAAATGCGACAAGTGATCTTCCAGCAAGATCCACAGAGCGTTTCGGCGAAAGACCTGCTCGCGAAATCGTACGACGCGCTCGGAGACTTCGAGCTCCAGACGGGCCAGACGAAGGACGCCCACGAATACTATCGGGAGGCGATCAAGCTGGTGGAGGATTTGTTCGAAAAGGACAAGAGCAATGCCACGGTTAAGAGCACTCTCGCGACGCTCTCTTACAAGTTGGCGACCGCTCAGTTGCAGCTGGGCGATCCTGCGGAGGCCGAGCCAAACTATGCCCGGTGCCTGGCTTTGCGGGAAGAACTGACGGCCGCGGACCCTGGCGATCCTCAGAAGCAGATTGCCCTCATGCTCGCCCAAGCCCGCTGTGGCCAACACGCGCAGGCTGCAGAAATCGCTGGTCGATTGGGTCAGGAAGCCGCCGAAAATGCCGGGGCACTATTCTACGTGGCCTGCGGCTACGCACTGAGTGCGGGGGCCATCGCGGGACAAGCCGACGACGCGTCACTCACGGAGGAACTGCGAACGCTACGTGAGAAATACACGAATCAGGCCACGGACACCCTGGCGGCGGCCGTCAAACTCGGCTATCGCGACGCCGTGTCCCTGGAAACCGATCCGGATCTGGAACCGGTACGTAAGTCGCCGGCATTTCAACGACTACTGTTGGAGTTGAAGAAGCCCGCACCGTAACTGAAGTTGCGGGGTGTTGGCGACTTCCAATCGATGCCAATAGTCGAGACTCGAAGTACCTGTCGGACACGCGAACCGTAGGGCGGACTTCCAACTCCGCCGCAGCCGTGTCGGGCACTCGAACCGTAGGGCGAACTTCCAAATCCGCCCGTCTTCCAGCGATCGCCGACACAAAGCCATCGACAGGGCCGGGACAGACTTGGAAGTCCGTCCTACGCTGCGGCTTGTTTGCAGGGTGGACTCCCAAGCGATCGGCGACGGTCAACCTGTACGGGTCCGCGTAATCCGATCTCCCTTCGCTGTGCCCTGGAAATCGGTTATGTCACCACTCCCACCGATGATGAACCAGTCATCATCGGAACTGCCCGTGAGTACGTCACTGCTGCCGTCATCTCCAGCGAAGTCGGCCTCGTCGAACAACGTTGTATTGGGATCAAAGCCCCCTGACCACCACAGACTCAATGCCCGCAACAGATCGTAATTGTTCCACCAGCTGAAGTCGTTCCCCGCGTAACCCGCCGGGCGCAGTTTTTGGGCCGATCCCGTCAGTTCGTTGGCAAAGAGAATGTCCTTTCCGGACGAACCCACCAGACGATCGCTGCCGTACCCTCCGATAATGACGTCATCCCCTTCACCTCCGGTGACGTCGTCGTCGCCTGCGTGTCCGATCAAAATGTCAGCGCCCGCACCACCAACGATCTTGTCGTTGCCGCCGCGCAGGGGATCGTTGCCGGGATCGCCGACCAGGAAATTGTCGAGCGAATTACCCACCAGTTGGTCGTTTGCCAAGGTGCCGATGACGTCCTCGATATCCTCGCGGAGTAGTCTCAAGGTTTGCCCACCACCAATGTCCTTCGCAGAACCAATCTGGGCCAGATTGATGTCGATTCCCGCCGTCCGTCCCGAGAAATCCAGGCGATCGCGTCCCGTGCCACCTTCGACCGTATCAAAATCGCGGTTCGCGCGATCGTCGAACATGAATTGGTCGTCACCGCTTCCGCCCGTCATCACGTCACTGCCCGACAGGCCGATGAGCACGTCGTTGCCGTCACGTCCATCGAGAACATCGCCGCCATCGGTGGCGTTGCCGGCGTCAAATCGATAGAGGAACAACTCGTAGGCGCCAGTATCCTTGTCCGTTACCACTTCGCTGGTTGAGTTGGCCGCGATGAATGCCGCCAGGTCAAACCCAGGCGGGGCATAGCTGCTGAACTCCGGCAGACCGACGTGAAACGTGTCGACTTCCACGGAGTACGTGCCGTCGGCGGGCAACCTGAAGTCGATAATCTGGGCGTCGCTCGATTCGAACTGATCGTCGTTGAAGGCAATCGCCACGCGGTTGGCATCATAGACCCGCAGGACCGCATCAATAGAGTTATTGGCATAGCGAGTTTGGCTGGCCGACATCACTTCAATATTGATCAAGTCGCCGGCTTTGCCGGAGAACGAGTACCAGTCGCTTTCGGATCTTCCCGTGTTGGGGTTGATGCCGATCGATCCCACCACATCCATGGCCGCGACCGCCAGATCCTTGTGAGCGTTCATGCCCCGGGCGATCGTATTGGGAACTCGCAACCCCGGCAGTTCCCCCAAAGGCTGACCGCTCGATGTTTGAGTGGCCGCGGACAGTTCGTTGACCACCACGCCCTGTTCGGCAAAGGCCAGCACGATGGCCTCCCGCTCGCCGAAGAATAACTCCTCCACGGCCTGCGCCAGGCTCGAACCGACCGATGCGGGAGAGGCCATGAGATGCAAAGTCGTTTCGAGAGCACCCACCAGCCCTGTGTAGGCCGGTTTGTACGCGTCGCGTCCCGGCGGCACGTGGATGCCGAAGCCCAGCGGCCCGGAGGCGTAGAAGTGCCGGCTGCCGGCCGAGTGGCCCACTTCGTGCGCTGCAATCGTGATCGACATGGCCACAAAGTTGTCGCTCGTGGCCTCCGGTTGCTGCGGTCCCCCCAGCAGTCCGTTGACGTCCACATAAACTTGCGTGTTGAGATTCAGGTTTCGGAAGTCGATTTCCTTCGACAGACCACCAGCCGCCTCGTTATCCGGCGTGCGATTGAAGAGTACGGTGACATAATCGCCACTGGCAGGACGAGTGAGCACGAATCGGAAATCAAACCAGGGCTGGGTCGAGTCCGGTCCGCGATAGTAACGCTCCATCCGCGATCGAATCGTCTCGCGCTCGAGAGCCGTGTACACATGTTCGGCACCGCTTGTCTCCGAATCGAAATCCAGGAACACGTACTGGGTCCGCGCAACGCGTGGCGCAGGTATCGACGCGCCATTGTCCAACGGATCGGATCCGGAGAGCTGATTGTTTCGAGCATTGCCGAGAATCGTGTCGGCCTGCGATGTGCCGACAACATTCTCGAAACCGGACGCGTTGGCAATCGTCAACCACAGCGTGCCCTGATGCACGGTCTGTTCGCTGGTTCGCGCCAGGTCCAGCGTGATGGCTCCACCGCCAAAACCAGACAGGTCGAGCGTATCCACACTCGTGTCGTTTCCAGGTACGCTGGGCTCTGTCAGCGTCAGATGCCCCAGTTTTTCGCCAATCAAGTAGTACGAGTCGTTGCCCAGTCCACCGTCAAGCTCGGCACCGGAGGCGGCCAATGCCGCATAGGCCGTCGGCAGAGTGAAACCGGCATCGGCTAAGGCATCGAGAAAGAACGACGCATCGGTCGTGCCCGCAAACAGGTGATCATTCCCTCCCCCGGTCTGGAACCTGGTTAACGCCACCCCACTCACGACGTCGTCACCCTGACCGGTGGTAATCGTCGTTCTCAAGGCCGACAACAGCGCCTGGAGACCGGCCAGATCATGTGAATCGGCAAAGCCACTCAGCAGGTTTCCCACGGCGCTGGACTGCAAGGTTGTGGTGAGTCCGGCCACGGCCTGTCCAAGTTGCAGCGGGTCGAGGTTCTCCGTCACAGCTCCCAGCACGCGCCCCAGATCTGCGTGAGACAGCTGGCCCGCCAGGTCCGCCAGCCGCGTGCCGAGTTGTGCGGCAGTGATGCGGCCCTCCGCATAATCCAAGACGACGACTCTCAGCGACGACAGCACACCGGCCGGGATTTGTCCCGTTAAGCCGTCCAGTGCGGCCGTCAACTGCGGCCGATTCTGGATCACGACAAAACCGCCCAGTAGTGATCCCAAGTTCGTGGCGCTCAGCGAATCTGCGAAACCACGCAGCGTGGCAGTAAGATCGACGCCAGGCAATTCGCTGAGATAGACGCTGGTTACCGACGCGAATCGCCCGAATTCGGAGCTCGCCGCAAATCCGCCCAGCAACGAGCCGAGTTGCGAACCAGTGAGTGTTGCACCAAAACCACCGAGCAGTTGACCGAGCGCGGTCAGCGAGGAACCCGCCGTATTGCCAAAGCCGCCCAGGAGCGAGCCGAGTTGGGACGGGCTGCTCGTCGACGTGCCAAATCCGCCCAGCAACGTTCCCAAGGTCACGGCTTGATTCGTGCTCAGCGAACCACCAAAACCGCCGAGCACCGTACCGACTTGCGTGGCACTCAGCGCCGACGTGCCAAACGCCGCCGCCACTTCTGTAAGCGAGGCGAATGTGGTATTCGCCAGAGCGCCGAAGGCACCCAGCAGAGACCCAAGCTGGGCACTCGTGAGCGCGATCGCTCCGTAACCGCCCAGCACCGCACCAAGGTCCGCGCTGGCGACCGTGCCGCCGAATCCACCCAATAAGGATCCCAGCTGCGAAGAACTCAGGCCGGCGCCAAATCCACCCAACAGGCGTCCCAAATCCGTGGCCGACACCGTGCCACCAAAACCACCCAGCAAGGAACCCAACTGACTGGAGGTCAGCGTGCCGCCAAAGCCACCCAATACCGGACCCAGCGGAACCGGTTCGGCCGTCCCCCCAAATCCGCCTAGCAACGAACCGAGCTGCGAACTACTGAGCGTCGCACCGAACCCACCGAGTATTTGACCGAGCTCTGTGAGTGAGGAACTCGCCGTATTGCCAAACCCGCCCAGGAGTGAACCGAGTTGCGAGGGGCTGCTCGTCGCCGTGCCAAATCCGCCCAGCAACACCCCCAAGGTCACGGCTACATTCGTGCTCAACGTGCCACCAAAGCTACCCAACAGCTCGCCCAGCTCCGCGCTGGTGTTGGCGGAATTTCCAAACGCCGTGACCAAGTCCTGGAGCGACGCCGAATCGACGCCCACCACTGAGCCAAAACCGCCCAGCACCGCACCAAGATCAGCACTGCTGACCGTCCCGCCGAATCCGCCCAACAACGAACCCAGCTGCGAAGAACTCAGGCCGGCGCCGAATCCTCCCAACAGGCGTCCCAAATCCGTGGCCGACACCGTGCCACCAAAACCACCCAGCAAGGAACCCAGCTGGCTGGAGGTCAGCGTGCCGCCAAAACCACCCAACACTTGGCCCAACACAGCGGTCTGAGCGGTCCCGCCAAAACCACCCAGCAACGAACCGAGCTGCGAACCGCTGAGCGTCGCGCCGAACCCACCGATCAGTTGCCCCAGCGCTGCGAGTTGTGAGGAACTAACTGTATTGCCAAACCCGCCCAGGAGTGAACCGAGTTGCGAGGGGCTACTCGTCGCCGTGCCAAATCCGCCCAGTACAACACCCAACGTCACGGATTCATTTGTGCTCAGCGAGCTACCAAAACCACCCAGCAGCAGACCCAGCTCCGCGCTACTCGCTCCGGAAGCTCCAAACTCCGTGGCGATGGTCTCGAGCGAAGACAGCTCGACGCCCGTCACTGAGCTAAATCCGCCGAGCAGCGAATCGAGATTCAGCTGACTCGACACCACGCCGCCGAATCCGCCCAGCAGCGAACCCAGCTGCGATGAACTCAGTCCCGCACCAAAACCGCCCAGTAGTCGTCCCAAGTCCGCGGACGAGATTATGCCACCAAACCCGCCCAGCAAGGAACCCAGCTGACTGGAGGTCAGTGTGCCCCCAAATCCACCCAACACCTGGCCCAGCACAGCGGTCTGTGCGGTCCCGCCAAATCCGCCCAGCAAAGAACCGAGTTGCGAACTGCTGAGTGTCGCGCCAAAACCACCGATCAATTGACCGAGTGCCGTCAGCTGCGAGGAACTCGCGGTGTTGCCGAATCCGCCCAGGAGGGTACCGAGCTGCATCGACGTACTCGTCCCCGTGCCGAATCCGCCGAGCAGTGTTCCCAGCACGACGGCATTGCCGGTCCCCAAGGTCGCACCGAACCCGCCCAGGACCGAACCGATTTGCGTGGCACTCAGTGCCGAACTGCCAAACGCTGCCGCCACTTCTTCGAGCGAAGTGAAAGTCCTGTTGGCCACGGTGCCGAACGCGCCCAGCAGCGAGCCAAGCTGGCCACTCGTCAGCGCAACGGCACCGTAACCTCCCAGCACCGGACCCAGGCTCGTCGGAGTGACCGTTCCGCCGAATCCACCCAACAGTGACCCGAGCTGCGACGAACTCAACCCCGCACCAAAGCCACCCAACAGCCGTCCCAAGTCCGTGGCCGACACCGTGCCACCAAAACCACCCAACAGCGAACCCAACTGACTTGATGTGAGTGACCCGCCAAAACCACCCAGCATGTTGCCGAGCACTGTCACACTGCTGGATGCTCCGAACCCGCCCAACAGCGATCCGAGCTGCGGCCCGCTGAGCGAGTGCGCAAAGCCGCCCAGCAACTGTCCGAGCGAAGACTGCTGCGAGGTGCTTAATGAGCCGCCAAAGCCGCCCAACAACGAGCCTAAATCCCTGAGTGCACTGCCGCTCGTTCCAAAACCACCCACAATCGTTCCCAGGTCACCCAGACCTAAGGACGCGCCGAATCCACCCAGGACTGCACCCAGTTCGTTGCCGCTCAGCGTGCCGGCCACGCCACCGAAGAGCGCTCCCAAGACGCTCGGATTGGCCACATCCACCGTATCACAGAGAAACTGACCCAGCGTCGCTAACTCCGCGGTAGCCAGCGACTGCGAGAACAGGTTGTTTCCCTCGCCCAGATCATAGGAGCCCAGGATCCCGCCCTCGACCGAATCATCCCCGGAGCCCGCCGATACCCGGATGCGAAAACCACCCAACAAGGCCCCCAGGTCGCCGGCCGATACCTTCGAGTCACCACCAAACCCGCCAATCAGCGACGTCACGACGGACGATGTTGGCGACTGGACAAAACGGTTATCGCCACTACCCAGGTCGTACGTACTGAACAGTCCACCGACCACCTCGTCGTCGCCGTCGCCTGACAGCACGGTGAGGCGAAAAGCGCCCAGCAAGTCCCCCAGTCGCTCCGTGGGCAAGATGCCACCAAAGGCACCCAACAGGCTTCCGAGCTCACCGGGATCCATCGAGGCTCCAAAACTTCCGAGGAGGTCACCCAGTTGGTTGCGGACCGCCAAGTCGCCAAAGCTCCCAATGATCCCGCCCAGATTGAACGGGTTGTTCGGATCGGTGCCGAAACGGAGTTCCGGGGTGGGCACAAACAACTGGTCGTCGAACCGGCTGCCGACAAGGCGTTGGAAATTTCCGGCAACTTGCAAGCGATTTCCGACGGAATCCACCGTCTGCGGCGTACCATCCAGTAACCCCGCGTCGAATCGCACACCACCCGCTGCGTCCGAGAAATTCAGCACGTTGAAACCGCTGTAGTCGGTCAGCGAAATCGTCTTGCCGTTGCCGGGCAGGCCTGGATCAAACCCGAATTTCCCTGGCACAGCTCCACCCGAACTGCTTCCGACGGTCACAAAGTAGACGTTGTCACCGGCATTGTCCGTGGTCAGATCGAAATTCTCAAACGTTCCGTCCACGTATTTGAATCGACCGATCTCCGTCCCCTGAGAACGAAGGATTAGCGCGTCGGCGGACAACACGATCTCGTCTGCCTGCTCATTGCCAGACTGCAGCGCATCAGACGTTCCCGCGCCGCCGTCGATCACTGTGGCACCAGCCGTTGTCCGACCAATCACCACGTCATTCCCACCGTTCATCCACACATTCGTGGCACCGGCATGCGTACTGGCAATCGTCAGTTCGTCGTCACCGGCTCCGAAGAGCAGTTGCAGTTGCTCGATTGCCTGGTAGCCCAGCAGTGCCGGACTGAACCCGACGATATGGTCGCCGGACAGTTCTACCGTCGCGCTCGCCGGGTTTCCGCGGTCATCGACGATCAGCGTATCCATTCCCGAAGTTGCACCAACGACATTCAGTTCGCCACCAATTCCCGATAGCACCGATTGGGTGCTGTCCGTGGATCCCACGCGGATTGTGGCACCATCGGCTCCGGAGACCAAGGTTGTCGATCCGGTCGTGGATCGGATTTGCACGTTGTCGAGGCCACCGCCGGTGTCAACCTGTGTGCTGCCCTCGTGTGTAGATGTTACGTCGATCGTATCACGGCCAGACCCAAGGTACAGTTCGAGTTGATCGACCGCAGCATACGTGATGGGGGCAGTGCTGAGCCCACTGATGCTCTGCGACGTCAGCACGACCGATTGTGGCACGGTGTTGCCGCGATCATCCACGATCAACTTGTCGAGCAGGCCGTCGCCGGCTGACACGCTGAGGCCACTGCCAATACCCGACACGCGGGACGCCGACGAGGATACTCGAATCGAGTCATCGCCCTCACCCGACAACAGGGACGTGGCACCCGCGATGGACTCGACAACGATCTGGTCCTGGCCGCCACCCGTTTCGATCAGTGTCTCGCCGGCGTGGGTCGAAAGGACTCGGACCTCGTCGTCCCCGTTTCCGAGGCTCACCCGCAGGTCGTCCACGGATTCATACTCGATCTGTGCCGAACCGAATCCCGAGACAGTCTGGGTGGTTACCTCTAATGTCTTCCCTGCCGAGCTGCCGCTGTCATCGACAATCAGCACATCCTCATCCCCGATTCCCGCAGACACCTGCAGCGGGCCGCCGATCTCCGACAGCATGCCGGAGAGCGACGACACACGAACCAGATCGCTGTCATCACCCGTTTGTAGTGACACGGGACCACTGGTCGACCTCACATAGATCTGGTCCGCGCCACCGTCCGTGTCGATCGAGGTACTGCCAGCATGGGTTGAGAGAATATGGACAACATCGCTTCCCGGTCCGAGCTTGAGCTCAAGTTGGTCCATGCCCGCGTAGATGACCGGCATTGCGCCGCCAAATTCAACGCGAGTGGCTGCCAAGTCCACAACTGCTCCCACGGTGTTTTGGTCATCCACGACGAGGGCGTCACTCCCGTCCGCTCCCCCGTCAACCTGCAGTGTGCCGCCCATTGACTCGCGCATTCCCATGGCTGGCGCAACGCGTATTGCGTCACTGCCATCACCCGTCTGGAGAGAGGTCGAACCGGCTGTCGACTTGACCGTGATTTGGTCAGCACCACCACCTGTACTGATGAGTGTGCTCCCCAAATGCGTCGCCCCCACTTCGATGACGTCCGCGGCCGACCCAGTCAAGATCCGGAGATCATCCACATTCGAGTATGTGAGACTCCCTCCAGCCGCGAAGAAATTGTCACCTTGCTCCGCGCCAATCGACGTCGCAGTGATCTTGAGCGTTGTGGGAGCGGTCTCGCTCGCATCGTTCAAGGTCAACAGATCCTGGCCAGAACCAGGGTTGACCGTCAGCGGAACTCGGATGTGGTTGACGGTTCCGCCGCTGGAGGCACCGTTGTCATCAATCAGCACCGAGTCATTGTCACTGCCGGAGGAGACCGACGCGCCGGCCGCCTGTAACAAGCCGCTCAGGGTCAGGATGCTGCCGACTCCGACATCGACATTTCCGTAGTCGCCAACCAGCTCAATCAAACCGGATGTCGATAGTGAGGAGCCTGGCTGCAACTGCACGTCGTCACCCGCCCGCAACAGGATCTTGCCGACGTTTGACAGGATGCTGCCAGCCGAGCCAATCACGATATCCTGCCCGCTCGACGGGAGATCGTTGACGGTCAATGCCACGTCGCTACTGGTTCGAATCGCCGTGTTGATTTGCAGCGCCTGCGAGCTGGTGGCGCTCAGGGACGAGAGTGGCGACACGTCGCCAACTGCCCCGTTCAACACCACTTTGCTCCCATTGATGGCCAGTCCAAACGGGCCGTTAACGCTGGCACCAAACGTCACGTTGGCACCGCTGACCACTAGACCACTGACCAGTGTCACTGTGTCCTGGTAGCTCTGGGCGCCCGTCGTCGTCACGCTGCCGCCTGACAATCGCGTCGATCCGGCCGCGTCGGTCGACAGGCTTGTCAGCGGGATTGTGTTGCCCACCGGTCCGCCGAACGTAGTCACGCCACCGCTGTTGATCGTCAGCGCGCGCGAGCCGTTGGTGCTACCAGAAATTGAAACGTCCTGCGGACTTGTCAGGATCGTGTCGCCCAGCAGGACGAGTTGACCGCTGTAGATCTGATTCGCCGTAGTCGCAATGCTGGCCCCGACGATAGAACTGTTGTCGATGTAGATCTGTTCGCTGTTTGCCGTTAGCCCGCCAACAAGATTCAGCTTGTTGGCCAGTCGCGTCGTATCAGTTCCCGTACCTCCATTGACTACAATCGCGTCACGCGCAGAGAGCACGTTAAGTGTGTCGTTCCCATCATTCAAATTGAAGGTGATCGAGGAGATTCCAGCATCGATCGCCTTAATCGTAACCGTTGTGGTACGCAGCCCACTGATTTGGTACGTGTAGCCTTTCGGCAGGTTATTCACCGCCGTGATCTTGCTGACGCTGTTCGTCACAAACGAATAGGTGTCACCGGACAACGACAACGCCACCGAATTGGCGAACCCCGGCTTGGCGTTGAAAGACAGGTTAAAGCCCTGGAAATCGAGCGTGGCACCACCGGTACCCGTAAGCAGGCGTCGCGCCTCTAATTCTTCACAGCCGGGGCGGAAAAACCGCCGCCGCTTGTCCATCGGCGTTGGGTCGTGTCGCCTCCTCCGCCGGGGGGAAACTGAGCGCAGGGAACGAGCGCGAAACATCCAGTTGCCAAGCATGAACTCACCCTTCTCCGAAATGGGGTCGGTCGCACCCGACCCCAGCCAGCCGTGACGGGCTCGCGGAACCCGCCCAAAACTACTACCCAGCCCCGACGAGATTTTTAACAGGAAAGCATGTCTTTTCAACTCAAGCGGGCGACCGGCGGCACGTCGCACGATCCAAAAGCCATCCCTCAAAAGAGTTAGAGATCGGGTGCCGATCGTGGTTTTCTCGCCGTAACAACAGGACAGCCGGGAAAGGGAGGCGGGCGCGTCCCGCGGGAGTTACGAAGAAATGGCCAACATACGAGGCATCGCCGCTCGGTGACGGGTGCCTGTGGGAGTGGGTCAGTCCCGCCCCGGTCGCGTGTTCCCGCGTCCGTGGTCTTTCGGCCGGGATGGCCGCTTGCGACCGGGCCGGTACCCTTGGGCCGGCGCGTGCCGGGATTCCTTGCGTTTACCCTTCTTCGGGCGATTCTCCGAGGGCACCTTGTGGACGTATTCGCCGCGCAACGATGCATTCGCGTCACTGCGTCGTCGTTCGACCGCTTCACGCGGCGGGCGCGAGGGGATCAGGCAGTCGCAGCCATCGCCAATCAGGTCGGACCGTTTGGCCAGCATCAGCGCTTCGCGGACCTGAAAGTAGTTTTCCGGTTTGAAGAACTGCATCAATGCCCGCTGCAGTTTTCGGTCGCGCAGGTGTCGAGCCACATAGACCGGCTTCCGCGTGAAGGGGTCGATTCCCGTGTAGTACATCGCCGTGGCGACATCCATCGGAGCGGGAATGAAATCCTGCACCTGATCGGGCCGGTAACCATTCAGTTTCAGAAACACGGCCAGGTGGATCATCTCATCCAGGCTGCTGCCGGGATGGCTGGCAATGAAGTACGGAACCAGATGTTGTTTCTTGCCCGCTTTTTGCGACTCGGCCGCAAACGACTCGCCAAACTTCTCGAAGTCATCGTTGCTGGGTTTGCGCATGAGGCTCAGCACCTGGGGGTCCACGTGCTCGGGAGCCACCTTGAGTTGGCCGCCCACGTGATGTCGCGTCAGCTCACGCATGTACTCGGGCGAGCGGCGGGCCAAATCCATGCGGATGCCACTGGCTACCAGGACCTTCTTGATCCCCGGAACCTCACGCGCTTTGCGCATCAACTGCACGAGCGGGCCATGGTCGGTGCCCAGCAACCGACAGATCGTGGGATGCACGCACGATTGCCGGCGGCAGACGGCCTCAACTTCCGGCCGCGAACACTGCATCTGGTACATGTTGGCGGTGGGTCCCCCAATATCACTCACCACCCCCTTGAACGCCGGGTCTGCGGACATCTGTCGGAGTTCGGCCAGCACCGATTCCTTGCTGCGAGATTGGATGGCGCGTCCCTGGTGCGCAGTGATCGAACAGAATGTGCACCCGCCAAAACAACCGCGCATGATCGTCACGGAATCTCGAATCATCTCGTAGGCCGGAATGGCCTCGCGATAGTCGGGATGCGGTCGCCGCGTGTAGGGCAGATCGTAAATCCGATCCATGGCCGCCTGGCTGATCGGCAGTTGGGGAGGATTGACAACCACCGCTTGCCGATCGTGATACTGCACGAGCCGACGGGCGTTGTAAGGGTTCGTCTCCACGTGGATCAGGCGCGTCGCTTCGGCAAAGGCCAGCTTGTCTGAACGCACCTCTTCGAAGCTGGGCAGCACGAGCGCGTCGGTCGGCGGGGTCTCGGATGCTCCGAGTGCGTACGCGACCCCCCGCATGTCGCGCAGCTCACGCAACGTTTCGCCGCCCGCCAGCCGCTGGGCAATCTCCACAATGCCATTTTCGCCCATCCCAAATGCCAGCAGGTCGGCCTTGCAGTCCAGCAGAATCGACCGGCGGACTTTGTCGCTCCAGTAGTCGTAGTGGGCCAACCGCCGCAGGGAGGCTTCCACGCCGCCGGCGATCACGGGAATTCCCTTGTATGCCTCGCGGGCCCGCTGGCAGTAGGCCAACGTCGCGCGGTCCGGCCGCCGCCCGATGCTGCCGCCTGGCGAATAGGCGTCGTCGTTGCGGACTTTCTTGTTCGCCGTGTAGTGGTTAATCATCGAATCCATGTTCCCGGCACTGATCCCGAAGAACAGCCGGGGCGGTCCGAAGCGTCGCCAATCGGCGCAACTGCGCCAGTCGGGTTGACTGAGAATCGCCACCCGAAAACCGGCCGCCTCCAGCACACGGCCCAGAATGGCCATGGCGAAACTCGGATGATCGACATACGCGTCGCCTGTCACGAACACGACATCGAGCTCCTCCCAACCCCGCGCGCGGCACTCCGCCCCCGACATCGGCAGCGGCCGCATATCCGGGGTCGGCGGCCGGCGCAACTCGGACAGTCGGTCTCGGGCGGCTGGGGTGGGCTGGAGAACCGGCAGCTCGATCGACGGATCAGACATCACAAGGCACCTCGGCAAGACAACGGCCGCACCATTCTAGGCGAGCCGCCAGGGGACTCCGGAAAAAAAAACGTCCCGCACGTCGCAAACCACCGGCCGCGCACACATCCTGCACCTCGAAGTTACCAGAGGCAAGCCCACACGGCGTTCAGGTACTCCGTCTCCGGGCAGTGGGCGGCCACCGGATGGTCGGCGGCAGCGCCAGTCTTGGCCAGGACGTGCAAGGTCCGAGGTGTACCCCGCCCCAACTCGTCCCCCTCCCCCGCAACGCGCGGCCCCGCCTGCCGCGACGCAGAGTACACCAGGCGCAGGAATTCGTCGCCGGGCATCAGGCCGGAACAGGTGCAAGTCAGCAGGATTCCGCCGGGTCGCACCAATTGCATGGCCAGCCGGTTCAGGTCGAAGTACTTCCGCGCGCCCAATTCGAACTCGGCTCGCGAACGCACCAGCTTGGGCGGGTCCAAGACGACCACATCAAATTGGCGGCCGCCGCGGAGCATATCGCGCATGAACGGAAACACATCGGCTTGCACGAACTTGATTTGCACTTGATTGAGCGCAGCGTTCTGCCGTGCGAGCCGCAGCGGTTGTTCGTCGAGGTCCACGCCGATCACTTCGGCCGCCTGGCCCAACCGCTTGGCCTGGATCGCGAAACCGCCCGTGTAGCAGCAGAGATCGAGCACCGAGCGTCCCGCGCAGTAACTCGCCAGTTGCCGGCGATTGTCGCGCTGGTCGCAGAAGAAACCGGTCTTGTGACCCTGCTCGAAGTGCACGCGAAACCGCGTGCCAAACTCCTCGATCACGACACTCGAAGGCAATTCGGACGAGGCCTGCGGCTCAGCCGAAAACGCCTCTTGGGCCAACACGTGGGGGCCGGGCTGGATCAGCGTATGACGCGTACCACACAGCGGCTGCAGTCGCGCCAGAATCTCCTCACACCGCTGAAACATCCCCAGGCTGAACACTTCCGCACTGAGCGTGTCACCCAGCCGATCGACGACCAGTCCCGAGAAGCCATCCGCTTCCGCATGCACGACGCGATAGGCATTGGTGACGTCGTCCAGACGCAGTACGTCGCGCCGCAGACGCAACGCGCGGGCCAAAGCGTCATCCCAGAAACGGCCGTCGGGGAGCTCCGCCGCAAAACGCACGATCCGGACCACGATCTCGGACCGCGGATTGTACAACCCGTATCCGATCAGCTCGGCCCGTTCCCCCTCGGCCTCGCTGTACACGGCGACCAGGTCGCCCGGTCGCGCCTGGTCGTCCACGCGACGCACTCGCTTGCGATACACCAGCGGATACCGCGTGGGGGTCCGCAGAAATACGGCCGGGATCGGCTGCGTCGGGTCAGGAACCAAGGGACGCGACGCCAGCCGCGACGGGTGCGGGACCGCCTCGCGCGGCCGACGCGCGGATTTCGAACGCCCAGCATGACGCGGCCCAGACTTGCGTGGCGAGGATCCCATCTGCTTGATCCTAGTCGCGCGACCGGCACCCGACCAGACGCTTTACCCGAAAGGCCTTTCGCCGAGCCGCCTCACACCCGGGCTTTCATCAGGTCGCGGATCGCGGTCAGCAGCTCCTGGTCCTTCGACAGGGGCGGCGGAGCAGTCTGCTCCTCCTTTTTCGATTTCATGAGCCAGCCCAGGAACTTCACGATGAATCAGATACTCCTCTCGGATCAGATGCTACCTCGTGACTCGTCAGCGGTGCCCCACAATTTAGCCAGGCGGGACCAACCGTCAATCGCCCTTGTCAGCCCCCAACAGGTCGCTGCCTCGTCGCGCACAATCATCTAACCATGCTCATCTTCGCGTGGCGAAACCTTACGCGGCGGGGCGGCGGCGGCGTCGCGCTGGCCACGACGCCGACGAACCGCCTCGCGGAGGATGAACTCGATCTGCCCATTCACACTGCGGAATTCCTGCTGAGCCCAGCCCTCGAGCTCCGCAAACAGGTCGGGATCGATGCGTAATGCAAATGCCTTGCGGGACTTCATGATCGTCGCTCAGGTGTAGATCGTGCCTGTGTTGATTACCGGATGCGCCTCCTGTTCGCCGCACAACACCACCAACAGGTTGCTCACCATCGCCGCCTTGCGTTCCTCGTCCAGCTCGACGACTTTCTTTTCCGCCAGATCCGTCAGCGCCATCTGCACCATGCTCACCGCTCCGTGCACGATCTTCTGCCGGGCATCGATGATGGCCTCCGCCTGCTGACGTCGCAGCATCGCTCCGGCGATTTCCGGCGCGTAGGCCAGATGTGTCAGGCGAGCCTCTTCGATCACGACACCCGCCTTGTGGACGCGGTCCTGCAATTCGTGCTGCAAGGCCAACGAGACGTCCTCCACGCTGCTCCGCAACGTCGTCTCGTTCTCCTCGCCGTGATCGTACGGATAACAGTTGGCCAGGTGACGCACCGCCGACTCGCTCTGGACCTCCACGTACTCGTTGAACCGCTCGACGTCGAAACTGGCCTGCGCGGTGTCCTGTACGCGCCAGACGACTACCACGGCAATCTCAATGGGATTGCCACGCTTGTCGTTCACCTTCAATTTCTCGCTGGTGAAGTTCCGCGAACGGAGCGACAGGCGGAGCTTGCTGTTGAGTGGATTCGTCCAGTGCCAGCCACTCGTGCGGACTGTGCCACGGTAGGATCCAAACAATACCAGCACGCGCCCCTCGTTGGGCTGCAACGTGAAGAAGCCGAAACACAGGAAAATCCCCAACCCGATCGCCAACACCCCACTGCCCAGCAACCAGAAGTTCGGCAGACCACCTGCCTCGGCGGCACGCTTGACCGTCAACCCAAACAACACTCCCAGCCAGATCGCGACCGCGAACACGGCGATCACCACCGGCAACATGAACCAGCCGTTCGGAACACGAATCTCTCTCTCGCGCGTCATGGATGTTTCTCCTGTTCGGTCGGACTCAGTGCCGCCGCGATGAGTCGTCGCGTCTGCGAGGCACTCACCCGTGTCGCGCCGGTCCCAGAACCCCACACGGGCCCCGGCCCCCACAACACGCCCACGGCGGCAGGGTCGCTCAACGCAGCCGACCACTCGCGACCCAGTTCATATCACAATGATATTATTTCGATATGTCGCCGCCAATCTTGGGGGCGGGCCGTCCGTTTTTCGGCGGCCTGCCATATTTTGCCACAAGGGGGGTGCAGGCGCGTGTTTTGCCGTCGCTTGGTCGATGAGACTCCCACGCGGCGAGCGGATCTGGCCGTGCGGGGGGTTGGCGAAGTGCTGGCCGGTGGAGTCGACTCTTAACGCCCGATGGGCCAACAGCGTCCGCCCCGCCAGACGAGTTCTGCGACCGCTCCGTCGTAGAGCCGTTCGACGAGTGGGGGGCCGAGTAACTCGGAGGCGGGTCCCGAGTCCACGACGCGGCCTTGGTCCAGCAGCAGGACGTGCGAGAAGGCGGGCATGATCTCCTCGAGGTGGTGTGTCACCAGGATCATGGCGGGACCGGCAGGCGACTGGGCTAGGGCCTGCAAGGCCGCCAGGAACGATTCGCGGGAGGCCGGATCGAGTCCTGCGCACGGTTCGTCGAGCACCATCAGCAACGGCTGGGCCATGCACGCGCGCGCCAGCAGGACTTTCTGCCGCTCCCCCTGCGACAGCAACGAAAAGGCCTGTCGGGTGAACGCCGCCATCCCCAGTCGCTGCAGGTATCCGTGCGCGTCCCGATAATCCGCTTCGGTCGGTCGGCAGCCACCGAGCCGTTTCAGTCCAATGCCGGCGTACCGACCCGATACGACGGTGTCGAGCGCCGGTTCGTCCCGCGGGATCTGCGCGTCGAGCGTCGACGTGACCCAGCCGATACTGCGCCGAAGTTGCCGCAAGTCGGTCAAGGGTTGCCCGCCGCGTAGAACCTGTCCACCGGCGTTGGGCCACAGATATCCACAGGCGATCTGCAGGAGCGTCGTCTTGCCGGCACCGTTGCGCCCAGCAGTACCCAGTGTTGCTGCGATTCAATGCGCCAGTCGATCGCATCCAGGATGCGTTTGCCATGGACCGCGTAGCTGACCGAGGACAATTCAAGCAGAGCGATTGGGGACACAACGTGGATTCCTCGCCGGGGCCGGTGACGATGCAGCGACAGGGTACATTGCGCCGGAGGCGGCCACAAGAACAGAGTGTCTGGAACCTGCCACCCCGCCGGAGGCGGCGACAAGATGAGACCCGAGGCGGCGACAAAATCAGAGTGTCTGGAATCTGCCCGGGAATCTGCCACAGGACGGTTTGGGGAGCAGGGAGGCGGTGCGACAGGGGACGGTAGCACGCGGCCGGCGGAGAGAGTGGTACAATGGGCCTCGCGTTTTCGAGGCATCCGGGGGTGGAGTTCGCGGGAGGAAATGCGATGGGCAAGTCGTGCTCAACGGGCCAGGTCAGTCGCCGTGATTTCTCGGCTGTCGGCGGTGCGATGGGGGCTGTGGGCCTGCTGTCCAGCTGGCACAGGCGTCCGGCGTGGGGGGCCTTTCCGCTGGCGGCGTCCCCCCCTCCCAAGGCACCGCCGCGGGTGGCGGTCGTGTTCCTCTATCCGCCCGCCGACGTCGTGAACGCGGGCCAATTGGAGGACTCGTGGCGTGGCCACCATTGGTTCACCTGGCCGGGCAACCAGTTCGAGCCCGAACAGCAAGAGAAGACCTTCACGGCCAAGATCCGCGAGTTGTCCGATCGACTCGGTGTGGCCGCGGAATTCGAGCCCCAGGCGATTTACCAGGAGGCCGCGGTGGCCGAGTTCATCGGGCGCACGCAGGCCAAGCAGGTGGACGCCGTCCTGGTCGTCAATTTCTGGAACACGTTCTCCCCCTGGGCGGCACGCATTGCCGCGGAATCCGCCCCCACTGCCATCGTGTACCACAGCCTGGGGTCGAACCACCAGCTGCCTCCCGAATATCTCCGCAAGGCGGAAGGGATGTATTACATCCACTCGATCGAGAACTGGGACGAAATCGAACGCGGTTTGCTGGCGGTCCGCGCCAAGAAGATGCTCGCCCAAAGCCGTCTGTTGCGCGTTTCCGGACAACAACAGGACACCACACACGATGTGGAGAAACGGCTCAACGTCGACATCGTGACGATCCCCGCCGCCGAGTTCAATGCGCTGTTCGACGCCATCGAACCGGACGATGCCATGGTGCGTGCGGCGATGGAGGTCAAGAACCTCGCCGCGCGAGTCACCGATGTATCGGACGAGTACTTCGTGGAAGCGATGCGGGCCCATCGAGCTGTGGCCCAGATCATGCAGCGGCACGCCGCGGACGCGATCACGATCGAATGCCTGTTCCTGAAGCATCGCAAGCCGTGCCTGAGCTTTGCCCTGAACAACGGGGAGCTCGTTCCTTGTGGCTGCGAGAATCATCTCGATGCCACGCTGACGCTCATGCTCGGCCGCTGGCTGCTGGAACGAGCGGGCTTCCTGCACAACCCGGAATTCGATACCAGCGAAAACCGCTATCTGGGCGCCCATTGCACGTGCGCCTGGAAGTTACACGGGCCCCAGGGCAGCACCC